>NZ_FOFZ01000018.1 GCF_900111075.1 Flavobacterium frigoris
ATTTAGAGGCGTGAGAAACATTGAGTTTTTCCTTTTTAGGCTAACTAATATATATGCCTAATTTTTGCTACTCCACAGGTTTTCGTTATGATCCCTTAAACCTGACTTTTATTGCTCCACAGATTATCGACTTAATCCTTAGTCACTCCATCCTCCTTTACCTCATCTTCAAATCGAAAACACATTGCATAAAAAAACCACCTAACAAAAGTTAGATGGTTTTAAGATGAGCCGGCGGAGGGACTCGAACCCACGACCTGCTGATTACAAATCAGCTGCTCTAGCCAACTGAGCTACGCTGGCGTCTCATTTCGGGTGCAAATATACAGCAGAATTTCAATTCTCCAAATAAAAAACCTATTTAATTTAAGATTATTTTTTCTATTCAAAAACTGCCAAAATGAGTAATCTCACTAGGTCTAAAATAAAAAAACCATCTAACGAAAGTTAGATGGTTTTACGATGAGCCGGCGGAGGGACTCGAACCCACGACCTGCTGATTACAAATCAGCTGCTCTAGCCAACTGAGCTACGCTGGCGTCTCATTACGGGTGCAAATATACAGATGAATTCGTGTTTTCCAAAACAAATCTGCTATTTTTTATCGTTTTTCTTGACTACAATTCGTTGATTTTAGCAATCAATTGATTTGCAGTTTGTTCCAATTCAACATTGATTTGTTTGAAGTGTGCTTTTTTATCTTCTACATTCTTAGCGTTCACTTTTGTGATCAAAACATCAAAAGCAGCGATAGCTTCATCAATTAAATCATTAGTTTCAGTTGTTGGTTTGCCAGTAGTAGAAATCTCGAACAAGTAAACTGCTTCAATAATATCTCCTAATACGTAGTTGATGTCTTTTTTTAAGTTCTTAATATTTGCCATTTTATTTTTAATTTTAATTTGCGTCTGCAAAAGTACATATAATCTTTCTATTACTAACTATGAAATGTAAATTTCTAAAATTGAAGCTTTTCCACTGATTGCATAATAGTCCATCGCTGCAGGAATTAGTACTGTGTCTCCTTTTTTGTACTGATAGATATCCTTATTGTACTCTATTTCAAATGCTCCGTCAATACACATATATACCGTAAAACTATTTCCAGTCTTCGAAATGTTTATCGCATCTGTCAACGGAATAAAATTTGTCGTGAAATAAGGACAGTTTACAATTGTGTTTGACTGATTTTCTTCCTCTAAATATTCTCTACGGGTATCTAGCTTGTGATAATTTATAGCTTCAACAGCTAAATCTAAATGCAACTCTCTGGTATTGCCCTGTGCATCTACCCGATCAAAGTCATAAATTCGATAAGTAATATCTGATGTTTGCTGAATCTCTGCCACTACTAATCCCGCACCTATAGCATGCACCGTTCCTGTTTCAAGAAAGAATACATCCCCTTCTTTTACTTCTACACTATCCAGGATAGAAACTAAGGTTTTACTTTCTACCTTTTCTAAAAATTCTTGTGCATTAGAATCTTCCTTGAAGCCAACAATTATCTCCGATCCTTCATCCGCTTGCATGATGTACCACATTTCTGTTTTTCCAAAAGAATTGTGCCTTTTCTTTGCCAAAGCATCATTGGGATGAACTTGAATTGATAAGTCTTCTCGAGCATCTAAATATTTAAAGAGTAATGGAAACTGCCTCCCAAAACGTTCATGAACGGCTGTCCCTAACATTTCATTTGGAGCTTCATCAATAACGTCGGTCAATAACTTCCCTTTCAAATCTCCATTAGCAATGACACTAACATCACCTTCAACGGTTGATAACTCCCAACTTTCTCCTGTTATATTTGACGTAATTGATTTATTGAGAACGGTTTTCAGTTTTTCGCCCCCCCAAATCCTCTCCTTTAATATGGGATTAAACTGTAATGGATATATTTTTTTACTCATTTTCATTTATTTTAAAAAAACAGCTTTCTCTGTTTTACAAATATATAATGCTGTTTTCTGAATTAAGAAACTAGTTTTTTAACTGCTTCTAACGCTTTTGGAATATGTTTTGAAGCCATCATACTATCAAAAATCATTATTATTACTCCTTCTTTGTCGGTAACATAAGTCACTCTTCCCGGAAGCAAACCGAACATTCCAGAAGGAACGCCAAAAAGTTTCCTGATTTTCTTATCGTGATCTGATAAAAGAATAAACGGCAATTTATACTGTTTGGAGAATTTTTGATGAGACTCGACACTATCACTACTAATTCCAATAACCTCAGCGCCTAAGTCTTTGAAGTCTTCATATTGATCTCTAAAGCTGCATGCCTGTGCGGTGCATCCTGGTGTATTGTCTTTAGGATAAAAATAAATGACTAATGGTTTTTGTCCAACTAATTTTTGACTGTTAAAGTCATTTCCATTGGTATCTTTCGCTTTAAAATTCGGAATACTATCCCCTATTTTTAATTCCATTACTCTCCTTTATACGTTACGAAATTACGGGGAGTCTCATATAGAATGACTTCTAAATCAAATTCTGCCTTAATTCTCTTTCTTATTTTATTCCAAATAACCACGACTATATTCTCGGCTGTAGGATTGAGGTTTTCAAATTCGGGAACATCTACATTTAAATTTTTATGATCGAACTGATTCTCTACCTCGTCTTTAATGATATCCGATAAAATCTTTATATCCATGACATAACCAGTCTCAGGATCAATTTCACCAGTAACACCTACAATTAACTCATAGTTGTGTCCGTGATAATTAGGATTGTTGCATTTTCCAAAGACAGCATCATTTTTCTCGAAAGTCCAATCCTTACGATACAATCGATGTGCTGCGTTAAAATGAGCCTTTCTACTTATAGTTACTTTCATACTTATTTATAATTTAAACCTTTGCCTCCGTTAGAAATCACGAATGAATTTTGGATAAGCAAATTAAGGGTTAGGATAGTATTAAATTTTATGATCTTCCAAAAAATGATAGAATTCATCGAAAATTATTTTAAACCAAACGGTATAAATCTCAGGATGTTCTTGCATGTCATATTTCACTTCATCAATAGCCATCCATTTCCAGGCTTCTACCTCTTCTGGATTTATCAGTGGACTTTCATCATAATAACCAATCATGACATGATCAAGCTCATGCTCTGTTAAACCATTATCAAACGGAGCTTTGTATATAAAATGAAAAAGTTCTTTGAGTTCTGTTTTAAAACCCATTTCTTCAAACAATCGTCTACTCCCAGCCTCAATATTTGACTCCCCTTCCCTTTGATGACTACAACAGGTGTTTGTCCAAAGTAGCGGAGAATGATATTTTTGATGAGCACGCTGTTGCAGCATGATTTCATTTTTACTATTCAAAACAAAAACTGAAAAAGCACGATGTAAAACTGCTTTTTCATGCGCCTCTAACTTGGGCATCAATCCAATTTGTTCATCGTCCTTATTAACTAATATTACATTTTCTTCTATCATAATTATTTTTAGCGTTACAAAAATACACAAAAGTTAAATAATAGCGTATCCTTTAACGTTCTGTTTCGATTTGTTGAAGTTAAAACAATTCGTTGGAATTAGATCTGTATTCGATAAAAACCATTCGCAGATTCTTTCTTACTTTTGATAACCAAAAACCGCTATGAAAATGAATAAAATAAATATCCGCAAAGCACGACTAGAAGACTTGAAGTTACTTCTAGAATTTGAAAAAGGAATCATTACTGCCGAACGCCCTTTTGACCCTACTTTAAAAGAGGGTAAAATTAATTATTACGACATCGAAATGATGATTAGCGCACCGCATATTGAAATACTCGTTGCTGAAATCGACTCTGAAATTGTAGGCTCCGGTTATGCTCGAATAGAAACAGCAAAACCCTATTTGAATCACGACAGTTACGCTTATCTAGGATTTATGTATACGGATCCCAAATACAGAGGAAAGGGAATCAATGGAATTATTATTAATACCCTAAAAGAATGGTGTCAGTCTCAAAACATAACAGAAATGAGGTTAGATGTCTATAATGATAATCCCTCGGCAATTAGAGCTTATGAAAAAGTGGGATTTAAAAAACATTTAGTTAACATGAGAACAGGATTATAAGAATTAGTCAGCAGCAAAATCAAAAACACTTTCTATCCATAAATAACAATAGTTAAAACTTATATAAATAGCTGTTAATACCCAAAGTATAACACACCACAAAGCAGAATCGATGCTTATATTTGTTACAAACAATAAAATAAAACCATTAACTATCAAAACGGCATACTAAAACAGGTGTTCCTACCCCAAACGACTAGCACTTACACATGCAAAGAATAGCAATTATGAGCTCTATATTTTTGCTTCAGTTACTTCTATCTATTACCTACGGCCAAACAGCGAAAAAGCAAACTAAACTACAAAAATCAAAAATTATGGAAAATAAAATTAGCAAACCGGAAAACCCATTTTATTCTAATACAGATACCACAGAACTACATCTGACGGATGCCGAGTGGAAAAAAGTATTACCCGAAGATGTGTATGAAGTAACTAGAAATGCCGATACCGAAAGACCTTTTACAGGAAAATTTTGGAACACAGATGAAAAAGGAACCTATTACTGTGCGGCCTGCGGTAACAAATTATTTCGTTCTGGAGCCAAATTTTCAAGTAGCTGCGGTTGGCCGAGTTTTTTCGAACAAGACAATAAAAACAGTGTTATTTATAAAAAAGACAACTCGCTAGGCATGGAGCGAATTGAAGCCCTTTGTGGAAGATGTGATGGTCATTTAGGTCATCTTTTTGATGATGGCCCTGCCCCCACGGGAAAAAGATACTGCATGAATTCTATAGCCCTTGACTTTATAGCTGATACAGAATAACAAATTCAAAACAATTCCAATCATTTCATGGACAAGTTGAAAAACAACGACCAATCTTGTTTTTCGACTTGCTTTCATACATTGAAATTAAAGATAGCGAATTAATCGCAACCAATAATAGTGGCTAAAAAAACATTAAACCTATAATAATACCTCTAAATTTTTACTGAAAAAAGGAATAGTTCCGCTAAAATAAATCATTTTATAAGCCAAAATCGCAAACTATAATTTATTTTTATCCGAATGATTTACTACCAAATAATTAAATAATATCGCATCGTTTTTTATGTATCTTTACCTGATTTTTATTAAAAAAGGAATCTTAAATTATTACGATTTAAAAGCATAAAAATACCGCAGTATTTAATTTAATATTCTATGGATAGTAGCGACTACATCAGCCTATTTGAACAATCTCCAGCGCTATTACTAGTGTTAGATTCCCATTTTAATATAGTTACTATCTCTGATGCCTATTTAAAAGCTACAATGACTGAACGGGCAGATGTTGTAAACAAAAGCATTTTTGATGTGTTTCCTGATAATCCCACAAATAAATCGTCAGACGTACTGAATAAGTTACGGACTTCTTTAAATCGCGTACTTCAGTATCATGTTGCCGATAAAATGGACATTCAAAAACATGATATTAGAAGACCCCGATCAGAAGGGGGTGAATTTGAAGAACGCTACTGGAGTGTTGTTAACTCACCATTGCTAGACAAAAATAATAATGTGAATTACATCATTCAGATGATTGAAGATGTGACTGAAAATAAAGAACTGAAAAATCATATTGCACTATTAGCAGAATCATACGAATATTCCGAAGAAATTATTGCGACGATCAATGAACCCATGTTGATACTCAATGAAGACTTAGAAATCAAATCGGCCAGTAAATCTTTTTGTAAAGAATATTCCATCCGTAAGGACGAGGCCGAAGGAATTGCTCTTTTCGACCTAAACAACAAGCAATGGGATATCCCAGAATTACGCTTGCTAATTCAAAATATTCTTACCATTGACATAAGTTCTCAGGATCTGGAAGTAACAAATCTATTTTCTGATAGAGGTGAAAAAACAATATTATTTAATGCTAAAAGCATTTATCAAAAAACACATGGAGAGCAATTAATCCTTTTGGCAATCAAAGATATTTCTGAAGTACGGCGATTATCCGTTGAACTTCAATCGAAAGAAAAAAAAGCATGGGAGAAACAGCGTGAGACTGAAAAAAAAGCATCGAAAAAAATTGAAGACAGTGAGAAACGCTATAATATGTTGCTTACTAAATCCCCTTTTGCCATAGCAATATTAAAAGGTGAAAAGATGGTAGTTACTTTAGCAAATGACAGTATCAAAAACATGTGGGGAAAGGGTAATGACGTCGAAGGAAAAGAATTTACCACTATTTTGCCTGAACTTAAGGATAAGGAATTTCCTGTATTGTTGAATAAGGTCTACACCACAGGAATTCCGTTTTACGGAAATGAACTTTTGGCGCCTTTAGTTCGCAATGGCCAATTAGAGCAGGCTTATTTTAACTTTGTATATCAGCCTTATTATGAGGCAGACAAAACGATATCGGGAGTAACTATAATCGCCTACGAAGTAACCGAACAAGTCTTGGCAAAAAACGCATTAATTGAATCAAAAATTAATGCAGAGCAAAAAACACTTATTGCAGAAGAAGCCGTGAGGTCAAAGCAGCAATTTTTGTCAAATATGAGCCATGAGATTAGAACTCCAATGAATGCGATTATTGGATTTACCAATGTCGTTTTAAAGACAGAGTTAAATCAATCCCAAACCGAATATATTACTGCCATAAAAGAATCAGGAGATGCTTTAATTATTTTAATTAATGACATCTTAGACATAGCAAAGGTAGATGCTGGAATGATGAGCTTTGAGAAAACGGCTTTTAAACTATCGAAGTCCATTTCTGCGACGCTTCATCTTTTTGAACAAAAGATGTTGGAAAAAAACATAGCGCTATCCCATAACTATGATCCAGCTATCCCTACACTTTTGATTGGGGATCCGATGCGTTTGCGTCAAATTATTTTAAATTTAATGAGTAACGCTCTTAAATTTACTTCAAAAGGAAAAATAAGCGTAAACACGCGCCTGTTGAACGAGGATACTGAATCTTGTACCATTGAAATTCTTGTAACCGACACGGGCATTGGAATTGCTCAAGACAGACTCGCGCACATCTTTAAAAATTTCGAACAGGCTACAAAAGCAATTAGTAATTCTTATGGAGGAACAGGGCTCGGTCTTGCTATCGTTAAGCAATTGGTCGAAATGCAAGGAGGAACAATAATAGCATTTAGTGAAGAAGGAAAAGGATCCTCTTTTGGGTTTACAATGAATTTTATGAAACCGAACCCAAAAGAAATCGCAAGCGCCACCGAACTGGCAACGATAGGACTTGATATTTCCAAAGAATCAACGACCAAAGGAATAAAAGTATTAGTTGTCGAAGACGTAATCTTAAATCAACTTTTAATTAAAATAATATTATTAGATTTTGGATTTGATATTGAGATAGCTGATAATGGCCAGATTGCTGTCGATTTACTTCAAAAAAATGACTATGATATCGTTTTAATGGACTTACAAATGCCAATAATGAATGGTTTTGAGACTACCTCATACATCCGTAATGTTCTGAATTCTAAAATTCCAATTATTGCCCTTACTGCTGATGTCACCACTGCCGACGTAGAAAAATGCATCTCCGTAGGAATGGATGATTACATATCCAAACCAATTGATGAAAAATTATTGTACGACAAAATCCACAAACATCTTTTAAAAAAAATAAGTTAGCTAACATCAATTATATCTTTTTTATGATTGTAGAAAACCCTACTGATTTTTAATTCACTTTGCCTTTCAAAGAAATACAATTTTAAATATGAAAGCACTTACTTTTTCGGCATTTGGTACTTCAGATGTTCTTGAATATATCGACATACCAACACCAACTCTTAAAAAAAATGAAATTCTAGTCGAAATGCGTGCGATAGGATTAAATTATGCAGATGTGTACCGCCGAAAAGGAAATTATCATTTAAAAGGAAATCCTCCTTTTATTGCAGGTTACGAAGGTGCAGGTGTAGTGGTTGATTCAAACAATACTAAGTTCAATGTTGGAGATCGTATTGCATTTGCTGATGTCCCCTTAGCTAATGCAGAATTGGTAGCCGTTCAAATTGAACATGCTATTCCTTTACCAGATGCCATTAGTTTCGAAACCGCCGCCACCATTCTTCTTCAAGGATTAACCGCTCATTATTTAGCGACTGACAGTCATAAAACACAAAAAGGAGAAACAGTACTCATCCATGCTTCAGCGGGAGGAGTCGGTCAGTTTTTGACTCAAATCAGCAAATTATTAGGCGCCTCCGTTATTGGTCTAACCTCATCAGCATCTAAAGCAGAAATGGCTTTAAAAAACGGAGCTAACAAAGTGTTTTTATATTCTGAAGACTGGAAATCTAAGGTATTATCATACTGTCCCAATGGAGTAGATGTAGTTTACGACAGTGTAGGCAGCACATTAAGTGATAGTTTTGAAGTAACCAAAACTTGTGGACAAGTAGTATTTTTTGGTATGGCAGGCGGAGATCCAGATTTTATCAACCCAAGAATGTTAATGGACACTTCAAAAACCTTAACCGGTGGTGATTTATGGAGCTATTTAACATCTAAAAAACAACGCATTAAAAGAGCCCATCAATTGTTTGACTGGATTAGCAGCAATAAAATTACTATTGCAACTCCTACTACCTTTAAATTATCTGAAGGTAAAAAAGCACATGATTTCTTGGAAAGCAGAAAAAGTACTGGGAAAATAATTCTGATTCCTTAATTAGAAAGAACAACTAAAAATACCAACCTCGATTTATATAAAATTAAATCGAGGGTTTTTTATGTAGACTTTCGCCAATCATCAAGGCACATTTCTCGCCATCAATAGCAGCCGAAATAATTCCACCCGCATAACCTGCTCCTTCTCCACAAGGATACAATCCTTTTATCTGTAGATGTTCGTAGGTAATTGGGTCTCTTGGGATTCGTACAGGTGACGATGTTCTTGATTCTGGTGCATGCAATATCGCGTCGTTAGTCAAATACCCACGCATGGATTTCCCAAATTCAGAAAAGCCCTCCCTTAAAATCTGAGTTAAAAAACCTGGAAAAACTTGACCCATTTCTACTGATGTAGTTCCAGGAACATAAGAGGTTTTCGGAATTTCCGAAGAAACTTTACTTTGTGTAAAATCAATCATGCGTTGCGCGGGAACTTTTTGGCTTTCCCCAGCCAAATGCCATGCTTTTTGCTCGATACTTTTTTGAAACTCCATTCCGGCAAGAGCTCCATATTTTGCGAAAGGCTTAAAATCTTCCAGCTTCAATTCGACTACAATACCAGAATTTGCCGTAGCTTGATCTCTTTTTGAAGGAGACCAACCATTAGTCACCACTTCACCAGGACTTGTCGCACAAGGCGCAATCACACCGCCGGGACACATACAAAAGGAATACATTCCTCTGCCTCCCACTTGCTTCACAATACTATAAGGCGCCGGTGGCAAAAGTTCGCCCCGATAATCACAGCTATACTGAATACTGTCAATTAAGGATTGCGGATGCTCTGCTCTAACGCCCAAGGCAAAAGGTTTCGCCTCAATAAATATCTTTTTCCTATCTAATAATTCAAAAATATCTCTTGCAGAATGCCCCGTAGCCAAAATCATTTTATTGGCTAAAATCGTATCTCCCTTTTGGGTTACGATTCCTTGAACTTCATTATTTTTTACTAAAACATCAGTCACACGGGTTTCGAACAGCACTTGCCCGCCACACTCGATGATTTTCTCTCGAATATCCCGAATAATTTGAGGTAATTTATTGGTTCCAATGTGTGGATGTGCTTCTATTAAAATATCTGGAGTAGCACCATACGCCACTAATAATTCCAAAATTCGAGTTACATCACCTCTTTTTTTAGATCGTGTATATAATTTTCCGTCAGAATACGTTCCTGCTCCGCCTTCTCCAAAGCAATAATTAGAATCTTCATTTACAAGATGATCTACATTGATCGCCTTCAAGTCACGACGGCGGCCACGAACATCTTTCCCTCTTTCGATCACTATTGGCTTTAAGCCCAATTCAATAAGCTGCAAGGCGGCAAAAAGTCCGGCAGGCCCAGCCCCAACAACAATTACTTCTTGAGCGTTTGCTACATTTCCGTAATCAGGAAGTTGTATTTTATTTTCTTCAAAAGGCTCTCCTTTCAAATAAACCGTCACTTTCAGATTGATTTTAATTGCTTTTTGACGTGCATCAATAGAACGCTTTAAAATAGAAACATGCTGAATTTCTTTTGGAGAAATCTTTAGCAGTTTTCCAAGGTATTCCTTTAGCAACATTTCGTTTGCAGCAATTTCCGGAGAGACTTGTAATAGGTGTTCTTGAGGCATTTTTGAGTGATAATTCGGTTATCTATTCCTTGTCTTTATCGAAAAACAAAGTGCAAAAATAGTATTTTGAAGTGGATTTGATTGTTTGTTTTGTCGGTAATTGTTTTTCGTCTTCTAAACTTTGTAACTTTGCCTCTTGAACCTTATACTAATTTAGCATGTCTAGACAAATAAAACTAATATGGGATTTCCGTGGCCCTGCTTCGGCAAAAACTGCTGAACATCACGAAATTCACTTAAAAGAATATATAGCAATAGAAAAGTTGCCTTTAAATATTACCGGTTTTACAATTCAAGGCGAAATGCAGGCTATTGCTTTTATGGTCGTTACTGATGAAAACATGATTCAAGTACGTGATGCCTTGAAACCACATCGTGGTGAACTTTATGAAGAAAGTAATCAGTAGTCAGTAATTAGTATTCAGTTTACTGTATTTCTGAACACTAAATTCTGCAAACTGATTACTGTAAACTGAATACTTTTTTTAATTCGCGACTTCGCTGATAAATTTTATTCGCATTAAGCGCAATTCATCAATGTCGTAATCCCCTTCAAATTCTTTTAAGGCCCCTTCTATCTTATCTGATTCTGATTCCATAAAATAATCATAAATCTCCTCTTGCTGATCATCATCAAGCATTTCATCGACCCAATATTTGATATTCAATTTAGTCCCTGAATAGACAATTTGCTCCATTTCCTTAAGCAAGGCTTCCATTGTCAACCCTTTCGCTTTAGCGATATCATCTAAAGACAATTTTCTGTCGACATTTTGAATAATATATAATTTCATGGCTGACTTGATTCCTGTCGATTTTACAACCAAATCATCTGGCCGTATAATCTCATTATCTATCACATAACGATTTATTAATTCGACAAATTCGGCACCATATTTCTTCGCTTTTCCTTCTCCGACTCCATGAATATTTATCAATTCATGGAGAGAAATAGGATATTTTAAGGCCATATCTTCAAGTGAAGGGTCTTGAAAAACAACAAATGGCGGTACTCCCAGCTTTTTAGATGCTTTTTTACGCAAATCACGCAACATACCCATCAACACTTCATCTATTGCTCCCGAAGATTTAGATGCACTTACAATTGCTTCGTCTCCGGCTTCATTGTATTCATGATCTTCAGACATCATAAAAGAACTTGGTTTTTTAATAAAATCCAATCCTTTACCTGTTATTTTTACGATACCATAGGTTTCAATATCTTTAGATAAATAGCCTCCCACAAGCACTTGTCTCAATAAGGCCATCCAATATTTCTCATCAAAAGCAACACCACAACCGAAAAAAGATTGAGAATCAGTTCTATGTGCTTTTATTACAGCATTGACTCTGCCAATTAAGGTAAAAACAATCTCTTTAGATTTATATAAATGCTTCGTATCTCGTACTACTTCTAGTAATTTCACAACCTGATCTTTGGCTTCTACTTTCGCTTTTGGATTTCTTACATTGTCATCCATATCAGCACCCTCACCAGTTTTACTGTCGAATTCCTCACCAAAATAATGGAGTAAAAACTTTCTTCTTGACATAGAAGTTTCTGCATAGGCCACTACTTCTTGTAGTAAAGCAAACCCAATTTCCTGTTCGGCAACCGGTTTACCAGACATAAATTTTTCTAGCTTTTCTACATCTTTATACGAATAGTAAGCCAGACAATGTCCTTCTCCACCGTCTCTACCGGCACGACCCGTTTCTTGATAATAACTTTCCAGTGATTTTGGAATATCATGATGAATTACAAAACGAACATCTGGTTTATCAATTCCCATCCCAAAAGCAATCGTCGCTACCACTACATCTACATCTTCCATAAGAAACATGTCCTGATGTCTTGCACGTGTTTTTGCGTCTAATCCGGCATGATAAGGAACGGCACTAATTCCGTTAACTTGTAATACATGAGCAATGGCTTCCACTTTTTTACGGCTAAGGCAATAAATAATTCCAGACTTCCCTTTGTGCTGATTTATAAAACGAATAATATCTGATTCAACATTTTTTGTTTTTGTGCGTACCTCATAATATAGATTAGGCCTGTTAAATGATGCTTTAAAAGTAGTTGCGTCACACATATCTAAATTTTTCAGAATATCTTCCTGAACTTTTGGAGTAGCGGTAGCGGTAAGACCAATGACTGGTACATCACCTAATTGTTTAATGATGTTTTTTAGATTTCTGTATTCTGGCCTGAAATCATGCCCCCACTCGGAGATGCAATGCGCTTCATCAATCGCTACAAAAGATATGGTTACATTTTTAAGAAAGTTGACATTTTCCTCTTTTGTCAAAGATTCTGGCGCAACATAGAGCAACTTCGTTAATCCAGAAGTAATATCCGCTTTAACTTGAGCAATTTCTGTTTTTGTCAGTGATGAGTTTAAAACATGGGCAATACCTCTTTCTGTAGATAAACTCCTAATGGCATCTACTTGGTTTTTCATTAAAGCAATCAAAGGAGAAACAACGATTGCTGTTCCTTCCTGAATTAAAGCGGGGAGTTGATAACAGAGCGATTTACCACCGCCTGTAGGCATAATTACAAATGTATTTTGTTTATTGAGTAAACTTTTAATCACCTGTTCTTGCAGCCCCTTAAATTGGCTAAAGCCAAAATATTTCTTTAATTCTTTATGGATATCAATTTCATTTGAATTCATTCTTTATTGTATGGTATTATGTGGTATTTTGTATAAATTTGCACCATATAAAGATACAACTTTCTTTTACACTCACAAATTTAAAATATTCTGTTTTGATTTCTAAAGAAAATATTTTGGCTATTGCCAAAAAAACCATACTTACTGAGAGTGAAGCTATTAAAAAACTGACAGACTTTCTTGACGAAAATTTCTCAAAAGCTACACAAGCAATTTACAATTCCAAGGGACGATTAATCGTTACCGGAATAGGAAAAAGCGCCATCATTGCCCAGAAAATGGTCGCTACCTTTAATTCAACTGGGACGCCTTCTATGTTTCTTCATGCCTCTGAAGCCATTCATGGTGATTTAGGGATGGTACAAAATGAGGATATTATTATATGTATCTCCAAAAGCGGAAACAGTCCAGAAATAAAGGTTTTAGTCCCTCTTTTAAAGCGTTTTGGAAACACATTGATCGCCATAACTGGAAATATGACCTCTTTCCTTGCAAAAGGTTCTGATTTTGTGTTGAACACCACTGTAGAAAAAGAAGCTTGCCCGATTAACTTAGCGCCTACTAGCAGCACAACTGCACAGCTTGTTATGGGTGATGCTATTGCAGTTTGCCTAATGGAAATCAGAAATTTTAAACCAGAGGATTTTGCTAAATATCATCCTGGAGGTGCTTTGGGCAAAAAATTATTACTCAAGGTTAAAGACATGTTAGAGCATACTTTAAAACCAATGGTTTCACCTGATACCCCAATCAAAAAAGTTATTTTTGAAATCTCAGAGAAACGCCTTGGTGTTACCGCAGTTATTGAAAACGATAAAGTTATCGGAATTATAACCGATGGTGACATACGAAGAATGTTGAACGAAAGAGATTCATTTTCAGAATTAACTGCGAAGGACATTATGACTAAAAATCCAAAATTAATTCAATCCAACGATATGGTTGTTGACGCATTGAATATTCTCGAAGATTTCTCTATTACACAATTAGTCGTGGTAGACCATGGCGAGTACAAAGGCGTTTTACATTTACACGATATTTTAAAAGAAGGAATAGCATAATGGCAAAGAAAAACCAAAACGAAATGTCGTTTTTAGATCATCTTGAAGATTTAAGATGGTTATTAGTACGTAGTACAATAGCAATAATAATTATGGCTTTTGCCACTTATTTTTTTAGTGATTACTTATTTGACACCATTATATTTGGGCCCACCAGACCTTCATTCTTTACCTATCATTTTTTCTGTGACCTATCCCATTCATTGGGATTTGCAGATAGTATTTGTATTACTGAAATGCCGTTTATCATTCAGAATACAGAGATGGAAGGACAAGTAAATGTATTTATCTGGGTCTGTATTCTGGCCGGTTTTATTCTAAGTTTCCCTTATATCCTATGGGAAATATGGAAATTTATCAGTCCTGCACTTTATGTAAACGAAAAGAAAAACGCCAAAGCATTCATCTTTTTTTCATCACTACTTTTCTTTATCGGAGTATTATTTGGCTATTTTGTAGTGATTCCCATGTCAGTAAACTTCGTCGCTACCTTTACAGTCAGTCCTGTAGTACTCAATCAATTCACACTTGATTCTTATATCGGAATGGTAAAAACATCCGTGCTGGCAAGTGGATTGTTTTTTGAATTACCTATTATCATCTATTTCTTGACAAAACTAGGACTTGTAAGCCCTGAATTTTTAAGAACCTATAGAAAATATGCAATTGTACTTGTTCTTATTATAGCTGCCATCGTAACGCCGCCAGATGTAGTAAGCCAAACTATTGTTGCAATTCCAATGTTACTAATCTATGAAGCAAGTATCTTTATCTCGGTATTTGTATCTAAAAATAAAAAAGAATAATTATGGCTGCTATTATTGAAGAATTTAATGAATACCGTTCTAGAATGAACGAAAAATTACTGGCTGACAACAACAAAATAGTGAAACGTATTTTCAACCTTGACACTAATGCGTATGCTGCTGGTGCTCTTGATGTGAAAACAAAAGAACTATTGGGCCTAGTAGCTTCGGCTGTTTTACGTTGTGACGATTGTGTAAAATACCATTTGGAAACCAGTCATAAAATTGGAGTAACGAAAGACGAAATGATGGAAGCAATGGGAATTGCAACCTTAGTTGGTGGAACCATCGTAGTACCTCATTTACGTAGAGCGTATGAGTTCTGGGAAGCATTAGAAGAAACCACAACAAAATAACACTCTTCTTTTTGATTAAAAAGTAGTTCCTGACCTTGTTAGGCCAATAACTAAACTTGGGAAGAAACTAAATAATTGTTAATAGGGTTATTTCTTAATTTGGTTATTCGTTTATTTGAAACGATTAACCAAATTAAACGATTAACGTTTAAACCAAAGCATATGATTTTAAGAGCTGAGAATTTAGTAAAAACATACAAAGGCAGAAGTGTCGTAAAGGGAATTTCGGTCGAAGTAAATCAAGGTGAAATCGTTGGTCTGCTAGGTCCTAACGGTGCTGGAAAAACAACTTCTTTCTATATGATTGTAGGATTGGTTAAACCAAATTCAGGTAACATTTATCTTGACGATTTAAATATTACCGATTATCCTATGTACAAAAGGGCGCAGCAAGGAATTGGCTATTTAGCACAAGAAGCCTCTGTTTTTAGAAAATTAAGCATCGAAGACAATATCTTGAGTGTTTTACAACTAACTACCCTTTCTAAAGAAGAGCAAGTTGCCAAAATGGAAAGCCTAATCGATGAATTTAGTTTAGAGCACATCCGCACAAATCGAGGTGATTTACTGTCTGGAGGAGAACGTCGTCGTACCGAAATTGCACGATGCCTAGCTACCGACCCTAAATTTATCCTGCTGGACGAACCTTTTGCTGGTGTCGATCCCGTTGCTGTAGAAGACATTCAAAGAATTGTAGCGCAATTAAAAAATAAAAATATCGGAATTCTCATCACGGATCACAACGTACAGGAAACCTTAGCTATTACTGATAAAACTTACCTTATGTTTGAAGGAGGAATTCTAAAAGCAGGAGTGCCAGAAGAATTAGTAGAAGATGAAATGGTACGTCGCGTGTACCTAGGACAGAATTTCGAATTGAGAAAGAAAAAAATCGAGTTTTAAAGACCTCCCCCCCCGATCCCCTCCGAAGGAGGGGGTGACTGGATGTTACAAAAAAACACTATTAAGAATAATTGAGCAAGGAAGGCTCTCGATACTCTCGCCCCCTTCCGAAGCACTAAACTATAGAACTACTAAAAGCTATTGAGTACATTTCTTGATTCTTATGAAGCTTAGGAACAAATATATTTTCCTTGACACAACTTTAGCAACCAAAAAATTCTTAATCTAAAAACTAACCCTACAATGAATCAAAACGAAAAACCAAGCAAAGAAACTTTAGAGAAATGGCACAAAGACCCTAACAATTGGAAGTTGGGAATCTTTTATTACAACAAAGAAGACAAACGAATTTTACCACCAAAAAGAATGGCTTGGGCTGGATGGACTGTTAATTTTGCAAATGCGATTTCAGTAGCCGTATTTATAATTGTACTAATCATTATAATTGGAATTACTTTTTTCGCTCCAAAAAAATAATCCTAATCTTAGTAACTAAATCGCGTTATTCAATGGTAATAAATCGCAACTGCTGCAAATCACCATTATAGATATTTACATCAACATTGCCTTTTATTCCAGAAACAGAAGCTTTTTCAGTGAATTGCCAAAACAACCAATCCTCTTCTATATTCTCACGATAGAAATTATAGTTGGCAATCCAAAAAAGATAATCACTAAATTCTTCTTTTAAAAAATCGTCATAATATCTTTCACCGGTATAAATAATAGGTTTTACTTTATAATGTTCCTCTACCTTTTTTAACCATCTTTTTAGCCCCACTTTTAGTCGCTCCACAGACTGATTTTCAGGTAGTTTTTCAATATCCAGAACAGGAGGTAAATCTCCTTTTCTTAAAGTTACTGTTTTAATAAAAAGTTCAGCTTGTTCTATAGAATTTTCGTTAGGACGATAGTAATGATAGGCTCCTCGAATCAGTTTGTTTTTTTTGGCGCCAAGCCAATTGTCATCAAATTGCTTATCCAATCGGTCACTACCCACAGTAGCACGAATAAATACAAAGTGCACGGGATATTTATTTTCTAAGGTATCAACATCCATCCAGCTGATTTTTCCTTGATATTCAGAAACATCAAGTCCAATTGCTTTTCCTTCATGCTTATCTAAAACCTGGTAATTTCTAACATCTGAAATGCGCTTGTCCTCCGCTTCCTGTTGCAAAACCTTACTTGATTTAAAACTAAAATAATAGGCTAGACCATTTCGATAATGGTACCCCAGTCCTAAAAATAGAACTATAAAACAAGAACTGATTGTAAAACGCAACACCTTTCCAGAGAAAAAAGAAGCCTTCTTTTTAGTCCTGCGAGTTACAGGCGGCTTTCTTTTAACGCTTTTTTTTCTCATCCAATAAAAATTTATTGCTCACTATTGACAGTAGTACATACCCAATGATGACCAATGGAATTCCTGCATATTGGAAAAAAATCAACAATAAAAAAGAAAGGAATAAAAAGACAATTTGGAGTGCATTATCCTTAAGGTTAAACTTTTTAATCTTCAAAGAAAACAGTGGAATCTCAGCATTCAAGATATAAGCACTAAAAAGTGTGATCACTAACAAAACCCATTGATTTGTCAAGATTTCGAGAACAACTAAAGAATCTGAATAATCTCTCACCAAAGGCAAACTTAAAATAAACAAAGCGTTAGCTGGCGTTGGCAACCCAATGAATGAATTCGTCTGACGGGTATCGATATTAAATACAGCCAATCGGTAACAGGAACCCATGGTAATGATAAACCCTAGGTAAGGCATCATAAAGTGCGTTGAAATTTCATGTTGACTATTCGAAAGCAAAAAAAACATCACATATCCAGGTACTACTCCACTTGTAACCATATCTGCTAGCGAATCTAACTGTAAACCCAGCGGACCTGAGACTTTCAATAAACGCGCAAAAAAACCATCAAAAAAATCTAAAAAGATGCCTAGACAAACAAAATAAAAAGCCATTTCAAAATCGGACTGAGTCACAAAGACCATCGCGATACAGCCACATAGCAGATTAAGTAATGTTATGGAATTAGGAATGTGTTTTTTAATGTTCATCGCAAATTAAAATTTAAAGTCTTAGCTGACAAATTTAATATAATAAGTGAATGCAGCACCCGTTTTTTATAGAGATTATCAACAGTCCAAATAGCAATCCCATTTATTTAGCAAAAGAACGAACTAAGCTCAGCAAAATATTATATTTTTGATGAAAATTAAATCCCGCCTTGGGTTGGCAAAAAAAATACGATTGAAAAAAAATCAATTCTTTTTATTCCTTTTAGTTTGTACCGTAAATTACGGACAAGCTGTTAGAAAATATTCAAATGAGTTTATGAATATTGGAGTCGATGCGGCAGCCTTAGGGATGGCAAATGCGGTTACGGCTTCGACTGCCGATGTAAATTCGGGCTATTGGAATCCTGCAGGACTAATGAATTTAGAAGACCATCAACTAGCTTTGATGCATGCCAATTATTTTGCCAATATTGCCCAATACGATTATATTGGCTATGCAAGTCCCATTGACGACCGCAGTGCTTGGGGTATTTCATTAATCCGTTTTGGGGTCGATGATATTTTGAATACTACTGAATTAATAGACAGTCAGGGAAACATTGATTACAACCGCATCAGTCTTTTTTCTACGGCTGATTACGGCTTCACCTTTTCTTATGCTCGAAAATTACCCGTTCCTGGATTTCAATATGGAGTAAACGCCAAAGTTATAAGAAGAATTATAGGTAAATTTGCGGATTCCTGGGGATTTGGATTTGATGTTGGACTCCAATTTGAAAAAAACAATTGGAAATTTGGATTGATGGTTCGCGACATCACCACTACTTATAATGTATGGAATATAAACGAAAAAGAATATCAAAAAATTGCAGATGCTGTACCGGGACAAAACCAAGAACTGCCGGAAAGTACCGAAATTACAGCTCCGAAAGCACAATTAGGGCTCTCTAAAAAATTCATAATCCGATACGACTATAGCATTATGGCTGCAGCCAATGTAAACATGCGCTTTGCCAAAACTAATGATCTGATTTCTTCTGATTTTGTGAGTGTAGATCCTGCTTTAGGATTCGAATTTGGATATACGGATCTGGTTTTTGTACGTGCTGGAGTGGGCAATTTCCAAAATGTTGAACAACTAGACAACACCAATAAAGTAGGTTTCCAACCTAATATTGGATTAGGGTTTAAATACAAAGGCATCCAAGTGGATTACGCATTAACCGATTTAGGAAATCAAAGTGCTGCTTTGTATTCGAATATATTTTCGTTAAAAGTGGATTTGTCCCTTTTTAGAAATTAACTATACCAACAATAAAACAATGAATACTTCCCTTTTAAAAAAAATAACCCTCTTTCTACTATTTGTCACCACGGTCAGTACCGCTTTTGCTCAAACCCCGATATTGTCAGAAAATGCGCGTGTCAGTGTATTGACTTGCGGTACCGGAAATGAATCGTATTCTCTTTTTGGACATACAGCCATTCGCATTAGCGACCCGAACCAATTTATAGATTTGGTTTATAATTATGGAGCCTTTGACTTTAACACGCCTAACTTTGTTGCTAAATTTACAAAAGGTGACCTTCAGTATTTTGCCGTAGCACATCCATACACTGATTTCATTAACGACTACACCTACGAAAGAAGATCTGTTTATGAACAGGAATTAAATATTCCCGCTAATCTAAAACAAAAACTATTTGACAATCTGAATACTTCTTTGGCTTCGGGAGAAAGTCATTACACCTATAAATTTATCGATAAAAACTGCACCTCGATGGTAGTGGACATCATCAATAAAACATTAGATACCACTGCTATCGTAAAAAATACCGATACTGAGATCACTTACAGAACCATACTATATCCTTATTTTGACGGTCACTTTTACGAAAAGTTGGGAACCAGTATCATTTTTGGAAAAAAGGTAGATCAATTAGGAACGCAAATTTTTTTACCTTTCGAATTACAAAAAAGCCTAAAAACAGTGCTTTTCAAAAATCAGTTGCTAGCTAAGGAAAACAAAACGCTGCTTGATCTAAATGAAGCACCGCCAAGTTCCTGGTGGAATAACTGCTATACTTATTTGCTTCTTCTAGGATTGATACTCTTTATGAATCGCAAAATAATAAACCAAATCTACTTTTTATTAATGGGAATGTTAGGATTGTTCTTTTTGTTTGTTGGATTTTATTCGAGTCATCACGAATTGGCATACAATTACAATGTTTTATTGTTTAACCCCGCCTTGCTTGTGCTACTTTATTTCTATTATAAAGGCAACAAGAAATGGATTTACAATCTCTGCTGGTTTAACCTGTTTTCTTTAGCTGTATACTTAATTATACTCCTCAACAAGGCGCATTTATTGATTGTGTTACCTCTTATTATTACCAGTGGTGTATTGTTGGTAAAATTAGCACTAAAAAACCAAAAGAAGATTCCCATTATTATCTAGATAAAGAAATCCAGTATATCTCTTGATATTAAAGGACTGACAGCGACCCAGAACAATCTAAAAAATTAACCCACAGATTATAATAAAATCCGTTTTTATCCGTCAAATCCGCGTCATCTGCGTTCTGTTTTTTTTATTTTATTTTATTTCATTTTATACCAAAAACAAGTACAATATAGTCCAAACTAATTTTTGTCACATCGAGATGCATCGAGATGCAATAGTAGCTCTCGACTCCGCTCGAACTGACAATTGGGCTGTTTTACAAATAGTATTGGTATTATAAATAGCATTGGTATAACAATCTAAAAAATTAACCCACAGATTAAACGCATTAAAATTAATAAAATCCGTTTTTATCCATCAAATCCGCGTCATCTGCGTTCTGTTTTTTTTATTTTTAGTTCCCTTAGCGGACAGTCAAATAGCATCGAAATATAGTACTAGAAAAGTGAGTTTACTTTATCTCGCCCAGAAAGCATTCGGGAGTTTCGGAAAGTGGTTTTATAAAACTGCGTTAACTATTTTAAAATCATGTAGACAACATTTCAAATGATTTTTAAAGCAAAATCGAGACTTATTTTTGAATTAAATCAGCCACTTTTAAAACAATTGGTTTTTAAAATTACAATTTACCCTTGTTATTGTCATTGTTATTACCCCTTACTGCCCTCTGTAAAACAATACGGTTGTAATGGTTTTTAGTGCAATATTTAAATCCAGATAAAAGCTTCTGTGTTTGATGTAATAAAGATCGTATTGCAATTTAATTAGGCTATCATCAATCGATTCTCCATACGAATAATTAACTTGTGCCCATCCAGTAAGTCCCGGTTTTATAATATGCCTGGTCTCATAGAACGGCATAATTTCTGAAATTTCTTTTACAAAAAAAGGACGTTCTGGCCGAGGCCCTATAACCGCCATATCTCCTTTTAAAATATTAAGAAATTGAGGAAACTCATCGATGCGGGTTTTACGCATAAATTTTCCGAACGCAGTTATTCTCGCATCGCCATTTGTAGAAAAAACAGCTCCATTATGCTCAGAATTGTTCTTCATACTCCTGAATTTTAAAATAGAGAAGACGACTCCATTCTTACCAACACGCTCTTGTGTATAAAATAATTTACCGCTATTTCCCAATGCATTACCCAATGCAATAATTGGAATCAAAATCAAACAAAAAGCCAGACCAATTGTCGAAAGACCTATTTCAAAAAACCTCACAATTGCTAAATATAACTTATTATGATTATTTCGACTAAAAGGAAAAAAATGATAAAAATCGCGTGCCATGTACTGCACGGGTATGCGATAGGTCTTACTTTCATAAACCTGCGTATATTCCCGAATCAATTTTCCGGATTCTAAAAGTTTAATCAGTTGTTGGTAAAGTTCAGCAGTAATTCCTACTGTTTTTTGAGCCGCAATTACAATTTCTGAAACACCATTTTTCTTGACAAAAGAAGCCAAGTCCTTTTTGTTTATAGACGCTACATAATGATAGTGCTTAAAATCACTATTTTCAGTTGTATCAGCACTTACATACCCTACAATCTTATAATGTGGATCAATATTTTCTAATCCTAAAATTAATTCTTCCACTTGATCCTTATCACAAACTAATACTGCATTCTGAAGAAATCGGTTACTCGCCAAAAACTGGACGTAAAATAACCTCCAGAAAATCAATGTTATAAAAACAACCCCAGAAAAAACTAAAATCTGCAGACGGTTTGAGGGAAGTTCAGGAGAAAAAACGGGCGTCAATAGATAAATTAACACCGTAGTGGAAGCCGTTAATAGCGTGCTTTTTAACACCTGAAACTCGTTACTAGCAACCTGTAGATTATACATTTCAAAAATAGTTGCAAAAACACTAAGGTACAATACAAAAAAAAGGGCACAGTAGCCACTGCTCACAACCGCTTCTAAATAGTCTAAATCAAAAAAAGTCCCAACAAAATACAACGCGACCAAAACAAGAACAACATCGAAGAGACGAAGAATCATTTTACGTTCCGATATTTCAAAATGTATTTTCTTTTTTGGCATTATTTTATCGTGGTAATTCTCGCAATTTAGTGATTTTGTTCCCATATCGTCTTAAAATAACACTATTCTTTCAACAAAATAGTATAGCTATTTGTAACGACCAAAGTTATTTCGAGACACCAAGAAACGATTCCTGCTGTTTTCTTTTAGGCAGCTCTAACTGCACATTAAGCAGGGAAAGGGAGTAAACAAAAGCGGGTATAGCGGTTCGCATCGCTGCATGATTAATGGTTAAAAACCAAAAAGCTACAAAACACAATAAAAACATGTTAAACTTGTTTTCGAAATACAATACTAGTGGTGTAAAAATAAGAATTAATAAACCTAAAACTCCAAAAGCGCCATGCTCAGCCAGCATTCTTGTGATTTCATCATGCGACAGTACAAAAGTCCCCGATTCCACTTCACGAACTTCAACTCCTTTACCTACCCCAACACCAAAAATAGGGTTATTCAAAAACATATTAACTTCCGTTTGAGCAATATCTTCTCTACCTGTCAATTGACTTTCTTTTACCCGTCCAGCTGCATCCTGATTGGAATATCGTTTATTAATTAATCCGCCAGTCTGAAAAGAGGTATAACCCCAGATAGCCATCATTGCCAAAGCAATGACGACAATGATATAATTTAGTTTTACCCTTCCCCTAAAATTGGATTTAAAATACAAGAAAGACAACAATAAAACTATCATCAAAAAACCAGTAATCATCCCTCCACGAGAGAACGTAACCATCCCTCTATAACTAATATTGAGTGCGATAAGTAAATTAAGCACCAACAATAATTTTGATCTCGATTCCATAATAATGCGGGAAAAAAAAATGAACATTCCCAATCCTAAGAACGTAGCCACCTGATTGGGACCAAAACCCCCAGATGTTTCAAAATTAGATTCTGTACTCGTGATGACATCCTGAATATTAGGAGTGTATAAAGTCAAATAGGTCGCACAGCTTAAAATAGGCAGTCCAATGCACAACAATAAAGAATTCATCTGCTTTAATGCTATTTTCCTTCGATAAGTATACAAAGAGGCTACTGCCAAACAGACGGGGCCAGAAATATTAAAGGCGATACTGTTTTTAACATTAGTATCAAAATTCAAAACAAAAGTGGATAGTATTACGCTAGGAACCAGCAATAGTAAGAAAATCCAATAGGGCACCGCTCCTTTAGAGAATCCACTAAAATACATCCCCATTAAAATAAAAAGCATCACTCCATATTTAGAAAACTCATAGGTAATGTTACCACCACTCATTCGCAGCAGTACTTCGGCTCCAGCTATATAAGCCGCCGTCATTAAGGCTTCATTATTTTTATTCTGGGTTTTTATAACATAATAGGCCCCTAAAACAAACATGGAGTACCCATATATTTTTGCAGTAAAAGGGAATAAAAAAATAACAACCCCAATCGCCACATGGAATAAAATTAAATAAAGATAGGATTGCTCTTCTTGTTTCATTTTTCAATCTTTTGTAACCACTTTAAATATCGCTTTACAATTCCTTCTTCTGAATAACTACTACTAACCATCTTAAAAAATGTTTCTCCAAAAGCATCGCGTAGAAATTCGTTTCCTATCAATTTAACAAGAGCTGAATAAAACAACGCCTCATTTTGTGGGACTACAAAACCATTTTTTCCGTTTTGAATCACCGAAGAAATCTCTCCAACATCAGTTACTACTACCGGTTTTTTACATCTTCCGTATTCGAGCAAGGCAACTGGTAACCCTTCTGATTTTGAAGTTAAAACACAAATTGTTGCTTGTCGCATTATGTTTTGAATGTCATTTTTAGAACCATACATAAAGACCGTTTTCTTTAGATTATATTCCACAATTTTCTTTCCAATCTCTGCTGAATAGGAATCCTCAAAATCTTTGCCCACCAAATGAAAAGTCCAATCTGGATGGGTTACTTTTAGTTTTTTAGCCACTAACAACAGTAAAAAATGATTTTTTTGTGATCTCAAATTGGCCAAACAGACAATGCGTTTACCGTCAATTCCTTTTAAAAAAGTAGGTGTCCCAGTTTCATTTACTAAAGAGGGAAAATTAGGTAAATAAACCGTATTCTTACAATTTAATTTTTGATCCGACCAATCTTTTAGTTTTTGATTTACACTAATTACCCCTTCAAAAAAAGGAAGTGTCATTCTAAAAATTAACGTAGCTCTTGAATTCAAAAACTCACTGTCGCCGTAATGATCATGCCATATCAATTTTACTGAGGGACAAACAACCTTTAATAAAAACGCAATAAAAAAGGAAGTACTATGCGCGTGAACTATTTTTACGTTATTCTTGATAACAAATCTTCTTAATAGAAAAACGGCTTTTAAATCAAAACTATTTCGTTTATTTAAAAAAAGATAATCCACTCTTTTATCTAATTGAGCTAAAAGCGTACCTTCTTTTCGAGTTGCAACTAAACCTGAAAATTCGACTTTTGCGGCTAAGGCATTGGCATAATTTACTGCCATTCGTTCTGCTCCTCCCGCCTCTAATGAATCTATGATTTGAATAATCCTCATGAATGCAGCAATTTTTTAATCTCTTCTTCAAACAAATCCAAAGTATACTTTCTGGACCAATCCGAGCCCCTTTTTTGCATCGTTTCAAAATACGCTTGATTATTTAAAACGATTTCTATTTGCGAAATATCTTTTTCTAAATTCATTTCTAACAAAAGACCTCTATTTCCATAATCGAACATAAACGGAACGCAAGATACTGATGTTGCCAATGCAATACAACCCCAAAACATACCTTCTGCAATTGCCTTGGGCCAACCTTCACTATCCGAAGCTAAGACAACAAAATGACTTTGTTTATAGGCCTCTTTCAGGGTTTCTTTAGATTGATTCCCTCTTATAAAAATGCTATTGCTCAATTTTTTTTCACTAATATAGTTTTCAATGGTAACACGTTCACTGCCTTCACCGTACAAACTTAATACTATATCATAGCCTTTTTGAATTAATTGCTCTACTAACTGCACTGCATACATTGGATTTTTCCCCTTCACTAATGTCCCAACATAAATAAACCCTATTATACCATTTAATCTTTTCTGAACTAACGCCACTTTATCTGCTTCTTTATAAGAGGCGGTAAAAAAAGGTTTTATATTTTTAGAACTGCCTTCCCATTCACCATAAACCAAAACCTGCATGTTCCGGGTCAGGAAGCTATTATTTAAAATCCATTTTTGCAATTCATAAGTCCAAGGCTGGATTGATTTGCGATCCCAATTACCTGCATACTTAGCTGTTTTGGGTGTATTTGGGAACAATATTTGAACAAAACACCCAATCAAACCGATGTTTCCCGGACAACGCAAATGGATGTGATCTGCGTCTCGCATGGCTTTATACATTATCCAGCAGATTTTCGGGAATTTCAAAATCGCACGGAGACTATTTTTTAGACTTAAAACGTCAAAATTTTTGATACTAATAAATTCAATACGAACCTGTTCATAAGCCGAATCAATTGCTGTTTTAAATTGGTTGGATTCCGGGGCTACAATTACTAAATCATCAGCATACTTTGCCCAGATATTCATTTCGCGAACATAGGGTGCATAAGCAAAATACTGATTTTGTTCTATGATATGCGGAACATGTGTGATGATTAGGAATTTCATAAAGTGGTAATAGGATACAATAGTTTTTTAATTACACTTTTGGGAGCCAAATAAGTTTCGAAATATGTTCTTGCATTTTTCCCTAAGTTAACTCTAAGTTGTTTATTTTGGAGAATTGCTTTTACATCATTTTCAATCAAGTCAATATCGTTAACATAAACAACTTCTACATTGTTTTCTAAGTCAGCAGGAAGGATATTAATGTGTTTTGTTGTGACAATTACCTTCCCTAAAGCCAGAAACTCACCTAGTTTCCATCCGTGACAAGATAAAACTGCTGGCGTATTAAAAACGATAGTTGATCGTTTACTGTTTTTTAAATATTGTTTTAAGCTGTATCTTTTTGAAACAACCAAATTATCAAAATACAAATTATCACCATCGTTTCTAGGTGTAAATCCACCTTCGAAAACAATAGTACTATTTTTTTTACATGCTTCGATAAATTTAGATCTAGCCAAATTAGTCATCCTTTCATTTTTCCAAATTGAGCCTGCAAAAAAAACATAATTATCTACCGATGTAGAAGACTGGTAAGCTTCAAGTGGTAATCTATTATTTTGTCTCCAATAATTTGCTAAAAACTCTCTTTTATTCGAAATAGATTCATGAAATTTTACAAAATTAATTAGGAACATAAAAATACCAAAAGGTAAACTCCAAATTTTTATAGCAAAACTTGGCCCAATAGGTTTTATCTTGTGGCTATACTCTTCTGGTATACTACAACTATTATAATTTACTTTTCCATAAACATCACACCACATAAGCTCTTCACTACTAATAACATTAGAGTCAGTTGAATCTATAATTAATTTTATATTTAAGTCACCCTCTTCTATTAATACTGCAAAAACGCCTTGTCTGAATTTCGGAAATTTATCAACATTAAAAGTATAAAATGAGTACACTTCCTTTAACCCTTTTAAATAAAACGAGTCGTAATAAACATCACATAATGCATAAACATAAACCATTTTTTTTCAATTTTTATTACTTTCTACTAAGTTCAAACAGCAGAATTTGGTTTACTAATCCAAGAGCTCAACTGACCAACCAATCGTTCTTCCAAAGTTTCTTTACTTTTGTAGATAGTTGATAGATTGATCAACCGCATTTATAAAATGATTAGGTACATTCTCAAGCTGCAGATTTCCACAACTTCCTAAAGGCGTTCTTCACAATTTTTTATATCACAATAAACAACTTGTTTACTGAACCGTAAATTTTTTATGTAATGAAAATTTTACTTCTTTAAAATTTGGAGATAAAAATTTATGTTTTTACCATATATAATCGCGGGCGAAAATTTCATTTCAACTTTTTTTCTTGCATTCTCACCAATTTCAACAAACCTGCTTCTCGATTTAAAAACTTTTATTACAGTATCGGAAATACTTTTTGAACTTCTAGGTTCGCACAACCAACCATTAATATCATCATCTATTGTTTCTGGACCTGGACCATATTTTGTGAAAATTACAGGTTTTTTCATAGACATTGCTTCCGGAGCAACTAGCCCTTGCACTTCCATGTGAGAAGGAAAAATGCAAATCTCACTAAATTCATAAACTTTTGGCAAATCTTCATATTTCACGGGCTCTCTGAAAGTAATTCTACTTTTAATTTCATCCGACAATTGATCCAAAAGCCAATCTTTATATTTCACACCATCAGAAAAATACCATTCCCTTCCATAAGCATATAAATGAAATTCTGGCACTTGTTTTACGATATCAGGAATAGCCAGACACAATTGACGAATCCCTTTCTTTTCACAAATAGTACCTGCAAATACAGCGGCCCCTTTTATCACTTTAGAAGCCATGGCGGGACGAAACATATCCATTAATATCGGATTATTAATTGTTATGTTACTTTTATTTGAAAATTCTATATATTTTGCTGTTTGTATTCTAACAAATTCAGAAGTAGCGATTACCGCATCACATTTATTAAATGATAGTTTTTCTTGGAAAGCCTTCCATTTATTAATTTTTTTATTTTCGAATTCTGCAAAAAAACTATGTCCGCCATGCATTCTAATAACCTTTGGGATATGTTTAGGAACTTCCACAAATGCAAAACCAGCCTCTTGGGCTTCAACAATATCTATTGGACTATCCTTGTGAATTTCCTTAATTGCTTTCGTTATATTTTTAGAATTGAAATACCATGACAATCCTTTAACTTTTGACTTCGGATTATAGTGAAGATAGACTCCTTCAAAATTTAATTTATGCACTTCTGTACCATCAATAACACCCACAACGGATACCTGATGACCATTTTCAATTAATATTTTAGAATACGAGTATAAAAAAGTACCTATTCCTCCAAAACTTATTCCTGGAAGTGGAAACTCATTAGCTATAAAACAAATGTGCATAGTTCTAAATGTTTTCTAATATTTACGGAGGCTATTGAATTGCTCAAAACGATATTTACCCATTGCTTCATTTCCTGGCTGCTACCTTCTTTTATTGCTTGATTGAGAATTGAAACAATTTCGTCTTTACTACTCAACCAAAGCACCGCTTTTTTTGAAGGCATACTTCTAAAATGTTGCAATTGATAAATGGTTTTCACCGACCAATTTGGATTTTCCTGTGTCTCTTGATCATAATTTATAAAAATACACGGCTTTTTGAACATGGCAAAATCGAAAGCCATTGTTGAACCTATATTGACCACGATGTCACAATAAAAGGCAGTTGATACCAACAGTTTATTATCTGCTGGCAAAGGATAAATGGTTGTCCAACTGCTATTCTTTTCAAAATTCCACAAAGGAGGTGCCTCTTTTATAAGTTCTGGATATTTTTCAACTACGTCGTCATATCGACCGGATATATCGACTGGACATCGTCTTAATAAAATTTGATAGTCTTTATCCATCCCTTTCAGAATCAACTCTTCGGCTAAATCGTTCAAATATTTAGGATCATCCGGAGATGTTAATAGATCATCCCCCGAAAAACAAATTATTTTTTTATCGTCCGCTAAGCTATACTTCTCATAAAATTCCTCTTTTGCAATAATATTATCTAAATTATTATAACATTCAAATTGAGGTGTTCCAGTTATTAGCACTTTTTCTGGATTAATTTCAGGATAATAAGTTGCCATTTCCTGCTTCATATGATCGGACCACACTAAATATTGATCTGCTCTCAAAGCCATTCGTGCTTTTGGTAAATTATCCCAGGAGTAGATTGCTGTAGCTGTTTTGATCCCTAAATCAGTCGCAGCCGCAAAAATGGGTCCGCATTGCAACCCTCGCTGATGGGAGCAAAACAATTGCGTGGGAGCAATTTCGATCAATTTATTTTTTATTTCTTTATAAAAAGCTGTTTTTCGAATCTCCTTTTGATATTGCTTTTCTAACTTTTCAATTGTTTTATACTGAGTCACCCCCATAGAAGCCCATTCCGTTAATTTATAAAATAACTTTTTAGAAATGCCGCGATGATCGGTTTTCCAATGCGTCAACAATATTGGATTACCTACTTTTTTAGCATTGTACTTTAATCGCGACAAACATATTAGCTCTCTTAAAAACTTTTCTTTAACGGTCTCTTTGTATTTTGGAATGGTATGCGATTCTGTTATGTTGGTAATCTCTAAAATTGCTTTTTCAGTTTGAACATCAAAAGCATGAAATAAAACCAATTCTTTTTCACAATTAGCAAAAACACCTGAGTACAAATAATTTCGTATTCCCACTCCATCAGGAAAAAGTATCATAATTTTATTGTTCATCTTCTGGTAAATTATTGCTTTTTAGAAAAAAAGTCCTGAATTATTCTAGTGGAAAACAGTCTGGCCCCAGCATCATTCATATGTCCACAAGAAGAGAAATACTGATCCCCTTCTACTGCATTCTCATAATTGTGAATCTCCGGATAAATCGAATTAACTTTCTCGAAATAATCCATCCCTTTCACATTCGTACACATTGGTGTCATTACGGCAATCAAATTAATATGGTTTTCCGCGCAAATACGCTTTATACCCTCATAATATTTGTTGTGTATCGGTTTTAGATTAGTCAAATCATTTTTCATCCGTCCTTTTTTATTGGCCAAAGCATGATATCCCTGATTAGTCAAATAACTAGTAGGTTCTTTCCTCATGGTATTGTACAACTCTCTAAACCCGATTTGATTATCAAACTCTACATACCGATAAAAAGGAATATAATACAATTCTATAAAATCTGGTTCTCCTGAAAACTGCTGTTCAATCGTTTCGGAGTCGTGAATATAAGGCAAAAACTTCGCCGAAATTCCGTCTGCTCTTTTTTCATTAGAAAGATTCAAATCTGTCTCAATAATAACATTTTTGATGCTATATTTTCGTTCTATCATTAATTTCAACAGTAAATCCGCCTCAAACAAGTGTCCACCGCTCATTCCGAAATTAAAGGTTTTTAAGCCTTTCTCTTCAAATAACTGAGGTACAAAATGGTTGTTAGCTCTAGACGAGCCTAAAATCACCACATCGTAGTTTCTTGCTTTCGAATTGTACACATAATCAATCTTCCCACGCTGGGAAGAATGCAAATATACTTGGGTATACAGTAAGTCCAATACAACCAATAACAATCCAGTTGTTACTATAAGTACGGCGACGAAACCTATAAATTTTTTCATACTAATCTTATTCCTATTCGTTTCAATCGTTATATTTATTATTTCTTTGAAGCTTTAAAAAAACAGTGCGCTTTTTTCTTTTTTTTCCCCGCCCTAAAGAGTGAAAAAGAAAAAATATCGCGAGTAAACTCCAATTTTCGGCTCCCTTTAGGGCTGGGGTAAAACGAAAATTTACAATATTATAGACTCCTTGTTCAATTTTCCTTTTTTTTCCCCTCCCTAAAGGGTGAAAAAGTAAAAACACATCGACTCAACTCCCATTTTCGGCTCCCTTTAGGGCTGGGGTAAAACGAAAATTTACAATATTATAGACTCCTTGTTCTTGTTTTTTCTTTTTTTTCCCATCCCTAAAGGGTAAAAAGTAAAAACACGTCGACTCAACTCCCATTTTCGGCTCCCTTTAGGGCTGGGGCAAAACGAAAATTTACGTTATTACAAACTCCTTGTTTTTACTTTTTTTTCCCCTCCCTAAAGGGTGAAAAAGTAAAACATATCGAGTAAACTCCCATTTTCGACTCCCTTTAGGGCTGGGGTAAAACGAAAATTTACGATATTACAAACTCCTTGTTTTTTCCCCTCCCTAAAGGGTGAAAAAGCAAAAACATATCGACTCAACTCCCATTTTCGGCTCCCTTTAGGGCTGGGAAAAAACGAAAATTTACAATATTACAAACTCCTTGTTTTTCTTTTTTCTTTCCCCTCCCTAAAGGGTGAAAAAGTAAAAACACATCGACTCAACTCCCATTTTCGCTTCCCTTTAGGGCTGGGGTAAAACGAAAATTTACGTTATTACAAACTCCTTGTTTTTCCTTTTTTTTTCCCTCCCTAAAGGGTGAAAAAGAAAAAATATCGCGAGTAAACTCCCATTTTCGGCTCCCTTTAGGGCCGGGGTAAAAAGAAAATTTACAATATTATAGACTCCTTGTTTTTTCTTTTTTTTCCCCTCCCTAAAGGGTGAAAAAGAAAAAATATCACGAGTAAACTCCAATTTTCGGCCCCCTTTAGGGCTGGGGCAAAACGAAAATTTATACTTCCTTTCCTTAAAACTGAAAATAAATAAATTCTTTATAATCAGAATAAGTTCCTAGAGCGATAATCGCTGCCAAACATAATGTTAGTTTTAAACCCGAGTACTTACCTGATATAGGCTCAATTCGCGTTCTACTGTTCCATTCTACCAAAATGAATACCGTTATCATCAATAGCAATTCATAACTGTAGCGTTCGTTATCTAAATATTGCGAGCTGAATTTTTGATTGGTAAAAATACGCTGTAGGTAATCTACTGCTTCCGTTATTGATTTTGCTCTAAAAAACACCCAAGCCACGCAAGTCAATAAAAAAGTACTAAACATACTCCAAAATACCTTTAACGAATGTATATCCCAATGTAAGGACACATCGTCTAGGTTGGACCTGTTTTTATTGGTCAGCAATAAGGGCAAAAAATAAGCTGCATTGAGGAATCCCCAAATGATGAAAGTCCAATTAGCTCCGTGCCAAAAACCACTCAAAAGAAAAATCGCAAACACATTCCTGACTTGCTTCAACTTCGTACCTCTACTCCCTCCTAAGGGTATATAAACATAATCGCGAAACCAAGATGAGAGCGAAATGTGCCACCTACGCCAGAACTCCGCAATGTCCCTCGAAAAATAGGGAAAGTTGAAGTTTTTTAACAAATCCAAGCCAAACAATTTAGACATCCCCAAAGCCATATCAGAATATCCGGAGAAATCACCGTAGATTTGAAAGGCAAAATACACCGCCCCTAATATCAAGGATAATGAATTCATCGAAGTATAATTATCAAAAATGGCATTAGCATAGGTGGCGCAAGTATCTGCGATGACCACCTTTTTTACCAATCCCCATATCATTTGATAAATCCCTTCTTTGGCCTTTTCAAAATCAAAATTGCGCTTTACTTTTAACTGTGGTAATAAGTGTGTCGCACGTTCTATAGGACCAGCAACTAACAAAGGGAAATAGGAAACAAACAACGAATAATCGACGAAATTCTTCTCTGCTTTTATTCTTTTTAAATAAATATCAATCACATACGAAAGTCCGTGAAAAGTATAGAAGGAAATACCCACTGGTAAAACTACATTGAGTAATAAAGGACTGCTTTGTAATCCCACTCCATTCAATAATTCCGAAAAAGAAGCAGCGAAAAAATTATAGTATTTAAAAACCCCTAAAAAACCTAGGTTTACGATAACACTCAGCCAAAACCAAAATTTACTAGCGGTTGCTGTTTTACTTTTTTCAATTTGAATTCCAGTATAATAATCCAAGAAAGTCGAAAAAACCAATAGAAACAAAAAACGCCAATCCCAACAAGAATAAAAATAATAGCTCGCCACAATGAGCAGCGCATTCTGGTATCTTTTCGTTTTATTAAATACAAACCAATACAATACAAATACGATTGGTAAAAAAAGAGCAAAAGATAAGGAGTTAAAAAACATAAAGAATTATAATGGAATTTATTTTGATAGTTGTTTTACTTTAGATACTAATTAAATATCTCTAAACTGTTTTTGATTTTTTGTCGCCCAAAAATTTTGGTCCTCTATCGATTTTAGAAATAATTGCGCACTATTCCCTTGGCCAAAATCGATATCCGAATGTACTACTTGATGAGAATCTATACTTCTTAATGCTTCAACTATACTTGCTTTTTGATAATCTACATTTACGATATCAGCATGAACAGCTCTATTTTGTTGACGCGTACCGATATTAATTATTGGAATCCCATAATAGGGAGCTTCTCTTATTCCGGCACTGCTATTACCGATTATGAATTGGCAGTTTTTAAGTAGTGTTAAAAAATATTCAAATCGTAAGGAGGGAAAAACCCTGAAACGAGGATTCTCCTTCAGCTTTTCATACGCATTGATTATAAATTTACTTCCTAAATCATTGTTGGGAAAAATCACAACATAATTATGGTTGTCTTCTTCTATAGCAGCTACAAAATCGGCTGTATACTGCTGCATTTCTTTGGCTTCAGTAGTAACGGGATGAAACATTACAATGGCATAATCTTCAAAAGAAATTCCATAATATTTTCTTACAACCGCTAAATCTGGAAGCGCATCCGAAAACATAATATCAATATCAGGAGAGCCAATGGTATAAATAGAAGATTTCACTTCGCCCATTTGCTCCAATCGTTTGGCTGCATCCCCATTAGAAACAAAATGAATATGACTCAATTTGCTTACGCTATGCCGAATCAGTTCATCAACCGTTCCTGAAACTTCCCCACCTTCAATATGAGCTACTAAAATATTATTCAAGGAGCCCACGATAGCACCAGCAAGTGTTTCTACTCGGTCACCATGTACAATTATCAGATCTGGATTGATGTTCTTTATAAAGGCGGAAAGTCCTTCAATAGTCTTAGCCAGCGTCAAATCCATAGTGGACTCATGGGTATGATTTTCAAAAGTATGAACGTTTTTAAAGTTACAACGTTCAATTTCTAATAAAGTATAACCGTACTCCTCCTGTAAATGCATCCCCGTAACAAACACAAAAACTTCATACCCCTGATGCTTTTCAAGAATAGAAATTAGTGATTTAATTTTACTGAAATCGGCTCGTGTTCCGGTTAAAAAAAGTATTTTTTTTAAATTATTCAAAATCTACAAAATCTAATTGCTCATCATTATCAATATCTCTTACGGCTACTTTTCCTATTACATCATAAAAATGTTCCGCCAGAATCTTACCTGTACCGGGGCGTTTCACCCAAATAGTATCTTTTGTCAAAACGTCTCCTTTTCTAATTGCTTTGATGCTACAAACCGTTGCAAAAGCAAAATCAATTGTTACCTGCTCTTCTATCACTGGTTCTTTAATCCCGCCACGCATCTGCGCCAACTCAGCACTATTAACAATCAGTTCCCGTGTTGCTTGTTCGTCCATACTACAAATAATATCTGGTCCTGTTCGATTCATGTGATCAGTAAAATGACGTTCTAAAATAGAAGCTCCTAAGGCTACCGCCCCCAAACAGGCATTATTATTTAGCGTATGATCCGACAAACCGAAAACTTTATCCGGAAAAGCATGATGCATTTCCATCATAGCGCCCAAACGAACTAAATGAATAGGTGTAGGATATAAATTGGTCGTATGCAGCAATGCTACAACTACCTTATGTTTGTCAAAAATAGCCACCGCCTTGCGAATACTTTCAATAGTGTTCATGCCAGTACTCAAAATTACAGGCTTGCCAAAAGAAGCAATATGTTCTAGTAATGGGTAATTGTTACACTCTCCCGAGCCTATTTTGTAGGCAGGAATATCAAACTTCTTTAATCGTTCAGCAGCTGCACGGGAAAAAGGGGTCGAAATAAAAATCATTCCCTTACTTTCTACATACTCTTTTAACGCTAACTCATCAGCTTCATTAAGAGAACAACGTTCCATGATTTCATATATCGAAACTGTCGCGTTTCCTGGAATTACTTTCTTGGCAGCCCCGCTCATCTCGTCTTCTACAATATGGGTTTGGTGTTTCACCACCTCAACACCTGCGCGATGTGCCGCATCCACCATTTCTTTGGCGACTTTTAGGGAACCTTCGTGATTAATTCCTATTTCGGCAATGACTACAGGAGGATAATCTAATCCTATTTTTCGTCCTGCTATTTCTATGTATGGATTCATTTTTTCAGTAACTAGTTATGAATTAAAATTTACAAACAATCTCGACTGCGCTCGATTTGACAAATGAAATTTTACAATACTTTCTGTCACGTCGAGCGTGTCATCCTGAGCGTAGCCGAAGGACGAGACGCAACTATTATAAACCAATCTCAATTACAACCAATCTCGACTGCGCTCGATTTGACAAAACACCCTGTCAGGTCGAGCGCAGTCGAGACCCAACTTCAATTAAATATTCAGCATACTCCAAATCGTCTTGGGTATCAATATCTACAGTCGCAAAAATATGATTTACTTCGAAAGGAAATGCGTTTTCTGTTATAATTTTATGTTCTAAAATGGCTTTTGCTTTAGTGATATACAACAACCCATTTTCATAATACAAAGGCTCTAAATCCTGACTGCGCTGTCCCACTTCATAATTGTAAGGAATAAAAGTCTGCTGGTCTATTCTACCTAATTTCTGGTGATTTCGGCTAACGGTAAACAAACTATCACAATTATTATTTTCATAATATTCATAAGCTTCTTTCAGCATATTTTCAGGGCGCAACGGATTCGTTGGTTGTAAGATAATAACATTTGCTACATCAGCAGCAATAGTTTTTAAACCATGTTCGATCGCTGTAATAGTAGGTTCATAATCCCCAGACAACTCATCTGGCCTGTCTATTACTTTCGCACCATAGCTTAACGCCACCTCTTTTATAGCTGCATTGTCTGTCGAAACATAAATTTCATCCACGATAGCGTGGTTCTTTTGCGCATATAAAATAGAATGTGCCAGTAAGGGAATTTCTCCAAACTGCATCACATTCTTATTTGGCAACCGTTTCGATCCGCCACGAGCGGGGATTATAACTATTATTTTACTCATAAATACTATGTCTATTTGTAAAATCTTTCAAAAATAAGGGTTTTATTGCTGCTAATTCTTTCTCTGATTTATCCCACCAATTTAAAGCTTCAATTTCGGTTATAATGGCATCTGAAAATCGCTTTCTAATATCTCTTGCAGGAACACCCGCAACTACTGAATAAGGCAAAACGTCTTTTGTGACTACAGCTCCTGCCGCTAAAATAGCTCCATTACCCACAGTCACATTGCCTACAATAATTACACCATGACCAATCCAAACATCATTACCGATAACAATTTTATTATTCTCTTTTAATTGTTTTAATTCACCGTCAAACAAATTAGAGTTGATATAAGTGCTCATAAACGAAATAGGATGATTGGTCGCATGCAAAGCTACATCCGCACCTAATTGGCAGTACTTACCTATAGTAATATCACCTCCCAGTAAATTATTATATCCTAAGGTAGTTGCATAACCTATTTTTATAATTCCCGAAAAATTACACCGATCAGGCACAATGTTTCTACCTTCAAAAATCACATTTTGAAGTCCCCGTGAAAAACCAGATAGCAACACCTTTCCTTTTTTTTCTGGAATATTCAAAAAATAGTAAATTACCTTTTTAAAAAATAAATTTATCATCGTATTATCATTGATTAAATTATGATTTTCAGTTTTTTAAGTACTTTTACGAAAAGTATTTTTACGGAATAAGGCAATAGATTTATATTGAAAACGTCTTTTTTAAGATTATGAAAACTAAAACTTTCTTCTGCAAACCCATCTAACTCTAGATTTTTTTTTATTACCCAATCCTTTTCTAATACATTACCCATATGCCATACATAAGCTTTTGGCGACGACAAACGAAACAAACCAGTTCTATCAAACGGAATGTCTAAGTATATTGATTCTGACCCACCGGACACTGCAATATTGCATTTCTCTGTTGGCACATATTTTAAGATTGGTGTTTTTCTAATGGAACAGCAAAAATGTCCTGCTCCAATAATATAATTTTCTGCAGAAACACAAAAAATAGAAGACTGAAACTTTTTTTCTGTAAAACTTTTATTCTGCCCTATACTTTTATGAAAATGTTCTAAATCACTAAAATCGCAAATTGTGCTTGTTTTTTTTCTTTCGAACAAAACTGCAAATAGATTTTTCATTAAGGTTGAATCAGCATGAGTATAATTTCCTGGTGTTGGATTCATTGAAACAAAACCTGCTTTGGAGACGTTTTGAAACATTGCAAAAGTTTGCTTCAACCATCCTTTATCAAAAAAAACATCTGCGTCTGAATAGGTAACAAATTCTTCAAAACTGGCTCGGGTTTCGGCAATTACAGCATTCATCTTGCCAACATTTTCATTGTTAAAAACTGCCCTATCCACTTTACCGTCTCTGCATAAACTAAATATATACTCATTAACCTCAGCAGATGATCCGTTAGAAACAATTGAAATCGCAGTATCTGAATTAATCGTTGCTAATAGAGAGTTTACACAGACTTTAAATACATTTAAGGCATCTTTAAAGTACCCTTCTGCATTTGGGATATAAACAGGAATAATTACCCTATGTGATGTTGTGCTTATATCAACTACTTTGTGACTATTAGGATTACTTCCTATTCTCATAATGATTAATAAGTTTTGTTATTCCTTCTTCTAATGATATCAATTCTCGTCCTAAAATATTTTTCATCTTATTCGTATCTGGGCATCTTCTAGTCATATCCCCTTCTTCCAAAGGAGGTAAATGGATTATTGAAGAATTAGAATTCGTTATTTCTATTACCTTTTTGGCTAAATCCAGTATGGTCATTTCTTTATCACTTCCCACATTTAATACGTCATTAACACATTTAGACTCCATCATTGCTTTAATACAAGTGTCTATATTATCGGCTACATAACAAAATGATCTTGTTTGCAAACCATCACCATACAGATAAATAGGCTCGTTTTTAAGAGCTGCTTTAACGAATCGCGGCACTACAAAATCTTCACTTTGATTTGGACCATAGGTATTAAAAAATCTAAAAATGGTATATTCTAAACCATATTCCTGATAATAGGATTTAAAGAATGCTTCCCCCACATTTTTAACTATCGCATAGGGCAATCTAGAGTTTAATGGAGTTGTATTTTCATTTTGAGGAATTTCAAACGGTTCCCCATACACTTCTGATGAACTGGAATAAAAAACTCTTTTAACACCCGTATTTTTAGATAAGGATAGAATATTTTTTATTCCTTCAATATCGTCAAGAACCATCATCGGATTCTCAAGCGTTCTTTTTACCCCAACTAATGCCGCGTAATGAAATACATAATCAAAATTATACCTACCAAAAATGGGAACTATATCATTGTAACTATTCGTGTTTGCCTTAATAAAAATTACATTGTCCCTTTTTGGTATTTTGGTCAAGCTACCGGTTGAAAGGTTATCTACGATAACTATAAAATTATTGGAGTTTTCAGCTAATTTACTGGCTATAGCACTCCCTACATTTCCTGCTCCTCCTGTAATAAGTATGGTATTTGTCATTTAAACTTGAATTTTTTATGCCTTTATAAATATCGTTACTTGAAAAACAACATCTTAATTAATAACTTATTATTGTTTATTTTCAAAAACCAAAAAGTATGGAGTACAAAAACATATCGAATTGTTTTGAAAAAATTTAGCTTTATCATTTTAAGCTGCATTTGACAAAGCCGGTATAGGAGAAGCTGATAGTCTTCTTTGCTTATCTTTTCCTTATCATAAACTTCACTAAGCACTTTTTTCAAATATAACGGTAATTCAATATATTTAGCAGAACTCCCAGATATATTTCCCGAATGAACACGGTATTGCGCTAATGATTCATCGATATAATAAAATTTAGCTTCAAAAGAACATCTTACCCAAAACTCAACATCTTCACCAGCTGAGGGCATCTCTTCATTAAAAAATCCGACTCTATCTATGACTTCTTTTCTCATGAGGGGAGTCGGCATCATAATAGTCCAATTGCCCATCATTCGCAACGAAACATCACCATGTTTTACATCTGGAGTTCCCGGCCGTCCTATTACCTGATTTTTTAACTTTCCGTTTTCATCAATTACCTCACAACAACTATGCACTAAACCATAGTCTGATTTTCTTTCTAAAATGGCTACTTGCCTTTCTAATTTATCAGGTAACCATAAATCATCATCATCAAGGAAAGCAATAAATTTGCCTTGTGCCTCGCGAATTCCAACATTTCTAGGCCTTGCTGGCCCACCACTATTCTCAATCTTAAAATATTTTACTTTTTCAAATTGATTACAAAGTTGCTCATTAAGATTATTAGCTGTACCATTGTCGATCACAATAATTTCAAAGTCAGTAAAGGTTTGATTAAAAACACTTTCTAAAGTTAATTTTAAATAATCTGTTCTATTATAAGTTGTAACTATAACACTTACTAACGGATGTAACATGTTTTTTTAATTTTATTTATTACCCGTTTCAGGATACCCAAAAGCGTTTCTCTTCTCGCTTGATTAAGCTGGCTGATCATTTGATTCATTTTTTTATAATCATCATAAAAAACACCATAATATTCTTTGAACATCGTTTCATTCTCTACAACCTGTTCTTCCTGATGCACAACATTATTGCTAATTCCGAACAAATCATAAACCGTTAAAGGAAAATTTATATGCTTAAAAACAAACAGATTACTCAAAAAACATTTTATATAAAAAGCTCTATCTGAAACTATTTTATACTTCTCATCATAAAACCCCATCTTATCAAATACTTCCTTTTTAAAAAAAGTACTTTGATGTGGCAACGAACTTCGCACAAAAAATAAAGGCGTTAAATATTCTGGATAAACTTTCTCCCCTTTTTCAAATTTATAATCCCCATAAATTATATCTCCAACAAAATCAGGATGCAAAATAAAATTTTCTAGTGCTGTAACTCCATTTAATACATCACCGCTATTTAAAAACAACAAGTACTCTCCACTGGCAGCTTTAATTCCTTTATTCATGGCATTGTAAATACCAGTATCAGGTTCGCTAATTGAATAATTTATTCCATCATTATTCTTTGCCAAGATCACTTTACTTCCATCAGTAGAATCACCATCGATCACTAAGAACTCAAAATTTCGATAATTTTGTGAGATAATTGACGCTATGGTTTTCTCTAAACCAATACAATTGTTATAATTTATAGTTACAATAGATAGAAATGGTCGAATCATACTTTACTTTTTTTTTAACTTAACACTATAAAAAACAAAAAGTTGAACTTACCTTCGAATTGATTTATATTTTTTTTGACGGTTATATTACAGCTTTGAAAATAGAAAATTTTATCTTCAACAAGTAGGTCGTCGTATAAATATCTAATTCTGTCGGTTTAAGTTCAAAAACACTTTTTCTCCAACCAAAGGACATATCTTTTTTTCTGTAAAACAGACTAATTTTAAAAAAAACAGTCCGTCCTGTAGCTAAATTAGAAAAGCTACTTTCATTTTATTTACTATAGTTTATAACCATACTCAGATAAAAAAGGAATATAAAATTCTAAATTATATTTATGCCAAGCATGACAACCAAAAGGTAATTGATTGTTGTTCTGCTTATATAATAAATCGGGATTTACTTCAAAAGAAAATTGAGATGCTACTTCGGGAGACGGTATATTAAAGCCTTTAAATCGTTTTGATGCAGATGAGAACACTTTATCTTCATTAGTAGTTGAATCATATTTAATGCTTTTAAAAGAATGTTTTTTTAAATACCTATTAATTCCCTTAATTATTAGCCAGTAATTATATTTGTTGTTTTGAATAAATATACAGTCTTTTAAACTTTTAATTTTTCTATTGCTTTTTAACACCATAAGACAATCTTTAACGTTTCGAAGTGATAGACCACCATTACCAACCCCATCAAATTCAAACTTTTCTTCGTTAAAATCACCTGAATTCTCTTTAAACCATGGAGCACCTAGATATGAATATTTTTGTTCCGTCCAGAAAACTAAATTATCTTGAAACACAAAACAATCCAATTGATAGATTAAGATGTATTTATAGTCCACAAACATTTTATAAAACCAAGGAGAAAGCATCATGTGATTATATGATGCTATTGACTTAAAATTTTCGTCATTCAAGAAAACGAAATCTGCTCTTTTTTTTTGAAGGAAATGAAAATTAGTGTTTTCAAGATATTTAGGACAGATAAATTTAATTTCATAATTCCGTAAAATCTTAAAACATTGCTCCAACGCAATTACTTCAAACTTGTTTAAAGTCTCTTGATAAATTGGAATTACAACTGATACTAGATTCATCTCTTCAAAATTGTATTAATAAAACGTTCCCACCTTAATAAAAAATTTTTCATAAATTTATATTTTATAAAAAACAAATCTAAAACAGTCAAAAGCACTTTAAATCCTAGTCTTTTTTGATTATTCCTAATTAAATACATGGCTTTCTCATACTCATGTTCCCTTATGATTTTTTTGTTTATTTTACTAATTTCAATTATGTTTTTCGGGCATTCTATAGTAAAAAAAGAAATCATTTTATCTCTCATTATTTTAACAACATTGATGAGGTACACTCTGTCATTAATCTGTTTAGACCTAGCAATTACACTATTTGAATGATATCTAAAATTATTTAAAGGCTCCGCAACAAATCCTAAACTATGATTAGTAATTAGTTTAATATAAAATAACCAATCACCGCAGTAACGCATTTCTTTATCAGTATCTAAATCCCCTAATTGAATAGCTCTATCTCTTAAAAACAAAACGCCACTTGCATTCGGGATTATATTTTTATAAATAAGAAACCTCTCAATAAAATAATTTCCATCAACTACAAAATTACTTAAGAAAAAATCTTTACCGAATTCACTTGTAAAGTCAATCCAGCTTCCAGTTTTACTACTATTTTCATCAACTTTATTTGATTGACTATAAACCAAAACTAATTCGTCATTTAGATAAAAAACATTTAATAGATCTTCTAAAAAAGTATTTACTGCAAAATCATCTGACTCTGCAATCCAGATATACTTTCCTTTCGCTAAACTAATACCCTTATTCCATTGAACAAATGTATTACCTGAATTTATTTGATTAAAAACACAATGACTTACTTTTGGATTTTGAGCATATTCTAAAAGGATTGCTCTACTATTATCTGTGCTACAATCATCTAACAATATGATTTCAAAATTAGTATAGCTTTGATTAAAAACACTTTCTAAACGGTGTTTTAAGTAATTTTCATGGTTATAATTGGGTATTATTATAGATACTAGAGGAGCTATTGTTGTCATAAAAAAAAATTAATTCTCAGTAATACTTATTTAATTTACTCTTGCTTTCGTGATTCCATATTCCCATAGACCGAAAGGAGAGCCTGAATTTGACTTACTTAAAAACACCTGAGAATCCTTGTCATACTTTTTACATTCATTTATAATAACATTAGAGTCAGTCGAGCAATCATCAAGAAGAATCAACTCAAAATCCTGAAACGTTTGATCTAAAACACTTCCAATTCTTTTTTCAAGATAAGGTGCATGATTATAGTTAAGCACAATGACTGATATTAAAGGATATAGTTTAGCCATTTTAAAATTTAAACAAAGTAAATCCAAAAAATTTTTGAGTCAAAAGGTTGATAATAAATTTTTCGCTCTTCAACTTTATCTCATATGTTTTTTCTTGTCTACTCAATTCATTTAGTAAATATTCATTTGAAATTACTATAAAAGCCACGTGTTTATGCCAAACTATTTCTTTAGAAATTTGCAACTGATTTGAATTCAAAACTGTTATCATAGACTCGCCTTTTACACGATAAAAAAAACAAGTGCTATCTAACCGAAATACATTTCCTCCATCTTTTAAAATAGCAATCCAAAATTCCCAATCTTCAAGACCATAAACCATATTAGTGTCATAGCCTCCTACTCTTTTCCAATCACTTTTTCGATAAATACCACTACAAAAAATAAGATTCTGAATACAAAGCCTTTGTAAATTGAAACGTGGTAAAAGCCATTCACCCGTTTCGTCTCCAAATTTTTCTGCCTTACAATAAACCACCTTTAGGCAACTATCTTTTTTAAATTCTGCAATGGCTAAAACAACATAATCAGTACTTATCCTGTCATCCGCATCTAGTGGTAAAATAAACTCTCCCTCTGCAATAGTAATTCCCGCATTTCTTGCGCTACTTAATCCACCGTTTTCTTGGTAAATATATTTAAAACGAGTGTCCTTAGTTATCCACTCTCCAGCAACCGCTTCTGTATTATCTGGGCTACCATCATTGACAATAATACATTCCCAATCGGTATAAGTTTGATCTAATACCGATTGCAAAGCGTGAGGTAAATACTGCGCTTGATTGTAGCAGGGAACGATGATGGATATTTTAGTCATTTAGTATATGCATTAAAAATCTTTTAGTAACCTTTGTAGGAAGTAGATAATTTAAAAACAAATAGAAGTACGTTAGCTTTGACTTTGATAAATACGCTGTGTTTTTTTTAATCCAAACAACTAATTCTAATTTAGTAAAAAGGTTTGTTTTATAGATACGTTTGAACTTCAATTTTAATTCATGTTCAATCTGTTTTTTATAAACCGGAAATTCAACAGATAAGTTAAATAAGGTAATAAGAATTCTATTGGAACTGCTGTTAATGCCAGCGGTCTCTGAATTTTGATGAACTCTATATTTTGATGAAATAAAATTTGATGAATAAAAAGTACAGTTTGATATTAGCATTTTTAACCAAAGGTGATAATCCTCAATATTTTGAACTTGCTCAGAAAAACCACCCGAGCTAATAATTTTTTCTTTTTTAACTAAAACCGTTAAAATTGGAATTCTATTGTATTCTAAAAACATTTGTATCGATTTTTTATCATAAAAGACAGCATCTGGTATACCCATTATTTGAGACAAATTTTCTACTTCGCTATCATTAAAGATATAAGAATCTGAAAAAACTAAATCTACATCGTGTTTTTCAATTTCTAAAATTTGAACAAATAGTTTTTCTGGCAACCACAGATCGTCAGCGTCTAGAAATGCAACAAAAGACCCACTCGATTTTGTTAAACCAAGGTTCCTAGCTTTACCTTGCTTACCATTTTCTTGATAAAAATAACGAACACGATTATCAGCGGCAACATATATTTTTATAATTGTGGCTGTATCATCCGTAGAACCATCGTCAACTATAATTAATTCCCAATTTTCATAAGTTTGGCTCAAAACACTCTCAATACTTTCTTTAATAAATTGAGATGCATTGTAACAAGGCATAATAATTGAAATTACAGGACTATTTAAATTCTCAGCCATGACTCTGGTATTAAGTCCTTAGTTTTCTCATTTGCATCCGTATTTAGGAACCATTTTTTGGGAGCAATCACAGTCTTTTCAGAAAAGGAGTTTAACCAGGCTCCCCACCAACTAAAAGAACTGTTGGCAATTATATTATGACTGCAATAAGTCATCAAGAACATGTCTTTCCAGCTTTCGCTACCTTTATTTTCGTCAACAAATAGTTTTTTTACAAGTAAATTTGCATATTCTTCTTTGACCCAATCGATATCATCTGAAAAAAAGACATAGGTTAATCCTTTGCTTTTTTGTTCCATTCTATGTATTGCCTCTAAATAATATTCCTTTGAACAATTTCCATGAAACTGCTGTGTAAGTTTGTCATTTACGTAATCCCCTCTACGAATATGTACTGACACTGTTTCAGAATTATTAATTTCTGTAAGTATCTTTTTGTTCTTCTCATCAAGATTCATTGTAGAAAAGGAAAATAAGTCTTTTACAAAACTTTCATAACCTTCAAAATAATGATAACTTTGAAAATATCCATCTAAATAAATAGGTGATTTTAATTGCAAAACAGTATTGTGATATCCTAAATAAGTCTCCACAAACACCTTTGGATAATTTAAGCCATAATTATGTCTCACTTGGTTGAATTTGGACAAGTTAGTAAAAGCTTTTATCTCTTTCTGTGTTGCCACAAGGTATTTATTGTTAAAAACAGACAGCTCAAATTGTCTTGGTGTAAAACCTATACTTTTTTCTTTATTTTCAAAAAAAAGATTATCAACTTTCAGTTTCGATTTATTTTCTAATGCCAATATACTAGCAATTGCATATTGAAACATTTGATTTCCTAATCCACCTTGAAGTTTTACAACAATCATCTTATTTTTTTTTCCAGAAATTTTCTTTGACAAAAATCGTATTAATATTGGTGTCCGCATAAACCATATATCCTTTACTTTCAATAAAACTGATTAAAGATTTATTTTTTATACCGTTACCACTAGTTGAAAATGTTATTGTTTCGATGCAAATAACAATTGGATAATTTTTCTCAAAGTTTATATCCTTTATAATTAACTCATCAACTCCTTCCGCATCAATACTCAAAAACTGAGGAAAAATAGAATTTGCATATTTATCCAAAATATAATCAAGTGTATTTACTTTTATTTTTTCTATACGGATAATATTATAATCACCTTCTTGTGTATACTTTTCAGCTTCCTCTTTTGAGAAAGTATTTAAAGTGGGCGATGATATAACATAAAAGTCCAATTCGTCGTTCTTGTCACTGACTCCAATGTTTAAATTAATATCATTTTTTCTATGTATTAAAAAATCATTAAAAAGCAATGGATCGGGTTCAATGTTTATTCCAGTTGAACCGTTTTCATAAAACAATGCTGTGTTACTGATATAATAGGGATGATGAGCACCGATATCTAAATAAGTTGGCTTTGATATACCGATACAATCAAAAATAAACTTAACAATTAAATCTTCTCCACTTTGAGAGTAAGATGTTTTCTTATGTTCATTAATGAGCAAACTTTCTTTGTTTCTAAATATATTTTTCAAGCTCAACCGCATTTTAATATTCTTTAAATTATTAAAAAAAGACAAAAGGGAACGCTCCTTATTGTTTATATAAAATTGATCCCCAGCAATACCTTCCATTTCTGTTTTGACGAGATAAAATCCGTTCTCTTTCATGAATCTTTCTATCTCTTTTCTTAAAACCTGATTCTTGTAAATCGTAATATCGGATACTTCGAGCCAAATTGCTTTTATGTTTTTTAGATTGTCCTTTGCTCCTAGTAATACTTTTAATTCCGCACCTTGAACATCCATATGAACAAAATCTATTTTATCTATTTTATTTTGTTCAACAAAAGTATACAAGGTCATTGTCGGAACTTTAATTTTATCTTTAAATTCCAACCATTTATGAATTGTAGATACTTCAGGCTCCAGTAAGGAACTTGACTTATTCCCAAAATTCCAGTCCAATTCTGTTTGTTGATCTTCAGGATGTCCAGAAGACACATAGAAATCCGCAAAACCATCTTTGTCTGACAAAGCAACAGGCAGAAGCTTTATATTATCAATTTTATAGTTAGCAAAGTTTTGTTTTATTAAATCTTGATTTGAAGGCAAAGGTTCAAAAATAAATATTTCTGCATTTGGGAACAATTTGGAATACCTTATTGATTCTTCTCCTTCGCAACCTCCAATATCCAAGATAATTAATTTATCTTCTTTTTTAAACAACCTTAATAAGTCTTTTTTTAAAGGAGTGTCAGAAAGGATATAACTTGTTCTATCAAACATAGATTTAATTTTTAATAACTTTAACCTCCATTTGATTATTAATCAAACCACTTTTGTTACTAATTATTGATTCCGCTTGAGTATCTATAACTTCCGAAAAGGTCATAATAATATCTTCGTCAAGATATTGTACACTTTGCAACCCTTTAGAAAGTCCAATTATTAATTTGTATTGTCCAGGGTTAAAATCGATGTTTTTTTCAATAAAAACAGCAACATATTTACCGCTATCTCTATTTTCAGCTATAGACCACGCTGTTCGTATCGCTGTGTCTTGCATATCCTGCATTCCTAAACCAATTACCATATTTGTGATAGGCTCAAGAAGCTCTACAAATATTTTAACTTGCCAAGGTTTTCCTACTGGAATTTCGGGCATTAGTTTTCCTTCAAGATCTTCTATTCTTAACTTGGCAGTGTACGCTAAAATTTGTGCCGATTTGGGTTTTTCAAACAAATATTCTGCTTGATTAACATTCGATTGATCCAAATAAGACTGAATCACCTCCTCTGTTTTTCCTTGCGTAACAAATCTCCCGTTCTGCAACAAAATACATTTAGTACACAGTTTCTGGACCGCCGCCATATTATGACTCACAAACAGCACCGTTCTCCCTCCTTGCCTAGAAATATCCTGCATTTTACCAATGGCTTTTTTCTGAAACTCGGCATCACCCACGGCCAAAACCTCATCGATAATTAATATTTCAGGCTCTAAGAAAGCCGCAACGGCAAAGGCTAAACGTACCGTCATTCCAGAGCTATAACGCTTTACAGGAGTGTCAATATAACGTTCACAACCCGAGAATTCAATAATTTCGTCTAACTTAAAGGCAATCTCTTTTTTGGTCATACCCAGAATGGCACCGTTTAAAAAGATATTTTCTCTGCCGGTCATTTCACCATTAAAACCTGTTCCCACTTCCAGTAAAGAGGCCACCCGACCTCCAAACTTAATACTACCCGTTGTAGGTGCGGTAACCCGAGATAATATTTTTAACAGCGTTGATTTCCCCGCCCCGTTTTTACCAATTATCCCTAATACTTCACCTCGCTCTACCTCAAAGTTAATATCTTGTAATGCCCATACATAGTCGCTAGAACCTTTAGTAGAACGGTCATTGGTATCTCCAATTTTTAAATAGGGGTTTTCCTTGCCACGTACTTGATGCCACCAACGGTTCAAGTCATGACTCAGCGTACCTGTACCTACTTGTCCTAAGCGGTATTGTTTTGAGATGTTTTCGGCTTTTAGAATTATATCTTTATTCATTGTTTTGTTTATCGCGTTTTAGCGGTTCAGGAATGGAAGTTTCAAGATTTACAAAATTTTTCGTTGTACACTTTTTCGATTCCTTGTTTTAGCGCAATCGCATTTTTCCACCCTAGTGAACTAAGTCTGGATACGTCCATTATCTTTCTTGGTGTTCCATCAGGCTTTGTAGTATCAAAAATAATTTCTCCTTGAAAACCTACAATCTCTTTAACCATATTAGCCAAGTCGCCAATACTTATTTCGCTACCAGAGCCAACATTTACAAAACCACCATCGTCATAATTTTGCATTAAATACACACAGGCATCTGCCATTTGAGAAGCATGAAGAAATTCCCTTAATGGCGTTCCCGTACCCCAAACGATAACTTCTGGCGATTTACTGCTTTTTGCCTCATGGAATTTTCTGAGTAGGGCCGGAATTACATGTGAATTTTGTAAGTCGTAATTATCATTAAAACCATATAAATTACAAGGCATTGCCGATATAAAAGAACATCCGTATTGTTTTCGATAGGCTTCGCACATCTTGATACCCGCTATTTTTGCTACAGCATAAGACTCATTCGTTTCTTCTAACAAACCCGTCAAAAGATATTCTTCTTTTAATGGCTGGGGTGCTAATTTTGGATATATACAAGAGGAACCTAAAAAAAGCAGTTTTTTGACCTTGTTTTTATAACTTTCATGAATTACATGCGTCTGAATAAGTATGTTTTCATAAATAAAATCAGCACTATAGGTGTCATTGGCTACGATCCCACCTACTTTGGCTGCAGCCAAAAAAACATACTCTGGCTTTTCTGATTCAAAAAACGTTTTCACAGCCAGTTGGTTCGTTAAATCCAATTCCTGTGAAGTTCTTGTAATAATATTTACAAACCCTTTTCTTTCGAGGTTTTCAACAAGGGCACTACCCACCATTCCGCGATGTCCTGCCACGTATATTTTTGAATTGAATTCCATATCCTACTGCTTCTTATTTAAAATTTTTAAGATATTTTTCTTTTCTAAACAGTGCTACATCTGCTTGAACCATTTCTTTAACTAACATCTCTAAAGTGTATTTTGGCTGCCAGCCCAATTTAGTTTTGGCTTTCGTACTGTCACCTATGAGCAAATCAACCTCCGTAGGACGAAAATAAGCGGGATCGATTTGAATGACTTTTTGCCCAATTTCGAATGAAAACTCAGCATTAGAGGAGGAAACAACAACACCAACTTCAACTATTCCTTCTCCATTAAATGCAAGTGTTACACCCACTTCATTAAATGCCATAATAATAAAATCCCTAACGCTAGTGGTAATTCCAGTCGCGATGACAAAATCTTCCGGTTGATCGTGTTGCAAAACTAACCACATGGCCTCGACATAATCTTTAGCATGTCCCCAGTCTCGCTGAGAGTCAATATTACCCATATAAAGGGTTTTCTCTAATCCAAGAGCCATCTGAGCTATTCCTCGAGTAATCTTTCTAGTCACAAATGTTTCTCCACGCATCGGGCTTTCATGATTAAATAAAATCCCGTTGCAAGCAAACATTCCATAGGCTTCCCGATAGTTAACCGTAATCCAATAAGCGTACATTTTTGCAACAGCATAAGGAGACCTAGGATAAAAAGAGGTCGTTTCTGATTGTGGTACTTCTTGAACCAAACCATACATCTCTGAAGTTGAAGCTTGATAAATTTTTGTTTTTTTCTCTAAACCTAATACGCGAATAGCATCCAAAAGACGAAGTGCTCCTATCCCATCCGTATTTGCGGTGTACTCTGGAATATCAAAACTAACTTTAACATGACTCATTGCACCAAGATTATAAATTTCGTCAGGTTGGGTCTCTTGAATGATTTTAATTAAATTAGTAGCATCACTCAAATCACCATAATGCAAAATAAATTTTTGATTTTCTGCATGTGGATCTTGATAAAGATGGTCTATTCTTTCGGTATTAAACGAGGAAGCTCTTCTTTTAATTCCATGAACGGTATATCCTTTTGAAAGTAAAAATTCTGCGAGATAAGAACCGTCTTGCCCTGTAACACCTGTAATTAATGCTGTTTTCATTTTTTATCTTTTTCCATTTCGAATGAATCTTATACTATCACTTCAAAAATAAAGGGTTGAACACCTTCAATAACTTATAAGGTTAGCTGAATTGAAGCTGTTAATTATACATAACAAACCATGAATTACCTAACGCCCGTCCACGGCTCCGCATTCTGAGTCACAATTTAATGACAACAGCTGCTACTTTATTTTTTTATTCGCTAGTACCCTCTAACAGGACAAAGACTTCGCAACGACTCCCCTTCCTTCGGAGGGGGCCGGGGGGGAGGAATTTAAACGGTATCGATAAAACTTTTCTCCGTTTTATTAAAAATCAACACCCCTACTAAAAATACAATCACCGTTACAGCAAATGTATACAGCAACCCAAAAACCGAAATTTGCCCCACATTCAATAACATATAGCGCGCAGTTTCTATGACGTAAGCTAGTGGATTATATTGAACCAGCCAGCCATAACTCGGAATTTTTTCCTTTATCAAAGCCATAGGATACATCACCGCCGATAAATACATCAGCAGTTGCACGCCAAAACCAATTAGATAACTAAAATCCCTGTATTTGGTTACCAAAGACGAAATAATCATCCCCAATCCCAATCCTAAAACGCCCATCAAGACAATAAGCAAGGGGAAGAATGCTGCAGCGGCGTTCAAACTAACTAAAGCGCCTTGACTGTAATAATAAATGTAAAAAACGATGAAAATGAGGAACTGGATTCCAAATTTAATCAAATTAGAAATCACGATCGAAATAGGCACGATCAACCTAGGGAAATACACCTTACCAAAAATTCCAGCATTCGCACCAAAAGTATTGGACGTTCCCGTAAGGCAAGCCGTAAAGTAATTCCAAACCGTTATTCCTGCCAAATTAAACAAAAAAGGAGGCACGGTTCCGGTACTGATACCGGCCAGATTATTAAATATGATCGTAAAGGTAATCGAGGTGAATAAAGGTTGAATCAAATACCAAAGTGGTCCTAAAACGGTTTGCTTGTAAACAGTCACCACATCTCTTTTCACAAAAAGCAGTAGCAAATCCCGGTATTGCCAAACTTCATTGAGATTGAGGGAGAAGAACTTGTTTTTGGGTGTTATCTCAAACAACCAATCGGTATCTGTTTTTTCTTGGTAATTCATGTATGGATGCTAAGCGGCTATTCCCAGGTTAAATCTTTGTATTCCAAAATTCTAACCCTTCGTGGTATTGATAGGGCACAAATATAACCTTTTGCCCCAAATATTGTGCTTAATTTTTGATTACTAGTCTCCAAATTTTGATTTTAACACATAGAAACTTAGAATTAAAATTATTTACGAAAACCATGTAATTCGATGAAGAAAAAGAACTCCATGCTACTACCTTATTACACTAGAATTCTTAATCTTAAAAATGCTACATCCCTTTTCGAAAACCCTTTATCGAAAACAGCAAAGTAGCTAACGATTACCACCACCTCAAGAAAAGAAACCATCGGCAAGTACGTAATTGCTATTGTTTACTTTTCATATTAACTGGGCTAATACATATTTTTATACGAACTAACTCCTAAAATAGTGTTCCTTTGTAGTATCATTTTTTAAAAATAAAGCAGTGTTTTTCTTTTCCAAAAATAAGCCAGTTTTAAAAGACCTCATCCCAGAAGGCCATGTCGATATTCATTCTCATTTATTAACGGGAATCGATGACGGCGCCAGAACTTTTGAGGATACGTTGCGACTTACCCAAGCACTTCAAGGTTTTGGAGTGACGCATTTCATTACCACACCCCATATTAGGGAGCATGTTTGGGAGAATACCCGCGAAGGGATCGTCTCCAAAAAAACGGAAACAATACTGCAGTTTGAGAAAAACAATATCAAAATTCCTTTCCACGCCGCCGCCGAATACTTTATGGACGACCAATTCGTGCGCCTTTTTGAATCCCATGACCTATTGACCCTTAAAGACAACTATGTTTTGGTCGAAATGTCATACATCAATGCGCCCATTCAGTTGTACTCCATTCTCTTTGACTTGCAGCTAGCAGGTTACATCCCAGTATTAGCACATCCAGAACGGTACTTGTTTTACCACAACAATTTTAATGAATATGCCAAACTAAAAAGAGCAGGTTGCCTATTTCAGCTCAATTTATTGTCGGTTGTAGGCTATTACGGCGCTCAAATCGCTAAAGTAGCAGAGCAGTTACTGGCAAAAGGAATGTACGCTTACGTAGGATCTGACGTGCATCATGACAATCATATTGCAGCTTTCGAACAAAAAGTAACACTAAAAGATGTCACACCCTTAAAAGAAGCCATAGCCAACAACCAATTTTTTAAAACCAAATAAGGTCACGCCTTTTTTAATTTCTCCCTTTAGGGTTGGGGGAAAAAATTAAAAAATACCCAAAATACCCATCCCTTTTCCCTATTTTAATTTCTCCCAGTCATTACGAAGAATGAAGCAATCTGGTTCAGGTAAAAAATAACGAAATCGCAATCGATTCCTGCCCCGCCCTTAAATTAAAAACGTTAAAAAACAATGAAAAAACGGAGTGGCAGCAGTCCGCAAGTTGAGCCTGAAAGGCGAACGGCTCGGGCTGCGGAACAGAGTTTTGAGGTAGTTTTTGAGTTTTTAATTTTCAGGCTTGATTTTTTTGTTACTTTTTTCATCAAGGAAAAAAGTAAAATAGTAATTCAAAAAACAATATGCAATCGCAAGTGAAGCACCCATTCGTTTCCCCTTTTTTAATTTCTCCCAGTCATTGCAAAAAATGATGCAATCTGGTGGGACAAAAAATAACATGATCGGAATCGATTCCTGCCCCGCCCTTAAATTAAAAACGAAAAAAAACAACGAAAAAACATTTGAAATTAAAAGGAGGACAGCCAATGGCTGTCAGGTAAAAAGCAGTTTTCAAGCTTTTGATTTTCAGGCTTGATTTTTTGTTGTGCCATCGGGTTGCACATCGTATTAACAAACCTTCCGGTACAATGCCGTTGTAATATGAAAACAGTATTCCGAATTCCTTCGGAATACTGAATTGAATACACAAACGGTATTTCTTTTGTATCAAGACAAAAGAAAAATATAATTATCATTCCTTATCGGAAGTAATAAATTCAAAAGAACCACAAAAAATCAACTGCCCTAAACAAAAAAAGCTCACAAAGATAAATCCTTGTGAGCTTTTTTTAATCAAACTTAATTAGTTCCTATTTCACATCCAACAATTCAAAAGTAGAATTCATACTTTTAAATTCCGGTACGATCTTCTTCATTTTCATTACAATTTCATCATTCCCTAAAAAATCTGCATTATCGATTAAAGATTCAATATCAGCATGCAAAGATTCAAATTCGTCTTGAATTTCCTCTGCAATCATTATTTTTTCGTGATGCGTAAGAATCGTCTTGGAGGTATCATTAAGCAATTCTTCGTACAACTTCTCCCCAGGTCTTAAACCGACAATTTGGATTTTTATCTCTTTATCCGGCACGTATCCCGCCAACTTAATCATCTTTCTCGCCAAATCAATAATTTTAACCGGTTTCCCCATATCAAAAATATAAATTTCACCCCCTTTACCCATCGCACCCGCCTCAAGAACCAGCTGGCAAGCTTCTGGAATAGTCATGAAATACCTTATAATATCCGGATGGGTAATCGTAATCGGTCCTCCTTCGGCAATTTGCTTAGTAAACAGCGGCACTACAGACCCATTTGAACCCAAAACATTACCAAAACGGGTAGTAATAAATTTAGTCGTCTTTTCCCCTACTTTTCGCTCCGTTTTTAATGATAAGGACTGCACATATTTCTCTGAAATACGCTTACTTGCACCCATTACATTACTAGGATTGACGGCTTTGTCTGTAGAAATCATTACAAATTTCCTAACCTTGTACAGGCAGGATAAATCGGCAAGGTTTTTAGTCCCGCCAATATTGGTAAGAATCGCTTGAGAAGGATTTTCTTCCATTAAGGGCACATGCTTGTAAGCTGCCGCATGGAAAACTACTTGGGGTCTATAAAGTCGAAAAACCCTATCCATTGCCTCTCTATTTCTAATATCCCCTACAACCGTCCTAATTTTGGAATTCGTAGGCAGCACTTCAGTCTCTAATCTCAAATGATGCAATGGCGTTTCAGCTTGATCCAGGATAATAATCTTTTTAGGATTATAAAGCAATACCTGCCTTACAATTTCGCTCCCGATAGAACCTGCTGCACCTGTAATTAAAATGGTATTATCTTTTAATTGTTTCGAAATGGATTTATTATCCAAAACAATTGGCTTTCTTTCCAGAAGATCCTCAATTTGTATCGTTTTTACTTTTTGCGAGATCTCCTTTTGATTTTCCCAGTCCGTAATCAAGGGAATAATGTACACCTTATAATTAAACTCTAAGCATTGATCTACAATGACTAATCGTTCTTCTTTTGACAAACTTTTATCGGCGATAATAACGCCTTCAGCCCCAATGGAACGCATGAGAGTAGGTAGTTTCTTCTTTAAAATCAAAATAGGTAAATCCAACATCCGCTTAGATGAGTTTTGATCATTCTTATCTACAAACGCCACAATTTTAAAACGAGGAGGAGACTCTAACTTTAAAGCATTAGCAACTGATATCGCATTGGCATCTGTTCCATAAATTATTGTTCTCGATAATTTTATGTCGCTTTTTTCTGAAAAATAATATTCGAAAGTCTGTTTTACAATCACACGATACATAAACAGCCCACAAAAAGAAAGAACCATATTAATAAAAAGCGCGGTATTTAAAAAGGCCTTATACCCATAGAATAATTCAAAAGCAAAGTTTAATAGCAAGAGTATTATTAAAACAGCCATTTGTGAAAACAACAACTTAACAGCATCGATATAAGAAGAGTGCCTTATAATTCCAGAATAGGTTCTAAACAACCAAAAAAAGAATATATTAACCCCAAACAGAAAACTAAGATACAATGCCGTATGTGTAGTCACAATATAATCTAGTCCTGTACCTCTAAACAGCAGATAGGTAAAAAAAAAGGCCACCATTAAAACGGCGCAATCCATCATAACGATAATCCATCTAGGCAGATAACTTAGATTATGAATATTAAACCTTAGATTCTCCCGAGAAAAAAAATTCTTGAGAATAGGTGTCGAATCGGGATTTGCATGATTACTCAAAATATATATATTTAGACAATGTCAAAATTACTACTAATTGCATTCAAATAAAATTTTTTTATTCCTTTTTCTTTGCCCAACGGCAGAAAGGCCTATTCACTCTTTTTACGCGCTGAACAAATTGAAAACCACCGCTTTTATCCTACTTCGATCCTCTTCTGTAAGATTAGAACCAGATGGCAAACAAAGTCCATTGGCAAAAAGGGTCTCAGCAATAGCGTTACCATAATAAGGAAAATCGCGAAAAACAGGCTGCAAATGCATCGGCTTCCATAACGGACGTGATTCTACATTTGCTTTCTCTAGTGCTAATCGCATTGCTTCCCTAGTAATTCCAAGTGTCTTTTTAGGATCTATCAAAACGGTACTTAACCAATAATTTGAAAAGAAATGGTCATTGGGTACGGTAAAAACCGTTACCCCCGCAATATCCTTGAATACACCCACATAAAATTCATGCATTTCCCTTCTTAAAATTACATGAGCATCCAAAACTTCCATTTGACCTCGACCAATTCCTGCACAAATGTTACTCATTCGATAATTATATCCAATTTCGGTATGCTCAAAATGCGGTGTCTCTTCTCTTGCTTGCGTCGCTAAAAATATAGCCCTCTGTTTTAACACTGCAGAATTAGCTACAATCGCTCCTCCACCCGACGTCGTTATCACCTTCCCTCCATTAAAAGATAAAACACTAATATCACCAAAAGTTCCGCATTTTTGTCCTTTATAACAACTACCCAATGCCTCTGCGCTATCTTCAAGAATAGGAATCCCATAGCGTTCAGCAATCGCTCGTATCGCCTCGATCTTATAAGGAGTACCATACAAATCGACCGCTATTATCACTTTTGGAATTTTGCCTTTAGCAATTCTATCTACAATGGCTGCTTCAAGTGCAACGGGGCACAAATTCCAAGTTTCAGGTTCGCTATCAATAAAAACAGGCGTTGCCCCCAAATATAAAATTGGATTGGCAGAGGCCGAAAAGGTCATGCTTTGACAAAGCACCTCATCCCCTGACTCCACCCCCAAAAGAATTAATCCCAAATGAATCGCCGCCGTCCCCGAATTTAAAACGGCAACATTTCCCAACCCCAAATAGTTTTCTAAATTTTGTTCGAAAACAGTCAAATTTAGTCCTATTGGAGCAATCCAATTAGAATCAAAAGCCTCTTGAATATACTTCTGTTCAGTGCCACCCATGTGGGGAGTCGAAAGCCAAATTTTGTTCTCAGCCATTTCTTAAAAATTAATACTTATGGAGTCTAACCTAGGCTAAAATAATATATATTTTGCACTTTGTGAGTGCAATGCTTTTAAAGCTTCAATAACTATTCTTTTATTTCATAACAATTACCATGAAGTCCTGTCGATAATCTTATGCCCCTTAGAGTCAAAACTTCACTATTAAATCCGCCCTTAAATTTAAACCCTCAAGAAATATCAGAAATTAAAAGGAAGATAGCCATTGGCTGTCAGGTAAATAAAGAACACATTTTTAATCATTAAATCCCGATAGCTATCGGGATCAGGCAGTAAAATCGGAGATTATTTCATCTGTTCGCCTTTCAGGCTCGGGTCATGAATACAAAAAAAACAATATTAACCCATGAATAATTTTTTGTTACCGTCACCCTGAGCGAAGACCAACGGTTCATCAAGATAAATCAAAGATTCAGCGAGTACCGCTAAAAATAAAAAAGTAATGAGCTAAAAAAGTAAAATATAATTATCATTCCACTTAATAAACTTCTACTGGAAATTAAAAAAAACAGAGGTTTAGCCCCAACCCTAAAGGGAGCCCTGTGATTTTTTTAAAGAAAGATAACTCGTTAAAAAACAATAACTTTTCCCTTTTTTAATTTCACCTCGTCATTGCGAAGAATGAAGCAATCTGGTTCAGGTAAAAAATAACGTGATCGGAATCGATTCCTGCCCCGCCCTTAAATTAAAAACGTCGAAAAACAACGAAAAAACAAAGTGGCAGCGCTCCGCGAGTTGAGCCTGAAAGGCGAACGGCTCGGGGCGCGGAACGGCGTTTTTGAGGTAGTTTTTGAGTTTTTAATTTTCAGGCAGTGATTTTTTTGTTACTTTTTTCATCAAGGAAAAAAGTAAAATAGTAATTCAAAAAAAAATATGCAATCGCAAGTGAAGTACCCATTCGTTTCCCCTTTTTTAATTTCTCCCTTTAGGGTTTGGGGAAAAAAATTAAAAAATCCAACTCCACAACCACAAAAACACCAACAGGCAAAGCGATACCGCTTAAATATAAAGTTAAGCGAGCTAAAGAATTAAGCCCTACTTTCTTTAAGACTCAACTGACGAACAATAAAAACCCGAACAGCTAAATAAACAAGAGTCATTAACACTAAAAATCCTCCTGCAAAGTACAGTGACAAGCTTCCTTTTGTATCCACATAAATGATAATGATGTTTATCCCTAACTGAAGAATCGCATAAGAAATCGAAACTGCAACATGAGAATATCCCATTTCATTGGCTAAATACTGATATAAATGAGAGCGATGTGGTTGAAAAATATTTTCTTTCTTTAACAACCTGTTGATAATAGTAATAATGGCATCGATACCATAAACAGAAAAGAAAAGAATATATCCTAATTGTCCTGAATCTATAATTGACTTGATCATAAAATAGCCCAAGAAAAGCGCCATACTAATACTTCCTACATCGCCAGCAAAAGTCTTCGCTTTTTTCCGAACATTAAATAGTCCAAAAACCACACAAGACAATGCCATGGTGATCAGTACTGGTAAGCTTGCTTCATTTAAAGGCAAGTAAGCAAAAGTTATAATCGCAGTGAGCGCATACAATACCGTTATACCGTTGATCCCATCCATAAAGTTAAAAGCATTCACCCAACCAATCAGCAAGACAAAGACTATTGGAAGCAACCATAAAGCCTCTGAATACAGATTCAAATTATAGAATACTAAGCCGACGGCAATAACATGTGATGCAAATCGAGGCAATTGCGACAGAGGTTTGATGTCATCTATAAAACTGACTAAACCGACTAATACTACTGCTAATGTAAGCTCCCAAGAAATATCACCAAGAAAAAAAGCAATTAGTATTGCAATTGGAAAAATAATCCCCCCGCCTCTCAACGTAATCGATGTATGAGAGGACCTACTATTCGGTTTATCAATTATATTGTATTTATCAGCTATTTTGAAATAAATAAGCTCAATACCAATCAATAAAAAAAATAACGCTATATATATCATTTATTTACAACAATCTAGGCTATTAAAAAATAGCGTTTAATATAAAAATCAGATTCCAATTCAGACATTACCGGATAAGAAAGAATACTCATCTCTGACGACTGATCACCGAACACTGCATATGATCACTGACCACTTATTATTTGTGTTTCAATAAACCTAAAAGATATTCTCCATAACCTGATTTTTTCAAAGGATCAGCTAATTCTTTTAGTTGTTCGCTACTGATAAACCCTTGTCTCCAAGCAATTTCTTCAATACAACCCACTTTCAATCCTTGACGTTCTTCCAAAACTTGAACAAACTGTCCCGCTTGCATCAAACTATTAAATGTCCCTGTATCTAGCCAAGCCGTTCCTCTACTCAAAATCCCTACTTTCAGCTTTCCTTGCTCTAAATACACTTTGTTTACATCGGTTATTTCATATTCACCGCGAGGACTTGGTTTAATATTCTTCGCAATTTCAACTACGGAGTTATCATAAAAATACAATCCTGGCACTGCATAATTCGATTTAGGTTCCAAAGGCTTTTCTTCGATAGAAAGTGCTTTCAGGTCTTTATCAAATTCTACTACTCCATAACGCTCTGGATCGGATACATGGTAAGCAAATACAACGCCTCCTTGTGGTTTTGTATTCGAACGAAGTAATTCTTGCATATTAGAACCAAAGAAGATGTTATCTCCCAAAACTAAGGCAACGTCATCATTTCCTATAAATTCTTCCCCTATTACAAAAGCCTGCGCCAAACCATTTGGAATCGCTTGCTCAGCATAACTGAATTTACACCCAATAGTAGAACCATCTCCCAATAACTTTTTAAAATTAGGTAAATCGTGTGGGGTCGAAATAATCAAAATTTCATTAATCCCAGCCATCATCAAAGTAGACAATGGGTAATAAATCATCGGCTTATCATAAACCGGCATCATTTGCTTACTCATCGCAAGCGTTAACGGGTGTAAACGGGTGCCAGAACCTCCAGCCAATATAATTCCTTTCATAATTGTGTTAATTTTACGGATTAAAACGAATGTTTCGAATTTAAAACGAATTACTTCAAATTGATTATTCTCTTATAAGTTAATGAAGGCGTGCCGAAATTAATCAACATACCCAATTCTAATTTAGTACATTTTAAATAATTTGTCAACTTAATACAAAACAATCTTTTATGCTTAAATTAATTGCTTTTTTTATTTTTTCAAAGGATCTCTTTACCTCATACTTCTCGATACAATTTTATAAAAACGCTCGAAGTGACGGAAACCGAAAACTCAAATCTCACCACTCCTAACCCCGCCCTTAAATTAAAAACGTCAAAAAACAATGACAAAGTAAAGTGGCAGCAGTCCGCGAGTTGAGCCTAAAAGGCGAACGGCTCGGGCTGCGAAACGGCACTTTGAGGTAGTTTTTAAGTTTTGAATTTTCAGGCTTGATCTTTTGTTTCTTTTGCATCAAGGCAAATCGAAGATTCAGCGAACACCACTAACAAAAAAAGTACAGTGAGCTAAAAGAAAATTAGCAAACCCTTAATTTCTAACGTTGAATATAACCTCCTTGGTTGAATCCATTAATGAACTTCGGATAATTCGCTTTAAATTCGAGTTAATTTGCGTACTGCTTCTCGTAATATGTCGCATACTCCCCAGAAGTAATATTATTCAACCATGTTTGATTTTCTAAATACCAAGTTACAGTTCTCTCCAATCCTTCTTCAAAAGTAACCGAAGGCGTCCATCCTAGTTCTTTATTAATCTTAGAGGCGTCAATGGCATAACGCAAATCATGACCTGGACGGTCTTTAACATAAGAAATCAATTGTTCCGATGTTCCTACTTCACGACCTAACTTCTCATCCATGATTTTACATAGTAATTTCACTAAATCAATATTTTGCCATTCATTAAAACCACCAATATTATACGTATCATGATTAACACCTTCATGGAAAACCAAATCAATGGCAACCGCATGATCTTCTACAAATAACCAGTCACGAGTATATTTCCCATCGCCATAAACAGGTAAAGGTTTATTTTGAATGATGTTATTAATAAACAACGGAATCAATTTTTCAGGAAAATGAAAAGGCCCGTAATTATTAGAACAATTAGTCAGCACATAAGGCAAACCATAAGTCTCTCCGTATGCACGAACAAAGTGGTCTGAGCTAGCTTTCGAAGCCGAATAAGGCGAATTAGGATCATAAGCTGTAGTTTCGGTAAACAAACCTTCAGCACCAAGACTTCCATACACCTCATCGGTACTAATATGGTAGAAACGTTTCCCTTCCATATTATCCTTCCAAATCGTTTTAGCAGCATTCAATAAATTCATAGTCCCAATCACATTCGTTTTCACGAAAGCCAACGGATCAGTAATAGAACGATCCACATGAGACTCAGCGGCTAAATGCAATACCCCATCAAATTGGTGTTCTGCAAAAAGCGCATCAATAAAATCAGCATCTACGATATCTCCTTTTACAAAAGTATAATTAGGCGCGTTCTCAATATCTATAATATTCTCTAAATTTCCTGCATATGTCAAGGCATCTAAGTTGAATATTTGATACTCCGGATAGTTGTTTACAAAACGTCTTACCACATGCGACCCAATAAAACCAGCCCCTCCTGTAATTAATATTTTTTTCATTTCTATTTAAATTTTATAGATTGTCTTCTTTATTTGTTGAGTTCAGCGTTGAGGCAAAATCGCGCACCCAATTTTCAACTCCCTTTATGGCTAGGGAAAAGTAAATGATTCCCTAAAATATTCTCGCTCCAAAAATCAGATGACTCCCTTTAGCCCCGGGGAAAACATCTGGTTTTTCGAACACACCCCAATTTTCGGCTCCCTTTAACGCCAGGGAAAAACGAAAATTTCCACACACCCCAATTTTGGCTCCCTTTATGGCTAGGGAAAAGTAAATGATTCCCTAAAATATTCTCGCTCCAAAAATCAGATGGCTCCCTTTAGGGCCGGGGAAAACATATGGTTTTTCGAACACACCCAATTTTCGGCTCCCTTTAGGGCCGGGGAAAAACGAAAATTCCCACACACCCAATTTTCGGCTCCCTTTAGGGTCGGGGAAAAACGAAAATTCCCACACACCCAATTTTCGGCTCCCTTTAGGGTCGGGGAAAAACGAAAATTTCCACACACCCAATTTTCGGCTCCCTTTAGGGTCGGGGAAAAACGAAAATTTCCACACACCCTCCAATTTTCGGCTCCCTTTAGGGCTAGGGAAAAGTAAATGATTCCCTAAAATATTCTCGCTCCAAAAATCAGATGGCTCCCTTTAGGGCCGGGGAAAACATATGGTTTTTCGAACACACCCAATTTTCGGCTCCCTTTAGGGCAAGGGGAAAAACGAAAATTTCCACATTTCAAGTCTTTTCGTTCCCCTTAATAACGAAAGCTTTCAGTAGAGTTAACACTAAAACACATCTTAGATAAGTTTCTTTTTTGTTTGCCCCAAGCCCTAAAGGGGGCAAAAAAGAAACTCAAAATCCGATTCTCAATTTAGTTATCTTTATTCCAAGTCACGCTGCGAACTTCCGCCTCACTTTCGGCTGAGGAAAAACGAAAATTTCCACACACCCAATTTTCGGCTCCCTTTAGGGTCGGGGAAAAACGAAAATTTTCACCTCTATCCTCTAATTAACACCCAAAACAATCATAGGGTCAATATCTAATTTTTGACTTATATCTCTTGCCGTTTTTAAAGGCGGTTCGCTTTTACCTGTCAAATATTCGCTAACTCTTGAAGTGCTAACACCCAATAGTTCCGATAAACGTTTTTGATTTAAACCACGCTCATACATGCGCAATTTCATTGCTTCGATAAGCGTAGGTGCCTTTATAGGTTCGTTGGCTTCTTCGTAATCGGCTACTAAATCGGAAAGTAAATCCAATTCAATAAAATTTTTATCGTCACTAGAGGTATTATTATCTACAAGTACTAACAAGTCGTCAATGCGGTTGCTTAATGCTATGTACTCTTTTTTTGTTTGTATTGTTCTCATAGTTTCTAAATGTTTGAACAGTCTATTTTATCATATTGCGAATGTGTACCAATAAATCGAATATAGACTTTGCTTGAGGCAAAAATGATAATGGCTACAAGTCTATAGTCATTACCTTTTATATTGAACACATAACGATTATTGCCTACATAATCAACACTATTAAAAGTTTGCTTAATGTCATTTAAAGTATTCCACTCGCTTCTTTTGGCTTTAAAATACCAGTCTCTCAAAGCAACATCAGAACTGGAGTGTTTTTCTGTAAACTCTTTAATTTTTGTAAACGTTACGATCCGCATTTGCTTATAAGTCTAAAATCGGTTACAAAGATACAAATAATTTTGATTAACAAAACTTAATCACGTAACACAGGATTATTATGTTGCTCTGAATTATTTTTCGTCCCGATAGCTACCGAGATAAATTCACACACCCTATTTTCAACTCCCTTTAGGGCCGGGGAAAAACGAAAATTTTCACACACTCCAATTTTCAGCTCCCTTTAGTCCCGAGACAAAATCACACACCCAATTTTCGGCTCCCTTTAACGCCAGGGAAAAACGAAAATTATCACACACCCCAATTTTCAACTCCCTTTAACGCCGGGGAAAAACGAAAATTTTCACACACCCTATTTTCAACTCCCTTTAGGGCCGGGGAAAAGTAAATGATTCCCTAAATATTCTCGCTCCAAAAATCAGATGGCTCCCTTTAGGGCCGGGGAAAACATCTGGTTTTTCGAACACACCCTATTTTCAACTCCCTTTAGGGCCGGGGGAAAACGAAAATTTCCACATTTCAAGTCTTTTCGTTCCCCTTAATCACGAAAGCTTTCAGTAGAGGTAACACTACAACACATCTTAGATAAGTTTCTTTTTTGTTTGCCTCAAGCCCTAAAGGGGGCAAAAAAGAAACTCAAAATCCGATTCTCAATTTAGATATCTTTATTGAAAATCACAATCTCAACTTCCGACTCACTTTCGAGTCAATACTAGATTACCGTATAAATTTTCAGCTCCCTTTAGTCCCGAGACAAAATCACACACCCCAATTTTCGGCTCCCTTTAGGGCTGGGGGAAAACGAAAATTTCCACACACCCCAATTTTCAACTCCCTTTATGGCTAGGGAAAAGTAAATGATTCCCTAAAATATTCTCGCTCCAAAAATCAGATGGCTCCCTTTAGGGCCGGGGAAAACATCTGGTTTTTCGAACACACCCCAATTTTCAGCTCCCTTTAGTCCCGAGACAAAATCACACACCCAATTTTCGGCTCCCTTTAACGCCAGGGAAAACGAAAATTATCACACACCCCAATTTTCGGCTCCCTTTAGGGCCGGGGAAAAACGAAAATTCCCTCCTCTAACCTTTCAACAACCCCATACACTTCCTCAAACTCTTTTTATAATCAGGAACTTCAACTCCATAAGTATTTATTATTTTACTTTTATCCAACAAAGAATAGGCAGGACGTTTCGCTGGTGTAGGATATGACGAAGAAGGAATTCCGCCAATAACACAATCAAAACCACCTATTTCTTGTATCGCCAAAGCAAATTCAAACCAACTGATTTCTCCCGCATTAGAAAAATTATAAATACCAGCATGCCAATTAGGATGGTTTATAATAGATACAATCGCTTGGGCTAAATCAGCCGCATAAGTTGGACTTCCTATTTGATCATTCACCACACTCAAACTCTCTCTCTCTTGCATTAGTCGAGACATCGTTTTTACAAAATTATTTCCAAAACTAGAATAAACCCACGAAGTTCTAATTATGATCGCCTCAGGATTAGTAGTCAAACAAAGTTGTTCTCCTAATAATTTGGTAGCACCATAAACATTGATTGGATTAGTTGGGGAGTTTTCATCTAAGGCGATTGCCGAATTCCCATCAAAAACATAATCAGTAGAAACATGAATTAACTTCACATTATTGAATGCCGACCAGCTGGCCAAAACTCCCACAGCCAAATGATTGATGGTATCAGCTAGTTCCTCTTCTGATTCGGCTTTGTCCACTGCAGTATAAGCAGCGCAATTGATGATAACATCAGCTTGAATTAAATCCAATTGATTCTTTAAAACGGATAAGTCATCTAAAGTAATTTGTGTTCTATCAGCAAAAAACCATTCAAATTTAGAATAATTTTCAGATAACACTCTTAACTCTGAACCTAGTTGACCTGATGCGCCTGTTACTAGTATTTTTTTCATAAAACTCAATTTGTTTATACCACCTGTAGCAGCACTCCTTTTACATCGCTATTAATGTTCAACATACACTACAAAAAAGGCTGTTTATGTTTACTGCATATTACAAAAAAAGGAAATTCCAATAATCAGAAACCGATAACTGATAACCTTAAATTTCCACCTCCCTTTAGGCTCGCAAAAAATAACGCTCTCGATTTTCGGCTCCCTTTAGGGCAGGGGGAAAACGAAAATTTCCACACACCCTCCAATTTTCGGCTCCCTTTAGGGCAGGGGAAAAACGAAAATTTCCACACACCCTCCAATTTTCGGCTCCCT
>NZ_FOFZ01000011.1 GCF_900111075.1 Flavobacterium frigoris
AATAAAAAAATGTAAATTTGAACAGAAATTAGCTCATTATTTTGTGGCACATCATGACCGGAATTAGTGGCACATCATGACTGGAATATACAATTTTATCGATCTTAACACGGTAGTTAGTTTCAGACAAATATTAAATACAACAGCTTATGATGCTACTATAGAGCGCTCTTTAGATAATATTACTGCGTTTTTGAGTAAAAAATTTCCTGATCAAAGATTTGAAGTATTTTTTGAATTTCGTAGTGCGAGTAAATTAATTAGAGAAAAGAAAAAGCTCAGCAATGTAGAGCTGGCTAATTTGGCTAATATTTTAACAATATTGTATACCTATGTTTAGTTGATTTGTTGTGCATTTTGATAGTTGTGAACCCTTTCGGGAGAAAAGATTTTTTATTATTAATTTTCTAGAGGGTTATAGTTGATAAGTAGAGTTTTGTAGGAATTAATTTTGTACATATTAAAAAATGACTTGGTTTAGTAGTTGATCCAAGTCATTTTTTATTTTGTGAATAGGAAAGAAGTCGACCTTGGTACTTTTATTTTTGCAAACAATTTAAAAGAGGGTAGGAACGGTAGGGCTTTGTGAAAGGATTACTGTAACAAAATATTATGTTATAGTTTTGCTAAACGCTGATTTTCATTGTAATTGAGTTCTTTTATCAGTTCTTGTAAAGTAATTGTGTTATAATGGCTAAAAGCAAATATGTTTTATTGATGTTGATTTTTAATCGCAACCATCAATGTCGCAACTATTTCCATCATTCGTCTCTATCAAAGTAACTTTTGATTTAAAATCACCCTCTTCCCATACTTTTTCTAGTGTTTTTACGAATGTTTCCACGTGTTGAGCACCAGAAACTGCGTATTTGTTATCGAAAACAAAGAAGGGAACTCCTTGTACTCCTATTTGTTGCGCCATTTCAATGTCTTCTTTTACGGCAGTTGCGTAGGTGTCAGAATGTAATAGGGTTTGAATTTCTGTTGCATCAAGTCCAACCTGGATTCCTAGATTAGTCAAGGTTACTATGTCGTTTATATTCAGGCCATCTGTTAAATAGGCTTTAAACAATAGTTCCTCTAGTTCATTTGATTTATTATGTTTCTTGGCCAAGTGTAAGAGTCGGTGTGCATTGAAAGAATTGGCCATTATTGCTTTTTCAAAATGAAAGTCTAATCCAGAGTTTTTAGCATTTAGAGTCATGCTATCCATCATTTCCTGTGCCCACTCTTTGTCTTTGCGGTATTTTTCGGCTAGATGTTCAGCCATATTATCATTTTCCGATGCTATAAAATTAGCATCAAGTTGGAAGCTTTTCCATTCAATTTCGACATTCTCTGCATGCGGGAATTGCTGTAATGCTCCTTCAATTCTTCGTTTTCCTATATAGCAATAAGGACACATGATGTCCGACCAAATTTGTATTTTTAATTTATTTTCCATTTGTATTTTTTTAAGCTAATTTTCTCATTTGTATATACAAATTTAATCAATTGCTTTTATACGGAAGTAGTCTTTATGTTTTTATTGGGAGTTTTAATAGCACACATATTTCAAAACAAATTGCGAGTAGGGGAGTAGCAAGTTTGAGATTGTAGTGTAAGTATTTAAGAGATCGTAACCCTTAGTAAATCTTGAAAGTACTTTTGTTTTAGTATTTGTATGCTCTTATAGTTAAAAATGTAAACTTAATTAGGATATGATATACAAACTTTTCGTTCCAGTTTGGTAAGAGTGCAAATAATTCGACACTTAAAACATGCTTAAAATAGCTTTGAAAAGTTATCGTTATTATTGCTCTTTTATAGGTGCTTTCTTTAAACGTTTATTGGTAAAGTGAATTTAAATTCGCTTCCCTTTTTAGCAATGCTTTGAACCCATATTTTACCTCCTAGTTTTTCAATGAATTCCTTGCACAAAACCAGCCCTAATCCGTTTCCTTCTTCATTTCCCGTACCTATTTTTGATTTATTAAAATCTGCTGTAAAAATGTTTTCAATTTCAGTTTGTGACATGCCTATGCCCTCGTCTTTAATTGTAACTTCAACAAAATCATTTTTCGCTATGGAAGTGACTGCTATTTCTCCATTAGAAGTAGAATATTTTATGGCATTGGATATTAAATTTCGTAAAACTGTACCTAACATGTTCTCGTCTGCAGCGACACAAGTGTTTTTATCAACATTTATAATTATTGAAACTTTCTTATGTAGTGCTTGTATTTCAAGTAGTTTTATCTCATCTGTAAGCAAATTTAAAAGTAGGATACTTTTAGTTTTAAGAATAGTCTCTTGACTTATTGCCCAAATAAATAACTCATTTAAAATAGCGGAAGCTTTGCGAGCTGCTTCATTAATGGATCTCAAAAACAACATCTTTTCGTTCTTATCTAGGGAAGTACCGTCATCAATCATTAGTTCTGTGAGGCCTTCTATTGAACTTAACGGATTCTTTAAATCATGTGCTAGAATTTTAAAGAACTTATCTTTTGCACTGTTTAAAGCTTTTAAGTGATCTCGCTGAAGAAGAATTTCATCGTTCATTACGCTAATCTGTTCGCTTTTGGCTGCTAATAATTTGTAAGACTTCTTTTTTGCGGTCTGTTGTATTATTAAAAACGCAATAAAACCGATAGATACAGAAAAAATAAAAACAAAAAAATAATTCAATCTTTTTTTAGATTGTAATTTTAGCTCAGTATTTTCATTTTTTATTGTTAAGTCATTTATGGTGACTAATTTTTTCTCATGATCAATCAACTGTTGAAATAATTGAATTGTTCCATCATTGCTGTCGGAAAGCATTTTTTCTTTTACTTCAATATATTGATTTTTATATTTTAGTGCAGTTTTAAAATTTTTGAGTTTTTCATATGCTTTTGATAACGTTAATAAATTAATATTTTGATAGTACAAATCATCAATTGCTATACTTAACTCCTGACTTTTATTAGCATAATTAATCGCTTCTATGAAATTATTTTGTTCGTATTTTATAGTTGCAACATTCAAATAAATTAATGCAATCATTGCTTGGTTATGAATCCTTTGAGAAATAGACAAGGATTTTGCAAAATATTCCAAGGCTCGATCATATTCTTTTAAAATAATGTAAGTGTCGCCTATATTGTTATAGTTTACCGCTACACCATAGTCATCTTTAAGTGAAATGAGTATTTCGTTTGACTTGGTGTAAAAATCTAACCCTTTATCAAAATTGCCACCATCTGTAATAGAATTAGCAATGCTGGTATAACAATAAGCCACTCCATTTTGGTCATTATTTTTTTTATAAAGTTCTAATGCTTTATTAAAATAGTCAACAGAAATAGTGTAATTTTTTTTCTTATAATATATATTTCCAATTCGAGAATACACTTTTGCGATTCCTATTTCGTCTTTAATCTTACTATAGATATTTAAAGCGCGTAAATAACTTTTAAAAGCTTTGTCTTCAGAGTAAGAGTACTCATAATCGCTCCCCATATAAATATTAACCAAAGCTAGTTTCTTGTTATCTTTTAGTTCGACTAGCAATAAAGACGCCTTTTCAAAATATTTAATCGCTTCTATATAGTGATATCGATTATGATAAAACTTGGCTTCGCTTAGTAATACTTCTGCTAGTTGAGCTTTAGAATCCACTGAGTATGCTAGTGCTGTTGCTTTATCAAAATATAAAGTAGCAGAATCCAAGTGCTTTATTGAGTAGCTATTTGCTTTTTTAAGTAGAGATGCTATTTCATTGTTGGAAAAAGAATTAATTGTAACATTCAATTCCTCTTCTTTAGTATTTAAAATATCTTGTCCCAATACAAGGCTCGAAAACCCTATTATTATTAAAAATAAAAAATACTTTTTCATCCTGGTAAATATATGTATGCTTTGCAATTCTATTGTAAATTATATCGTAGTATGGTTCATTTGTTACCTATAAAAAACATTGGTCATGACTTAAATAGTATATGCTAATTTGTAAAGAAATTTATTTGAATAATGAGTATTTCATACAAGCTGTGAAGTTAGACTAAAGAAAGGTTAAAATGCAAATTAATACGTTAAAGTGTAATTAAATTCTGGAACTATATGTTAATTACTATAGTCACTGTTCATATTCTTAGTAATTATATGACTGTTCTAACTGTGTTTATTGGTCGCAAATAGAGTGTAAAACTATGTACTTTCAGTGCATCTCGCTTTAGCTTCTAAAAAATGTTAACACCGCAGATTAGCAATACAACATGCAGACTTTAAGTATTACAACCAAATTTATGGACTTTAAGTCCATAGTGGTTTAGTTTTCTTTTAATTATACTTTTTTTTTATTGAAAAACGTTGCTTTTACAAATCTTGATAATTTGTTATTGATAGGATACTATTTTTCTTTTAGTGATCCCACCAAATAGTAATCTTGGACAAAAGCCGTGGTAAGTTCAATACTTTTCTGAGAAAGGCATAAGAAAACAAGCTGCGTTAAAGCAGTAATAATATTAAAGCAACGTTAATATTATTTTCTCAGGAATTATTATCCTCTATTCCAATTGGGATTTAATAGGTTGAATTTCAAGATGGTAATACACAAAAAACAGTCACTATTCTATAGTTAGGGAAACCTTAATTTATTCTTTGGCACGCTAGTTGAATATCTCATTTCAAATAACAATGAAATAGCGTAAGCCGAAAAGCTCAAGAGTAGGCAAAACACAAAATATAAATATCATGAAAAAAATTACCTTTTTAGTAGCTAGTATTCTCTTAATTGGAGGTAGTGTAGCAAATGCAACAGTTAAAAATAACTTGCCAAATGCAACAAGAGTTGCTGTGGATTTTAGAAATGCGGAACCAATTATTTTCACAGAAGGTGGAATTGAGTTCTACTTGTTTGCCGATGGACAATTTGATTTTAATGCACGGCCTTTTGCTCGAGATAAATCTTTTAAACCGAATAGAAGAGGCAATGGAAATAGAAACTATGGTACAGCTGCTTCTTTTCGGAGAGATAATTACGGTGTAAAAGTGGAATACAATAGAAGAGGGAATATAACACGTATTGGAAATGTTTCTATCAATTTTGATTCAAATGATAGAATTAAACGTATCGGCTCTGTTCAAATGTCTTACAATCGTTATTCTTTAGAACGTGTAGGTGGTTTAGAGATTATCTATAACCGTCGTGGTCAAATTGTTGATACTTATGGTTCTGTAAAAGGTGTTAGAGGGTATGCAAGTAACCAAAACAACAATAATGACTATGTAATTAATAGAAATGTAAGTGATCGTGATTATAGAGTGAACGATACTAAAGTCGTACAACGAGATACTAGAGTTGCAACTACTATAGATGTAAGAATCGTAAAAAGAAACTAGTTATTTATATATAATTGATAGTAAATGTCCCGTTGGTAATTGTATTAGCGGGATTTTTGCTTTGATTAGTAACAGTATTAAAAAGCTTTTCATAGAAAAATAGCTTAGCTTATTTGGGTTGCCTTAAATATTAAAATTGATTAGAGTCTACAATCATATTATTTGTCTGAGAAATAGTTTTTTATAAATTGATGTTGTTCCGCAGGATTCATCTGATCGGTATTTGTGATTTCGATTTTTGTTTTTAGAAATCGATCGTCTTCACTTAATACATCGAAGAGTTCGGTTTTTGCATTTGTGGGGCCAAAAATAATTATTCTGTCGTAGTTTTTTATTTTACTAGCTATTTTATAATAATAAGTTTGTAAAAGACGATCTCTTTTCTCTAATAGTGCAGCCAGTGTTTTAATAGGGTATAGTTTAGTCGATTCAAAAGAAGTCGATTCGGCTTTTATTATTTCAAAGGAATTTGAAGTAAATCCTGTTAAATAAGGGATGGAATAATCCATCCATATTCCCATTTTCTTTGGTAGTCCCATTTTATCTATATTTTAATTAGACTTAAAGTTCAGTTTTTTAGGTGTTAATGTATCTGATAATAAGGTGTTTGTCTTATTTTCTAAAGGCAAATAGTAATAAAGTGTCGATTAGTGGAAACGAATTATTTTTAAACGGGGGTGTTGTATGTATAAACTGAAGAGAGCAAAAAAAAACCATTCGTCGCGACGAATGTTTTTTTTGTATAGTTTTAAAAGATAGTTTAAGCTAATAGATCCAAAACATATGATGGAAACAAACCTAATGCAATATTCAAGACAATCGCTATTACTGCAACTGCATAAATAACAACGGGAGTTCCTGTTCTTTCTTCGTTAGGCTCTTTGGTATACATTGCCATGATCAATTTAAAGTAGTATCCTACGCTTATAATTGAGTTGATTACTGCAACGATCACTAAAGCAATAAAACCTGCTTGTAACATGTTATTGAATAAAAACAATTTGGCAAAGAAACCTGCGAATATTGGAATTCCGGCCATAGACAATAAGGAAGCAGTTAAGATTGCCGCTAATAGTGGGTTCGTTTTTCCTAATCCATGGAAATTAGCCATGTCTTCATTTTCGTTGTTTTTACAAACATAGATTATTACACTAAAGGCAGCGATTCCCGCCAATGAGTAAGCTGAGGTATAATACAATAATGTTCCAGCTGCGTTTGTCGTGTTCAGTAAAGTCATTAACATAAAACCTGCATGTGAAATTCCAGAGAAAGCTAAGATACGTTTTACGTTTACTTGACGCAATGCCATTATATTTCCTACGGTCATCGAAGCCATGGAAATGATGACAATAACTATTTGAAATGAAGGCGAAATATTCGCATTCATAATCGTTAGCAATTTAAATAAAGTGGCAATAGCTACTACTTTTGCCAATGTACTCATTAAAGCAGTAGTTAAAGTAGGAGATCCTTCGTAAACATCAGGAGCCCAGAAATGAAAAGGTACTGCGGCAATTTTGAAAAACATTCCGATAGTAACTAGTACAATCCCAATTGGGAACCAAACTGGCAATTCAGCTGATTGTGATAATTCACTAATTTCGATAACATCAAAACTTCCCATCGCTCCGTAAATTAAACAGATACCGAAAAGGATAATTCCTGAAGCGAAAGATCCCATTAAGAAATATTTTAATCCAGCTTCATTACTTTTTATACTCAATCTGTTGCTTGCCGCCAAAATGTATAGGGCAATAGATAATACTTCAATCCCTAAAAAGAACATAGCTAAGTTTCCAAAAGAAACCATCGCAACAGTTCCTGCCAATAAAAATACTTTTATGGCAATAAAATCAGAGATCTTAGTTTGGTGATGCTCATAGAATTTATGGCTCAAGGCCACTAAGAAAATGGTTAATATGATAAACAAACCACTGAATGCAGTTGAAAATTTACTCACAATAATCATGTTGTTGTAGTAGGTGGCAGGAGAATTAAATTCTGAGATATCAAGACCAAGTATAGCAAGTAACCCAATAATTGTTATCGGAATAATGGCTTTTCTTAAATCGAAAATTTCAAATAAAAGGCATAAAACACCTAATCCTATTATAGCTATTAATGTATTCATTTTTTTTATTTGACTAGTTAATTCTATTAATATGAGTTAAAATATTTTCCAAACTTGGTGTGATTAAGTCTGTAATTGGTTTTGGATACATTCCAAAAAAGAATAAAACAGCTATGATAGTAATCAAAGCAAATCCTTCTTTAAAAGTAACATCCGCAAACACTTTGGTATTCGTTTCGCCAAGCATTACTTGTTGATACATTTTCAACATATAGTATGCTCCTAAGATGATAGTAGTTCCTCCTAAAAAGGCAAACCATACATTTATTTGTGAAAGACTGTATAATACCGTGAATTCCCCAACGAAGTTGAATGTAGTAGGAAGTGCAACAGAGGCTAGTACTAAAAGTAAGAACATCGAAGCGAATTTTGGTGATTGGGAACGAATACCACCCATCTCAGCGATAGTTCGGGTTTCATATCTTCTAAAAATAATTTCAGAGATAAAAAACAATCCAACTACTACAAAACCGTGAGCAATCATTTGTAGTACAGCACCGCGTAATCCATCAATTGTTAGCGTATAGGTTCCTGCTGCAATTAAGCCAACGTGAGCTAATGAAGAGTAAGCCAATAATTTTTTTAAGTCTTTTTGTCTTAACGCTACAATCGAACCGTAGATCACTCCTGCAATTCCTAAGCTGATAAAGATGTACATGTATTCTTTTGCTGCAAGCGGAGCAATAGGTAATTGCCAACGAATAATGCTGTACAATCCCATCTTTAGCATAATCCCTGAAAGCAACATCGTTCCCGCTGCAGGTGATTTTTGGTATACGCTTGCTTGCCAAGTGTGGAAAGGAATAAGTGGGATTTTAATAGCGTAGGCTAAGAAAAAGGCCAAGAATATCCACAATTGTTCGGTTGCTGATAAGTTTAATTTGTATAAATCTTCTAATAAAAAGCTTCCGGCATTTTGGTATAAATAAACAAAGGCGATTAACATAAATAAAGATCCAGCTAAGGTGTAGATAAAGAATTTTATCACTGCTTTTTTACGTTCTTCTGCATCACCATTCCCCCAAATTAAAGCAATGAAGTAAATAGGGATTAATGACAATTCCCAGAAGATGTAATATAAAAGACCATCGGATGCCAAGAATGTTCCTACCATGGCAAAAGCCATAAATAAGATTAGAGCATAAAACGCTTTCGCATTTGTATAAACATTCTCAAACGAAGAAAAGATAATGATAGGTGTCAATGCCAATGTCAATAGAAGCATTGCGATTGATAGACCATCGGCTTGTAGTGCAAATGAAATATTAGGTTGGTTGATCCATTGATGGATGACACTAATGTTTTCGCCAGCGTTAAATTGATTTAACAATACAATTGCACATCCTAAAGACGCTAGGCTAAAGAACAATGCTACTTTTGAAGCCAGTTTGTCACCAGCCAGATACGTTGCAAAGGCGCCAACAAAAAGTATAATTAACAGTATAGATACATTCATAATATAAAATTATTGAGCTAAAAATAAATAGGTTACAATGGCACACATGCCTAAAACAAACGCAAAAAGATAACGTCCGATACTTCCGTTTTGTATTTTCTTGCCTTGAAACCCGATTTCGTTGGTTACTTGTCCTAATCCAAAAACTAAAGAGGTCAAAGTAGTTTCCACATGGTCTCTAAAGAATTTTGATAAGCCGTTGATTGATTTTACGAATAAAAAGTCATAGATTTCATCTACATAATATTTATCGTATAACACTTTTGTAAAACCAGTAATTGCAGCATCTTCTGCAGGAACTTGATTTTGTTTGATGTATTTGGCGTAAGCAATTCCTATTCCTACTAATCCACCTATAACGGCAATTAGCATCAATGCATATTCAGTTGTTCCAAAGTGGTGTTCCTCTGTAGCTGCTTTTGTAAATAAAGGAGATAGGTATTCGTTCAACCAACTATTAGTGGGTAAACTAATTAATCCACCTAATGTTGCTAGAATTGCCAAAACAATTAAAGGAAACGTTATCAAAGTTGGACTTTCATGTAAATGACTTCGTTGTTCTGCGGTACCTCTAAATTCTTTGAAGAACGTAAGATATAATAATCTAAACATATAGAAAGCCGTCATTAACGATGCTAATGAAGCAATGAACCAAAGTATTTTGTTGTGTTCAAAAGCCACCATTAATATTTCATCTTTCGAGAAAAATCCAGAAAAAGGAGGAATTCCTGATATTGCTAATGAAGATATTAAAAAGGTAATAAATGTGATTATCATTACTTTTTTCAATCCACCCATTTTACGCATGTCTTGTTCTCCGTGTAATGCATGAATAACAGATCCAGAACCCAAGAACAAACATGCTTTAAAGAAAGCGTGTGTGATTACATGGAAAACGGCTACTTCGTATGCTCCAAGACCTAATGCCAAAAACATTAATCCTAATTGAGAAACGGTAGAATAAGCAAGTACTTTTTTAATATCGGTTTGAACTAAAGCGATAGTTGCAGCTACAAGAGAAGTAACAGCACCAACAATAGCAATAATGTTTTGTACATCAGGAGCTAAGTCAAACACGAAGTTTAATCTTGTAATCATAAAGATACCTGCAGTTACCATTGTTGCAGCATGTATTAATGCTGAAACAGGTGTTGGACCCGCCATTGCGTCTGGCAACCAAGTGTATAATGGAATTTGTGCTGATTTTCCACAAGCTCCAATGAATAGAGCAAAAGCAGCAGCAGAGATCCAATACATATTCAAATCGGTAGCACCATTAATCGCTGTTTTTAAAGTAGCATAATCTAATGTAGAGAATAATGATCCTATAATGAAGATTCCAATTAGTAAACCTAAATCTCCAATTCTGTTCATGATGAATGCTTTTTTAGCCGCATCATTGAATTCTTGGTTTTTATGCCAAAATCCAATTAGAAGGTAAGAACAAAGTCCAACGCCTTCCCAACCGATGAACAATACTAATAAGTTGCTTCCAATGACCAAAGTAATCATGAAGAAGATAAAAAGATTCAAATAAGCAAAGTACTTATGCATGTTTTCGTCATCATGCATATAGCTGATGGAGTACATATGTATCAGAGCGCCAATTCCAGTAACAAAAAGCAGCCATAAAATTGATAATTGGTCTAATAAAAAACCAAAGTCTACTTTAAAGTTGCTGATTTGAATCCAATCAAATAATTGAATTTGGATCGCTTGATGCGTTTGATTTATTTGGAGGAAAAAATAAACAGATACTGCAAACGAAAGTGCAACTGTAAGTGTTCCAATTATCCCAGAAGCGGATTTCCCGATACTTTTTCCAAAGAAAACATTAAATAAAAATCCTAAAAAAGGAGCTAGTAATAAGAGTAAAGTTAAACTTGTATCCATTGAAATTTATCCTTTTAAGTTTTTTAAATTATTGATGTCAATTGAGCCTAAATTCCTAAAAATAGAAACTAAGATGGCTAAACCTACAGCAACTTCGGCAGCAGCTACAGCCATAGAGAAAAAGACGAAAATTTGCCCCTGTGCATCTTGGTGGTAGGTAGAAAATGCAACAAACAAAAGATTGACTGCATTAAGCATAATTTCGATAGACATAAATACAATAATCGCATTTCGTCTGTATAAAACGCCAAAGACCCCAATACAAAAAAGTATCGTAGAAAGGAAAATGTAGTTTTCGATGCCTATTTCATTTAAAATATTGTTCATGTTATTTCTCTGTTTTTTCTTTTTTAGACAATAAAACCGTTCCAATCATAGCTACTAAAAGCAATATTGAGGCAAATTCAAACGGAACCATATACTCATTCAATAAGACTTTACCCAAAACTTTTATAGATTGGTAATCTTCTCCAGTAGTGATGTATTCTCCAACGATAGGTTTAGAGTTGATGAAAACTAATATCAAAACGATACAAATCAAACAAAAAGAAACAATAGCTCCTAATCGTGTAATTCTAGGTTTATGTACTTCGTTTTCTTTATTCAAGTTCATCAACATGATGGTGAATAAGAATAAAATCATAATCGCTCCAGAGTAGACAATAATATGAACAATGGCTAGAAACTGAGAGTTCAATAATAGATAATGTCCTGCAATCGAGAAAAAACAAATTACAAGATATAAGGCACTGTGAATTGGGTTTCTGCTAAAGATGGTCAAAAAAGCGGTGGCTATAGTGACTGCTGCTAAAACACAAAAGATAATTAGTATAGTTGACATTAGTTAGCGTTTTTAAGTTGTGCATTTTGCATTGCGATATCTAAAGGCATGACCAATTTATCTTTTCCATAAATGAAATCTTCTCTGTCGTAACTAGAAGCTACTAGTGTTTTTGAGGTGGTCAAGTAGATGGCGTCTTTTGGACACGCTTCTTCGCACAAACCACAAAAAATACAACGCAACATATTGATTTCATATATCGAAGCATATTTCTCTTCTCTGTACAAATGCTTTTCCTCTGGTTTACGTTCTTCCGCTTTCATTGTGATCGCTTCTGCAGGACATGACAAAGCACATAATCCACAAGCAGTACAATTTTCTCTACCTTGTTCGTCCCGTTTTAATTGGTGCTGACCACGGTAAACCGGACTCATTTCACGTACCTGTTCAGGATATTGTATGGTAACTTTTCTTGTAAACAAATGTTTAATTGTGATTATCATTCCTTTGACAATCGCAAGTAGATACATTTTTTCCAAAAAAGACATCTCTTTGTTAGAGACTACTTTTTTTCTTCCAGATAAGGATATCGTTTCTATTGACATTTTTTTGTTTTATTAGTAGCTTATTCCTGCTATTCGCTTCAATCTTTAATTCTGAAAAGGTTCAGAATTAAAGGATTTTCACTGCTATCAGGGCTAGGCATTTTTCACTCCTATTTAAAATCCTAAGTAAATTGCTATTTCTGCTCTCAAAATTACAATTCCAGTAATAATGATATTGACGATCGAAAGTGGTATTAATATTCTCCATCCCAAATGCATCAGTTGATCGTATCTAAATCTTGGAATAGTCCATCGTACCCACATGTAAAGGAAAATGAAACCGCATATTTTGATAAACAAAGCGACGATTCCTAAAACATTAGCAAAGTTTACACCCCAGTTTTCTACTGCCCAACTCATTCCTGGATAGTTGTATCCTCCAAAGAATAAAACAGCAAGAATAGTAGAGGAGATAAACATATTAGCATATTCAGCAAATAAGTAGAAACCCATTTTCATGGAAGAATATTCCGTATGGTATCCACCAATTAATTCTGTTTCACATTCTGCTAAATCAAATGGAGTTCGGTTTGTTTCTGCAAATGCACAGATTAAGAATATAAGGAACGACAACGGTTGGTAAAAAACATTCCAGTTCATCCCAGATTGTTGTAATGAGATTTCTCTCAAACTCAAAGTTCCGGTCATCATCAGTAAAGCGATCAACGAAAGTCCCATAGCCACCTCGTAAGAGATCATTTGAGAAGCCGCACGAACAGCACCAATTAATGAAAATTTATTATTAGATGCCCATCCACCAATCATGATTCCGTACACACCGATTGACATTACACCAATAAGGTAAAGTAAAGCAACATCAATGTCAGTTGCCTGCAAAATGATGTCTCTGCCAAAAAGATGAAAGTGATCCCCCCAAGGGATAACGGCACTTGTCATTAAAGCAGTGGTCATTGCAAGTGCAGGCCCTGCAAAAAACAAAAATCGGTTGGGAGTATCTGGTTCAAATTCTTCTTTCGAAAATAATTTTAATCCATCCGCTAGTGGTTGTAATAATCCACCTTTTCCAGCTCTATTTGGGCCGATACGATCTTGAAGCCAAGCGGCTACTTTTCTTTCAGCCAAAGTAGAATACATTGCCATTAGCATCGTAATTCCAAATACAACTAAAATAATAACGCTTTTTTCTATAATTATAGTACTATCCATTTTCTAAATGTTACCCTGTTTAAAATCTGCCTCTTCGTCTTTATCTAAAGGGATAGCAGGCATGCTTATTTTCTTACGATCTTGATCTCTACCTTTTAGAATCCCTTCTTCGGTAGCGATTACAACTGTTTCCAGTTCTTGAGTGTAATTATTTTGATTGATAACAGAATCTTTGTCAAATGCTCTTGGCCCTTCAATAACCCAGTCCGCAGTGGTTTTGTGGTCAAAACGACATTCGTTGCAAATGAATTCTTCTACTTCATGATAGACATCTTTACGACCGGTAACTCTTTGAATTTCGTCTCCAAACATCCAAAGGGTTGTTTTTCCACAACATCCTGGAGTCGTACACTCTCTATGCGCATTGTATGGTTTGTTGAACCAAACTCTAGATTTGAATCTAAACGTTTTATCAGTTAATGCACCTACTGGACACACATCAATCATATTTCCTGAAAACTCATTGTCGATTGCTTTAGAAATACAAGTCGAAATATTCGAATGATCTCCTCTGTCCATCACACCGTGTACACGATTGTCTGTCAATTGATCAGCAACCATTACACAACGGTAACAAAGAATACAACGATTCATATGTAGTTGAATATTTGGACCAATATCTTCTGGCTCAAATGTTCTTTTCTCCTCTATAAATCTACTTTTAGCTTTACCATGCTCAAAACTTAAATCTTGTAAATCACATTCTCCCGCCTGGTCACAAACTGGGCAATCTAGTGGGTGATTGATCAATAAAAATTCAGTTACTGATTCTCTAGCTTCTTTAACTCTGTCAGAAGATTTACTGTTAATTTCCATACCATCCATGCATCCTGTAACACAGGAAGCCATTAGTTTTGGCATAGGTCTAGGATCTGCTTCACTACCTTTCGCTACTTCAACTAAGCAACAACGGCATTTTCCACCACTTCCTTTTAATTTAGAGTAATAGCACATTGCTGGTGGCACAGATTCTCCACCTATCATACGTGCTGCTTGCAGAATAGTTGTTCCTGGTTCTACTTCAATTGCTTGACCGTCTATTGTTACTTTCATTGTATTTTTGTTTGTATGTTTCAGGTTTAGCGTTTGAGATTGTGAGAACCAAACTGAGAAACTTTAAACATTGAACTTTAAACTTATTATACTATTACTTTAGAAACTAAATGCTTTACTTTTTCAAAAGGTTCAGCAACAAAATGGTTTCTATTTTTTATTTTTTCTGGGAAACGAACATGATATTCAAATTCATCTCTAAAATGTCGAATAGCTGCTGCTACTGGCCATGAAGCCGCATCACCTAGTGGACAAATCGTGTTTCCTTCAATTTTACTTTGAATACTCCATAGCAAATCAATATCTTCTTCACGTCCTTGGCCGTTTTCGATACGCCACAACACTTTTTCTAACCATCCTGTTCCTTCACGACAGGGGGAACATTGTCCACAACTTTCATGATGATAAAAACGAGCAAAATTCCAAGTGTTACGAACGATGCAAGAAGTGTCATTATAAACAATGAATCCTCCAGAACCTAGCATCGATCCTGTTGCAAATCCACCATCACTTAATGATTCGTAGGACATCAAACGGTCTTCACCGTTAGCTGTTTTGTATATTAAATCGGCAGGTAAAATTGGCACTGATGAACCGCCTGGTACTAATGCCTTCAAAGGTCGGTCAGAACTCATTCCGCCTAAATATTCGTCTGAATTCATGAATTCGTAAACACTTAATCCCAATTCAATTTCATAAACACCAGGGTTTTTTATATGCCCTGAAGCCGAAATTAATTTAGTCCCAGTAGATCTTCCGATTCCAATTTTTGCATAATCATCACCAGAATTGTTCACAATCCACGGCACTGATGCAATAGTTTCAACATTATTTACCACTGTTGGGTTAGCCCATAAACCTGATACTGCAGGAAATGGTGGCTTAATACGAGGATTCCCTCTTTTCCCTTCCAATGATTCAATAAGAGCGGTTTCTTCACCACAAATGTAGGCTCCAGCACCACAATGAACGTAAAGTTCTAAGTCGTATCCCGTTCCTAATATGTTTTTTCCTAACCAACCAGCAGCTTTCGCTTCTGCAATGGCTCTTTCTAGAATTTTATAAACCCACATGTATTCACCACGAATGTAGATGTAAGATAGGTTTGCACCCAAAGCAAAACTGGAAGTAATCATTCCTTCGATCAATAAATGAGGAATAAATTCCATCAAGTAGCGATCTTTGAACGTTCCCGGTTCAGATTCATCTGCATTACAAACTAAATGTCTTGGTTTTCCTGATTTTTTATCAATAAAACTCCATTTCAATCCAGCAGGGAATCCAGCACCACCACGACCACGAAGTCCTGATGCTTTAACTTGTTCAACAACTTCGTCAGGAGTCATTGCTTTCATTGCTTTTTCCACTGAAGCGTAACCACCGTTTTGGCGATATACTTCATAGGTTTTGATTCCTGGAATCTTGATTTTGTCTAATAATATCTTTTTTGACATATTATTTATCGTGTAATATTATTTTATTATCTCGGCAATCAACGATTAATTGATCGATTTTTTCCTGTGTAAGATGCTCTTTGTAAAAATCGCCTAATTGCATCATTGGTGCATAACCACATGCTCCTAAACATTCTACGCCTTTTACTTCAAAAAGTCCATCTGCTGTCGTTTCTCCCATTTTTACACCTAGCTTTTCGCAAGTGTAGTCCATCAAATCTTCTGTTCCATTTAAGCAACAGGGTGATGTTTGACAAAACTCAAAAAGGAATTTTCCAACAGGTTTTTGATTGTACATCGAATAGAAAGAAACAACTTCATATACCTCGATTGGTAATATTTGGATGATTTCAGCTACCTTATCCATCAATTCAGTACTCAACCAATTGTCGTGAGCATCTTGAACTTCATGTAAAACAGGTAATAAAGCTGATTTTCTTTTGTCTTCTGGGTAATGACTAATTAATTCATTGATGCGAGTCATCAATGTTTCAGTCATATTTATTTCTTGTTTGTAATGTGTTCTTTCCATTTTTCTTTTAAATCTGAAATCTAAAATCGTTATTCTTCAATCTGAAATCTCTATGCGTCTAATTCTCCTGCAATTACATTTAAACTTGATAAAATAACAATCGCATCAGATAGTAATGCTCCTTTTATCATTTCTGGATATGCTTGATAGTAAATAAAACAAGGTCTTCTAAAGTGCAGTCTGTAAGGAGTACGACTTCCGTCAGTCACTAAATAAAAACCTAGTTCTCCATTTCCACCTTCTACAGGATGGTATATTTCTGCAACTGGAACAGGAACTTCTCCCATTACAATTTTGAAGTGATATATTAAGGATTCCATGCTAGTGTAAACATCCTCTTTTGGAGGAAGGTAATAGTCAGGAACATCAGCATGGAAATCGTTTCCTTCTGGCATTTTTGCAAGTGCTTGGCGAATGATACTTATACTTTCCCAAACTTCAGCATTACGGACGCAAAAACGATCGTAAGTATCTCCAGATTTTCCAACAGGAATTATAAAATCAAAATCTTCGTAAGAACTATAAGGTTGTGCGACACGTACATCGTAATCTACTCCTGCAGCACGTAAGTTAGGTCCTGTAAATCCGTAAGAAATTGCTTTTTCCGCAGATATTGCCCCAACATTTATAGTACGATCCATGAAAATTCTATTTCTTTCGAATAGATTTTCGAATTCTTTCCAAGCAACTGGAAATTCTTCTAAAAACACATCTAATTTTCTGAAAGCTTCTGGTGACCAGTCTCTTTCGAAACCACCAATTCTTCCCATATTAGTTGTCAATCGAGCACCACAAATTTCTTCGTAGATCTCATATACTTTCTCTCTAAATTGGAAAACGTAAAGAAATCCGGTATAGGCACCTGTATCAACTCCTAAAATGGAATTACAAATAAGGTGATCCGTGATTCTTGCCAATTCCATTACAATAACCCTTAAATACTGAGCACGTTTTGGGACTTCAATATCCAATAATTTTTCTAAAGTCATCCACCATCCCATATTATTGATAGGAGAGGAGCAATAGTTCATTCGGTCTGTAAGAGGAGTAATTTGGTAAAAAGGACGATTTTCTGCAATTTTTTCAAAAGCGCGGTGTATGTAACCAATAGTTGGTTCCGCTTCTAAAATACGTTCCCCATCCATCAACAAAATATTTTGAAAGATTCCGTGCGTAGCGGGATGAGTAGGACCTAAATTCAGGATTGAAAGTTCACTTCCATCTTCGTTTAGCTTCTCTTTTATGATTTTAGCATATCGATGCTCTGGTGGTAATAATAGTTCTGACATTTATAGAATGTGAAAAATTATAGATTGTGTTTTTAGCAATTGTCGATTGTTCTACCGAAAAAACGGTCGTCTTTATCTGTTCGTCCGCCATCTTCTAATGGAAACTCTTTACGCATAGGAAATGAAATCATTTCATCCATGTTCAAAATACGTTTCAACTGTGGGTGACCTATGAAATCTACTCCGTAAAAATCAAAAGTCTCTCTTTCCATCCAGTTTGCACTTAGGAAAATGTTAGATATTGTTTTTATCTCCGGTTTTTCACCATTGATAAAAGTTTTGATTTTGATGCGTTTGTTGTCGTACCAATTGTGCATGTGATACACAATTGTAAATTGTCTGTCAACTTCATTATCTGGATAATGTATTCCACATAAATCAGTTAAAAAATTAAAACGCAATAATGGGTCGTTTTTCAAAAAAAGGATGATCGCTGTGATTTTATCAGCAGCTACTTCAAATGAAAAGATATCTTTCTCTTGATTAAAGTGAAAAACATACTCACCAAACGTTTCTGTTAATTTATCTTGAATATCTGTGTTTTCTAATGCCATGTCGTTATTTGATATTATAAGAGGCCAATAATTCTTGGTACTCTGGAGAACTTCTTCTTCTTACAGATTCCGATCTAACCAATTCTTGCAATTTCATTACGCCATCTACAATTTGTTCTGGTCTTGGAGGACAACCTGGTACATATACGTCAACTGGTATTACTTTGTCAATCCCTTGAAGAACGGAGTACGTATCGAAAATACCTCCTGAAGATGCACAAGCACCAACAGCAATAACCCATCTTGGTTCTGACATTTGTTCGTATACTTGACGTAAAATAGGAGCCATTTTTTTAGAAATAGTACCCATTACCATTAACATATCTGCTTGGCGAGGAGAAAAACTCACACGCTCAGAGCCAAATCGTGCCAAATCATAATGTGAAGCCATGGTAGCCATGAATTCTATACCACAACATGAAGTTGCAAAGGGTAATGGCCAAAGTGAATTGGCACGAGCCATACCTACAACGTCATTTAGTTTTGTGGCGAAAAATCCTTCTCCAACAACTCCTTCTGGCGGCTCAACCATTTTTATACTTGAATTACTCATTTTTTTGTATTTTGAATTAGAAAATTTGAATTACAAACTAATAGTAGTCTACGATTCAATATTTATAATAAATTCTTATTCCCACTCTAGCGCTTTCTTTTTGATGATGTAGAAAAACCCCACTAAAAGTAAAAGCATAAATATGATCATTTTGACCATTCCTTCCATTCCTAATTCTTTGAAATTGATTGCCCATGGATAAAGGAAAATAACTTCAACATCAAACAGAACAAATAAAATCGCAACTAGAAAGTATTTTACAGAGAATGGAATACGTGCATTTCCTATACCTTCAACACCACATTCAAAATTTTTATCTTTGGCTGCTGACTTTCTTTTTGGTCCCAATTTTCCAGAAACAATAATAGTTCCCACTACAAATCCGGCAGCTAATAAAAACTGTATTAAAATCGGAATATAACTTAACTGATCAGATTGCATAATTAATGATTTTTATGTACTAAAATAAGCAACAAAGATAGGTTTCAAGGATTTAAAACACAAGTGTAATACATAATTTAGTTACATTGAAAATCAAATCACCTCCTAATTTTTAATGATTATAAATAATAATTATAATTCTGTTTTTCTGTTGCCGATATTTAAGATGGAAGCAAAAAAAAAAACGTTCCGAAATAAATCGGAACGTTTTAAACATTCGTAGGCAAAAAAATATTTTTTTGCTTAGATAACTGCTACTTTCGCAGCAACTTTTCCTTTTCTTCCTTCTTCTTCTTCATAGCTAACTCTATCACCTTCGCGTAATTCTTCCGCGTTGATTCCTGAAGCGTGAACAAAAATGTCTTTTCCTGTTTCTTCGTCTGTAATGAATCCGTAACCTTTTGATTCATTGAAAAATTTAACTGTACCTGTACGCATTGTAATAGTAATAATAATTTATAATGGAGCAAATGTAATATTTAATATCATATGATTGTTAATAAATATTCTTTTTTTTTGAAAATAATTGATATTCAACGTTTTCCGGTGATTTTTACCGATTGACTATTGAACATTTAATTTTATATGTAGTTCTTTCAACTGGGATTCATCAATTGCCGATGGTGCATCAATCATGACATCTCTTCCAGAATTATTTTTTGGAAAAGCGATAAAGTCACGTATGGTTTCCTGTCCTCCAAGAATAGCAACTAGTCGATCTAATCCAAAAGCTAGTCCTCCGTGCGGCGGAGCTCCAAACTGAAATGCGTCCATCAAGAAACCAAACTGCTCTTTGGCTTGGTCTGGGGTGAAACCTAAATATTTAAACATGAGTTGTTGCGTTGCTTTATCATGAATACGGATAGATCCTCCTCCAATTTCATTTCCGTTCAAAACCATATCATACGCGTTAGCGCGTACTTTTCCTGGATCTGTTTCTAATAAGTGCATGTCTTCCGGTTTAGGGGAAGTAAACGGATGGTGCATCGCGTGGTAACGACCACTTTCTTCATCAAATTCTAATAATGGGAAATCAACAACCCAAAGCGGTGCAAATACTGCAGGGTTTCTCAATCCTAAACGAGTAGCTAATTCCATACGCAAGGTACTTAATTGTGCTCTTGTTTTATCCGTAGGGCCTGATAAAACAAAAATCATATCGCCTGCTTTTGCTTCGGTTACTTTTGCCCAATTGCTTAAATCGTCTTGATCGTAGAATTTATCTACAGATGATTTGTAAGTGCCATCTTCGTTGCATTTTACATAAACCATTCCTGAAGCTCCTACTTGTGGACGTTTCACCCATTCGATTAAAGCATCTATTTCTTTTCTAGTGTAGTTTCCAGCGCCTGGAACTGCAATACCTACAACTAATTCTGCAGCATTAAAAACAGGGAAATCCTTGTTTTGTGCTACTTCGTTTAATTCTCCAAATTCCATTCCGAAACGAATGTCCGGTTTGTCATTTCCATAGGTTTTCATCGCATGTTCGTATGTCATACGAGGGAATTTGTCTACTTCAATTCCTTTAATTTCTTTTAGCAAATGTCTTGTAAGTCCTTCAAAAACATTTAGAATGTCTTCTTGTTCTACAAAAGCCATTTCGCAATCGATTTGTGTGAACTCTGGTTGTCTGTCTGCACGCAAATCTTCGTCACGGAAACATTTCACGATTTGGAAATATTTATCCATTCCGCCTACCATCAATAATTGCTTGAAGGTTTGAGGTGATTGTGGTAAAGCGTAAAATTGACCTTCATTCATTCGAGAAGGAACAACAAAATCTCTTGCTCCTTCCGGAGTTGATTTTATTAAATAAGGCGTTTCTACTTCACAGAAGTCCAAATCTGAAAGATACTTGCGTACTTCCATCGCTACTTTGTGGCGAAACAGTAAGCTGTTTTTTACTGGATTTCTTCTAATATCTAGGTAACGGTATTTCATTCTGATGTCTTCACCGCCATCCGTTTCATCTTCAATTGTAAACGGCGGAGTCAAGGCTGCATTTAAAATCGTTAGTTCAGTAACTAAAATTTCGATTTCACCTGTAGCTATATTTTTGTTTTTGGCTTCACGCTCAATAACGGTTCCTTTTACTTGGATTACAAATTCTCTTCCAAGTGTTTTTGCTAATTCAAAAATGGTTTTCTCGGTACGACCTTCGTCGAATAACAATTGTGTGATTCCGTAACGGTCACGTAAATCTACCCAGTTCATAAATCCTTTATCACGTGATTTCTGAACCCAACCCGCAAGTGTAACTTCAGTATTTATATGTGAGGCGTTGAGTTCTCCACAGTTATGACTTCTATACATTTTATTTGTTTTTATATGCTGTTTTTACTAATGCAAAATACCTGAAGCCCACTGGGCTTCCTCCTTTTAATTTCAAATGCCACAATTATGACGTCTATACATTATGAAAATTTTAGGATACAAAAGTAACCACAAAAATTAAATTAATGCCGAAAACGGCGAAACTTCAATAAATTAATTTTTTGTTAATTTGTTATTTCCCTTCAGAATAATAAATTAGATTTGATTAACAGTATAAACACTACATTTTATGAAAAAATTATTTTTTATTGCTATTGCGCTGGTTTTCTCTTTTAGCGGAATTGGGCAGACGAAAGCAGCAGTTTCTTTTAAAGGCGAGATTGCCAATAGAAACACAGATTCGATTAGTATACTTAACAAGAATAATAGAAAGGAAATCAAAAAGATTTTAGTTGGAAAGGATGGTTTTTTTAAGGATTCTTTTGCAGTAGAAGAGGGTTTTTATATGTTGTTTGACGGAAAGGAATATACTGAACTGTTTCTTAAAAACGGATACGATTTGAATCTTACAATGGATGCTCAAAAATTTGACGAATCTATTGTGTACTCTGGTAAAGGAGCTTTGGAGAATAATTTTTTGGCACAAAATACAATAACGGAGCAAAAGTATGATTATGACGCGCTTTTAGCTTCAAACGAAGAAGTCTTTATGAAGTTGGTAAAGGAGAAAAAAGCGGCTGACTTTTTGAAATTAGATAATCAGAAATTAGATCCTGTTTTTGTATCGCTGCAAAAGAAAAGTATAGAAATGGCTATGGATAGTGGGACTGAATATTATATGGAAGGACTAGAAACCAAGAAATTAAATGGGGTCATGTCGCCATCTTTTGATTATGATAACTATAATGGAGGCAAAACGAAACTCGAAGAGTTTAAAGGAAAATATGTATATATTGATGTTTGGGCTACTTGGTGCGGGCCTTGTATTGGTGAAATTCCTTCTTTAAAAAAGGTTGAAGAGAAATATCACGATAAAAACATTGCGTTTGTGAGTATTTCTATAGATAAACTAAAGGATATCGAGAAATGGAAGTCGATGGTAAAAGGAAAAGAACTAGGTGGTGTTCAGCTTTTTTCTGATAACGACTGGAATTCGCAGTTTGTAAAGGACTTTCATATCACAGGAATCCCAAGATTTATCCTTATAGATCCCAATGGAAAAATTGTTAAAGCGGATGCGGCAAGACCTTCATCTCCGGGACTTGAAGCAGAGTTGGATGCGCTTTTGAAGTAGAGACTTTCTTTTAAATATAACGAAAACTGTTCATCATTTAGAAAGTTTTCGTTGGTTTATAACCTTTTTTTTAATATACTTTTTTTAATAGTTAATGTGTTTTAATGCCAATTATGTATATAATGTGACCCAATACCACGTTATATACTTTCACAAACTACACCGCTTAGTTTGTTTCGCTGAAAGCGTCTCAGGATTCGTGAGCAAATGTGTTGAGACAATTCCAGCGTGACAAATAGTACGAATGATTGTTAACTAAACCACATTGGACTATAAAATAAATAGTATTGGTATAATTATAATGAAATATGTTATGAGTCAATGTTCTAATGTATTATTTGCTATTTTGTTAATTACTGCGGTGTAGAATACGTAATGAAGAATGTGTTTTTCGAATTAGGCAGCAGTGCTTTCAAATTTCCAATGTTAAGTTTTCGTCCAATGTTATTAAATTGTTACCAAATAGTATTTTAAATGTAAATAGTTTTATATATTTGACAAAGAAACTATTAAAACCATACGTCATGAAAAAATATATAATTTTAGGTACAGTGTTAATTTCAGGAATGATTTTCGCGCAAAACACGAAACCACAGTTGGAAGCTGTTGGAAATTTAGTTAAAGCAACCTACCATTATGAGGATGGTAAAGTACAACAAGTAGGTTTCTTTAAAGATGGGAAATTAGAGGGAGAATGGACTTCTTATGATATAAATGGTAACAAAACTGCTATTGCAGTATACGATAAAGGTCAAAAAACAGGGAAGTGGTTTTTTTGGAATAATGCTGTTTTAAGCGAAGTAGATTATTCTAAAAATCAAATTGCCTCTGTTAAAAATTGGAAACATGATCCTTTAGTTAGCGCTGAGTAAGGAAATAATACAAATCGTAAAAAAGGCTTTCACTATCTGTGAAAGCCTTTTTCTATTTAATACAGTTTGCAGTGCAATCTGGTGAGGATAGCCAAAAAAAATTCCTGTTCAAATTAATGAACAGGAATTTTTATGGTTTAAAGAATTACTGTTAATCTTTATGTTCATTATTGTATTCGTCCTCATTCAATACTTGAGGCTCATAGTCAGCAACTATTAGCGCATCAAAATCTGTTTTTTGCCCTTTTGTGAACTTATGGATTAGTTTTTCCATGATTTCATAAATTACTGGAACAATAATTAACGTAAGGAATAGTGAACTGATCAGACCACCAATGATCACCCATGCCAATCCATTTTTCCATTCGGCACCTGCTCCAGCTGCTAGTGCAATTGGGAACATACCAAACACCATCGCAATTGTTGTCATTAAAATGGGACGCAAACGAGCGTGATTGGCTTGAATTAAAGCGGTTCTAATCGTTTCACCGGCAGCTCGTCGCTGGTTCGTATAATCCACAAGCATAATCGCATTTTTACAAACCAAACCAATTAACATAATAACCCCCAGAATAGTAAATATATTTAAAGTGTTATTTGTTAAAGCTAAGGCTAATAAAGCTCCAATAAAGGAAAGGGGGATAGCAAACAATACCACAAACGGGTGCGCAAAACTATCGTATAATCCAACCATTACAAGATAAACCAGAATAATAGCAGCTAATAAAGCAAAACCTAAGGTTCCAAAACCTTCACTTTGATTTTCCTGATCGCCACCCCAAATGTAATTCACTCCAACAGGTTTTTTCATCGTCGTTAATTTCGATTCAAGTTGGGCAACAACAGTTCCTACCGGAACACCAACAGTCTGTCCTTTTACGGTAACAGATGCCGTTTTGTCTCTACGTTCTAATTGACTTGGTCCAGAACCTTCTTTTACAGTTGCAAATTGAGACAATTTAATTTGTTCCCCCCTGTCATTTGCAAAAATAAGGTTGCTCACATCATTAATGCTTTTTCTATCGAAACTGCTGTATTTGATGTTAATGTCATACTCGTATTCACCCGCTCTAAATTTACCGTCCGTATTTCCGCTATAAGCAGTTTGCATTGTCATACCAACAGTTTGTAAAGAAAGTCCAAGTGCAGCCATTTTATCTCTGTCAACCTGAACGTTAATTTCAGGATTTCCAGTTTCTACAGATAATTTTACTCCAGTTGCCCCAGGAATTTTATTCAATTCTTTTTCGGCAGCTTTTGCAAAAACCATCGCGCTTTCTAAACTTGTTCCTGTTACGATTAATGCAATAGGAGCATCTTCAGCAGTTCCAAGAATACCTACTGGTACTGTTTTTACTTTGGCACCAACTAATATTTTTTCTAATTGCAGTTTCATTCTAGCAGCATAGACATAGGAGTCATCTGTTCTATCCTTTTGATCAATCATTTTTACGTCAATCTCTGATTTGTATGCAGTTGATTGAGAAGCACCCATACCTTCACTGGTTTGACCTACTTTAGTAATCAGACTTTTCACATATTTTTGTGTGTTCAAAAAAGCTTCTGCTTTTTGAGCCATAAAATTACTTTGTTCCAATGAAGCATCTTTTGGCAATTCTATTTGAACCAAAAATTCTCCACTATCTGATTTGGCAAAAAACTCTCCACCGATGAATCCAAATGGAACTAATGCTACGGAGCTAAAGAATAAAACTAACACAACGGCTAAAGTTGTTTTATAATGATCTAAACACCATTTCAGCAACTCAGTAATCCAATTTGTAAAACGAGTTAATAATTTTTCGAATCCAAGAATAACTCTTCCAAAAGCATTTTTACCTTCAATATGCTCCAGTTTTCCAAAACGAGAAGACAACCAAGGAATTATTGTAAACGAAGCTAGTAAAGAAAATAAAGTGGAGATAATTACGGTAACACAAAATTGTGTAATGATATTCGAAACTAATCCAGTACTCATTGCAATAGGTAAGAATACGACAACAATTACCAAGGTAATGGAAGTTACGGTTCCACCTATTTCGGCTGTGCCGTCATAAGACGCACGAACTCTGTTTTTACCCATTTCCATGTGCCTGTAAATATTTTCTAATACTACAATGGCATCATCAACAAGAATACCCACCACCAGCGATAGTCCTAATAAACTCATTAAGTTTAAAGTGTATCCCAGATAGTAAAACCCAATGAAGGTCGAAATCAAAGAAGCAGGAATAGAAATCATTACAATCAATGAGTTTCTTACGCTGTGCAAGAAAAATAACATTACAAAAGCAACAAGGAATACCGCGATCAATAAATCATGAATTACTGAATCAGCAGCTTCTAAGGTAAAAATAGTGCTGTCATTAGCGACATTCAATTTCACTGCGTTGTTTTTATAATCGTTTTCTAATTTCGTAATGGTTTTATACACTTGCTCACTAACTGCAACCGCATTAGCATCCGATTGTTTTACAATTTGTAAAATAATAGCGCTCTTTTGATCGACACGGGCAATTTTTTCAGCTGTTTTTTGCCCATCTTGAACATCGGCAATATCGCTTAAACGAACTTGAACTCCGTTTTTTGATGACACCACTAAATTTCTTAGCTCTTCTACATTTTTGTATTTACCGGCTAAACGAATCAATATTTTTGTATCACGTGTTTGAATATTACCAGTAGGAAAGTCTAAGTTAGAGGATAAGATTACCTGTTGTACTTGTGGAATTGAAAGGCCATATCCTTGCATTTTAATAGCGTCAAGACTCACTTGTATTTCGCGTTCCTGTCCACCAATAATATTTACCTGAGCCACTCCATTTACACGGGACAAAACAGGAGCTATTTTTTTATCGATTAAGTCGTAAAAAGCAACTTCATCCATACTACCATTGGCGCCAATGGTCATAATTGGTAAATCGCTTAGAGAGAATTTACTTAATGACGGTGCTTTGGCATCTTTAGGTAAATCACTTATGATGGCATTTATTTTACGTTGCGCATCGTTTAGTGAAAGATCGACTTTTGCTTTTGTGTTTAGCGTAATGGAAACTGTAGATAAACTTTCGTACGAACGAGAGTCGATTTTTTTAATATTTTCCAATGAAGCCACAGCGTCTTCAATTTTTTTTGTCACCGTATTTTCTACTTCAGAAGGGGACGCACCTGGGTAGATGGTTGCTACCGTAATTACATTCTGTTCAAATTTAGGGATTAATTCATACCCCAATTGGCTGTAGCTAAAGAGCCCACCTAGAATCAAAATTGTAAACAATACAATTACTAACGATGGACGTTTTATGGATATTTCTGCTAATTTCATATATAATTTAGTTTCAGGTTTCAGGGATAAAATTTTAGTTTAACAAACTTGAAATTTTACATCTGGAACAATTTTTCGATTTATTTGATAACCTCCACTTTTGTTCCGTCAGTCAAGTTAATTTGACCCGTGACAATTACAATTTCATTATCAGAAAGACCGTTTAAGAGCTCTACTTTATCACCAAGAATTCTTCCTGCCGTTACATTCTTTAATTTAGCTATTCCGTTTTCTACAACAAAAATCTGATTGCTGCTTACACTTCCCACAAAGGCATTTCGAGGTACTACCATCATGGATTGTTTTTGTTGTTTTGAAGCAAATTCTGCCGTTCCGTACATTCCCGCTTTTAGGTCATTAGAAGCGCTGTTTGTAATTTCGATTTCTACTGGAAAGTTTAAGCTGGAATCTGCCATTGGAGCGATGAATGTAATTTTTCCTGCAAACTTCATGTCAGGATATACGCTAGCAGTTACATTTACTAGGTTTCCTAATTTCAAACCGGCCACTTGGGTTTCATTGATGGAAACTTGCAGCTTCAATTTAGAAACATTTACAATTTCAAACATTTGCGTAGCGGCACCCAATACAGAGCCGGGTTCAATATATTTTTTATTCACTATTCCGTTTATAGTAGACTTAATATTAGTGTCGCCTACATTTACTTTTGCTTGTTGTAATCTCGATTTTGAAGTTACCAAGTTTAATTTAGCCTGATCTAATTGTTGTTTTGTTACCCCTCCAGTTTGGTAGGCATTTTCAAAACGATTGAAGTCAGTTAATGCATTTTGATAAGAGGCTTCTGCTGTAGTTAAGTCAGAATTAATTTGTTCGCTTCTTACTATGGCCAAGGTCTGACCAATGCGAACAGAAGATCCTTCGTCAACTAAGACTCTTACAACTCGTCCTGGTTTTTCTGCTGAAAATTTCAATTCTTGTAGTGGCTCAAAAATTCCATTTACTGAAAAATCTAAAGAAATTTCTTCCGTTTTAACTGTTTCTGTTTTCACGGATACACTTGCATTCTTTTCTGCGACAATAGCAGTTTTTGCTTCGTTTTCTTTCTTATTGTTTATTAAAGTAAAAGTAATCAGTCCCAATGCCCCAAGTATTACAATTGCTATTAGTATATTTCTTTTCATTTTATTAATTATTTAGTAGTGATTTTAGTTCTCCTTTTGATTTTATTAATTGAATTTCCGCTAGTTTGTAATCTAATATTGCAGAGGTATAGTTATTTTGTGCCTCTGTAAAGGCATTTTCTGCATCTAACAAATCAGTTAAAGAAGCTAAACCCTGTAAGTAATTATTTTTGGTGTTTTTTAAGACGTCTTGCGCTAATTGTGCATTTCCTTTTTGATTTTCGATAGTGATAATACTATTGTCAATTTGGGTTTTCGCATTGGCATAAGCCAAATCAAGAGATAGTTTTGTGTCTATTAAATCTTCTTTCACAGATCTTAATTGGACATCTGCTTGTCTTACTTTAGATCGAGTCTCAAAACCAGAGAAAATAGGAACTTTTAAATTCAATCCTATAGAGGAAAAATCAGACCAATATACGCCATCGGAAGGTTTTGCTCCCCAAGGCATTTTTGGTCCCTGACCAATATAATTGTATCCTGCAGAAAGTGATAGCGATGGATAGTATCCCGCAATTACAGATTTCTTTTGGAATTCTAATAGTTGTTCCTGTTTTTTCATCAATAAAAACTCTGTTCGGGTCTCTGTATTCGGTACTTCTGAAAATGCTGAAGGCGTCACTTCGAATGCAGCTTGTGGAATATCTATTTTTGATTCGATTGGCATTCCCATATAAAACTTCAAAGCGTTTTCTTGAATTTGAACGGCATTCAAAACTTGCTGGCGTTGTGTTTTTATATTCGAAAGTTTTACTATAATTCGGTCTAAATCAATTTTTTTAGCTAAACCATTGTCATAACGTCCTCTTATAATGTTTTTCACTTTGGTAGTATTTATGAAAGTACTATCCAAAACGGTTAAGTTTTGTCTGCGAACATAGACTTGGTAGTAGTTGTTTGCTACTCGTTCAATAACTTGTTCTTCAGTTAACTGCTCGTTAATTTGGTAGAACTCTCTCGTTGTTTTAGCGGCTTTTAATCCGATAAATACCGATTGGTCGTACAGATTTTGAGTAAGGGAGACTCCGGCGGTAGAAATCCATTTTTGACCAAAAGTAGCCTGAATTGTAGTTCCTGGCTCTCCTCCAAAAGAACCTGCATCTAGAAAAGTAGTCTGTAATATTGGATTATAAGTTAGTGATCCGTTTGCAGAAATTTTAGGTAATGCACCTGCGCGAACTGCTTGAATCTGGTACTCACTGTTCTCTACTTTAAGTCTTGCTTTCTTAGCGTCGGACTTGTTTTCTAAAGCATAAGTAATGGCATCCTTTAAAGTAAGTATCTTTACTTCTTGTGCATTTGCCGTGTAGGCAAATGTTAGGAATGTTATTAAAAGTAGTCTTTTCATTATATCGTCGGGTTTAGTAATTGTTTTTCAAGTTCGATTATTCCGGCATTGGTAGCCATAGCTCTGGTATGGTATTCTAAAATTTCCAATTCTAGGTTTTGTGATTCTTTTTCTGAACTGGTACTTTCTTTTATACAAAAAATTAAGTTGTAATAAAATCTTGTATAGTTTTCAATATTTAAGGTGTCACGATACAGCCCTTGTTCAATACCTTGTTCAATGTTTTTTTTAAAAACAGCATTACATTCATTTATTTCTCTAAGCATTACTTTTTCATAAATTTCAGGGTAATGTTTTTTTAATTGATAGATAGGAGAAGTATCTGATGATTGAAACATTTCTTTGAACATTTTTCGAATCTCAAAATTTTCTTGAATTGCATTATGTTTTTTAGTCACAATGTTTTCAATTATTTCGTGTACTTCTTTATGCAATAATGCGGTGCTTTCTTCAATAAGAACTTCTTTATTACAAAAATATTTATAAATTGTTTTTTTAGAAATGCACATTTCACCAGCAATATCATCCATTGTAATGCTCTTAAAACCTAGTTTTAAAAACATCTCGCTTGCTTTGTTAATTATTTTTTCTTTCATTATTGATCTTGACTTTGATCTGTTCTATTAATTTCTTTATATTTCCACAAAGGATTATAGTATAATTCGGGTGCAAAAGTAGTACGGAAACTTTTAACACCCAAATAGTTTCCGAAGTATTGATGTAAAATTAACATTACAGGATTTAAATCGTAAATTCTAAATTGGCAATTAGTTTGATGTCTTGACCCAGAGAAATTCCGGCGGCGTGGTGATAAGAGTTTGTTGTGAGTCCAAAATCTTTGCGATTTATGTTTCCAGTAATTTCAAACAAGGCTTTTCGTCTTCCTTCATACGTGGTTATGCCAATTAATGCAGCATCAAGTTCAACTACTTTTGTAATGTTTTGGACAGTCAGATTCCCTTTTAAGAAATTGATGTTTTTGCTTATTTTTTGAAATGAGGTTGATTTAAAATTGATAGTAGGAAAAGTATCAATGTCTAAATAATCGTTTAGAATTAAATCAGTGTCAATATGATCGATGTTAGTGTCTTTGTTTTTAACATCTAATTGAAATTCAACAGAAGCATCTTCTATCTCATTCTCATGAATATCTAAATGACCATTAAATTTATTTAGAGAGCCAGCTATGTATGCGATCGTGGCATGTCTTGCTTTAATTAGAACATCAGATTGATTGGAGTCGATAGTCCATTTTGTTGCTGTAAGAGGAAGAGTTGCATTCATAATTATAAAGTACAATAAGTTAAATTTCGAATGCAAATGTAAGACGGAAACTTTGGATACCAAAATAGTTTCCGATGTATTTTTGTTTATTTTGCATTTCATTTAAAAACGTAGTTTGTAATCAAGGTTGAATGCTGTAAATTAGCGCAAAAATTAGTTTTATGCACGCCATTGACCAGTTCCAGGATTTTTTCATTACCTATTTAGAAAAGCAGACAATTACTAAAGAACCTGAAAATCTTTATGAACCCATCGCTTATATATTAGGGTTAGGAGGAAAGCGCATTCGTCCAGTCCTAACATTAATGACCACTGAGGTTTTTAACGGAGATTACAAAAAAGCTCTTCCTGCTGCGATGGCAGTTGAGGTTTTTCATAATTTTTCATTAGTTCATGATGACATTATGGATGATGCGCCTTTGCGCCGCGGGAATACAACGGTTCATGAAAAATGGGATATTAACACTGGGATTCTATCTGGTGATGCAATGCTTATTTTAGCCTATCAATATTTTGAGCAGTATGAGCCAGCGGTTTTTATGCAATTAGCAAAATTATTCAGCAGAACGGCACTAGAAGTTTGTGAAGGACAGCAATGGGATGTTGATTTTGAAACCCGAGATGACGTCACTATCCCAGAATACCTCAAAATGATTCAGTATAAAACGGCAGTTCTTGTTGCGGCGGCCATGAAAATGGGAGCGATAGTTGCTGAAACTTCAGAGGAAAATGCTAATTTGATTTATGAGTTTGGATTGAACTTAGGTTTGGCTTTTCAGCTGCAGGATGATTATCTTGATGCTTTTGGCGATCCAAAAACTTTTGGGAAGCAAGTAGGCGGCGATATTATTGAAAATAAAAAAACGTATTTATATTTAAAAGCGATAGCATTTTCGACTAAAGAAGAAGTAGCACATTTATTGCATTTATTTTCGATGCAACTTGAAGATAATGTAGCTAAAATTGAGTCTGTAAAAAAAATATTTAATCTATCAGGCGCGTCAAAGGCTACTCAAGAGGCTATACATGATTATACTTTCAAGGCTTTTGAGACCTTAGAAAAAATGGATATTGAAGAAGATAAGAAGAATGTTTTAAGAGCTTTTGGTGATAATTTAATGGGTCGAAAGGTTTAAAATTGCAGTTAATAACGCAAAATATCTAGGCTAAAAATCAACAGTACACAAAATAACGCCCATGTTTATAGCTCCAAAAAATACAGATTTATTACTTTCCGAGGCAGAAAGTGAAACCTTATATCTTAAATTAATTGAGCAAATTAATAAGGATTTTAATTTAGCTAATGAAGGGATAGATTTTCCAATGAGTATTTCTCCAAATGAACTAAAAATTCAATTGCATGAAAAAATCTACAGATTGATTCAGTACAAATTTGCAGAATACCTTAATCTGCTTTACATCATCGATGTTTCTGAAGAGGAAGTAAAAAAAATGGATGGTTCAGACTTAGTTGTATTAGCAGAGCAAGTTTCTTTTCTAATACTAAAAAGAGAATGGCAAAAAGTTTGGTTTAGGAATAAATATCGTTAGAGTTGTACTGATGACTAGCTTCGGTTCAGTACTCTATTCTTTTTGCTCTATATTCTATCTCTTTCTCAAAAATAAATCCTTACAAACGGCATGAAAGCGCTGCCATAAATATTATTACTATCGTTTAGTACATTATAACGGGCGCCCATTGTCACGTTTCCACTGCGGTATCCAGCTCCTAAAAATAGCCCAGTATTCCAATAGTCTTGTGAATTGCTATTAGATCCATCTAGATTGATGTTTACGCGCAACTCCTCTAATTCAGCAGAGAGCTGAATTTCTGGTATGGGATTAAATAAACCTATAATACTACCGCCATATAAATGGGAAGCATAATAATTTTTTTGCTTTAGATACGTATATTGTGCGCCTAGACCCAAAGCAACATATTCATTGAAATTATAAATGGCACTTGGAGCCAAAGTGATGTCAGTGTATCCAGTACCAAAACCTAAGCCAATTCCACCTCCAAATTGTACATTTTTCCAAAAATAACTGCTTGAATTTGATGTAATTGTTTGTTGCTGTGCCAACAAAGCATTTGAAATTAATGCGATAATGACAATCAAAACTGACTTCGAATCAGTCTTAAAGTTATTTTTTCTCATAAGTATCTATTTTTTTAACATATTAATATATAAAAGTAAATATAAATTTAGCGGATTATTGTACTTTTGCGAAACTATTTTAACAAAAAGTATATTCACTAATATTATGGATAGGTTTTCATTTCTAAACGCAGCACATACAGAATTTTTCGCACAATTATACGATCAGTACGTAGATAATCCAGATAGCGTAGAGCCAAGTTGGAGAAGTTTCTTTCAAGGTTTCGACTTTGGGATGGAATCTTACAACGGGGAAACTCCGGTGCAAAGTAGTCCCGGCATTTCTGCTGGAACGGTGGACTATGATCAAATTTCAGAAAAACTTCATAAAGAATTTAATGTATTAAAACTGATTGAAGGTTACCGTACTCGTGGACATTTGTTTACAAAAACGAATCCCGTTAGAGACAGAAGGATTTTTGAGCCTTCACTTGACATCAGTAATTTCGGACTTTCATCAGCAGATTTAAACACTGTTTTTGACGCAGGTAAAATAGTAGGTAAAGCACCTTCTACACTTACTGAAATAATAAAACACTTGGATACTATATATTGTCAACATATTGGTGTTGAGTACATGTATATTAGAAAACCGGAGATCATTCAATGGATACAGGAAAAATTAGGGGTTAATGACAACCAGCCTAATTTTTCAATCGATCAAAAGAAATCAATCCTAAATAAATTAAATGAAGCAGTATCTTTCGAGAACTTCTTGCATACAAAGTATGTTGGTCAAAAGCGTTTTTCACTGGAAGGTGGAGAATCGATAATACCAGCCCTTGATACTTTAATTGAAAAAGCTGCCGAAATGGGAGTGGAACAATTTGTAATGGGAATGGCACACCGTGGTCGTTTGAATATATTGGCAAACATATTTGGGAAATCAACTCAGGATATTTTCGGAGAGTTTGACGGTAAAGATTACGATCAAGAGTATTTTGACGGAGATGTTAAGTACCACCTTGGTTTAACCGCTGACAAAATAACAAGTACAGGAAAGAAAATTAATATCAATCTGGCTCCAAATCCTTCTCACCTTGAAACAGTAGGTGCTGTAATCGAAGGAATTACAAGAGCGAAACAAGATAAGTATTTCCCAGATGATTTTTCAAAAGTATTGCCTATCGCCGTTCACGGTGATGCTGCGATTGCAGGACAAGGTATATTGTATGAAATTATCCAAATGGCACAATTAGACGGATACAAAACAGGAGGAACCATTCATATTGTAATTAATAACCAAGTTGGTTTTACTACTAATTACTTAGACGGACGTTCTTCTACCTATTGTACTGATGTGGCCAAAGTAACCTTATCACCAGTACTACACGTAAATGCAGATGATCCCGAAGCAGTGGTACACGCCATGATTTTTGCATTGGATTTCAGAATGCAATTTGGACGCGATGTGTTTATTGACTTATTAGGATATAGAAAATACGGTCATAACGAAGGGGATGAGCCCCGTTTTACACAACCGGTGTTGTATAAAATCATAGCAAATCATAAAAATCCTAGGGATCTTTATGCTGAAAAATTGATTACAGAAGGTGTAATTGACACCAATTATGTAAAAGGACTTGAAAAAGATTACAAGTCTGATCTGGAAATGAATTTAGAAGCTTCTCGCAAAAAAGCCTTAACAATCATTACTCCATTTATGAAAAATGAATGGTTAGGTTTTGAGCAGGTTACTGACGTACAAATGCTTCAAAAAGTAGACACTTCATTCTCAAGAGCAGGATTGACTCAGGTTGCTGATGCCGTTTGTAATTTACCAACAGATAAAAAGTTCATCAACAAAATCCAAAAGTTGATCAACGATAGAAAAACAATGTTTTTCGAAACAAACAAGCTGGATTGGGGAATGGCGGAGCATTTAGCTTACGGGTCATTACTACAAGAAGGATTTGATGTTCGTATTTCTGGACAAGATGTAGAACGCGGAACTTTTTCTCACCGTCATGCGGTAGTAAAAGTAGAAGACTCTGAAGAAGAAGTAACTTTAATTAATAGATTAGAGGGGAAAAAAGGGAATTTCAATATCTTTAACTCGCTATTGTCTGAATATGGAGTTTTAGGTTTTGATTATGGATATGCATTAGCAAATCCAAATACATTGACAATATGGGAAGCGCAATTTGGAGATTTCAGTAATGGAGCCCAAATTATGATTGACCAATACATTTCATGTGGTGAGGACAAATGGAACAACCAAAACGGAATAGTTTTATTATTACCTCACGGATATGAAGGACAAGGAGCAGAGCATTCCTCAGGAAGAATGGAGCGTTACCTGCAACTTTGTGCAAGACAAAATATGTTTGTAGCTGATTGTACAACACCCGCTAACTTCTTTCACTTGTTGAGAAGACAAATGAAAACGAAATTCCGCAAGCCACTTATCGTGTTTACACCTAAGAGTTTGTTGCGTGATCCACGATGTGTTTCTACTATCGAAGAACTAGAAAACGGAAGTTTTCAAGAAACGATCGATGATGATGCAGTAAACAAAGCAGAGGTAAAAACGCTAGTTTTTTGTACAGGTAAATTCTATTATGACATAACAGCCGAAAGAGAGAAAAACGGACGTAACGATGCAGCAGTAGTAAGAATAGAACAATTATTCCCATTACCGGTAGAGCAACTAAAAGCGATTATTGCATTATATCCAAACGCTGACGATTACGTTTGGGCACAAGAAGAGCCAAAAAACATGGGGGCATACAGCTTTATGTTGATGAATTTTAACTTAGTGAAATGGAGATTAGCGTCGTTAAAAGCGTATTCTGCATCAGCTGCGGGAAGTTCTACAAGAGCAAAACGCCGTCAAGCAGATGCAATAAGAATGGTTTTTGATAAAGATTTATTTAATTCTTAGAAGCTATTTGCTGCTGTCCGCTGCATCTTTTTATTTTTAAAGAAAAAATAAAAGGTAATTGCGGGAGCAATTCGACCATCAGGGCTAAAAGTACAAGCATAAAACAAACAGTAATTGTTGTTAAAACAATTCAAACAATAAAATTCATAATTTAAAAATTATACAAGATGATTTTAGAAATGAAAGTCCCATCACCAGGGGAATCTATAAAGGAAGTTGAAATTGCAACTTGGTTAGTAAAAGACGGAGACTATGTAGAGAAAGACCAAGCAATAGCTGAGGTTGATTCAGATAAAGCAACTCTCGAATTACCAGCAGAAGCTAGTGGGATTATTACATTAAAAGCAGAAGAAGGTGATGCAGTAGCAGTAGGAGCAGTAGTTTGCTTAATTGATACAGCTGCCACTAAACCAGAAGGATCAGCTCCTGCACCAGCAGCAGCAGCAGCACCGGTTGCTGAAGCGCCAAAAGCGGCTCCAGCTCCAGCTCCAGTTGCTGCAGCTCCAGTAGCAACTTATGCTTCAGGAACGCCATCTCCGGCAGCAAGAAAAATATTAGACGAAAAAAATATCGCTCCAGCATCTGTTACAGGAACTGGTAAGGATGGTAGAATCACTAAAGACGATGCTGTAAATGCTACACCATCTATGGGAACTCCTACAGGAGGAAGCCGTGGATCTGAGCGTACAAAATTGTCAATGTTGCGCCGTAAAGTAGCAGAACGTTTAGTGTCTGCTAAAAACGAAACGGCCATGTTAACTACTTTTAATGAAGTAAACATGACGCCTATTAACTTGATTCGTAATCAATACAAAGAGGAGTTCAAAGCAAAACACGCAGGTGTTGGTTTAGGATACATGTCTTTCTTTACAAAAGCGGTTACAAGAGCATTAAAATTATATCCAGATGTTAATTCTATGATGGATGGTGATTATAAAATAGCTTATGATTTCTGTGATATCTCAATCGCAGTGTCTGGGCCAAAAGGATTAATGGTTCCTGTTGTTCGTAACGCAGAGAATTTAACTTTCCGTGGAGTAGAAGCAGATATCAAAAGATTAGCGATTAGAGCACGTGATGGACAAATTACTGTTGATGATATGACTGGTGGAACTTTTACAATCACTAATGGTGGTGTGTTTGGTTCTATGTTGTCGACACCTATTATCAATCCTCCACAATCAGGAATTCTTGGAATGCACAACATTATCGAGCGTCCTATTGCCGTAAACGGTAAAGTGGAAATTCACCCAATGATGTATGTGGCGCTTTCATATGATCACAGAATTATTGATGGTAAAGAGTCTGTTGGATTCCTAGTTGCTATTAAAGAAGCATTAGAAAACCCAATGGAACTTTTATTGGATAACAATCCTAAGAGAGCTTTTGAACTCTAATAAATAGTTTTTAATTAAATACTAAAACCGCCTTATTGCTACAATAAGGCGGTTTTTTTACTACTGCTAGTGTGAACAGGCTTATAGCAAATACAAGTAGTGATTGTAATAATCTACAATTGCCTTTCCCTTCAATAATATATCAGCCCCAATGATTCCGTGAATGGGTTTAGACTTGTGCTGAATTAAAGCTTCATTTACATGGGATAAATCAAAAATCACCAAATCAAATTCTAGATTTTTCCAGTATCCAAGTTGCAGTTTATTATTTGATGCAGTTTGTGTATGCATTCCCGTAGCTCCTGCTCCAGAAGCTTTGGTTTTGGACGCTTCTGCATTGAGTAAGAAAAACGCAATACTTTCAAACCCCACACAGCTGTTTGACGCTCCGGTATCAAGAATGAAATTACCTGAGACCCCATTGATTTTTGCTTTTATCAAAAGGTGTTGCGTTTTGGTAATTTTAAACTTGATCTTTTTGTATTTTTCTTTTTTAAGAATGTCTTGGAGGTTTTTCATGAAGTACGGATGATATTCAAAAGTAATCTAAAAAAGCTAAGAATCTAAAAAACTAACAATTCAAAATGGTAACTTTGCAGCTTTCAAATAAACAAAATGACAATTACTGACACACACACCCATCTATATAGCGAAGAATTCGATCAGGATCGAGAGGAGATGATTCAAAGAGCTATTGATTCTGGGGTTTCCCGTTTCTTTATTCCCGCAATCGACTCTTCGTGTACTGCCGCAATGTATGATTTAGAAAAGAACTATCCTGAACATGTTTTTCTAATGATGGGATTGCATCCTACCTATGTGAAGGAGAACTATCTGGAAGAATTACAGCATGTGGAAGAAGAATTGGCCAAAAGGAAATTCTATGCCATTGGAGAAATTGGTATTGATTTGTTTTGGGATAAAACTCGTTTACCCCAACAACAAATTGCTTTCAGAAAACAAATTCAATTGGCAAAGCAATATAAATTACCCATTGTGATTCATTGTAGAGAAGCTTTTGACGAGGTGTTTGAAATATTGGAAGAGGAGAAGTCACCTGAATTGTTTGGGATATTTCACTGTTTTACCGGAACTTATGAGCAGGCATTACAAGCGATTTCCTATAATATGAAATTGGGAATTGGTGGGGTGGTTACTTTTAAAAATGGAAAAATTGACCAATTTTTGAATCAAATTGATTTAAAACACATTGTTTTAGAAACGGACTCCCCTTATCTTGCTCCGATTCCTTTTCGAGGAAAAAGAAATGAAAGCAGCTATTTATTAAACGTAATAGATAAATTGGCTGGTATTTATAATCTTTCAGCAAAAGATATTGCTAATAGTACGACCGAAAATTCTAAAATGATTTTCGGGATTTAAAATAGAATTCATTAAAAATTAATATTTTTTTTGTTCATTTGCGCACCTAAAATAACCAAAATGCAAAAATTTGACGCTATTCGGCCATTTTATGATTCCGAAATTAACGAGGCTATACTAAATGTGGTTCATCACCCGATGATGAAGTCATTGATGAATTTTACCTTTCCAGAAATGCCTGATGAAGAATGGAAGGAACAACTAAAAAAAACACATTCTATACGTGACTTTCAATGTAATTTTATTTATCATACACTTTTAAAAGTGCTTGAAAAAAGTTCTGATGGTTTAACGACTACAGGTTTTGAAAAGTTAGAAAAAGGAGAATCCTATTTATTTATATCAAACCATAGAGATATATTGTTGGACACTACATTGCTCAACGTGGCTTTGTTCGAACATGGCTTAGTAATGACTGCCTCAGCGATTGGCGATAACTTGGTACAGAAAGATTTTCTTAACATCTTGGCAAAGTTAAATCGTAATTTTTTGGTTCAAAGAGGTTTGACTCCGCGTGAGATGTTGCAAAGCTCAAAAACATTATCTGAATATATAGGTCATTTGTTGCAACATGAAAGCCGATCTGTTTGGATTGCACAACGTGAGGGAAGGACTAAAGACGGTAATGATGCTACTAACCCAGGAGTATTAAAAATGGTTGGAATGGGATCTGATGAGGATAATCTGATGGACTATTTCAAAAAAATAAAAGTAGTTCCGGTTTCCATCTCGTATGAATATGACCCGACAGATGTACTGAAAATTCCGCAGTTATTAGCTGAAGCTAATAATGAAGTATATATCAAGGAGAAAAATGAAGATTTTATGACGCTTTTAAGCGGAGTGATGGGGCAAAAGAAGCGAATTCACATTCATATTGGCGATGTTATTGATACTGAAGTTGATGCAATTAAAGAAGAATTTAATAACTCAAACAAGCAAATTCAAGCGCTAGCTCAGTTAATTGATGATTCTATAATTGAGAATTATAAATTATGGCCTACCAATTATATAGCGTATGATATTTTAAATAAAACCAGTACTTATTCTGATCTGTATACAGCCGATGAAAAATCGCTGTTTGAACGAAGATTAGAGATGCGAATAGATGCTGAAAACCCGGTTGCATTACAAGGATTGCTGGATATGTATGCTAATCCAGTAGCTAATAAATTAAAATACACGGATGAACTTAAAGGCTAAAATTCTTTTAATATATACTGGGGGGACCATCGGAATGCGCAAGGATTTTGATACTGGAGCCCTAAAAGCATTTAATTTCAGTAAATTATTACAAAGAATTCCTGAGTTGAAGCAATTGGATTGTGAAATCGAAACCATTTCATTTGAAGAGCCAATTGATTCCTCAAACATGAATCCGCAAGAATGGGCAAGAATGGCAACTATAATAGAGTCAAACTATTTAGAATTTGATGGCTTCGTTGTACTTCATGGATCCGATACGATGTCCTACTCTGCTTCAGCATTGAGTTTTATGTTGGAAAATCTGGCAAAACCAGTTATTTTTACTGGTTCTCAACTACCGATAGGGGATTTGCGTACCGATGCTAAAGAAAATCTGATTACCGCTATCCAAATTGCTTCATTGCAAGAAAATGGATTGCCCGTTATCACTGAAGTATGCCTTTATTTCGAATATAAACTATATAGAGGGAATAGAACTACTAAAATAAACGCAGAACATTTCAAAGCATTTACTTCGCCCAATTATCCTGCTTTGGTTGAATCTGGGGTGCATTTAAATATGAGACCGGAGTTGTTTTTAGCCAAAAACACAGGGGATAAATTGGTAGTGCACAAAAATTTAGACAATAATGTAGTAATAGTGAAAATGTTTCCGGGAATGAGCGAAACTGTTTTGTCTGCTATTTTTAATATACCTAGTTTAAAAGGAATTGTATTAGAAACCTATGGTTCTGGTAATGCAACTACTGAAGATTGGTTTATAGCTTTATTGGTTAAAGCTATTAATAGTGGACTTCATATTATCAATGTAACCCAATGTTCTGGAGGTAGCGTAAATATGGGTCAGTATGAAACTAGTACTGGCATGAAAGCAATAGGAGTAATTTCAGGAAAAGACATTACTACTGAGGCTGCTATTACAAAGTTGATGTATTTATTGAGCCGAAATAGTGCGCAAGAAGACTTCAAAACTATCTTTGAAACTTCTTTGCGAGGTGAAGTACTATAATATTGTGATTTTACTTTTGTAAGTCACTTTTTTTAGTGTTCTTTGCAAACCTTAAATAAATAGAGAGGTGTCCGAGTGGTTGAAGGAGCTAGCCTGGAAAGCTAGTATGTGGGTAACTGCATCGTGGGTTCGAATCCCATCCTCTCTGCAAAATAAATGAATGCTTCCTGAAAGGGAAGCATTTTTTATTTGTGAGAATCTGTTTTTAAGTAATGCTAGAGACAATCCTTTTCTCTTTTTGCAATAATACAATGCCTTAATTAGTTTTTTAGTTAGGCTTTTTGTTTAATTACCTTTCTAAATTCGGCAATAGGGATTCAATTTGTTTTTTGAAAGCAATACGCATCAAGAACACTTCAAAATCCTATATTTGTATAATATTAGAAAATAAACCAATTGAAGAATCTAGTTACTACTGCTATGAAACAATCGTTCAACCAAAATAACACTATGCGAATCATTTTTAGTTTTTTTCTTGTACTATCGGTTTCTGCTATTTTTTCACAAGAAATAGAACCAATTACGGATAGTGCAGCAGTGAAAGTTGATTCCCTATACAGAGAGGATCAGTTTTATTTTGGGTTCACGTACAATACATTACAACAGAAACCTATAGGGGTGTCGCAAAGTAAGTTCTCAACAGGCTTGTCTGCTGGTTTTCTAAGAGATATGCCGATAAATAAAGATAGAACGCATGCTATAGCAGCGGGGTTGGGTTTTACCTATAACAATTACATTCAAAACCTTGCTATAACTGGAACTGGGGAGCTGCCCGTCTATTCTGTTATAGACGGAAAAACAGCATATAACAAAAATAAATTCACCCAATTATTAGTCGATTTGCCCATCGAATTTAGATGGAGAACATCTACATATCAGAGTTATAAGTTTTGGAGAATATATGGTGGGGTGAAATTCAGCTACGTGCTTTACAATAAGTCTCTGTTTACTGATGATCAAAGCAAAGTAGTAATCACAAATAACAAGGATCTTAATAAATTGCTTTACGGACTCTCTCTTTCGGCCGGTTATAACACTATAAATGTATATGCCTATTATGGATTAAATTCTATTTTTAAGACGGCAAAAATTGATGGGGAAAAGGTAAAAATGAGGTCACTTAATGTTGGGATTATTTTTTATATCCTATAACCACAAGTACAGCAACAGCATCTGTGGAATGCTGCCTAAAAAAAGCCCGATAATTAATTCTTTAAAAGTGTGTGCTTTCATCACTAAACGGGATGAAGCCACAAGTCCATTTATAAGAATGAGAAAAGTAATGGCAAAAATATTTTGGGTATGATAATGTAAGCTTAGCCCAAAAACAAAGATAGTCAATGCACTTATGCCCATCATATGAAGACTCACTTTTGTCTTAACAAACAAGAACAATAGCGCAATTAAAGCGCTCAATAAGGCTCCTAAAAGGAAAAAGTGTAATTCAGGATAGCGTTCAAGTGTAATACTTTTTCGAACTAAAAGAATAAGTAAAAAGGATTGAATCAGAAGTGGTATTTTCCGTTCAGATAACAATGGTGCCATCATAGAGCCAATTTTACCAGTTGCTCGCAAAAGAAGGAAAAAAAGTAGCGGAACTAGGACGGTAATAATGAGCACTTGAAGTAGTACAAAATATTTTTCTTGGTTAAAAAAATAAGAATTATTCGAAAAAAGATAAAATAGCGTAGCATATACCGCAATAAATATCGGATGAAAAACATAAGAAAATAAGGGAAGGATTTTTTTCAAGAGTACTGCAATTGATTATCCAAACAAATATAAGGAATATAGTAAAAAAGTCCCTTTAAAAAGGTCATGATTTAAGCGAAATAAAAAATGGTTCCTCCTGTTTTAATTATGTTATGTTGTCGTAATTCTGAAAAGAAGTGTTATTTTTGAGAAAGTTCCAAATGACAATTATTTTCCAGTACGCTGCCGTTTCTATGATAGTATGCTATTTGTAACACTAATATAAATAAAAGTTGCGTTAATCGCATTACATAACAATGAGTATACGTATTCAAAACATAGTTCCTATTCTTAAGGCGAGAGCCTTTGGCAATACTGCAGAAGCGGTTATCGACACTGTTTCGATAGACAGTCGATCGTTACAAAACAGCGCTCATACTTTATTTTTTGCATTGGTTGGCCCTAATAATGATGCGCATGCCTATATTGAAGATTTGATAGCAACAGGGGTTCAAAACTTTGTGGTTTTGCATATTCCGGAAGGATGTGCAAATAAAGCTAATTTTCTAATTGTAGAAAACACCTTGGATGCTTTACAGCAATTTGCCGCCTATTATCGCTGCCTTTTTCATTTTCTCGTTATTGGTTTAACCGGAAGTAATGGAAAAACGATAGTGAAGGAATGGCTCAATTTCCTGCTAAGCCCTGATTTTAATGTGATCCGCAGTCCAAAGAGTTACAATTCTCAGGTGGGTGTCCCCTTATCGATATTTGCCATTAATGAAAAACACAATCTGGGTATTTTTGAAGCAGGGATTTCTACGGTTAACGAAATGGAGAAATTAGAAAAAATTATTCAACCTACCATTGGGATTCTTACAAGTATAGGTTCATCACATGACGAAGGTTTCCTTGATTTAGAAGAAAAAATTAACGAAAAATTAGTCCTTTTTAAGGAGGCCGAAATTGTAATTTACCAAAAAAGAGATCTTGTCGATAAATTGATTCTTCCAAGAACAAAAGCATTTACCTGGAGTTTTAAGAATGCGGAAGCAGATGTTTTTGTTTATAAAAAAGAAACCGAAAATCTAAACACCACAGTATATTACAAATACAAAGGAAACTCCCATGAGTTGATAATCCCATTTCAGGATAAGGCATCCATAGAAAATGCAATCTCTTGTTTAATGGCATTGTTGTATTTTAATTATGATAGTACAACAATTCAATCAAGAATGTTATTGCTTTTTCCTGTGGAAATGCGATTAAAAGTAAAGAATGGTATCAATAATTGCAGTCTTATCGACGACAGTTATAGTTCGGATTTTCAGTCGTTGAAAATAGCATTGGATTTTCTGGAAAGTCAAAAGCAATTTCCCAAAAAGACCGTTATCCTTTCTGATATTTTCCAAAGCGGTTTGTCCAATGAAGAGCTATATTCTAAAGTTTCGCAATTGATTATTTCCAATAATATAAGCCGGGTTATAGGCATTGGAGAAACCATATCGGCATTTAAAGATACCTTCGTCAATTGCATCACGTTTAATAATACGGCTGAATTCATCTCCAATTTTGAAAACCTAGATTTTGCAAATGAAACCATTTTGATAAAAGGGGCAAGATCATTTCAATTTGAAGAAATCGTTTATTTGCTCGAAGAAAAAACCCATGAGACTGTTCTAGAAATTAACTTGAACGCCATCAGTTATAATCTGAACTTCTTTAAGTCTAAACTGAAACCCAATGTAAAAATTATGGTTATGGTAAAGGCATTCGGTTATGGGAATGGTGGTTTGGAAATCGCCAAATTACTCGAACATCATAAAGTCGATTATCTGGGGGTAGCTTTCGCCGATGAAGGCATTTCGTTAAAGAACGGTGGTATTCATTTGCCAATTATGGTGCTTAATCCTGAGAACACGAGTTTTTCGGCAATTATACAATACCAATTAGAACCAGAAATATATTGTCTAAAAGGGCTTTATGCTTTTTTGAAAATTGCAAAGGAAAAAAACCTGTATCATTTTCCAATCCATATCAAACTGGATACGGGGATGCATCGTCTAGGTTTTGAGGAAGATACAATAGAGGAGCTAATCGCTACTTTAAAGGGGAATGATACCGTTCAAATACGAAGTATTCTATCGCATCTGGCCACAAGTGATGATTTGAAGCATCGTGATTTTACACTTTCGCAAATTAATTTGTTCGATACAATGTCCTCTAGAATTGTTAGGGAATTGGGAATTGACCCGATTCGACATATTTTGAATACTTCTGGAATAAGTAATTACCCAGATTCTCAATTTAACATGGTTCGGCTAGGAATAGGACTTTATGGAGTGTCAAATGACCCTGCGGAGCAAAAATACTTGGAAAACGTGGGTACTTTGAAATCCGTGATTTCACAAATCAGAACGATTACAGCAGGTGAAAGCGTTGGCTACGGTCGAAAGTTTATGGCTGAGAAACCTACAAAGGTTGCAACGATCCCTATTGGTTATGCGGATGGTATTTCGAGAGGTTGGGGAAATGGGGTAGGATTTGTAAGTATAAAAGATAAAAAAGCAAAGATTTTAGGTAGTATTTGTATGGATATGTTGATGGTTGATGTCACTGAAATTGATTGTACAGAGGGGGATTCGGTGATTATTTTTGGCGAAAGCCCAACGGTTTCTTATATAGCAAAAAAATTAAATACAATACCTTATGAAGTACTAACGAGTATTTCTCAACGTGTAAAAAGAGTATTTTACAGATAATTAACTATTATTGAGGGTAATAATTTTAAATTATGTTAAAAATTTATTAATTTAGATTTTTATAAATAGTAACTAAAAAAAAGATATGGGATTTTTCAGTGATTTTAAAGCATCTTTAATGAAAGGTGATGTGTTAAGTTTGGCAACTGCAGTTGTTATTGGGGGTGCATTTGGTAAAATTGTAAGCTCAGCAGTAGATGATGTGATTATGCCAATTGTTGGTTTGATAACTGGTGGAATTGATTTTACAACAAAATTCATAACACTTGATGGAAACAGCTATGCTGATTTAGCTGCGGCTCAAACAGCAGGAGCTGCCGTAATTACTTATGGGAATCTCGTGCAAGCCACTATCAATTTTGTTATTATTGCATTATTTGTCTTTGTCATTTTAAGAGCTGCTGAAAAAGCAAAGAAAAAAGAGGAAGTTGTTGCCGCACCAGCTGCACGAGTGGGACCAACTCAAGAAGAGTTGCTTATACAAATTAGAGATTTATTGAAAAAATAAGAAGACCGCTATGCTATATGTTCAACTTAACCACCTACTAAAACGGGTGGTTTTTCTTTATTGTTACAATTGTAACATTTTGTTATTTTTTGTTAATCGTCTTGTTATGATTTGAATATTACTTACTTTTGCAGTACAAATTAAGAATTCTATAATAAATATATACTATGAGAATAGCAGTTGTTGGTGCTACCGGTATGGTTGGCGAAGTAATGTTAAAAGTGTTGGCAGAGAGAAATTTTCCTGTAACGGAATTAATTCCAGTTGCGTCTGAAAAGTCAGTGGGTAAACTAATTGAATTTAAAGGAAAGAGTTATGCTGTTGTAGGGATGCAAACCGCAGTAGATATGAAAGCAGATATTGCTTTGTTTTCTGCTGGAGGAGAAACATCTTTAGAATGGGCTCCAAAATTTGCTGCTGCCGGAACAACCGTTATCGACAACTCTTCAGCATGGAGAATGGATCCAACTAAAAAATTGATTGTTCCTGAAATTAATGCTTCTTCATTAACTAAAGATGATAAAATTATCGCTAACCCAAACTGTTCTACGATTCAGATGGTTTTGGTTTTAGCACCTTTACATAAAAAATACAATATCAAGCGTGTGATCGTTTCTACTTATCAATCTATTACTGGTACAGGAGTTAAGGCCGTACAACAATTGGAAAATGAATATGCAGGAGTTCAAGGTGAAATGGCGTATAAATACCCAATTCATAGAAATGCTATTCCACAATGTGATTCTTTCGAAGAAAACGGATATACAAAAGAAGAAATGAAATTGGTTCGTGAGACTCAAAAAATATTAGATGACAGAACAATTGCAGTTACTGCTACCGCCGTTCGTGTGCCTATCGTTGGTGGACACAGTGAAGCAGTAAATGTGGAGTTTTCGAATGATTTTGTGGTTTCGGATATTCAAAATATTTTACACCACACTGATGGAGTAGTAGTACAAGATAACAATGATACGTATACCTATCCGATGCCAATGTACGCGCAAGGAAAAGATGATGTTTTTGTAGGTAGAATTCGTCGTGACGAAAGCCAGGCAAACACATTGAATATGTGGATTGTTGCTGACAATTTAAGAAAAGGAGCCGCGACAAATACAATTCAAATTGCTGAATACCTTATTGCTGCAAAGTTCGTATAAGGCTATAATAGACAGTTTGTTAAGTCTATCTAAGTTAATAATTCTTTATGTTTTATTAATTTAGATAGATTTTTTTTTAAGGTTTACCTACATTTGCACTCTATGAAAAAGATAAAACTATTATTAAGTCTTTCTTTGGCGATGACGGTATTGTTTTCAATACTTTTTCAATCGCTGCATAGTTATGCGCATTTTGTTCAGCAATTCTCGAAAACTGAATGCCACCACAAGTACAATGTAAAACATACCGCCGAAATTACGCACCAACATCACAGCTTTGATGATTGTAAAGTGTGTCATTTTAGTTTTGGTTCTTATATAACTCCTCAAGTATTTCCGTATTCACTTCATTCAAATTACGAACAGACTCCCTATTTCTTTCAGAAGGGAAAAACCTTTATTTCGTTTCCCGGTAGTTTGTATTCTCTTCGAGGGCCACCTTCAGTTATTATTTAAATTAAAGTTATTTCCAACCAATTCTTATTGTTTTTTGTTGGGAATTTTCACTTATTAAATAATTTCAATTCAGTTATCTTTTTAAGATTTCTGTTTGAGCATACTACAATCATTTCTGATGAAAAAAATTATAATTACCATACTATTAGGGTTTTCAGCGCTGCTTCATGCGCAAAGCAAAGTATCTGGGACAGTATCGAACATAGCAAACCAACCTCTAAAAGGCGTGTCAGTTTATGCGGCAGAATTGCATAAAGGTACTACAACAGATGAAAACGGAAAGTACAGTTTGTCAAATCTTCCTAATGGAAATGTAAAATTGAGTTTTACTTTCGTGGGATTTACAACTGAGAATAAGACAATTAAAGGACTTCAACAAGCAAATACTCTAGATGTGATATTGGAAGAAACCATTTTCGAAATGGATGAGGTAATCGTTTCTACTGCTTTCAATAAAATACAGTCACAAAATGTGATGAAGGTGGAACATGCAACCATCAAGGAATTACAACAAAAAGGAACAGCAACCCTAATTGAAGGCTTGGCAACGATTCCTGGTGTTTCTCAAGTTTCAACTGGAACTTCGATAGGGAAACCAGTAATTCGTGGCTTGAGTGGAAACCGTGTGTTAGTTTATTCTCAAGGAGTCCGAATGGAAAACCAACAGTTTGGAGACGAGCATGGTTTGGGATTAAATGATGCAGGAGTAGAAAGCGTTGAGGTAATCAAAGGTCCTGCTTCTTTATTATATGGCTCAGATGCACTGGGCGGCGTTTTGTATTTTAACCCAGAGAAATTTGCCGATGCGAATACGTTTAAAGCTAATTTTAGTCAGAAGTTGTTTTCCAATACTTTAGGAAGTAATTCTTCTCTTGGATTAAAAACATCCACAGACAACTGGAAATTTATAACCAGGGGAAGTTATAATACGCATTCTGATTATAGAATATCGGGAGGAGATCGCGTAACCAATACTCGTTATAACGAAACAGATTTTAAAACAGGTATTGGCTACAGCAATTCTAGTTTTTCTTCGGTTCTTCGATACAATTATAACAAACTGGATTTAGGGATTCCAGAGGATGGGATAGCAGAACAAACGTCAAGTAAAAACACTGCATTTCCGAGACAAGGCGTTTTTAATCATCTGTTGAGTTTGAATTCAGTTATCTATCTAAAAGATTCAAAACTAGATATTGATTTGGGGTATATTGCAAATGATCGCTCTGAATATGAAGATAGTAATGTGGCAGGTTTACATATGAAATTGAAAACTTTTAACTACGATGCGAAGTATTATTTGCCTAACATGGGTAAATTGGAATCGATTTTTGGAATTCAAGGAATGCACCAAACCAATACTAATTCAGGCGAAGAATACTTGATTCCAGATGCTGTCACTAATGATTTTGGTGTTTTTGGGACTATTAATTATGAATGGGATAACAACAGTGCACTTCAAGGAGGTTTGCGTTTTGACAATAGAAAAATCACTTCAACCGAAAATGGAATACTGGGAGAAGAAGGTTATTTTAAAGCAGTTGATAAATCCTTTGACAGTTTTAATGCTTCCTTGGGGTACAAAAGGAAGCTTGCTCAGGATTTGACTTTAAGGATGAATCTAGCTTCAGGGTTTAGAGCACCTAATTTAGCCGAGTTAACGTCCAACGGAGTTCACGAAGGGACTAATCGCTACGAAGTAGGAAATAGTGATTTGAAAACAGAGCAAAACGTACAGTCTGATATTAATTTAGAATACAACAACAGTCATTTTGAGTTTTTTGTAAATGGTTTTTACAATCATATCAACAATTATATCTACACTTCGCCAACAGGAGCTGTATTGGATAATAATGATGTGTTCAATTACATTCAAAGCAATGCCAAATTGTATGGAGGAGAAGTTGGTTTGCATTTTCATCCTCATCCATTGGATTGGTTGCATTATGAAACTGCTTTTGAAACCGTTACGGCGAAAAAACAGAACGGGGACTACTTGCCACTGATTCCTGCAAACAATTGGAATAATACGCTTAGAGGTGAATTTAAAGTTAAAGAGTGGCTCGAAGCCGGATTCGCTACTTTTAATGTGAATACAACATTTAACCAAGACAATGTAAGTGGCTTTGAAACCAAATCTAATGGCTATACTTTAATAAATTTAGGCCTTGGCGGAACAGTAAAACTAGGTAAAACTGTTTTTGATGTTAACCTTAACGGAAATAATTTATTCGACAAAAAATACATAGCCCATTTGTCAAGATTAAAAAATGACGGAATCCCGAATATAGGCCGAAACATAGTTCTGGGTGTCAATTTCAATTTATAGAAAAAGTCTAAATAATGAAGCGCTATCCGAAAGGGTAGCGTTTTTTTTGTCATTTAATTTTGAGAGCATTATAGGCTTTTTCGGAAAAGAAAAATTACACGAAGCGTCGCAAAGCAAACGCTAAGTTTCTCAAAGAGTTTTAAACATGTAGAAATTAAGGGTCATTAAATGTTGGGTAGTTTTTTTACCATATAAGTCATATCAGTTTAATGAGTTTTAGGCTTACTTTTTGTAAATCATTGGGATAGTAAGAGACATTAAGAGTTGGCTTAATTTCTTAATGGTTTTAATTGTTTATGGTTTGCATATTTGTGTGGAACCTCAATGCCTCTCTCCGGAACCGTTGCGCGTCTCTGTGGAATATATTTCCGTAATGATAAATTAATAAAAAACTTATATGGGTTATATGTTTTAAAATTTCAACCCTATTTTAAATCTAAGTTTCGTATCTTTGTTTATCAAAAACAATAAAAGATTAAACAACTTAATCTTAAACAAAAGCAATAAAAATCAATTAAAGTGCTTAAAACTACAATAAATATTGTTTGGTTTAAAAGAGACCTGCGTTTTACAGATAACGAAGCTTTGTTTAGCGCACAGAACTCAGGATTGCCTTTATTGTTCGTTTATTTCTTTGAACCGAGCGTTATGAATTATGACGATGCTGACGTGCGTCATTGGCGTTTTATATATGAATCCATTCAAGACTTACAAACCAAGTTAAACGCAACAAATTCTAAGCTGTATTTTTTTCACAATGAAGTGGAACCCGTGTTTGTCGAGCTGTTAAAACAGTATGACATAGACACTGTTTTTTCCCATCAAGAAATAGGTAACAAGCTTACTTTTGATAGAGATCTAGCGATGCAGGATTTTTTTCAAAAAAATAATATTAGTTGGAAAGAGTCACAAATGCATGGCGTCATTAGACGATTGAAATCAAGGCAGCATTGGGATAAGCGCTGGGAAGAAGTGATGCGTGCCGAACCTAAAATGAGTGTGATTCAAGATTTCAATTTAATTCAACTAGAGGATGTTTTTTATAGTTCCATAAAAGGAAATTCACTTTCTGAAAGCATTACAAATCCAAATAAAAATTTCCAAAAAGGAGGTGAAAATCTTGCTTGGCGCTATTTAGACAGTTTTGTAAAGGAGCGTTATGTCAATTACAGCATGCATATTTCGAAACCAGCATTGAGCAGAAAAGGCTGTAGCCGCTTGTCTCCTTATTTGGCTTATGGTAATATCAGTATGCGATTGATTTATCAATATACAAATCAGCATTATGAGAATTCTAAAAATAAACGAGCGATTCTTAATTTCGTTTCTCGGTTACATTGGCATTGCCATTTCATGCAAAAATTTGAAGATGAATGCCGCATGGAATTTGAAAATGTAAATAGAGCGTATGACACTTTGGTTAAGCCAAAGAATGAAAACTATATCAAAGCCTGGCAAGAAGGAAAAACGGGAGTGCCTATTGTTGATGCCTGCATGCGATGTTTGGTTGCAACGGGCTATATCAATTTTAGGATGCGCGCCATGGTAGTTTCCTTTTTTACGTTTAATCTGTGGCAAGATTGGCGAGAGTTACATTTTCTTGCAAGACAATTTTTAGACTACGAACCCGGAATTCATTATCCGCAAATCCAAATGCAATCAGGAACAACTGGTATAAATACGATTAGGATTTATAGTCCCATTAAAAACTCTCAAGATCATGATCCTGACGGTGTTTTTATTAAACAATGGTTGCCTGAATTAGCGGAGATTCCAGTTAGTTTAGTTCATGAACCGTGGAAGTTAAATCCAATTGAACAACAATTTTATAGCTGTGAAATAGGGAAAGATTATCCCGAACCTATTGTCAATATTGAAGAAACTAGAAAACGGGCTAGTGATATAGTATGGAGTTTCCGTAAGAAAGACGAAGTGAAAGAAGAAGGAAAACGGATTTTGAAAAAGCACGTTTCTAATCCGAATCGAAGAACAAAAAAAACAAAAACATAATGACTATCTTTTTAAAAGCAAATTGGGAAAATATCATAATGGCAAATTATGAAATTGATCCTGCAATACTAATTCCGTTCTTGCCCAAAGGTGTCGAACTCGATTTATATGCAGGGAAGGCTTATGTAAGTTTGGTGGGTTTCATGTTTAAGAAAACCAAACTTTTTAATGTTCCAATTCCGCATTTTGGAACTTTTGAAGAAATTAATTTGCGCTTTTATGTGGTTCGAAAAGAGGGAGACACCGTAAAACGCGGTGTAGTCTTTATCAATGAAACCATTCCGTATCCTATCGTGGCTTGGATGGCGAATAAATTATACAAAGAGCATTATACTGTGGTTCCTACGAAACACGAAATCACGACCGAAATCACGAGTAAAAAAGTACAGTTTGAATGGCTTTTAAACAAAAAATGGAATAGCATTTATGTAGAAGCAACCACCGAATCGAAGCCGATGAAACGTGAAAGTTTAGAGAAATTTATATTCGAACATTATTATGGTTATACTAAAATTGACCAAAATAATACGGAAGAATACAAATTGCAACATCCAAGTTGGCAGGTAAATCAAGTGTTAGATTATAAAATGGATTGCGATTTCACAGCGATGTACGGTGATGCGTTTTCGATTTTAAATGCTACAAAACCCGAAGCTGTTTTTATAGCCGAAGGTTCTTCAGTAGGAATAGAATGGAAAAGAAACCGACTCAATTTTGAAAATGAAAAACATTAAAAAACAAAACTTACCGACTAAAACCTGTTTGGTTTGTCAAAGACCTTTTTCTTGGCGTAAAAAATGGGAAAAGGTTTGGGATGAGGTAAAATATTGTAGTGATAAATGTAGAAGCAACAGAAAAGATGTCAAATAAAACGTTACGATTAGTTCTCGGCGATCAACTAAACAGCAATCATTCCTGGTTTAAAGCTGTAGATGATTCGGTGACTTATGTTATGATGGAAATTCGAACCGAGACCGATTATGCGTCGCACCATATTCAAAAAGTGGTTGGTATTTTTTCTGCAATGAGAAGTTTTAGCAAGGAACTAAAGTTAAATAAGCACAACATAATTTATATCAATCTAGTTGATGTAAACAACTTACAATCATTTGAAAACAACATCGAAAACCTGATTTCAAAACATAATTTTACTCATTTTGAATACCAATTGCCAGATGAATTTCGTGTTGATGAAGCTTTAAAAAATCTGTGTAAAGTAATCGCAATTTCAAGTTCGATCGCTGATTCGGAGCACTTTTTTACAACACGAAATGAATTAGAACACTTTTTTGAAGGGAAGAAAACCTTTGTGATGGAAAATTTTTATAGGATGCTTAGAAAAAAGCATAATGTTTTAATGGAAGGCAATCAGCCACTAACCGGCAAGTGGAATTATGATAGCGACAACCGAAAAAAGTTGCCCAAAAATCATAAACCGACACCGCCATTAGTTTTTAATAATACTGTTTCAGAGGTTCTTGATGAAATCAATAAAACAGATATTAAAACCATAGGAAATATTGATGCTGTAAATTTTGTTTGGCCAATTAATCGAGAACAATCTTTGCAATTATTAGATTTTTTTCTAGTAGAATGTTTGCCTTTGTTCGGAAGTTATCAAGATGCGATGTCCTCAAATGAGTGGTCTTTATACCATTCTCGACTTTCATTTTCTATGAATTTAAAGATGATTTCACCACAAGAAGTTATTGATAAAGCCATAAAAGAGTGGGAAAGTAGGCCTAATGAAATTGAATACAATCAATTAGAAGGTTTCGTCCGGCAAATAATAGGTTGGCGCGAATACATGCGAGGGATTTATTGGCTAAAAATGCCTGAATATGCCAGCATGAATTTTTTTAATAATCAAGAAAAGTTGCCAGATTGGTTTTGGACAGGCAATACTAAAATGAATTGTTTAAAAGATGCTATAAATCAATCGTTGAATTTTGCATATGCCCATCACATTCAGCGATTAATGATAACTGGGAATTTTGCACTTTTAGCTGGAATTCATCCTGATGAATTAGATGCTTGGTATCTCGGAATCTATATTGACGCCATTGAATGGGTCGAAATTACAAATACGCGTGGAATGAGTCAATTTGCAGATGGCGGAATTGTAGGCACAAAACCGTATGTAAGTTCGGCATCTTATATTAATAAAATGAGCCATTATTGTGGCAGTTGTTTTTATAACAAACAACTTAAAACAGGCGAAAAAGCTTGTCCTTTTAATAGTTTATACTGGAATTTTTATGATAAAAATGAAGATAAATTAGCAAAAAACCCAAGGATAGGAATGATGTATAATGTTTGGAAAAAAATGGAACCAGAAGCAAAGGCAGCCTTATTAGAACAAGCAGATTATTATCTAAAAAAAATAAATGAATTATGAAAACGGCTATAGTTTGGTTTACAACTGATTTACGATTATATGATAATGAAGCGCTTAAAAGAGCAATTACTCAAAGTGAAAGTGTTATCCCTGTTTATTGTTTTGATGATTCCCATTTTGAAACTTCCCAATATGGTTTTAAAAAATCAGGTAATTTTCGAACGCAGTTTTTATTGGAATCATTACAAGATTTAGATGATAATTTACGAAAAATGGGTTCGGGCTTGATTATTTTAAAAGGAAAGCCAGAAGTTGAAATCCCGAAAATTGTAGCAGAATATAGAGTTCGAAAAGTTTTTGCCAAAAGAGAAGTAGCATTTGAAGAAAAACAAACAGAAAGCGTGGTTCAAACGGCACTTTTCAAATTGCGTTGTGAACTAGATACTTATAGTACGAGTACTTTGTATCATGCAGAAGATCTGCCGTTTTCGCTAAAAGACATTCCGGATGTTTTTACCACTTTTAGGAAGAAAACAGAATTAGATGCCGCCGTAAGAAATGTTTTTGACCAACCAATAACAATTGTTTCTCCAGAAATTCCGGAATTAATTTTACCTACTTTAAAAGATTTAGGCTTACATTTTTCTCCAATAGATTCTCGTGCAGCCATTCAATTTAAAGGCGGAGAAACAGAAGCGATGAAGCGATTAAATCATTATTTTTTTGAAACAAAAAGCTTATCGGCATATAAGGAAACTAGAAACGGAATGGTAGGTGAAGATTATTCGTCAAAATTTTCTGCTTGGTTGGCTTTGGGATGTATTTCACCGAGAACAATTTATCATGAAATAAAAAAATATGAAAAGGAATATGGCGCTAACGAATCTACATATTGGTTGATTTTTGAGTTGTTGTGGCGTGATTTTTTCCGATTTATGTTTAAAAAACACCAAACTAAATTTTTCTTATATTCTGGAATTAAAGGCGATAAAGTCAACTCAAAATCCTTGAATAAAAAGTTACTTTCTCAGTGGATAAATGGTACAACTCCTTCTGAGTTTATCAATGCTAATATGATTGAATTGAAAAAAACGGGTTTTATGAGCAATAGAGGCCGACAAAATGTGGCGAGTTATTTTTGTAACGAACTCAATATGGACTGGCGCATTGGCGCAGCTTATTTTGAGTCGCAGTTAATAGATTATGATGTGTGCAGTAACTGGGGGAATTGGGCGTACTTGGCAGGAGTAGGTAATGATCCAAGAAAACACCGTTACTTCAACATTGAAAAACAGGCTAATGATTATGATAAGGATAGGGCGTTCCGTGATTTGTGGTTGCAGTAGTTTTTTGTTTCGCAAAGAGTCACAAAGCAAGCGCAAAGATGCACTAACTTTTTTTACCATATAAGACCTATAAGTTTAGGAGCTATTTCAGATTGGTTTTTTGAATCGATTGATATTTATTACCTGTTGGCTTAATTCTCTTAATTCCTTAATGGTTTTATTTTTTTAAAATTTGTGTGTCTCTGCGTTGCCTCTGCGCTTCTCTGTGAAATATATTTTATCCACACTAAATTAAAGAAACTGATATGACTTATATGTTTTAAAATTAGTAACAATAAACGACTTTTAACGACCAATCTTACTAACGCCTTTCTTCCTACGAGGAAGCCAGAGATTTTCCTTATTTTTGTTAACCAATATAAAAGATTTTAATGAAAAAACTAATTTTAATAATGGCAGTATTACCTTCAATAGCTTCTTTTGGACAAAACCAAAAACCAATGCACTATCCAGAGACCAAAAAAGGAGAAACGGTAGACCAATATTTTGATGCCAAAGTAGCTGACCCGTATCGTTGGTTAGAAGACGATCGCTCTGCAGAAACCGCGGCTTGGGTTAAGGCCGAAAACGAAGTGACTTATGGTTATTTAAACCAAATTCCTTTTCGCGATGCGCTTAAAAACCGCATGGAGAAACTGTGGAATTACGAAAAAATAGGCTCACCCTCGAAAGAAGGAAACTTTACCTACTACTCTAAAAATAACGGGTTGCAAAATCAGTCCGTCATGTATAGAAAAGATGCTTCGGGGAAAGAACAGATTTTCTTAGATCCTAATACTTTTTCTAAAGACGGAACAACCTCACTAGGAGGAATCGATTTTTCTAAAGATGGCGCAACTGTAGCTTATGCCATTTCAGAAGGGGGAAGCGACTGGAGAAAAGTGATTATTATGGATGCATTATCTAAGAAAATAATAGAAGACACATTGATTGATGTCAAATTCAGTGGATTGTCTTGGAGAGGAAACGAAGGTTTCTATTATTCGAGTTACGAGAAACCAAAAGGAAGCGAATTGTCTGCTAAGACAGACCAACATAAATTGTATTTTCATAAACTGGGAACGGCTCAAAAAGAGGATAAAGTAATTTTTGGCGCTGACCAAAAGCGTAGGTATGTAGGAGGTTATGTTACAGAGGATGATCGCTATTTAGTGATTTCGGCAGCTAATTCTACCTACGGTAACGAATTGTATATTAAAGATTTAACGGTAGAAAATAGCCCTATAGTTACTATTGTGGATAATTTCAACAGTGATAATAATATAATTGATAGCGAAGGAACAAAGTTATTTATTGTAACCGACTTAAATGCACCCAATAAACGCATTGTAACGGTAGATGCTAGTAATCCGTCGCCATTAAACTGGGTTGATTTTATTCCAGAGACAGAGAATGTATTGTCCCCTTCGACAGGAGCAGGTTTTTTCTTTGCTAATTATATGAAAGATGCCGTTTCGGTAGTGAAACAATATGATTATAATGGGAAACTGATTCGTGAGATTCAGTTGCCAGGACTAGGCACAGCAGGTGGTTTTGGTGGAAAGAAAAAAGAGAAAATATTGTATTACTCTTTTACTAATTACACTACGCCAGGAACGATTTACTCTTTTGAACCGAAAGCAGGAAAATCAGGGGTTTATGCACAGCCAAAGGTGGACTTTAAAAACGATGATTTTGAATCCAAACAAGTATTTTATACCTCCAAAGACGGTAGTAAAATACCAATGATTATTACTTACAAAAAAGGATTAAAATTAAACGGTAAAAACCCAACGATGCTTTATGGTTATGGCGGTTTTAACGTGAGTCTAACCCCAGCTTTTAGCATTGCTAATGCGGTGTGGATGGAAAACGGAGGCGTTTATGCCGTACCAAGTTTAAGAGGTGGTGGCGAATATGGGAAAAAATGGCACGATGCAGGAACTAAAATGCAAAAACAAAATGTATTTGATGATTTCATCGCCGCTGCCGAATACCTGATTGCTGAAAAATACACTTCCTCAGATTTTCTTGCCATTCGTGGTGGGTCAAATGGAGGTTTGCTAGTAGGTGCAACGATGACTCAGCGTCCAGAATTGATGAAAGTAGCTTTGCCTGCAGTGGGAGTGATGGACATGTTGCGTTACCATACTTTTACCGCAGGCGCAGGTTGGGCTTATGATTATGGAACCGCTCAAGACAGCAAAGAAATGTTTGAATATATCAAAGGCTATTCTCCGGTACACAACGTAAAAGCAGGGATTCATTATCCCGCAACTATGGTAACCACAGGGGATCACGATGATAGAGTAGTGCCAGCACATAGTTTTAAATTTGCAGCAGAGTTACAGGAAAAACAAACAGGGACTAACCCAACATTAATTCGAATTGATGTGAAAGCAGGTCATGGTGCAGGGAAGTCAGTGGCGGCGAGCATTCAGGAAAATGTGGATATCCAGGCTTTTACACTTTATAATATGGGTTTCAAAGCATTGCCGAAATCGAAATAATTTAGATTTTATTAGGAGCTATTTCCCGCTTTCCGCTGTATCTCTTGTTATCTCATAAAAACGAGAAACAAGAGGATGCCGCTTCAATCAGGGCTAGGGAATAGACACACAACAAGTATTTTTATAACAAAAACGCCAATCGGAAGATTGGCGTTTTGTATTTGCACTAACTATAACTGAATACATTTTTTTTATAAGTCGGAAAGTAATATTTTAGACAAGCGCTCGTCGTGTGCATAGATATCTTCATAAAAATGGATTTCCCGCTCGCTATCAACCCAGGCGGTGAAATAACCAATATATACTGGTATTTGGGTTCTTAGATTATAAGTTTTCTCGACTTCTCGATTCATGGCTGCATCTATTTTTTCTACAGTCCAGTTTTTATCACCCTCTAAAACTTTGATTGCTAAATCTCTTGGACGTGCTACTCGAATGCAACCATGGCTAAATGCCCTTTGTTCCTTGTTAAATAGAGTTTTTGAAGGGGTGTCATGCATATAAATAATATGAGAGTTTGGAAAAACAAATTTCACTTTACCCAAGGCATTTTGTTCTCCCGGCCTTTGTCGCACGCGGTTTCCAACCCATTCCATATCGTGTTTGGCCAGATAGTTGCTGTTTTTGGCAATAGCCGGCAAAATTTCTTTTCTTAAAATACTTGGAGGTACATTCCAGTAGGGACTAAATATAATTTGGTTCATCTGACCACTAAAAACGGCTGTTTTATTCATGGATTTTCCCACGACCACTTTCGAGACAAGTACAGGCTTGCCTTCTTTAAAATAGGTAAGGGTAAAAGAAGGGATATTGACCACTATCGATTGTTGTGTTTGTGTCAAGCTAGGCGAGATCCATCTGGAGCGCTCCATATTGACCATGATAGTCTTGATGCGAGCGTGAACGTTAATATTCATGCTGCTGATATGTTTGGGCAACAATAAAGAATCGGTGGTGAATGCGTTGCGCTCTTTGTATTTTAGAAGCCCTTCTAATAGCTCATTGTCAAATATGTTTTTTTGAGAATCAATTTTTAAGTCTCGGGTAATAAACAAGCGTTTTCTAACTTGTAAGATAACGTCAGAAGTATCTCCAGGTTTCAGAGATTTTATTGTTTTTGGAAAGACAATTGGGTCCCAGCCTCCATTTTTTTCAATGTTGCGGTAATTTTGAAGAGCATCTTTTAAAAGATAATATTGCCCAGGAAGGTCTTTAAGTTGTTTGTTAATCAGGCTCGGATCTTGGAGTAAAGAGTCTAGTCGATTCACATACGATTGTTTTTTTCGAGGAAGGTACCAACCCAGTTCTACTGTTTGTTTCGTATCTATTCCCTTAAACACGCGGTCAGCATAAAAAAAATAAAGAGAAGACATCAGCAATTCCACTTCCACATCTGACTTTTCCATATTTTCTGCGTCCTGAAAAATGGTTTGTAATTTCTCGGCATAAGGCACGCGGGTTTTTATTCCTTCCTGCTCTAAATTATTTACCTTACTGTATAACAAAGCTGCAAACTCATTCATGCCGCTACCATCATGCCAAAGGAACTCGTAATTGTGTTTTCTGTAGAGTTGGACAACTTCTGGTTTTAGGTATTTGAATTTTGGGTATTTAGCAAAAAAAGGAGCTACTAATGTACTGTCAAAAGGAATTGGGGGAAAGGAAGGGATTTTTTGGTAACTAAGAGAAACAGAAGCAGTCGCATGGCTACTCGCTTTTGCAGGAGTAGGAAGTCCGACTATTAGAAAGCAGTTTATTAAAAAAACAGAAATGACAAGTATACGTTTCATGTCAATATATTTATAGAGTCAACTATAAATATACAAAAAAATGGGGAGAATTTGGAAGGATTGAATTCACAAAGTCCAAGTTATAAAACAAGGGGTCAAGAACAATCCTATCCAGAATATCTACTGTGTGCTATCGCTGTGAATGGCTATTTTATAAATAACAATGATGCTAACTCATCGTCTCTATTATAGATGTCTTCATAAAAATGAATTTCTCCTTTGTCATCGGCCCAAGCGGTAAAATAGCCAATGTAAACTGGGATTTTGTCTTTGAGTGTGTACCATTTTTCTTCTCCGCTATTCATAGCTTCTCTAATCTTTTGCTCATTCCATTTTTTATCATTTTTCAAGATAAGAGTTGCTAATTCGATGGGTTTTGCTACTCGAATGCAGCCGTGGCTGAAGGCTCTGTCTTCTTTATTGAATAGACTTTTTGCAGGAGTATCGTGTAAATAAATAGCATTCGAATTAGGAAACAAAAATTTTATTAATCCCAATGAGTTTTTAGGTCCCGGCTTTTGTCGCACGTAATCGCCATGCCACTCCATATTGTGTTCTTCCAAATAATTTGCGTTTTTTTCAATACCTGGAAGAATTTCTTTTTCCAAAATACTCTTTGGGACATTCCAATAAGGACTGAATACGATTGATTTCATGGGTGCGCTAAAAATGACGGTTTGATTCATCACTTTTCCCACTACAACATTAGATCTTAATTCGGGTACACCGTTTCTAAAATACGTTAACTGATAAGCAGGAATGTTAATAGCAATCAATTCTTTTGCTTTGGTGATGTCGTTTGAAACCCAGCGGCAGCGTTCCATGTTGACAATAAGTGTTTTGATGCGTTTCTCTACAGGGATGTTCATTTCTTTGATATGTTCGGGAAGAATTTTAGTATCCGCATTATTGCCGCTTCTGTTTTTATATTTTGAAACTCCGGCGGCGAGATCTTTATCATATACGGCACTTTTAGAATCTTTAGACAGATCTCCCGTAATAAATAGTCGCTGTCTTATCTGTGCTATTGTGCTTGAGCTGTCACCTATGTTATAAGATCTCACATCAGAATCGATCGTTATGGTTTTCCAGCCTCCTTGTTGTTCTATTTGGCGGTATTTTTTTAGTACGTTTTTTAGTAAAAAATATTGACTTAATACGCCTTTCTCATCTTTGTTTATTAAAGTTGGGTCGATCAAGAGAGAATCAAGATACGTACCATACGATTGTTTTTTTCGCGGTAGGTACCATTCCATTTCGGTAGACTTTTTAGCGTCTAAGCCATGATATACATTATCGGCATAAAAAAAATAAAGCGCTGAGTGCAGTAATTCAGTTTCAACATTTGGTCTGTGCTTTTCATCAAAATTTTGATAAACGGCATCTAGTTTATCTTTATAAGGAACAGTATCTTGGATTCCTTCTTCTCTCAGGTTAATCAGTTTATTGTGTAATAAATTAGCAAACTCATTTATCCCGTTGTGATCATACCACACATAGTGAAATTGATGTTTTCGGTACAATGTCTCCACATCAGATTGGTATTCCTTTAACTTTGGATGCTTGGTAAAAAAAGTTTGTACTAGCGTACTATCAAAAGAAGTTTCGATTTCGTCTGGAATAGCATGCACGACAATGTCTTTCTTTTTACAGGATACTGTTGTAACTAAAAGTAGGAAACAAACAAATGCGATGGATAAAAATAACTTTCTCATAGTATGGGGCTTATACTTTCTTTTAAAAGTGATGCTAAAATACATTAAAATTGTTTGCAATATTACAAGGTTACTCTTGGTATGATGATTTGGAAAATTAAATAAACGCAACGAATTTTATATTTAATTAATTTTCAGCTGCTTAAATTGTTTAGTGGTGTACTAAATAATAATAGTGCGATTTTAAAATGATAGAATACTCTTATTCTGTGACATCAGAAAACAATAAATCAGCTAGGCGATCGTCTCTTTGGTATAGATCGTTATAAAAGTTAATCACTCCATCATCAGAAACCCAGGCAGTGAAGTAGCCAATATATATCGGAATTTTATTTTTCAGGACATGAATGGTCTGTTTCTCCCCTTTCATCGCTTCATTTATGCTTGCTACAGTCCAGTTTGGATCATCTCGCAGCAACAGAATTGCTAGTTCTTTGCCTTTGTCCATATTGATACAACCATGACTAAATGCGCGGTAATCAAATTCAAATAAACTTTTATATGGTGTATCGTGTAAATAAATGTCATTAGAATTCGGAAACATAAATTTAACCAATCCCATTGGATTTTTTACTCCTGGTCTTTGTATGATGTTGCCATTTTTCCATTCCATTTCGTGAGATTCAAGATAATTTTTGTCTTGAAATATTGCCTGTTTTATTTCGTTTTCGATGATACTTCTTGGGACAGTCCAATACGGACTAAAAACAATCGAACTAATGGAACCACTGAAAACGACTGTTTCGGTCATGTCTTTACCTACTAAAAGATTAGATTCTAGTTCTTTTTTGCCGTTTTTTATATAATTCAGTTTAAAAGCCGGAATATTTATAAATATATATTCAGGTACTTTTGTAAATTTGGGATCAATCCATCGACAACGTTCCATATTCACTATAATAGTACTGATGAGTTTCTCTATTGGAATATTCATTCGTTGTGCTTGCCAAGTCGAAAGTATTTTATTGGTTTTGTATCCGTTTCTTTTTTTGAAATTCATGACACCTTCCATCAGTTCCTCGTCATAGAGGTTGCTTTTAGAATCCCGCTTTAAATCTCCCATAACAGCAAGATGATGCCTGATTTGACCAATGGTTTTTGAGCTATCATTATGTTTGTAATATTCTATTGAGGGATCTATGTCAATAGGATCCCAATCACCGCTTTGTTCTATCGCTCTATATTTTTTCAGGACGTCACGAAGTTTGTAATATTGAGTAAATAGCTGTTTCTCGTTTTTACTTAATAGTTGAGGGTCCGTTAAAAGGGAATCTAATAAATTATCATATGAAATGTTTTTTCGGGGCAAAAACCATCCGATGTCGGTAGTTTTAGCGACATCAATCCCTTGGAATACTTTTTTTGCATAGTAAACATACACAGTGGTTAGTAGTATTTCTGTATCAGTTTCGGAAATTTTATTTGAAGTATTAGCATTAAATATTCCGTTAATGATCGAAGCATAAGCCAGGGTAGATTTCAGACCTTCTTCTTCGAGGGAATTGACTTTCGAATAAAGCATATCAGCAAATTCAATAAGGCCTTTGTTATCATACCAGATTGAATTGTAATTCCGGTTTTTATATAAAGTAACTACATCAGATTCGTATTTTTTTAAATCGGGATATTTTTCAAAAAAAACCTTGAGAATAGTCTTGTCAATGGGGATTGCTAATTTTTCATCAGGTGTTGTTTGAAAAATTTTGACAATAGAAATCATCTTTGCCGGTATATCGTCATTTCTGTAATGATAAAAAGCGGCAAGTGAAAAACCAAATAAAACAACTACAATCGATAAAAAGAAATTTTTCACAATACAATCATTTACATAAAGGTAAAGAATTATGTCCTTGGTATAAAATAATTAGTGATTAAGAAGAGTTTACAGGAGGTTTTTGATTGATTTGATACTGTTTTTCTATTTTTTCTTTCAAAGAGCAGAAGTTTTTCTATTTTTATCTAAATTCTAAGCTCATGAGAAAAATCATTTTCGTTCTAGTTCTAATTGTAGTGTCATGTAAGCCAACTAAAGATACTTTCGTTTCAGATAACAATAAAGTCAATGTGCTACTTGATTCTTGGCATAAAGCCGCAGCAGATGTAAAGTATGATTCCTATTTTGAAAAGATGACCGAGGATGCTGTTTTCATCGGGACAGATGCGACAGAGAATTGGGGTAAACCTGCCTTTCAGGCATTTGCCAAACCTTATTTTGATAAAGGGAAGGCTTGGAATTTTACAGCATTGGAGCGCCATATTTATTTCGATAAAACAAAAGAAGTAGCTTGGTTTGATGAATTGCTGAATACGCAAATGAAAATTTGTCGCGGGTCAGGAGTATTGATAAAAATAGATGGTGAATGGAAAATCAAACACTATGTTTTATCGATGACTGTCCCCAATGAAAATGTAAATGAAGTTATTAAAATCAAAGCGCCCATAGAAGACAAACTTATGTCGGGTTACAATAAGTCGAACCAATAGCCAAATAAGTTGCTGCAAATGGTGCTTTTTTACAAGGTCTTCTGTGCTTCGTATTAATTTTTCTTTCGTTCTGCGGTCGGTCTTATATATTTCGTTAATTTTGCAAAAATATTTGAAAAATCGTGGGAAGCAAAAATAAATTAAAAAGGTTCAAGGAAAACGAAACATTTACCAATGTTTTTCAACCAACAAGAGAAGAAGTAGTGGGTGATTTGTTTCCTTTAAAAGGGAAATGGAATTCAGATTTCTTTAAAAATGATAACCCTGTAGTTTTGGAATTGGGTTGTGGTAAAGGAGAATATTCAGTTGGTCTTGCCGAAAGATATCCCAATAAAAATTTCGTTGGAATAGATATTAAAGGAGCCCGTTTTTGGCGTGGTGCTAAAACTGCTGTAGAGACAGGGTTGCATAACGTAGCTTTTATTCGAACTCAAATTGAATTAATCAATCATATTTTTGCCGAAAATGAAGTAGATGAAATCTGGATTACTTTTCCGGATCCTCAAATAAAATACAAACGCACCAAACATAGAATGACAAACTCTGAGTTTTTGCAATTGTATAAAAAAGTACTTAAAAAAGAGGGTGTTGTAAATCTTAAAACAGATAGTGAGTTCATGCATGGGTATACACTTGGTTTACTCCATGGTGAAGGGCACGAAGTTTTGTATGCAAATCACAACGTATATGTTAATGAAGGAAGTCCGGAGGAAGTAACTGCTTTCCAGACTTTTTATGAAAAACAATATTTGGAAGTTAACAAAGCAATTACGTATATTCGATTTAAAATCAAAGAGTAATCATTTTTTTAAAGTTTGAATTGGTAGCCTTTTGTAAATACTGACACCTTGCCTATGAATTTAATTATATCTTTACTTTCCGGTTTCATTACTGCTTTAATAGGGATTACTCCACCAGGATTGCTCAATATGACGGCAGCTAAAGTGAACTTGAAAGAAGGGAAAAGAAACGCCTTTTGGTTTGTATTTGGGGCGGTAATAATTATTTTTTTTCAAGCCTATTTAGCTATATTGTTTGCCCGCGTGATAAACATTCGGCCAGATATAGTAATTCTATTGCGGGAGATAGGTTTCGCGATTTTTGGTGCTTTGACGGTTTATTTTTTATGGATAGCTAAAAAACCAAAAATCAAAAAGGCGAAGATTGTAAAAAGTAGTAAAAAGACACGTTTTTTTCTTGGAATGCTACTCTCGGCTCTTAATTTTTTTCCAATCCCGTATTATGTTTTTGTCAGTATAACATTGTCTTCTTATAATATTTTTTCTTTCAATGAGAGCTCAATTCTTACTTTTGTCATTGGATCGGTATTAGGATCTACGTTAGTTTTTTATTTTTACATTACCTTCTTTCAAAAAATAGAAGACAAAGCGGATTATCTATTGCGGAATATGAATACTATTATTGGTAGTATAACAGGTGCTGTTTCGATAATTACTTTATTCAATATCATAAGATATTACTTAAGTTAGTTCAGTAGGTTCTTTCTGATTGATCTGTGTCATTTTTATAACTTAAAACTATGTCAAACGAGAATTTTTTCGAAAGGGTTTATGCCGTTGCAAGACAAATTCCTTACGGAAAAGTTACTTCTTATGGCGCTATTGCAAAAGCGTTAGGAACCGCCCGTTCAGCAAGAATGGTAGGTTGGGCAATGAACGCCTCACATAATAGGGACGATGTCCCTGCACACCGCGTGGTGAATAGAAACGGATTGCTTACCGGAAAATTCCATTTTGACGGTACAAACTTGATGCAACAATTATTAGAAAGTGAAGGAATTGAGGTAGTCGAAAATCAAATCATCCATTTTGAAAAACATTTTTGGGAACCGCCAATGACTGAATAGGAATCTGAATTCAATTGATTAACAAGTTTATATAACAGAGACATTCATTCATTAATTAGTAAGTAAAAAACGGCTGTTCTGTACTGAAATCTTAAGCGTAATTCCTTTAAATTCCCGCATCAACACCCTCCCGTTTTAACTGTTTCCTTGAATAAAACAGATGGTGAAATGCGTTTTACCTCCTGATAGGTCAGAATCAGTTTTATGACTCAAATAACCGCCGTGGGCTTCTATGATATTTTTCGAAAGCGTAAGTCCAATACCAGCGCCATTTTTTCTAGTAGTGAAAAAAGGGAGGAATATTTTGTCTGTAATTTCGCTTTCAATTCCTCCTCCATTATCAGATATGATGATGTAAAAACGATTATTTTGTGTTGCCGTAGTCAAGTGTATACTCTTTTCCTTTTTTTCTTTTAATGCAAAAACACTGTTGGTAATCAAATTGATAATTACTTGTTCTATTTGGTTTTTATCAAGGTCAATTATCTTATTTTTTTCGATTTCGTTGCTGATTTTTATATTTTCCGATTCGAAAATAGGAGACATCATTTTAAGACAATCTTCAAACAATAAATGAATTGGAGTTGGTTTTTTGTTTGGCGTAGGAAGCGCAGCGAGCTTCCGATAGTTCTCGACAAAAAACTGCAAATGATCACTTCTGTTGATAATGGTCGAAATGCTGCTTTTGATGTCTTCAAAATCTTCTGATTCTAAATGGTCTTGATCTACAATTTGTAGTAAATTTTGCGAAAGCGATCGAATGGGAGTCAGCGAATTCATTAATTCGTGAGAGATGATTTTCATCAAATTAATCCAAGCTTCTTTTTCTTTTTTCTCAATAACACGCTGGATGCTGTCTAATAGCACGATGAAGTAGTCTTTGTTGAACGATTTTGTTAACGAAGTTTGCAACATAAACGTCTGCGCTTCTTGTTGCTCTATTTTGATGTTAATGGACGTCTTTAATTCTTTAAAACCGGTGTTTTCAATTTCTTCGCAAAGCGACGGCAGGTAATTCTTAAGATATTCCCAATTAGTCACTTTTGGGACACTGAAAAGGGTAGAAAAACAATCGTTCATCAAGAAAATGGTCCAGTCGTTATTTTCTTTTTCTAAAATTAAAACAGCTGTATCTATATTGTTTATTATCGAGCGATAGATTAATTCTTTTGAGCTGCCGTCGTGTTGTTTCTCTTTCAAAGTATCATAGAGCAGACATAAATTTTTATAATCTCCTTCTTTGTGTGCAGCAGGAAAACGAGCAGAAAAGTCGTTATTTAGTATCGAAAGTATGGTTTTGTCGTAAAAAATCAATTTGTTTTTGATGTACGAATACATTTCGGCACAGATCAAAAAAGAAAATAGCATAATTAAAATACCACTATACAAATAACCGTTTCCAAATAGATAAAGTGAAAATGCGAGTGCAATAATGACAATAAGAACTCTTGCAAAAAGGGCATTGTAAAATTTCCAGCTATTCATTAGTCGTTAATTTTAAGATCGTATTTTTCAAGTCTACGGTACAACGAACCTCTGGATAAACCCAATTCTTCAGCAGTTTTACTGATGTTTCCGTTGTTTTTAAAAAGGGATTTTTCGATGGCGTTTTTCTCTATTTCGGATAAGGGATGTTCCTCCGTTGTTGTTATGTATTCAAAGTTAAGTAAGTCTAAATCAGTTACCGAAATTATATTGTCATCTGACATGATCAAGGCTCTTTCAATCTTATTTTCTAATTCTCTAATGTTTCCTTTCCAAGGATAACGTTCCATATATTCAGCCACGTTAGTGTCAAAAATGACATCGTTTTGACCGTATTTCTCTCCTATCTGCTTTAGAAGGAAGTGCGCCATGGGCACAATATCGTCTTTTCGCTCTCGCAAAGGCGGTAGGTTTATTTCCATGGTATTAATACGATACAACAAGTCTTCTCGAAATGTTTTGTTTGCGACTTCGGCTTTAATATCGCTGTTAGTTGCTGCTATGATTCTTACATTTAATGTTCGCGGTTTGCTTTCGCCTAGCCGTGTGACTTTCTTTGTTTGTAAAACATGCAGTAGTTTTGATTGCAAATGCAAAGGGATATTGCCTATTTCGTCAAGAAAAATAGTTCCATTATCGGCAATTTCAAATCGTCCTGGGGTATCGGTTTTGGCGTCGGTAAAAGCACCTTTGGCATAACCAAAAAGTTCGCTTTCAAACAAGTTTTCGCTTAACGAACCCAAATCAATATGAACGAATGGTTTGTCTTTTCGATCAGAATGCTGATGTATATGTTCAGCAAAGACAAATTTACCTGTTCCGTTTTCTCCTAAAATAAGGACGTTCGCATCTGTTTTTGCTACTTTTTCAGCAATGGAATACGCCTGTTTTATTTTTTGGGAACTGCCAATGAAGTGCTTTTTAGGAGCGGGTTCTGAGTTTGATGTTCGATTGAGTTTTCGACTTTCCACAACGGCTTTGTCTATAGTGGAGAGTAATTTTTCATTATCCCAAGGTTTTAAAATATAATCAAAAGCACCTATTTTCATGCCTTCTACTGCGGTTTCTATTTTGCCAAAAGCGGTCATTAAGAGCACGACTGTTTTTGGCGACAGTGTTTTTATTTCTTTCAGCCAGTGAATGCCTTCGCGTCCATCTTCAAAACCAATGCGGTAGTTCATGTCCAATAGAACAACATCAATTTGGTTGTCGCCAAGGATAGTAATTATTTTTTTTGGATCATTTGTTGTGAAAATTTCTTCAAAATGCTTCTTCAAGATCATTTTTGCCGAAAAAAGAATCTCTTCTTGGTCATCAACAATAAGTATTTTGGCTTGTTTTTTTCGCATCAGTATTTGTTTTTGTTCACTTATGAACAGGGGACTGTCCGTTTTCGAACAGTTCGATTTCTAGATTTTTTGCAACCGTATTGATAACCATTGTTTTACGGATTATAAATCCTTTGGCATGCTTTTGTATGTTGATAATCAGTAAATTATTATAAAAATGGACAAGGTTATTCCCCGTAAAAATAGAAAATTTAGGTACTTAACAATAGGATTTGTGAGTTTTTTAGTTGCAGGAGCAGTAGTTTATGCTTCGGTATCTAAAAAACGAAGTTTAAATGTAAAAGTGGATGAACTATTAGTAAAAGAAGTAAGCCAAGAATTTTTTGAAGATTTTATTGTTTTTCAGGCCAAAGTGGAGCCATTGAATTTGGTGTTGGTCAATATCATCGAAGGTGGTTCAGTCAAAGAAATTTTTGTAGAAAACGGAGCAATGGTGACGCAAGGACAACCGCTGGCACGCATGTATAACCCCAATACAGAATTGAATTACCTGACGCAAGAAACCGCAATCATTGAGCAAATTAATAATTTAAATACAGGAAAACTTAATATTAGAAATCAAGAATTGAGTTTGACTAAAGATCTTGCTTTAATAGAACATGATTATAATGATGCCAAAAGAGTGTATGATATGAATGCCAAATTATTTGAAAAAGACATTATCTCAAGAAATGATTGGAATTTAATAAAGGAAAGTCTACGTTTTCAAGAAGAACGTAAAAGCAATATTCGTACGAGTATTCAAAAGGAGAAACAAACCAACCAAGTCCAGATTTCGCAGATAAATCGTTCGATACAAACCATGGAGATGAGTTTGGATATTCTGAGAAGTAATAAAAAAAACTTCTTGATTACGGCGCCAGTTTCAGGAAGATTAACTTCATTTGAACCTATTTTAGGAAAAACATTTAAAGCCGGAGAAAGTATTGGTAGAATTGATTCTCGCGAAGGCTACAAGTTAAGCGCGCAGGTGGATGAATTTTATTTAGAGAAAATACGTGTGGGTTTAAAAGGACAAATTGAATATAAGGGAAAAACAGTAATCGTGTCTGTGGTAAAAGTGATTCCAGAGGTTAAAAGTGGTCGTTTTCAAGTGGAATTGCTTTTTGATTCTAAAGAAGAGTTAGCGTTACAAGACGGATTAAGTTTTGGCGTGAAGCTTATTTTATCTGAAAAGAATAAAATTTTGGTCATTCCAAAAGGAAGTTTCAATCAAGAAACCGCTGGAAAGTGGCTGTTTGTTGTCAACGGAAGCAAAGGAGTGAGAAGAAATATAAAATTAGGCAGAGAAAATCCTTCTTATTATGAAGTGTTAGAAGGATTAAAACAAGGAGAAAAAGTAATAACGTCGTCTTATGCCGACTATAAAGAAGTCGAAGAACTGAATATACAATAAAAACGCAATGCAGCTGTACTGCGTTCTTAAATCAAAAACATAAAAAACTATATAAGGATGATAACAATTCAAAACCTAACCAAGATCTTCAGAACAGAAGAGTTAGAAACTTCGGCTTTAAGCGGGATTAATTTGCAAATCAATGAGGGAGATTTTCTTTCGATTATGGGCCCGTCGGGTTGCGGAAAATCAACATTACTCAATATCATCGGATTATTGGATAGTGCTTCAGACGGGAGTTATACCTTGTTGAACCAAGAAATGATTGGACTAAAAGAAAAAGGGCGTTCTAGTGTTCGTAAGGAAAATATCGGATTTATTTTTCAGAATTTTAACCTTATCGACGAGCTTTCGGTTTATGATAATATCGAATTACCGTTAATTTATAATAATGTAAAAGCTTCAGATAGAAAACTAAAAGTAGAAGGAATTGCCGAAAAATTAAACATTGCACATCGATTGAAGCATTATCCCCAACAACTTTCTGGTGGGCAGCAACAACGTGTGGCCGTGGCAAGAGCTTTGATAAATGATCCTAAAATTATTTTGGCTGATGAGCCTACAGGGAATTTGGACAGTAAAAACGGAAACGAAGTAATGGAATTGCTAACTGATTTGCATGCCAAAGGTGCGACAATCTTGATGGTTACCCATTCTGATTATGACGCGTCATTTTCTCAAAGAACCATCCTGATGAAAGATGGTGTTATTTTTTCTGAAAAAAGTAATCAAAGGAATGTTGATGTTTTTAAAGTGTAATCATTATGATACTAATCTTAATATCAATTATCACATACATTTTAGAATTGCTTTGCAGTTCACTTAGTCAATAATTTACGGTTTCAATCATTAATCATCACCCGAGCTAAAGTGGCGAACTGGCGAAGCAATCAAAATCATCAATCAAAAATTATGTTACACAACTGGATAAAAATATTTATATACCATCTCAAGCAAAACAAACTGTTTTCGTTTCTCAATGTTTTGGGATTGAGTATTGGGATTGCGGGATTGATTTTCGCTTTGTTATATTGGAATGATGAGCATTCTTATGATCAATGGAACCCTGAAAAAGAACATGTTTATCAGGTGTTAGTTGATATAGGTGAGGGTCAAGTTTGGTCTGATTGTTCTTTATTTCTAAAACCTGTTTTAGATAAAGACACTAATGTAGAAAGCATTATGTATGCTGAGAGTTGGTATCAAAAGGATAAAATTATTTATAATGGAAAGAAAGAGTTTATAGATAAAATCATCAATGTAGAGCATGATTTCTTTTCTTTTTTCCCTTTCAAAATTATCAAAGGAGATGCTATTTCAGCTTTAAAAGATGATTCCAGTATTGCTATTTCTGATGATATAGCCAAAAGAGTTTTTGGAGATGAAAATCCAATCGGGAAACAAGTAAAATACTTAGACCACAGGTTTGTTGTGCGAGCCGTTTATCAAATTCCTGGGAATTCATCAATCGCACCAAATGCCGTAGTCAATAGAATGAAGGAATTGACGGCGACATATATGACAGCTCCTTTTGCTTTTAAATTATTAATAAAAGTCAAGGATCCATTAAAAATTGAGAATACAAGAAAGAGCCTAGAAAAGCTATATAATTATGATTTTATAATAAGAGTTGCAAAGGAGGCGGGCTTTACTCCTGAGGAAATGGCTAAGAAAATCGGTCATTTTACAGTTTTTATGGAACCTCTTTCAAAAGCAAGATTGCATTCTGTAGCGGATGGCTATCCTGAAGGTAGAGGTAATTATCAATTTTTGTTAATCATGATGAGTTTATCCATTTTGATTCTCATTTTATCCATTGTTAATTATATCAATTTGGCAACAGCCAATGCAATAAATCGAGCGAAAGAAGTTGGAGTCCGTAAAATTGTAGGTGCTTCTAAAGGCGACATTATAAGGCAATTTATTTTTGAAACTATTTTAATGAGCTTGTTTTCGATTTTACTAGCATTAGTAATTGTAGAACTAACTATGCCTCATTATAACAATTTTTTAGACAAAAATCTTGTACTTCTAGGAAATCAATTTTACCTGCAATTAATTCTGATTTTTATAATTATAGTTTTGGTCGCAGGAATATTTCCAGCGATTTATGTATCCAATTTTGAAACTTTAAAAGTATTAAAAGGAAATTTTGGAAGAAGCAAAAACGGTGTAGGATTGCGTAATGGAATGCTTATTTTTCAATTTGCAGTTGCTACTTTTTTCATTATTGGTTCTTACATTGTATATCAACAAGTTCAATACTTAAGCAATAAAGATCTTGGTTTTAAAGGAGACCAAGTGATTTCTGTACCATTACATTTTCCATCGTCAGATTATGAAGTAGAAAATGTTGGACAACATATTTACAATAAATACACCATTATAAAACAAGAATTAAGCAAAATTAAAGGAGTTAGACAAGCTTCAACTGGTCTTATGTCGTTTGATGGTTCAGACAATTCAATAACACCTGTTTTATATAACGACGAACTCTTTAAAGTAAAGAGCATAGCTTTAGACTTTGGGCTGTTTGAGATGTTAAATATAAAAATAGCAAAAGGTAGAAATTTTGATAGAAAACTAGCTTCGGATACGATTAATTCAGTAATTATAAACGAAACTGCTCTAAAATTAATGAACATTAAAAATCCAATTGGTAAAGAAATTATAGTAGGAAATAAAAATTTGAAAATTATTGGTATTATTAAAGATTTTAATCTGTTAAGTCCTGAAGAAAAAGTCCCGCCAATTGTTTTTTATCATTTAAAAACGGTAGATATAGCTAGAAATATCGACAAAGTTTTCATAAAACTGGATTCAGATACAATGGAAAATACAATTGCAGATATAGAGCAATTTTGGACGGCTAATGTTGGTAATGAATATCCGTTTAAATATGATTTTGTCGACAAAGAATATGCCAGAACGTATGAAAGTTATGTTAAACAAAAAAACATCTTTTTATTGCTAAATGTAGTTGTTATTGGGATTGCTCTTTTTGGCTTATTTGCTTTGGCTTCTTACTCCATACAAAGGCGTATGAAAGAAATTGCGATTAGGAAAGCATTAGGCGCAGATACAAATATGTTGCTCAGAGAGCTGTCTAAGCAATACATTTGGTACTGTATGATCGGGTTTGTAATAGCGTTGTTTCCTGTTTATTATTTCTTGAATAAATGGTTAGAAAACTTCGCTTATCGAATAGACATTTCTATTTATCCGTTTATAATTGGTTTTCTGGCTTTAATGGTACTCACTTTAATAGTTGTTTTGTCTAAAGCCTATCAAGCAACAAAAGTGGATGTTCTAAAATATTTAAAATACGAATAATTAGCTTTTTAAAAACTGTACTAGGCAACTTAGAAAGGCTTTTAAAGCCGATTAATTTTTTAAAACAAATAAACGATGTTACACAACTGGATAAAAATATTTATTTACCACCTCAAGCAAAACAAACTGTTTTCGTTTCTCAATGTTTTGGGATTGAGTATTGGTATTGCGGGATTAATTTTTGCAACCTTGTATTGGAATGATGAGCATTCTTATGACGCTTGGAACCCGAATAATGAGAATGTTTATCAGGTATTTAATCAAATGGGCCCGCAGAAAGTAGTGTGGGCATCTAACTCAGTTCCTTTTGGACTTACATGTAAGGCGACTATTCCAGAAATTGAATCGATCTGCTTTTTCCAGAAGAGTTATAGTGGAGGGCTTTTAAAATATCAGTCTAAAAAATTGATTATAAAAAAAGCAGTCATTTCTGATGAAGAGTTTTTTAATATTTTCCCTTTTCCTATTGTTAAAGGGGCAAAAACGGCTATTCTTAAAGAGAAAAATAGTGTCGCTATCTCTGAAGCAACTTCCAAATTGCTGTTTAAAGAGGAAGATCCTATTGGCAAATCAGTCAATTTTGAGAATGAATTTTATACTGTAAAAGCAGTTTATAAAATCCTAAAACCATCGGCGGTAGAACCTGATTATGTGTTTAATGGACTAATCAAGGAAAGAGACCTCGAGAGCTGGGGGGATTACAACTATGGATTGATGATTAAAGTTAAAAAAGAGATTTCCATTGCAGTTGTTTTAAAAAAAATGGAGCAGGTTGTTTTTGAGAATAGAACCCAGAAAAACGCTAAAGAAAGTGGTAAAACTGTTGCTCAGTTTATTAAGGAAAATGGGGAGTCTAAGATTATTTTAGACCAACTAAAAACGGCGCGATTGCATGGTACAAAATCATCTATAGGAAGTAATTTTCCAGAAGGACAGGGTAATTTACAGTTGGTTTATATTATGATGGGTTTGTCGATCTTGATATTGGTTTTGTCCATCGTTAATTATATTAATTTGGCAACAGCCTCAGCTATAAAACGAGCAAAAGAAGTAGGGGTTAGAAAAGTTGTAGGGGCTAGTAAATCATCGATTATATTGCAATTTATCTTTGAGACGGCTATTGTAGTTTGTTTTTCGGTTATTCTTGCATTAGCTATTGTAGAGCTTACATTGCCTTTTTATAATGATTTTTTGAATAAAGATTTAACTTTAAATGGGAGCGAGTTTTACTTACAAATCGTTTTAATTTTTATTCTAGTAATTATTTTTGCAGGGATATTTCCAGCAATTTATATATCAAAATTTGAAACTTTAAAGGTACTTAAAGGGGATTTCTCTAGAAGTAAAAGCGGGATCTGGATGCGAAATTCAATGTTGGTCTTTCAATTTTCGATAGCTGCTTTTTTTATCATCGGAGCTTTGATAGTGTACCAACAGGTAAGTTATATGAGCGATAAAGACTTAGGTTTTAGTGGTGATCAGATTATTCGAATTAGGTTTAGATATGATGATTGGGAAACCAAATTAAAAAAGTATGAAACCACTAAGCAAGAGTTACTCAAAATATCGGGTGTCCAAGAAGTTTCAACATTCGAAGGGTCTTTCGGTGATGGTACTAATTCTACTTCTGGATTTACCCACAATGGTATTTTTGTTCAGGGACATAATGTGAATATGGATTTTGGTTTTCTCGATATGATGAAAATTAAGATTGTACAAGGAAGGGATTTATCGCCTGAATTTGCTTCAGATACCGTAAGCAATATGTTGATGAATGAAACTTGCGTCCGATTGTTGAATCTTAAGAAGCCAATAAATACAATTATCACCTCGGGTTGGGCAAATGAGAATGGAGATCTGAAATTTAAAATTGTGGGTGTAGTTAAAGATTTTAACATTAGTGGTTTAAAAAACAAGATTCCTCCCATGATTTTTGTAAATCTAAAAACGTTAGGATGGAGTAATTTTAGCTTTGTTTATGTTAAGGTAACTCCTGATAATTTAAAGGGAACACTTTCGGAATTAGAGACCTATTGGAACAAGAATATCAATCAAGATTATCCTTTTGAATACGAATTTATAGATAAAACGTTTGCCAAAACCTATCTAGAACAATTAAAACAAAAAAACTTATTTTTCATTCTCAATTTGATTGTGATTGTGATCGCCATTTTTGGATTATTTGCTTTAGCCTCTTTTTCGATGGAACGAAGATTAAAAGAAATCGCCATTCGTAAAACCCTTGGCGCGGAAACCAATACCTTACTGAAAGAGCTGTCAAAACAATATGTATTCTTTTGTTTAGCTGGTTTTCTAATTGGGATATTTCCTGCCTATTTTCTATTGCAAAAGTGGCTTGAAGATTTTGCATTTCGCATCGATATTCCATTCTTTCCATTTGCTGTAGCGTTGGTGAGCTTGCTGTTTTTGACTTTAGTAATTGTTTTAGCGAAAGCGTACCAAGTAACTAAAATGGATATTTTAAAGTATTTAAAATACGAATAATTGGTTTTATAAAAGTGCTAATTAGACCCCTCAGCGATTCAAAGCTAGTCGGGTTTTTTTCTTGTCAAATTAGGACTTATCGCCCTATCAATAAATGCAATGCAAATACTTTAAAATAAGAACTTTTCACCCTATCTTTACAATCTGAAATCAGTTTAAATAAACATAATGTTTCAACTGTAATTACCAATTGAAAACAGTACAATTATAATGAAATTAGATAGAAAAGAAATACTTAAAGCTTTAGAAACAATTACTATAGCGGGAGAAGGAAAGAATATGGTAGAAAGCGGAGCGGTTGCAAACGTAGTCACTTTTGGAGATGAGGTTGTTGTTGATTTAGTTTTGCACACACCAGCGATGCACATCAAGAAACGTGCAGAAGAAGATATTAAAAAAACGATACACGATTTAGTTTCGCCAGAAGCCAAAGTGAAAGTAAATACTAAAGTGGAAGCAGCTGTGGCTGAAAATCCAAATCAAATAAAAGGAAAAGCTATTCCTGGAATAAAAAATATAATCGCTGTTGCCTCTGGTAAAGGAGGTGTAGGTAAATCTACAGTTACTGCAAATCTAGCGGTAACATTAGCAAAAATGGGATTTAGTGTTGGTATTTTAGATGCTGATATCTACGGACCTTCCATGCCAATCATGTTTGATGTAGAAAATGAAAAACCAGTTTCTGTAGTTGTTGACGGTAAATCTAAAATGAAACCGGTAGAGAGCTACGAAGTAAAAATACTATCGATTGGTTTTTTCACTTCGCCAAGTCAAGCTGTAATTTGGAGAGGGCCAATGGCTTCCAAAGCGTTGAATCAAATGATTTTTGATGCAGATTGGGGTGAATTAGATTTCATGCTAATTGATCTACCTCCAGGAACTGGCGATATTCATCTTTCAATCGTCCAGGCTTTGCCAATAACTGGAGTAGTAGTAGTAAGTACACCGCAAGCAGTAGCTTTGGCCGATGCCAAAAAAGGAGTTTCTATGTTCATGTCGGAGGCGATTAATGTTCCTGTTTTAGGGATAATCGAAAATATGGCGTATTTTACACCTGAAGAATTGCCTGACAACAAGTATTATCTTTTTGGGAAAGATGGAGCAAAAAACTTAGCTGAAGACTTGGGCGTTCCGTTCTTAGGCGGAATACCTATTGTACAATCGATCCGTGAAGCCGGAGATTACGGTCGTCCTGCAGCAATGCAAACTGCATCGGCAGTGGAGCATATTTTTGACGAAGTAACTCGCAATGTTGTGCAGGAAACAGTAAAACGAAATGAAAATTTACCTGCTTCAGAGGCTGTTAAGATTACCACAATGGCAGGCTGCTCAGCCGTTAAAAAATAATATGAGATTAAATAGTTCGCTATGATAATCTTTAAATAAAATAAAATGACAACAGAAGAATTAACAACAGAAGTTCAAAAAGCACTTGAGGAAATCAGACCTTTTTTGAATTCAGACGGTGGAGATATTACTTTAGTTTCCATCGAAGAAGGCAAGCATGTCAAAGTGAGATTGGAAGGCGCCTGCACTAGCTGTAGCGTGAATCAAATGACATTGAGAGCCGGAGTCGAAACGACTATTAAAAAGTTTGCTCCACAAATAGAAACTGTTGTGAACATCCTATAAATTTCTTGGGCATGACCGCGTTCATAAAAAAGGCTAATTTACTTTGTGGTGATAAGCCTTTTTTATGAACACGGTCGGGCTATTCGCGCTACTTCGGTAGCTAGCTACTATTCCTCATGCAAAACCGTTTAACTTACAACTAACTCATAATTAATGGATGTATTAATAAAAATTAAAGATAGAGAAGGAGTAGTGCATGAATTGCAGGCTCCCACAGATATGGCCATGAATATCATGGAACTATGTAAAGCCTACGAACTTCCGGTAGAAGGAACTTGTGGCGGGATGGCAATGTGTGCTTCTTGTCAATGTTATGTGCTTAATGGTGTTCCATTGCCAGAAATGGGAGATGATGAAGAAGCGATGCTGTCAGAGGCATTTTATGTCAAGCCAAATAGTCGATTGGGATGTCAAATTCCAATCACCGAAAGTTTAGAAGGGCTAGAATTAGAACTAGCTCCAGAAAATTAAAAAAAGCGTCACAATTAAATGTGACGCTTTTTTTAGTTATTGTTATGTCCTTTGCTGAAATTAAGATGGTACCATTTATTTTTCATAACACGAAATAAAAGGCATTCAATAATAATAGATAGACAAAATCAGTATATTAGATACAAAAAAGATTAAACCATTTCGACTTTCATTGCAATGGTTTCTTCGATAGCATCCCAAAGACCAATTCTTTTTTCTAAAGCCACCACCGATATTTCTTCAACCTCAGTCCATTTTTGAGCATCGTCTCCACATAGTTCTGTTATCATTTGCATTGCCATCGGTCCATGCTCATCTGCATCTAATTCGATATGTCTTTCGAAATAATAAATCAATTTTCTTAAATCAGTATCTGGAAAGTTAGCTTGAAAATTCTTAAGAATTTCTGTAAACATACTCGGAATTAAATCTTCTCTTCCAAAGGTAAAAGCGGCTGCGATTTCATGCGGTTTTCCTTGTTCAATAACACTAAAAGTGAAATCTAGAAACGCTTTTATCTTGGGGTGTAAATTACTGGTTTTTATAGCGACAAAGATATTTTGTAACGAATTAACCTCTGCAAGGAAACTTTCAATTTCAAGTGTGCTTGCGCCACAATCGTGCATGGCTTCGATGTACATTTCATAATGACTTTGTCTGCGACCATCAAGAGTCAAATCAGATTCTTCTGCTAGTACGATTTCGTTGATCAAATACCTAGTTTCTGGATTTTTGGTAGCAAACCAAGGCGTGGTTGTACAGGTTAATTTAGATTGTAATGCTTTTAGTAAAGACATAAAATCCCATACAGCAAATACATGATTTTCTAGGAAAGACTGTAAGTCTTCTATCGTTTTTACTTTTTTGTATAAAGGGTGTTGCAAAAGAATTTTTTTCTGTGGTTCAATCGCGTTATTTATATGCTGAATGTTCATAGGTGGTATTTTGCTGTAAATATAAAAAAGCTTCTTGTTTCCAAGAAGCTTTTTCCATCATTTTTATAGATACTTTAATAGTCGTTTACTACTATTTAAAAGCAGGAATTCCTGTAATATCCATACCAGTAATTAATAAATGGATATCGTGTGTGCCTTCATACGTGATTACGGATTCTAAATTCATCATATGGCGCATGATAGAGTATTCACCACTTATTCCCATAGCTCCTAATATTTGTCTTGCCTCACGTGCAATATTAATTGCCATGTCGACATTGTTTCTTTTGGCCATAGAAATCTGAGCGGTCGTTGCTCTTCCTTCATTTCTCAAAACACCTAATCTCCAAGTCAATAATTGTGCTTTGGTGATTTCGGTAATCATTTCGGCTAGTTTCTTTTGTTGTAATTGTGTTCCGGCAATCGGTTTGTCAAACTGAATTCGTTCTTTAGCATAGCGAAGTGCAGTGTCATAACAGTCCATAGCAGCACCAATAGCTCCCCAGGCAATACCGTAACGAGCTGAATCCAAGCAGCCAAGTGGTGCTCCTAATCCAGATTTGTTAGGTAGTAGGTTTTCTTTAGGTACTTTTACATTATCAAAGATCAATTCTCCTGTCGACGACGCACGAAGTGACCATTTGTTATGTGTTTCTGGAGTTGTAAAACCTTCCATTCCACGTTCTACAATAAGTCCGTGAATTCTTCCTTCTTCATTTTTTGCCCAAACAACTGCGATGTCTGCAAACGGCGCATTTGAAATCCACATTTTGGCACCGTTCAATAAATAATGGTCGCCCATATCTTTAAAGTTGGTAATCATACTTCCTGGATCAGAACCATGGCTAGGTTCAGTCAAACCAAAACAACCGATGAATTCACCAGTAGCCAGTTTAGGAAGGTATTTCATTCTTTGTTCTTCGTTACCGTATTTCCAAATAGGATACATAACCAAAGAAGATTGTACAGAAGAAGTAGAACGTACTCCTGAATCACCACGTTCAATTTCTTGCATGATTAATCCGTAAGATATTTGGTCTAAACCAGCTCCACCATATTCCACGGGAATGTAAGGGCCAAAACCACCTATTTCACCCAAACCTTTAATGATTTGTTTTGGGAATTCTGCTCTTTGAGCATATTCTTCAATAATAGGAGATACTTCGCGTTTTACCCAAGCGCGAGCAGAATCACGAACTAATTTGTGTTCTTCATTTAGTAAATCGTCTAGGTTATAATAATCTGGAGATTGAAATAAGTCTGGTTTCATATGTCAGTTTTTATTGTTTGTAATGGCTTTGTGTAACTGCTATAGCTTTACGAGTTTTCCAACTAATTTTACTAGGAGCGTTTTTTATAATAGTCTGTTCTGCAAGTTACACTATTCTTAAAGTAGGTAGTGTATTTTGCATTATTTTTAATTTTTATGCAACAAATTTACGCAAAGGAATATAACAAAACTACTTTGAAATGTTATATTTAACCAATGCTCGACTTTTTATTTTGTATGTCGAGCGAAAACTCGGATGATTATTATCATTTGTTCCCCTATTAATTTTTACATTTGGGATTTAATTTTTTAAATCAAAAGTTACAATGCGGTATTTGTATTATTGTTTTTTTTTAATAGTAATTTCATCGTATTCCCAAAGCAAATCTAATTTGTCCCAAAAGGAATATCTGATTTTAGAGAATAAAATAAGATCACTAATAACTTCAAATGTTGATAGTGCTTTTGTTTATACCAACAAACTAGAAAAATCTAGCAATTATTCGCATCAAGCTTTTGCACAATCGACCAAATCCTATCTTTATCAACTGAAAGGTGATCGGGCAAATTCGAAATTATCCATGAATCAAGCTTTTGAGAGTTTGAAACAAGTTCAGCCGTCAAAAGAGAAAATAAAATTAAATGCTTACCTATTGAATTGTAGTGGATTAGTTGATTGGAAAAGAGGTGATTTTAGTATGGCGTTAGATAAATTTCAGCAAGGAAAGAAGTTATCCTTAAATATCAGCGACAAAGTAGGAGTAATTAAATTCAATATTAATATCGGATTGATATATAATGAGATAGGAAATTACAGACAAGCTATTACGATTTCAAAAGAATCAGATAAAATGATTGATGGTAGTAGAGAGCTTTTTTCAGACGAGCAATTTAATAGGTATAAAAATAGTTTAAATTTAAACATAGGAAAATACTACGAAGATTTTTACAAGACTAAAATGAGTAAAGTAGCTTTTCTTGATTCCGCCCAGTTTTATTACAGTAAAGCCATCATTTATAGCAAAACAATTGGTTATAATAGGTTTTCAGCTCAGATGAATTTAGCTAATATTTTCTACATTAAAAAGAATTTTGTACAGGCAGAAAAAGGCTATCAAAGTATATTAAAAACCTCGGAAGACAACGGTTTTAAAAATGAATACTCTATGATAATATATAATCTAGGGGATTTGTATTACTACAAAAAAGAGTTCAAAAAATCGTTAGTGTATCTTAAGAAAGTAGATTCTCTATATCATGCAGATAAATTGAACCCGATCGAGTTCCTGAAATCAAATTACTACCAAGCGAAGATCTATCAGGCTCTAGGCAATAAGGAAGAAGCTGCCAAGCATTCGGAGATATATTTGAATAATTTTGAGAAAAGTGAATTTAAACTTAATAACGAAATTGCTGAGGTGAATTTTACGGTAAGTAAGGAGCAGTTGCAATTGGAAATGAAAGTAATTCAAAAAGAATTCAATAATAAAAGAGACCTTAATATTGTCATTTATTTTGTTTTATCAGGGACAGTATTCTTCTTAGTTTTAATTGTGTTGCGAAGTATCAAAAAGAAAAAGTTAGCGGAGCAAAAAGTAGCAGATTTAATCAAAGAATATAAAGAAAATAGATTTAATAACGTACCGACTAATGTTTTAAACAAGGAGTTAATTAAAAATGGCTCTACATTAATAAGTGTGGAAAAGGAAAATGAAATTCTAGATAAATTAATGCTATTAGAAAAGCGACTAGATTATTTAAAACCCGATTTTACGCAGCAATCAGCCGCAAAAAAGATAAAAACGAATACATCTTATCTTTCCAGTGTGGTTAATAACCATTACAATAAATCATTTAGCGAGTACTTGAACGAATTGAGAATTAATTATGTGATTGATGAAATGATTTCTAACGCAACGTACAGGAAATATTCCACGCAAGCCATCGCAGAAAGTGCCGGTTTTAAAAACGCGGTTTCCTTTACAAAGTCCTTTAATAAAAGAACGGGAGTAACCCCAGTTCAATTTATTAAAGGACTTGATAAAGATTTAATTAAATAATCCGCTAATCAGCTATAAAATATTTTTTATTTGAGAGAATTCGCAATTTTAAAGTACGCCTGAACCTGCACTTGAGGTTGTAGTTCCTGGTTTTGGATCTGTAATATCACCCCCAAAAATTGTTTTTAATTTACTGTTTGAGATTTCATTTTTTTTGAAATTTTCGAAGCTTATTTTTTTAGTTTTCATAATAATTATAGTTAGGTTGTTAAATAGAATGCTTTACTTATTTCAAAAGTAGAGGATTTGATAGCCGTTTAATTCCTTTTTCAAGACAATACGAAGAATTCAAGCTTAAAACAATGTATAACACAGTAAATCAGGTTATTAATTACTTTAAATGAATACCATAATTTATAAATTGTCTATGTAATACTATATAAATTGTAGATTTGAAACGCTGAATACCGAAAAAAAAGCGAAATATTTGTAAACAGATTAACAAAAAGTGGTCTGTATGCAATCAAAATTTTTATGGTCAGTTTAGTTCAAAAATATTTAGAAATCAGTCATTATCCGAGCCAAAAATCGGAGTTTGAAGACTTGTTTCAATCCCATCCAAATTATCCTAGTTTGTTTGCAATAACAGATTCATTAGATCTGTTATCGATTATGAATATGGCTGTAAAAGTTCCCAAAGAACAATTGGTCGAATTAACGGATTCTTTTTTAGCTATTTTTAATCAGGGCTTAGTTCTTGTTTCTAAAACGGACACTGAGATTAGTATTGTTACAGAGAAGGGGGAGAAACAGGATTTATCGTTTACTGAGTTTATTGCAAGTTGGAGTGGAGTAGTTATAGTTATTGAACCTAACGAAACTATCTTAAAAGAGAGTTCAAAAGTAAATATAAATTGGTTACAGTATATTTTGCCTGTTTTAGCATTAATAGGAATATCTGTGTTTTATAATAGTTATGCGATCTATGATTTTGTTTTTCTTTTAACGGCAATAGCGGGTTTGTTTTTCAGTGTTCTTATCATTCAAGAGAAGTTAGGTTTTAGTAATGAGATAGTTTCAAAATTTTGTAATATCAGTTCGAATACTTCCTGTGATTCTGTTATTCGATCAGAGAAAGGGGCGATTAACAAATGGTTTAGTTTTTCAGATTTGCCACTGCTTTTTTTTAGCATAAATCTTTTATCATTATTAGTTCAGCCTTCTTATTCTACTATCGTAGCTGGCTTCCTTAGTTTTCTTTCTCTTCCAGTAATAGCTTATTCTATTTGGATTCAAAAGATGCAATTAAAAAAATGGTGTTTGCTGTGTTTGGTGATCGCATCGATTGTCGTAGTGCAAAGTTTAGTTTGGTTTTTTATGGTACAACCTTTTTCAGACATTACGTTTTTTGTTCCCTTTGCCTATTTGTTTTCTATGATAGCGTGTGCTTCTTTGTGGTTTGCTTTAAAACCAATTCTGGAAAATAAAATCAAGGCGGAGAAATCGGTAAATGAATTAATGAAGTTCAAAAGAAATTACGTGGTTTTTGATTTCTTGTTAAAAGACATTCCTGTTCTTGAGGGTTTTGATCAATTAGAAGGTTTGCGATTTGGAAACAGAAGTTCCTCACTGAATCTCACATTGATACTTAGCCCAAGTTGTGGTCATTGCCATTCAGCATTTAAAGATGCATTTGAGTTGGTTGCAAAGTTTCCTGATAAAATACTCTTGACGGTGTTGTTTAATATCAATCCAGAGAACAATGACAATCCATATAAAGTGGTTGTGGAGCGTTTATTGACAATTAACAATGCTGATCAGGACAAGATGGAAGAAGCGATATCAGATTGGCACATCAAAAAGATGGGATTGGAAGCGTGGAAAGACAAATGGAAAGTTGATAACGTGTCAATGAAAGTGAATCATGAAATTCAAAAACAGTACGATTGGTGCGGAGAAAATGAATTTAATTACACCCCTGTAAAACTTATAAATGAAAAGTTATTTCCTAATGAATATGAAATAGGAGAACTGAAATATTTTCTAAATGATTTTGAAGAAAAAGAAGCGATTTTACTAATTAATAATTTAGTCGAAAGAGTTTAAACATATAATGATTCCTACAAGGAGACATAAGCCCCAAGTGTCTATAAATGATTGGGGCATTAACCAAATTTTTAAAACTTTATATTATGTTAAAAAACATTTTAAAATTAGAAGGTGCTCAGAAATTAACCAATAATGAGCAAAAGTCAATTAGTGGGGGTAAAGTAGCCAGTTTTGCTTGTAGTTGTAATGGTCAGCTAATAATGGCTTATGTTGATAGTGTTGGCGATTGTCAGTGGGTATGCGATGCTAATGGTTTCTAAATTGGTGAAAAATTAGACTGAATAGGTTGAACTTTCAGTCCAGTTTTTTTCTTATTTGTTATGGATACTAAATGTAGATTTAGTTACTTTTAGGAGGAAGCGGCATTTGCCGTTTCTCCTTCTAAGAGTTATTCTAATAAATACCAAATATCTTAAAATATCAATTGGAATATTAACCAAATTTTTAAAACTATATATTATGTTAAAAAACATTTTAAAATTAAACGGAGCTCAGAAGTTGAGCAAAAGCGAGCAAAAATCGATTAATGGGGGAAAAGCTCCTGTTTGCTGTTTAGATTGGAACCCTCTTACAAGAGTTTGTTCTAGGTGGGATCAAAGTTGTTTGGGAAATTAAATTTAGTTTAGTAAATAGACTTGTTTCAAAAATAGACGCGTGCCCCAAGTGTCTATAAATGATTGGGGTATTAACCAATTTTTTAAAACTATATATTATGTTAAAAAACATTTTGAATTTAGAAGGTGCTCAGAAATTGACGAAAAATGAGCAAAAAAAGATTAACGGTGGTTATGTAGAAGCAGAGCCTTGTCCATGGATGCAGTGTAGAAATGCTTTCGGAAGATGTACTACCTTTCAAGATAAATGCGTTTAATTATAAATTAGTTTGAATTTATTTAATGAAGTGGAGAAAACAAGTTGTTTTCTCCATTTTTTTGGTAATTAAAGAATGATAAATTGAATGCGAAAACTCTGCTCTTGAAAGTATATACTGCAGTATGCTTGCTACTAAATATTTTATTTGGGGGAATGTTGTTGTTTTTACTATGACGTCAAGATGAAATAAATGGTCTCGATTAGGGGTTAGTTTTATTATGATGGGGGAGTAAATTCAATTGAGTTTTTGAAATCTAATTATTACCAAACCAAAATTTATAAAGCTATTGATAATAAGGAAGAGGCCGCAAAGCACTCTGAGATATATTTGGATAATTTTGAAAAAAGTGAATTTAAGCTCAACACGGAAATTCCCGAAGTAAATTTTAAATTGTGTGAAGAGCAATTGCAGAGTGAAATGAAGGTGATTCAAAAAGAATTCAGCTTCAAAAGAAATCTCAGTATGGTGATTGTTTTTATTTTAGTACTGTTAGTGCCTGTTTTAGTGTTGATGGTGCTGCGAAACATCAAAAAGAAAAAAGTAGCAGAGCAAAAAGTGGCTGATCTAATTGAAGAGTATAAAAAAAATATAATTATCGCGGAGAAAAAGGGTACTGTCAATCTGGAGCCAGTAAAAAATGCTACAGCTGTAATCAGTATTAAAAAGAAAATGAAATTTTAGATAAATTTATGGTTTTAGAAAAGAAATTAGAGTAATTAAAACCGGATTTCACGCAGCAATCAGCGGCAAAAAAGATCAAAACAAACACGTATTATCTTTCCGGTGTTGTTAATAATTATTATAACAAATCGTTTAGTGAGTATTTGAATGAGCTTAGAATAAATGATGCAATAGGTGTAATGATTTCTAATGCTACGTATAGGAAATATTCAACCCAAGCCATTGCAGAAAGCGTGGGTTTTAAAAATGCGGTCTCATTCACAAAGTCCTTTAATAAAAGAAAAGGAGTAACCCCTGTAAAGTTTATTAAAGGACTAGAAAAAGATTCGATTAAATAAAGTTCCGTTATTGAACTTCTGGTACAGGTATCGTAAATAGATTTTGTTGAATAATAGTCATTCCTACCCCTAAATTTGATGTCGTAGTTCCTGGTTTTGGATCTGTAATGTCTCCTCCATAAATTGTCACTAATTTATTTTTTGAGATTTCATTTCTTTTGAAATTTTTGGAGCTTATTTTTTTAGTTTTCATAATTATTATTGTTAGGTTGTTAAATAGAATATTGTACTTATTTCAAAAGTAGGGGATTTGATAGGCGATTAATTTCTTTACAGCGTTGCGCCATAAAACCGTCGCTTAATTTGTAATAATGAGTTGATTTAGTGTGTTTTAGAAATTTAATTTGTGCGCAATAATTTATAAATTGTGTATGCATTAATTTATAAATTATGTATTCTAGGTCAAGAATACTGATATAAAAACTAAATATTTGTAAAAGTATCTTAAACAATTCGTTTGTTTATAAAGAGAAAATATATGATAAGTTTAGTTGAAAAGTACTTAGAAATCAGTCATTATTCGAGCCAAAAATCGGAGTTTGAAGATCTGTTTCAATCCCATCCAAATTATCCTAGTTTGTTTACAATAACAGATTCATTAGATCTATTATCCATAATGAACATGGCCGTAAAAGTGCCAAAAGAACAATTATCGAATTACCTGATTATTTTTTGACTATTTTTAATCAGGTCTTAGTTCTAGTGTCTAAAATAGACATAATTTACAATTAAAGTAAAAGGAGTAAACAGAAAAGCCTTAAAGTGAGTATGTAAAATCGTTATGCTGAAAACATCATTGGAAACCGAGGTATTAGAAACTAAGTGCACGTGGTCTATAATAAAATAGGGATTGAATGTTTTTAAGCTATGAATTACTAATAAAAATTATGAAAAAATTAGAAGATTTCAATGCAGAAAAAGTAGAGCTTAAAACTATTAACGGTGGTAGAATGCAAGCTGCCGACACAATGACCATTATCTATAGTGGTACTGAAGTTTGTGAAGTTAAAGGTGACGGACCAGACGAGATGTAAGTAAAAAATTATTTGGGCATCGTTAAGATGCCCAAATATTAAAATAATTAATATGATATTAATTTTGAGTACACCTACCGATAATGACACAAATTGTGTAATCGATTGGTTGAATTACAGAAAAATCCCTTTTTTCAGACTGAATGATGAAGAATTGATGCAGGGAATTGCATCATTTTATTTTGACATCAATAGTGTCGAAAATTCCTATATTGAATCATATGGTAAGATTCTTTTTATCAAGGATATAAAAGTCGTTTGGTTCAGGAAATTTGGCTTTCTGAATGAGTACAAAATTAAGGTCGGTAGAAATAATGATTTATATGATTACATAAATTCAGAATTTAAAGTCATAGCAGATTTATTGATGGAATTGCTGAAGGAAAAAAAATGGCTTTTCGACAGAAAAAAAATGGCTTCAAAAATAGAAGTTTTAAAAGCGGCGATGGATTCTGGACTCGAAATCCCCCAAACGCTGATTACTACAAAAAAAACGGATTTAGATTTGTTTTTTAAAGATAATAATAGATCAATAATAACAAAATCGATCGGAGAGGCTAAATACGTTCAGTACAAGGCCAAAGCATTTATGTTTCACACTCATAAGATTGATTGTATTGAAGCTTTTGAAAACAATTTCAGTCCATCTTTGTTTCAGGAGTATATTGATAAAGACGTAGAGCTCCGGGTTTTTTTTATTAATGGGAAATGCTATTCGATGGCTATCTTTTCTCAAAATAACCCAAAAACCAAGATCGACTATCGTAATTATGACAGAAAAAAACCAAATAGATTCGTGCCTTATAAGCTACCTAGCAAAATCGAAATGGGAATAGGAAAAATGATGAATGAATTACAATTAAATACGGGATCTTTGGATTTAATCAAATCCAATAAAAACGGAAAATACTATTTTTTGGAAGTTAATCCAGCAGGTCAGTTTGGGATGGTAAGTTTTCCTTGTAATTATAATTTGCACAAAATTGTGGCAGAATATTTAGTAGAATTATCAAATGAGTTATAAAATAAAAACCATTATAAAAGGAGTATCTAAGATTGCTTTACCAGTAATTGCAGAATGTTCGGAAGGTTTTAAAGTAAATAAAAGCTTAAATGAGGAGAATATTATAAACGAGTACTCAGTTTCCAATTTTTATCAGACTGCAAAAATGACGTGTTATTCATTTTATAAACCTCAGTATATAAAAAATAAAAATGATCAATAAAAAAATTAAACTATTTTCCTGCTGCCTTCCGGTAAAAGGGATTAATAGAGGTGTTGTCATAGATTTTAAAAGAAAAATTTTTCATGTCTTTTCAAATGAAATTATAGATGTAGTAGATGAGTATTCCAATAAATCAATTTATACTATTTTTCAGGATTTTAAAAAAAGTAAATCAATTTTAAAAAAATATATAAATTATTTTGTCGAAAATGAAATAGTTGTGATCTCCAATGAAACAGAAAATTTTATAGACATTTCAACTGAATTTTTAAAACCATTTGAATTAGATACAGTGACTCTTGAACTCGACAGAAACGCTGCGGAATACTTGATTCCCTTAAATGAGCAGTTGGATTTATTGGGGATATCGTGTCTAAAAGTTATTTTAAAAAGGAACAATATTGAAATCTTACAAAAATTACTGGTACTAATCAGTAACAGTAAAATTCAAACAATCACACTATTTGTGGAACATGAAACAGATATTGAAACAGATATAGACGTAATAAAAAATGGGCAACCCAGAATAAATGAGATCATTTATTACAATGTTGAGAATAGCTCCCGCGACATTAGTTTAGATCTGCCAAATATTTATTATGAAAATGGTACAATACAAGAAATCTTTTTTAAAAAGATAAATTCTGCTGAAAACTTCGTCTTGGAACATGAGTATTATATTGAATCATTAAATTTTAATTCTATATATAACAGATCAATTTTTATCGATGCTGAGGGTAACATAAAACGTTATTTAGATGATAAAAAAATTTATGGTAATGTTCTTAAAGGTAAAATTGAAGAAATTATTAAAAATCAAGACTTTACGAATTTTTGGAAAATTACAAAAGATCAAATTAAAACATGTAAAGACTGTGAATTTCGATATGTTTGCCCTGACGGAAGAATACCGGAAAAATCAACAGAAATAAAGCAATATATTCATCAAACGAAGTGTAATTATGATCCCTATAAAAATGTGTGGAATTAAAAAAATAATTAATTCATCATTACTACTATTATTGGCGCCGTTGCTTATCTCTTGTAATGCAACAAGGCAAAATGTAAATAAGCATAATTATTTCAATGAAGATTATTTTTACAATGACTCATTGAAAATCGCTATCGACTTTTGGGGTGCTTTAAATTTTATTAATCCAACAGAGCGGTTGAGACATAGGTTAAAAAGCGAAGGGATAAAATCAATTGACAACAATAAACTATTTTTAGTTTGTGAATCAAAAGCTAATAAATACAAAATGTATTTTTTCTGTGATTCAATCAAATCACCGACGGATTACCAGCGGGTAAATCAAAAAATAACCTCCAACGACACAGTAAATAAAATAGTTTTGTTTGAAAAAAGTAAAGGGCATATAAAAATTACTGGAATTATAAAATCGGAAGGGTCTGATAAAGAGTATAGCTTAAACCTTGCGCAAAATATAATTTCAAAAATTGCTATTGATTCGGTTGATGAAGGCAAATTGTCTCTGTTTAAGGTTTGGTCGAACTATGCTGTTAAAAGGAAAAATCAACTTCAAGCAAGAAAAAAAATCATGACTTTACCATTGACTAATAATCAAAATGGAGGTCTGAAGTCTCAATTTGTGATTACTGCAAATTCGTTTATTTCAGAAAATCACGCATACACTTATCTGATAAAAAATCTCGAACAAGAAAGGAAGATACGTTATAAAGATTTGATTTTAAAGATATCGGAACATTCTGAGATAAAAAAAAACCAAGGGGTGTTTGATGAAATTTCACAATTAGCCAAAAATAATTCGGTAATTATCCTGAATGAAGACCATTATTATCCAAAACACAGAATTTTTGCTATGCAGTTACTTGATGTTCTAAAGCTAAATGGCTTCACCAATATTTCTTTGGAAGCATTTACTGAAAATGATAAATTTACTCCAAATTATAGTAATGGATTCTATACTGGAGAACCTTACTTTGCCCACTTCATTCGGAAAGCAAAAGAAATGGGTTTTATCATAACAGGACATGAAAGTACCGACAATAATATTGACAGGGAGCTGGGGCAGGCTAAAAATATTGCGAAAATATTTGACCAAAACTCAAAGGCCAAAATCTTTGTTTATGTCGGACATTCCCATATAGAAAAAGGAAATAATGGTAAAAAATGGATGGCGCAATATTTTAAAGAACAGACAAATATAGATCCAATAACCATAAATCAAGTTAGTATTTGTGCAGATTTGGCAGATGAACTCATCTTGATCCCAAAACAATCCTTAGTGGGAGATAGTATTCCTAGATCTAATGCAGATTTCTTCGTAATCAATAATATAAAAACTGATTTGCAAAAAGTGTATTTCGACAAAATATTTCAAAAATTTATTTTAAGAAATTCGCTTTTTAAGTCTTTCAAAAGTGAAGAAGTGTTGATTTCTGTTTTTGATATGTCAGAATATCTGGAATTGAAAGAATTAGCAATTCCTATCGTGAATTTTTTACAAATTCCGGAATCTGATAAAATTAAATTGAATCTTCCTAGTGGCAAATATCATGTTGTGGTAAGGACTGAAGATAATAAGGAGTTGTCTAGCAATAATATTGAAGTTAATTAATGTCTAAATTCCCCAACTATATACAAGCAGACTCAAAAGACTGCGGGCCTACCTGCTTGAAAATTGTATCCAAGCACTACGGTAAAACGATTAATATACAAGAGTTACGCGATTTTAGCGAGACGACCCGTGAAGGTAGTAATCTCTTATTTTTAAGTGATGCCGCCGAGAAAATTGGTTTTAGAACATTAGGAGTAAAACTCAATCCTCAGCGATTAGAAGAAGCGCCTTTGCCTTGTGTGTTGCACTGGAATAAAGAGCATTATGTGGTGCTTTATAAAATTAAAAAGGGGGTTTATTATGTGTCAGATCCGGGTTTTGGGCTGATCGAATACAATCAAAAGGATTTTATAAAATTTTGGATTGGTAACAATGCCAATGATACTACCGAGGAGGGAATTGCTCTATTGCTGGAGCCTACACCAAAATTCTTCCAATCAGATTTTGATAAAGAAGACAAAAAGGGTTTAGGATTTGGTCTATTGGCTCAATATGTTTTAAGGTACAAGTCATTCCTAATACAGTTGAGTATTGGGTTACTGGCAAGTAGTTTGTTGCAGCTTATTTTTCCTTTTCTTACCCAAAGTATTGTTGATGTTGGGATTCAAAACCAGAATATTCATTTTATTTATTTAATCCTGTTTGCGCAATTGTTTCTTTTTGCCGGACGAACGGGTTTAGAGCTGATTAGAAGTTGGATATTATTGCATCTTTCGACCCGGATAAATATTTCTTTGATTTCTGATTTTTTCATTAAATTAATGAACTTACCCATCTCCTTTTTTGATGTTCGAATGACGGGTGATATCATGCAACGTATTAATGATCATCATCGGATTGAACGAATCCTAACGACTTCATCATTAAATGTATTGTTCTCAGTGATTAATATGTTTATAATGGGCGGTGTTTTAGCGTATTATAATCTTCAAATATTCTTTGTTTTTTTTGCAGGAAGTATACTTTATTTTGGTTGGATCACTTTGTTTTTAAAACGAAGAGAAGTATTGGATTACAAACGATTTTCTGAAGTTTCCCAAGAACAAAGTAAAGTCATGGAACTCATCAACGGAATGCAAGAGATAAAACTGCACAATGCCGAAAAGCAAAAACGTTGGGGATGGGAATATGTACAAGCTAGATTATTTAGAGTATCGATAAAAGGATTGGTTTTAGAACAAACGCAAACTATTGGCTCATCAGTAATTAATGAGTTGAAAAATATTTTCATCATTTTTCTTTCTGCAAAACTAGTTATTGATGGCTCCATTACCTTAGGGATGATGCTTGCAATAAGTTCTATAGTGGGTAGTTTGAACGGTCCTATTGCGCAATTGATTGAGTTTGTTCGTGAGGTGCAGGATGCTAAAATATCTTTGGCGCGTTTATCTGAAATTCATGACAAAGAAGATGAGACGCAACAAGAAGCACATCAAACTCATATTATCCCAAAAGATGCTGATATTATAATTAAAGACCTTTCGTATCGTTATTTGGGTTCTGATATTCCGGTATTGCAAAATTTAAACTTAACGATTCCGGCTCACAAGGTTACAGCAATTGTAGGGGTAAGTGGCAGCGGAAAAACAACCTTGATGAAATTATTGCTTAAATTTTATGAGCCAGACAAAGGCGAAATCAATTTAGGGAATAGCCAACTAAAAAACATTTCGCAAAAATCCTGGAGGTCTAATATTGGAGCAGTAATGCAGGAAGGATTTATTTTTAATGATACCATTGCCAATAATATTGCGATTGGGGTTGATATTATTGACAAAGAAAGGCTAGTTTATGCCGCAGATGTGGCTAATATAAAAGAATATATTGCAGGTTTACCGTTAGGTTATAATACTAAAATCGGATCTGAAGGAACGGGAATGAGTACGGGGCAAAAGCAACGTTTATTGATTGCTAGAGCGGTGTATAAAAATCCTGAAATGCTCTTTTTTGATGAGGCTACCTCGGCATTAGACGCCAATAACGAAAAGGAAATTATGGGTAAACTGGACACTTTCTTTAAAAATAAAACCGTAGTAGTAATCGCACACCGTTTAAGTACGGTCATGAATGCAGATCAGATTGTGGTTTTAGACAAAGGTAAGATCATAGAAATAGGGAGTCACTCTGCATTAGTGGAACAAAAAGGGAATTATTTTGAATTAGTTAGGAATCAATTACAATTAGGAAATTAGTGTCATGGTAGAGGATAATACAGCATTTGAATTACGCAGTGAAGAGGTTCAAGACATTCTTACGCGTGTGCCGCACTGGATGATACGCTGGGGAACAGTTGTGGTTTTTGGAATTATTATAATGCTTTTCTTCGTGTCTTGGTTCGTTAAGTACCCAGATGTTATTACAACACAAGTTATTATCACAACAAACATTCCTCCTGAAAAATTGGTTGCTAAGACTTCAGGTAGGATTCAATCGATTTTGATTGCTGATAAATCCATCGTGGTTGCAAATACTCCTTTGGCGATAATTGATAATCCTGCGAATTTTAAAGATGTATTTTTGCTAAAAAGCATCCTGGATACCTTAAAAATAAACAATAGCGAAAGTAAATTCCCTTTTGAGTTATTAAGAAATGCTCAATTAGGGGATGTTGAAAGTGCGTTTTCCATTTTTCAGAAAGATGCCGTCGCTTATGATCTCAATTCAAATTTGCACCCTTTTCAAGTTGAAAATAATGCCAATAGCTCCGAAAACATTCAAATTAAAGAGCGATTAAGTCTTTTGCAACAGCAAAAAGACATCAATGAATCTGAATTACAACTACAGAAAAATGATGTTAACCGATTCGAAACCCTATTTAATAAAGGGGTTGTTTCTGCTCAAGATTTTGAGAATAAAAAATTGGGATACCTCCAAGCTCAGAAAAACTATAAAAGTTTATTAAGTAGTATTTCACAATTGAAATCTTCGCTGATCAGTAATCGAAAAAATAGTGATGGTACTAGAATTAGTGGTAAAAAGGAAGAGGTTAATTTAGAAGGAAACAGGATTCAGTCTTTTTATCAACTGAAGAAGGTAATTAAAGATTGGGAGTTGGCTTATGTGTTGAAGTCATCGATTGCGGGGAAAGTGTCTTTTTTACAAATTTGGACAGCCAATCAAACCATAAAAGCGGGTGATAATGCGTTCTCGATAATTCCCACAATAGAAAATGGATATATTGGTAAGGTGAAGGCGCCGGCGCAAAATTCAGGGAAAATTAAGATTGGTCAACAAGTTAATATACGTTTAGCAAATTTTCCTAATAGAGAGTTCGGAACGTTAACTGGAAAAGTAAAAAATATATCGTTAATACCAGATGCAGAAGGGAATTTATTATTGGACATTTCACTTCCGGAAAACCTTAAAACCAATTATAATAAAATAATTCCTTTTCAACAAGAAATGACAGGATCGGCCGAAATCATCACAGAAGATTTGCGTTTGTTAGAAAGAATATTGTATCAGTTTAGAAGTATTCTTAAGGCAAACTAAAGCTTTAAATAAAACTCCTTAGTCATTTCTATATATTCCGGAGTATATACGTGTCTGGCAATCTCAATTGTTAATTCGTCAATAGGGAAGTCTGTAATTTCGTTTCGGCTAAAAGCCAACAGACTGCGTTTGATTTCGGTGGTTGGAGTTCCTTTTACGTGAGTGATTTTTATAGGGTAAAGCTCCATTTCTTTGGCTAAGGCCAAAAACTTTTGTTCTTCTTTAAAAGGAATAATAACAGCGAATATTCCGTTTTCAGAAAGCAATAAATCGGCTGCCTCAATTAAATCTTCAAATGGCAGCGCGTCTTGAAAACGAGCCAAATCTCTTTGGTCGCTTTCTGTTTTGTAGTCTTCAGAATAAAATGGGGGATTGGAAACGATTAAGTCGTACTCGTCTTCCGGTTCCTCTACAAATTCATCTAAACCGGCATGAAAGCAGAATAAACGATCACTCCAAGGAGAATTTTCAAAATTATCCATCGCTTGTTCGTAGGCTTCTTCATCAATTTCTAAAGCGTCAATTTGTTCAGCAAATGTGCGTTGTGCTAACATTAAAGCTATAACTCCAGTTCCTGCTCCAATATCTAAAATACTGAATGGATTATTAGTGATAGGTGCCCATGCACCAAGTAAAACACCATCAGTCCCGATTTTCATGGCACAGCGGTCTTGGTTTACAACGAATTTTTTGAATTGGAATTTAGACAAAACAAAGATTTTAAAGATTAAACCATTAAGAAATTAAGAGAGGTAAGGAAAAAACTTAATGAACCTTAATTTCTTAATGGTTCAAAAATTCACTCTAAAGGTACATCTCGATTAATCCTTCTGGAAGATCCATGATGACTTTTTTATTTTCTCGATCGATCTTAACTAAGAAATGATCAATCATTGGAATAAGGATTTCTACTTCGCCGTTTAAAACTTCAAAAAGTGGTTGAGCAGTTGAGTCATTTATAGATTCGATTTTTCCAACAACACCAAGGCGTTTGTCTTCGACTTCAAAACCAATAACTTCGTGATAGTAGAATTTGTTACCGCTAAGTTTTGGCAACATATTTAGCGGAAGGTAAATGTCGTTACCCATAATGGCATCGGCATCTTCTTCAGTATTCATGTCTTCAAAACGAATTCTTAAGAAATCGTTTTTATGTAAGGAGCTATTTTCAATAAAAAAAGGAACCAAGTGTTTGTTGCATTCAACAAACACTGATTCCAAGTTTTCGTATAACTCTGGTTCATCCGTGTCTAAATAGGCAAGGACTTCCCCTTTAAAACTAAATTTTTTGGCGATTTTACCTAAGTAGAAACAATCTTCTTTACGCATCTTCGCTTATAAATTTATGCTTGAGTTTCTTCGTTGTTTTCTTCTGCAGCAGGAGTTTCTTCAGTTGAAGTTTCAACTTCAGCAACTTCTTCAACAGCAGGAGCAGCAGCTGCAATAGCATCCGCCTCCGCTTTAGCTGCAGCAGCTAAACGTTTTGCGTTTACATCTTGTTCTGCTTTAAAAGCTTTAGCTTTAACATCAGCTTGCGCTTTAGTTAAACCATCTTTCTTAGCGTCAACTGTTCCAGTTTTAGCTTCTAACCAAGTAGCTAATTTTGCATCAGCTTGTTCTTGAGTTAAGGCACCTTTACGAATACCACCATCAAGGTGATGTTTCAATAAAGCTCCTTTGTAAGAAAGAATTGCTTTAGCAGTTTCTGTTGGTTGTGCACCATTGTGCAACCATTTAACTGCACTATCAAGGTTTAAGTCGATAGTTGCTGGGTTTGTGTTTGGATTGTAAGTACCGATTTTCTCTAAGTATTTACCGTCTCTTTTTGAGCGAGCATCTGCTGCTACAACCCAGTAAAAAGGTTTTCCTTTTTTACCGTGTCTTTGTAATCTAATTTTTACTGACATAATCTAAATGATTAAATTTTGAGGTACTCGACCTCTGTTAATTAAGGCTGCAAAGATATACTATTTATTTTAATATGCCAATAGCTTGTTATTATTATGAATTAGAATGGGTTAAGCGGTTTCTAGTCTTATTTTATTGGAATAATTAAGTCTTTTTATCCTTCAATTGTATACTTTTGCTTGTTTAAAGAACTGTTTTCATGAAAAATATTTTCCTTTTTTTTGTCGTGCTTTTTACCTTGATTTCCTGTCAGGAAGATGTAAGGTTTAACAATCCCTCGTTTCAAGGAGTGAAAAACAATGTTTTTTGGAGGGCTAGTTTGTCAACGGCTACTTTAGGTGATAATGGGGCGCTCATAATTACAGGCTATTCAGGGAACGAAATAATTACGTTGAGAACTACTTCAGCTGCAGAGGGAGTGTATGTTTTGGGAAGTAGCGATTCTGAAACTGCTGTCTACGTATTAACGGATGCTACTGCTAAGATAACTTTTGCTACCGGCTCTGGGAAAGGAGATGGTCAGATTGTAGTAACAGAATATGACCTTATCAACAATACAATATCGGGTACTTTTAAATTCAATGCAGAAAACAGCTACGGTAATCCTTTGGCTGGGTCAACTTTGAATTTTCAGCAAGGAGTTTTTTATAAAGTGCCTATAATTGTGCAAGCATCAACAAATTAAGGATTAAGGTGGGTGTTTAATTCTTTTATGAAGTTGTTTTGTGCTTTTTTATGTGTTTTCGGAATAAAATAAAAACAGAAATATGCTAATTTATAGTGGGTTATAAAAAAATAGGAGTATATTTGTTGCATATTATAAATAAGTACATATGAATATTTTTGTTGGAAGCCTTCCATTCAGTATTGAGGAAGCAGATTTAAGAGAGTCTTTCGAGGCTTATGGTGCAGTAGATTCTGTAAAAATTATTACTGATAAATTTACTGGAAGAAGTAAAGGATTCGGTTTTGTTGAAATGACAAATGATGATGAAGCTCAAAAAGCGATTGATGAATTGAACGGTGCAACTGTTCAAGGACGTGCAATTGTAGTTAACAAATCTGAGCCAAAACCAGAAGGAGAAAGAAGAAGTTTTAACAATAACAGTCGTGGTGGAGATTCACGCGGTGGTTATGGTGGTGGAAATAGCCGTGGTGGAGAAAACCGTGGTGGTGGAAACAGAGGAGGATATTAATATTCTTTTTTACAACTATAAAAAAAGGGTGTCAATTTTATTGACACCCTTTTTTTATAGTATTAACTTCTGTTTACCTTATGGGAACAGGAAAGCACTTGCTGTTCCATGTAAATTACTTATTCTTTTTCTAGTACTTTAATATCTTCGACCAAAGATTGCATACTACTTGGATCAAGACTATTGTAGATACCGCGGATGATTCTAGTTTTATCAATCAAAACGAAATTTTCTGTATGTAGAAAAATAAAGCTATCATTATTTTCTCCTAAATCTTCTTCGATAAAATAAAATTTACGTCCTAGATTATAGATTTCTTCTTTGTCTCCAGTAAGTAGCTTCCATTTATTATATTGAATGTTTTTCTTTTTTGCATAAGCCGCAAGCACAGGAACGCTGTCTTTATCTGGCGTTACCGAATGTGAAACCAATTGTATCTGATCATCATTCTTAAACTCAGCCTGAATTTTAGACATGCTATTAGTCATCTTTGGACAAATTCCTGGACAGCTGGTAAAAAAGAAATCTACTACAGTGATTTTGCCATCTAATTCTTTTTCTGAAAACGACTTTCCTTCTTGATCAACCAAATGGAAAGGGCGAATTTTATGAAAGGATTTATTTTGTGGAGTTTCCCAAACGGGTACAAAATCGGATGATTTGTAATAAGGCAGTTTTCTAGTTTTTTCTTGACAAGAAATTACCAAAACACCCAGCAATATAATGGTGTAATATTTTAATTTCATTTGGATTTCACTTTTAGTTTTTGATCCTTGAGCGTATAGCATAAGTTTGATTTTTGCAAACCATATCGACGTCCGTCTTTGGCTTCATAGCTGATATAAGGTTTTCCGTTTTCGCGCCAAGCATTTTGCATGCCATCCTCTCTATCATTTTTATACATTAAAAAACAATAGGGACTTCCGCTCTCATACCATTGTTTTTGCATGCCTTGACGTTTGTCATTGAAATAAGAAAAATCAAATTTTATATTGCCATTTTTCCAATAGCCATAGTGCCGTCCGTAGCCAATACCGTTTTTATAATTTCGTTCTGTTTCCAGCTTTCCATTTTCAAAAAAAGTTTTGGTCGTTCCGTGTTGTTTTCCCTGATAATATGAGGCAAATTTTTTTACAGTATCGTTTTTATAAATTTCTTTTATGAAACCTGAATAGGGCTTATGACTAATATAATAAACCCCGTTCTGTAATTTCAGTTTGTTGTCATTTAAAAAAAATGAAGTATTTGGCACTTGCGAAATATCAACTTTTTCAAAAATGTTATTTGATTTTTTATTCGCTGTTTCTGAACAACTAAATATAAGTTGACAAAACAATAAAATAATAAATTTATTGAGTAAATGTTCCTTTTGTACCATTGTAACTTCCTGATTTTAAGATGTAAAACCTACTACCTAAATATGCTGTATTGCTAGCATGATAATGATAGATAGCCGTAGAAAAATCTGCTGTTATTCCTATATGACCACCATTTGCATCTAAATTTGAAGGGTAACTACCGTCCATATCCTTTCTTGCATAAATGGGAAAACCATCTCTTAAAAATCCTATTAATTTTGCATCATCATTTCCCATAAAATCGCCAGTACAATGGTAATGATAAGTATTTCCAGGTCCAGGGTGAGCACCTGCTCTATCAAAAGAACCAAGTACACCTGCATCTACAGGTACATTTCCACCTTCTCTATCATTATAGATTGGAACGCCATTCAACGCCATACCAATGGGTCCTAACGTTGTAACTTCTTTGGTTGATGCTTCTACAGGATTTGTAGGAATCGTCATTGCATAATTTTGAACTCCAATAGTTCCGGGATTAAGCGTTGAACCAACCATTTGTGCTTCATACAAAGCATGTCCAACACCATAATAGGGTGTAACGTGGTCTGGTGTTCCATTAGATTTTAATGTGATACTGCTACCGCTTGTCGAAATTGTTACAGCGCTTGTATATTTTGATTGTACTGCACTTGTAATAGGAACGCCTGTTGTCGTGGTTGTTGTTGTATCTGTGTTAGTGTCTGAATCATTCTTGCTACATCCTACTATAGTTAAGGCAATAGCAATTACTTTAACCCAATTTTTGTTGTTTCTCATCTTTTTTGTTTTTATGATTAATTTACACTATTTTTTGCGTTCTGGCTTTGGAGCTTTTTTCAACTCTTCGAGTGTTAAAAAGCCATCTTTATTAGCGTCTACTTTGCTGAAATCATCCTGCAACGGACCTTTTACTTCACCTTTAGATAGTTTTCCATCTTTGTTAATGTCCATCTCTTTTATCAGAACTTCTGCAGTTGGTCGATTTTTTCCTTCTTGTCCCCTTGGGGGTTGCGCGTAAGTAAAAACAGTGCCTACTAGTAACATTAAAATGCTGTATACTATTTTACTAATCATTTTGTTTTTCATGATTTTATGTTTTTTATTGACTACAAAGATGAGTTAATATTCTGTGTGCATTTTTTATTTTCAGTGAATGCCAGATAGTTTTCAGTGAAAGGCTCTGCTTAGGTGTATGAGTATTCGTTTTCAAGGGATTAAAAAGTGCTTTTTTTGAGATTGGTTAATATTTATTTTATTTATTTGTACTATGAATAGAACTAATAGAACCGTTTTTCAGCTTTTTTTATGGGCTACTGTTTGGATCATCGTGGGTTTGAACCAAAATGATTTTGTACGCTTTCTTAGAGATAACTACCTTGCGTATATTTGTCAATCATTATTAATTGTAGGACTTGTTTTTGTTCTTGCTCCGAAGCTTCTTTTTAGAAAGAAATATTTGCTATTCACTGTAGTTTCATTAGTTCTTTTAATGTTCTGTGCGTATGTTTCGGGGAGTATAATACAACATGTACAAGATCTAGGAATGCGTCCACCACCACCACCAAGAGGTGGTCGTAACATCCTACCTACTCCCATAGTGATAAATATGCTTTTACTAAGCGTCTCTTATATTTCAGCTATTTTTTTAGAAACTTTTTCTTTTGCTCAAAGGCAGGAGAAAGCTTTGATTTTAAGCAAGTCGGAGAACATGGAAAACGAATTAAAGTTTTTAAAATCCCAGATCAATCCACATTTTTTATTCAATTCTTTAAATAACATATATTCTCTTTCGATTATTGATGCTGGTAAGGCACAAGAATCTATTTTGTATTTGTCAGATATGCTTCGATATGTGTTGTATGAATGCGAAAAACCATTAGTTTCTATTGAAAAAGAGATAACTTATATTGAGGATTTTATTAAGTTGTTTTTACTAAAAAGCAGTAAAAGCTATCCTGTAAAAACGAACTTTTCAATAGATAATCAAGGGCTGCAAATAGCACCAATGTTACTTATTCCTTTTGTAGAAAACGCTTTTAAACATAGTAATATTGAAAATATTGCCGAATCATTTATAAATATAAACATTGTCTCAACCAATGAAGGCATTCATTTTATCATAGAAAACAGCTTTAGAGAAGTGATAAAAAATCAAGATGCTGTTGGTGGAATAGGAATTGTGAATGTTCGAAAGAGATTAAATTTATTGTATGAAAATACACATTCGTTAGAAATAAACGAAAATAATAATACCTTTAGAGTTGAACTAAAAATAGACACTAATGCTTAAATGTATTGTCATTGATGATGAAGAACTTGCTCGAAAATTAATTGAAAGTTATATTGAAAAATTAGACTTTCTAGAATTAGCGGGAAGTTTTGAGAATCCTTTGGAAGCGATTGCTATTCTAAAAAAGGAGCGCATTGATGTGGTATTTTTAGATATTCAAATGCCTGAAATTAAAGGAACTGATTTTGCTAAATTGATTCCGCCGCAGGCTAATATTATTTTTACAACGGCGTATTCTGACTATGCGTTAGAAGGATTCGAACTTAGTGTGGTTGATTATTTGTTAAAACCCATTGGGTTTAATCGGTTTTTAAAAGCAGTTCAGAAAATTAAAAAAGATGCCATAGCTAAAGTCGATACTATTACAGTAAAATCTGGATATGATTTATTCAAATTAAAATATGACGAGATTACCCATATTGAAAGTGATAGTGAATATGCTATTTTTCATACCACTACCAAGAAAATAATGAGTTTACAATCACTAAAATCATTAGAAAAGACATTAGATCCATCCGTTTTCATCAGAGTGCATCGTTCTTTTATTGTAAATAAAACTAAGGTTACCGGACTTAAAAGTAGGGACCTGTTTTTAGGAACAATTCAAATTCCTGTGAGTGATAGTTATTTTGAGGTTGTTAAGAAGGAATTGTTTGGGTAGGGTTGTTACACAGAGATGCGCTGAGGTCTATCAGAGACACTCAGAGAAATTGAATAAATTCTTTTGCGAATCTTAGTGTCTCCTTTTCGAATCTTTGCGAAACAAAAATTCTCTTAAATAAAAAAGCTGCCTCGAATCACGGGACAGCTTTTAGAAATTTATATTTTGAATATTACAAATTAGCTACTAACCAATCTCCAACGTCACTTGTTTTATAAGCTGTTGCTCCTTTGGCAGCTAGATCCTCGGTTACAATTCCTTTTTCTAATGATTTATTTACTGCTGCTCTAATTGTAGCTGCTTCTTCGTGTAGTCCAAAAGCATCTTCAAACATCATTGCTGCAGATAATATGGTTGCCAATGGATTAGCAATATTTAATCCTGTTGCTTGTGGATAAGAACCGTGAATTGGTTCGTACAAAGAAGTATGTTCTCCAACTGATGCTGATGGCATTAATCCCATAGATCCTGAAATAACTGACGCTTCATCGGTTAAAATATCTCCAAATAAATTTTCAGTAATCAATACATCGTACGAGTTTGGCCATTGAACCAAACGCATTGCAACGGCATCCACAAATTCATAACTTACAGTTACTTCAGGATAGTCTTTTTCCATTGCTTGTACCGTTTCTCTCCATAAACGAGAAGTTTCTAATACATTAGCTTTGTCTACACAACATAATTTTTTAGTACGTGTCATCGCTAATTCAAAACCTTTTTTTGCTAAACGCTGTACTTCTGCTTTGGTGTAAGTACAAGTGTCAAAAGCAGTTTCGCCTCCGTCAAGTCTTCCTTTTTCTCCAAAATAGATTCCTCCCGTCAATTCTCTTAAGAAAACTAAGTCGGTTCCTTCGATACGTTCTCTTTTTAAAGGCGAATTATCGATCAAAGATGGAAAGGTAAAAGTAGGACGTACATTAGCAAACAACCCTAATTTTTTACGCATTAGCAATAATCCTTGCTCCGGTCTTACTGGTGCCGATGGATCATTGTCGTATTTTGGATGTCCGATAGCTCCAAATAAAACCGCATCAGCCGCCATACATATTTCGTGTGTTTCATCAGGATAAGGGACTCCTACAGCATCGATAGCGCAAGCACCTGTTAATGCTGGTGTCCAATTTATTTCGTGATTGAATTTTTTTGCAATAGCATCAGAAACTTTTACAGCTTCATTTATAACTTCTGGTCCGATTCCGTCTCCGGCTAAAAGTGCGATTGTATATTTCATGATTGTTTTGTTTTCCTCCCCCCGGCCCCCTCCGAAGGAGGAGGTAACTGGGTGGTTATGGGTTGGGTTATATTTTTTGTTGTTTTATTACTTTAGAGTTTAGCATTTCTTCCTTTGAAGAAATGCTAAACAGCAATAAATTTCTTCTAAACTATTTTTATTCACATTGTCTCCCTCCTCTTCGGGGAGGGTTGGGGTGGGGATTACTCCACATTCAGCATTTTTTGCGTAGCTATAATAGCCGCAACAGTCTGATCTGAGTCTAATCCTCTTGTTTTGAATTCTTTCCCGTTATTAGTCCAGGTAATAATAGTTTCGCATAATGCATCAGAGCTACTTCCTGGCGGGATTCTAACTGCGTAATCAATCAGTTTCGGTAATTGCAGTTCTTTACTTTTATATATTTTTGCCAATGCATTCATAAATGCATCAAACTGTCCGTCGCCCTGAGCGTGTTCTTCAATTAGTTCTCCGTCTATTTTTAAACAAAGGGTGGTTGAAGGGCGTAAACCTTTGGCATGAGAAAGAACGTAAGATTCCACTAGTATTTTTTCTTGGTACGTTTGACTGTCCAGAACATCAGAGATAATATACGGTAGGTCTTCTCTAGTAACAGTTTCTTTTTTGTCTCCTAATTCAATAATTCTTTGGGTAACTAATTTTAAATCTTCGGCATTTAGCTTTAATCCTAGTTCTTGAAGATTTTTCTCAATATTAGCTTTACCAGAAGTTTTTCCTAAAGCGTATTGACGTTTTCTGCCAAATCGTTCGGGAAGCAAATCGTTGAAATACAAGTTGTTTTTATTGTCTCCGTCAGCATGAATACCAGCAGTTTGAGTGAAAACATTGTCTCCTACGATGGGTTTGTTAGCGGGGATTCTATATCCTGTAAAAGTTTCTACCAGTTTACTTACAGAGTATAAAGATGATTCTTTTACATTGATTTGAACGTCAGGCATGAAATCATTGATTACGGCAACCGTACTTTCAAGAGGTGCGTTTCCAGCACGTTCTCCCATTCCGTTTACGGTAACATGCAATCCTTGAATACCTGCTTTTAATGCTTCCATAACATTAGCAACACTCAAATCATAATCGTTATGCGCGTGAAAGTCAAAATGAGTATGTGGGTATCTCTTTATAATTTTCGAAATAAACTCAAACGTTTCAGAAGGAATCAAAACTCCTAAAGTATCCGGTAATAAGATTCTTTTAACTGGTTGTTTTGTCAGAAAGTCCAAATATTGGAAAACATAATCAGGAGAGTTGCGCATTCCATTGCTCCAATCTTCCAGATAAACATTGGTTTCAATACCGCTTTCTTTTGCTAATGCAATAGTATGAGCAATTTCGGAGAAATGTTGTTTCGGCGTTTTTTTTAATTGATGCGTTAAATGATTCAGTGACCCTTTGGTCAATAAATTTTGAACTTTAGCCCCTGCTTTTTTCATCCATTCGATAGAAAGACCTCCGTCTACAAAAGTTAAAACTTCGATTTTATCATCGTATCCTTTGGCCGAAGCCCAAGTCATAATTCCTTTTACTCCTTGAAATTCGCCTTCACTTACTCGTGCCGAAGCGATTTCGATTCGATCAACATTTAATTCTTCCAACAACAATTGTGCAATGGTTAGCTTTTCTGCAGCAGAAAAGGATACTCCTGAGGTTTGTTCACCATCACGGAGCGTCGTATCCATTATTTCAATTTTTCTTTTTTCCATTTCTAAATTTGATGCTAATACGATTTTGAGTTAAAGAATTACCAATCGTACAATTATATTTTATAAAATAATAAAAGCAGTTACTTCAGCATATCCTAAAAGGGATGCTTCCGTAACCGCATAAAGTTGATTGTACTTAGTAAGGAAGTTTGTCTGCAAAAGCTACAATGTCTTCTTTGATGTTTTGCAAATAATCGATATCATCAAAACCATTTAGCATATTATTCTTTTTGTATCCGTTGATATCAAAAGATTCTTTTTCGCCTGTAGCTAACAACGTAATTGTTTGTGCTTCGAGGTTGATTTCTAGTTCTGTTTTTGGATCAGCTTCTATTGCGCTGAAGATTGCATCTGCAAATTCTGGACTTACTTGAACTGGTAAAACACCAATGTTTAAGCAATTTCCTTTGAAGATGTCAGCAAAGAAAGACGACACAACAGCACGAAATCCGTAATCGTAAACTGCCCAAGCAGCGTGCTCACGAGAAGAACCTGAACCAAAGTTTTTTCCTCCCACTAGGATTTTTCCTGAGTAAGTTGGGTTATTCAAAACGAAATCTGCCTTAGGTGTATCATCTCCATTGTATCTCCAGTCACGGAAAAGGTTGTCTCCAAAACCAACACGCTCGGTTGCTTTTAGGAAACGGGCCGGAATGATTTGATCTGTATCTACGTTTTCTATGGGTAACGGCACTGCGCTACTAGTAAGAATATTAAATTTATCGTATGCCATGGGAATTTTAGATTTTAGATTTTTAATTTTTGAATTCAGATTTGCTGTTTGGCAATAGAATGTCAAAATGTAAAATCATATATTTTATAATAATTAAATATTTTCAAAAGAACCAAAAATGTGATAACGATTGATTTTAAATCTAAAATCAAAAATCGTTAGTCTACATTCTTAAATCATTAAGTCTCTCGGATCTGTTAATTTTCCAGTAACTGCAGCTGCAGCAGCCATAATAGGACTTGCTAACAACGTTCTTGAACCCGGACCTTGACGTCCTTCAAAGTTTCTGTTTGAGGTACTTACTGAATATTTTCCAGCTGGTACTTTATCATCATTCATTGCTAAACAAGCAGAACATCCTGGTTGACGTAATACAAAACCAGCTTCAGTAAGAATGTCTAACAATCCTTCTTCTTTAATTTGTGCCTCTACAACATGTGAACCTGGAACTAGCCAAGCGGTTACATTATCTGCTTTCTTGCGTCCTTTTACAATTTCTGTAAAGGCTCTAAAATCTTCGATTCTACCATTGGTACAACTTCCTAAGAAAACGAAATCAATTGGTTTCCCAATCATTACGTCATCTTCTTCAAAGCCCATATAGGCTAAAGATTTTTTGTAGGTTTCCGCTCCACCTTCAACTTGGTTGGCAGTTGGGATATTTTTTGAGATACCAATTCCCATTCCTGGGTTAGTACCATAAGTAATCATAGGTTCGATATCTTCTGCTTTGATGTTTAGTTCCGTATCAAAAATGGCATCAGCATCTGTTTTTAGGGTTTTCCAGTAGGCTACAGCTTTTGTCCAAGCTTCTCCTTTTGGAGCGAATAATCTTCCTTCTAAAAAGTCGAATGTTTTTTGGTCAGGAGCAATCATACCACCACGAGCACCCATTTCGATACTAAGGTTACAAACTGTCATACGGCCTTCCATTGACATTTCTTCAAAAACATTTCCGGCGTATTCAGCAAAATATCCTGTACCTCCAGAAGTGGTTAATTGAGATATAATATAAAGTGCAACGTCTTTTGGTCCCACACCTTTACTCAAAGTTCCATTTACGTTGATACGCATTTTCTTTGGCTTAGGCTGCATGATACATTGTGTCGCCATCACCATTTCAACCTCAGAAGTTCCAATTCCGAAAGCAATAGCTCCAAAGGCACCATGAGTAGAAGTATGTGAATCACCGCAAACGATCGTTGCACCTGGTAATGTAATTCCGTTTTCAGGACCTACGACGTGCACAATTCCGTTTTTTGGGTCACCTAGACCCCAGTGAGAAATACCGTATTCGGCAGCATTGTCTTCTAAGGCTTTCAATTGATTCGCAGATAACGGATCTTCAACAGGTAAATGTTGGTTTATGGTTGGGGTATTGTGATCGGCAGTGGCAAAAGTACGCTCTGGGTATAAAACGGTAATGTTTCTAGATTTTAGACCTAAAAAAGCAACAGGACTCGTAACTTCATGAATGAAATGACGGTCAATAAAAAACACATCTGGTCCATCTTCAATTTTACGCACAACGTGCGAATCCCATACTTTGTCAAATAATGTAGTGCTCATTTTACTTTTTTTTAATTGTAATTCTACGATGCCAACTTATCTAGTCATCGTAATAGGGAACAAAATTATAAAAAGTCGCCAAAGCGTCAACTTCGATATTTCAATTTATACGATACCCAAAGTCTGTTTCAGGGGGGAAGTAGTTCTTTTTTTTAGATTCTAGATTTTGTAGTTAAAGGCAGAATTTTTTTTTAGACTTTGTATTTATTTAAGCACAATATTTAGCGCTAGTTTTGTTTTTACGAATAGCGGAGTATTTGAACTGCTTTTCGCTGTTGTTATTTGAAATAAAGCAATCCAATACTATTTATTTTATTAAATCTGCAATGAAACTTCTTTTAGTGAAATTTTATTTGAGTTCTTTTTTTGTAGTTTACAGTTGGTTTACTACTACTTTAAGATCATTTTTTAATCGTTTTTCTTACTTCAATACTACGACATCCAAAGAATGATTATCTTTTATTTTCATGAAATTGAAAGAGTTCCCAAGAGAGGAATTAATCATTTCCTGAACAATAAGAATTTGGAATATATGTATTTTATGTTAAATTCTCTGGACGAATTGATTCCCACTTTCTCTATACATTTTATTTGTTTTAGGTCAAAACGGGTATTTATACCTGTTTTAAATGAGCAGCTAGTTAATACATTTGTTCGAAAGTTTGAACTAGCAGCTGTATTAAAGTTTTTGGTGTACTAAATAAAGGATTGTTTTTAGAAAGTGAGTAATTTTATTTTTTTTAAGAAGAATAATAGGATATTAGTAAGGTTTTTACTGATGCATGTATATGATTTATAGTTCTTTAGTGGTAAGATGTAATGCTGGATAGAGAAATTGTTCGATGTCCAGTTTTTAAGATATATTTTTTTTGTAGTGCCTATGTTTTATGACTCATTTTTCAATGTTTTAAAAACGTTTGACGATAGAATTAGTTTCATGACAATAAATAGCGGTTTCATGACATTTTTTTTCCTTGTCCCTCAATTGTAGTTTAATTTTGATTGATTAGATAGTACAACGGGTATTTATATGTGGAGTTAGTTCTGATTTCTTACTTAGTTTTGCTCGAACTTAATTTTAATAAAAAATAGATTTATGGAACAAGTTATTGGACAAATTCAAGCTTTTGCTTTTAATTTCCCGCCAAGGGATTGGGCTTTTTGTGATGGACAAATTTTAGCAATTTCTACGAATACAGCTTTGTTTTCGTTAATAGGCACCACTTTTGGAGGAAATGGAACATCTACTTTTGCACTGCCTGATTTAAGAGGACGTACCATTGTACATCCCGGTAGTGGGCCTGGTGTAAACACAATTGATTATGGAGAAAAAGGAGGTAGCGAAAATACGACTTTAACAATCTTCAACATGCCTTCACACAACCACCTTTTGGTAAACGGAACAGCAGCTGGTCAGGTTAACGTGACTACCAATACAGTTGTTAACACAAGTAACAATGGAGGATCAAATGAATCTGACAGTGGAAATAACTCATTGGGATCTGGATCAGCATACCCTAACACCTATAGCGAACCTCCAATAGGAACCACAGATAAAATAGGTGGAGTGACATCATCAAGTACAATTAACGGATCAACTGCCTTAGCAGGAAGCAATATCCCTTTCAGTAATAGAAGTCCATATCTTGGAATTTATACAAGTATTGCTTTAAATGGTATTTTTCCTTCCAGAAACTAAAATGGAACTTTAAATATCTTTATTAAGGTATTATCATTATATAGGTGAAAGGAAAATGGTTTTATTTTCCTTTCATTCTTATTAAAACTAAAAGTCATGACTTCCGAAATAAAAATAGGCATATTAGTTCCCCAATCAAAACAATATAAAACCCTAGACCGGGATTTTATTCGAGGTATTAAATTAAATGATTTACCCGTAAAATATTATATTGAAAGTATTGGATTGGGAGCCGACGATCAACTTATAGTAGATAAAATCCAAAAATTGCATCATCAGGAAGAAATCAATATCATTATTGGTTTTTTTGGACATCATAATATTTCAAGGGTTTATGAATATGCTGCTGCCAATGACATTCTTTTAATTGCATCTGATTTAGGGGCTACATTACCCTATTCATTGGGAAAATTTACAGGCGTTTACATAAATTCCTTTGGATTAAACGAATCCTCTTATTTGTTGGGAAGCTATTTTAACACTAAAGACTACAGAAATATTTGCAGTTCATCGTCCTATTATGATGCAGGGTATGGGATTTTAGCCGCTATCGAAACTTCGTTTAAAAAAAATAACATTTCTTTTTCTGGACATTACGTCACACCCTTTTATCCAAGAGAAGACGAAGTCCAACAAATGCAACAAGCCATCGATGCCAATAACACTCAGGTTGTCTTTGCGATCCACAGCGGATTATATGCCGAGGAACACGGGGAATTTATTTCAGAAACTTCTTTACTTAAAAAATACCCCTATTATACCACTCCGTTTTCATTTAATGAAAAAATGCTTTCAATCAATATAGTCGACACTGTTTTTATTGTAAGCTCATGGCTTAAAAACGACTCTAAAACGGATACTTGCAATTTTACCGAAAAATATGAAAGATCATATGATGACGCTCCTTCAATATTTGCATTATTAGGGTATGAAAACGGTCTGATTATAAAAACCATATTAAAAATGGGAAGCTTTAATACTTCGCAGAAAGTATTAATCGCAGAAATGACAAAGTTGAAAGTAAATGGCCCCAGAGGGAATATTCAATTCGATTTGGATACAAACCGTACATCATTTAATCACTTCATCTTTAAAGTAGTTCATGATGATGAAAATAATTTTTATTTTGAAAAAACGGACACATTGGAAAACGATGGATGTTTTATAAAAGCAATAACAAAAGAGAATACACCGCCCAAAATTGGAGGGTGGCAAAATGCATACCTATGTCACTAAATTAAATCAATTAACTATGAGAAGAAAATTATTTTATTATTTCCTTTTATTATGCTGCGTTATGCTGCAGCAAAACATAAAAGCACAAACACTAACTGCAGGAGACATTGCTTTTGTGGGTTATGACTTCGGAACTACCGACGGATTCTCTTTCATTGCCTTAAAAACCTTACCTGCTGGTGAAACCTTATATTTCACTGAAGAAGGTTGGGATGGATTAGCTTGGGGGAATGTATTTGAACCACACATTGAATGGATTATTCCATCGGGTATCACCTGCGGAACAATTGTATCAATAGTTGAAACCAGTGCAAACACGTTTACCGTAACTGGTTCTTCAAATGCTGTGACTTTACTGGATCCAACTGGAACAGCCACAAATTTTAACTTGTTAGGTGGGGACCAAATAATTGCTTACCAAAGTGCGTCGGGAGTAAGACCTTCGACTCCTAACTTTATAGCTGCTGTTCATGCAGATTATAATGTAACAAATTACAATGCCGTAACCACATGGAACGATACTATGCCGGTAAATGCAGGATCTGAAAGTGTTGTGCCAACCGGATTAACAAATGGGGTCGATTGTATCTCCCTTTTCCCTAGTCCCGGACCTGAGGTTTCAAACAGTAAATATACAGGAACTCTTACCGGTACAGCGGTAGCGTTGAGAGCCAGCATAAACAATCCGGCTAATTGGGCCCATGATGGAACTACATCACTCGGAATATTGCCTTCAGACTACATCACTCCTTCAGTAAGCTGTCCAGTGACAGTAGCTCCAACTGTTACGACAACAAGTGCTACAGGCGTCGGTGCTGTAAAAGCGACACTTGGTGGTAATGTAACTGCTGACGGAGGAGCAACAGTAACAGAAAGAGGTATTGTTTGGGCAACTACTGCAAATCCTACCACTGCAAATAATAAAGTAGCTATTGGATCAGGAACAGGAAGTTTCTCTTCACTTGTGTCTTCTTTGCCGTCTGCAACGCTAATTAATTTTAGATCTTACGCCATAAACTCAGTGGGAACTTCCTATGGAGCTAATACTACGTTTACGACCAATGCGGTCTTATCGGCTACCACGTCACAAACTAATGTGTCTTGTAATGGTGGTTCGAATGCATCTGCAACAGTGACTCCTGCGGGAGGAAAGACCGCTTATACTTACGCTTGGTCTCCGTCTGGTGGTTCAGGAGCTACTGCTTCTGGTTTAACAGCAGGGGCTTATAGCTGTACAATAACAGATGGTGAGAGTAGTTCAATTGTCAAAAATTTTACTATAACGCAATCAACTGCCATTGCTTTTACTCCAGCTTCGCAAACCAATGTTGGATGTAATGGTGCGGCTACTGGTGCGGCTACTGTAAATGCTGCCACAGGAGGAGCTGGTGGTTATACTTATGACTGGACGCCAGGAAATCCTACGGGTGATGGGACACCTGCTGTTACAGGTTTAACAGCAGGTGTTTGGACTTGTACGGTTACAGACGCTAATTCTTGTGCTAGTTCACAAAGCTTTACTGTAACGCAGTCATCAGCCATTGCATTAACCCCAGCTTCGCAAACCAATGTTTCTTGTAATGGAGGATCAAATGGAGCAGCAACTGTAAATCCTGCCACGGGAGGCGTAGGTGGTTATACTTACAACTGGACGCCAGGAAATCCTACGGGTGATGGAACAACTAGTGTATCTGGATTAACAGCAGGTGTTTGGACTTGCACGGTTACAGATGCTAACGGATGTACAAAATCGCAAAACTTTACTGTAACGCAGCCATCAGCAATTGCCTTAACTCCAGCTTCGCAAACCAATGTTTCTTGTAATGGAGGATCAAATGGAGCAGCAACTGTAAATCCTGCCACGGGAGGCGTAGGTGGTTATACTTACAACTGGACGCCAGGAAATCCTACGGGTGATGGAACAACTAGTGTATCTGGATTAACAGCAGGAACTTGGACTTGTATGGTTACAGATGCTAACGGATGTACAAAATCGCAAAACTTTACTGTAACACAACCTACAGCAATTACAGCTACTACTTCTCAAACTAATGTAAGTTGTAATGGTGGTTCTAACGGATCTGCAACTGTAGCCACTAGCGGTGGGACAGCTGGTTATACATACTCATGGGCTCCAACCGGAGGAACAGCTGCAACTGCAACTGGATTATCTGCAGGACCCTATACGGTGACTATTACAGATGCTAATGCATGTACTGCTACTAAAAACTTTACTATTACGCAACCAAGTACTTTATTAGCAACTGCTATTTCACAAACGAATGTAAGTTGCAATGGTAGCGCTACTGGATCAGCGACCGTAGTCCCTAGTGGCGGTACTGCAGGTTATACCTATTCATGGGCTCCATCTGGCGGGACGGCTGCAACTGCAAGTGGACTTTATGCAGGAACCTATACGGTAACAATTACAGATGCTAACGCATGTACAGCTACTACAACCTTTATCATTACACAACCAAGTGCTTTAGTAGCAACAGCTATTTCACAAACGAATGTAAGTTGTAATGGTGGTTCTAACGGATCTGCAACTGTAGCCGCTAGTGGCGGAACTGCAGGATATACATATTCTTGGTCTCCATCAGGAGGAACAGCTGCAACTGCAACAGGACTTTCTGCAGGAACCTATACGGTAACAATTACAGATGCTAACGCATGTACAGCTACTAAAAACTTTATCGTAACACAGCCTTCGGCTATCACGGCTACCACTTCTCAAACTAATGTTTCTTGTAATGGTGGTTCAAACGGTTCGGCTACAGTATCAGCTTCTGGCGGAACTGCAGGTTATACTTATTCATGGTCCCCATCAGGAGGAACAGCTGCAACTGCAACAGGACTTTCTGCAGGAACCTATACGGTAACAATTACAGATGCTAACGCATGTACAGCTACTAAAAACTTTATCGTAACACAGCCTTCGGCTATCACGGCTACCACTTCTCAAACTAATGTTTCTTGTAATGGTGGTTCAAACGGTTCGGCTTCGGTAACTGTTTCAGGTGGGACTCCGGGTTATACGTATTCATGGTCTCCATCAGGAGGAACAGCGGCAACTGCAACTGGACTTGTTGCTGGTGCTTACACTGTTACTATTACGGATGCAAACGGTTGTACGGCTACAAATAATTTTACGGTAACACAGGCTACAGCCATCACAGCTACTACTTCACAAACGAATGTGGCTTGTAACGGTGGTTCAAATGGTTCGGCTTCGGTAACTGTTTCAGGTGGGACTCCGGGTTATACGTATTCATGGTCTCCATCAGGAGGAACAGCTTCAGCTGCAACTGGACTTGTTGCTGGTGCTTACACTGTTACTGTTACGGATGCAAACGGTTGTACGGCTACAAATAATTTTACGATAACACAGCCTACAGCCATCACAGCTTCTACTTCACAAACGAATGTGGCTTGTAACGGTGGTTCAAATGGTTCGGCTTCAGTAGGCGTTTCGGGTGGAACTCCGGGTTATACTTATTCATGGTCTCCATCAGGAGGAACAGCTGCAGCTGCAACTGGACTTGCTGCAGGGAATTATACGGTAACTATTACGGATGCTAACGGATGTACAATTACAAGGAGTTTTACTGTAACACAGCCTACAGCATTGAGTTTTACAACTACTACTTTGCCTAAGTATGATTATAATACTGCCTATTCTCAAACAATTGGGGTAATAGGAGGTACAGGAGTTAAAACCTATATGGTTACAACAGGAAGCTTGCCTGTAGGGTTTGCCTTGTCTTTAAATGGGACTTTAACAGGAATTTCAACTCAGGTAGCTGATAGTAATTTTACGGTTACGGCTACTGATTCAAATGGCTGTCTTGCTACTTATAATTATATTTTACAATTAAGTCAAATACCAATAACAGTTACAGCAAATGCAGTAACAAAGGTTTATGGTGATGCTAATCCTAGTCTAACTTATACAGTGACACCTGCATTATTAGCTGGGGATAGTTTTACAGGTAATTTAGTTCGAACAGTAGGAGAAAATGTTGGGACTTATGCTATAAGTGTAGCAACACTCTCGGCAGGTTCTAAGTATTTAATGACATATGTTCCTAATAACTTTGCTATTACTGCTAAGCCAATCACCGTAACAGCAAATGCTTCTCAAACGAAAGTGTATGGAGCCGTTGAACCTAGTTTGACTTATTCAGTATCACCTACTTTAGTAAGTGGAGATTCATTTATTGGCTCTTTAACAAGAACAGCAGGTGAGAACGCGGGATCTTATGCGATTACGCAAGGAAGTTTGAGCGCAGGTTCAAATTATAATGTTACTTACGTAGGTGCTAATTTTAGCATTACTAAAGCAAATCAGACTATTAGTTGGAGTCAAACTTTAGGATTTGATTGTGATGTAGCGGCTACAGCGATTTTAACAGCTACTTCTACTAGTGGTTTGCCAATAAGCTATACTTCTTCGAATGCTAATGTGGCCGTTGTTTTAAATGGGGTATTAACCTTTACTAATTTTGGTTCGGCAACAATTACTGCTACACAAGCAGGTGATGGTAACTATAATGCTGCTTCGGTAGTAACAGTACCAGTTGAAAAAAGCCAACCCAATTTGATTAGACAGCAATTCGATACTGTTATTTTCTTTGATAATAGTTCTAATAGTTTTATAACGTATAGCTGGTATAAAAATGGAGCTTTAGTGGCGGGTCAAACGGCACAATATTTTAAAGATAGCGAATTTTTAAGTGGGGTGTATTATGCTAAAGCTACAAAAGCAGATGGTACAGTAGTTACGGCTTGTCCTTTGACATTCTCTCCTTCAATCGAGCAAGAGTATTTAAAAATTACGCCTAACCCTGTTAGAAGTAATTCAAGCTACCAGTTGATAACTAATGTTACACCGGCTAAGTTGCAAAACGCACGTGTTATGGTGTTTAATATCCTTGGAACGGTAATCATGGACAAAGTCATTAACGAAAGTACAATAGAGATGGTGGCGCCAGTTGTTGAAGGGATTTATATTATAAAAATGACCTTGGCAAACGGAAAAATTCTCATAAAAAACCTTTTAGTTAAAAATTAAAAAAATCAAGTTATTAAGAGTAAGAAATCCTCATTTTATAAGAATGGGGATGGATTATTCTAATAGTAAAAATAGAAAAACATATGAAATTTG
>NZ_FOFZ01000015.1 GCF_900111075.1 Flavobacterium frigoris
AAAATTTCCACACACCCTCCAATTTTCGGCTCCCTTTAGGGCAGGGGAAAAACGAAAATTTCCACACACCCTCCAATTTTCGGCTCCCTTTAGGGCAGGGGAAAACGAAAATCTTCACACACACCCTCCAATTTTCGGCTCCCTTTAGGTCAGGGGAAAAACGAAAATTTCCACACACCCTCCAATTTTCGGCTCCCTTTAGGGTCGGGGGAAAACGAAAATCTCCGCACACCCTCTAATTTTCGACTCCCTTTAGGGCCGGGGAAAAACGAAAATTTCCACACACCCTCCAATTTTCGACTCCCTTTAGGGTCGGGGAAAAACGAAAATTTCCACACACCCCAATTTTCGGCTCCCTTTAGTCCCGACGCTTCAAGAGGGGAAAAACGAAAATGTGCACTTTTAATCGTTAGTCGATTTCCAACACTCAAGAACCCATAACCGATAACAGAAAACAGCTTACTACCAATATTGAGAACGGAACACGGATGACACGGATTTAAACTGATGAAAACAGATCCCTACATAAGAAATCAGCGAAAATCCGCCCAATCCGTGTCATATGTGTTCCAATATTAAATAACTACTCCCCTTACCGAACATTCATAAAGGAAAAACCGAAGCCACTTTGTGCACTTTGCATAACCTTTGCTCCCTCTGCGGTTAAAGCATCTATCCCCGCAAAAACCCAACAAATAAAACACGATGGACTTCAAGTCCATAGATTTGGTTTAGCAGGCTAAAAGTCTGCAAGGCTAGATTGTGAAAAACCAGTAAAGTTTCGCCACTGATCCACTGATTAAAAATAATTTTTGAAAATCTGTGAATCTGTGGCGAAAAAACTTTTTTAGAAGCTAAAGCGAGATGCACTGAAAGTGCATAGTTTTAAACTCTATTTGAAACCAATAAAAGGTTCTGCAAAAAAGCAATATTTAAAAAGCTAATTGTCAGCTTAGTTTATCCCGACAGGAACGCTTTCAGGAGAATCGGGAAGTGATTTTTAAAATTGCGTTAGCTATTTTAAAATCGTATCGAAAACCGCTTACTACATCAAAATTATAAACCAATAGACTTAAAACTTTCCCCCTTCGGGGGCTAGGGGGATTTAAAACTCCCAGTCAATCCCATCAAATCCTGGCAAAATCAAATCCTTCTCAGAAACAATAACTTCATTAGCATCCACTTGCCAATCAATATTTAGCGTAACATCATCATAACGGATCCCTCTCTCACTTTCCTTATGATACAACTGATCGACTTTATATAGTACCGACGCCGTTTCACTCAAAACAGAGAAACCGTGTGCAAACCCGTGAGGCACCATCAATTGTTTTTTATTCTCCGCACTTAGCACCACACTAAAATGTTGTCCGTAAGTAGCTGATTTTTTGCGCAAATCGACTGCCACATCCAAAATTTCCCCTTGCAATACACGAACTAACTTAGCCTGAGCAAAAGGATTAATTTGCAAATGCAATCCACGAATCACGCCTCTTTTTGAAAAAGATTGATTGTCTTGTATGAAATCATACATAATTCCATTCTCATGGAACTTGGCTTGATTATAAGCTTCAAAAAAATAACCGCGTTCGTCTTGGAATGCGGTTGGATTGATGATTACTAAATCTTTTATTGTAGTTTTTTCAATGGTCATTATATAATTTTATTTTTTAAAAGATTTAAAAGTTTTTAACAAACCTTCCTCTGCTGTTACTGGTAAAGGTTTACCAACAGCGGTTATGATTTTATCATTACTCACCACATAATTCTCAGTTAGTTTCTGCAAACGCTCCGAATTAAGGGGCAAATACAAATGATCTCCTAATTTAGCTACTCCTTTAATCCAAGAAGACGGAATATTCAAAACCCTACTTTTCTTTCCTAAACTTTGGCCCAACAAGCTAATCAACTCATTGGTCGAAAGTGATTGATCATCTGCAACGTTATATATGCCAGAACGAATAGTTTCGTTTTCAAGTAATTCTTTAATTACAAAACACAAATTTTCGACACTTAAAAAAGAACGTTTATTTTGAAAATCACCCAACGGCCAAGGCAATCCTTTAGAAACTAATTGATATAATAAATTTAAATTTCCTTTATTACCGGGCCCGTGAATCATACAAGGTCTAAGAATATATATCCTTTTCCCTTCCGGTAAAGTTGTAGATAAGATATATTGCTCCGCTTTTCGTTTTGCAATTCCATAATGGGTTTTAGGATTGGGAACAGCAGCTTCAGTCAATATACCTTCCACTTCATCTGCTACAGCTTTAACAGTACTCATAAAAATAAAAACAGAAACTTCAGAGACTAAAAAAGCATCAAACAATTGCTTGGTCAATTCAAAATTAGCATCATAATAATCCTGTGGACTAGATACCTTCTTTAAATCATGTGCTTTACCTGCAAGATGAATGATAGCGTCCGCTTTTATATTAAATCGCTGATTGGCTATATAACGAATACTCATAGTTTCTATTTCGTGTGAATTCGTTAAATAGTTTTGAAGATTCTTACCTACAAAACCTGTGGCTCCTGTGATGGTGGCTTTCATGCTATATATATATCGTAATTAGTCACAAATTAATATTTTATAAGCTTGTTGACATCAAAAAAAATAAAAAAACTCTATTAATTGGTTGATTCAAGTTATAGATGCAACACTAGAACTTTAAATTCACTAAACTTTTCAATAGTGTTTAAGAAATTAGATTTTTTTCTAGGTCTATTATTTAATTTTTCAACAACCCACCTAATTAATTCTCAAACTTATGTGAAAAAAAATATTAATTTAGATTAGCGCTTTAAAATCATTTATAAGTTTTAATTGCTCCTCAACAAAGAAAGAACGAGAATAAGTCTGCCGATTAATTAAACAATTTGAAGATAGTAAATCAAGTACATTTCCATTAATAAATAAATATTTCAATTTTTCAACAATTTTATCTACGTCATTTGATTTTGAGACGGACTTAATTAAATATCCATTAACATCATTTCTCACCACATCCGAATTCCCTCTTTCATCTAACGTAACAACAGGTACTCCCATCGCCAAAGCCTCTACTATACAAACTGGTAATCCTTCTTTCTTGCTTGGAAACAAAAAAACATCTGTAATAGCTAAATACTTTTCTACTACTGACGTATAGCCTACATTAATGATATTTTTATTTATAACTAAATCAATCTCTTCTTCTTCTGTGAGTCCTGTTGTATGTATCGGGTCTCTACCTCCAATTAGAAGTAAAATTACTTCACCAGGAAATTCCTCTACCAATTTTAAAAAACTATGATAAACCAAATCAAATCCTTTGAACTCAACAAACCTCCCCGTATAAGTTATTACAAACTTACCCTCGATATTTAAATCTTTTTTTAAATTTGATTTATCTAATTCCATAAATCTATTCCTATCAAATTTTATTATATCACAACCAACTCCACAAGAATTATACTTAAATGTGTTTTGCGTGAACATAGCGCTTACCAATTCATAATCTTTATTATTGATTAAAAACCTTTTATCAAGCCTCATAAAACAGTATAATTCTACAATTGTAAACATAGCCTTCTTAATACCGCTACTGGCATTCATTCCCAACCCATGAAATGCCCCCCAATACTCAATATTTCTTTTTCTAAAAAAAATTGAGGGAAAAACTCCTGTCGTAAAATGTGCATAAATCAAATTTGGACTTACTCTTTTAACTATTTTTCTAATTGCAGATGCAGTTTTCATCAATTTTACAATTGAAGTTGATCTTGGTATATCTACAGTATGAAAAGCCAAATTATATTTAGTATAATCAAACTTATCAACAATATTTATCACATTGGAACCAGAACAGATAATATGGATTTCATTTTCAGAACTTAGACTTACTGCAAGCTCAGCTAAGAAATTATTAAAACTCCCATAATCTGTAATAACAATTATAATTTTCATGATATTTAATATCTAGTTTAAAAGTAGAGCTATAAGTTATAAATTAAGCCCCGAAAAAATCATTTATTTCATCTAATTTCTAACTTAACGCTATCACTTTTTATATCTGAAGCAAGTAATCCTTCAAATTTTGAGTCCTCAATTATATACGAATTATTAGGGTTAAGCGACAAAAAAGATATTTGCTTTCCGCCAAAATTAATAAACCTACACTGAAAAAATGAGGTGCTTCCATCTGCAAAAAAGAAGTTAGTATTATTCCCGTTTATAACAGAATTTTTAACATTGATTAAACCTACTGCACTCTGGTAAGCATTATGCCTACCATTAAAATCCAAAATTGATCGATTTACATATATCTTGGCTGTGCTATTATAATTTAAAAATGCCAAGGCGTCTCCAGCATCGTTGCCATCGTTGTAAGCGACTTTTATGACGCAATTGTCCAAATACATTACTGTTTTATCATTAAGTACATTGGCAATTCCAAAATTAAAATCTTTCATGTTAACATTTACAATCTTAAATAATGTAGCGGCAGTTTCTTCAATATGCAAACATTTTGCATATCCTTCTATATCCAAATTCTTCAAATTAACATTATAAGGAAATAAAGAAAACTCAAAAGTTAATGCTGATCTACTTCTTTTATTTTTTTGCTTTTTCCCAATAAAAACACAATCTTCAATTGTAATAACAGCATTTTTATTTACCTTAGCGTGATATATTGCATCACCAAAAGCGTCGAAATCACTACCATTTACAAAAGCTGTATCCCCTCTTCCTCCTACATTAATAAACTTGCAATTTAAAATTTTACTAGCAGACACTTCATGAATTCTTAAGCCATAACCTTGTATATTCCTAAATTCACAGTTCTTAAGTTTAACACTTTGCGCAATAAGTTGAGCTCCAATATAAATTGTTTGTTTGTAGGATAAAAATCGCTCTAGGTGTTTTACATTGGCTCCATCAAAAATTAATCCTGATATATCTATTGATGTGTTGTTAAGTTCTTCCAGATTTTCAAAACTATCTATTGAATTCATTTTTCTTCCAATAGATAAAAATACATTTTCTGTAAATGCAGTTAATTTGTAAGCTGAGCTACTATTAATAATTTCAGGCATAATTACAGCCTGATTTGAGATTATTTTAATTTTATCATGGCTTGACAAACTAACTCTTATGGTCTTATTTAATCTATAATTAGTACTTGTCCGTGGAACATATAGCGTTTTATTATTTTTTACACAGTAAACAATTGCTTTTTGAAAGGCATCTGAATCATCAGTAACACCATCACCCATTGCTCCAAAAAACATAACAGAAATAGTATTTTTACCGACCTTTATATTCTTAACTTCATTTCTGTTAGATATAGAAAAAAAGGATAAAACACTGCATAAAATTATACTTAAAAACTTTATTTTCATTTTTTTATTAATAAAGTTAAAATATTTCTTCTAATATATTTAAGCTTTTCAAATTGTTTCAACGTGACATACTTTCTAAAATTTACTTGTCTTTTTTGATAAAGTGAATCAAAGCATTTTATAACCCCTAGGTGCATTGCTCTTAAATTTGAAGACAATCCTTTATCACCAAATGGCTTTTTAAATTCCACGTTTCGAGCACCTATGTAATCTAACAAATAAACTTTGTTATTGTAAGCTATATTTAACCATAAATAATAATCCTCAGAATATCGCATACTTACATTAAATCCTCCACTGTCATAAAAACAGTCTTTATTTAAAATAACACATGGTGTCAAAAAATAGTTTTTCCAAAGCAGTTGTTCAAATGAAACAACTCCACTAAATTTAGTATATCCTGAAGAATACTTGGTTGCAACCATTTTATAATCATCATTGTTCTCCAAAAACTTTTTCGAAATCAATATATGATCTTGAAACCATTCATCATCACTATCCAAAAAAGCGACATGATTACTAGTAGCCAACATAGCTCCTTTATTTCTAGCGATAGATGGCCCAGCGTTTTTTTGCGCTTTAAGTATACAATTAATATTTAAGTTTGAATTTTTAAAAATTTTATTAATAATCGATATAGAGGCATCATCGCTTCCATCATCTATAACTATAATTTCATTTACAGATTTTGATTGAGAAAATACAGAACGAAGGCAAGCCTCAATTGTTTTCTCTGCATTATAACATGGAATAATTACAGAGATGGTTAAAGAATTCATATTATACTTTTGAGGTTAAGAGCTAGATTTTTTATATCGTTATTCGCTTTAAACTGAACCATATTATTGTTGAAAATTTCAAGATCTTTTTTATACTCCCCATTTTTCAGATTCATAATTACAATTTCTAATTCTTCCATAGTATCGCATAAAAAACCCATTGCTCCGTAGCTATCAAATAGCCAGTTAAAATAATCATTCTTGATTGAGATTACGGGGACACCCAATCTTATAGCTTCAAATATTGCACCACTGGCGCATAACTGATAAGCTGTATTATCGTAGAAGAAAATAATGTAATCCAATTTTGAAATTTCAAATTCAAACTCTTTTTGAGAAACAAAAGAGTTTGAATAAAATTTTTTAACTAAATCAGTCTCATATTGATGAAGCTCTGGCAGTACCTTTCCTATGGTCACAAAGCTAATTTTACTTTTTAATATGTCCTCTTTGAAATAATTTGCCAACGAATAAATATAATTTGAATTTTTTGACAACATTTGTGTTCCTATAGCACCTATTATTAAACATTCACTATTATTAACAGTTATGAGATCTTTTTCAACAAAGAAATTGTAAGGGTGTAAAATTGAATAAGTTCTTTTTAAAATCCGCTGTCCAATTTTATCACTTAAACTTTTTTTAATATTATCTCCTAAAACAATGTACTTAGTTTGCTTTGTACTTAAGTTCATACCAAGCCTTAAAACAAGACCAAATATAATTTCAATTATACGTTTATTTTTAACTTTTAAATACTCAAGCTCCCCATGTAATATGATTAAATGCTTTCTATCTCTTTGAAATAACAGAAGAAAATTTAAAAAAAAATGACCCGTTGGAAACAAACAAGTCCATATGTACAATTCATTGCCAAGAGACTTTCCTTTACGTAGCGATTTAATAATTTGCAAACTTTCTCCAATTATTCTTAAACCCCAATTATACTTTTTCTCATTATAATATTTTTCATAAGACAAAAATTCTAAATTACTACACTCACTATGTGGTAGACTCTTCTTTAAAGCAGCAATATGCTTAGCCTCTGCTCGGAAAACTATTCTCTTAGAGGGATGTAACATGGAAACCATTTGAACAAAACAGCTATTTACCTGAAGGTGGGCTTCTCCGTTATGAACCACTTCGCTAATCATTATTATCTCTTTCATTAAAAATTAGTTCTTTCTATTTTTTTATCAAAAATTGAATTGTAAGGAACGTATAAATCATAATAAGAATTGACTAAAGCACTAAATCTTGCCCATGAAAAAAACATTACTATAATAAAAACAAACACCATCTTTTTTTTTGCAGTCTTAAAATAAAATAAAACATAGCTTATGAGAAAAATTTCAAATAAAAGGAAGGGAACCGCAGCTCTTGCAAATACAGCTAAGTCTTTTGCAAACAAAAAATATATAACATTTCCTATCATATAGAGATTAAAATAGCCTTGAAAATAAAGGAACTTTCCTTCTGATCTATTTTTCACATATATAAATATAGGAAGTAATAAAAATCGTTTAGTAACCCCCAGTAGATACATAACAATAGGGTTGTTAGTCGTATTAAGAACTTCACTGTCTTCGTTTAAATAGTTATTTATTTTTGCACCAATAAAACCATCAAGGCCCAAAGCTTTTAAAAATAAATTTAAAATAAGTCCTCCTATACCCATTAAACCAAAAACAACACTAAATGCAATAAGATAATAAAATCTTTTATCGCTTACTTTACTCCAATAAAAATAATAAGCAAAAAAGAACAAAATTGACGAATAATGAATGCTTGTAGCTAAACCAACAAATAATATAAAAAACAATGGTTTTTGCTTTATTATAAATACCGTACTAAATAAAGTTAGTGATATAGCTAAGTTTTGACGAACAGCAAAAATATCAGCAAAGTAATAGCAATAGAAAAGTAAAACCAGTGTAAAAAAAAATTCTTTATGATATTTATAAAAGTAAGAAAACTTTAAGAAAATACATAAAAAGGAAAACACAGCTAAAAAAACAGTATAATTAGATGTGTACTCTCTTATAAAAGATAGCATTGTCACATATCCTGGTTCAAAATTGATCACATGTGCTTCCGAAAAATAAAAAAAAGTATCATAATAAGAATTCCAATCCGTTCCTGTTTCCCATCTGAAACTGGCAAATGCCCACAAAATCATGAAAACAAATATACCTCCAGAAACCAAAAGGAGTTTTCTGTAAATTGATGGGGTACGTATATAATCGCTAAAGCTGAGAGCTAATAAAAATAAAAATAAAATTATATAAGTAAGCAATGGTAAAATTTATTAAGGTGCATTTTAAATTTGAATACTATGTTTTTCAATTATATGCGTTTTAGATATGAGATTTTAGCCGTAATTAGTATTTATCTCATTAATGAATATAGATATTGGCTTCGTTCTTTATATGAAATCCTTTTATCAAATAAAATAGGTACCCTGACAATAAAAAGAAGCAACCTAAAAATATAATAATTAACTTTCACAGAATTTTTTTTAAAGTATTTAAACATACCGTCATGATACATAATTCGTTTTTTTGCTGAAAAAGCAGCTTCAGAAACACTGGCTCCCTCTAAATGTATTATTTTTGGTCCTTTAATCAAAAACTGTTTTAATCCCAACTTGCTTATTTGCTTTTGTAAATCTGACTCTTCATAATACATAAAAAAAACGGGGTCAAAACCATCAATCTTCAGAAACAAATCTTTTAAAAGAAACAGATCAGCTCCTGTAATATAATCCACTTCAAAATAATCATCATATGCAAATTCTCTTTTTTCCCTTTTGTATGGTGATTTAAAAGTGTTACACGAATAATTATTAACATACTCAAAAAGAATTCTTGATTTAGAAGGAAAACTTTCGGATGAATGATTACTCTTTCCTTCTTTATCTAACAAAACTCCTCCCAAACAACCAATATTCAAATTCTTATTACTCCTAAAGAAGTACAAAAGCTCAAACACAGCATTATTCAACAAAATAGTATCCGAGTTTAGAAGAAACAAAAATTCCCCTTTAGAATATTCAACCCCCAAATTATTAGCCTTACCAAAGCCCAAATTTGTTTTAGATTCTATAAGTACAACATTTGGAAAATTAGACTTTATATACTCTGTAGAACCATCGATAGAAGCATTATCTACTATAATAACTTCAAAATTTATATCAAAAGTGTTTGCATACACTGATTTTACACAGTCCGCTAACAATTGTTTTGTATTGTAATTAACTATTATAATTGATACATCCATTTCTAATTTTTTAATTTAACGTGTATCAGGCTGTCGATGTTGCCACATATCTTTGTCCATGAAAAATTTTCATATGCAAAATTCTGAATTAGTTTACAATCATTAGATAATTTTTCTACATCCGATACTTTTTCTTTTAATATTCTAGACAACTCCATGAAATCTCCAATCGGAAAAATCCCTCCCAATCTACCATCATCTGTGACATCATACGCTGTATTTAAATCTGTAGAAATAATATTACAACCTGATTTGATAGCCTCAAGATAAACAAGAGGAAATCCTTCAGATCTTGAGGATAAAATAAAAATTTTAGCCGTGTTGTATCTCTCTTTTAAAATATTGCGATCTAAAATTGCTCCAGTAAAAACAATTCTTTTTAAAAGACTTGGGTTAATTTTAAAAAAATTAGCAATATAACATTTAAATCTATCCTCAATTGGCCCTATAACTTCTAATTTCCAATTCTCATTATCCTTACAAAATTCTCTAAAACCTTCTAGCAGTACTTCATTATTTTTCTCAAACGTTCCTATGCGACCTACGGTGATGATAATGTTTTCTTTATCATTAAACGATATATCATTTCTTACGCCATTATCATAAAAACCATTAGGAATATATTGAATTTTACCTCTAAAAATATTGTTTTCTTCGCAGTATACATGTAGGTTCTTACTTTCTAAACTCAATAAATCAATTTTCTTTAATAATACATTATGAAATATTTGTTTTACAAAGCTAAACTTCCAAGTCTTGATGGAATCATTTACATCCATCTTTAAATAAACTCTTGCTTTTTTGTTTCGAAAATTTAAGATTTTAAAAACACACAACAAAAACAATTGTTTAACCGAAAAATGATAAACCTGCAAAATATCGTATTTCCTAAAATTAAAAAAAATAAAAACTAACGAATTTAAAAAATCACTTTTAAACCTCTTTCCAATAAAAACTTGTTTTAATCCTTTAACATCAGTTTCCAAATATGAATATTTTCCATTATTATAACTCGCAATTGTGGAATCATACCCATAATCCTTGTAGAGCACATAAGGAATCATACCCACATCTTTAATAAGGTGAATGTTTTCACATGGAGTAAAAATTGTTAAAAATCTGATTTTTTTATTCATTTGTACCCATATTAAGATATCTAGCATACAACTTAATCATTGGTGTATGACATATGATAACTTTGATAAAACCTTTAATTCCAGCATTAATTAAAAATTTAGAATGATATCTTGCTCTTTCAAAATGTCCGTCTCTAATAAAAATACTGGTTAAAAAATGATGGTGCAATTCCAGTAATCTTTTAGTATCAATAGTTTTAACAGGATATTTTTTAATATAATATTTCTTTATATCTAAAACTGAATTTTCAAACTCTTCAGTTTTTCTAAAATCAGTTTTGTTATTACTTAGTGAACCCTCCGCAACTGTATAAGTTATTGTTTCAGTAGAAATATACTTGAACTTTGTATGCTGAATCATTTCCAGCCACATTGGGTAATCTTCCATAAAAAAACCCAACGATTTAAATTTTTTAAAATCTATATGTTTTTTAAAAATATCATTTCTAAAAAGTACAGTACCTGCCGAAATAAAATTACATACAATTAATCGTTCATAAGCATCTTCTTCAGGGTTAGAAATAATATTTGAATTAGAAAAAATTTCATTCCCACTTACTGGGTCAAATTTAACGATTCTATAATCCGTAAAAACTAAACCATAACTCTCATTATTCTCTAAAAACTTAACTTGCAATTGTAATTTATTTGAATTATGCCACCAATCATCTCCAGCACAAGTACTTATATACTTTCCATTACATAAAGCCAAACAATCAGAATAATTCTTAATCACACCTTTATTTGGTTCTTTAGCCATGAGACGGATAATATTAGGGTATTTCTCAGCATATTCTTCACAGATCAAACGTGTATTATCAGTTGGAGAAGCATCTTCTCCTATAATAATTTCAAAAGAATAATCAGTTTGTTGCGATAAAATGCTATCAAGAGTGCGCCCAATTGTTTGTTCTTGATTGTAACATAATACAATAACAGAAATTAAAGGAATTTCATTTTCAACAATCATAAACTATCTATTTAACCTTTTACTTAAAAAATCATTCAGAACCATCTTAATTCCCAATCGCTTATCCAATTCAATATAAGAGTGCCAAACTGAAAATAATATAAATCCTGAACCTAACAAGTAAGAATAAGGTTTATCTACAAATTTCACAACTCCAAAACAACTAATCGCTAATGAAAACTGAATTGCGAAGATCTTTAAAAAGGAAGTGTTAAATGAAAAATGATACTTTATTTTACTCAAAAGAAAAACTTGGGAAAAATAAATAAAGTAACCTACAAAAAATGAAATCCCTAAACCTGTTAATCCCCAAAAATAATATCCTGCTAAATCAAACATAAGCATATATAAATTTCCACACAAATCATTCCAAAAGAATATTTTAGTAGCTCCTTTCGCCAATAATATAAAGCCTATAGCCCAAGCTGCTGCCTTGAAAAACGTGGCCACTGCTAACCACAAAACCATATCTTCAATAGCAACAAACTTAGTAGAGTATAAAATAATAATTATAAGTTTGATAAAAACCAAGAACATCATAATGACAGGTCCTAAAATCAAAATTGAAATTTCAGCTTGTTGGTTAATCGTTTTTTTACATAACTCATTTGATTTTGCTACTGCCGAAAGTCTTGGAAAATAATCCGTAGCCATAGCTGTAAAAACTAAACCAACATAAGTATTGATTATAGCAAACCCCGCAGTAAACAATCCAACTTGATCAACACCCCCTCTGTTACTAATAAACAACTGAATTATATAAGTAGCCGCTGTTACAAATAAACTACTAAGACTAATCATAAAACCCATTTTTAGCATATTTTTTCCTTCGGAAAAAGCTAATGATTTAGTCAAATTAACCCGACTAATTTGAACTTTTCTAGCAAAATACCACGAAATAGCAAACGAAACAAAAGATGCAATAATTAGAGCGGGGACAATACCATCAACCCCCAAACAGTAATACAAAGGGATTGTAACTAATAATCCCAAAACACTGCCTGAAAGACTTGCTTTTGCTAAATATTTTATTTTTCTCATTCCTTGTAGAACTACCAGCTGTCCTACATTAAGTTGATTGAATAATAAAGTAATAGAAATCAATACAAAAGACCATATATAATTACTAGTCCCAAAAGTGATCTGACTCAGCCATGGTGAAAGTAACAAAACTATCAATGTACCTAAAGCCCCTGTCACCCAAACCCAACGTCTTAAAACGGTTATGACCAAAGCAACACGAGTTTCATCTCCACTACTATTAGCTGCTGAAACATCTCTAACAGCAATAGTTCCCAATCCAAAATTTGTAATTCCGCCAATTAAACCTGTCGCTGAACTAAGCAAACCAACAATTCCCATCCCTGCTGAACCAAGGAATACAGCTATAAATTTAGAACGTATAATCGAAATCAAAATAGTAAAAATTTGAACACCTCCAAATATGGACGTGGCTTTAATTATATTACGATAAGAAGATTGGTTTTCACTCATAGTTCTTTAAACAGTACCAGAAGAATAGTTGTTCAAGATTTCCACCACTTTCTCCACTTCTTTCTTACTCATAACTGGACTAATTGGTAAACTTAGTACCTCATTGTGCATTTGTTCAGTAATAGGTAATGAAAAATTATTAAAATCAACATAACATTCCTGTAGATGGGGCGGGGTTGGATAATGAATTAGGGTTTGTACTCCATTTTCTGACAGATAATCTTGTAATTCTTTACGATTGTTGCTACGAATAACAAAAAGGTGCCAAACATGTTCAGCAACTACATCTGCTTTCGGAAGTATTATTCTAGAATTTTTGATATTCTCAAGGTAATAAGCTCCAATTTTTTGGCGCTGTAAGGTTTCCTGATCTAAATAACGTAATTTGACGTTTAAAAATGCCGCCTGCATTTCATCCATACGGCTATTTAAACCTTGATATTGATTAACATATTTTTGAGCGGAACCATAATTAGCCAATGTACGAACCACTTTTGCTAATTCAGCATCTTTTGTAGTTACTGCTCCAGAGTCTCCTAAAGCACCCAAATTCTTTCCTGGGTAAAAACTAAAACCAGCAGCATCACCTAGATTACCCGTTCGAATACCATTCCATCGAGCTCCTATTGCTTGAGCATTATCTTCAATTAGTTTTAAACTATGCTTACCAGCCAATATTTCTAATTCTTGATTCCAACAAACGCTACCATACAAGTGAACTACCATAATAGCTTTAGTCTTTGAAGTAATTTTGCTTTCAATCAAGTTCAAATCTAAATTATAAGTGTCAAAATCGGGCTCAACTAAAACTGGCGTTAACTGATTGTCTGTAATAGCTAAAATAGAAGCAATATAGGTATTCGCTGGGACAATTATCTCATCGCCTGGTTTCATTACACCCAATTCAATATATGCTTTAAAAATAAGACGTAAAGCATCTAAACCGTTGGCAACAGCTACTGCATTTCCTCCTTCTTGAAAAGACACCAAACCAGACTCAAATTGCTTTACATGATCTCCTAATAAATACCACCCACTATCAATAACTTCAGCGGCAACTTTTTTGAGTTCTTCTGCATATTGAGCATTGACTTTTTGTAAATCTAAAAATTTTATCATACATTAAAATTCAATATAATTTTCTTTTATTATTTTCAAACAACTATATAAACAAATCGTCCATATATTTTTATTGCCTTAAATTTAATATTAGACGGTAAAGATATATAAACGACAATCATAATTTTAGCTCTTTCACAAATGGTAAAAATTTTAGCTACATACACTAATTGTAACGTATTTTTTGTTATTCATCTACCTTTACTGCCTGCAGATAAAGGTTTATAAATTTTATTTACTAAACAGCAAAAACGAGCTAATTTTTAGCTTTTACTGTAATTGATTTGCAGTTTTCTGATGAACGATATACTATTAATTTCTATTTGACAACTTTATATTTTAAGTATTTATGAGGAAAGCATGAAATCCATTGGCTAACTAATGTAGTGCTATTCTGTTACTACAGTAATAAAAACATCTAATTATTTTCATACTTAAAGTAAGCAAAATAAAAACCTTAATTAATAAATCCCTCTATTAGAAATAGTATGCAAAATATTAAATTCTTCAACAATACTTTTAATTATTTCGCTTTTCGGCATAACATTATTTAGTACATATTCAATAATTTCATTTTCAAAATTTTCAAAACCATATTTTTTTATTGCATAGGTATTAACTGAAATGGCTTTGCCTGGTATGAACCTCGAAAAAGGTTTTACATTTTTAATTGCAGCCGCATTAGTAGCAACTATTGAATAATGGCCAATGACGCAATGTTGGTGCAAGGCAGCCCCCATCCCTATATTTGATCCCTTTAATAATTTTGATATACCGCCAACTACAACATTTGGTGCTAAAGTCACTTGATTTGAAATTCTTGCATCATGAGGAATATGAGACCCATGCATAAAAAAACAATCATCCCCAATAACAGTTAGTTCCTCATAGCAAGGCTTCTGCACCGCAACATGCTCTCTAAAAATATTCCTGTTACCGATGATAATTAATTTATCACTGCTATCATGCCTTGGATCTTTAGTATCTTCACCTGGAGTTCCAATCACGACATGAGGTCCAATCCAATTATCATCTCCAATTTCTAATGGTCCTATTAAAACGCTATAAGGTAAAATCTCATTATTATTTCCTATTTTGACATCACCCTCTATTATTACAGTTTTATGTATTTTATTCATAGTTTAAAATTTTTAAATTCTTCATAATCTCTGATATAATCACTCTCCGAATAAGAATTCGATGCTAAAACTAAGCATATACTACCACTCGAAAAACCTTTAATTTCCCTCCAGATACCAGGTTGAATATGTAATGCTTTTGAAGGATCATTCAAAAAAAACTCTTTTTTAGAAAGACCGTCGTCTAACACAAATGTAAAAGAACCACTGGCTGCAACTATATACTGTTGCAGTTCATAATGTCCATGCCCTCCTCTATCAGCCCCCATGGGAACATCATATAGATAATAAATCCTTTTAATATCAAAAGGAATGTTTTTACTATTTTCCAAAACAGTAATATTACCTGCATCAGTGTGCACTTTAGATAAATCTAATATCTTGCAATCAAAAACACTATACATTTTTCAATATTTTAAATTCCTTAAAATCTCTGATGTAATCTTCCTTCGAAAAAGTCTCACTAGAAATATGCAATGATAAAGAATTAGTTGAAAAATTCTCAATATGTCTCCACGTTTGGGCTGGCAAATATAAACCGTAATAACTTCTATTTAAAGAAAATTTTTCAGTGCTACCGTCAGCATTTGTTACAACAACATCAAAACTTCCGCTTATGGCTACAATTATTTCTTTTTGTTCATAATAAGCATGACCTCCTCTTATTTCACCTCCAGGCACATCATAAGTCCAAAAAACTCTTTGAATTTCAAATGGAATTTGGTTAGGAAACTGCATAAAAGTTAAGTTCCCTCTTGGATCTTGAATTTTTGGAAAATTTAAAATTACCGGCTTCATATTATCAAATATATAAGATAAAATACTATTTAAGAATCAATTTAATCAACCTAATAAAAACCAAATAAACAACTATTAAAAGACCTGCTAATAATCCCCCAAATACAATTCCTTTCGCCTTCCCAAACTTTTCTTTTTTCAAAGGTAAAATAGGTCGATCAATCACTTGAATCAAAGGGGTTTCTTTACGCAACGTTACTTTAGCCAGTTCCGTTTGTTTGACCAATTCAGCTAGTATGGTGGTATTCGCTTGTACATCTACCTGCCGGCGAGCCGATGGCGCACGACGTACATTCATCGCGGGATTTAACCCAAAAGTATTATCATTAGCAACTGCTACCCCTGTAATGGCTCCATTCAATTCCCGGCGAATAGAATCGGTTTGACGTTCTAAAATAAGCATGTTCTCTCGCGACTTCTTGCTTTTAGTCTCAATATAAAAATCAGAAACTTTTTTAACTAAGGCTTCGGTAAAATATTTAGCAAACAATTCATCGGTAGAGGCTACATCAATCGATATAATAGCAATTTTCTTGTCTTTTTGACCAACAGTCAAACCATTTGTAGATAAACTACCATACATCACTCCTAAAATACTATCTTGAACTCGAGTATAGTCCTTACGGTCTTCATTGGGTAAAAATTGAAGACTAGCAAAGTTGGGCTTGTCTTTCCAACTGTCTCGCCACCCATTATTTTGAATATACATCTCAGCCAAAGAAATTTTCTTCCCTTCATAGGTAACCGCAGTTAATAACGTTTGCTCCACCATCGAGCGGGATTTAAACAACTCAGTTAAATTAGATCCCGTGAAGATACTTCCTCCACCGCCACCTAAATCCAAACCAAAAGAACTTGCCAAACCCAACGCTCCGCCTAATCCACCGCCACCTTTTTCATCTTCTAAAGCAAAAGACAAAGTTGCCGTATAAACCGGTTTTTTACTGTAAGAATACGCTAACCCCAGAGTAGCGCCAATAATTCCAGCTAGAACAATAATTTTCCATTGAGAAATTAAGTAGGAGAACCATTCCTGTGCTTTCTCTATTAATTCCTTTAAGGATATTTCGTCGTTTACAGTATTTTGATGATCCGTGTTCATATCTCTTTATTATTTAAAAGCAGTAACAATTAATAAAGCAAGACTTGCAATAACACTTCCTATACTTACCACTTCACCAGTAGTCATTTTCTTGGTTACTGGTTTTTCGGGCACAATAATTTGGGAACCTGGTGTTACCTTTGGATAAGATTTAAAAAATAAAAACGAATGAGCTACAGCTGCTTTTCCATTAGGATAAATAATATAGGCCTTTTTCTTCCAACCCTTAGCATCTACTCCCCCAACGGAACTCAGGTAATAACCAAAACCTCTTCCTTTTTCATAAGGAATCTCCGAAGTCAACAAGACATTTCCTGTCACCTTAACCCCCTCATTAAAAGCAGCCACTTCAATTTCGTCCCCTGGAAACAGGATGACATTGGTATTGTTATTTGGGTTTTTAACAATCGACTTCCAGTCGACCGGTATGGTAGCATACTTCACTACCTCATTCATCTTCTTAAAAGAACTATTTTGAATACTGTCCTTCACTCTATTACTAATACTATCCCTAACCGCTACTGGTAACTTTTCTTTCTTTAGTACCCCTAAGTTCAAATCGACACTTTCAATTTCTTCAATTTCCTTGACTTTGATCGGTCTTTTTATTTTCACCCCTGCTACATTAGCTAACGAGGTTAAACCGCCCGCTCTTTGCACCACATCATAAACCCTGTCTTTCTTTGTCGCCAAGACGTATTTACCAGCATAATTTACCGCTCCACTGATGGTTACCATCTCAGGTTTCTCATAAAAAGCCATTTTACGAACATTGACCACGTCAAAGGGTTGCAAAGCAAAATTCTTTAGCTGCTCATTGTGTGCCGCATCAATCTCTAGATTAAACAGCTGAACCTTATTAGGATTCGCATCATCAATTTCTTCTGATACTATCATTCTAGCTACTTCCACTCTTTTAGAAGCAGAACCAGTTAACCCCCCAGCTTGAATTAATAAATCGTTCAAGGTCAGTCCCTCATGATAATCATATACATCGGGATCTTTTACTTCTCCATCAATGGTGATCTTAAACTTTTCCACGAAATCTAAAACGGAATATACCGTCACCTTATCTTCTCTTCTTAAAGTAAGATCAGACTCTAAATCCCCTTGTAACGCTTTTGCCAAGTCGACATTGACTATTTCTGTTGTTAAATCTGATTTTAATCGAATGATACGCGCTCTATTGCTATACGCATCTTCTTTCAATCCATCCGCTTTTGCAATCAAATCAGAGACACGCATCCCTTCATAAAAAGAATAGGTATTAGGTCTAAATACAGCTCCGTCAATTTTGATACGATTCTCAAATCGGTTTAAAATTTTAGTCACCTTAAACACATCTCCAGACAAGGGCTGATACGTATTGAAATCGGAATCCTTTATATCCAGCACTCTAAATTCTTTCCCTGTTTTTTGTAATACATTTACCGCGGCCGTATAAGCAAAATCATTAAACCCAGAAGCAAACAACAATAAATCAGAGAAGGACTCTCCTTTTTTTATTTCAAAAATCCCTGGGCGTTTTACTTCCCCTTCAACCGTAACTCTTTGCGTATAAGCTGGAATTCTAATAACATCATTATCTTTTAGTCCTATATTGCTCGATTGGTCCCCCTTCACTAAAAAATCATAGATATCAACCGTTCGGTACACTTTGTTATTTCGAATCAATTCTATATTTCTATAACTACCATTTTTACCAGGACCGCCCGCTAAAAACAGCGCATTATATACGGTTGCTAAAGACGAGATCGAATAATTTCCCGGTTGCTTACCTCCTATTATAGTTACTTTAATGGTTCGAATGCGACTCAAACTAACACTCACCTGAGATTGTCCAGAAGGTACCGTACTGTACACTCTTGAAATCGCCGCTTTTATTTTTTGAGTTGCCGATTCAATGGTCATTCCTGAAACGACTATTTCTCCAACATATTGAATACTTATTTTTCCTTCAATAGTAACAGGGGTGCTCGCATTAAATTCTTGAACACCATATACACTTATTTGTAATTCATCCCCCGGTCCTAAGATATAATTTACAGGTGTAGCTAATTTTAAATTAGGTTCAAAATTTAAAGTAGGATTATCAAATAGCTGAGACCCATAAATAAGTGAATTAATCGAATCCTTGACTTTGTTATTGATGATTTTTTCCTGCGCTCTTCCATATTCCTGTTCTTGGTCATTAGACTCATTCCCATCCTTATCATATGGCTTTACAACCTCTTTTTTTGAAGTAGGCATCGCTAATCGTTCCTTTAATTTAGCAAATTCACTAGCAGGCATCCCTTTAGCCAAAGCCATCGGTCTTGCTTGATCTATAGTTACGTTATTACTTTGCAACTGCGCTTTTATTTTCGAAATATCACTATCTGACAAGTAATCTACTTTCAAGGTACTTAAATCAGTACTTTTTAACAAATCTTGTGCAGTGGCAGTTGATGATTGAAAAAGAGTAACAAGCAAGACGATTACTGTAATAATTTTTTTCATATTCAATTTATTAGAATTCAAATCTAAAGAATAATTCGTTTTTTAAAGTGTTTTATTAGCAAAAAACGTACAAAACCGTTTGTTTTTACTACGGCTCCGCCCTAGCGACTCCCATAAGGGACGCACTAAATTTTTTTAAGGTTGCAAAAATAGATTAAATAAAAACAATTGCTGTCTTTTACTTAACATTTTATCGCTATGCTAAAAACACTATTTTAGTAGAATACAACAGGCAAACTAACCATTAAAAAATCAATGATACCTCCATTTTTATATGATAACGATAAAACATAAATTTGAAATATGGCTTAGTCTCATTTTTACGCTCTCCTTCGCTTTGACAAACCGCTATAAAAATAGTAACACCAATAGCACAATCAATCTTTTCGGCAAATATAGCCACTATATAGCACTTAAAAAATTCCTCCTTTAAGTATTGAAAAGGCAAAGTCCCATAAAGCGCTAAAAAAGGCAACTAACTAACTATAAAGTAATCAGATACAGCACTAAAAAAACACACCCACAAAAATAAAATATCACCACATTTAGTGATATAAAAACCTATATTTTTCTAAGAGATTATCCCCGTCTTTTGGTCGTCTTACCCACTTACAATTTGATAACAGTGACCGCCTATCACTTTAAGTAGTAAAGAACAAATCCAGAGATTGTATTAGATACTCTTTAGTAGCGTCCAAAAATCAGAGCCCTCCCTTTAAACCCAGGAAAAATAAATGATTTTTAAAATACTCTCCCTCCAAAAATCAGATGGCTCCCTTTAGGGTCGGGGAAAAACAAATGATTTTTCAAACACTCTCGCTCCAAAAATCATTTGACTCCCTTTAGGGTCGGGGAAAAGCAAATGATTTTTAAAATACTCTCCCTCCAAAAATCATTTGGCTCCCTTTAGGCCCAGGAAAAACAAATGATTTTTAAAATCTTCGAAAATCAGCCTTTACAACATTCTCTAATTTCATCCAACACACATTCTATCTCGGTGATTACTTGTTCATTTGTAAAACGAATAACCCTTAACCCTTGAAAATTCAAAAAATCAGTTCGTTTTTGATCTTTTTCAATTTGCTCTAAAGCCGAATGATACGCGCCATCCACTTCAATGATAAGTTTATGTTGATGACAATAAAAATCTACAATATAGATACCAATTGGGTGCTGTCGTCTAAATTTTAATCCTTGAAATTGATTTGATTTTAATCGCTCCCATAAAGAGATTTCCGCTTCTGTCATAGTTATCCTTAAAGATTGAGCCTTCAAGAATCCACTAGCACAAGCTCCCTTCCACATACTATCATCATTTTGCAAATCATTCTTTTTCATACCGCTTAATTTAATTCAGTCAAGCTTTTTTTATCATGCCGCTTTTCATTTTTTCCCCGCCCTAAAGGGTGAAATGAAAAACTTTGAACTTAAAAACACTCTCCCTCCAAAATCATTTGGCTCCCTTTAGGGCCGGGGAAAAACAAATGATTTCCTAAAACACTCTCCCTCCAAAATCAGATGGCTCCCTTTAGGCCCAGGAAAAACAAATGATTTTTAAATTACTCTCCCTCCAAAAATCATTTGACTCCCTTTAGGGTCGGGGAAAAACAAATGATTTTTAAATTACTCTCCCTCCAAAAATCATTTGGCTCCCTTTAGGGTCGGGGAAAAACAAATGATTTCCTAAAACACTCTCCCTCCAAAAATCATTTGGCTCCCTTTAGGGTTGGGGAAAAACAAATGATTTTTAAAACACTTAACCAAATCTCCCTTTAAACCCAGGAAAAACAAATGATTTTTCTAATCCAACAACCCTGGATTTTCCCTTTCCAGTTTATTATAAACACTTTTAACATCCTGTGACAATTCTTTTTTCAAAATTAAGTTTGCAGTATCCGTATAAACAAAAATAGTATCCTTAAGCCCTATGAAAGCAGTATAATTATTAGTCCCAATAACCATATTCCCATTTTTATCCACAGCATGACCTATGGTAACTAAATAGTCATATACCGATTCAAAAGAACCCAAATCCGACCAACCAAATTTAGACGAAACAACTTTAATTTTTTTACTGCGTTCCATCACCGCATAATCAATACTTATAGAAGGAATTTCAAGTGACAAATCCAAAGCTAAATTTCCATTGATATTCGTATCCCAGGTTATTTTTGCTTTTTCATATACTTCAGGATGGAATGCTTTTAATTCTTCCAGTAACACTCCTGCTTTAAAACAGAACATACCGCTATTCCATAAAAAATTACCTTTCGCAATAAAATCGGTGGCGGTGACTTGGTTTGGTTTCTCTCGAAAAGAAAGAACAGTATCGCCCCTGCGTTCAATATATCCATATCCCGTTTCTGGCTTAGTGGGAACAATCCCAAAAGTGACAATATATCCTTTTGAAGCTTTTTCAACCGCTTCTTTTATTGCTTCTTCGTAGTGTTCCATTTCTTCAATAATATGATCTGATGGAGTCACAATTAGAATGTCTTCTGGATTTGAAGCAAAGGCTGCAAAAGCGATAGCGGCAGCAGTATTTCTTGGAGTAGATTCAATAATATCAATATACTCTGTATTCGATTTTTCTAGCACTTTCCTGCTCAAATGGCAGTTGTCAATATTACCCACGACCATCACTTTATCCGCAATATTTCTATTTCGCTCGACAGTCATCTCAAACAAAGACTTTCCATCAAAAATATCGAGATACTGCTTGGGCTGGCTTTTACGTGATAATGGCCACAACCTACTTCCTACTCCACCGGTAAGAATGACATGTGTAATTGAATTATTATTTTCCATATAGTAATCTTAAGGGGATTTAAACCTTTATATTATTCTTTTTTATTATTTGTCCGCTACTCCTTTACGGAGACTACTACTTCAAAAACGATGGTCCCGCACATTGAAATAGAATTCAATTCCTTTCTCCTCACAATAACCGCGACCCGTAAAATCAGCCTCTTTATATTCATCACCGATAATACGCACATCTATTTTAATAGTTATCCTTTTACAAAGAAATGCTTTACACACAGCCTCCCTCTCCTTAAGAGAGAGCTGGGGTGAGGAATTTACAATCTCCCGTCTACCGGATCTCCTAAAACGCCTTTCACATCATACAACACACTTTTTGTGTTCTGCAATTGTGAAAAATCCAAGTTCAAAAATGCGGCGTGTGCCACACCAAGAACGACCGCATCAAATTTTTGATGGGGTAAAACAGCAGTAGTAACCAAATTATATTCGTGATTCACCGCAGCTGGATTGGCTAAAGGATCATAAATAGTTACTGTAATCCCATAATCGGTTAATGCGGCGATGACATCTACAATTTTAGTATTGCGAACATCGGGACAGTTCTCTTTGAAAGTAATACCAAGCATCAACAACGTAGCCCCATTAACCGAAATTCCCTTTTTAATCATCAGCTTCACGATTTGAGAAGCAACATAGTCTCCCATACTGTCATTCAATCGCCTTCCCGCCAAGATAATTTCAGGATGATATCCTAATTCTTGTGCTTTCTGAGCTAAATAATAAGGATCAACTCCTATACAATGTCCTCCAACCAATCCCGGTTTAAAAGGCAAAAAATTCCATTTGGTTCCAGCCGCATCTAAAACGGCTTGCGTATCAATATTCATTAAGTTGAATATTTTTGCCAATTCATTTACAAAAGCAATATTAATATCACGTTGTGAGTTCTCGATTACTTTGGCCGCTTCGGCTACCTTAATCGAAGGCGCCAGATAAGTACCAGCCGTAATCACGCTTTGATACAATTCGTTTATCTTTCGTCCTATTTCTGGAGTAGAACCAGAAGTGACTTTTAAAATTTTATCAACGGTATGTTCCTTATCTCCTGGATTAATTCGCTCAGGCGAATAACCCGCAAAAAAATCAATGTTGAACTTTAAACCTGAAACTCTTTCCAAAACGGGTACACATTCCTCTTCCGTAACTCCGGGGTATACCGTGGATTCATAGATAACAACATCTCCTTTTTTAAGAACCTTCCCTATCGTTTCAGATGATTTATACAAAGGGGTCAAATCAGGACGATTGTTTTTATCCACTGGCGTAGGAACCGTTACAATGTAATAATTACAGTCGGCAATATCGACAATATGGTTTGTGCAATACAAACCGTTAGCATGCCCTTGCTTTTCAACTAATACTTTTTGCAACGTTGCAGTATCAATTTCGAGAGTAGCATCAACACCTGATTTTAATTCTGCTACTCGAGACTCATTAATATCAAATCCCACTACAGCATGTTTTGTAGCAAACAACCTAGCTAAGGGCAAACCAACGTAACCAAGACCTACAATTGCAATCTTCGAATTCAAGTCCATATATTAAAAATTAATTTCCATGTCGTTTATTCATTAAAAAGCACAAATTCGCAAATCAAACCCGCAATAATGGGCTCAAATCATGTTTTTTTTAAAGAGCTCAAATATAGGTACAATAAGCCGATTTATTATGTTATAATTGTATATCAAACCACTAAAACAGTACTTTTAAAAAAAAATACAAACGTAAATAATTATATTTCAACATATAACGAGAATAATATTTATAGCTATGAAAAAAAACACTCTAATTTATTTCAAAGAATAGTCTTACACAAATAATTCAGATTAAGAAAGCGAAACGTCCAAGTAGACGCTCACAAAAAAGGCTAATCCACTTCCAACTAAATAAGAACCGCATCCAGATTCACTTGAAATAATGCAAAAGCCCCAAAATTCACAAAGTATAAATGGTGAATTTTGAGGCTTTAACCATCTAAAATTTTAATTTTTTATAGTTAAAATCAAATGATTGAGGATGAAATCCTGTTTTATTTGTAGTAATTAAAAAGCAATTAATTTATACCAAACACAAGTACAGTATAGTCCGAACTAATTTTTGTCACATCGAGCGGAGTCGAGATGCAATAGTGGTTCTCGACTCCGCTCGAACTGACAATTGGGCTGTTTTATAAATAGCATTGGTATTACTTAATTTTCATTTTCAAAACGCATCCTAATGATTCCAATACCAGTACATAATGTGTTTTAGTAACTTCCTGAACAACGGCCTCTTGAGCAGAGAAAGGACCAGATTCTAAAGTGATTTTGTCTCCCACTTGTATAGCATCTATAGAAACATCATAAACATCAGGAGTTTCCAACCACTTTTTAATGGTAACAATCTCTTCATCACGAACAATCGCCGGCTTCCCCAACCAAAACAAATAACGAACCGCACCTGCAGACTGAAACACTAAATTCCTATCGGACTCCGCTAATTGCACAAAAACATAGGAATTAAAAAGAGGAACAATTACCTTCTTCTTACGGTCTGACCATTGTCGTACCTGAGTAATCAGAGGACAATAGCATTCTATTCCAATTTTCGTTAACTGCTCCGCCACTTTTTTCTCCCATTTGGGTTTTGTATAGACTACATACCAATTTTTCATTTGCCTTGTGTTGAAATAACATCTTGTTGTTATTCCTTTATTTTATATAAATATCTATTTGTTGTTCCCTAATTGTTTTTAATCTCGAATTACACAAACCCATGTATTATTAGAGCTACTCGACTGACCCCATGACCGTTTTAATCGAAAAGTAGTAAAATAATATTTAAACAACTTTCAGTACCGATTGTATTTTTATTATACTAGTACGCTTTCACTTCTTTAGCTCAATTATTTTTATTTTAAGCGGTATTCGCTAAAACTCCAATTTGTCATGATCAAAAAAGAAATACCGGAATGCGTAGTAATAAAAAGTAAAATACCTTGGCATAACCATCAAATATTCCTGTTTTTAAAATTATTTTTTTGGTAATAATTAATCTTCGATTTCACTGTCTGATCCCGATAGCTATTGGGCGTTTCGCGAAGTTTTTATAAAATAGCGAAAGCATTTTTATAAAAATATTTCGAGAACCACAACCGAAAACAAATTTTATCAGCCATCTAACTTGTACAAATTTATTTAATAAACAAACTTCGCTTAGTCTCCCTCTCCTTTGGAGAGGGCCGGGGTGAGGACTTAAGAACCGATACCTTGATAAACAAATCCTATTTCCTTAAGAGCAGAACCATTCAATATATTTCTTCCGTCAAAAACAAAAGCAGGCTTTTGCATGGAATCATAAATTCGTTGCCAATCATATTGAACAAACTCATCCCATTCCGTAAGGACCGCTATTGCGTGTGCGCCTTCACAAGTTTCATAAGGATCTTCAAATGACAGAATGCTGTTGGCATTTTTTTCTGCCGTTCTGGTTTCTAAATAATCCAAATCAGCCAAAATTTTCTTTCTGGACACTTTAGGATCATAAACGGCAATTTTTGCGTTTTCATTTATTAGATCGTCCGCCACATAAATAGCTGCAGATTCTCTAGTATCGTTGGTGTCTTTCTTGAAAGCCCAACCTAAGAAACATATTTTTTTATCAGAAACGGTATTATAAAGTGTTTGCACAATAGTATTTGAGAAACGTCTTTTTTGATGATCGTTCATGATAATAACCTGCTCCCAATAATCAGCTACTTCGCTCAATCCATAGGATTTAGCAATGTAAACCAAATTCAAAATGTCTTTTTGGAAACAAGAGCCTCCAAATCCTACTGATGCCTTAAGGAATTTTGATCCTATTCTGCTGTCCATTCCTATCGCTTTTGCCACCTCATTCACATCAGCACCCGTTTTTTCACAAAGCTCAGACATGGCATTGATAGAAGAGATTCTTTGCGCCAAAAATGCGTTAGCAGTCAACTTTGATAACTCAGACGACCACAAATTAGTAGTTAATATTTTATCGGCTGCAACCCAATTGGCGTAAACAGCAACAAGAGCTTGTATCGCTTTTTGTCCGTCTTCAGTAGTATCTCCACCTATTAATATTCGATCCGGATTCAATAAATCCTGAACTGCTGTTCCTTCAGCAAGAAACTCTGGATTAGATAAAATTTGAAATTGTACGCCATTACCGGTATTGTCCAAAATACTTTTAATGGCTTCGGCAGTTCGTACCGGTAGCGTTGATTTCTCTACCACTATTTTATTATCCTTGGCTATTTTAGCAATTTGTCTGGCGCACAACTCGATGTATTTTAAATCCGCTGCCATACCTTTCCCTTTACCATACGTTTTAGTAGGCGTATTAACCGAGATAAAAATAATCTGAGCTTCATCGATTGCTTTTTCAACATGGGTAGAAAAGAATAAATTTCTGCCTCTGGCTTCTCCAACAATTTTATCTAATCCCGGTTCGTAAATAGGGATATTATCTAAATTTTCGTCATTCCAAGCCGCAATTCGTTCTTCATTTAAGTCAACAACAGTAACCTGGATCTGCGGACATTTTTGTGCTATAACTGCCATAGTAGGTCCACCTACGTATCCAGCCCCAATGCAACAAATTTTTGTAATTTTCATTTCTTTAATTTTAATTCTTTATCATATTTTATTTTCGTAAAACACTAGTAGTGAATCGCTATCAAAAACAGCTCAATTCTAACTACTCAAAACCGAAACCCGCCCTTAAATTAATAACGTCAAAAAACGACGACAAAACGGAGTGGCAGCAGTCCGCGAGTTGAGCCTGAAAGGCGAACGGCTCGGGCTGCGGAACATAGTTTTGAGGTAGTTTTTAAGTTATGAATTTTCAGGTAGTGAAATCGAAGATTCATGAATACAAAAAAACAATATTAAAGCGTGAATAATTTTTTGTTACTTTTTTTATCAAGAAAAAAAGTAAAAACATAATTATTTCATTCAAATATTGTCCCTGCTAATCACTCCAAACCTAAAAGTTACAATCCACTACTCATAACCCAAAACAAATCCTATGACAATCGACAACCACTAACCGCCTACTTCAAATTATTCCAGTACCAATCAATTGCTTCCTTCAACCCTTGCTGTAAGGAATATTGTGGATCGTAATCCAACAACTCTTTTGCTTTAGCGATACTCGCCAAAGAATGCGGTATATCTCCCGCTCTGTTTGGACCATTGACTACCTCCACGTGAGCTATTTCAGGGTCATATTTTGTTAAATATTCCTTCAAATAACGCACCAAATCATTCAATGTATTTCGATCTCCAAAGGCCGTATTGTAAACCGAATTTACCGCCGCTGGGTTTTCTGTAGTCAATGCTAATTCATTCATCTGAATGACATTATCAATATAAGTAAAATCACGGGAATAATTCCCATCACCGTTGATTGTAATCGGCTCATGATTCATCAATTGCATCACAAATTTCGGAATTACTGCAGCATAGGCCCCATTTGGATCCTGTTTCCGACCAAAAACATTAAAATAACGCAACCCAATTGTTTCCAAACCATAGGTTTTACTGAAAATTTCAGCATACAGTTCGTTCACATATTTTGTTATTGCATAAGGAGAAAGTGGTTTCCCTATCACATCCTCTACTTTTGGCAATCCAACTGAGTCTCCATAGGTAGAAGAGCTAGCGGCGTATATAAACCGTTTCACTTTGGCATCAGTAGACGCTACCAGCATATTCAAAAAACCAGACACATTTACATCATTCGTCGTAACCGGATCATTAATGGAACGCGGCACAGATCCAAGTGCTGCCTGATGCAAGACATAATCCACCTCTTTAACTGCATTTTGACAATCAATAGCATTTCTAATATCTCCTTCAATCAATCTAAAATTTGGATTATTAATAAAATCTTTTAAATTATGTCGGTGTCCCGTAGCAAAATTATCCAAGCATCTTACTTCATGTCCTTTGGATAAAAAATATTCACAAAGATTAGAGCCAATGAATCCAGCTCCTCCAGTAATTAATATTCTACTTTTTGTTCCTTTTTTCATTTCTATTAATTTAAAAGTCTTACCACTATTTTTTGCGCTTATTACGTATTTTTCTACTTACTGATTCAAATAAGTTCTTTGGTTTATCGTCATCAGTATATCCATTTGAATAATTCCCATAGCCGTAACCGTAGCCGTAACCATAGCCGGCACCATATTTAGCCTTGTTTTCAAAGCCATTTAAAATAATACTTGCATTATCAAGTTCCCCGCGTTTTACTCTATTATTCAATAAAGTGATCATTTCCTTTTTGGAAAAATTCTGCCTTACAATATATAAAGTAACATCTGAATATTGGGATAATTCCAAAGCATCAGAAACTAATCCCACGGGTGGCGTATCCAAAATGATATAATCGTAGATTTTCTTTAATTCTTCAATCAATTCTCCCATTCCATCACTAATAATTAATTCAGACGGATTAGGCGGGACAGGTCCAGAAAGAATAACATCAAGATAAGGAATGGAAGTATGGTTGATAATTTCATTAACACTTTTTTGCTTGATTAAATAATTGACGATTCCAACTTCATTGGACAAATTAAACTCCTCAAATAATTTGGGCTTTCTTAAATCACATCCTACAATAACTGTCTTTTTTTCGCTTAAAGCGAAAACAGTAGCAATATTAATGGAACAGAATGTCTTTCCTTCCCCACTGACAGATGATGTTATCATCAATGTCTTAGCGCCATCCACATTTTGCTTCTTATATAAATATTGAAGTGAAGAGCGTATTGCTCTAAAGGATTCCGACAATGCTGATTTGGGTCTGTCATAAACAGCCAACTCTGAATTCTCTCTATTTAAACCTACCACTCCAATCAACGGAATTTGCGTTAGCTTTACAATATCATCCGTGTTTTGTATCGAATTATTAATAAAAAAAACGAAAAACACAAATAGCAATGGGAACAGTATTCCCAGAAATAGGGCCAAAACATAATTAGCGGACGTTCTTGGACCTATTTGTCCTCCGCCCACATCTTTCGCTGGATCGATAAAATGAATGTCAGACAAATTTGCTGCTTTTACAATATCAGCTTCACTTCTTTTTTGAAGAAAAGTACTGTAGATATTATCGCTTAAATCATACTTTCTCTTTATTTTAATCAATTCCTGCTGGTCATCCGGAAGCCTCTTAATCGTGCTTTCCGTTTGATTAATTTTATTGTTTACCAGTGCCAAATCATATTGTAAAGAAGATTTTGCAGACGCAATATTTTCTAACAATACATTTTTAATAGCCGCCATTTGATTGTCAAAGTCTTTAAATATCTTATCGCTTTTTACGGCATAAGCCATTTCTGCCCTCTGAGCCGAAAGCGAAATCAACTTGGAAACATTAGTAATCACATTAGGATCTTCTATTCCTGCTACTGACGGCGCTGGAAGTTTAGAGTAATCAACGCTGTTTTTTAAATAAGACTTAAGAGTGTTATAATACGTGATTTTACGGGTTACTTCATCCCTCTTGACATCAAATTCGAGCATCTGATCAGAAAACTTAGCCCCTCCTTCTTCAATATCATAAATATTCTTGTCCTTTCTAAATGATTTTAGCTCATTTCCAGTTTCTTTCAACTGCGATTCCATTGCAATTAAAGTACTATCAATAAAAGCGATCGTATTTGTAGCAAATTGATTTTTACTATCCAATTGTCTTTTGATGAGCATTTCTACGGTCGAATTCAGGTATTTAACCATTCTTGCCTTATTAGCCCCTTGCATTCCAAGTGTGATTATAGAACCTCCTTTATCATCTGAACGAACATCTATTCCTTTATACGCCGCAACTGTACTATTAAAATCACTGAATGAAACAAAATATTCATTGCCTTTATAAAATCCCGGATTATCATTTATTTGTAATTTCCAATTTAAAAAAGGTAAAGATACTTTTTCACCCACTTTATATCGCTTAACAAAATCCCCCGTTGCAACAGTGGTGTTACTGTACGAATTATCTCTATAAGTAATCAGCGAAGCATTTTGACTCTCAAATGGAATTCTTATTTCATAAACACTTTCGCTCAAAAAAGTAATTCCAATAACACTTCCTACTAACTGCCCTTTTGATTTATCAATCTGAACATAAAAAGGAACTGCTCCATAAGCATCTTCGAGAGCATATTTCCCCTGAACTAAATAGTTAATATAGTATTGCAGTTTATCTACAACCAATTCGTTGTGAGATCTAGACTGTATTGTAGTCGAAATAGTTTGAACCTGATCAGAAGTACCTCCCCAATTAAAAACAAGACTGGTGTTTGAAGTAAATAACGGATTGCTTTCTTCCTTTACAGAAATAAGCGTTTCCATACTATATACTTTCTCTTTCCGAATGTTCACCTGATAGGCGATCGTAAAGGTCATGATTAAGCTTAATAAAAACCACTTCCAGTAACTTCCAATTTTTATTAAAAACCCTTTAAAGTCAAAACTTACCTGGTTTTCAAAAATCGAAAAATCTTTTATATCTAACATTTTTGGATCTCTGTTTTAATTTTTAAATAGCAAGAAAAAGGTCGTTGTGGCCAAGGACAACAGTGTAACAAAAGTTCCCAACGATTCTATCCCCGTTTTTCCAGTTCCCCAAGTTTTTTGTTTGAGTGGTTTGATATAAATATAATCATTAGGCTGTAAATAAAAATAAGGCGAGTTCATAACATTGATATCCGTAAGATCTAGATCATGCATTTGTACTCCCGTTGGTGACTTTCTGATAATTGTAACTGCTTTTCTATTTCCTGTTATAGTTATGTCTCCCGCATTTGCAATAGCCTCCATAATAGTCACGTTTTCCTGAAATAAAGTCTTGGTCCCCGTACTTCCTATTTCCCCATTAATGGTATACTTGAAACCTGCTAATTTTACAATAACAAAGATATTGGCTTCCTTATTAAAATATTCCGCTAACAATTGCTTCTCAATTTTAACTCGTATTTCATCCAAAGTAAAACCAATTACATTAATTTCTCCTAAAACTGGCATTCTTATATTTCCGTGATCATCAACCGTAAAACCATCAAAATACAATCCAGATTCTGATTTACCGGTACCACCCTCGTTTGTAGTACTGAAAATAGCAACTAATTTTGGGTCAATGGCCTTGATACTAATACTCAACACATCGCTGGTTTGCAATCTATATGGTTTTGCAACAATAGCAGAGATCCCTATTTCTGTTTCAGAATTACTCTTTTTTTGCAAATAAATTAAATCATGAGTTGGAATACATGAACTAAATAACACGCTAATACTAAGTAACAAATAGAATATATGCTTGCTCATTTTTTTATTTTATATAACAAATATAGCTTTTCATTTACTATATCAAAAGTTTAGTTATTTATTGAGACCATTAATTATTTTTGAAAGACTTTTCAAAGGGTACACGCTGCAATATACTCCTTCCTAAAGTAACTTCATCTGCATATTCTAATTCATCTCCTACTGCAATTCCGCGCGCAATTGTTGATATCACAATAGCAGCATCTGCTATCTGCTTGTAAATGTAAAAATTAGTAGTATCGCCCTCCATTGTTGAGCTTAACGCAAAAATAACTTCGTTTATACTTCCAGATTTCACTTTTTCTACCAATGTTGCAATTCTCAACTGACTAGGCCCTACTCCGTCAATAGGAGATATTTTACCTCCTAAAACATGATAAACCCCTCTAAATTGCCCTGTGTTTTCTATTGCCATAACATCTCGAATATCTTCAACAACACAAACAATTTGATGATTCCGGTTTTTATTGGCACAGATTTCACAAATCGTGCTGTCAGAAATATTGTGACAATTTGTACAATACTTAATATCTTCTCGCATATTTACCAATGCTTGAGCCAAAAAACCAGTTTGCTCTTTGGGTTGCTTCAATAAATGCAACACCAAGCGCAAGGCACTTCTCTTTCCTATTCCCGGCAATTGAGATATTTCATTAACCGCTTTCTCTATTAATTTTGAAGAAAATTCCATAACTGCAAATGTAGCAAATTGTTTATTTGTTTAAATGCTTATTTGCTTAATCCCTACTATAAATTCACGCCCATTTAAATAAAAGAGAGATCAAATAAAGGATCAACTAAAAAATTGTATTTTGGCTTTTCAAAATCTAAAAAATGACACCCTTCGCCATACTATCACTTATCGTTATCTACTTCGGAATATTATTCACTATTTCTCATTTCACCAGTAAAAAAGACAGTGGAAATGATGCTTTCTTTAAAGCGAATAAAAACTCTAAGTGGTATTTAGTAGCTTTCGGGATGATCGGAACAGCGCTTTCTGGCGTGACTTTTATTTCGGTTCCGGGAGAAGTCGGAGCACCTAGTGGAGAACAATTCAAATACTTTCAGTTTGTTCTTGGAAATGCAATAGGGTTTATATTTATTGCCAAAGTACTCTTGCCTTTATATTATCGAATGAACCTGACTTCTATTTATGGATATATAGAACGCCGCCTGGGAACTTATTCCTATAAGACTGCCGCTACGATTTTCTTAATTAGTAGAACCATCGGATCAGCATTTAGATTGTATCTCGTTGTGATTGTATTACAACGTTTTGTGTTTGATTTTTATGGAATTCCCTTTGCCGCTACGGTATTAATTTCATTAGCTTTAATATTTGCGTACACCTATCGAGGAGGCTTAAAAACTATTATCATCACTGATACACTACAAACATTTTTCTTAGTCACCTCTGTTTTTATGACTATTTATTTTATTTGCCAAAGCTTAAACTTGAATATTATTGAAGCTTTTGAAGCCGTGAAAAATAGTAATTATTCTAAAGTATTTTTCTTCGAAGATTTTCTAACTAGTAAATTTCACTTTGTAAAACAAATCCTTGGCGGAATTTTCGTGACGATTGCTATGGTAGGATTAGATCAAGACTTAATGCAAAAAAATCTAAGTTGCGCGACCATTGGCGAAGCCCAAAAGAATATGTTTACCTTCACTGGAATATTTGTATTGATCAATATATTCTTTTTAAGCGTAGGTGCCTTACTTTATATTTATGCTGCAAAAAACGGAATTGAAGTCCCTACTGATTTGGTTACCGGAAAACCAAGAACAGACTTGCTGTTTCCTGAAATTGCGTTTCATCACTTAACGCTGATTCCTTCAGTCATATTCCTACTGGGCTTGACGGCAGCTACATTTGCAACAACAGACTCCGCCTTAACGGCGCTAACCACTTCCTTTTGTGTCGACTTTCTGGGGATGGACAAAACTGAAAACAGGAATAAGCCCACTGCTGTAAGAGCAAGGCATTTCACTCATCTTGGCTTTTGCTTTCTAATGTTCTTAGTGATTGTATTCTTCAATTCTGTTAACGACAGTTCTGTAGTAGGAATGATTTTCAGGATTGCTTCTTATACCTACGGACCATTATTAGGATTGTATAGCTTCGGTCTATTTATGAACACAAAAACAGTTAAGGATCAATTTGTACCATTTATCTGTTTGTTATCTCCTGTACTAACTTTTTTACTTAGCGAAAATTCAAAAGTGTTATTTTTTGGATATGTATTCGATAACGAACTGATTATCATAAATGGACTAATCACTTTCATAGGACTGCTATTGATTAGCAAACCAACTTTAGAAGAAACTCGTTTCTAATTTTCAGACAAGGCTAGAAAGAAGCCTTTTGTAATTCCATCTCGTCCCTTGTTAAAACGAGACGAAATGAATACAATTTTATATTTTCCTAAAGCATTAAGATATTCAAAAATTATAAATAATTAGCTATTTAATATCTATTTGTAGTCAACAAAACCAATGTGCAGGCTACTTCTGATTTTATGTTATTCAGTTCCAAAAGTTGATACAATTCTGGGTTTTCAGTTCCTGGATTAAAAAGCACCCGTTTAGGCTTCGTTTCGACTATGTAATTATAATAATCTTTTTGACGCGCTGGGTTTAAATATAAGGTAATGGTATCTATGTTTTTTAAAGGAATCGCTTTAGTCTGAATTTTTATTCCAGCCACTTCTCCCGCATTTTGGCCAATAGCAAGAACAGAGTGTCCCTTATCAACAAGCATAGTAATTGCTTTGTATGCATATTTCTCCGGTTTTGCTGATGCGCCAAGAACTAAAGTTTTTTTATTTTTCATTATTTTATTATTTTTTTGTAAAAGTAGTAAATTACTATAGTCCGTTTTAATTAAAATTAATATCTTTCGATTTCTAATGCTATTATTTAGGACTCTATTCTTTTTAATATAACATTTTTTTAATCCAAAAAACACTTTAATCCTCAATAGAACCAACTAATTTCGCAAAAAAACATGGAACTTTTTATTTATTTATTTGCTGCCCTTTTTTCAGTTATAAACCCTATTGGTACAGTTCCCATTTTTGTTGGACTCACACAAGATGACGACAAAAAAGAACGCTCCCGTATTTCACTCTGGACGGCTATAAATGTTTTTGTGATTATGATTATCTCCTTTTTTTTAGGAGAATATGTATTGTCCTTTTTTGGAATTAGCATGGAAGCTTTACGTATAGCAGGAGGTATTGTTATCGCTACTTCAGGGTTCTCATTACTGTCAGGCCAATTTAACAAAAAAAGAGGCGTAAGCAAGAAAGTAGAAAGTGATGCTCAAAAAAGAAATGACATTGCTTTAACTCCATTAGCTATCCCCATGCTTGCTGGACCGGGATCTATGTCCTTGTTAATTGCATTTTACAGTGAACATCAGGAAACATCCGAAATTATCATTTCCGTTTTGGCTATGGTAGCAGTTGCCATTTCCATTTTTATCGTCTTGAGAAGTGCACACTATCTGGCTAAAATACTTGGAGCGTCCGGAATCGTCGCTATTTCAAGAATTGTTGGATTTATAGTAATCGCGATAGGAGTCCAATACATTATCAGCTCTATTATAACAATAGTCAAAACAAATTTGATGTAAAAAAACAGATCGCTAAAATTCAAAAAAAAGACCTTCAAAAATATTTGAAGGTCTTTTTTTTTATGCTTTTGGTAAGAAAATTTCTGCCATCATACATCGGGCACTTCCACCGCCACAGGCTTCAATAGTATCTAAACTTGAACTAAGAATTGTAGCGTGTTTTTCTAACTGCTCTACTTGTTTTGGCTTTAAGCTTTGATGAGCAGCGGTACTCATCACTAAATATCTTTTATCATCTGCACCTCGCACTTCCAGCATGTTTCCAGCGAAATTATTGACTTGGTCTTCTGTAATTAAAACTACCTCTTTATTATCTTTTTTAAGATTGTCTAAAACCATTTTACGTTCTTTTTTATCATCAATGCTATCTGCACAAATAACTGCAAAAGTTTCTCCCAAACACATCATAACATTTGTATGATAAATTAATTTCCGTTCTCCATTTACCGTATGAAAGGCTTCGAACAGAACAGGTGCATAATCAAAATCTTCACAGAACTCAATAAACAATTCTTCATCAGCCCGAGGAGACAAAGCGCAATAGGCTTTTTCATTTGCTCTATCAAGCAGCAAACTTCCTGTACCCTCTAAGAAAAACCCGTCTTCTTCTGCAGAAGTATAATCTACAATATTATCCATTTTGAATCCTTTGTCTTCTAACATATCCAAAATTTCCTCACGACGCTCCTGACGACGATTCACTGCAAACATTGGATATAATGCCACATCTCCATTTTCATGAAAGGAAATCCAGTTGTTTGGAAAAATACTGTCTGGAGTATCTGGATTTAGTGTGTCATCAACTACGGTGACATCAACACCAACAGCTCTTAGTTTTTCTACAAAAGCATCAAATTCTTGTTGCGCTTTTGCATTTACTGTTGCCGGTAAAAGACCGTCTAATACTTTTTGATAATAATTATTTACTGCCGTTTGTTCGTTCATTCTAAACGCTACCGGACGAATCATCAATATAGAATTTGTAGTTTGTTTCATTTTATTTTATATTTATATAACGATATATTACAATGCATCATTACTTGAATTAATCTCTTATTAAAGGTAATGTCGAACAACGTAATAATCCTTCCTGTTTAGAAATCTCAGCATAAGGAATCTCTTCCACTGTAAAACCGTTAGATCGCAACCAATTATTCAATCTAGTGAAGTTTTTTTCAGAAACCACAACATTGGAATCAATAGAAAACACATTAGAATTCATAGTGTACATCTCTTCCCTTGTAATATGAAATAAATTATCTTTTCCAAAAAGATCAACAAGATACATATAGTCTGCTTCTTCACGGAACCCATTTTTATAGATAATTCCCATATTAGGGCCTACCGGTTGGAAACAGCAATCAAGATGTAAAGCATTATCCCTAGCTTCAATTTTTGATTTCACTAAATCAAATTCTTTAACGATTTTATTAGGAAACAAATCTTTAATGAATTGTACTCCCTCCTTATTTGTCCTTGCTGTAATATATTCTTTATAATCACTTCCTTTATAGGTACCAATAAATATATGGTCGTCCCAAAGCATTACATCCCCACCTTCGATATGCACTTCATCAGGAGGACGAACTACATTTTTAGGATCTATCTGATCAATCACATATTGAATAGCGTCAAGCTCTCTCTCGCGTTCCGGTAAAATATTCGATTTAATAAAAACACCGTCAATTACAAACCCTATATCTCTTGTAAATATCTGATTGTAATCCGCAATTAATTCGGGGCGATAAATTGTGATATCATATTTTTTAAGCACTTTATTAAAAGCCTCCATCTCAGTCACCATATCTTTTTCAAGCGGATAGGTTCCTGCTACTATGTGCTCCAATGATTTTGGATCATATGCTTCTGCTATTGATGGAGTTTGACCATTGCTAATTGCTGTTCCTAAAACTACTGCCCGCAATCTTGAAGTCTCATTCTTTACATTTAATTTTAACATATAGTATTTTGATTTGGACAAAGATAAAAAAAAAGCTTCACTAGTGAGTGAAGCTTTTTAAAATTGAATTATCGTTTATCTACTGTTTTAAAATCTCTCAAGGGAGATCCTGTATATATTTGCCTTGGCCTTCCAATAGGTTCTTTGTTTTCACGCATTTCTTTCCATTGTGCTATCCAACCTGGTAAACGTCCAATAGCGAACATCACGGTAAACATATCGGTAGGAATTCCTAATGCTCTATAAATAATTCCAGAATAGAAATCTACATTTGGATATAAGCTTCTTGATTTGAAATATTCATCCTCTAGAGCCAATGCTTCTAACTTCTTTGCAATTGCAAGAATTGGATCATCAACACCTAAAGTTTCTAAAACTTCATCTGCCGCTTTTTTAATAATTTTAGCGCGTGGATCAAAGTTTTTATATACTCTATGACCAAAACCCATCAATCTAAAAGGATCATTTTTATCTTTGGCTTTAGCCATATACTTGTCAGTATCTCCTCCATTATTATGGATTTCTTCTAACATTTCAAGAACTGCTTGATTTGCTCCTCCGTGTAGAGGACCCCAAAGTGCTGAAACACCAGCTGATATTGACGCGAATAATCCAGCGTGAGATGAACCAACCATTCTTACAGTAGATGTAGAACAATTTTGTTCATGATCTGCATGAAGAATAAACAATTTATTTAATGCATCAATAACAATTGGACTTGCTTTATAAGGTCCTGTTGGTATTTCAAACATTAATTTCATGAAATTTTCGACATATCCTTTTGTGTTATCATAGTAATTTAAAGGATAACCCATGCTTTTTCTATACGTCCAGGTTGCAATTACAAGGAATTTCCCCATAGTCTTACAAACAGCATGATACATTTCTTTTTCATTATCAACATTTACTGATTTTGGATTAAATGCTGTTAACGCACTTGTCAATGCAGCTAACACACCCATTGGATGCGCTGTTCTAGGAAAACCATCAATGATATTTTTCATCTCTTCATTGACTAACGTATGCTTTCTAATATCATCTTCAAACTGTTTCAACTGAACTGCAGTTGGCAACTCTCCAAAGATTAAAAGAAAAGATACTTCTAAAAAATCAGCTTTGTCGGCCAAATCTTCTATCGAATATCCTCTGTAACGGAGTATTCCAAGTTCTCCATCTAAGAATGTAATTTTACTGGTACAAGAACCTGAATTTTTATACCCTGGGTCAAGAGTAATTACCCCAGTTAAATCTCGTAATTTGTTAATATCGATAGCTTCTTCGTTTTCGCTTCCTTCTACAACTGGAAACTCATACCTCTTACCATCAATTTCTACTATAGCTGTTTTTGACATAATATTTTGAAAATAAAACTTTATATTTAATAATTTACCAAATCTAAGGATAATAACATTAAATAAAAAGCGAAATTGATAATGTTATTGTTAAATAAAACAAAAAAGCCATTCGAATAATTCGAATGGCTTTTTTTAAACTATAATAACAAATCTTATTTTATCTTGAACGCTTTTTTTCCAGGAAAATAAGCCGTTTCGCCTAGTTCCTCTTCTATTCTTAACAATTGATTGTATTTTGCCATACGATCAGAACGGGATGCAGATCCAGTTTTAATTTGACCACAATTCAAAGCAACCGCTAAGTCAGCAATTGTGTTGTCTTCTGTTTCTCCAGAGCGATGTGACATTACAGAAGTATACCCAGCATTTTTTGCCATATTAACAGCAGCAATAGTCTCTGTCAATGTACCAATCTGATTTACTTTTACTAAAATTGAGTTAGCAATACCTCTTTCGATACCCGTAGACAAGCGTTCTACATTAGTCACGAACAAATCATCTCCAACCAACTGCACTTTATCTCCAATTTTATCGGTAAGTAATTTCCATCCATCCCAGTCATTTTCATCCATTCCATCTTCAATTGAGATAATTGGATATTTAGCAACCAATTCAGCTAAATAGTCTACTTGTTCAGCAGAAGATCTAATTTTACCAGTTTCACCTTCAAATTTAGCATAATTATATTTCCCATCTACATAAAATTCTGCAGCAGCACAGTCTAAAGCAACCATTATTTCGTCTCCAAAAGAATATCCTGCAGCTTCTACTGATTTTTTAATTGTATCTAAAGCATCTTCCGTTCCGCCAGCTAATGTTGGTGCAAAACCACCTTCATCACCTACAGCTGTAGAAAGACCTCTATCATGAAGTACTTTTTTAAGACTATGAAAAATTTCCGTTCCCATTTGCATAGCATGTGTAAAAGAAACTGCTTTTACCGGAATAATCATAAATTCTTGAAATGCAATTGGCGCATCAGAATGTGAACCTCCATTGATGATATTCATCATAGGAACTGGCAATGTATTTGCTGAAACACCACCTACATATCTATATAATGGCAAGCCTAATTCATTAGCAGCTGCTTTTGCAACAGCAAGCGAAACTCCTAAAATGGCATTTGCCCCTAACTTCGATTTGTTTGGCGTTCCATCCAAATCGATCATCATTTGATCAATTACATTTTGTTCAAAAACCGAAGTTCCTAAAAGTTCTTCAGCAATAAGGGTATTAACATTTTTCACTGCATTCAGAACTCCTTTTCCTAAATAGGCTTTCCCACCGTCACGTAATTCCACTGCTTCATGTTCTCCAGTTGAAGCTCCAGATGGAACTGCTGCTCTACCCAAAACACCGTGTTCAGTAACTACATCTACTTCTATAGTAGGGTTTCCTCTCGAATCGAAAATTTGTCTTGCGTGAATTTTGATAATAATACTCATATTACTTTATTTAAAATTTAATAATACAAATATATTCTATCTTTTCTAATGATAATATGAAAATAATGAATCTTATTAACGAAAACGTTATAATTATGTCCAAATAAAAATTACACCTCTCCTTTTATAGAAATAAACTACAATTTATGTATTTCTACCCAATAAAAGCACTTAAACCTATTCGTGAAAAATGATCACATCAGATAAATTGACAAAATATAAACACTGTCAATCTATCTATTTAACCCTACTTATTTATACTATTCTAAATAAAAGAAGGGTGCTTCCTTTATTTAAAAAGCAAGCACCCCAATAGTTGTCTATAAAAAATATGATCTTACAATCTTACCCTTTTATATTTTCAATAAATTGATCAAATAAATAAGAAGAGTCGTGAGGTCCCGGACTAGCTTCAGGATGATATTGAACTGAAAAACAATTCTTATTCTTGATTCTCATTCCTGCCACTGTTCCGTCATTTAAATGAACATGTGTGATTTCAAAATCAGAATTGTTTTCCAATTCTTCTTTGTTAACTGCAAAACCATGATTCTGTGAGGTAATCTCACCCTTTCCAGAAATTAAGTTCTTTACCGGATGATTTATCCCTCTGTGTCCATTAAACATTTTATAAGTGGAAATTCCATTAGCCAGCCCAATTACTTGGTGTCCTAAGCAAATACCAAATAATGGTCTATTGTTATCCAATATTTCTTTCGCTACTTGAATAGCTCCTGAAAGAGGTTCGGGATCACCAGGACCATTAGACAAGAAAAAACCATCAGGACTAAAAGATGCTAAATCATTGTATGTTGAATCAAAAGGAAAAACTTTAATGTAACAATCTCTCTTAGCAAGGTTACGAAGGATATTTGTTTTAATACCTAAGTCTAATGCTGCAATTTTGTAGATAGCATTTTCATCACCATAGTAATATGCCTCTTTAGTAGAAACTTTTGAAGCTAGTTCTAACCCTTTCATATCAGGAACATTTGCCAAAGACTTCTTTAAATCCTCTACAGAAGTACCGTCAGTACAAATAACAGCATTCATCGCCCCATTATCTCTAATGTAACTTACAAGTGCTCTAGTATCCACATCTGAAATACAAATAAGGTTTTGTTTAATGAAATACTCCTCTAAACTTTCTGAAGCATCGGCTCTGGAATAATTGAAACTAAAATTTTTACAAACTAAACCTGATATTTTTATACCATCAGATTCTACCTCATTTTCATTTACTCCATAATTTCCAATATGAGCATTAGTGGCGACCATTATTTGTCCAAAATAAGAAGGATCCGTAAAAATTTCTTGATAACCGGTCATTCCAGTATTAAAGCATACTTCTCCAAAAGTTGTTCCACTGATACCTATTGATTTTCCGTGAAAAATGGTTCCATCACTTAGTAAAAGTATGGCGCTTTGTCGTGTTGTATATTTCATGAGTAGTTAAATATTGTGCAAATTTAATCCATTAATACAATGGATGCAAACTTTTAAAATTTATTATAAAAGAAAAAACTAGCCTTTATGAGCGCTTTTACTTAATAGAACGTAACAAAACAAACAGAATAGCAGAAAAATCTAAAACTATACATTCATTTGTTCGAAAAAAAAACAAAAAAAAAGGATAAACTATTAATAGTTTATCCTTAAATTTTATTGAATGATTATCTTCATAATTACTCAGCAGCGTCTGTAGTTGTATCAGCTTCAGCAACTGGAGCTTCAGTAGCTTCATCTGCTTTTTTAGCTTTTCCACCACGACGGCTTTTTGCTTTTTTAACTTCTTTTTTACCGCCATTGTAAAGCTCATTGAAATCTACAAGTTCAATCATTGCCATATCAGCATTATCTCCCAAACGATTTCCAACTTTAATGATACGAGTGTATCCACCTGGACGATCTCCTACTTTAGCAGCTACGTCTCTGAACAAGTCAGTTACCGCATATTTACTACGTAAGTAAGCGAAACAAATACGACGGTTATGAGTCGTATCAGTTTTTGATTTTGTTATTAAAGGCTCAACAAATTGTTTAAGCGCTTTCGCTTTAGCAACAGTAGTGTTAATACGTTTGTGCTCAATAAGAGAACATGCCATATTAGCTAACATAGATTTTCTATGCGCTGTCTGTCTGCTTAAGTGGTTGAATTTTTTTCCGTGTCTCATGACGTGTGTTTTTATACTTTCATCTTGATACTATCCGTTTTGGAGATCAAAATATGAAGTAATTTATTCTTTATCTAGTTTGTATTTCGCTAAATCCATTCCGAAGTTCAAATTTTTAATAGCCACTAGTTCATCTAGTTCTGTTAAAGATTTTTTACCAAAATTACGGAATTTCATTAGGTCATTTTTATTGAACGATACTAAATCTCCAAGTGTATCAACTTCAGCCGCTTTCAAACAATTTAATGCTCTTACAGATAAGTCCATATCAACAAGCTTAGTTTTAAGCAATTGTCTCATATGTAATGATTCCTCATCATACGATTCTGTTTGTGCGATCTCATCAGCCTCGAGTGTAATCCTTTCGTCAGAAAACAACATGAAATGGTGAATTAAAACTTTGGCTGCTTCAGTAAGCGCATCTTTTGGATTGATAGAACCATCAGTTTTTATTTCAAAAACTAATTTTTCATAATCTGTTTTTTGCTCAACACGGAAATTTTCAATTGAATATTTTACGTTTTTTACCGGAGTAAAAATAGAATCCGTAAAAATAGTTCCAATTGCAGCGTTCTGTTTTTTGTTCTCCTCTGCAGGAACATATCCTCTACCTTTTTCGATTGTTAAATCGAAGTTCAGTTTGATTTTTGGATCTAGATTACAGATAACAAGTTCTGGATTCAAAACTTGGAAACCTGAAATGAATTTTTGAAAATCACCAGCTGTCAATTGATCCTTACCTGAAACAGAAATAGTAACTGCCTCATTATCTATATCTTCAATTTGACGTTTGAAACGTACTTGTTTAAGATTAAGGATAATTTCGGTAACATCTTCAACAACTCCTGAGATAGTAGAAAACTCATGATCTACACCTTCTATACGAACGGATGTAATTGCATAACCTTCTAATGCTGAAAGCAAAACTCTTCTAAGTGCATTACCAACGGTCAATCCGTAACCTGGTTCTAAAGGTCTGAACTCAAACTTACCTTCAAAATCGGTTGAATCGATCATGATAACTTTATCGGGCTTCTGAAAATTAAATATTGCCATAAATTTCGACTAAGTCAATTATTATTTGTTGTACAACTCTACGATTAATTGTTCTTTAATGTTTTCTGGGATTTGAAGTCTAGCCGGTACAGAAACGAAAGTACCTTCTTTAACGTCATTATTCCAAGTAATCCATTCATAAACATGACTTGAATTAGATAAAGAACGTTCGATAGCTTCTAATGATTTAGATTTTTCACGAACTCCTACTTTATCACCAGGTTTAAGGTGGTAAGAAGCAATGTTTACTACATCACCATTAACGGTAACGTGTCTGTGAGATACTAATTGTCTAGCGCCTCTTCGAGAAGGAGCAATACCCATTCTAAAGACAACGTTATCTAATCTTGCCTCACACAATTGTAAAAGAACTTCACCAGTAACACCTTTAGTAGCTGATGCTTTTTTAAATAAACCTCTGAATTGTTTTTCTAAAATTCCATAAGAATATTTAGCTTTTTGCTTCTCCATTAATTGGATTGCATATTCAGATTTTTTACCTCTTTTTTTAGCCATTCCGTGTTGCCCAGGTGGGTAACTTCTTCTTTCGAATGCTTTGTCATCTCCGAATATTGCTTCGCCAAATTTACGAGCAATTCTAGTTTTTGGACCAGTATATCTTGCCATTTCTAAAAATTTTATTAAGGTAGAGATTATGAATTCAGGTCATATCCTTCGATAATCGTTTATTCTACCTAGTTATACTTAAATATATTATTAAACTCTACGTCTTTTAGGAGGACGACATCCATTGTGAGGCATTGGAGTAACATCGATAATCTCAGTTACTTCGATTCCACCGTTATGTAAAGAACGAATCGCAGACTCACGTCCGTTTCCTGGTCCTTTTACATAAACTTTCACTTTTTTAAGTCCTGCTTCAATAGCTACTTTACTACAATCTTCTGCTGCCATTTGGGCTGCGTATGGAGTGTTCTTTTTAGAACCTCTAAAACCCATTTTACCAGCTGAAGACCAAGAAATAACTTCACCTTTTTTGTTTGTCAAAGAAATAATGATGTTATTGAAGGTAGCAGAAATATGAGCTTCTCCCGTTGATTCAACGATAACTTTACGTTTTTTTGCAGTTGCTTTAGCCATATTACTTATTATTTAGTTGCTTTTTTCTTGTTGGCAACAGTTTTTCTTTTACCTTTTCTTGTTCTAGAGTTGTTTTTAGTTCTTTGTCCTCTTAAAGGAAGACCAGTTCTATGACGGATACCTCTGTAACAACCAATATCCATTAAACGTTTGATGTTCAAAGAAACCTCAGAACGCAATTCTCCTTCAATTTTGAATTCTGATACAGCTTCACGAATCGCTCCGATCTCATCATCATTCCAATCTTGAACTTTTTTATCTTGGCTAACTTGAGCTTTTTCTAAAATCTCAATAGCTCTACTATTTCCTAATCCGAAGATATAGGTAAGTGCTATAACACCTCTCTTGTTTTTCGGGATATCTACCCCTGCAATTCTTGCCATAATTATCCTTGTCTTTGTTTAAATCTAGGATTCTTTTTGTTTATAACGTACAATATCCCTTTTCTACGCACAATCTTGCACTCGGGACTTCTCTTTTTTACTGATGCTCTAACTTTCATTGTGAATATCCTTTAATATCTATAAGTAATTCTTGCTTTTGACAAATCGTACGGGCTCATTTCTAGTTTCACTTTATCACCAGGTAATAATTTGATATAATGCATACGCATCTTTCCAGATATATGAGCAATTACAATATGTCCATTTTCTAACTCTACACGGAACATCGCATTTGATAATGCTTCAATTATGGATCCGTCTTGTTCTATTGCTGATTGTTTTGCCATAAGATTAAGCTACTGCTTTTCTATTTTTTCCACTCTTCATTAAACCGTCATAATGTTTGTTTAACAAGTATGAATTAATTTGTTGAATTGTATCTATGGCAACACCAACCATAATTATTAATGAGGTACCCCCAAAAAACATTGCCCAAGATTGTTGAACATCCATAAGACTTACAATAATCGCTGGGAACACAGCTATTAGAGCTAGAAATAAAGATCCTGGGAAAGTTATCAACGACATCACTTTGTCAAGAAAATCAGAAGTTTCTACACCTGGTCTAATACCTGGAATAAAACCTCCACTTCTTTTCAAATCATCTGACATCTTATTAGTAGGAACGGTGATTGCTGTATAAAAGAATGTGAATACAACTATCAAAGTTGCAAAAACAAGGTTATACCAAAAACCGAACATATTACTAAAAGCGCCTACAACTGATTGTGATGCATCTGATTTAGACAACCCAGCTACAGCAGCAGGAATGAACATGATAGCTTGAGCAAAGATAATTGGCATAACTCCAGAAGCATTAAGTTTCAAAGGAATCCATTGTCTATTACCACCCATCATATCTTGTTCAAAATCACCTGACGTTGTACGACGAGCGTACTGTACTGGTATCTTTCTAATTGCCATAGTTAATAAAACACAAGCAACAATAACTAAAAGCCAAATAATAATTTCGATAACCAATAACATTGGCCCACCGTTGTTATTCGTAACTCTAGTAGTAAACTCCTGTATAAATGCTTGAGGAAATCTAGCAAGTATACCTACCATAATTAAAAGCGAAATACCATTTCCAATTCCTTTATCAGTTATCTTTTCACCTAACCACATGGCAAATATCGTACCTGTAACTAAGATAATCACTGAAGAAAATAAGAATTCAAAAGAATTAAACCCTAATAAAAATGCACTACTAGGTAAAGTTCTATATAGATTGTAGATGTAAGTTGGTCCTTGTACTAGTGTAATAACAATAGTCAACCAACGTGTTATCTGATTAATCTTTTTTCTACCACTCTCACCATCATTTTGAAGTTTTTGCAAATAAGGAATCGCAATTCCCATAAGCTGAACAACAATAGAAGCCGAAATGTAAGGCATAATTCCTAAAGCAAAAACTGACGCTTTAGAGAATGCTCCACCAGTAAACATATCTAGAATAGATCCAATACCACTTTTGGTTTGACCTGCTAAACTATTTAATTGAGTCGCATCGATTCCCGGAAGCGTAACATGTGCTCCGAAACGATATACTAAAAGCAGACCCAATGTAATTAGGATTCTGTTTTTTAGTTCCTCGATTTTCCAAACATTACTTATTGATTCAATAAATTTCTTCATATTAATTGAAAAATTACATTGTTACAGCTTCTCCTCCAGCAGCTTCAATAGCGGCTTTTGCAGTAGCAGTAAATTTGTGAGCAGTTACTTTTAATTTTGCTGTCAATTCTCCTCTTCCTAAAATCTTAACGATTTCATTCTTAGTAGCCAAACGGTTTGCAACATAAGTTGTCATATCGACAGCATCAGTTACAATACCATTATCAACTAATAATTGAAGTGTATCAAGATTTACACCTTCGTACTCTTTACGATTGATGTTTGTAAAACCAAACTTAGGCACACGTCTTTGAAGAGGCATTTGCCCTCCTTCAAAACCAATCTTTTTAGAATACCCAGAACGAGATTTTTGTCCGTTGTGTCCTCTTGCCGAAGTACCACCTTTTCCAGAACCTTCTCCTCTACCTAGTCTCTTATTTTGACTGTGTGTTGAACCCTCAGCTGGTTGTAAGTTACTTAAATTCATACCAGTATTTGTTATTTAGCTTCTTCTACAGAAACTAAGTGTTTAACTTTGTTTATCATCCCAAGGATTGTAGGGTTTGAATCATGCTCTACAATTTGTCCCATTTTACGTAGACCTAAAGCTTCCAATCCTCTTTTTTGATCAAGTGGACAGTTGATTTTACTTCTAACTTGTTTTACTAATAATTTAGCCATAATTTCCTTGAATTAACCTTTAAAAACTTTTTCTAAAGAAACTCCTCTTTGTTTTGCAACACTATAAGCGCTTCTCATTTGTAACAACGCATCAAAAGTCGCCTTAACTACGTTGTGAGGATTTGATGATCCTTGAGATTTCGACAATACATCGTGAATCCCAACTGACTCAAGAACTGAACGAACAGCTCCACCTGCAATAACTCCTGTACCATGAGAGGCAGGAATTAAAAACACACGAGCTCCACCAAATTTACCTTTTTGTTCGTGTGGTACTGATTTACCATTCAAAGGAATTTTTACTAGATTTTTCTTCGCATCTTCTACTGCTTTCGCAATTGCTTCAGAAACATCTTTAGACTTTCCTAATCCATGACCTACAACACCATTCTCATCACCTACAACTACAATAGCAGAAAAACCGAAAGCTCTACCACCTTTTGTAACTTTAGTAACACGATTAACACTCACCAAACGATCTTTTAATTCAAGACCACTTGGTTTTACCAACTCTACATTCTTGTATTTATTAGACATAATATATTAGAATTTAAGTCCAGCAGCTCTCGCGCCTTCTGCTAATGATTTAATACGACCGTGATACAAGTAACCTCCTCTATCGAATGTTACAACTTCTATCCCCGCTTTTAACGCTTTCTCTGCTACAAGTTTTCCAACTGCAATAGCAACTTCTACGTTAGTACCTTTTCCTATTTCTTTTTCTCTTGAAGAAGCAGCCAAAATAGTAACTCCGTTTACGTCATCAATAAGTTGAGCATAAATTTCTTTGTTACTTCTAAATACAGATAGTCTTGGATTTGTAGCAGAACCACTAATCGATTTTCTAATTCTGAATCTAATTCTCTGTCTTCTTTCAGGTTTTGATAATGACATAATCTTATTTTTTAAGCTGATTTACCTGCTTTTCTTCTTAATACTTCACCTACAAATTTAACTCCCTTTCCTTTGTACGGCTCAGGCTTACGAAAAGCTCTAATTTTTGCCGCAACTTGACCTAAAAGTTGTTTGTCAAACGATGTAAGCTTAACAATTGGGTTTTTACCTTTTTCAGATATAGTTTCTAGAGTTACTTCAGCAGCAACTTGCAAAACAATATTGTGAGAATATCCAAGAGCTAAATCTAATTTTTGTCCTTGATTTGAAGCTCTATAACCAACTCCTACCAATTCTAATGATTTTGTAAAACCTTCAGTTACACCAATAATCATGTTATTGATTAAAGATCTGTACAAACCGTGTTTTGCTCTTTGGTCCTTGTGATCAGACGACCTGTCTACTTGAACTTGACCGTCTTCAACTGTAACAGTTACGTCCGAAAACTCCTGTGTCAGCTGACCATTTTTTCCTTTTACTGTAATATTACCGTCTTTAACTTCTACAGTTACTCCAGCAGGGATTACAATTGGGCTTTTACCTATTCTTGACATCTTATAGTCTATTTATTAGTATACGTAACAAATTACTTCACCACCAACATTCAATTGTTTTGCTTTTTTTCCTGTCATCAATCCTTTTGATGTAGAAACAATAGCAATACCTAATCCGTTAAGGATTCTTGGAATGGTTGAAGAACTTGAATATTTACGTAAACCTGGTTTACTAATTCTTTGGATATCTTTTATTACTGACTCTTTAGTATCTTTATCATACTTCAAAGCAATTTTGATTGAACCCTGAACAGCGTTGTCTTCAAATTTGTAACTTAAGATATAACCTTGATCAAATAAGATCTTAGTGATTTCTTTTTTTAGATTAGATGCAGGAATTTCGACAACTTTGTGGTTTGCAGCCACAGCGTTTCTAACTCTTGTTAAATAATCTGCAATAGGATCTGTATACATATGTATAAATTTGCGGCTATGGTTTTCTTCAGATTTTCTGTCGAACCTTTAACCAATTAAAATTAATTTTCTACCAACTGGCTTTTTTAACACCTGGGATCAATCCGTTATTTGCCATTTCACGGAATGTAACACGTGAAACACCAAATTGACGCATGTAACCTCTAGGTCTACCTGTTATTTTACATCTGTTGTGCAAACGAACAGGTGAAGCGTTTTTAGGTAATTTCTGCAAACCTACGAAATCTCCAGCCTCTAACAAAGCTTTTCTTTTCTCAGCATACTTAGCTACCGTTTTTTCTCTCTTCACCTCACGGGCTTTCATTGATTCTTTAGCCATATCTTAATTCTTTTTAAAAGGTAATCCTAATTCAGCCAATAATGACTTTGCTTCTTTATCCGTTTTTGCAGTAGTTACAAAAGAGATATCCATACCTGATATTTTGTTTACTTTATCAATGTCAATTTCTGGGAAAATGATTTGTTCTAAAACCCCAAGGTTATAGTTTCCTCTTCCGTCAAAACCTGTAGCTTTTATACCACTGAAATCTCTAACACGTGGCAAAGCAGAAGTAATAAGTCTATCTAAAAACTCATACATTCTTTCTCCACGCAAAGTAACTTTAGCACCAATAGGCATTCCTTTTCTCAATTTGAAAGATGCAACATCTTTCTTTGAAATTGTAGATATTGCTTTTTGTCCAGTTATCTTTGTCAATTCATCAACTGCATAGTCAATCAATTTTTTATCAGAAACTGCTGCTCCAACTCCACGGCTCAAAACGATTTTTTCCAATTTAGGAACTTGCATTACGTTTGTGTATCCGTACTCCTCTTTAAGAGCAGATATTACTCTGTTCTTATATTCTTCTTTTAGTCTAGGTGTATACTCCATTACTATAGTACTTGATTAGATTTTTTTGAAAATCTTACTTTCTTATCTCCTTCAACTCTAATTCCAACTCTTGTTGCTTCCTTTGTTTTAGGATCAATTAGAGAAAGATTAGAAATTTGAATAGCAGCTTCTTTTTTCACAATACCACCTTGAGGGCTTTTTGCACTTGGTTTCGTATGTTTTGAAACCATGTTTACACCTTCAACAATCGCTTTGTTTTTCTCACGGTCAACACGCAATACTTTACCTTCAGAACCTTTATGGTCTCCAGCTATTACTCTTACAATGTCGCCTGTTTTTATTTTTAGCTTTATCATCTTAAAACGAATTAAAGCACTTCAGGTGCTAATGATACAATTTTCATGAATTGTTTTTCACGAAGTTCTCTTGCTACTGGTCCAAAAACACGAGTTCCTCTCATTTCCCCTGCAGCGTTCAAAAGAACACATGCATTGTCATCGAAACGGATATAAGAACCATCGGCTCTTCTCACTTCTTTTCTGGTACGTACAACAACTGCAGTTGAAACAGCTCCTTTTTTAACGCTTCCGTTAGGAGTTGTATCTTTGATAGAAACTACAATCTTGTCACCAACTGAAGCATACCTTCTTTTGGTACCTCCTAAAACACGGATAGTTAAAACTTCTTTAGCTCCTGTGTTATCTGCTACTTTTAGTCTTGATTCTTGTTGTACCATAATTATTTAGCTCTTTCTAGGATTTCAACTAACCTCCAACATTTAGTTTTACTTAAAGGACGCGTTTCGCTAATCCTTACAGTATCTCCAATGTTACAGTCGTTCGTTTCGTCGTGTGCATGATACTTTTTAGTTTTCAACACGAACTTACCGTATAACGGGTGTTTTACTCTACGTACTTCAGCAACAACAATAGATTTATCCATTTTGTCCGAAGTTACAACACCAACTCTTTCTTTTCTTAAATTTCTTTTTTCTTCCATCTTTCAGCAGATTACAGTTGTTGCAATTCTCTTTTAGTTAGCTCTGTCGCTAATCTCGCAACTGTTCTTCTTACACTTCTAATTTGAAGCGGGTTCTCAATTGGTGATATAGCATGAGCCATTTTTAGGTCAGCATATGTTTTCTTAGTCAAACTAAGCTTCTCTTGCAACTCCGCTGCAGAAAGATCTTTTATTTCTGATTGTTTCATAATATAATATAGATTATGCTTCGAAATCTCTAGCAACAACGAACTTAGTTTTTACTGGGAGCTTTTGAGCTGCAAGACGTAACGCCTCTTTTGCAACTGACAAAGGAACTCCTCCAACTTCAAACATAATTCTTCCGGGTTTAACAACGGCAGCCCAATACTCAACTGCACCTTTACCTTTACCCATACGTACCTCAAGAGGTTTCTTAGTAATTGGTTTGTCTGGAAATATTTTGATCCATAATTGCCCCTCTCTTTTCATGAAACGAGTTGCAGCGATACGCGCAGCTTCAATTTGACGAGAAGTTAGAAACATTCCATCTTCATGTACAGATTTAATACCAAACATTCCATTAGAAAGTTCATGCCCTCTTCCAGAGTTCCCTTTCATTTTACCTTTTTGTACCTTACGGTATTTTGTTCTTTTAGGCTGTAACATTTTTCTTTAATTTAAAAATTACTTTCTTTTACGAGCGTCTGGTTTTCCACCTTTATTAAAGTTAGATTTTCCACGAGGAGAATCTCCACCTTTTCCGCCAGATTGTTTCTTGTCCATTCCAGCAAGCGGAGAAAGATCTCTCTTTCCGTAAACTTCACCTTTCATGATCCACACTTTGATACCCATTCTACCATAAGTAGTATGCGCTTCAGCTAATGCATAATCAATATCGGCTCTGAAAGTTGATAAAGGAACTCTTCCTTCTTTGAAACCTTCTGAACGTGCCATCTCAGCACCATTCAAACGACCAGAAATCAAAACTTTGATACCTTCAGCGTTCATACGCATAGAAGCAGCAATAGCCATTTTGATTGCACGTCTGTAAGAAATACGGCTTTCGATTTGACGACAGATGCTTGTAGCAACTAGATACGCGTCAAGTTCAGGTCTTTTGATTTCAAAGATGTTGATTTGAACCTCTTTGTCAGTAATTTTCTTAAGTTCTTCTTTTAACTTGTCTACCTCTTGTCCACCTTTTCCGATAATGATACCAGGTCTAGCAGTAGTGATAGTAACGGTTACAAGTTTCAAAGTTCTCTCGATGATTACTTTTGATACACTAGCTTTTGATAAACGAGCATGGATATACTTTCTGATTTTATGATCTTCGGCAAGTTTATCACCATAATCATTTCCACCATACCAGTTTGAGTCCCATCCTCTGATGATACCAAGTCTATTTCCAATTGGATTTGTCTTTTGTCCCATCTTGTATTAAATTGCTTGTGTGTTATTAATAGATCCTAACACGATTGTCACGTGGTTAGAACGTTTTCTTATTCTGTGTGCACGACCCTGTGGAGCTGGACGAAGTCTTTTCAACATCATTCCACCATCTACTGTAATCGTTTTAACAAATAAACCTGCTTCTTCCATATTAGCATCAGGGTTTTTTGCTTGCCAGTTGGCAATAACAGATAAAACCAATTTCTCTAATTTTCTTGAAGCTTCTTTAGAACTAAATCTTAAGATGTTTAATGCTCTCTCTACCTTCTGACCTCTTACCAAGTCCGCTACTAAGCGCATTTTTCTAGGTGAAGTAGGGCAGTTATTCAATTTTGCGAAAGCAATAGACTTATTAGCCTCTTTTCTCGCATCTGCTGTTTCTCTTTTACGAACTCCCATTGCTTCTTATTTTTTACCTTTATTTTTTGCTCCAGCATGACCTCTAAAAGATCTAGTTGGTGAAAACTCTCCTAATTTGTGACCTACCATGTTTTCTGTTACGTAAACTGGTACAAATTGACGACCGTTATGAACTGCGATAGTTTGTCCAACAAAGTCTGGAGTAATCATAGAAGCTCTAGACCATGTCTTTACAACTCCTTTATTCCCACCTGCGATGTTTTCCTGAACTTTCTTGTCTAACTTATAATGAACGAAAGGTCCTTTTTTTAATGAACGTGCCATATCTTAATTATTTCTTTCTACGTTCTACGATATACTTGTTACTCGGGTTTTTCTTAGAACGAGTTCTATAACCTTTTGCTGGTATTCCATTTCTTGAACGTGGATGTCCACCAGAAGAACGTCCTTCACCACCACCCATTGGGTGATCGACAGGGTTCATTGCAACAGGTCTTGTTCTAGGTCTTCTACCTAACCATCTTGTTCTACCTGCTTTACCAGATACAACTAATTGGTGGTCTGAATTAGAAACAGCTCCAATCGTAGCAGCACAAGTCAACAAGATTAATCTTGTTTCTCCTGAAGGCATTTTGATTGTTGCATATTTCCCGTCTCTTGCCATTAATTGAGCAAATGTTCCAGCAGAACGAGCAATTACTGCTCCTTGCCCTGGTCTTAACTCAATACAAGATATTACAGTTCCTAATGGAATTCTGCTTAACGGCAATGCATTACCAATTTCCGGTTGAGATTCTGGACCAGAAACTAATTTCTGACCTACTTTCAATCCGTTTTGAGCAATAACATAAGTTTTCTCACCATCAGCATAAGCTAACAATGCGATAAATGCAGTACGATTTGGATCATATTCAATTGATTTTACTGTCGCAGGAATTCCTTCCTTTGTTCTTTTGAAATCAATGATACGATATCTCTGCTTGTGACCACCACCCGTATAACGCATGGTCATCTTTCCTTGACTATTTCTACCTCCAGAGTTTTTTATCGGCGCTATCAAAGAGCGTTCCGGCTTATCAGTTGTAATGGCGTCATAACCATTCACAACTCTAAATCGCTGACCTGGGGTAATAGGTTTTAATTTTCTTACTGACATTTTTCTATCTTAGATATTGTTGTAAAAATCAATTGTTTCTCCGTCTTGTACTTGAACAATTGCTTTTTTAATTGCATTAGTCTTTCCACTGATTAAACCACTTTTAGTGTATTTTGTAGTTCTATCCGGCCTTACGTTCATCGTGTTAACACTCAAAATAGTTACACCATAAGCAGCTTCAATAGCTTTCTTAATCTCAACTTTATTTGCTTTTTTGTTAACAACGAATCCGAAGCGGTTTAAAACTTCACTTTCTTTGGTTACTTTTTCCGTTACTATAGGTTTAATTATGATACTCATATCCTATTATTTACTTAAATTTTCTTCAATTATCTCCAAAGAGCTTTCTAAAAGAACTAGGTTATTAGCATTTAATATAGCATAAGTGCTTAATTCTAAGCTACTTACAACATTAGACGCCTTTAAATTACGTGACGACAAATATACATTTTTATTCGCATCGCCCAACACAAATAGAGATTTTTTATTTTCTAACTCTAAAGCTTTCAAAACATTAATGAAATTTTTAGTGTTTGGTGTTTCAAAATTAAAGTCTTCAAGAACGATAATATTTGATTCTTTTGCTTTCATTGAGAACGCAGATTTTCTTGCTAAACGTTTCAAGCTTTTATTCAATTTAAATGAATAACTTCTTGGTCTAGGTCCAAAAACTGTTCCCCCACCTTTAAACAATGGATTCTTTGCACTACCCGCACGAGCAGTACCAGTTCCTTTTTGTTTTTTAATCTTACGTGTACTTCCCGCTACTTCAGCTCTTTCTTTTGCTTTGTGCGTTCCTTGTCTTTGATTAGCTAAATATTGCTTAACATCAAGGTATACTGCGTGATTATTTGGTTCAATTGCGAATACTGAATCAGAAAGTTCAACCTTTCTTCCAGTATCTTTTCCGTTGAAATCTAATACTTTTACTTCCATTACTTGTGAATGATTACATAAGAGTTGTTACATCCAGGAACACATCCTTTTATAACAAGTAGGTTCTTTTCAGTAACTACTTTTAAAACTCTAAGGTTTTGAACGTTTACATTTTCTCCTCCCATTCTTCCAGCCATACGCATTCCTTTGAATACTCTAGATGGATAAGAAGAAGCTCCTACAGAACCTGGCGCTCTTAAACGGTTATGTTGACCGTGAGTCGCTTGACCAACACCACCAAAACCGTGACGTTTTACAACCCCCTGAAAACCTTTACCTTTAGATACACCTTGTACATCTACAAATTCTCCTTCAACAAACATAGAAACATCTATAAGATCTCCTAGTTTTTGTTCTGTTGCAAAATTCTGGAATTCAACGACTTTTTTCTTAGCTACAGTTCCCGCTTTTTTAAAGTGACCTAAAGCCGCTTTTGTGGAATGTTTCTCGTTTTTGTCATCGAAACCTAGTTGCAACGCTTCGTACCCGTCAACACCAATGGTTCTGACTTGGGTAACAACACAAGGACCAGCTTCAATTACTGTACAAGGAATATTCTTCCCGTTTTCATCGAAAATACTAGTCATGCCGATTTTTCTACCAATTAACCCAGACATAAATATTAATTATTAATTATTAAATATAAAAATAGAACACATCATTTAAGTGGAACTCATTTTTAAAGTGGTGCAAAAGTATAACTTATTTACACACAATCCAAAAAAAATTTCCACTTAAACAAAGTGCCCTTTTTACTCTTAAGTAAATCCTTAAACTTTGATCTCTACTTCAACTCCACTAGGCAATTCTAATTTCATTAAAGCATCAATAGTTTTAGATGAAGATGAATAAATATCAATCAATCTCTTGTATGACATTACTTCAAATTGCTCTCTCGCTTTCTTGTTAACGTGCGGAGAACGTAGTACTGTAAAAAGTTTTTTGTGAGTTGGTAATGGAATTGGTCCTGTTACTACTGCACCGGTACTCTTAACCGTTTTTACAATCTTCTCAGCAGACTTGTCTACCAACATGTGATCGTAAGATTTTAGTTTTATTCTGATTTTTTGACTCATTTTCTTAAAGATTAAGCGTTTCCTTTTGCTTTTTTGATTACTGCTTCTGAAATATTAGAAGGCGTTTCCGCGTAATGTGAAAATTCCATAGTAGATGTTGCTCTACCAGATGACAGTGTTCTTAATGTTGTAACATAACCAAACATCTCTGATAATGGCACATCAGCCTTAATAGTTTTAGCACCAGCTCTATCACCCATATCATTAACCTGACCTCTACGACGGTTGATATCACCTACGATATCTCCCATGTTTTCTTCTGGCGTAATAACTTCCATTTTCATGATTGGTTCAAGAATAACAGCACCTGCAGCCTTAGCAACTTCTCTATACCCCATTCTTGCTGCTAACTCAAAAGAGAGTGCATCAGAATCGACAGGGTGAAAAGATCCATCAGTTAAAGTTACTTTTAAACTATCCACTTGATAACCAGCCAAAGGACCCGTTTTCATAGCTTCTCTAAAACCTTTTTCTACAGAAGGAATATATTCCTTAGGTACGTTACCACCTTTTACAGCGTTAACAAACTGTAAACCAACAGGTACTTTACCGTCAACTTCATCAGCCGGCTCAAGCTTAAATACGATATCACCGAATTTACCACGACCTCCTGATTGTTTTTTGTATGTTTCTCTATGAATTGCAGTTTTTGTAAAAGCTTCCTTGTATTCAACTTGAGGCTCACCTTGATTTACTTCAACTTTGAATTCACGACGCATTCTATCTACTAAGATATCTAAGTGAAGCTCACCCATACCAGAAATAATAGTTTGCCCTGAAGCCTCATCTGTTCTAACTGTAAACGTAGGATCTTCTTCAGCTAATTTAGCCAAAGCCATACCCATTTTATCTACGTCAGCCTTAGTTTTAGGCTCAATTGCGATACCAATTACTGGCGCAGGGAATTTCATTGACTCAAGAATAATTGGGTGTTTCTCATCACACAATGTATCTCCAGTTTTGATATCCTTAAACCCTACTGCTGCTCCAATATCACCTGCTTCGATATAATCGATTGGGTTTTGCTTGTTAGCATGCATTTGGTATATTCTTGAGATTCTTTCTTTATTTCCTGAACGAGTGTTCAAAACATAAGAACCTGCATCTAAACGTCCTGAATAAGCACGGAAGAAAGCCAAACGTCCTACGAAAGGATCTGTAGCAATCTTAAAAGCTAAAGCAGCGAATGGCTCTTTAACATCTGGCTTACGCAAAATTTTAGTTTGATCTTCTTCTAATAATTCAGCATCATCAGGATGAATCCCTTCGATACCATCTTTATCCATTGGAGAAGGTAAGTATTTACAAACCGCATCCAACATAAATTGAACACCTTTGTTTTTAAAAGAAGAACCAGCAATCATCGGAATGATAGCCATGTCCATAACAGCTGCTCTTAATGCAATGTTGATTTCTTCCTCTGTAATAGAGTTTTCATCTTCCATGAATTTTTCAAGCAAAGTCTCATCATAATCAGCTACTGCTTCAATAAGAATCGATCTGTATTCTTTAACCTCTTCAAGCATATCTTCAGGAATAGGCACAATATCATAAGTTGCCCCTAAACCTTCCTCATGCCATACAATAGCTTGGTTCTTTACCAAATCCACAACACCTCTGAAATCATTTTCTTCACCAATTGGTAAAGTGATTGCAACTGCGTTTGATTTCAACATATCTCTTACTTGTTGACATACCATCAAAAAGTTAGATCCTTGTCTATCCATTTTGTTTACAAAACCGATACGAGGAACTCTATATTGATCCGCAAGTCTCCAGTTAGTTTCTGATTGAGGCTCAACACCATCAACAGCACTAAACAAGAACACCAAACCATCCAATACACGCAATGAACGATTCACCTCTACAGTAAAATCAACGTGTCCCGGAGTATCAATAATATTAAAGTGATAAGGCAAAGTTTCCGGTAAAGGCTTTCCTTGTGTAGTTGGAAAATTCCACTCACAAGTTGTAGCAGCAGAAGTAATTGTAATACCTCTTTCTTGCTCTTGAGCCATCCAGTCCATTGTTGCAGCACCATCGTGCACCTCACCAATTTTGTGTGATTTACCAGTATAAAAAAGAATACGCTCTGTTGTTGTTGTTTTACCAGCATCAATGTGAGCAGCAATCCCTATATTTCTTGTATATTTTAAGTCTCTAGCCATTTCTTATGAATTAAAATCTAAAGTGAGAGAATGCTTTGTTAGCTTCTGCCATTTTGTGAGTATCCATTCTTTTCTTAACAGCAGCTCCTTCTTCTTTAGCCGCAGCTAAACATTCTGAAGCTAACCTTTGAGCCATAGACTTTTCATTTCTTCTTCTTGCATAAAGTATTAACCACTTCATTGCCATAGAAATTTTTCTGTCTGGTCTAATTTGCATTGGAATTTGAAATGTAGCTCCACCTACTCTACGACTACGTACTTCTACGTGAGGCATAACGTTTGCTAAAGCATCTTTCCAAATGTCTAATGATGGTTTTTCTGCATCTTGCTTTTTTGATTCTATAATGTCAATTGCATCATAAAATACTTTAAAAGCTGTTGATTTCTTACCGTCCCACATTAAGTTGTTCACAAAACGCGTTACCAATTGGTCGTTAAACCTCGGATCTGGTAAAAGTGGTCTTTTCTTTGCCGCTCTTTTTCTCATGTCTTTTTTTTAATAAAATACTACGCCTCTACCATCACGAAAAATCGCGTTGCTACAAGAATAACGTTTTAAATTACTTTTTTGCTTCTTTTGGGCGTTTTGCTCCGTACTTAGATCTCCTTTGTGTTCTTCCTGCTACTCCTGACGTATCAAGTGCACCACGAACGATGTGATATCTAACTCCTGGTAAATCTTTTACCCTTCCACCCCTAACTAATACTATCGAGTGCTCTTGTAAATTGTGTCCTTCACCAGGGATGTATGCATTTACTTCATTACCATTTGTCAAACGTACACGCGCTACTTTACGCATTGCAGAGTTTGGTTTTTTTGGTGTTGTAGTGTAAACACGCGTACAAACCCCTCTTCTTTGAGGACAAGAATCTAAAGCAACCGATTTACTCTTCTTAGTTATCTGAGTTCTTCCTGTTCTTACTAATTGTTGAATTGTTGGCATAATTAATACTAAAAATTTATTATGTATATTTAATTCCCGCTTTTTACGGGGTTGCAAATGTATGAAATATTTTTCACTCCACAAATCTTAATTCACTAATTTTTATTTTCAGTAAACATTTGCTATTTAACGGAATAAAGAATCCACTTAATCCGTTAACCCGAAGAAACAACATCGCCCCTTGATGACTATTTTAGCATCATCAATTAGCTGTTTGATTTTTATTACAAACATTCGATATTTGCAGTACTTTTATAAAAACTTAATTCTAATTGAAATATTTCTTACTACATATCTTACTGCTTATCTTTAGCTTAAATTGCAATTCCCAAAATTTCGAATTACAATTAACAGGCAACACTATGCGCGAGACCCAAATATTAGATTCTTTAAAATATACAATAAAACACCCAAACATACAATCTGTAGCCTCGGAAATAGAAACAACCTCTACTAAATTATCAGCACTAGGATATCTTCGAAATCAAATAATTAAACAGTATAAATTAAACGACTCGATCTATTTAGCAAAATTCCATTTAGGAATAAGAATCAAATCTATACACTTATATACAGGAAAAGAAAAAATCGTCGCCGAATTGCTCTCCTTAAAAACAATCAACGACAGCATTATCGTAACATATTCAGAAATAGCAGGTTTTTTAAAAAAAAACATTAACATTTTAGAAGAAAAAGGATATTCACTAGCCAAACTAAAACTAACAAATATGCAGCAAAAAGGAAATCTCCTTTTCGCAGAACTACAACTCGTATCAGAAACCAAGAGAAAATTAAATGAAATTGTAATACAATATGCGAAAAATGAACAAAACAACAATTTTCCGAAAGGACATTTAATACAACTCAATCGGAAATATAAAAATAAAACTTTCAACCAAGAAACAATAAGCAAAATACACAATGACTTTGCAAAATTTGGTTTTGTAAATCAAACAAAATACCCAGAAATACTATTTACAAAAGACACTACAAAAATCTTTGTCTATTTAGAAAAAAGAAAGTCAAATACTTTTGACGGCTTCATTGGATTCAACAATAATGATAATAAAAAAATAACATTCAACGGCTACCTCGACCTAGCTTTAGAAAACACCCTAAAAATTGGCGAACAGTTTTCACTTTATTGGAAAAGCGATGGGAACAAACAAACAACATTTAACGCTTCAGTAGAATTGCCCTACTTATTTAAAAGTCCTATTGGACTAAAAGCACAATTAAACATTTTCAAACAAGATACTACTTTTCAAAACACCAAGACCGAAATCAACATAAGCTATTTTGTAAATTATACAACACGGCTCTATTTGGGGTACCAAACAACAACTTCAAGCGACATACAAAATATTAACAACACCATCATAAAAGATTACAAGAGTGCATTTGCAACCAGCAATTTGGAATATTCAAAATACGACTATGAAAACCCATTGTTTTTAAAAAAATCAACTCTTCTTCTTAAAATGGGTATAGGAAAAAGAGAAACAACCAATCAGACAGAAATCACAGACCAATCAAACCAATTTTTTGCAGAACTACAAGCAATGCATAACTTTTATATAAACAACAACAATAGCATTAACATAAAAACACAAAATTATTATTTAAATAGCTCCACCTATATTAACAATGAATTGTACCGCTTTGGAGGAATAAATACTATTAGAGGATTTGCAGAAAACAGCTTAGCAGCAAATTTCATGAATTCTATCCTTACAGAGTACCGCTATATGCTCTCCCCTACACTTTATGCTCATACAATACTAGATTACTGCAGGTTACAAAGCCTTATCGAAGATAATAAGTTCAATAAAAACACAAATCTAGTTGGTATCGGAATTGGAATTGGCCTTAAAACCACTACTGGCTTACTAAAAATAGCAATGGTAAATGGTAGTTCAGAAATCAAAAAAACACAGTTTTCCAACACAATCATCCATATAAGTTATAATGTTAAATTTTAAAATTCATAAAAAAAGGCTTTATTTTATTAGGAATGTTAACAAATTATTATGATTTTTGTGGAACTAATTCAAAATATTAAAAAATGAAACTAAAGTTCAATGGAATCTTAGTACTACTTGTAGTACTGATGGCGCAACTAACTTTTGCGCAAGAGAGAGCTGTGACAGGAGTTGTTTCTGACAATACAGGAATGCCTATACCAGGCGTAAGTGTATTAGTTAAAGGAACTAAATCTGGAACACAAACTGATTTTGATGGGAGGTACACCATCAAAGCATCGCCAAGTCAAGTACTACTTTTTAGCTACATTGGGATGAAATCTCAATCACTAGCAGCTACTTCATCACAAATCAATGTTAAAATGGTGGGTACTGCAGTAGAACTTGAAGGAGTTGTAGTAACCGCTTTGGGTGTTACTAGAGAAAAGAAATCACTTGGATATTCTTCACAGAAACTTTCTGCCGAAGAAGTAAACACAACTCCCACATCAAACTTTCTAAACAATTTGACTGGTAAAGTTGCTGGTCTTGAAGTTAGAAGCAACTCAAATTTTGGTGGCTCTACAAACATTGTTTTAAGAGGAACAAAAAGTATAACTGGTAACAACCAAGCGTTGATTGTTATTGATGGAGTACCAGTAAATAATGCGAATTTAAATACATCAGATGCTCAATCAGGTAGAGATGGATTTGATTTTGGTAACTCAGCATCCGATATTGACCCAAATAATATTGAATCGATAAATGTTCTGAAGGGCGCAGCAGCGTCGGCATTATATGGTAGTGCAGCATCTAACGGTGCTATTATGATTACTACAAAAAAAGGGAAGAAAAACGCAGGATTGGGCGTGTCATTTAGCTCAACAGCTTCTGTAGGGACATTTGACAAATCTACATTTGTTAAATATCAAAAACAATATGGGGGAGGAGGTTATACAGGTAATGATGACTTAATTGTAACAGACGTTAACGGAGATGGTACAGATGATTTATTGGTACCAACAGGATATGATATATCTTATGGTAATGCTTTCGATCCAACTCTTCAAGTTTACAATTGGAATGCATTTGCTCCTGGTAATGCAAATTTCGGAAAATCAACACCTTGGGTTGCCGCACAGAATGACCCAACAACTTTTTTCGAGAAATCGTTTAGTACGGTTAACAGCTTAAACTTAAGCGGTGGTGATGAAACCAGCACGTTTAACCTTAGTATCACGAACAATGAAGATAAAGGAATTTTACCAAATAGTAGTTTAAAGAGAAACATAATTAATGGTAATTTTTCTAAGGATTTAAGTGATAAATTAACCGCAAGAGCTTTCTTTACGTTTACTGACCAGAATACAGTAGGAAGAAATAGCTTAGGATACGGAGACAACTTTGTTGGTGGTTTTAGACAATGGTGGCAAACTAATGTTGATATTAAAGAGCAAAAACAAGAATATTTCAGAAATCGTGAAAACATTACTTGGAATATGAACAATCCAAGTGGAGGTGATTTAACACCTTCCTATTGGAATAACCCATACTGGGACAGATACGAAAACTTTGAAAGTGATGTCAGACGTAGGATTTTAACAGGTGTCAACTTAAGTTACGACGTTACAGATAACTTTAATTTATTAGCAAGAGCAACTATCGACAATTCGAATGACAGACAAGAACTTAGAAAAGCTGTAGGAAGTCATGCTGAAGAATTTGGAGTAAGTCAAAGTAGTGAAAAATCAGGATACTCATTATACACAAGAGCATTCCTTCAACAAACTTACGATTTCATTGCAACTTACGATTTCAAATTAGGGTCTAAAATTGGCGCGAAATTATTAGGAGGAGCAACTTTAATAAAAACTGGAGCTGATTCATTTAACGGGTCTACTACTGGAGGATTAGTAAAACCTAGACTTTATACTTTAGCCAACTCAAATAACTTTGTAGCACCTATTGAGAGCGAAATTTACTCTGAGAAATCAGGAGTGTACGCCCAAGCTTCATTTGATTATAATAAAACTTTATATCTAGAAGGATCATATCGCAGAGATCAATCGACTACACTTTATGTAGACAATAACTCATATGACTATTATTCTGTAGGATCAAGTTTTATTTTTAGTGAAATATTGAACGCAGACTGGTTATCTTTAGGAAAATTAAGAATTAACTATGCTCAAGTTGGGAACGATCCAGCAGCAGGAATATTAGGAGCAAGAATAAATAACGGTCTACTTTCAGGCAACCCTCTATTCCAAAATAGTAGTACCTTCGTAGATTTTAAAAATCTAAAACCTGAAAAACAAAAAAGTTGGGAAGCTGGTATAGAAGCTTCGGTTTTAAAAAACAGGTTAACTTTAGATCTATCTGTGTACAAATCTAATACAGAAAATCAAATATTTAACGTACCTCAATCCCCATCAACAGGTTATAGCTTTTCTCAAGTAAATGCTGGAGAACTTGAAAACAAAGGAATTGAAATAGCTTTATCTGGTTCTCCAATTAAAACTAAAGATTTTCAGTGGCAAATAGGTGTAAACTGGTCTAAAAACAAAAACACAGTTGTATCTTTAAACCAAGGAAGAACAAATCTTCAATTGGCTAGTTGGAATCAAAACGTATCACTTAACGCAACTGTTGGTGAACAATATGGAGCAATAAGAGGCCAAGGAATACTTCGTGACCCGAGTGGAAGCAAAGTTGTTGATACAGATGGTAATTACGTGATAGAAGAAGATCAAATAATTGGAAATATTCAAGCAGATTGGATTGGTGGTGTATCAAATAGATTAACATATAAAAACCTTTCTTTCAATTTCCTTATTGACGTCAAACAAGGAGGAAGTGTTTTCTCACTTGATCAAGCTTACGGACAGGATACTGGAGTTGGTGTACAAACGGCATACATTAATGACTTAGGAAATCCTGTAAGAAACAGTTTAGCAAATGGTGGTGGATACATTAATCCAGGAGTAGTAATAGATTCAAATGGTAACTCTATAACGAACACAACTCGTGTAGACGCATCTACTTCTAGTGAATTCGATGGTGTAGGTTTTGGAGTATCCGGTAACCCTAATAGCAACTTTGTTTATGATGCATCCTATGTGAAATTACGAGAAATCGGTTTTACTTACTCATTACCTTCAAAATTTTTAAACAATGGCTTCATAAAAGATATGTCATTTAGCTTAATTGGTAACAATGTTTGGATTATCCACAAAAACTTACCAGACGCTGATCCTGAAGCAGGAACATCATCTGGAAACATTCAAGGCTTCCAGTCTGGTGTTATGCCTACTGTTAAAGTATATTCATTTAACGTAAAAGTAAAATTCTAAGCAATGAAAAAATTAATATATTCAATAACAATCTTGTCATTATTTATGACAAGTTGTGTAAGTGATAACGAAGATTTTAACGAAAACAAAGATTCAGCATATAATGTTCCCGCGGAAACTTTATTATCTAATTCTCAAAAAGCGTTGTCAGATCAATTAACAAATCCAAACGTTAATGTAGGAGCAATTTTTAGATACTTTCCTCAATACCTTGCTGCAACTCAATACACTGGGGAGTCAAGATACAGAATAAGCTCTAGGGCAATTGCAGATCGTCACTGGCGAAATCTTTATGGTACAGTATTAGGTGGTTTAGAATCTGTTAAAAAAATAATACCTACAGAAGTAGCTCCTACTGGAGTTTCTGATGCTCAATTTCAGATTGAACAACAAAACAAGTTAGCGATAACAGATATTTTTGAAGTTTATACTTACCAAATATTAGTAGATTCATTTGGAAATATACCATATACTGAATCTTTAAACTCTACTAACGTTTTACCAAAGTATGACGATGCGGCCGAAGTTTACTCAAAGCTAATCATTCGTTTGGATGCTGCAATTGCAAAATTAGATACTTCTAAAAAATCATTTGCGAGTGGCGATATAGTTTATAGTGGTGACGTTACGAAATGGAAATTATTTGCTAATTCGTTAAAATTAAAATTAGCAGTCAATCTTATTGACACAAATCCAACATTAGCTAAAACTACAATTGAAAATGCTTATAACAGCGGAGTAATATTAACAAATGCCAACAATGCATCTTTTAAATATGCTCTATCTGCGCCAAATTACAATCCAATTTACGAAACTTTAGTAGCAGATAACAGAAACGATTTTGTACCGACTTCAATCATCGTTGATGCTATGAACACATTAAATGACCCAAGAAGAACTAAATACTTTACTGCGTTAGAAGATGGCAGCTATAAAGGCGGTAGATATGGTTACACAAACATATATCAAAACTTCTCGCACGTCAACCCCATCCTAACAGCTCCAGACTTTTCGTCACAGTTTATGGAGGCAGCAGAAGTGAATTTTTACTTAGCTGAAGCAGCATCAAATGGAATTTCAGTCGGAAATACAACTCAATATTATTACGATAAAGCAATTACAGCCTCGTTTGAAAGTTGGGGAATAGCAAATCAAGCTGCTGCATATTTATTGAATCCAAGCGTTAATTTTACTACAGCGCCAGGATCTTCCGCTAAAGAAAAAATAGGTAAGCAAGAATGGATTGCATTCTACAATAGAGGATTTGAGTCTTGGACTTCTTACAGAAGACTTGATTTCCCTGCACTGGTTGCTCCAGCAAGTGCTTATTCTGAAGCTGAAGGTCAAATTCCAAAAAGACTTACTTATCCAAGTAACGAACGAACAGTTAATGGTGAAAACTATACAGCAGCCTCTAGCGCTATTGGTGGAGACGTATTGAAAAATCACATTTTTTGGGATAAATTCTAATTTACAACATAATTTTTATTAAAACCATCAGCGAAAGCTGGTGGTTTTTTTTTATATATTTGCACCATGGAAAAAGAACATCAAATATTTGGGATTAGAGCAATAATCGAGGCTATTCAAGCGGGGACAACAGTAGACAAAGTCTATATTCAAAAAGAAGCGAGCAGCGAATTGATGAAAGACTTAATGAAAGTGATGAAGCGTGCCAATGTAAACTTCTCCTATGTTCCTGTAGAAAAATTAAACAGATTAACACCTAACAACCACCAAGGCGCCGTAGCAAGTATCTCTCCTATTTCTTTTTTTGATCTAGAGACCTTGATTGATACTGTGGTTGAAAACGGAAAAAAACCATTATTCCTTATCTTGGATCAAATATCAGATGCACGTAATTTTGGTGCTATTATCAGAACAGCTGAATGTACTGGAGTAAACGGAATTATTGTTCAAAAAGCAGGATCAGCACCAGTGAATGGAGATACTGTAAAGACATCAGCAGGAGCGGTGTTTAATATCCCGATTTGTAAAGTAGAACATATAAAAGACGCCATCTTTATTTTGCAAGCAAGTGGAATAAAAACGGTTGCCGCTACCGAAAAGACAGATACAACTATTTATGACATCTCTTTAAACGAGCCTGTAGCCATCATAATGGGATCAGAAGATCGTGGAGTAAATCCATCTGTTTTGAAAATTGTAGACGAAAAAGCAAAGTTACCTATGTTTGGAACTATAGGTTCTTTAAATGTATCTGTTGCTTGTGGTGCTTTTTTATACGAAGCGGTACGACAAAGAATTTAATTCCTCCTAGCTACCCTAGGGGAACTATCAAATAGTGGAGTAATATATAAACGAATTAGGACTTTGGTTCTGATTCGTTTTTTTTATTTTCTACGACAGTATACGCAACAGCACAATTTGAAGTAAAATAGCTTAGATTTGACTGTGATTCCTCCACTTCTTCTACTTTTGGCAGATTCACAAAATTACCGTTTTCGTCAAATCGTTGCATAAACTTATCCTCTGACTGACTAAAATCGCTTTTCTCCCAATCGTATTTTATTGGCTTCATATATTCAGGCGTTTTGTAAACAAAGGAAAGCACTACTCCTGTTATCAATCCCGCTAAATGTCCTTCCCACGAAATGGCATCATCTACCTCTGGAAATGCATACCAAACAACACCACCATATAGTATTATAACAGTTAGCGACAATGCTACTAAGCGGTAATACTGGCTCAAAATTCCTTTAAAGAAAATAAACGCTACTAAAACATATACCAACCCACTGGCACCGATATGATAATTTGATCTACCAATCAACCAGGTCAAGATTCCAGAAAATAAAATACCATACCCAATAACCGCAAACGACTGTTTTGCATAAAAAAATTGCAAAGCAGCTAACAACACTAGCAAGGGCATCGAATTATTATAAAGATGATTCAAATCTGAATGAATGAAAGGACTTAAAAAGACACCTTGCAATCCAGAAAAGGTGCGTGGATAGATTCCGTTTTTATCAAAATCGAAACCAAAGCGTATTTCCATCCAATACACAAACCAAAGGAATAGCACAAAAAAAAGTGGCACGCCTACAACAGCATTAGTAAATTTAAATTGATTGTCTATCATAGTATCTTTATATCCATAACCTAACTCAAATATATATCCAAAAGCAATTTAATGCTATTTTGTCAGATAATGTGGAATCCTATCTAAAAATGAAACACACTAGCTCTTGACATACACTATACAAAACTAGCCCAGATCGAAACGGCATCCTTTTGTTTCGTTTCTTAACGAAACAAAAGATATAGTGAAGAGCTGGAATAGCTTCAAATAAAAATAGTAATTTTACACGATGGAAGCACCATTAGCAGAACGCATACGTCCGCAAAAACTAGAAGATTACATCAGTCAATCCCATCTTGTGGGGCCAAATGGTTCATTGACGCAACAAATAGCAAAAGGAATCATCCCTTCGCTAATACTATGGGGACCACCGGGAACGGGGAAAACGACCTTAGCACAAATCATTGCGCAAGAATCAAAACGTCCTTTTTATATTTTAAGCGCCATCAATTCAGGGGTGAAGGATATTCGGGATGTCATCGAAAAAGCGAAACAGAGCGGCGGTCTTTTCACTACTAAGAATCCGATTTTATTTATAGATGAAATTCATCGTTTTAGCAAATCACAACAAGATTCTTTATTAGCCGCCGTTGAAAAAGGATGGATCACGTTAATAGGTGCTACAACCGAAAACCCGAGCTTTGAGGTTATTCCTGCCTTATTATCGCGCTGCCAAGTATATATTTTAAATGCTTTTACAAAGGACGATTTAGAGTCTTTATTACAACGCGCTTTGAAAACGGATATTTTTATGGCGTCTAAAAACATTAAATTAAAGGAAACAGAGGCGCTATTGCGACTTTCTGGCGGCGACGGACGTAAGTTATTGAATATATTTGAACTGGTCGTAAATGCCTCCGCTGAGAATGATATCATCATAACCAATGACAGGGTTTTTGAACTGGTACAGCAAAATACCGTTCTATATGACAAAAGTGGCGAACAACATTATGATCTCGTTTCGGCATTTATAAAATCAATTCGGGGAAGTGATCCTAATGGAGCTGTTTATTGGCTCGCCAGAATGATAGAAGGTGGAGAAGACGTCAAATTCATAGCCAGACGTATGCTTATTCTATCAAGTGAAGATATTGGAAACGCAAACCCTACTGCTTTTATAATGGCTAACAATACTTTTCAAGCAGTTGCAACAATTGGCTACCCAGAAAGCCGAATCATCCTAAGCCAATGTGCGGTTTATTTAGCTACTTCTCCAAAAAGTAACGCTTCTTATCTAGCCATTGGAACTGCCCAACAACTCGTTAAACAGACTGGTGACCTACCCGTTCCTATCCATTTGCGAAATGCACCTACTAAACTAATGAAAGAATTAGGATATGGTGACGAGTATAAATATTCGCATGATTTTGCTAATAATTTTGCCGATCAGGAATTTTTACCTGATGCCGTCAAAAATACTCCCATATATGTTCCTGGTAACAATTCCAGAGAAAACACAACCAGAGAATTTTTAAAAAACCGTTGGAAAGACAAATATGGTTATTAATGAAAAAAGTTCTAAGAAGTACCACTTAGATGTACTTCTTAGAACCTTATTTATTTGATTTTAAATGTATTTAAAATTTAACTGGGATTTTTTCTGAAATTAAATTTTCATCTTTATAATATTGAAAAAGCCACTCTGCACCTTTAGCAATTAAAACTCCCTGATCTTCCCCTTTCTTAGCAATATAGCAACTAGGACTCGATGTTTTAAACACTTTCATGACCACTTTTGGCGTACTATCTACTAATTGATATCCATTAACGATGGGCTGCGCGTATAGGTATTTGACTCCTGTATCTGATTGATTTTCCTTACCACCAACAGCAACTTCCTCTACTGCCACTGCTCTTCCTTCGATTACTTCTTCTACGATTGATTTAACTACGGCCTTCGATGCAGCTTTACTGTCATTATATTTATAATTTAAAGCTTGTAAAGAAGCAAAAGCCTGATTTAAGCATTCTGCATAAGCCGCTTCATAATCTTTTTCTCTGCTTTTTCCGGTAACTGATTGAAAAATGATTTTTCCATTGCAGTCTTTTAAAGTAATGAAAAGTTTAGTAACTAAAAAACCACTTTCTTTTTCCAAATCAAAATACAACAAATCACATCTTTCGCTAAACCCCTTTGGCGTTGTTTCATTGCTATAAAAAGCTTCAAAACCAGCTTTCTTTAAATTGAATTTTGACAAGGTTGTAAGACGGTACTGATTTTCTGATTTCATAAAATCATATTTCAAAGGCACAATAACCGCTTTGTAATCATTCACAGATTGAGCGAAAGAGCACACTGTAACAAATAATGCAATAAAAAGAATATACTTTTTCATAATTATAAATATTTTTTTAGCTCTAATAAATGGTTAACTTGCTTGATATCATCACCAACCTGCGTCTTATTTTCATTAAAAAAGATAGCATCTAGTCCCATATCTAGAGCTCCTTGTATATCTGCATCCAGAGAATCGCCAATCATGATGCTATTTTCTTTTTTGGCTTTGGCCAAATCTAATGCGTATTCAAAAATAATAGGATTTGGCTTCTTAACTCCGGCCATTTCAGAATTTGTAACGGTATGAAAATAGTCATGCAACTTAGAATTTTTGATTTTTCTATGTTGCACATCTGCAAAACCATTAGTGATGATGTGCAGCTTATAATTTTCATTTAAATAGTTCAAAATTTCAAAAGTCCCATCAAACAAATGGTTATTCTCTGGTAATAATTGAATATACTCCTCGGCAATACTTTCAATTTGCGCATCAGAAACGGAATAGTTGATTGCATCAAAAGAATGCTTCAATCTATTGTAACGCAATTCCTCATGCGAGATTTTATCGTATTGGTACAACTTCCAGCACGCCTGATTTATGGGCACGTATTTTTCAATGAATATCTTAATTTCTACTTCGGGGTGATTTCTTTGAAAGATCCCTTCAAAGGTCATCTCTGAATTTTTATCAAAGTCCCAAAGTGTATGATCTAAGTCAAAAAAGACATCTTTTATATTCGTAATTTTCATTATACTTTTTTTTTAAAATATTCCTTCGTCAACAAAACTAAAATAACCAAAATCAGTCACTATTAAATGATCCAATACTTTTATTTCTAGGCTGTCTCCGGCAGTTCTTAACTTCTTGGTAATTTGCTTATCTGCTTCACTTGGCACCAAAGTACCTGACGGATGGTTGTGACATAGTATTAGTCCAGTTGCTCCCATTTCAAGTGCTGTTTTAAAAACCAATCGTACATCAACCAAAGTTCCTGTTATTCCACCTTTACTCAATTGCGCTTTTGATAAAATCTTATTTGAATTATTCAAATAAACGATCCAAAATTCCTCATGCGGCAATTCACCAATTATAGGCTGCATAATCTCGAAAATCATTTTACTAGAAGTAATTTTAATCAATTCGACCGCATCTTCTGACCTTCTTCTCCTCCCTAATTCTAAAGCGGCAATAATAGAAATGGCTTTGGCCTCCCCTATCCCTTTAAAATTCATTAATTGAGAAATAGACAACTTCCCTAATGCATTCAGATTATTGTCCACACTCTTTAAAATCCTTTTACTTAAATCTACCGCCGTTTCATTCCGACTTCCAGAACCAATTAAAATAGCGATTAATTCGGCATCACTCAGCGCACTTTTGCCTTTCAGCATTAGCTTTTCACGTGGTTTATCGTCTTCAGACCAATTCGTAATAGGGAAAAAAGCGTTTTCAGACATTGGCTAATTCTTTAAATTTGTTTCCGCATGCAAATACTATTTTTCAAACCCACATAAGGCTCATAATTATCAACTATTGCATAACCACATTTCTCATACATACCAATAGCTTCTGTTTGTTTGTATAAGGTTTCTAAAACTGAAAAAGAAAAACCCAACTCCACACCCAATAGTTCCAGTTCCCGCAAGATATTTTGGGAAAAACCCTTACCTCTAGCTTCTGGCAAAACAAACATACGCTTTATTTCAATTGTATTTTCGTTCTTTTTCTTGAAACACCCACAAGCAACTGCCTTATTATCAATATATATAACCACTACATTAGGATTGATTTCTAAAATGTTATTTCCCCAGTAATCCCATTTTAGCTCGGGATACCGTTCCCATAGACTTTCATCTAATACTGCTACTAAACTTATGAAATCTGTATTTTCACTGGTCGTTCTACTGATTCTTATGTCATTCTTCATTTGTAGTACCTTGAAAAATTACTCAATCAGTTCTTTTACCTCCTCAAAATTCAATCCACCATAATTTCCTGAACTCATCAATAGCAATGCTGAATTATCCAGATTCAAATTAAATAAATAGTCTTTAAAATCTTTTGGATTTGTATAGATAATCAAGTCTTTTCTATTAAAAGCTTGTGCAATTTGATCATAAGTCACTTCTTCCAATTGTTTGATTTTTACCGCATCAGGAGAATAAAAAACGACGGCTACATCTGCAAATTCTAATGCACCTTCGTATTCTTTTAAAAATTCTGAATTCAAACTACTGTAGGTATGCAATTCTAAACAAGCTACTAATGTTCTATCTGGGTATTGTTCTTTTACCGCTTTAGTCGTAGCGGCCACCTTACTCGGCGAATGGGCAAAATCTTTATAGGCTACTGCAGTTTTACTTTCAGCAATTTTTTCTAATCGTTTTGAAGCTCCTTTAAAACTAGCAATCGCTTCATAGAAATCAGCTTCATCAACGCCCATATTTTGGCAAATCCATTTGGCTCCAGCCAAATTATTTAGATTATGAGCCCCAAAAACTTCAATAGGCATATCTCCCTCGGGAGTTTCTAATAAAGTCGTTCCGTTCTCCACTTTATAATTTGGAGTTGTATAGGGTAATCTTCGAGTTGGGTTTATCGCTGCTTCAGCTACACGCTTCACTTCTGCATCGTCTTCATTGTAAACTAAAATACCGCCACGGGTAATTTTTTCGACAAATATCTCAAACTGCTCTACATAGTTCTCATACGTAGGAAAGACATTGATATGATCCCATGCGATTCCTGATATCAATGCGATGTTTGGTTGGTACAAATGGAATTTTGGTCTTCTATCAATTGGCGAAGACAAATACTCATCTCCTTCTAAAACGATAAAATCATTTTCTTCGGTAAGATGAACCATCGTATCAAAACCTTCTAATTGTGCCCCTACCATATAATCAACAGCAATATCATGGTAATGCATCACATGAAGAATCATCGATGTTATGGTTGTTTTACCATGAGAACCCCCTATAACTACACGTGTTTTGTTTTTGGATTGTTCATATAAAAACTCAGGATAGGAATAAATTTTAAGTCCTAATTCCTGTGCTTTCAATAACTCTGGGTTATCCGCTTTAGCGTGCATTCCCAAAATTACTGCTTCAATATCATTTGTGATTTTTTCTGGAAACCAACCCAATTCAGCTGGTAAAATTCCTTTTTTATCGAGACGTGATTTAGAGGGTTCAAAGATCGCATCGTCACTTCCTGTTACTTTATATCCTTTGTTGTGCAATGCTAATGCTAGGTTGTGCATAGCACTCCCTCCTATGGCGATGAAATGTGTTCTCATTTATATTAATTCGATTATGCGTTTGTACTTTAATTTAATCAGATAAAATATTATTTACTGATCTAATTTCTCTTCTTTAAGTCTTCTAAGGTTATTCTGGCTCTTTCCGGTTGATTCATCTTATTTTTATATAAGTCAGCGAGCATTTGATAGCTTCTTACAGAGCCCCCAATAGCAATTGCTTTTTTGTATTGTAACTCTGCTGAATGATATCTTTTATAATATTCTTCGATACGGCCTCTTGACATATAACCATCAATTGGCGACAACTTCAACAATTCATTCGAATATCGTATAGCCTTACCTTCACTTCCTCCCACAATCCTTGGCAATTTCATGTACAATTCAACCAAAGCCCATCTGGAATCAATATGTCCTGGGTCCAGTTTTATTGCTTTTTCGAATGATTCTCTAATCTCGTCGATCATTCCAAGCGCTCTAAATTTATTTACTTCCAAAGCACGCATCCCAGTTGCACCTCCATATTTATAAAAATAATTTGCCTCCGTAGGCTTTAAATCCTTCAGTTTTTCATAATAACGGATTGCTTCTTCCCACGACTTACGACTTCCTGCGATATCGCCCAAATACTCAATTATTTTTAAATTAGTTGGATCCGTTTTTAACAATACTTCAAAAATGGGTTGCGCCTGTTCGTACTTCTCCTCTTTGAATAATTTTTCTGCTTTGTCAAAATTAGATTGCGACCAAATCATCATTGGAAAGAATAAAAAGAGTAATACAATTTGTTTCATTTTTCAAAAATAAGGAAATTTTAAAGGATTAGAAAAGTTTTAACAAACTTATAAAAATAGGCTGCCCGAATTGAAATTGTAATGAAATGGAAAACTTAAAGCAATCCTAAGATAACATGGGGCATGTAAATTTACAACCGAAATCTGTCCTAATACAGATCTAAAAAACATTTCAATAACGCATACTTACCTAACCTGAAATTTTGATCTAATTTATTACAATAACGATATATGAAAATATTTTACGCAATTCAAGCTACCGGTAACGGACATATAAGTAGAGCTATACAACTGTACCCTTATTTAAAGAAATTCGGATCTGTAGACTTTCTTTTAAGTGGCAATAATGCAACTTTAGACATTGAGTTGCCTATAAAATTTAAAAGCAAAGGATGTAGCCTTCATTACAGCAAATGTGGCGGTCTCGATTACTGGGACATTGTAAAAAATATCAGACCTCGACAAATGTATAAAGAAGCTGATGCACTTCCTTTAAAAGCGTATGACGTCGTTATCAATGATTTTGATTCCATTACTTCCCTTGCCTGTAAATTACAAAATGTACACTCGGTACAATTTGGACATCAAGCCAGTTTTATTTCCAAAGAAACACCTAGACCGCAGAAAAAAAGTCTGATGGGGGAAATGATACTAAAACACTACGCTTCTTCGTCCAAAAATATTGGATTACACTTTAAAAAATACGACTCCTTTATCCTTCCGCCCATTATAAAAGACAATATAATAGAAGCTACACCTACAAATTTAAATCACATCACCGTCTACCTTCCCTCGTTTGACAAAGATTGTTTAGAAAAAGCGTTCAATAAAGTAAGCGACGTACAATTTCATTGGTTTCTCAGTGATGTTACAGTCACGCATACCATTGGCAATATCACGTATTACCCCGTACATCAAAAAAGCTTCAATAAAAGTTTAATAAGCTGCCACGGTATAATAACAGGTGGCGGATTTGAAACTCCGGCTGAGGCATTATACCTCGAGAAGAAAATACTTAGCATCCCCATAAGGAATCACTATGAACAAGAATGCAATGCCGCGGCATTAAAAAAACTGGGCGTTCCGGTTGTTTATGAGGTAGACGATGACTTTAATTTAATAATCGAGAACTGGCTAAACACTGAAACTTTACACCCTCAAATAAAAGCCAATAACATTCCAGAAACATTGCAATATCTATTTGACACTTACAAAGACTAAGAAACTCCCGACTACTTTTTATTTGGGGCTGTCCCGCTAAAAAGCGGGTCGGGCTATTCGCTACAATCTTTTTTAGGGCAAAAAAAGCCCTTAAAAAAGGATTTTCACTACTATCCCTCATCCAAAAAAAAAACCACTAACAAGTCAATACTTATTAGTGGTTTTTAATATAATCAGACTTTAGATTAATCATTCAACATTTTCCAAAGTTTGTCTTTCAATTCTGTTAATCCTTGCTGGGCAACAGAGGAAATAAACATATAAGGAATATCCTTGAAGGAAACGTCTAATTCTTCTTTGAGTTCTGCTTTTAGATCATCGTCCAGCATATCACATTTAGAGATAACAACCATACGTTCTTTATCAAGCATTTCTGGGTTGTACTTTGTTAGTTCGTTTACCAAAATATCATACTCTCCTTTAATATCTGGCGTATCCACAGGAACTAAGAATAATAGCGTTGAATTTCTTTCGATATGTCTCAAGAAATAATGTCCTAATCCTTTTCCTTCTGCAGCACCTTCTATAATCCCCGGAATATCTGCAATTACAAAAGATTGAAAATCTCTGTAGGCTACAATTCCAAGATTTGGTTTTAAAGTTGTAAACGGATAATCAGCAATTTTTGGTTTAGCTGATGTTAGAACAGACAATAGTGTTGATTTTCCTGCATTTGGGAAACCTACTAAACCTACATCTGCTAAAACTTTAAGCTCTAGAATTACGTCCATCTCCGTTCCTGGTAATCCAGGTTGCGAATATCTTGGCGTTTGGTTTGTAGAACTTCTAAAGTGCCAGTTTCCTAAACCTCCTTTACCCCCTCTGGACAAGACTTGTTTCTCTCCATCATCAGTGATTTCAAACAAGGTTTCACCAGTTTCTTTGTCTTTTACAACAGTACCTAAGGGCACTTCAATGAATTTATCTTCACCATCAGCTCCTGTACTTCTGTCCCCACTACCATCACCGCCGCTTCCAGCTTTGATATGACGTGCAAACTTAAGGTGAAATAAAGTCCAAAGTCCTTTGTTTCCTACTAGATATACGTGTCCCCCACGACCTCCATCACCTCCATCAGGACCTCCCTTTTCAATAAATTTCTCTCTATGTAAATGCGTAGATCCTTTTCCTCCTTTACCGGATGAAACAAATATTTTTACGTAATCTACAAAATTTCCCTCTGTCATCTTTTAAATATTCAATGTTGAGCTGCAGTATTCAGCACTTTTTTAACACTTTAAACACTGCAAACTATTTTATATTCGCAATGATTTCACCATTACTTTATCAATCTTTATGCCATCCATATCAATGACTTCTAACTCAAATTTTTGCCAAATTAGCTTCTCTCCTTGTTTTGGAATATGCGAGAGTTCCGTCATGATTAAACCACTAACGGTAGTTACATCATAATCCCCTACCAAATCATCCAATTCAAAATACGTAAGAAAATCATGTAACGAATAATGTCCGTCCACTAACCAAGTTCCGTCTTCTCTCTCTACCAACTGAAAATCATCTTTATAAAAATCAGATGCGTTTCCTACTAGTGCTTCCAGAATATCGTTTAAAGTGATTACCCCTTGAAAAACACCATATTCATCAGATACAAAGGCATAATGAATACCCGTTTTCTTAAACTTCTCCAGCGCTTTATAAGCAGTGGTATACTCCATCATAAAAGGAGCATCAGTCATAATATCTTTTAAATTAAAATCTTCATCATCTATATGAGCAAAGATATTTTTTAAGTTTACAACCCCTACAATATCATCATCATCCTTATCATAAACAGGATATATCGAGTGTAACTCCTCAAGCATGGCTTTCTTTACTTCGCTTTTTCCAGAATGCAACGGTATAAAAACAACTGATTTCCTGTGAGTCATCAATGAATTTATTTTTCGGTCACCAATATGAAAAACACGCTCTACAATGTCTTGTTCTATTTCTTGAACTTCTCCACCTTCAGTACCTTCTTTAATGATGGCTTTAATTTCCTCTTCGGTTACTTTACCATCTGCAGTCGGTCTTATTTGCAATACCCTTAATAAAAACTCTGTTGAATGCGTCAATAACCAAATAAATGGCGCCGTAACAATTGAAACATACTTCATAGGCATCGCTACTTTCTTAGCAATGGCTTCTGGATGGTTTAGCCCAATTCTTTTAGGAAGTAACTCCCCTAAAACCAATGAAAAAAAAGTTAATACTACTACTACAACTCCTACTGCTATAGAAGCGGCATACGGTTTCAATATTACAAAACCAGCGACGAATGTTTGTACATCTGTCGTTATTTTATCTCCACTATATATACCCGTAAGAATCCCTATTAGGGTTATTCCTATTTGTACAGTAGATAAAAATTTATTGGGAGCATTAGCCAAATCCAATGCGGCTTGAGCACTTTTACTCCCTTTTTTTGCTGATGTTTCTAATCTATTCTTTCTGGCAGATATCAATGCTATCTCCGACATGGAAAAAACTCCGTTCAATAGAATTAGAAAAAGTATTATTAGTATCTCCATATATTTTTTGGCACAGATGACAGTGAATCTCGCCTTTTAGGTCGAGAGTAGCGTACAGCGGGAAATGCCTCTTACAAATTATCAATAACGGTACTTAAACGCTCCGTAATTTCTTGAATACTTCCTATTCCGTTAACGGCATAAAACTTCCCTTGCTCATTGTAATACTGCATCAAAGGCGCTGTTTTTTCATTATATTCTTGGTAACGATTTCTAATTTTATCTTCATCCTGATCATCAATTCTTCCACTTGTTTTTCCTCTTTCGAGCAAACGTTGAATCAAAATTTCATCATCAGCTTCTAATGCTACCGTAGCAGTAACTTTAGAATTAATCGATTCCATAAACTCGTCTAAAGCAATAGCCTGTGAAATCGTTCTTGGATATCCATCAAATAAAATACCATTCGTATCTGGGTGTTTATTCACCTCATCAATAAGCATCTTAGTTGTCAATTCGTCAGGTACTAAATCTCCTGCATCCATAAAAACTCGGGCTTGTTTCCCTAACTCAGTATCGTTTTTTAAATTAAAACGAAAAACATCACCAGTAGAAATGTGAGTTAATTTATATTTTTCTTTCAAAAATTCTGCTTGAGTACCTTTTCCTGCTCCTGGTTTTCCAAATAAGACAATGTTGATCATAATGTGTGTTGAGTAGTTGTAGTTATTCTTTTAGTTTATATACTTCTGGTAAATTTCTTCCTAATCCATCATAATCAAGACCAAAACCTACTATAAATTTATTTGGAATTCTGATTCCAACATAATCGATTTTGATATCTTTTTTGTAAGCTTCCGGTTTAAAGAAAAGAGTTGCTATTTTAAAATGTTTTACATTTTGCGCTTTGAATAATTCTTTTAATTCCACCAATGTATTCCCCGTATCAACGATATCTTCGATAATAACAACAGAGCGTCCTGTCAAGTCTTGGTTCAAGCCGATTAGCTGTTTTACTTCATTTGTCGAAGAGGTTCCTTCATAAGAAGCCATTTTTAAAAAACTAACTTCGCATGGCTTTTTATAGGCTTTCATAAAGTCAGAAACAACCATGAAAGCACCATTTAAAACACCTACAAATACAGGAATTTCATCGCCAAAATCGGCTTCTACTTGCGCTGCCATTTTTGTTATTGCAAACTCTATTTCTTTAGCAGAAATAAACGGAACAAATTGTTTATCGTGAAGTTGAATCATTATTATCCTATTTAAAATAATTCGCAAATATAGGAATTTCTGAGTTGAGAATCCAGATTTAGAACCAGAAGAATACCGTACATTTGAAAATAATATGTTTTTTACCCTAAGATGAATAACGAACTTTATAAAAATATAGCCAATAGCTCTGCCTATCGGATCAGTAGAGACGAAAATGCCCAACACATTTTAGCCAATCCCGACTTATTTCCTGGTTTACTCGAACTGGCTTTAAACGTAGCCGACAAGAACCACCACAAAGCCTGTTGGATTCTAGAATTAGTTCTCGAAAAAGAACCCCATCTACTTACGAATCATCTTCCTCTATTTTGTCTTAGTCTTTTAAAATTTAGAAATAAAAGTGCCACACGTGCTGTTTCAAAAATTTGCATGTTCTTATGTACGCACCTTACTTTAACAAATACGCAAGAACAACAAATTACCGAAAGCTGCTTTGACTGGCTGATTAGCCAAGACCGCAAAGTAGCTACAAAAGCCTACTCCATTAGGGCTTTGTACGTACAAGGTAAAAAATACGATTGGATTTATCCTGAATTACGGCGCATTCTTATTGAAGACTACCACAAACATTCTGCTGCTTACAAAGCCGTTGCTAGAGAAATTTTGAAGAAAATAAAATAGGATTTTCCCTAACCATAGGGTATAAAAAGACGTTTAACCAACAAACACTACCCTGAGAAACTACTTCAAAAAAAGAGGCTGCCCGAATAAACAGGTAGCCTCTAAATATTTTTAAATAAAAACAAAAACTATTTCCAAAACAATCACTCGTTTAACACTTAAAATGAATTAGAAATTCTTTGGCGCGTTTCTAGCTTTACTTTGTTTTAAATAATAACACTTTGTTTATTGAAAATTCAATCCCAATGTTAAACCAAATGCAACAGGTTTAACAGTTGCATCTTTGTCCGTGCTATACAATCCGTTTGCTTTTCTATCAGTGGCTGATGTTGGATTATAACCTACAAAGGACTCATTTTGTTTTTGGTCAATGATTGATCCGTACCCGCTATCCAAAAACATCGCAGCATACAAAGCA
>NZ_FOFZ01000016.1 GCF_900111075.1 Flavobacterium frigoris
GGGGCTCACCTCTTCCCATCCCGAACAGAGTAGTTAAGCCCGCCTGCGCAGATGGTACTGCAGTTATGTGGGAGAGTATGTCGTCGCCTTTCTTTGAAAACCCTGTTCTAACGAACGGGGTTTTTTATTGATACTCATTAATAGTAAAGATTTAGGGTACCTTAGCTCAGATGGTAGAGCAATGGACTGAAAATCCATGTGTCCCTGGTTCGATCCCTGGAGGTACCACATTATGCTCGGATGGTGAAATTGGTAGACACGCTGGACTTAAAATCCAGTGAACAGCAATGTTTGTGCGGGTTCAAGTCCCGCTCTGAGTACTAAAAACTTCGATTGGCTAGCGCTAATTGAAGTTTTTTTTATACGAAATTTTAGTTCGTATTTTTAAATATGTAAGAATCTTAATTATGAAGGATTGTAACTAAAACCTATTGAGTAGTAAAAATTCAGCATAAATATTAGTTATTCCAAAACGGGAAAATTTAATATTTCTCAGTCCTATATATTGAGGTCTAAAATCTTCTGTTTCAGAAAAAAAAAATCGGTGGAGTATTTAGCCGTCCGTTGTCATCGTAATTTATTATTGTATGACAATGGTTAGTAAAAGTTTTAGTGATTGTATTGAATTGTTTAATTCTAGATTGATGGTATTTGATGTATTTTGCAAAACTTAAGCATTAAAGTTCGTCTTTTCAAAGATATATGGTAGCTTTCGTGATAGATATTTGGTTCTTTATTATCGATAGATACTTCAAATAGTGGTTAAGGTCATTTCTTTTGTTTACCTTTTTGAAAAATTATTTTTACTATCTAGTATTAGATATGAGAATTCGACATTATGTATGTCAAGTTTATTGAAAATATTCGGGTATTGACAGTTTTGATATCAAGTTTCAAGGAGCTAATTAAATAAGTTTTGTGGTTTTTTTATAAATAAATGTGCGGATATCAGTATATTTAATATAAAAAAAGGAGTAAAAACTTTACTGTTTTTACTCCTGGGTATTTTTTTTAAAAGACTTTATTTCAGAATCCTTAATACATTTTAAAAGTTGTTTATACGAGTTTAGTATTAATAAAAATAGATGGTCTACTTGTTTTGTTCTTGATTTTTAACCGCAGCTACATATTTAGTTAGTTTCTTTCCGTAAAGAGATTGTGCTACTTTAGGCGTCATTGATTTTTGAATAGTATCAAGATACTTAAGATTGATATCATAGATATCAGATAAAGTAACGTACGGAGCTACTTCATAATCCTTGTTGTTAATGGCAAAGTTGGTTGCATACAAATACCTTCTTTTTGTGTTAGCATCTTGTTTAGCACTTAGGCTATCTATTGCTTTTGTGTTTTTAGTTTTGATCGCATTGAATTTTTGTTCAAGTAAGCTTAAGTTGTCATCTCTAAAACGAGAACTGATTTTTCTATACTCCTCATATAACTCTTGATTTTTAGAACCAGTTATTTTTGCTCCTGAAAGGAAGGAGTCCAAGTTCGTATCTATGTTTATATTTCCAGGCTCGGCAAAAAATAGTAAGTTATTGTCTAATGAATTGCTTACTCCTCTGTCTATAAATAGGTAAAGCATTTCAGGTGATTTTAAATCGATATCGCTTTCAAAAGCAGAGCTACCGTCTATTTTAATTGTATCTATAGCAACAAGAGCGCTGTCAACTATTCTTTGAATATATAAGGTACCTGTTTTTAGACCTTTAATATTTCCGGTGACGTGTAAGTTGGTTTTTGATTCATTTTTAGCACAGGATGCCAAAAGTAGTAACAAAACGAAAGCAAGAATTGATTTTTTCATTGATTAAATATTTTGCTGCAAAATAAAGAAAATTGTTGGAAAGTTTAGTGGCTTACTTAGGGTAATTTCATAAAAAACTCCCAATCTATTTCTAAATTGGGAGTTTTTGCCTGATTTTTATTTTTATCCTTTCAACCAAGCTTCTCTTAAAGCTTTTTTTGTTATATCGGTGGCGTTAAGAGCTTCTTTTTCTTCATATGGAAGTTGTATCTTTCCTTTTAAAACCTGTTCAACTCCATTGCGTTTTATTTTAACAGTAATAGCTTCGTTTTCTTTCCAGTTTTGACTTTCGCCAATCATATCGTAGATGTTGTCCAAGGAATAGGGTTTGTCGTTGATAGCCATTATAATATCGCCTCCTTTAAGATCTAACGCCGTATAGAAAGGATTTAGTTCGATATTCGGAATAACAACAATTTCTTTGGTCTCTGGATTTACAGTGATGTACGGTACTTGTCCTTTTAGGAATACATTGCCAGGAGATTTTACGGTAGATTTTGTAACGCCAACTTTTGCAAAGTAAGTTTCGTATGGAATAGGAGTGGTTCCGGCTACATAAGTTGCAAGGAAAGCACCTACTTCAGGGTAGGTTAAAGAGGTAATTTTAGCAAAAAGTTCGTCGTCGTTAAATGGTTTTGAAGGACCATATTCAGTTGAAAGTTTTTGCATCAAATCAAGAATTCCTCTTTCACCGTTGCTTTTTTCTCTAATAATAATATCCAAACACATTCCTATCAATGATCCTTTTTGGTATACGTTGATGTATTGTTCTTTGTATGGTTCTTTAAGGACATTGGTACTCATTGTGGTAAAAGACATGGTGTCGTTCATCTTCGCTGCACGTTCCATTTGGTCTGAAATACGATTGTAAAAATCTTCTTCAGTGATTAAACCTTGGTTGATTTGGAAAAGGTTTGCAAAATATTCGGTAACTCCTTCGTACATCCATAAATGAGATGACATTTTTGGATCATTATAATCAAAATATTGAATTTCTTTTGAATGAATGCTAAGCGGAGTTACAATATGAAAAAATTCATGGGATACTACATCCATCATCGATTTCACCAATTCTTCTTTTGGCATTAATTCTGGTAAAACAACTGTAGTGGCTGTAGGATGCTCTAAAGCTCCAAAACCTTTTGCGTCATTTTCTTGCATGGACGATAAATACAATAATACACTGTATTTTTTAGTCGCATTTATTTTACCTAAGAAGGTCTTTTGTGCCGTCATCATCGTTTTCATCTCTGGTGTAATGCTTTCGGCAGTTACTTTTCCAGAAGGAGAATAAACGCTAATAAGGATTTCCATTCCGTCAACAGTAAATGTCGTGTAGTCTGGTTTTGAATACATAATTGGGTTTTCTACCAATTCAGCATAACGAGATGTAATAAAAGTATCTGCAGTTGTGCTGGCATCTAAGTCAGTCATTGAAGTAGAACCCCAAAGTATGGCAGGGTGAGTAATAGTAACTTTGTAGGGAATTGACATGAAGTTTGTGAAGTAACCTACAAAGCAATGCGTATTTAACATTATGTTTTTCCCAGCATCGATATTTGATCCTGCTGGAGAAAAAACATCCTCATCGCCAAATTTTGTCCCTTTCTCCGTGTCAAAAGAATCATTTACTAAATAGGTAATTTTGTCCAGAGTTTTTGCTTTTGAAATGGACCAAGAATTAACGTCAATTTTTTTTACAACTAGTAAATTTCCTTTTGTATCATACGCTTTTAAATCTTCGATATATCTACCGTAGTTGTCTTCTGAGTAGGTTCCTGGAACTGTTTTAGGAATGTGATACGTAATTTCATCTGTTTTTATTGAAGGTGCGTTTACAGTTACCATTACCTGGTCATTTGTTATTACATCCAGATTAATTGCGACTTGAACCTGCTCTTTTGTTGCTGCAGTCGGGACCGAATTGGCAGTTTTACAACTCCAAAGGACCGATGTGAATGCAAATGCAAAAATTATTTTTTTCATGATCGATATGATTTTTGATGTTAGTCTATCAAAAGGCAAGAATGTTACATATTTTGAGTAGAGAAATTTTCGCAAAAAAAAACACCCTTATTTAGGGTGTTCTCTAATTGGTTAGTCCAATTTGTTTTTGATATAATATTTACCATCCAAGTCTTCATCAAAATCATCGATTTTAATGGGTTTTGGTTTTGGCTTATTTGCAGTAGCTTTCTTTTTCCACATCTCAAATTTCTCTGCCGGCATCTTCTTTTTCATTATTTCCAAAACTTCTTTTTCGACCAAACCAAATTCCTTTTTAATAATTTCAAAAGGATTTTTTTCCTCTAAGGCCAATGTAACAAGTTTTTCTGTTTGTTCCCAGGTTAATTCTTTGCGGTTACTCTTTTTCATCACGTGAAAATTAATTCAATTTGTTTTTAATGATTAATATAATTGATTCTAAATTAGATAGAACAATATTAATAAAAATATAATTACTTATAACGATAAAAGCGATTTTTTTTTATGGTGTGTAATTCTTTTCTGGGGAACGCTGTTTTTGGAAAGGAATTTTTAATAAATTCTTCAATTTATTGTGTTCCTCATTCTTCATATGGGTGTCAATTCCATATACAATTTCTTCTTTGGGAAGTGTTCTGAATGTCCCGAAAAGACGGTCCCAAACGGAGAATATATTTCCGTAATTACTGTCAGTATAGGGTAATTTATAATGATGGTGTACTTTGTGCATGTCTGGGGACACAATTAAGTAGCTCATGATAGTGTCCCATTTTTTTGGTAAGGCAATATTAGCATGGTTAAATTGAGTTGCAATTACTGATAGCGTTTGGTATAAAAATACCATCCACATCGGACTTCCCACGATTAAAACGCCTAGAGTGGTAAAAACAAAACGGATAATACTTTCGCCGGGATGATGTCTGTTAGCGGTCGTCGTATCTATCCAGGTATCGGTATGGTGTATTAAATGGAAACGCCATAAAAATTTGGTTTTATGTTCAACTAAATGTACCAGATAAGCTCCTATTAAATCTAATAACAACAAACCGATCAGTGTATACGACCATAATGGAATTTCAGGGAGCCATTGAAGAATTCCAAAATCATTTTTAATCGTCCAATCAGCTGTTTTTAGTAAAACGAAAGCCAATAGAAAATTAATAACAATGGTCGTTAAAGTGAGGAATATATTGATACCGGCATGGTGCCATTTCTTGTACTTAAAGTTGAAAAGCGGGAAAGCATTTTCGATTAACCAAAAAATTGTAATTCCACTTACCAATATTAAACTCCTGTGCGAGGAGGGTATGGTCGAAAAATAATTAATTACTTCATTCATAATGCTACTGTTTATTCCAAAAATAGTCATTTTTTAGATATAACAAGTTAGCAAAAAATTAATTGTTAATCACATTGATTCAAAGCATTAGGTGTATTGATATCCCCAATAAATCAAAACAAGTTGTAATGGCATGCGTAATAATAAAATCCACTTTGGAAGACCCATTCTCACCTTTTCATCTTGGTACATATAGATATGAGTTGGGAAAACGGCAATTAACAATACGATAATTCCCCAAGCTGCGTAGCTGGAAAGAGTAGGGATAATTAGTGCTATTCCTAAAATTATTTCGGCACATCCGCTTAGGATATTTAATAACTTAGGATTAGGAAAATAAGGGGGGATGATTTTTTGATACATTCTAGGGCTTCTAAAATGATTGATTCCTGCTATCGTGTAAATAAAAGCCATTAGATAAAGGTGCCATGGAAAAGTCATAATAATAGAAGATTAAAGTGATTTGTACGACGAATTTAAGGATATTAATTGTTTGTTTAGCTCGATAATTAAAATAGAATCACTTTTTTCGGCCAGTAAGGTTAATATTCATGATTATTATTGCAATAATAATAAGGATAATTCCAAACCACTGAATTGGTTTTACATCTTCGTTTAATAAGACAAAAGCCATCATTACGGATACTGGTAGTTCAAGTGCCGAAACAATACTTCCTAAACCAATACCAGTAAGTGGAAATCCTGCGTTCATCAGCATTGGTGGAATAATAGTTCCAAAAAGGGCTAAAATAATTCCCCATTTTAGAAAAATCTCAAAGTTAAATGGAGTGATTTGCGTAGCGATCGAAAATGAAAATACAATTATTGCACCACCAAGAAGCATATACAAACTGCGCTGTGCCGAAGAAATATTAGTTGCGACACTATTAGCAGTGAACATAGTCGTGGTAAAAGACGCTGCTGCCAACATACCCCACATGATGCCATGCCAATCTAGCTTAACTTCATTTTGAATTAGATTTGTTGCTAATACAGTTCCAATCAGTACAATAATTACGGACACTATTTTTTGAGTAGAAGGAAGCTTCTTTTCTAAAATCATTTCGAGTAAAACACCCATCCAAACGGTTTGCATCAACAATACAATACCTATAGAAACAGGAATATATTTTACAGCCAAATAATAGAAAACGCTTGTCATTCCAAGAGAAGTTCCAGCAAGCATTAGATGAAAAATGTTTTGGCGAGATGCTTTTATTGCAGTGTTTTTGTTTTTTATTTTTTGGAACAAATTAATAAGTAATATTCCTAGAATACCCAATACAAACTGGGAAGTGGTAACTTCTGCAGTGGTGTATCCTTCATTATAGGCCATTTTTACAAAAGTGGCTAGCATACCATAACTGGTTGCACCAAAACCCACTAAAAAAACTCCTTTTAAAACATTATTATTTGACATTATTTATTTTTTTGAGGGGCAAAGGTACGCTTTCAACTGTAACGCAACTTTAGAGGAGTCATTATTTTTTAAAATAAGTCGTTTACTACAGGATTTTTAATTCCAATGGAGCTGGGGTTGAAGTTTAATTTGTCTTGTAATATGGTAGCATACACACTTCTAAAATCAATCTGATGTTTTAAATCGCCTTGTTGTAAGGTGGAAATATTGGGGTTGTTTGCAATTATTTTTCCTTTATCGCTTCCGCCAATGATGAACATAGGAGCGGCAGTTCCATGATCTGTGCCGTTTCGATTGTCTTTTACTCTTCGTTCAAATTCTGAAAAAACAACAATAGTTACATTCTGATGCAGTTTAGCATTCTTCATATCAGTGTAAAAACCAAACAAAGGATCGTTTAACTCCGACAATTTGTTTTTATGAATGGCCAATTGATTATCATGCATGTCAAAACCGCCAAGGGAGGTATAATACACTTTCGAGTTCAGGTTTCCTTTAATTAAGCGGCATATCCAAGCTAGATTTTTCCCTAAGCCCGTTTTGGGATACGAGTTTTCTTGGTTGGCTTGCGCCAAAGCTTTCTGGATTTGCACAGAACCTTCTACGGCTGAATTGGCTATTTTTCGAACAAAATCTAATTCGGGTTTTTCAGATAGTTGATTACTTTCTTCCTTACCGTTTCTTATTTTTGAATTTCTCGGGATCTTTGACAGTTATGGCATTTCATCTTTTAGAGATAAGTTATCGATGTTGTCAATGTTGATTCCTGCAGCACGAGTGTTGTGTATTTTAAATCAAAAAAGGTTTAATACTTAATTGATCTAACTTTTTATTTAATAAAGTTGTAACAACTAATGGATAACGTTGACTTATGGAATATCTGATACAAAAAAAATGAAAAAAATATATTTGGTTGCTTTGATAGCTATAGGAAGTTTTTCTACACTTTCTGCTCAAACAACACCTGAAAAAGCTCCAGAGAAAACGACGGAGTTAAATGAGGTAGCAATTATAAAAACCAAGAAAGCGATAGAGCAAAAAGCGGATCGTACAATCTTTGATTTTGCGGGACAAGCTAGCTTGAATACAGGTTCCGTTTTAGAAGGAATTAAAAAACTACCTGGTCTAATAGCTTCAGATATTGCTGGAATGATGTACCAAGGAAAACAACTAGACGTTTTTATGGATGGAAGACCGCTTAATATTTCTACGACAGAATTGAATGCCTTTTTAGAAGGAATGCCTGCAAATGCTATTGAAAAAATCGAAATTATCACTCAACCAGGTGCTGAGTTTCCCGCGACTTCTGGCGGAGCGATTTTGAATATCATTACAAATAAAAACGCTAAGAATTACTTGAGTGCTACTTATACTAACAGTACAAGTTTTACGAGTTATAATGATGTACGCTGGAGAATGAACAATAGTTTGTTGTTGAGTGCTAAAAACAAGTATTTTGGATGGCAATTGAATGTAGGTCAGAATTATAGAGAAAGTGCGATTTGGACTTCTCTTGAGAAAGAAGAAAACGGTATGACTTCATTACTGTCAAGAACCGATGCAGACCGTATAGGGCGAAATAATTTTATTAAATCGGCATTGACATTTGATATTGGCAAAGACCGTTTGTTATTGAATTATGATTTAACTCAAAATAATAATGATAGTTATACTTTAGGCAACGGGCCCGGTTTTACAACTAATGATGCCTCAGTAAGTAAGGGCTTGCGCCAAGATGCGGTAGTCACTTACCAGAAAAAATTTGAAAACACGGCCAAAAAACTCGAGTTTAAATTCAACTACAATAACAATACAAATGATTTTGAATTAAGTCCGATTGGAAATCCGACTTCGACTTTAGATAATTCCTCAAACCAAAATTTGTACAACTTCAAGTTTGATTATTCGCAGCCTATTAAATTCTCTGATGAAGGGAAATTAAGTTTTGGTAGTTTGTATGAAGAATTACTTTTTGATGCTTCTAGTAAAGGCGTTACCAATTTAGATTACAAACGAAGAACTGCGGCATCTTATTTAGAAGTGCAATCTAAGTTTGATAAAGTTAATTTTATTCTTGGTGGTCGAGCCGAAGATTATAATATTACGGGTAAAACAAATACAACTGAATTAACAGCGTTTAAGCAGTTTCGCTTTTTTCCAAATGCAAGTGCTCAGTATAATTTTAATAATTCGATCTATTTTAATGTAAATTATAATAAAAAGATAACGTTGCCAAGTACATCAGCATTGAACCCAAACAACACCAATTATCAAAATCCAAACATTGATTATTCAGGTAATCCAAACCTGCAACCTACAATTTTTGATAATTATGAGGTGAAGTTAAGTGCTTATGATTATGCATTTATTAGTTATAATATTAGTTCGGCTAAGAATCAAGTCATCAATAGAGTGACGCTTAATAATGATTTGGTAGTAAATAGCAACGAGAATATTCCGGAGATAAAGATTCATAATTTTAGTGTTGGTATGCCCATTCCGTATATGTTGTTTACTAAAGGACTTGCCGAAACCATGAAAATGAATGTTAACCCAGATACGATGAACTTTTTATATGTGTATGCGGGCTATCAATACCATCAAATTCCAAATGTAGATACTAATGGATTCTGGATGTTTAATTTCATGTCGCAAATTGTATTACCAAAACAGATAAAATTTGTTGCTAATTATAATTACATTATTCCAAGAGGGAATTATTTTTATTTCATTGCGGTTAAGCCTTTCAGAAATGCCTTGGATTTAAGTTTTTCTAAGAAATTTATGAAAGATCAATTAACACTTTCAATTTATGCGGACGATGTATTGAATTCGAATGAAAGTGCTTTTAATTCTTACCAAACACCATTACTGATTAGTAATAAAATGGATACGAGAAAATTTGGCTTTAGCCTGAATTATAAGATTCCAACGAAAAACAAGTTGGCTAAAGAAAATCCAAACTTATTGAATAAAGATAAAAAAGAAGATAACGGGATTTTAAACCAATAGTTGTCTTGATTGAGACAAAAAAGAGCTGTGAAATATATTCACAGCTCTTTTTTATTTATGTGGTTTTATTGGAATTAAATTGAAGTAAGATAAACAAAAGCCATATATATTTCTCGCTTACAATAGTGTTTCTATTTAATTGGATAGGTATTGTCATTTTGATAGGTATTAAAAACGGCGTTTATAAAAACAGTTTTCGAAGGTTCGTCAACTATAAAAAAGGCGATGCACGGAAACTTATCAAAAGGTAAAAATCTATAATTATTATCATGAAATTGGTAAAATGGGTTCTTCTGTAAAGCTTTATAAGCTCTTCTATAATCGACTAAAAAATCAAGAGCTACTTTTTTATTTACTTCTTTAACATAATATTCTACCGCATCCTCTACGTTTTTTAAAGCAATAGGCGATACAATAACCTTATAGCTCATATTTAGTTTTTAAGTCGGCGTATGCTTTTTCTACATCAGTATATGATTTAGGTTTTAATACCAGTTGACTGTCTAAAGTTTCTTGTTGTTCATCGGTTAGTATATATGGTTTAGCTGAAGAACTCATTAAAGCCTTTATTTTTTCTACTATTGAATAATCTTGAATTTGTGTAATCCAATTGATAATATTCAACTTTTCATTTTGTAATTGCTGTGAATTCATTTTGTTTATTTTTAAATCTTAGACTTATACAAAGTTACCAAAAAAAAACAGTCATTTTTAAACTGCTTTGTTTTAAGTAGGTTAACAAATACAATTTAAGATTTTTCACCAGATCTCAGCTACTATTTGTGAGTAAATGGTAACTTTTCAAATCGATGCTGTAAATTAAGTGGTATTAAAAACAAATCGTGTGCTGTGTTTAGAATATAGTTTTTTTTCTAAAATTAAGAGATTAAATCACTTAAATGTACTTGTAAGGCTTTTACAGAAATACTGATTTCCCAGAAAGAAAGTGCTAATGAAACCAGTAAGCTTAGTAAGCTAAACCCAAAAAAATATAGCCCAGCTATTTGAAAATCAAAAAACAATAACAGCATTGCAAAAACCGACAAGAACAAACTAAGCACGCCAAAAAGTTGCATATAGCGGATTAGTGTTAATCGCAAGTTGAGGTTTTTAATTTCGATTAAAATACTTTTGTTTTCTTGTTCATCATAAGTTTTCTTCAAGCTTCTAACAATTGTAGCAATGGTCAAAAAACGATTGGTATACGCTAAAAGTATAAGTGAAGTAGCTGAGAATAATAAAGCTGGAGTTTCTATGTCTAGTGTCATTTGTAGTAATTGATTGGTAGGTTTGAATTACCAAATTTCGATAAACTTTTCCGGATAACTACTTTTTTGTATAAAAAACTCACTGAATAGAAATGGAGGATATGATAGGAAAACGCTGTAGGTATCAGTAGCAGGGTTGTTATTTGTCTAATTATTCTTTTTTTCTCGTTAGACAACGTCCTCTAGGTTCATCTCCTTCATGGAGCACAATTTCAGAATGCAAGAACTGTGCAGCTTCTGCTGAATGTTTTACTTTGATTGCACTGCGTTCTAACATTTCTGATTCAAAATCGTTTAATACACTTTCCCTTATTCCAGCTTCTCGCCAATTTGATGAAGGTCGGCATTCTTTTGTGATTCTTCGAGCCAGCGACAAAGCATCCAACAGCGCTTGATTTGCACCTTGGCCTTTAAATGGACTCATGGGGTGCGCCGCATCACCAATTAGCGTCATTTGTCCGTTCTTTTCCAACAATTCTTTATTGAGTAATTCTCGGTCATATACGGGATAACCAGAAACTTGCGATTCTAGAGTCGCCGCTAAAATCTGCGGAATTGGATCGTGCCATTGTGTTCTGCGACAGGCTTCTTCTTTAAGTGGTTTAGGGCCTTGTGCACTCAAAGCTTTAGCGTCTTCTTCCGGCATAGGGAAGCTCAATTGCCACATCACCGATTCTGAATCATATGGCATGATGTAGATTCGCTCATTGCCATTGGCAGTTTGGAATACGGTCGCCGAGTCTAACAAATCGCTTTCAATACCACCGAGCGCGCTCAAAGGACAAATACCCAATATCACAATACAATCTAGGTAACGCAAAGGGGTAACGTCATCACCAATTAGCAACTTGCGCACTGTACTACGAATACCATCGGCTCCAACGACAAGATCTGCCTTGGCGCGCTGAATCTCTCCGTTTACTTCAAAGCTTAGATCAACAGTTCCGTCCTCCGTTTTTTTAATATCTACTAACTGGTGTCCCCACTGCACAGCTTCATGTCCGCCGAGTTGTTCCAGCAGTGCTAAGCGCAAAGACTGTCGTGCGATATGTACATTGGTACGCTTGGGAGATTTCTTTGAATCGTTCTGTATCCATTTTCTCATTCCCCATTCTCCAATTGTGTTTCCATCTGTAGTATGAACCAGATGTCTAGTGGAAACCACTCCTTCTTCTAATGAGAATATACCCAATCCCTCGATCGCTTTACTCGCTTGTTGTAAAGTAAGTCCGTAGCCCTGAGATCGAGCCTCAAAACCGTTATCGCGTTCATAAAGAGTAAACGGAATTCCGCGGTGTAAACAGGCCACAGCCAGAGCCACTCCGCCTATACCGCCACCAATAATACCTACATGTGGATAGTTTTCTGTATCTGCTATAGGAGGACTTGCAGCAGGAACCAAACCAGATCCGGAACAGCGTAAGCAAGAATCGAGGTGTGCCTTAGGACGAATAGGAGCTGTTCCTTCGCCATTTGATTTTTCAAATTGTTCGACTGCTTTCTGGTACTGGAGTCGGACTTTTTTATTGATTCGGCGGCTTTTTTTGCCCTGCCCCTTACATTCCTGACAAATAGTCCAGCTAGTAGTTGTGTTTTCTAGCTTTTTCACTTCTTTTTATTTAAATAATAGTTATGAAGTTCTGGAGTCATTAGATTAGTTTTTAGGAATGGAATTTAACAAAGATAGTACGGATTTTTTAAACATATAAGTCATGTAAGTTTTTGTTTTGGGCAGGTTTGATACGTTTGGTTATTTATAGAAGCGCATCTAAGTTTTGTTTCGCAAAGATTCTCAGAGGAAACGCAGAGGATCGCCGCGTTTTTTTTAACATATAAGTCATATAAGTTTTTGTCTTGCTGACATTATATACGTTTGGTTAGTATGTATGGGTATTTAAGTTTTGTTTCGAAGGGATTAGGAAAAGTTATTATAATATAATTTTATAGCTTTTCTCGATTCGAATGCTAGTGGGAGGATGCAGTTCTTGATAAATAAACATAAACCTCTGTTTGCTATTACTTTTACATGGTATTTAAGTAGGTTGTATTTTTAATCCAAGCATCTTTAATGGAATAAATGAAGTGCTATAGGAATTTATTTAATTATAATTTTTTCTGTTATAGGTTTGCCGGAATTATAATCTTTACCAAAAAACAGTACGTATTCTGCTTTTGCTTTGAGGCCCAAAAGTCCCTCTTTAAGTTGGACAAACATCTTGTCTAAATACAATTTGTGCTTATTTACGGTGACATATACTCTAGCTCCTTCACTTTCATTATAAGTAAGATAGAAATATATTTTTTCTGAAGCAGCAAGGTGTAATTTTAATAAATTAGGTTGGGATTCTTCTAGAATCATCCCATAAGCTAATCTTTTTTGTATACTAGATAAAGGTTTCTGTATTCCTTTTTCAGTGTAAACTATTTGATACTCGTTAATTGGTTGAGACGAATCAATAGTCCCGCCTTTTATATTAGCATCATACACGTATGTATTGTGGTTATTACTATGTTGAATATAAAATAAACGTGTCGTTGTTTTTGTAGGTTCTGGATAATTACTTTGTGAAAAGCAGCTATAAGAGCAAAAAAATAGATAAAAAAAAGAAAAGATAACTTTCATGGTGATTAACAGTTTTTTTGTGGTCCTTCTTTTTAAGGAATTGTTGGATTTAAAATGGGCACGACGTTTTTTGGCTTTTCGAGAGTTTACAGATTTTAAAAACCGCGTATGTTCTGCAAAACGAAAATACGAAAAATTAAGGTAGTCAATAAAAAAGTGGACTTGAAATCCTTCAATAATCTCAGTTGCAAAGACTACAACTAGTTATCTTATTTAAGTAGGTACTCGTGGTCGACAAGCACCATAATACTTAGACAAACGAGCACAAGATGGACACTGTCCTGAAACTTCGGTATATAAATCGGTCATATCGTTGTGGTAAGCTATTGTTTATATCCAAGCAGAAGAACTTAATTAAAGATTTTAAAATCAAAGGCTAATTTTTTAGAGTGAATTAAGATGCGCCAATTGATGAAAAACAAACAAAATAGCATCACAAATCCCAAAACAAAACTAGCAATAGACTGCCATGAAAAAATATTATCAATGATACTTTGTTGGTTTTCGGACGCAAATTTCCCTAAATGTAAAGCAATAGAATCACTAGTAAATTTCCCTACTAAGAAAGGAGCAATGATATAAAGTGGTTTTATTTTTGAAATCCCTCCACCTAAGAAAAGGGGTGTGGTAGGAAGAGGTAACAAAGAATAAGCAAGCACCACTAAAATACCTTTCCATTTATTTTGGTTCATTTTATCTCCAAGAAACTTAATATCTTCATTTTTAGAAGCCTTTAAATATTTGTTTGCCATTAACGGAGTATATAAAAGAAGAATAGACCGACCCAAAACCGAACCTACAACTCCAATGACAATCACTGCCCAAACATTTAAATCAAAAAGAATTTGAAGAAATACCATTATTGTAAATGCTGGAGCAAACGGAAAAGGGACTATGTCAAATAATAGAGCGCCCAAAAAAACTAATAGATATTGCCACCACATGTGTTCGGAATTTTATTTTTATTGACCAGTTAATGAAGCAAGTAGTGCTCCTTTTTTGTGCCTGACCAATGAACGTCTAAATTACAATTAAAATTGTTGTGATATTGAAATAGTTTTTGGAGGTTATAAGTTACAGCGATAGAGGTTTGTTTCGACTGTATTGTAAAAGGTAATTGGAATATGCGTTGACAATATGATCGGTAGGAGCGGGACGCTCGCGCTAACAATGTTTGAAATTAGGATAATAACAAACGTAGTGTTGTGAGGATAGAATTAGAATACGGGCACGAGCGGGACGCTCGCGCTATGGGAACACTTTCCAGAAGCTTCACGAGTAAATAGGCCCTATTTGCTTCTAGCCCTATAGCTGGGGCTAAAGTAAATTTTTTCTATCTCAATTCTTTGATTTTTCCTGCTATTTCATGGTATTCGTAGCTAACTTCACGATAGAAATTATTAATTACGTTAATTATATCTAATGGTAATTTACTAAGAGTTTCTTTAATGATCCACTCTGGTATTTCGTGATAATAAGCTTCAGCAATAGAACCAGTTATATTGGCTAATGTACTGCTATCCCCTCCAATTGATATTGCATTTCTGATAGCATCCTCAAAATCCACGCTTTCAAGGAAACATATAATTGCTTCGGGAACGGTGTCTTGGCAGGTCTCATTATACTTGTAGTTCACTCTTAAAAAATCAACAGAGTTGTTGAGGTTATATTTGAATTTCGTTTCAACAAACTCACGCAATTTCGTTTTGTCTTTTTCAGTTCGAGCCATTACAATAAGTGCTGCAATTGCTTGCGCTCCTGTCACTCCTTCAGGGTGGTTATGTGAAACGGACGTAACGAACTCAACTCGCTTCATTGCTTGCTCAATAACTTTTGAAAAATCTCCAATAGGAGAAATCCTCATTGCAGCTCCATTTCCATAACTATTGTACGGTATGAAGTCAGTATAGTAAACGTTGTTAAAAGACTCCATCCACTTTTTAAAACTATTACCATAACTTTTATTAGGATATTTTTCAAACCAAGCATGAAAGTATCCCACCAACCTCGCTTGTGAAGGTATGCTATCTGATAGAATAAAATCAGCGATAGCAACTGTCATAACTGTACCATCAGTAAATGTGCTTTCTTTTTTGAAAAACTCAAAATTCTTGTTTTTTAAGTTGTCGTATTTGTAAATAGAGCCTACGATATCTCCTATTATCGCACCTATCATATTTTTTTATTTCATTACTAATTATAATTATATAGGATTTTTTAGCACACCCGATATAAAATTAAAAATTTTATAGATATTTTTTTACTAGCGCGAGCGTCCCGCTCGTGCCCAAAATATAGATTATGCCATCTTTTTGTTTATTACTTTATCAAAATTTAAATTTTATTTCATCAAAATATTTCATTAAATCTCTTTGCATATCTTGGTTGGTACGAGCGGGACGCTCGCGTTAGCATGGGCATTTTAAGGCTTTGTTCTATTGTTTACTTGGTTTTGTAATTCTTCGTATTTAATTGAGCTTGTAAGTTTTTTTAGAGCATTTAATGATAGTGTTTTTTGATCTTTTACATAATTATTTAATTCTTCAGTAGAGCAAACATAGAATTCCCATTGATTTAAGTTTAACGGATTTACTGTAGATTTATCAAGATGATTTAAAAGACAAAATATATATATGTCTGCACTTCGAATCGCAATTTCTACCCGTTTTCCAATTTCGGTACCATAAGGTTTTGCTTGCCTTACTCCAAAAGAAATTTTTGAATGTTCAGTTTGATCCCAAGTTTGAAGGTATGCAGAAGATTTTACTTCAACTTTTACACCTTCAGGAGTTGTTAAGTCATAAGGATCCCATTCTGTTCTTATTTGATTAATATCTGCATTTAAGGCTTTTGATACAATAAATTCTGCTAAAATTCCGCGTGTAGCATTACTTAAAATATCAGAAGAACTCCATCGCCAAAAATCTAATAAGTTAAATGATAAATGATTTTCATTTGAGATGAAATGTTCGTTTCCTGTTTTACAAGTTAAATGTAATTTTTCTTTAAGGTTCATTTAAGTTTTTTTTGCATTGCTTACTACTAGTATATATACGAATAAAACTTTCGTCAGTACACCTATTTGTTGATAGATTCACGAAAGTTCATTTGCATTTATTAATCCCAAATATATTAAAATTTTCTTATAAACATTTAATTCTTTCATGAGAACTTATAAAAACAAGTTGCTCTAACTTAGCCCCGATAGCAGCAAAAATCCTTTACTTTGGCGATAGCCAAAAGCAAAGATTGAAGTGTATAGCGGGACAAAACTTCTTGTTAAAAACCATTCATTTTGCTCCAAAAAAAAATACCCGCAAATTTTCACTTGCGGGTCTTAACATTACTTTCTTTCTCCCCTCTTTCGGAGGGGCCGGGGGAGGAATTACTTGATCATTTCGAAACTTCTTTTCACAAAAGCAGTTAATGCTTCTCCTTTTAATAAGTTTTGAGATAGTTTAGCTAAGTCAAGCGCTTGTTTTACTAAGTGTTCTTGGCCAGCTTTGTCTGTATTGTTTAGAATTGTAGTTGCTAATGGCGAATTTGTGTTTACTACTAGGTTGTACATCTCCGGCATGTTTCCCATCCCGAACATTCCGCCACCACCGCCAGACTGACTCATTTCTTTCATTCTACGCATGAATTCTGGTTGCGTGATGATGAAAGGAGCTGCTTGACTGTCCATTGCTTCAAGTTGAACTTGGTAGTTTTGTTTTGGTACAATTGCTTCTAGAACTGTTTTTAAATTGGTTTGCTCTTCTTCAGATAATTTAGAAATAGTATTTTCCTCTTTCTTGACTAAATTATCGATATGATCTGAATCGACACGTACAAAAGTGATGTCTTTATTATCTCCTTCAATTTTTTGAATCAAGTGTGAGATAATTGGAGAATCTAGTAATAAAACTTCGTATCCTTTTTCTTGTGCAATTTCGATATAAGAGTGTTGTGCTTCTTTATTTCCAGCATAAAGCACGACCAATTTTCCGTCTTTATCTGTTTGCTTGTCTTTTAGGTTTTCTTTTAATTCCTCAAGCGTGTAATATTTATTAGCAACGGTTGGGTATAAAACGAAAGCTCCTGCTTTTTCGTAGAATTTATCTTCAGATAACATTCCGTACTCTAGAACGATTTTAATATCATTCCATTTTGATTCAAAATCTTCACGGTTTTCTGTGAATAATGATTTCAATTTATCAGCTACTTTACGAGTAATGTAGTTCGAAATTTTCTTCACCGCACCATCAGCTTGTAATCCGGAACGAGAAACGTTTAACGGAATGTCTGGCGAATCAACTACTCCGCGAAGCATCATTAAGAATTCAGGTACAATTCCTTCTACGTTATCTGTAACGTAAACTTGGTTTTGGTACAACTGAATCTTATCTTTTTGGATTTGTAAATCACCACTTAATTTTGGGAAATACAAAATACCAGTTAGGTTAAAAGGATAATCTACATTTAAGTGAATGTGGAATAAAGGCTCTTCAAATTGAGATGGATACAACTCATGATAGAAGCTTTTATAATCTTCATCCGTTAAGTCAGTTGGTTGTTTTGTCCAAGCTGGATTTGGGTTGTTGATAATATTGTCTACTTCAACCGATTTGTATGTTTCTTCTTTATCTTCTGCGTCAACAGATTCGCCCTTTTTTTGTTCAATTTTCTCCGTTTTTGTTCCAAATTTAATTGGAATAGGCATGAATTTATTGTACTTATTTAAAAGTTGCGTGATTTTAGACTCTTCCAGGAATTCTAAAGAATCTTCGGCGATATGCAGAATAATTTCTGTTCCACGAGTCGTTTTGTCAGCAGGCTCTAAGGTAAACTCAGGACTTCCGTCGCAAGTCCAATGTGCCGCTGGCTCGTCTTTGTATGATTTAGTGATGATCTCCACTTTTGAAGCGACCATAAAAGCCGAGTAGAAACCAAGACCAAAATGGCCAATAATTCCTGAATCCTTCGCTGTGTCTTTGTATTTTTCTAAAAATTCTTCGGCACCAGAAAAAGCCAATTGGTTGATGTATTTTTCAACCTCTTCCGATGTCATACCAATTCCCTGGTCGATGAAGTGAAGTTTTTTTCCTTCTTTGTCAACTTTTACTTCTATAATTGGATTGCCGTATTCTACTTTGGCTTCGCCAATATTGGTTAGGTGTTTTAATTTTAACGTTGCATCTGTTCCATTCGAAATCAATTCACGTAAAAAAATCTCGTGATCACTATATAGGAACTTCTTTATTAAAGGGAAGATGTTTTCTACCGAAACATTAATTTTTCCTGTTGTCATATTTATATTTTATTAAAGAGTTTTACAATCTCCTGCAGTTCTTTCAAATAGAATACCAATTAACAGTAAAGTGACAAATTGGCGTAACTGTTAATTTTGAAACAAATTATTTAAATCTTGAAACTAAAACTCTTAAAATGCTTTGTATCTTTGTATAAGTTTAATAGTAAAACCAAATAAAATGAAAAAAATATTATTTTTAACAGCAATAGCCTTAGTGTTATTTTCTTGTAAATCGACTTCTGCTACTGATACTAAATTAGATAAGGGAGCGCAAGTAGCAATGAAAGGAAACTGGGTGATCACTTCTGTTACTTATCCGGGATCTGAATACATTAAAGTAAACGCGTTTCAAATTGCAGATTCACAATGTTTTGTGGGAAGTACATGGAAATTCGTTTCTAATAACAACAAAGGAAATATGGCTTTGACAAAGTCTGGTTGTGCACCATTTAGTTCACCAATTACTTGGTTTGTTAATAAGAATGCAGAATTTGTTTTGAAAGTGTTAGATGCTGATATCAAAGCAAAAAAAGTAAGAGAAGGATATGTATTGCATGTTGCTAATCAAACTGAAGCATCATTTCAATTGATTGATAAAATTACTGTTGGAGGAAAATTGACTGATGTAGTTTACCAGTTTCAAAGAGCAAACTAAATTAAATATAAAAAAAGAATAATTATGAAAAAGATTTCTATAGTAACATTGGCTTTATTAATGTCAATCGGAACGTTTTTTACAAGTTGTGAATCGTTAAAGAATACAAATAAAACGCAGAGAGGTGCGGGAATTGGAGCAGTAAGTGGTGCAATAATTGGCGGTATCTTAGGAAACAACTTAGGAAAAGGCGGCAAGGGAGCAATGGGAGCTGTTCTTGGAGGTGTTGTTGGTGGAGTGGCCGGTGGAGTTATCGGTAATAAAATGGACAAACAAGCCAGACAAATTGATGAGGCTATTCCTGGAGCTGAAGTGAAAAGAGTAGGTGAGGGTATTCAATTAGTACTAAATGAAAATGCGGTACGTTTTGATACTAATAAATCGACACTTACTGTAGCTGCAAAAGCGAATTTAGATAAGTTGGTTCCTGTTTTTACGGAATATCCTGATACTGATATTACTATTTTTGGATATACAGATAGTACAGGACCTGCTGATTATAACTTAAAACTTTCGAAAGAGAGAGCAACTTCAGTTAGAAATTATTTGGTTAGTAGAGGTGTATCTTCTGTAAGATTTAATGTTACCGGTTTAGGTATTGCTGATCCGATTGCAACGAATGATACTGCAGAAGGAAGAACTCAAAACCGTCGTGTTGAGTTTGCTATTACAGCAAATGATAAAATGCGTGAAGATGCGAAAATCGAAGCAGGAAACTAAGAACTTCCTATTTTTAAATATTGTGAAAGCCTTTTCGTTTTTAAAATGAAAGGGCTTTCTTTTTTTTCATAAATTTCACTTTCAGTAAATTCTTTTAGTTAAAGAAATCTATCTTTGCAATCTCAAAATTTCATATTATAAAAATGCTTCAAGTTCAAAACATCACTTTTGGTTATAACGAAAAACCAGTTTTAAGAAACATCAATTTCACTATTGAAAAGGGACAGAATATTGCTATTATTGGAGAAAGCGGTTGCGGAAAAAGTACACTACTAAAACTAATTTATGGTTTGTATGATTTAGACGAAGGAGCGATTGTTTGGGGTGATAAAAAAGTTTTAGGGCCTAAATATAATTTGGTTCCAGGAATGCCTTTTGTAAAATATCTTGCTCAAGATTTTGACTTGATGCCTTATATTACCGTGGCTGAAAATGTGGGTAAGTTTTTATCTAACGGATTTAACTGCATGAAAAAATTGCGTGTTGAGCAATTGCTAGAAATGGTCGAAATGACTGAATTTGCTAATGTTCAAGCTAAGTATTTAAGTGGAGGACAGCAGCAACGTGTGGCACTAGCTAGAGTTTTGGCGCTAGAACCTGAAATACTGTTATTAGACGAGCCATTTAGTCATATTGATAATTTTAGAAAAAATGCTCTTAGACGTAATTTATTTGCATATTTAAAAACTAAGGAAATCACTTGTATTATAGCTACTCATGATAGTACAGATGCATTGTCTTATGCAGATGAAACTATTGTTTTACAAAGCGGAATGATGATCGATAAAGCAAATTCATTCAGCTTGTACAACAATCCTATAAATAAATATGTAGCATCTCTTTTTGGAGAAGTAAATGAACTTAAATTGTCGCAATTAGTTCCTGTAGACGGGGAAGATGAAATGGTATTGCTCTATCCACATCAATTAAAAGTGGTCGACAATGGAATGTTAACAGCAATAGTGAAACAATCCTTTTTTAAAGGAAGCCATTATTTAATTAAGGCAGTTTTTGACAGAAAGGTAATTTTCTTTGAGCATGAAACTCCACTAGAGATCAATCAGGAAGTCAGTTTAATGATTTCATAAAAACAAAGCCCCGAAATTTTAAATTTCGGGGCTTTGTTTTTAATTAGTTTTTTAAATATTTATCTAAGAATTGCTCTTGTTCCCAAAGTAGGTGTAAAATATTCTCTTTAGCGGCATAACCATGAGCTTCTTTAGGTAAGATTACCATTCTTACAGGTGCTCCTAAACCTTTTAATGCCTGGAAGTAACGTTCCGTTTGTAAAGTGAATGTTCCTGGATTATTATCAGCTTCTCCATGTATAAGTAATATCGGAGTCTTCATTTTATCTGCGTTCATAAATGGAGACATGGTATTGTAAATTTCAGGTACTTCCCAGTAATTGCGTTGCTCTGATTGGAACCCAAAAGGAGTTAACGTTCTGTTATAAGCACCACTTCGTGCAATACCGCAAGCAAATAAATTAGAGTGCGTCAATAGATTCGCAGTCATAAAAGCGCCATATGAATGACCGCCAACAGCCACTTTCTTTCTATTGATATAACCTAAAGCATCAACCGCGTTTATCGCAGCCTCAGCATTATCTACTAATTGTGAAATGAAATTATCGTTTGGTTCCGTAGTCCCTTCACCAATAATAGGAAAAGAAGCGTCGTCTAATACTACATATCCTTTGGTTACCCAATATACAAATGATCCGTAATAAGGAAAGGTAAATTCATTTGGGTTTTGGTTGTTTTGTCCTGCAGAGTTTTTGTCTTTAAATTCTGTTGGGTAAGCCCAAATTAATAAAGGCAACTTCTCTTTTTTTACTTTATCGTATCCTGCTGGTAAGTATAACGTTCCTGAAAGCGCTACACCATCTTTTCTTTTATATTGAATCACCTCTTTACTTACATTTTTAATGCTTTCAAAAGGATTTTTGAAACTTGTAATTTGAGTAAGCTGGTCTTTTTTCTTGATGTTTCTAAAGTAATAATTAGGATATTCATTCTTAGATTGAATTTGTACCAAAACCTCTCCTTTTTTAAAATCTTCTATAGACAGTAATTCTTCTTTTTTGTCTTTATATGTTGAGGTATACAGTCTGTTTGTGTTTAGACTTTTTAGGTTAAATTCAGCTATGAAAGGGAACTGCCCGTCTTTAGTAAAACCATCTCCTAACAAATAAAGATTGTTGTTTTCAATCGCAAGAACTTTTTTAGCATATGCGTTTTTAATAGTTTCAAAATTCCCTGGATCAGAGTAGATGTCTTGCGAGTTTCTATCTGTAATTATTTTTGGCTCTTGAGTAGCATCTGATGGATCGAATAAATACGTTTTAGTATTTCGAGTATCGTACCATTGATCAAAAGCAATTGCTGTAGTTTCATTACCCCAAATAATTCCTCCAAAACGTTGTTTGGTTTTAAGTATTTGCGAAGGGTTTTTGTCGAAAGGGGCTTTCCATTGGAATACTTCATCTCTAAAGTCGACTTTGTTTTCTGGATTTCCTTCATCGAGCGCTTCCACATAATATAAGGTCGCCGCTTCGTCATTTCTCCAATTCATATTTCTTTTACCGGTACGAGTTGCCATAAAACCTTTTGGCATAATTTCATTTAAGGCCACTTCGTTAACCATCTTAACTTCTTTTCCCTCTTTATCATAAACCACAGTTTTAGAAGGGAAACGGTTAAGCGGAACGATGTACGAAAAAGGTTTATGAATTGTGCTTATCATCAGGTAGTTTCCATCTGGAGAAAAGTTTTCGCCGGCATACATATCAGCCGATTTAAATAAAATTTTGCTTCCGTTAAGATTTACTTTGTACAACTCAGCAGTTATTATATTTTCAAAATTTGCTTCGTCAGTTTTATTTTTCAATAAATCTTGATACGTTCTATTTTGAGAAATTGTTCCACTTGCATTTGAAACAATTGGACCTGTTGGTAGGTTTTTCTTTTCATCTAATAAAACGGGTCTATTTTGGGGTAATATTTTTACCAAAATATTTTCGTTGTCGCTATACCAGCTAAAAGGATTTCCAAGGTTAGCATTTACATTGTTATCAGTAAGTTGAGTCGCTTTCGCGGAAGCAACATCAACAACCCATAGGGCTACCCCTAAATTTGTAGTATGTGAAAAAGCGATTTTCTTTTCATTAGGCGACCAAGAGATGTTAGTGATGCGAGGATTTTCGGGTAATCCGCTCACTTGAATTTCATTTTTATCTTTAATCTTGCGAAGCTTGATATTGTTGATATAGGTAACCGTACTGGAAATGTTTGTGGTAGGGTTTATTCGTAGACCGCCCAAACGCATTTCATCTTGATTTAAATCGTCTAACGTTTTATAGGTATTTCTATATGTTAGGAGCATGTATTCCTTTTTGGTATCCATGCTTACTGATGGTGCGCGCTCGTAGTCTGCTAAATCAAGAATTGACTTAGATGGTTTTTGATACGTAAGATTTTCTTGTGCAAAAGTAGGTAAGCTTAATGCAAGAAATAAAATCAGGCTAAATTTTAATTTCATAAATAAGGTTCGTTTTTTGATTAATTAGAAGTATAAGTGTAGTTTCTTTTTCACTTGTTACATTTATTGCCAGTTTATTGTAAAAATACTTTATTTTTTATTCTTTTAATATCTTTTTTAAAACGTATGTAACGTTCTACTTAAATTTATAAATTGTTAATTGCTAAAAAAAAGAGTAATTTGGTCGCTAATATTTTACAGTACAATAAAATTTACATTCTTATTATAATAAAACAACAATTATATGTATCATTCAAAAATTGCAGGATTAGGATTTTATGTTCCTTCCAATGTGGTCACTAATGACGATTTGTCAAAAATTATTGATACCAATGACGAGTGGATTCAAGAAAGAACAGGTATTCAAGAAAGAAGACACATTATAAGAGGAGAAGATACAACGACTTCAATGGGAGTAAAAGCTGCCGAAATTGCTATAGAACGTTCTGGCGTTGCCAAAGAAGATATTGATTTTATTGTTTTTGCTACCTTAAGTCCTGATTATTATTTTCCTGGGCCAGGAGTTTTAGTACAACGTGATTTAGGTTTGAGAACCGTAGGGGCATTAGATGTTAGAAATCAATGTTCGGGATTTATCTATGCTTTGTCTGTTGCGGATCAATATATTAAAACCGGAATGTATAAGAACGTTTTAGTTATTGGATCAGAAGTACATTCGACTGGATTAGATATGACATCACGTGGTCGTGGAGTTTCTGTAATTTTTGGAGATGGAGCAGGAGCAGCCGTTTTGAGTAGAGAAGAAGATTTAACGAAAGGAATTCTTTCTACGCATTTGCATTCTGAAGGTCAACATGCGGAGGAATTAGTCCTTACAGCACCGGGAATGGGAGCGAGATGGGTGACTGATATTCTTGCTGATAATGATCCTGATGATGAAAGTTATTTTCCGCATATGAATGGACAATTTGTATTTAAAAATGCAGTGGTTCGTTTTGCTGAGGTAATTAATGAAGGGCTTGAAGCGAATAATCTATCGGTTTCTAATATTGATATGTTGATACCACATCAAGCAAATTTGAGAATTTCTCAATTTATACAAAAGAAATTTGGTCTGAATGATGATCAAGTTTATAATAATATTCAACAATATGGAAATACAACAGCCGCTTCTATTCCAATTGCTTTGACTGAAGCTTGGGAAAAAGGAAAAATTAAATCTGGAGATACAGTAGTTTTGGCTGCTTTTGGAAGTGGATTTACTTGGGGAAGTGCAATTATTAGATGGTAATTTCTTACTTAAAAAAAACATCCTTATCATATACAATAAAACCCGAAGTCATAACGACTTCGGGTTTTTATTTGGGTAACCTAGTTTTTAAATTTTATACTATAAAAGTCCGCCTCCTTGGCTTTCATTTTTGTCTCTTTGCTTTCTTTCAGCAGCTTTGTTTTTGCCACTCCCAAAACGATAATTGAATCCTAGATATACGGTTTGACTTTCCCAATTGAACTGTCCTTTTGACTTGTAGGGTCTGTCATTATCAAATGCAAAACGCATGGTGTTAAAAATATCACTTAAGCGCGCACTAATCGTTCCGTTACCTTTTAAGATATTATAACTGGTTCCAACGTCCATTTTCCACATGTTAGCAACGTCAAACTGAAGACTACGATCTCTACCTTTGTACATAGCAAATAATTGAATACGTAAATCTTTTGTCGCTTTAAAAGTATTATTTATTCGAGCATTAAATGTTGTAGCATTAATTTCTTCAAATTCGTAGTTTCCAGGAGTTGTTTCAATTGTTCCTTTTATTTTTTTCTGATAAGCGTCTAAGCTAATATTGGCACTCCACCATTTTTTAAAATCTAAATTACCTGACACTTCTAATCCGTACGCATTATTATTGTCAAAATTAGCATACGATAGTACTTGCTTGTTAGGGTTCACTAAATTTGTAAATAGAACTCTCGTTATTTCGTCTTCAATTTTTCTATAAAAAATACCCGAAGTAATAGAACCAATTTTTGTCTTTCTAGTATAGTTCAGTTCATAAGAATTTGTGAATTGCGGAATAAGGTTTGGATTTCCTTCTGAATCTATCGTAGCGGTGCTCCATTCTCTAATAGGGTTTACTTGATCAATACTCGGTCTGTCTACTCTTCTTGAAAAACTTAGATTGAAAGAGTTGTTGTCACTTGGATTATAACTCAAAAAAGTAGAAGGATAAATACTTAAAATGTCATCTTTAAATTGTCCATCAGCTAAAGTGACTTGTTTAAAGATGGCTTCAACATTGTATTTCTCCAAGCGGGCTCCAGCTTGAAAACTCCATTTTTTCCATTGTTTGCCAAGAGTAGCGTATCCTGAATAGATATTTCGATCATATGTAAAATTAGAACTATACGCATTATCTCGAAACAAATTGTTATCAGTAGTTTCATTTCTTAGTTCTAATCCAAGTTCTAATTTTATGGTTTCAGTCAATGGATTTACATAATCAAGATTGATAATTGTACTTTTGCTAAGTACACGCACATCGTTAGTGAAAGAGTTGATAACGGTATTATTGTCTCTATTTAAGTTGGTATAGATTGCGTTTTCACGACTGTCATCTTCACCATAATTGGCCTCTAGTTCTAGATTGTGTCCTTCTTTTTTGAATTTTATTTTATAGTCAAAATTGTAAGTTTGACCTTGATTGTCTTGTTTGTTTTCATAAGGTTGTAATAGATCTATAGTAGTGGAGTTTGAAGTATAATCTACATCATTTCCGCCATAGCCTTTCGCTTTATAAAAAATTTGATTGGTGTAAAAAGAAACAGTATTGTTGTCGTTGATGTAGTAATCAAGACCAACTTTAGCTAGATGTGAGGTGGTAAGATTATTGAATTGAAAAAGCTGTGTATTTTCTTTGTTTTTTTCTTCACTTTTAATGATACCATGATTGTTGTTTTTACCGTGATTTAAACCGTAATTTCCGTAGAAATTAAATTTTCCATTTCTGTAATTTAAGTCGAAAGCTGAATTTACTTTTGGTGTTTTTCCAAAAGTGACCCCGTTATTGATACTTCCATTAAGACCGATTTTACTGTTTTTGTTCAAGACAATATTGATAATACCGCTCATTCCTTCTGGATTGTACTTTGCAGAAGGGTTTGTAATTAATTCAATTTGTTTGATTGAAGCCGAAGGGATTTGTTGTAATAATTGGGACGCATCAATATTAGATGGTTTTCCGTCAATTAGAACACGGACGTTGGAATTTCCTCTTAAACTGATCGCATTTGTTTGTGGATCAACACTTACTGAGGGAATATTATTCATTATTTCAGCGGCAGTAGCTCCAACTGAAATTAAATCCTTCCCAACGTTTATTATTTTTCTATCGATTTTTTGTTCGATCGTCGATTTCTCACTGACGATATCGACACCTTTAAGCTCTATGGCGTCTTCTTTGAGTGCAAATGTACCTAGATCAGCATTCTTTTTGTCTGTAGATAGTGTCACTGCAGTTGAAATGGTCTTGTATCCCATAAATTGTATTTCGACAGTATAGTTTTTTAAATCTAGGTTTTTGATATAAAAAATTCCTTTGTCAGAGGTGATTCCGCCGGTAATAAATTTGTCGCCTTCTTTTACAATGATATTTACATAGGGAAGGGTTTCGTTACTGTTTTTGTCAATAACTTTCCCCGAAATACTTCCGGGATTTTCGAGAAGTGATGTTTTGACTGAAGTTTGAGCTTGCATCGAAACTAGGGTTCCGAATAGGCATGCTAAGATTAATTTGATTTTCATGATTGATGATTTTGATTAAAAATTTGATTGATGATGTAAAGGTATTCTTTTTATTTAAATAATAGGTTATACATAGTACTGTTTTATAAATTAATTTAAAATAGCATGATAGATAATAGACGATCAAGCAATTAATTTGTTACGCTTTTTTATAAAAAAAAAGACTTTCCTGCTGGAAAGTCTTGAGGTAAAATAATTTATGATTTATCTTTTTAATGAAAAATGCGACTTATATTCTTTAAGAACACCATTTTCAGTGTAGGATATATAAAACCAATAATCATCAGCGGGTAATGGGCGTCCATTAAGGTTTCCATCCCATCCAGCGCCGTTTGGTTTGAGTTGTTTTAGTAACGCTCCGTATCGATCAAAAATAAATAAGTTGGGCTTTTCTTGATCTGGCATGTCAGTTATATTCCAAGTGTCATTATATCCATCGCCATTTGGGGTGAAAAATTTAGGCGCATATATTACTTTAAAGACAAGTGGGGTAGTTGATCCACAACCATTACTATCACTAATTGTTATTTCATGTATTCCAGGTGTTAAATTTGTAAATATATTACTTGCTTGTGGGGAACTTCTATCTATTGAATATAGAAAGTTTTTCTCATCACCTAAAGTTGGAATTGCAGTTATCGTAATTGTTTGGTTGTCGGTGAACCAACCCTCTATTGTATATGAAATAGACTTTGGAGGTAAAGACTCAAATACGCTAAATAATACTAGATCTGAAGGACAGCTGAATATAGACAGATCTGTTACTGTTACTGAATAGTTTCCGGGTTGATTTGTTGAGAGACTTGATGAAGTACTTACCAATGTTCCATCTTCTTTTTTCCACTCAAACGCATATCGTGGAGCATCATATCCAGTTGTTATAAATGAATTAGTAATCAGACCTGTTTTGAAGTCATGACAAATTGGAGGGACATTTAGTATTGGCTGTGGTTTAGCCGTTATAGTAATCACCATCGGTTTCTCATCAGGACAAAGTATGGTAGCGAGAGTGCCTACTGCTGCATAAGCATAAATCGTTGTGGAGCTAGTAATGATATCTCCTGGAAATTTCTCTAGATTCGCGTTGCCGCCAGCTCCTGGCTGACTATAATAGTTGCTAATCGGAGCGATAAAAGGAGGTAATACATAAGATTCGCATCTAATGATGGGGGTTATGGGAGTAATTTTTGGACTATTATAAATTATAATATTAAAATCATCTTCATCGCTGCAATACACTCTATTATTATCTTCAGCAAAAAGATACAATCTAGTTGTTGTAGTTATTGGTGCATAAGGTATTGATAATTTCATTCCGGCACCGTGAGGGCCACCGGTTGCTGTGTAATAATCACCAAGTCCTATTATCGCCGGTAAAGCATACGAATCGCAAGCATATTGATCTTCAATCTCATTTACCATTGTAACTAAAACGAAGATGCTATATTCAGAAATACAAGTATTAGGCGCTATTGCTTCTGCATAAACATATATTGTTTTTGATGATGTCAACTCATAACCTGGGGGAAGTACAGGATTCGCTGGAGTTGGTCCTCCTGGGAACTCATAATATTCACCAATATTTAAATCATCGAGTATATATGCTCGTCCACATTGTACAACTTCGACTGGTTTTGCATCAATTTTTGGAGATGAATTGATAGTTATAAGAAAATTTTCTTCTACATAACAAGGTCCCGTTACTGCTTTATCATAAAAATACATTCTTTGAGTTGAAGTGATTTGAAATCCAACAGGTCTTACTTCGCCAGTTCCCAATGGTCCTGTGTAATAATCTCCGGAATGATCAACGGCAGGTAAATAATACATATCGCATTGTGGATCAGTATCTTTAATAATTGGTAACGGAGTAATGTTTACAGTAATCGTAAACTCTAAATTGTCTGTACAACTTTCTCCGGGAACATAAAACCAAAGTGTTGTAGTAGCCTTAATTGCAGTATTTGCAGGTAGCTGAGTGCCACCACCCAGAGGCGCTGTTCTATATTCGCCTGCAAGTAATGAAGGCAAAATATAAGTGGAGCAAGAATTTACATCTCCTGGATGATTGATATCATCTAGACCAATGTAAACAGTAAATGTCTTTTCTGAAGAACAATTTGTTGGCGAAGTAGCGGTCTCTTTAAAAACATAAATTGGAGTTGTAGCGATTATAACCGTTCCTGCAGGAATAATAGGCAATCCCTTATTCGTTCCTGAATAATAAATTCCTCCATTTGGGTCAACAGGAAGCGTGTAGGAACTACAGCCAAATTGGTTTTTATAATTGGGTAATGTGACAAAAGGAATAATTGTGATGGTAAAGATTGCTTCTTGCGAGCAATTTGGTATTATCGTCGTGTTTTCATACCAAACATAAATTGTATTTGGCCCTGCAGAATTGATTAAAGATCCTGTTTCTAATTCGGTGTTGCCTGTGGTGTGTTGCCCACCTGATTTTGTGAAGTATTTACCATATGGCAATACTGGTAATTTATATACTGAACAATAAGACGATGAAGTTGGCGAAACTGTACTAACGCTAGCGATTGTAACCTTAAAACTGTGCTGACTTGTACAAGTTTCGGACTCATTAAAAACATATAGGGTAGCACTAGCAGCGATACTATTTCCTGCAAAAAGTTGTGTCCCTGTGCCATTAGTCCCTGTCCAATATTGTGCCCCATTTTTTGTTAAAACGGGTAGTATGTAATTATCGCATACCAGTACGTCCGGAAGGAGATCTACCTGTGGAATAGGTGTCACTATTAATTGAAAACTAGCTGTTACAAAACACTCTGGATTAGAAATATTTTGGACGCGCACCCACAAGGTGACTTCTGAAGTAAATAGTTCGTTTTTTGGATTTAGTATAATGACATCAGTGTTTGTATTCGCCCCATTGTTGGAGGAATGAAAAGAAAGAATGTTATAACTTATGTCTTGAGAACCCAAGATTAAATTTTTGTGGTTTGTTAAATCGAAAATAGCATGTGGAGATGGATCAGTGTTGTTTCTCGCACAAAGCGTTATGTCAGGTACTATACTTGAAATTATTGGACTAGGAACGACTAGTAGACTGAACGAACGTATTTCAAAGCAGTATGAAGTGGAGCTTTCTATTCGCGCGTAAATTATTTTACCGCTTTCAGAGCTCATAATAGTATGAAGGTTTGCGATCTGACCTATTTTGTTTGCTGCATCATCATTAGAAAGATGATAGCTAATATTTGTTCCCGAAGGGAGGTCATCCAATATTCCAGTTGGAGTTGTCTTTTGATTTTTTCCTGCCAATATAATTTTGGTGTTTTTGGTTAAATCAAAATCATAACTCGCAGCACCAGAATCGCAGACATAAATATCAGGAATAGTTGGTAGTACTCCGATGGAAGGGGTTATTTGAACAGTAATATCGTCTGTTACGGCTGTACAACCTGGCTCCGTATAGGAAACACTGTATTTATGAATGCCAGAATCAATTAATGGTAAAATCAAATTTAAATTTAAGGTTGCTCCCGTTTGGGCAGGAGAAAAATCTATTCCTTCTTTTTTCCAAAGAAAAGTGGTTCCGGCGCTTAATCCATTTGCGGATAAAATGGGTAAGCTACTCTCTGGGCAAATGGCTTTATTGTTTGCAATAGTGTAATCAAGGCCTAGTACGTCTTGTCCAATATTAAAGCTGTTTGCATTTAAAAAAATGGCAGAATCATAACCTGTATTATTGCCTCCATCAGCAATTACTAGTTTTATTCGATACGTATGTGTAATATCTAATCCAGTAGCAGAGGCTAGCATTTCAATCGTTTGGCCGTTAAAATTTATTGCGGGACCAAATCCTTCTCCATTGAATTTTCCAAAAAAAGCAACGTTTGCAGAGGAGCAATTAGTATTGTAAGCGCTGTTTCGTATTGTTTCAACCGAAACAGGAATGTTAGTATTTGGAATTAATGCAATATTGTGATTTGTTCCTCCCGCAGTTATATCTTTTAATAAAAAAGCAAAAGCATCAGAGAATTTACATTGCGAAACTCCATATTCTTCGGAAGCAAATATAAAAGAAAAATCAAAGTCAGGTGTTTTAGGTTGGAAATCAAATTCGATGTAGGTGGCATTAATCGAATTGATTTTAATTCCTGATTGTGATGAAAGATTGTTCTCTAAATCAATATCACCAGTCCAAGAGTTATTTCCGTCACTCAATATGGTATTATTCGGTGAAGGTACTTTCGTCACATCGCCAGTTGTTAATACCACACCGCTTTTAAAAGGAAAGTTTGGATTTGTATTTTCAAAGTATCCAATGCTGTTTGTTGATCCAAAGGAAGATCCTGTTTTTGAGGAGACATTTGTCCCTGAAACACAAGGAGAGTTAATCAGTACTTTATTTACTAATTCTGGAATCGTATAGCTAGATGTATTTACCGTTATCGATTGTGAAAAGTTTTTTATCGTAAAAAACAATATCAATAGTACTACTGTTTTCTTCATTTCAAAGCATTTTCGATAAATAAGTATTTGGTAAACATAGTTACAAATCGGATTAAATGCCAAATTTAATCGTTTAAAAGCATTTATTTTGTTTTAATTGTTATTAGTATAAGACTTTACGTATTTTTATTACAGTGTCTATTTTAGTGCTAGGCACGTTATTTTCTTAAAAAGTCTAATTCTTTAATCAATTAAAAAATTATAATTAAACACTATATTTGCAAGCTTAAAATAAACACGCAAAATGACATTATCAGAAATCCTTACCCCTTCAATTGAAAAAGCTGTCCAAGCCTTATTTGATATCGCTATTGACAAAGTAGAGTTTCAAACTACACGGAAGGAATTTGAGGGAGATATCACGATGGTAATTTTTCCATTATTAAAAGTAATCAAAAGCAACCCTGTAGAATTGGGGAATAAAATTGGAAACTATTTAGTAGAAAATGTTGCTGAAGTGAGCCGTTTTAATGTGGTTTCTGGATTTTTGAATATTGTGATCTCCGATGAATATTATTTAAATTTCTTTAACGGAATAAAGGATGATGCGAAATTTGGTTTCGTAACTCCAAACCCTGAAGATACAGCAGTAATGGTCGAATACTCTTCGCCAAATACAAATAAACCGTTGCACTTAGGTCACGTACGTAATAATTTATTGGGTTATTCTGTTGCTGAAATTATTAAAGCATCGGGTAAAAAAGTATACAAAACGCAAATCATAAACGATAGAGGAATTCATATTTGCAAATCGATGCTGGCATGGCAGAAATTTGGAAACGGAGAAACTCCTGAATCTACTGGTCAAAAAGGAGATAAATTAGTAGGGAACTATTATGTTGCTTTTGATAAAGCATATAAAGTGGAAATCGCTCAATTAATGCGTGAAGGAAAAACAGAAGAAGAGGCCAAAAAACAAGCGCCAATCATTCTGGAAGCCCAAGAAATGCTATTGAAATGGGAAGCTGGTGATGAAGAAGTGATTTCACTTTGGAAAAAAATGAACCAATGGGTTTATGACGGTTTTGCAACTACCTATAAAAACTTAGGAGTTGATTTTGATTGTTATTATTATGAAAGCAATACCTATTTATTAGGGAAAAATGTAGTTCAGATTGGTTTAGAAAAAGGGGTTTTCGAAAAAGATCCTGACGGCTCTGTGTGGATTGACCTAACGGATGAAGGTTTAGACCGTAAAATCGTATTGCGTTCAGATGGTACTGCCGTTTATATGACGCAGGATATTGGAACTGCGATTCAACGTGTGAAAGATTATCCAGATGTGGGCGGAATGGTTTACACAGTAGGTAACGAGCAAGATTATCATTTTAAAGTGTTGTTTCTAATATTAAAAAAATTAGGCTTTGATTGGTCTAAAAACCTATACCATTTATCATATGGAATGGTCGATTTACCTTCCGGAAAAATGAAAAGCCGTGAAGGAACTGTAGTCGATGCTGATGATTTGATGCAAGAAATGACAGATACTGCCCAAAAAATCGCTGAAGATTTAGGGAAATTAGACAGTTATTCTGCCGAAGAAAAAACAAAATTATACAATACTATTGGTCTTGGAGCTTTAAAATATTATATTCTTAAAGTAGATCCAAAAAAACGAATCCTTTTTAACCCAGAAGAATCTGTTGATTTTGCTGGAAATACAGGGCCGTTTATACAATATACGTATGCGAGAATCCAATCGATTATTCGTAAAGCTAATTTTGATTTTTCGAATGAATCAGGAATGGTGGAACTTCATGCAAAAGAAAAAGAGTTATTGAAACAATTGGAGTTGTTTCCTGAGGTAATTCAAAATGCTGCACATAATCATAGTCCTGCTTTATTAGCTAATTTTGTCTATGATTTAGTACGTGAATACAACTCTTTTTATCAGGCTGTACCCATTCTAGGTTCAGAAGTAGCAATAGAAAAAATATTCAGAGTGCAGTTGTCCAAAAAGGTGGCAGATACCATCGCGGCTTCTTTTAGTCTGCTGGGAATTAATGTTCCGGAACGCATGTAATTAAACCAAAACATTCAAAGAAAAGCGGCTCCAATTTGGGCCGCTTTTTTAGTTGAAATAATATCATAAGCGACCTGCCAATTATCTAATAATCTAATTGCCTAATAATCTAACTTAGTTTATCTTTGCATTTCAATAAAATAAAAAACTATGTTCGATAATTTAAGCGATAAACTAGACAAAGCCTTTCATATATTAAAAGGACACGGAAAAATCACCGAAGTAAACGTAGCTGAAACTTTAAAAGAAGTTCGTCGCGCCTTACTAGATGCCGATGTAAATTTTAAAATCGCGAAAGATTTTACGAATACAGTAAAAGAAAAAGCTTTAGGGCAGGACGTATTAACCACACTTCAACCAGGACAACTGTTAGTGAAGTTGGTCAAAGACGAATTGACAGCATTGATGGGTGGTGATGTTGCTGGAATAAACCTTTCTGGAAATCCTACCGTTATTTTGATGTCTGGTTTACAAGGTTCAGGTAAAACTACCTTTTCTGGAAAACTAGCAAATTACCTTTTGACAAAAAAGAATAAAAAACCGCTTTTGGTTGCTTGTGATATCTATCGTCCTGCAGCAATTCAGCAATTATACGTTGTTGGGGATTCTATAGGTGTTGAGGTATATTCAGAACCTGAAAATAAGAATCCAGTTGAAATTGCACAAAATGCAATTAAACATGCTAAAGCAAAAGGGTTTGATGTTGTTATTGTGGATACAGCCGGACGTCTAGCAGTTGATACTGAAATGATGAATGAAATTTCACGTGTTCATAAAGCAATTCAGCCACAAGAAACCTTGTTTGTAGTTGATGCCATGACAGGTCAAGATGCGGTAAATACGGCAAAAGCTTTCAATGATATATTAAATTTTGATGGTGTTATATTAACCAAATTAGATGGTGATACACGTGGTGGAGCGGCTCTTTCGATAAAAACTGTAGTTAATAAACCAATTAAGTTTGTAGGTACGGGAGAGAAAATGGAAGCGATTGATGTATTCTATCCTATTCGTATGGCAGAACGTATCCTGGGAATGGGAGATGTTGTGTCGTTAGTAGAAAGAGCACAAGAGCAGTTTGATGAAGAAGAAGCTAGAAAAATTCAAAAGAAAATTGCTAAAAACGAATTTGGTTTTGATGATTTCCTTTCTCAAATTCAACAAGTGAAGAAAATGGGTAATATGAAAGACTTGGTTGGAATGATACCAGGTGCTTCAAAAGCCATGAAAGATGTCGAGATAGAAGATGATGCTTTCAAGCATATTGAGGCTATCATTCATTCGATGACTCCAGCAGAGAGAAGCAAACCTTCTCTAATTGATGTGAAAAGAAAAGCAAGAATATCAAAAGGTTCAGGGACAAAAATTGAACAAGTCAATCAATTGATGAAACAGTTTGAGCAAATGAGTAAAATGATGAAAATGATGCAAGGGCCAGGAGGGAAAAACCTCATGAAGATGATGGGCGGAATGAAAGGAATGCCTGGAGGCGGAGCGATGCGCTAAAATATTTGGTTAAGGTTTAAAGTTTCATGTTTATTGAAATTTTAAACCTTACTCTTTTATAGGGATATCAGTTCTTGTAAAAAAAATAGAAACTAAAACTTGAAACTTAAAATAAAATGCAACTACTAGACGGAAAAAAAACAGCGGAAGACATTAAAAGTGAAATCGCAGTCGAAGTACAAAAGATGAAAAATAATGGGGAAAAAGTCCCTCATTTAGCCGCAGTTATTGTGGGCAACGATGGAGCAAGTTTAACTTATGTAGGAAGTAAGGTAAGAGCATGTGAAAGAGTTGGTTTTGAATCTACTTTGGTAAAGATGCCAAGTACTACTTCTGAAACTGAATTGCTTAAAAAAATTAAGGAGCTAAACGAAGACGATAATATTGATGGGTTTATAGTTCAATTACCGCTTCCGGAGCAAATTGATGAGCAAAAAGTATTGATGGCTGTTAGTCCAAGTAAAGATGTTGACGGATTTCATCCTGAGAATTTTGGAAAAATGGCTTTGGATATGAGCACTTTTATTCCTGCCACACCTTTCGGAATTTTAGAATTACTGGAGCGTTATGGAGTAGAGACTAAAGGAAAACATACCGTTGTAATTGGTCGTAGTCATATTGTGGGAAGACCTATGAGTATATTGATGGGAAGAAAAGGATTTCCTGGAAACTCAACGGTTACTTTGACACACAGCTACACTAAAAACATCGAAGAAATCACTATTCAAGCGGATATCATTATCACAGCGTTAGGCGTGCCTAATTATCTAAAGGCTGATATGGTTAAAGATGGAGTTGTTGTCATTGACGTGGGAATTACTCGTGTTCCAGATGAAACAAAGGATAAGGGTTATGTAATTACCGGTGACGTAGATTTTGAAAATGTAAGCAAAAAAGCAAGTTTTATTACCCCTGTTCCTGGTGGAGTGGGGCCTATGACGATAGCGATGTTGTTAAAAAACACGCTGTTAGCTAGAGAAATGAAAATACTGAAATTAGATAAATAAATAAATATAAAGCCTATTCGTCTGAATAGGCTTTTTTTAGCATTATGGAAAATCCACAAGAAATTGAATTCAAATCTATAGAAGAGTTCTTGGGCTATTTGCCGGAATCAGAATTGGAAATCGTTCTCTTCCTTCGTAAGATTGTGCTGGAGTGTATGCCGGATTGTAAAGAGAGATTAGTCTCTAACGTGCCTTTTTATTACCGACATTCTAAGATTTGTTATATTTGGCCATCTTCCATTCCCTGGGAGAAGGTTAGCAGTGGTGTTGGAATAGGTTTCTGTAAAGGCGCTTCATTTTTAGATGAAACTTTTGAAACCGCTAGTTTCAGTTCGAAGTCACTATTTTCTTCGATTAAAGAGATTGATGTCGTTTCTTTAAAGCAGCAAATTGCTGAAGCTATTTCAATTGATGAACAGATCGTCAAAGCCAGAAGAAGAAGGATACAATAAGCTTTATTAATGCTCGGTAGAAATTATGTGATTTTTATTAAAGTATCCGTAGGTTCAAAATCATATTAATGGTCTGTTTTTTTTTCGAATGATTAAAGCCGGTTGACAATAATTATATTCTTAATAACAAATTAGGATTGCCATTTGTAATCCTTGTTCATTTTAAAGACATTAGAGTCATTACTATAAGCTTATTTTTGCACCAAAAAGGAGTCCGTATAAAGAGCGGACTTTTTGATGGGGTTACTAATTATCACTGGTAGATATAAAGGAACTACTATAAAATAGCTGTTGTTTAATATGTTTTTGTCTATATTTGGCGTAAATGTCGGTATAGTCTTAATTATTTCGTGAATTTTCAGCGACTTATGTATAATTCAGATTGTTTAATGTCATTTGTTTTAATTGAAATTTCAACATTAATTTAATTATACAATTATGAGCACAAACAATGCAAGTACACAGGCTTTAATTTCAACTCCTCCTGGGGAACTGGTTAAGGAATTAACATTTTCAGAAAGTGGTAAAATATCGTTTACAAACAAACGGCCTAATAAACCATTACAACCTCTTGTTGAGGTATATTTAGACGCTTCTAAAAACATTCAAGTGAGTACTGTCTTTTTTATTGATGCTGCTATAACAGGATTAGATGCAAATAGTTTTACTATTTATCAAGATTATTGTGTTAGTGATTTTGGTTCGCCAAGACTGCAGTTTTTTATAAGCTATGATGCACAAGAAACTGACGCTACTGATTTTCAAGCGTATCAAATTTCCTTTCAAGCATTACCGTCGATATTTTCAAATGAAGATATAACTACTATACAAACCTTTCTTTGGGATATAGATCCAATTACTTCTAGAGGTACTGAGACGACTGTGCAGGGTTAGTATATGCCGGTCCTACTAAACAAAACATTATTGTCATATAGTATATATACTATCAAAAAACACGAGTATGATATTAAATATTAAATTAATTTTTATTTTCGTACTCTTGTTTTTTTCTTTTTTTCTTTGTTCGCAAGAACATTCTACCAAAATAATCTTTAAAATAGAATTGGAAAATATTGCAAGAAGGTATAAAAAAGAAATTAATTTCCAGAAGGCTAATTATTTTTTTTTAAGAGAGGAATGGGATTCTACTCTTGTATATTCCATGAAACAACTAGTAGTTTCTCCTAATACTGAATTGAATAATTATAGTCATTATTTTAGAGCAAATAGTTTCAGAAAGAAAAAACTATTTGTAGAGGCAAAAAAAGAATATGATTTAATAGCTACCACATTTCCGTTCTATTATAATGTTAAATTTGGTTTAGGTACAATTTCATTAGAGCAAAGAGATTTTGCTAAAGCAGTTATTTATTTTCAAGAAATAGAGAATTCGCCTAGTAACAGCACTTATGACTATGACAACAGCACCTTAATTCATAATATAGGGATATGCTATATAGAGTTAGAGGAGTATGATAAAGCAGAAGAATACTTATTAGAAGCAATTGAGTTACAGAAGTCAGAAAAAGAGAAGCCTTTACTTATCGGTTCGTATATGGATATTGCCAATCTCTATTATGTTCAATTCAAAGACAATCAGGCAATTCCTTATTTTGAAAAAGCCTATCAATTATCTAAAAAAATAAAAGAATTCGAACCTAAAAAAAAGGCTTCTTTTAACATGGCAGTGGTAGAAGAAAACAGGAAAAATTTCCCCAAGGCGTTAGCATATCGTAAAGAATACGAACAATGGAAAGACTCTCTAAACGATCAAAATAAAGTATGGGCTATTGCTGAGATAGAAAAGAAATTTGCGGTCAAGCAAAAACAAAAAGAGGTAAATGTACTCCAGACAGAAAATGAACTAAAAGAAGTACAGAGAAACAGCCTATTGTATTCTTCGATTTTGTTGTTGCTGTTGCTGGGTGTTAGTTTTTATTTTTACAAGCAAAAAACGAAGCAAAACAAAATTATATTAGCCCAAAAAGAGGAGTTAGACGCCCTCAATGCTACCAAAGATAAATTGTTCTCTATTATCAGTCATGATTTACGTTCCTCAGTAAATGCCTTGAAAACCAGTAATACTAAATTACAGGAAAGCCTTGCGACCAAAGATTTTTCGGCTTTAGACCAGCTACTTGATAATAATAGTTCTATTGCTAATGGTACTTATAATTTATTAGACAACTTGTTAAATTGGGCATTATTGCAAACCAAACAAGCTTATTTTTATAAAGAATCCTTACATTTACAATCTATTATTGCGCATATAGCCTATAATTACAAGCCGTTATTGTTAAATAAAAATATCAGCTTCGAGAATAAGGTGACTGCCGCTATTTTTGTAATGGCAGATCAAGATTCGCTAAAAATAATTATTAGAAATATTCTAGACAATGCGTTTAAATTTTCTAATGAGAATGGTGTAATTACGGTTTATATTCGACCTACTGAGGATGATTGTTGTTATTTAGTTATTGAAGATACTGGAGCTGGAATGAGCGAAGCAAAGCAACAAGAACTCCTTAAAGAGACGGTTTTACTTTCTAAAAAAGGAAGTGATGACAGCATAGGAACTGGATTAGGAATGCAGTTGTGTAAAAGTATGATTCATAAAAACGGCGGTAGATTAGCAATAGAGAGTCAAGAAGGCATTGGGACCAAAATTATAATCATCTTGCCAAAAACAGATAATAATGGATAATATAAATGTACTTATTATTGAGGACACACCAGCAGAAAGTGATGCGTTGATACAAGTCTTAAAGGCTAATAATTATACTGTGGTTGGTGTAGCGCGTACTTATACTGAAGCCTTAAGGTTGTTTTACAATAGTGAGATTAAGATTGATATTGTGGTTATTGATATTTTTTTAGACGGGAAAGCTGACGGTATTACTTTTGCAGAGACGATTAATATTGTGCCAAATAAGTCAAAACCATTTGTTTTTTTATCAAGTTCTAAGGATAGACAAATTTTTGAAAGAGCTAAACTCACACAGCCTTTTAGTTTTTTGTTAAAACCATTTAATGAACTTGAGATTTTATATGCACTTGAAATGGCGGTCGAGAAATTTTATGGACAAACCAATGTTTTTCTAAGTGAAGTTCAAGATACAGTAATAGGTGAGGATTACCTGTTTGTTAAAAAAAACAAATCCTTAAAAAAAGTACTGATTGATGATATCGTTTATATTGAAGTTGAAGATAGGTATTGTAATATAGTTGCCGAAAACGAAAAATTTGTAATTTTAATGTCGTTGACTAAACTCGTTCAGCTTTTAGATCCAGAAAAATTTTGCCAAACCCATAGAAACTTCATTGTTAATACAAATAAAATAGAAGAGATTATTGTTAATGATAATCTACTTATTTTAAAAGGAAACCATAAAGTTACATTAAGTGATAAATACAAGGACTTTGTAAAAAAGTTCCGCATATTGAAATAGCCTTATTTCATTATTTTTTTTAAATCAGGACTTCCTTAATTAATAAGGGAGTTTTTTTTGTTTTAGGATATTTATTTCCCTGTATTAGATCTATTACTCCATTTTTCAATTGGGGTAAAATCTCTTTTTTGAATTCTTATGACAAAGAATTGGTGTCTTATGTCATTATACTTTTCTTACTTTTTACAATGGGTTAGTTTTATCCCAGTAATTTAGGTGAAGTTCGCATTTATAATATGAATGTAGAAAATAGTACTTCAATTATCGTTGGTTTAGTCCCGACAATTTGTACGTCGGTAAAACCCAATTAGCTGTTATTATAATTTTTCACTGGAACGAAATATATTTTTCGCAACAAAAAATACAAGCTTTAAAATTCAAATACATTTAAGAATAAACCAAGTCAATAAAACCTATTAAACATGAAAAAAAACAAAACAATCGTATCGTCATTCGCAATTTGTTGCACTATTATCTTTTTTTGCCTTTCGTGCAAACAAGACAAATATAGTAAATCTACACATATTATTCCGCAAGCTTTTCCTAGTGAAGCAATTACAGGAATTAAATTCCCAACAGATTCCACCTTAATTTATAAATGGTTAAGTGAGCAAGATACAATTAGTATTTCTAAGCATGCATGGGGAATTTGGGCGGGACTTACTGCAGCAACAAATGAAACCATTGGAGGCGATAAACTGTTAGTTTTTGAAACATGGACTGGTACAAACGAGTTGCAAATCATGATGCAAAATGGTGGTTCAAAAATTCCTAAAACGAGTAGAACATTGCTTACGCGTCCTAGCCAGTTTCATCATGCCGTTATTGATGATCAAGCTGTAGATTCAACTGATCGTCAATGGGTAACTGTGAACTACAGTCCTGATGCCGCAGCATTTGCATTAAATAAAGACATTTTTAATATAAAGAATTTAACGCCTTATTTGAAATCTAATAAAGGATCTGGTGCGATACCTGAATTCCCTAGTTCTTCAATTACTATTAAACCAACTTATTTGTATGTGAAGAATAATGGCAAGGAGTTAATTGCTATTCCAGTGTGGCCAGGGATGCCTGCGGTTGCCGATTCTATTCCTACTTTTAAAAAATATTGGAAATATGTTTTTGTTGACCCTACAAATAAAAGAGGGGTGAAAATTCCAATTCCTGTAGATTTTAGTGCAGAAAAAGATGTATCAAAAATTAGTAATGCTACTGTTAATATTAAGGATTTTATTCATTTTAAGGTCGATGCTGTAATGGCTGAATATCTTAATAAGGAGCAGGGGCAAGGTACGGCCCAAAAAGGGGATCTGGCTTTATTAATGGGTATGCACGTATCAACTAAAGAAATTGCTAATTGGACTTGGCAAACGTATTTTTGGGCTCCAGATCCTGCTAATCCTCCATCTCCAAGCTCTAAGTTTAACTATGATCAGCTTGTTAAAAGTAATATAAAGCTGAGTAAAGCCGCTGCTCATTATGCCGTTTTACCTGCTTATAATATGGTGTGGCCAAACCAGCCAATAAATAACGGTACAAATGAAAATACTAAAGCTGTTTTTGGATTTAATCCCTACTTAGAAGCGTCTTTTGGACCCAGTACTTTTCCTGCTGAAAGTGTTCTTAAACAAAAGATGCCTAATGCAAAAGGATTTCGATATGGTATGCAAACCAATTGCATGAGTTGCCATGCAATGGCTACTGTAAATGGAGGTGGATATACTTCCAAAAACAAATCGTTTAATGGTCTTCCTTACATTACAGATCAATACATCAGTATGAATGATACTCTTTTTAACCGTTGGGTAAAACTTGATTTTGCATGGTCTATACAAGCGATGGCTTATCCAGATTCTTTGCGCAAGGCAAACAGTGAAAAATAGTAATTAGATATTTACTACGTTAAGTTATTAAAGCAATTTGTTATCTGAATTTTCAGAATCAGGTTTGTTTACAGCCAAGTGATTTTATTTTAATTACAGGCTAGTATTTAAAAATGTAGTAGTTATGGCTTAAGAATACAAAATAAAAAAGCAGTTGGTAATTATTTACCAACTGCTTTTTTTGTCTAAAATAGAGTTCGAAAATCTAGAAAAGCTTTAAAACAGTAATTTCATAACATATTTTCACCGTTCTATGACATATTTTTTATCAGAAAGGATATTCTAATGTAATTTCATACTATTAAAATCAATTTCAAATGAAAAAATTAGTCTTGAGTTTGAACGTCATCTATGATTCATTAGATAATATCAGTGTTTTTCGATTGGTAGCTGTTTTTTGTCTTGTAAGTTTAATTTTAACCTTTTTTATTTTATCTTTTCAATTTATTTGGTTAACTAGTATATAATTTTATGCAGCTTAGCGTTTTTGGAAAGCGATACGTTATTTGTTCGTAATTCCCCGATTCTTATTTTTATAAAACAGGGTATTCTTCGCAGGATAACAAGTCCTTCCTCTTTTTTTAAGTTATTAATACTATTTCAGCTTTTTTTCTAATTTAAGCGATTGACATTGTTTATGTCAATTAGAAATATAGTACGCTCCCTAATTATAAATAGGGTTCTATTCTTGCACAAACTACACCACTTAATTTGTCTCGCTGATAGCGACTCCAGATACGTCAGCAACTTTGCTGAGAAGCTTTCAGCATGCTAAATAGTACAAGTGATTGTTAACTAAAGCACATTAGACTACAAAATAAATTTAATTAGTATTATTTATAGTAGTAGCGTCGATGAAGCTAGTAGCAGAAAGATGTAATACGCTTTTAATAGTCCTTTTGGTAATTATTGCTAATTGTATTTAAGTTGAACTCTTGTTTTACTTTCAACTTAAATTTTTCTTAAAAAACATACAAATAGTTAGGGAGTATGAGATAAAGAATACTTTTGCAGCACTAAAAAATAGTACTTTATAATGGACGATTATTATTCGGAAATGTTGAACTAATTGTAGCGCTTGTGTTATTTCAAGAGGCTATGCTAAACCTATAGAATTTTGAAATGAGAGCTTTTTATAAAAACAATAACGGATTAATTGCAGTGCAAGAATGGTTTCCAAACTGCTGGATAAATATCGAATGTCCAACGGAAGCCGAAAAGAAATACTTACTCGAAGAGCTTCAAATCCCAGAAGCCTTTTACAATGACATTGAAGATATTGACGAAAGACCTCGTATCGAGGTAGAAAACGGATGGACATTAATCATCATGCGTATTCCTGTGAAGAGCAATGATGTGAAACTTCCATTTCATACAATTCCTGTTGGGATTGTGTTTAGAGAGGAGGTTTGTGTTACTGTTAGCTTTCATCAGACTGAGATGCTTACCGACTTTGTAACATATACACAGAGAAAGAGTATTGATATCAAAGATAATTTCGATTTGGTTTTAAGACTACTGTTATCTTCAAGTATTTGGTATTTAAAATATTTGAAACAAGTCAATCAAAAAATAAAACTAGCCGAAGACAATTTGGAGAAATCCATAAAAAATGAAGAATTACAGGCTTTGTTGCAAATAGAAAAATGTTTGGTTTTCTTCATGACCTCTTTAAAGGGAAATGATATTTTACTGCATCGAATTAAAAACATCAAATCACAACGTGTTAATTATGATCTTGACTTGCTAGAAGATGTAGAAATTGAATTGCGCCAAGCTCAGGAAACAACTAATATTTATAGTGATATCTTGACTGGAACGATGGATGCGTATGCTTCAGTTATTTCTAACAACATGAATAATATCATGAAACAGATGACCTCAATCTCCATTATCTTGATGATTCCTACGGTAATTGCCAGCTTCTACGGGATGAATGTTCCTAATGGTCTGCAAAGCAACCCAATGGGTTTATGGATACTTGTATTAGTCTCTATTATTCTCTCTATTTTTGGGGTATTCTTGTTTAAGAGAAAAAGATGGTTTTAAAAATAAAAAAACGGTGTAAATAATTTTACACCGTTTTTGTTTTAATAGTCACCTCTTCCTTTAAATCTAGGATCATCTCTTTTGATGAATTCCGTTCTTCTTTTAGGAGTTTCTGCTTTTGGTAAACTCGCTTCTTCTGTTTTACTAGAAGGTTCGATAAGTTCGTTTAGTTCTTTTATTTCGGCATCAGTTAAATCACGGTATCGCCCCATGGGGATATCAAGTGAAATATTGATGATTCGGATTCGTTTTAAGCCAATAACTTCATATCCTAAATACTCGCACATTCTACGGATTTGTCGATTTAAACCTTGTGTAAGAATAATTTTAAAGATATCATGACTGATTTGCTCTACTTTACAATTTCTGGTCACGGTATCCAGAATTGGAATTCCATTTCCCATTCTTTCAATAAAACGATCTGTAATGGGTTTGTTTACCGTTACCGTATATTCTTTTTCGTGATTGTTTCTAGCACGTAATATTTTATTGACAATATCACCATCGTTGGTCATGAATATTAATCCTTCACTGGCTTTGTCTAATCGACCAATTGGGAAAATACGTTTCGGGTAATTAATATAATCGATGATATTATTACGAACATCTAAGTTAGTTGTGCATTCAATTCCCACAGGTTTGTAGAAAGCCAAGTAGACTGGCTTCTCGTGTTTTTCACGGATCAGTTTACCGTCAATACGCACTTCATCATCCGGCGAAACTTTTGTCCCTAATTCCGGAACAACTCCGTTTAGGGTTACACGTCCTTCATCGATTAGTTTATCAGCTTCTCGACGGGAGCAATACCCAGTTTCTCCTATGAATTTATTAAGGCGTTTTAGATTATCTTCCATCTTGCAAAAGTAATCAATTTGATAATTAGATACTATTTAAAATTGATTTGAAAAGTATTGTTACACAAAGATGCTCAAAGTTAAAACGCAGAGATGCTCAAAGTTTTTTTAAAAAAATTATAAAATTCTTCGTGAAGCTTTGTGTATCCTTTGTGAATCTTTGCGAAATAGTTTATTTTAAATTATTCAAATAAAAACCGAGAAATTTTAGTGTATAATTCGTCACTGTGCATGCTGTGACCTAGGCCACTAGTTTCAATGAAAACAGAATCTTTCCAGGTACTTGCTATTTTTTTTCCTTCTTCAAATAAAACTACGGTGTCATCTTTGTCATGAGCAATAAACCCTTTTGTTTGTATATCGGCGGCAAATATTTTGCCAGAAAAATTTTCTAATTTTAGTTTAAAATGCTTGAGGTAATGTGCTTCTAAACCTCCTGAAATTATCGAATTTAAACTAAGCATTTCAATATAATTATTGAGTATGATTTTGAAATCACTTGGCGAACCTAATATGACTGTCTTTTCAATACTGTTATTGAGGTAGTTAGATTGATAGTACAAACAGGTTTTAGCACCTAACGAATGTCCGATGAGGTATTGCGGGTTGAATTTTTGAACTAGAACATCAATGAATTCGGCATACTGTGGAATATTGAATTCCTTGCCGCCCGAAAGACCGTGAGCAGGGGCGTCAATGGCAATAATGGTACTTCCTGACTTTCTTAAATAAGGTAATATATTTTCCCATCGTGAGGCATTACTTTCCCAGCCATGAGCTAAAAGAATAATAGTATCATTTCCTTTCCAAGTGTAGGTTTGAAAATGAGTTTTGTTGTGATAGTAGGTTTCTTTTTCTGCTTCTTGTAGTATTGCAGGAAGATTGTCTTTAGAGAGCTTGCCGTCTCGGGGTTCACTAAATAAAGTATACGCAAGTTGGGTGGCTTTTTCAGGCAATAGAAAACTTAGAACATTAATGTACAATCCGACAGATTTGGTAAAGAGGAAGTAGATTGTTTTTTTCACATGTAGATATTTATTGATTTTTATCGGTCATGTGTAATTCGCATACGATTATTGGTGTTTGCGAAGAAATTACGGTCATGCTCATTTCATAAAAAAAAAGTCCCGATATGAATCGGGACTTAAATAAATTTAAAATTTAGAAAATAATTTTTCCATTTTTTCTTTTTCTTCATCAGCTAGAACGCTGTCAACTAATATTCTTCCTGAATGTTCGTCGATTATGATTTTCTTTCTAGAAGCAATCTCAACCTGCGTTTGAGGTGGAATTGTAAAGAAAGACCCTGCAGATGCACCTCTTTCTATAGAAACAACAGCTAAGCCATTACGAACGCTTGTTCTGATTCTAGTATAAGCAGCAAGTAATCTAGCTTCAATTTGCTCTTGGTATTCAGCAGATTTTTCTGTTAAAAATTCCTCTTCCTTAGCAGTTTCAGACATAATTGCGTCTAATTCTGATTTTTTATGTTTCAAGTGATTTGATTTTATTTCTAATCTTTCTTTAGATTGAGAAATAACATCTTTCTTGTGCTCGATAGAAGCTTTCATTTCTTTCATTTGCTTTTCAGCTAATTGAATTTCAAGCTCTTGAAACTCAACTTCTTTTGTCAAAGAGTTGAATTCTCTATTGTTACGAACCGTTTCTTGTTGTTTCGTGTATTTTTTGATAGCCTCTTTGTGCTCGTCAATTGCATTCTTTTTTCCTTTGATAAGGTCTTCGATAACTTCGAGTTCGCTTTTCAATTTTTCAGAACGTGTGCTTAAACCTGCAACTTCATCTTCTAAATCTTCCACTTCTAGAGGAAGTTCCCCTCTTACGTTTCTGATTTCGTCAATCCTAGAGTCAATAAGTTGTAAATCGTAAATTGCTCTTAACTTGTCCTCAACACTTAATTCTTTCGTATTCGCCATATTCTATAAGTACTTAACTGGATTTGTATTTTCTTCTGATAAAATGATTGCAAAATTAAGGATTTTTTTCCGAAGATAATCAACAATATAATTTTTTGTATAGCGTTCGCTTTCAAAATGTCCAATATCAGCCAAAAGAAGCTGATTTTCGGCCTCATAAAACTGATGATACTTCAAATCAGCGGTTAAAAAAGCATCGGCTCCAGCCATAATTGCATTTTTTATAGCATAACTTCCTGATCCACCTAAGACGGCCACCTTTTTTATCTGTTTTCCTGTAAATGTGGAATACCGAATTCCTTCTGCCTGCATTTTTTCTTTCACAGCGGTTAAAAATTCTTTTTCATCCATTGGTGTATCAAACTCACCGATCATTCCCAAACCTATATTTTGATGGTTATTTTGTAATTCATAAATTTCATACGCCACTTCCTCGTAGGCATGATTACTAAATAGCGCTTTAAGTATTTTTGACTCTAAATATTTTTCGAATGTCACTTCGATCTTAATTTCAGCGGTTTCCACAAATTCAAATCGCTCTCCTAATTGTGGATTGCTATTTTCGTTACCCATATAAGTTCCAATGCCTTTGGAATTGAAACTACAATCTTCATAATTACCAATGTTTCCTGCTCCAGCGTCAAATAGCGCGTTGCGCACTTTTTCAACATTTTCAGGAATAGTGTAGGTAACTAATTTCCGAATGAAGTTTTGTTTGGGAAGCAAGACTTTGGTGTTTTTAAGTCCTAGTGCATCACAAAATATTTTATTAACTCCGTTTTGATGATTGTCTAAGGCCGTGTGAACAGCATAAATGCAAATGTCATTTTTTATGGCTTTTATTATAGCCCGTTCCACATAGTTTTTGCCAGTTATTTTCTTTAAACCTGAGAATAAAATAGGGTGGAAGCATACGACTAGATTGCATTTTTTTGTAATCGCTTCATCAATCACATTTTCCAGGGCATCATGACACACTAATACGCCTGAAGCTTCTGCATTTTGGTCACCAACGAGTAAGCCTACATTATCAAAATCTTCTGCATAAGCAAGCGGTGCCATTTCTTCGAGTACTAAAAGTATTTCTTTTATTTTCATGATATTGCATTATTTAGTGGCTTGATTTTTCGAAAAAAAATCTCAAGCTAACAAATACACTTTTGATTTCAATTCAAAGATAATTTATTATACTTTCGTATAATGATTTTACTGCGAAAAATACTCTTTCCGTTTGCTGTTTTATATGGTTTCATAACGGGTATTCGGAATTTTCTGTTTGATCATGGAATTTTAAAATCCTATTCTTTTGAAGTTCCAATTATAGCCGTTGGAAATCTCAGCGCTGGTGGTACCGGAAAAACACCTCAAATTGAATACTTAATTAGATTCCTAGGTGACAAATATAATGTCGCGACATTAAGTCGGGGATATAAGCGAAAGTCTAAAGGGTTTATTTTAGCAGATGCTACTTCTAATGCTGAAGTGCTGGGCGACGAACCGTTTCAATTCTATACAAAATTTAAGCATATTCAAGTGGCTGTTGATGCTGATCGTAAGAACGGGATTGAACAACTGCTTTCGCAAAAACAAAAGCCAGAGCTTATATTACTAGATGATGCCTACCAACACCGGAAAGTAAAAGCGGGTTTATATATTTTACTTACCTCCTATGGCGAATTGTATAGTGATGATTTTATACTTCCTACGGGAAATTTAAGAGAAAGTCGAAACGGGGCAAATAGAGCTACTATTATTATCGTTACAAAATGTCCTTCAAACCTTTCAGTAGCAGAACAAAATAGCATTAAAATCAGATTAAAAATCGCCAACAATCAAGAGCTGTACTTTACTAGTATTGAGTACGATGAATTTGTTTATTCTGATGAAGATCAAATAAAAGTAACGGATTTAGTAGGTCGAGATAAATTACTTTTGGCGGGTATTGCAAAACCAGCCTCTTTTTTTGCATATTTGCAGGCTGCAAATGATGTAACGATGGATTTTCCAGACCATCATCATTTTAGTGAAAAAGATATTTTAGACATTAAAAATAAATCAATAAACAAGATCATTATCACTACTGAAAAAGATTATGTTCGGTTGTTGGGAAGAATCCCCGCCGATCAACTTTTTTATTTACCGATAAAAAGTCAGTTTCTCAAAGGAGATGAACAGTTTAGAAAAAAAATCATGAATTATGTGGGAACAAGTACAAGAGACAGTAAGTTACATCAATAAAATAAATAATTTCAATCCTGAATACGGAATCATATTAGGTTCTGGATTAGGAAGTTTCACCGAGGATATCAAAATAGATTTTACGCTACCGTATAATGAAATACCTAATTTTCCTGTATCTACAGTTCAGGGCCATAAAGGGGCTTTAGTTTTTGGGACTATAGGTGATAAAAAGGTAGTGGCGATGCAAGGTCGTTTTCATTTCTATGAAGGTTATTCTATGAAAGAAGTTACTTTTCCAGTGCGTGTATTGAAGTATTTAGGAGTTAAAAAACTAATTGTTTCCAATGCATCAGGTGGAGTGAATCCTAATTATAAAATCGGAGAAATTGTCATTATTAAGGATCATATTAACTTTACACCAGAGCATCCGTTACGTGGTGCAAATGATGAGCGTTTTGGTCCGCGATTTGTTAATATGAGTGAGCCCTATTCGAGAAAAATGATTGTAAAAGCAAAAGAACTTGCTTTGCAATTAAATATAGAAGTGAAAGAAGGTATTTATTTAGGTTTGCAAGGACCGAGTTTTGAAACCTTAGCTGAATATAGAATGGTAAAAATTTTAGGAGCTGATTGCGTAGGAATGTCTACTGTGCCTGAAGTTATTGTTGCACGTCACATGGATTTAGAAACGTTTGGAATTTCAGTAATTACTGACATAGGAGACGAAGATAATATTGATGCAATCTCGCATGACGATGTATTGGAAGCAGCCCAGAGTGCAGAGCCTAGCGTGAGACGCCTTATTCGAGAGCTGATTTTGAAGTACTAGTATTCTTGAAATTTTGTGCAATAATGGAATAAAAATCTTCAGGAGCAAACGGTTTTGTAATTACATCATCCATTCCAAAGGATAGTAACATGTCTCGGTTTTCATTTAATGAAATAGCGGTTAATGCTATGATTGGAGTATGGCTGTCAAATTCTCTAATGCTTTGTGTAGCTATCGTCCCATTGATTCCGGGTAAATGAACATCCATTAGAACTAAGTCGTAGGTTTTATTTTTGACAGCTTCAATTGCATCTTCACCGTTGTCTAGTACTTCACAGGATATTCCTTTATTCTCGAGCATTTTAGTAGTGATCATTTGGTTGATTTTATTATCCTCAACCACAAGTATTCTTTTATCTTTTAAAATAGATTCGTTAAAAATATGGATTTTTTCCTCAATTGCCAGGTGATGGTCGTTTACTTTAAATTGTAATTCAAATGAAAATTTTGAGCCTTTCCCTATCGTACTTTCTAATTTTATTTGCCCCCCTAGAATGTTAATTAATTTTTTTACAATTGTGAGCCCTAAACCGGTTCCTCCATATTTTCGATTTATTTCGATGGATCCTTGCGAAAAACTTTCAAAAACGGTTTCTAGTTTATCGGCATGAATACCTATTCCTGTGTCGATTATTTCAAATGACAAAATTGCATTCTCATTTTGTAATGATAGTAACTTGGTGATTGTAGTCACATTTCCATTTTTAGTGAATTTTAAGGCGTTGTTCATTAAATTCATAAAAATTTGCGACAATTTTGTGGGGTCACCCATCAAATTATCGGGTATGTTTGAGTCAATTACCAATGTGAAATTATTGTTATTTTTTGTGGCTACTTCTATCAAAGAATTTTGAATGCCTTCTAATAAATGTTTGAGGTTGAAATTGATATTCTCCACTTCAACCTTGTTTGATTCTATTTTATTTATTTCTAGTATTTCATTGATGAAAGTGGTCAAATAATTTCCTGAAAATTTTAGAGAAGATAAATAATGTAGTTGTGATGTTTTAGGGTTTTCCTCTAGTAATAAATGGGTAATTCCATTAATGGCATTCAAAGGTGTTCTTAATTCATGACTCACGGTTGATAAAAAGTCAGCTCTTGCCTGCGATGCTTTTTCTGCTTTCTCTTTTGCTATGATTAACTCGTTATTTTTTTCTTGTAATAATAAATTTGATTTATTTCTAATGATGTTGTTTTTATATAGCGATAAACTCAATAGGGATAAAATTGAAATTAATGCAATGGCCAGGATATTAATAAGCTTAGAAAATTTACTATTTTTTTCTTTTTCAATATCTTGTAAATTAGATTTTTGTATTTTTTTTAATCGCTGGGCTTCCTTGAAATTTTCATATTCATCAATTCCAAGTTTTTCATTATTTGAAATCGCGAGGCTTTGTTTTAAATTTAAATGTTGCTGTAAAAAGGAGTACGCTGTGCTTTTATCTAAAATGCGATCATAAACGGAACTCAGCGCTAGCAAAATATTTGATTTCTGCGTTAGGTTCTTGTTTTTGGAATTTATGGCTAAGGCTTTGTTGTAATAGTTTAATGCTAAGTTATTTCTAGCGTTAATTTCTTCAATAAGTCCAATTTGGTATAATGCCTCTGCTTTTATATCCAAGGTAGTTGGACTGTCCGGTTTAGCAATTACCGAATTAAAACAGAATGAAGCTGCATTATAATTGCCGTTAGCTTTGTAAATAATACCTTTTTGAAGATTGATTAAATTATCATCAGTATCTATATTTAATTCTTTATAAATGGTCAATGCTTTAGTAAGAGCAGCTTCGGCAGCTTTGTAGTTCTTTGTGGCAACAAGGGAAAGGCTAAGGTAATAATAGCTATTGGCAGATTGAGCTGTATTATGTGGCAAGCTCTCGAATAAAGTGATGCTTTCGGTAAAATTTTCTGACGCATCGCTGTATTTATTGAGGTCATAATAAATTTTACCTAAATTATAAGTTTGGATAGCTTGGGCTTCAATTTTACCATTCTTGTCGCAATAAGTGATTGCTTTCTGGGTGAAACAAAGTGCGTTTTTGTATTTGTTTTCTCTGATGTTAGAATTTGCCTGATTGGTATAATAGGAAATACTGTCTGTACTCTCTTTTTTTTGAGAATAAAGAAATGAACTAATAAAAAACATATAAACCAAAAGGTATCTCATCTGTTATTTATTTTCTAAGCAGTTTTTATTTTACTGTCAATAGTATTAAATCTATTATTCTTGACGAATATCCTATTTCATTGTCATACCATCCCACTACTTTTACCATTTTATCAATCACAGATGTAAGTTGTGCATCAAATACACATGAATTGCTGTTTCCAATAATGTCTACTGAAACTATTGGATCTTCCGTATAATCTAAAATGCCTTTTAAATTATGTTGGGCAGCAAATTTAAATGCTTCATTGATTTCATCTATTGTAACGGCGCGCTTTACATTGAATGTAATATCCGTTAACGATCCATCAGGAACGGGTACCCGAATACCGCAACCCCCTATTTTGCCGTCTAATATAGGAAAAATTTTTGTTAATGCCTTAGCTGCTCCAGTTGTTGTAGGTACAATAGATTGGCTTGCCCCTCGTGCTCTGCGTAAATCTTTATGGGGTTGATCGTGCAGGCTTTGGTCTGTGGTATACGAGTGGATGGTAGTGATATAGGCTTGTTCGATGCCACATAGCTCGTCAATTACCTTCATCATGGGTGCAGCATTATTCGTCGTGCAGCTAGCATTAGAAATAATAGTTTCTGTACCGTCCAGGATATCATCGTTTACACCTATAACAACAGTTTTTATGCTGTCGACTTCAGAAGGAGCGGATAGGATTACTTTCTTGGCTCCTGCGATTATATGCGCATTTAGTTCTTCAAAAGTTTTATATTTTCCAGTAGCCTCGATCACATAATCGATATCTAAGCTTTTCCAATCTAAATTTGAAATTTGTTTCTCATGAAAAAATAAAAAATAGTCTTCTTCTACAAGAATTCCTTTTTCATCTGCGCTTACTTTGTAAGGTAAAACGCCATGAATGCTGTCGTATTTTAATAAATGAGCCATGGTTTTAGTATCGGCAAGGTCATTTATGGCAACAACTTCAATAGCAGGGTGGTTTAAAAGCAATCGAAATAGATTTCGACCAATTCTTCCAAAACCATTTATGGCAATTTTTGTTTTTTTATTCATTTTAAACTTTCATCTGTCCCTTCATAGGGTAGGCTTATAGAATATGCTTTTGTGCTTTGTAAGAGGAACGTACTAATGGGCCACTTTCTACATGACGGAATCCTAATTCTAATCCGTATTTTTCATAGATGGCAAATTGATCCGGTGTGATAAATTCTTTAACTGGTAAGTGTTTTTTGCTGGGCTGCAAGTATTGGCCTATTGTCACCACGTCTACATTAGCGTCACGAAGGTCTCTCATTGTCTGAAAGACTTCTTCTTCCTGTTCGCCAAGACCAAGCATAATCCCAGACTTTGTTCTCTTTATTCCTTTTTCTTTCAAGTATCTTAAAACTTCTAAGCTTCGGTCATATTTCGCTTGAATACGCACTTCACGAGTCAGTCTGCGTACTGTTTCCACATTATGGGAAACTACTTCAGGATTAGCGTCGATAATGCGGTCTATATTTCTTTCGATACCTTGAAAATCAGGGATCAAAGTCTCTAGAGTAGTCGTTGGGTTCATTCTACGAATGGCTTTTACAGTTTCTATCCAAATAATAGAACCTCCATCTTTCAAATCATCTCTGTCAACACTGGTAATTACAGCATGCTTGATATTCATGATTTTTATCGAACGTGCTACTTTTTCAGGCTCATCCCAATCTACCGTTTCTGGTCTACCGGTTTTTACACCACAGAAACCACATGAACGGGTACAGGTATTTCCTAAAATCATAAAAGTTGCAGTCCCTTCACCCCAGCATTCGCCCATGTTTGGACAGCTTCCTGATGCACAAATTGTATTCAAACTATATTTATCTACTAAGCCTCGAAGCTCAGTGTATTTTTGTCCTATCGGGAGTTTTACCTTCAACCATTTCGGTTTTTGAACAGGTAAAGTATTTTCTAAAACAGTTTCCATAAATTAATTATAAGACTGCAAATATAAGGAATGTTGATTTAAAATAGGGTGTTTCGAGTGTGAAGCTTGAGGATGGTTTTTATATTGCTTGTTTGTACCATTTTTGGAGCTATTCCCAGCTATTTATTGCAATCTTGCCTTTTAAAAAGGGTTTTTCTAAATCAAAATAAAGGAGCTTCTTTCAGGCGCTCTTTTTTTTGAAGAAAAACACCTTTTCAAAAGGCAAGGATTTTCATTGCTATCTGGGCTAGAATTAGAGAGACTTATTTGTGTTTTGTTCTAATTATGACATAAAAAAAAGCAGAACCTTTCGATTCTGCTTTTTTGTCTACTCTTACTTCGTCTGAACGATAATAGGAAGATTGTACGCGGTTCGTACTGCTTTTGATCCTATCAGACCGGGAGCCCATTTTGTTCTCAAAGATTTCAGCACTCGAATTGCTTCTGCTCCCAATCCATAACCAGGATCATTTTTTACTTGAATATCAGTCATGCTTCCGTCTTTTTCGACCACAAAAGAAACGTAAATTCTAATATTTCTCTCCCCGTTTATTTCAGGGGTTTCAAAACTTCTCCCTACGTAGGTGTAGAATTTAGCAATTCCCCCAGGAAACTCAGGAAGTTTGTCTAATACCGCACTGGTCACAACCGTATTCCCGTAATCAGCAATTGCAGGAATAGTATTCGCTGTTCCTGGCGATGCAACAGGATTAGTGCCAGTAATTGCAATTCCATCCTGACTATTACTTATGGGAGTTGTGTTTTCAATGTTTTTCGCAATAGCTACGGTCGCTAGGGAAGACTGTACAATTATCGGATTTTTAAACTGTTGTTTTTCAACGAGCACCGCAGGTTTTTGTTGGATTACCTTCGGGAGAGCGGGTTGTTCAATTTTTTTTACTTGATTGGGAAAAATTTTTGTTACCTGAATTATTTGATCAATAGTATCAGGAATAAGCTCAGGCAGCGCTTTTTCAGGACTTAATAGACCTACAATGGTTGGAATACTTACCAAGGAAGCACATAATAAGATACCCATAAAAAGTGCTGTAAAGGAAGTTTTGGCACTTTCCTGACGCAATTGATATGCCCCGTATTCTTTGTTTTTGTTTTCGAAAACTAGATTAATCCAGCTGGTTTCGTAAAGACTTAGTTTTGACATAATTAATTGGATTTAATGGTTAGGTATCAGTTAAATCATAAGCATGTGCTATTTTAAGTAGTAACGCAAATAACAAGAATTTTAGTATGTGGATTAGAGGTTATTTTTATGAAATAATAAGAAGAATAAAAAAGAATAGGGTAGGAGAGCTGTTTTGGCCAATTGAATGCTAATTATCGTTTATCACGAATAATTTCGGCCAATAATTTTTTTGCGCGAAGTAGCTTAATTTTCACGTTGCTTAACGGTTCGTCAATTTTATTGGCAATTTCCTGATAGCTCATTTCTTGGAAATAGCGCAATTGGATTACTTCTTGGTAATGAGGTTTCAGCTCTTTTATATATTGTAAGAGTTGAGAAAGATTTTGTTCTGTTATCAGTTCGTCTTCCTTAGAAGGTGTAGTGTCAGCAATATTATAGGCCTTTCTATCTTCTTGGTCTGTGATTTCAACAAAAAGACTGGATTTTTTTTTGCGTAGTAGATCGATATGAACGTTTTTGGCAATACTAATTAGCCAGGTGTTAAATTGAAATTCAGGATTATAAGTTGCAATTTTATCAAAAGCTTTTGAAAACGTTTCTATAGTGATATCCTCAGCATTGGTCTCGTTTTCGGTACGCTTTAACATGAAGCCATACACTTCATTCCAGTAATAATTCAATAGAAAGGTGAAGGCCGCTTGATCGCCTTGTTTTGCTTTTTCGATTTGATTATTTATTTCCAATGTACTGGTTTTGAGAAAGTATTCATTATAAAGATATTGATTTGTGTGAATATAAGAACTAATTCAACAATAGGAAACCAATATTTCAAATCATTTTCCTTTAATTTACCTGCTGAAAAACCAATTACAATCCAAGCAGACAAATATCTAACAACAATTAAACTCAATACTAAGATCCATTGATATTGAAAAGATAACAAGATAATAGGGAGTAAAATAAATAATAACTGGGAACAATAGAAAAGTCCTAATTGTAATTTATCTAATGTATTATAATGGTTTGCCGTAGCAACATGTCTTCTTTTTTGAGTAATCCAATCGCTATATTTGGTTTTCGGTTTAGAATACGTGAAACTTTCTGGAGTGTAAGCAATAGCAGTATTTCTAGCTGTTGCCGCTTCATTTATAAACAAATCATCATCACCAGATCTCACCTGAATGTGATTAATAAATCCATTTACATTAAAAAACTCTTCTTTTTTATAGGCAAGATTTCTTCCTACTCCCATGTAGGGTTTGCCAATTTTTGCCCAAGAGAAATACTGTATTGCAGTAAGTAAAGTCTCAAAACGAATTAATTTGTTGAGAAAAGAGTTGGCGATTTTTTCGTATCCTCCATATCCTAATACAATCGTTTTTTGCACAGTAAACGGGGAAATCATCGCACTAATCCAATCTTTTGAAGTGGGATAGCAATCTGCATCTGTAAACAATAAATACTCGTTTTTGGCGGCTTTTATTCCTAAGGTTAACGCATATTTTTTATTTCCCCAAAAGGCTTCGTTATTTTGAACTTTTACCAATCTAATATTTGGGTATTGTTTTTCAAAGTCTTCAAAAATATCCAAAGTACCATCACTTGAAGCGTCATCGATCAAGACAATTTCAAAATCGGGATAGTTTTGTTCAACAAGTAGCGGAATAAAATTCGCCACATTTTCCTCTTCGTTTTTGGCGCAAACAATAACAGATACTGAAAGGTGTTTGGGTGTTGTTGTTTGTGCTTTTGCAAAAGAAAATCTACCGAAAACGCCTAAATAATATAAAAGTTGAATAGCAACGACAACAATAAAAAAGTAAAGAATTATTATAAGCATCTGAGTTTTATGAGTTATTAAATCGAGCGCAAAGGTATGAATAGAATTGTGAATTGTAAATGATTAATTATTGAATTTTTAAAAAATTATCGAGGACATTTTTTCATCTCATTTGCGAGCGCAACTGATTGATTGTCTTTGGTTTTTTCTAATTCTGAGATGATATTTTCATGGTTTTTGTCATCTCGATTTTGAGACAACTTTTTTGTCGCTTGAATTTCCATAATTTCAATTTCAAAAGCGACAATTCCACGTGTTTGCATCATGGTTTTTTCGGATAATTCTTCCACTCGAACTGGATTTTAAGATGCTATTTCATATTTATCCACTAATTTTTTTAGTGATGCTATAACGGCTTCCCCTTCGATGATTTTAATTTTTCCATAGACATGTACTGCAATATAATTCCAAGTAGGTACATTTTCGTGATCGTACCATGAAGAAGAAATATAGGAATGTGGCCCAGAGAAAATGGCCAATATTTCATCGTTCTCAGAGAAAGCTTTCCATTGTGGATTTTCTCTCGAGAGATGTCCTTGCAAAATCAGATTTCCTTTTATGTTGGTGTCTAGTTCCAGCGGGATGTGGGTTGCCGTTAACCTGCCTTCCGTTTGATTGATAAGGATACCAAAACTATTTTCCCGTAGAAAAGCATGAATGTCTTCTTGATTTTCGTTTTTGTAAATATCAGGAATGAACATGTGATTTTTGAATTTAGATTAACGATTTTAGAATTTGGTCACTAAATCGAATTCCTCAGCATTGGAATTTGGAATTTTAGTATTGAAATTTTAGATTATATTCACTTCGGCTTCAATATGAATGCCAAAAGTAGTAAAGATCGTTTCTTGTATGTTTTTTGAAATAGTTAGGATTTCTTGTCCTGTAGCGTTTCCGTAGTTCACTAAAACCAGCGCTTGATTTTTATGGATTCCTGCTTCTCCAAATCGTTTTCCCTTAAAGCCAGCCTGTTCTATCAACCATCCTGCAGGTACTTTTACTTCGGTTTCTGAAACATCGTAGTATTTCATTTCAGGAAATTGTTGATGTATTTTTTCGAAATCAATTTTTAAAAGGATAGGATTCTTAAAAAAACTACCGCTGTTTCCCAGTTCTTTTGGGTCTGGTAATTTACTTTGTCGAATCGCTATAACAGCATTGCTTATTTCCTCTAAACTAGGATTAAGAATGTTGTTTTTGGCTAATTCATTTGTAATATCACCATAGGATGTATTGATATTATGGTTTCGTTTTGTTAATTTAAAAACCACTGTTGTAATTATGTATTGGTCTTTTACTTCGTTTTTAAAGATACTTTCGCGGTACCCAAAATGACACTCTTCTTTTGTGAATGTTTTTAAATCTAGATTTGCAACGGTTACCGCTTCGCAAGACACAAAAGTATCTTTGACCTCGGTTCCATATGCACCGATATTTTGTACTGGAGTAGTTCCTACATTACCCGGAATCAGCGACATGTTTTCTAGTCCGCCAAAATTTTGGCCAATAGTCCATAATACGAATTCGTGCCAGTTTTCACCGGCTTGGCTTTCGACCCAAACAAAATCTTCATTTTCACTAATAATTCTTTTCCCTTTTAGGTCAATATGGATTACTAAAGCGTCTATATCTTTGGTTAAAAGCATGTTGCTGCCACCACCAAGGATGAATTTATTCTCGGATCTGTTTTGCTCTAAAATAGCAGTCAATTCGGCGATAGTATGCACGGCTACAAATTGTTTTGCTTTGGCTTCAATGCCAAAAGTATTGTAGTATTTTAGAGAAAAATTAGTTTGTATTTCCATGAAAGAAAGTGCTTTTTATGAATTATTTCTGGGCTCAAAAGTAAGAATTAAAATTTATTTGCATAGCTTTTCATCCAGATATGCATCATAAATAAAGGCATAATGTAAGGAATCATTCTAATATCTCCTTTTTCTAAATTCTGGATAAGTTGTTTGATGTTTATATTTTCGAAATAAGGCATTCGAAAAAGATCACTTTTCGAAAAAGAGTGTAATTCGTCTTTGAAAGCGGGACTTTTTATTAAATAATTACCCCATGGAGCGCTTAATCCTACCTTTTTAAACTTTAGAATTTCTTCGGGGAGGCGGTCTTCCATTGCTTTTTTTAGAATAAATTTCCCTTTTTTTCCGGTAAACATCCATTTATCATCAAGAGATCCTAAACCAATTATTAATCTTTGGTCTAAAAAAGGTTCGCGGCATTCTATTGACGCACCCATGGTGACACGATCATTCCGGTCTAGGAGTGAGCGTAAATAGGTTTGCTGATCAAAATAAAGTGCTTGTCTTCTTAAGTTGTCCGGATACAATGATTTAGCCTCTTTATATATTTCTCTTCTATATTCATTTTTTGGTGTATCATGAATTCCGAAAGTTTTTGAAATATCTCCAGGATAAATATTGGAACCATTATAGAACATCAAATCAGATTTTTTACTGATTTGCGCGTATCGAATTAATTTTTCATACCGTGGATTTTTTTCAAAAAGATCCAAATTTCCCATTGTCCCAATTGATTTTAATAGCGCTGGGTATTGTAATGTTTTGTATCTAACATAACCACCCATCAATTCATCAGCACCTTCGCCAGACAGCAAGACTTTTACCAGAGGTTTTGCCAGTTTGGAGATAGCCAATAGATGTGGTTCGCTTAAATGCATTATGGGCTCATCTTGAAGATAAGTGGACTGTATTAGATTGTCATAGAGATCTTTACCCTCGAGTTGCATAGTGTGAAAGTCATAACCTAATTTTTCAGCCATCTTTTTAGCCAAGTACGATTCGTTATGTTCTTCCTCCTTGAAACCAATATTGAAGGTTTGTATGTTTTTATAATTTTGGTGGTTTAAAGAAGCGAGAATTGAGGAAGAGTCGAGGCCTCCACTAAGTAAAACGCCCGCAGGCACGTCACTTACCATTCTTAACTTTACTGAGTCATCAAAAGTTTCTCTAAACCATTCAACCGGATTTTTAATTTCAGGTTGGTTTTGTATTTCCTTTTTTAAATCCCACCATTTTTTAACAGTGATTTTTCCTCCTTCATGAATGGTCATACTATGTCCGGGAAGGACTTTGTTGACGTTTTGATATAAAGTATTTTGCCCAGCTACAAAGCGGTTAAAAATATATTCTTCTAGTCCGTCCTGCGCTATTTTAAGAGGAACTCCAGCTGTAAAAAGGGCTTTTTGTTCAGAGGCAAAATAGAAGGTTTCATTATAAAAAGAATAATATAAGGGTTTAACACCCATTCTATCGCGCACTAAAACAAGCTTCTTTTCTAATTTATCCCAAATGGCAAATGCAAACATTCCGTTGAGACGAGAAAGCATTTTTAAGCCATAGAGCTCATAAAGCTTCAGTAAGACTTCAGTGTCAGAGCTGGTATTGATATCAAATCCGTTACTTTTTAGTTCAGGATAAAAATCCTTGAAGTTGTAAATTGCACCATTGTACACCATTACATATCTTTCATTATCTGAAAGAAAGGGTTGATGACCAGCCGCTGAAACATCAAGAATTGAAAGTCTTCTATGGCCGAAACCAATATTGTTTTCAATAAAAACGCCGGAATCATCAGGACCGCGATGTTCTAGTGAATCGCGCATCTTTGCCAAGATTCGACTATCCACTTTTTTTTGTGATTGTATATGTAAGATTCCATTAATTCCACACATTGCTAATCTGTTTTAGTAGTGTTGATTAATTCGTGGTATTTGTTGGCAATTATTTTCATGTTAATTTTGTAATCGGCATTATCTTCGATAAATTTTCGGTTGCTCAAAGCAGATTCTTTTCTATAGGCATTGTTCTCAAAAGCCCACAGTATTTCTTCAGCAAGCATATTTGAATCATCTACGGTAATTAACTGTCCGTTTTTGCGATGGGTAATCCAACTTTGATTGCCGGGTATATTGGAAACAATAGGATAACAATTACAGGCCATTGCTTCAAATAATGATGCTGAGACGCCTTCGGTTGTTGGCATGCTGATATAGAAATTAGACTGCTGTAATAATTTCGGTAATTCCGTATTTTGAATTCTTCCTGTAAAAAAAACCTTCTTTTCAATGTTTAATTTTTTCGCTAGGTCTTTTAAGTTAGAAAGCTGTGTCCCGTCGCCTACCACAGTCAGGGCGAAGTCTATTCCTTTTTTGTTTAAAAGGCCAAAAGATCTTAAAATAACATCATGGCGGTATTCAGGGAATAGAGAACGGGTTACAATCGCACTGATTTTTTTAGGATTTGCAGTGTTTTTATTATCAAATTTCACTAAGTCAATCCCTTTGGGTAGCACTAATACTTTGTTTATATCTACATTGGCTTTAGCCATAGAAATAGTCATGACCGGCCCCCAAGCATGAATTAGAGTTGCTTTTTTGAAGGCGTAATTTTGAATTATTATTTTGAGCGGCAATAAAATAGAATCTTTTGGCCATAAATCAGTTATGCCTTGTTGTGCGATAACTACTGGTTTTATTCCAGATAAAGCAGCAAGAAAGCCGTAGCTCGTTGTTCTTTCGGCAATAACCATGTCTGGTTGCTGCAGCTTTATGATCTTGTTAATTTTAAACCAGGCAAAATTAAATTCGCAAAGCCGTTTTGTTCTGTTGAAAAAAGTATCACTTGGTGTTTTTAACTCCCAACTGATTATTTCAAAATCGCCAAATTCCTTTAGCCCATTGGTCCAAGTTAGAGCATCAGCTCTATAGGATTCACCAAGAAAAAGTATTTTTCTTTTTTTCATCGAAACAAATTAAAATTCGTCAGAGGTCAATGCACGATTAATAAACTCATTCAAAGGTTTTAAAAGGATGAGTTTTTTACTCATTTTCGAAACAAAATCTTTTTGCAAGATTTCTGAAATATCAAATTGCACACTGGTTTCAAAACTTTTTAGTTTTAATAGTTCGATTGCGGGGTGTTCTTTGTCATATCCTCGAGGAGGGTTTTTGAGGGTGCTTTTTTCATTTCGATCAAAATCACCAAACTCCTTTTTGAAGTTTTTTTCGTTCAGAATTACTTCTAAATCATCATGGAAATAGGCAATTTCTTTGCGCACCTTTTTCAAATCATCTGGCATGGGCGCATAGAATCCGCCAGCGATAAAACTGGCTCCTTTTTCGATATGTACATAATAACCAGCACGATTTTGTCCCTTAGTTCCAGATGAAAGCCAAACTCCTAGGTGTGATTTGTAGGGTGATTTATCTTTAGAAAAACGAATGTCTCGATTGATTCTGAAAGTGCAGTTTTTCACTTCAAGTAGTTCTAATGTAGGATCCAATGGTTTCATGATGTCAAGAAAATCAGCAACCAATTGATGGTAGTCTTTTTTGAAAATCTCGTATCTTTTTTTATTATCTAAAAACCAATCCCTATTGTTATTTGCTTTTAAATCTTCGAGGAATTGTAGTGAATCTTTTGAAAGCATACGATAGTTATTATACTGGGGTTGTTAAATCTACTTTGTTTATTAAATTGGGACCTTTTCATTTCACTTCTTTGTCTTTGTTACAATAGAGGTGCAGGAAGTTTGTCAATGTTATTTTCTGATGGCTAGGTTTTTTTATCCGGAATTCATGCGAATAATCACAACATTATCAGTTAATTATGGTTGCATCTTTGTGGGGTAAGGATCCGTTTTTTACATCGAATACACCATTCTGCGTTGAAACAATTAATACTTGTTTATTTGTATTTAGTGATTCATCATATTCCGGGCTTCCTCTACCAATAGTTTAGTCTGTTGATTTGTTAAGACCTTCAGCGCTCCATTTCATAAAGCCACCTTCTAGTTCATATATATTTTTGAAACCTAATTCCTGAAGCTTTTCAGTTGCTTTTTTACTTCTGCCTCCACTTTTGCAATAAACAAAAACCGGTTTTGTCTTGTCAAATTTTCCTGCCTCCACAACAAAACGGTGTCCAAGCCAGTTTACATTTGCAGCATTGTCAATATGCCCTTCTGTAAATTCCTCAGGGGTACGTACATCCAAGATTTGCGGGTTTTGGGTTGTGTTTATTTTTTCAGCAAAATCTTTTGCTTCAATCGTTTGTATGTTTTTGGAGGTTTGTCCGGTACACGATACTATCGCTAATGACACCAATAAGAAGAATATTGAACGAAATTTCATTAGAATTTATTTAGAAATTGAATAAGCAAAATTAAGAAAATAATAAGCATTGTAGATTTTTAAATCATAAAATAAACGACCTATAAGTTAAATATTTTATAGGATTGATGTGTCGATTTTACGATTGCTTCGGTGCGTTCTGGGTGTGTGTCTGAGATAAAAAGTTGTCCAAAAGTGTCGCTATTGACCATTTCTATTATTTTTGCTACACGACTTTCATCTAACTTATCGAAGATGTCATCAAACAGTAAAAGAGGTTTTACGCCGCTTTGTTTTTTTAGAAATTCAAATTGTGCGAGTTTTAAAGCGATCAAGAACGATTTCTGCTGTCCCTGAGAACCAAATTTTTTAATAGGATGCCCATCGATTTCAAATGATAAGTCGTCTTTGTGCGTGCCCACACTGGTATAATGTAACGCTCTGTCTTTATTAATGTTTTCTTGTAAAAGCGTTAGTAAGTTATTTTCGAATAAATGACTTTCATAAACCAGCTGAACTGTTTCTTGCGATCCGGTTATAGCATGGTGATGTGTGTTGAAAATAGGAATGAATTGGGCTATGAATTCTTTTCTTTTTTCGAAAATGTGTTTTCCGTAACCATCAAGTTGCTCGTTATATATAGAAAGAGTGTCGTTTTCAAAAACGCGATTTAAAGCAAAGTATTTCAGTAATGCATTGCGTTGGTTTAGTACTTTTTGGTACTGGATTAGTTGTTGTAAGTATTGAGGGTCTAACTGTGAGATGACGCTATCCATGAATTTTCTTCGTGTTTCGCTGCCTTCAACAATCAAATCCCGGTCTGCTGGGGAGATGATGACCAAGGGAATAAAGCCAATATGGTCTGAAAATTTATCGTACGCTTTGCCATTGCGTTTTAGTACTTTTTTTTGACCTTTCTTTAAACTGCAAACTACCTGTTCGTTTCTTTCATTTTTTATAAACTCGGCATCAATAACAAAAAATTCTTCGCCATGTTTGATGTTTTGGACTGCTAAAGGGTTGAAATAACTTTTGCCATAGGATAAATGATAGATGGCGTCTAGTACATTTGTTTTTCCGATACCGTTTTTACCTACAAAGCAGATTATTTTCTCGTCAAATTCGAAATTTGCTTCGGAAAAATTCTTGTAATTGAATAATGAAATCTTTTTTAAATACATGTTTAAGGCTTGGTGGTATTGAGGACTTTGTTATTTTAGAAGGACTTTTTTAAAGTGGGTGCAAATTATTGAAAAATATTGATATAAAGCCATTTTGAGCCTTTTCTGTGCTAATTATTTTCTCTTATAAATAGAATGAGAAACACCTAAAAAAAAATATTTTTTTTATTTAAATATAAAAACCTAGTTTTTTTGTGTCGGTTTGAATAAAAATTTTATTTTTGCCGTTCACTAAATTAAAAATTAAATGGCTACTTACAGTAAAAGAGGATATAAAGCACCAAAAGAAAAAGAAGTAAATAATTCTGTTGAAGAGGTAATTACTGATGAAAAAGACAGTACAACTGCTGGTGTTTTTTCAACATTGGACAAAACTGCTTCAAAAACGGAAGCTTTTGTTGCTAAAAATCAAAATTTCATTATTGGATTTGTAGGAGCTGTTGCATTAGTAACTATTGGTTATTTAGTGTATCAAAAATTTATTGCTGAGCCAAAACAATTGGAAGCTGCAGATGAAATGTTTGTTGCACAACAAAACTTTCAACAAGCTACAGACGGAATTGCAAGTGATTCATTGTATAAATTATCTTTAAACGGTTCTGAAGGTAAATTTGGTTTTATTAAAATTGCAGATGAGTATTCAGGTACTGATGCTGGAAATTTAGCTAATTATTATGCTGGAATGGCTTACTTGAACACGGGTAAATATGCTGAAGCAATTGATTATTTAGGTAAATTCAAATCAGAAGATGTTATTTTAAGTAGTTTGGCAATTGGTGCAATTGGAGATGCTTATGCAGAAACTAACAAGCCAGAAGATGCGCTTAAAAATTACGCTAAAGCTGCTGGAACAAATAAAAATGACTTTACTACACCACGCTTCTTGTTGAAAGCAGGAAAAACAGCTTTGGCTTTAGGTGAAAAAGAAGATGCATTAAAATATTTTACTGATATTAAAGACAATTACGAAGCGTCTCCAGAGGCTGCATCAGTTGATGTTTTGATTGGTTTAGCGCAATAGTAAAAAAGGATTTAAGATTCTGGTTTAAGACTGCAGTTTTTTGATTTCAAAATTCTATCTTTAACTTATAAAATCTAAAAGTCAATTTTAAAAAAACTATATCACATGGCGACCGTAAATAAAAACTTATCCGTTTATGATAAAAACAGTGTTCCAAAAGCGAAAAATTTTCGTTTTGGAGTCGTTGTTGCTGAATGGAACGAAGCTATAACTGAAGGGTTATACAATGGAGCAGAAGAAGCATTTCTAGAAAACAGTGTTCCAGCGGAGCATATTATTCGATGGAATGTTCCTGGAAGTTTCGAACTTGTTTATGGATGCAAAAAAATGCTGCAAACTCAGAACGTAGATGCTGTAATAGCTATAGGTTGTGTGATCCAAGGAGAAACCAAACATTTTGATTTTGTTTGTGAAGGTGTTGCTCAAGGCATAAAAGATTTGAATGTTCAAACGGATATTCCTGTTATCTTTTGTGTTCTCACAGATAATACCATGCAACAATCAATTGATCGAAGTGGTGGAATTCACGGCAATAAAGGAACAGAAGCTGCAATAGCCGCGATTAAAATGGCCTTTATTCGTCAACAGGCTTCGTTATCGCATCAAAAAGGGAATCAAAATTTGTTGTCAACAGGTCCTTTGAGAATAGAGGAGGGGACGCCTTTAGAACTAAAGGAATAAAGCAATAATATATTATAATAAAACCTATACTGTTTAGTTAATAGTATAGGTTTTTTTGTTTTATTTATCACTGAGTAAACCCTAAAACCCAACATAAATTCATTAAATTTGTGCACTTTGGTTTTAAAAATAAAATCTAAACTTTAAATAAATATTTTTTAATGTCGAGTATCATTCAATTGCTTCCTGATCATGTTGCCAACCAAATTGCTGCTGGAGAAGTCGTACAAAGACCCGCTTCAGTTGTTAAAGAATTACTTGAAAATGCGGTCGATGCAAAGGCAACCGATATTAAATTGATTATAAAAGATGCAGGGAAAGCACTAGTTCAGGTTATTGATAATGGTTTAGGAATGAGCGTTACCGATGCGCGTTTGTGTTTTGAACGTCATGCAACTTCAAAAATACGTAAAGCAGAGGATTTGTTCTCGTTGCATACCAAAGGGTTTCGCGGGGAAGCGTTGGCTTCCATTGCAGCGATTGCGCATGTGGATATGAAAACAAAACAAGACCAAGAAGAGTTAGGGACACAAATTATTGTCGAAGGCAGTAAGTTTGTCTCTCAAGAAGTAGCTGTGCTGCCAAAAGGGACTTCATTTGCGGTCAAAAACCTGTTTTTTAATATTCCTGCTCGTCGTAATTTTTTAAAGTCGGATACGGTAGAATACCGTCATATTATTGATGAGTTCCAACGTGTCGCTTTGGCACACCCAAATATCTATTTTACTTTTTTTCATAATGGAAGCGAAATGTTCAATTTGCCTCCTTCAAGTATGAGGCAGCGAATAGTTAATGTCTTTTCTGGCAAAACCAATGAGAAACTAGTTCCAGTGCAGGAAGAGACAGAAATCGTGACGATTCAAGGTTTTGTTAGTAAGCCTGAATTTGCCAAAAAAAGTAGAGGAGAACAGTTTTTCTTTGTCAATGATCGATTCATTAAAAGCGGTTATTTGCATCACGCAATAATGGCTGCTTATGATGGTATTTTGAGAGATGGAGCGCAACCCAGTTATTTTCTATATTTAACGGTGCCGCCTAATACGATTGATATCAATATTCATCCAACCAAAACAGAGATTAAGTTTGATGATGAGCATGCGATGTATGCTATTTTAAGAGCTTCAATTAAACATAGTTTAGGTCAGTTTAATGTCGCGCCGGTTTTAGACTTTGACAGAGATTCTAATTTAGATACTCCTTATAGTTATAAAAATTTAGAGGGTGCTACGCCTACGATACAAGTGGACGGTAGCTTCAATCCTTTTTCTGATGATAAAATAAACAAGCATTATTCGGGTTCGAATTATAAAAAGCCCGAGCCTACATCTAGTTGGGAAAGTTTGTACGTAGGATTAAAACAAGAAGGGGAGTTTATTTCTGGGAGTAGTGATTTTTCATTTGAAAGTGAAGAAGTGACAGGGTCGTTATTCAATGAGGAAGAAGTCGAGCAAACCGTTAATAATGCGTACCAAATTCATAAAAAATACATCGTTTCTCCTATAAAATCAGGTATGGTTATTGTGGATCAGCAGCGGGCTCATCAAAGAGTGTTGTACGAGCAATTTTTGACTAATATGACAGTAAATCAGGCATCAAGTCAGCAATTGTTATTTCCTTTGGATTTGTTTTTTTCGGCTACTGAAATGGAGCTTATCCAAGATTTAAAATTGTCTTTGGTGAATACCGGTTTTGTTTTTGAGGAAACTACTACGGATCATGTTGTTATTTCTGGGATTCCAGTAAATGTGACTGAAAGCGAAGTTTCTTTGGTTTTAGAGCAATTATTAAGTGATTTACAAGATGGAATTCCCGACAGTAGTTTTAGTCAAAATGATACGATTGCAAAATCAATGGCCAAAAGTTTAGCTGTAAAAACAGGGACGGCTTTAACAGTAAAAGAACAAGAGAATTTGGTAAACGGTCTTTTTGCCTGTAAAGATCCTAATGTTTCCCCTTTTCAAAAACCAACTTTCATCACAATGCGTGTGGAAGATTTAGATAAAAAATTTGCACTATGAGAAATGTAACCGAAACGGTAAAACAATTAATTATAATTAATGTTCTTTTTTTTATTGGAACTTTAATCGTTGGAGATCCTGCTTACAAAATGTTAGCGATGTTTTTTCCTGAAAATAGTGGTTTTCAAGTATGGCAACCGATCACTCATATGTTTATGCACGGCGGTTTTATGCATATTTTTTTCAATATGTTTGCTTTGTATTCCTTTGGGTCTGCTCTGGAAAGTTTTTGGGGAAGTAAAAAATTCCTATTCTTTTATATTTCTTGTGGTTTAGGTGCGGCATTGCTACATACAGGAATTAATTACTACTATTTTAATGATGCGGTAAATACACTAGTTGCTAATGGTTTTCCAAAGGCTGAGATTCTTCAGCTTTTGAATCAAGGAAAAGTAAATACGCAGTGGCAAGAGCTATTGACCGTTTCGCAATATCAAAATTTCACTAGTGCTTATATGGGAACCGTAGTTGGAGCCTCTGGCGCTATCTATGGTGTAATTGTAGCATTTGCATTTATGTTTCCTAATGCTGAATTAGCTTTGATGTTTATTCCTGTACCTATAAAAGCAAAATATTTTGTTCCTGGTTTAGTTTTAGTAGATTTGTATTTAGGAGTTTCTGGACAATCTATATTTGGCGGTGGTGGTATCGCGCATTTTGCTCACGTGGGTGGTGCGTTATTTGGATTCTTGATTATGTGGTACTGGAAAAAGAATCAGTTTAATGACAATAGATGGAACTAAACCGTTTCTCGTAAAGATCTTATTTCATAAAAATCCTAAATACAAAGAATGAATATTTTAGATGACTTAAAAATGCAGTATAAGTTAGGGGGTGTAGCTCATAGATTGATCTATTGGAATGTTGCCTGCTTTCTTTTTTCGTTGGTCTTTTTCTATGAATTTAAGGCAGGATCATTTTATTTTCCCAATTGGGTCGCTTTGTCTACAGAGCCTTCTGTTTTTGGATTAAAGCCCTGGACATTCTTAACCTATTCGTTTTTTCACGACGGGTTTTGGCATTTGCTTTTTAATATGATGGTTCTGAATTTTTCTAGTTCTCTATTTTTGACTTTTTTCACACAAAAACAATTATTGGGACTCTATATATTAGGCGCTATTTTTGCTGGGATTTCGTTTGTTACTGGTTATTATATTTTAAACTTAAGCGCATCCATTGTTGGTGCATCTGCGGCGATTATGGCTGTTTTAGTAGCAGTTACCACTTATCAGCCCTTAATGAATGTTCGGTTGCTGCTGATCGGGAATATCAAGTTATGGCATATTACAGCGGTGATTTTAATATTGGATCTAATGCAATTTCGTTTGGACAATACAGGTGGGCATATCTCTCATTTAGCGGGTGCATTTTTTGGATTTCTTTTTATCCGATTTTTGCAAAAAGGAACAGATTTGAGCGAAATAGTAACAAGGGTTATTACTTTTTTTACCAATTTGTTTAAAAAATCACCTTCGACGCCCTTTAAAAAAGTGCATAAAAATTACAGTATGCCAGTAGAAAAAAAGCTTTCTAAAATTATTACAAAAGACAAAGCGCAGCAACAAATTGATGAAATCTTAGACAAAATTAGTCAGTCAGGATATGATAGTTTGACTAAAGAGGAGAAAGAATTTTTGTTTAAAGCTGGAAAATAAGAGTTTTATTGCATATTTTAGAAATAAATTAAATAGTTAGCCGTTAGTAATTTGACAATCTAATTAATGGAACAAGTAGAAATATGAAAAAACTTTCCTGGTTCAATAAAGCAATGTATAGTTTGAACATTGTTCTTATTATTGTCACTTTTGTCGCTTATATCCTGCCTTTTTTGGCTCCAAAAATATTTCCGATTTTATCTGTGTTAACACTTTTTATGCCAGTGTTTTTCATTTTAAATGGCCTGTTTTTTTTGTATTGGGGAATGCAGTTTAAAAAACGCATGATTTTGTCTGGCTTGGTACTCCTGATTGGTATTACCTTTATTAATAAATTTTATAAGTTTTCTGCAAAAACGTATCCGCCTGACGAAAAGAATTTCACCATAATGAGTTACAATGTCCGCTTGTTTAATCTATTTAAGTGGCTAGACAAAGCAGATGTACCTGGGGATATCCTCGAGTTTATAAATGATAAGAATCCTGATATTTTATGCATTCAGGAGTTTTCGTCTTCCGCAGTTATTGATCTTAAAGTGTACCGCCATAAATATATTTTAATGGAAGGGGACAAAATAAAAACGGGACAAGCCATTTTTTCTAAATTCCCCATAATAAATCAAGGAAGTATTATATTTCCTAGCTCTAATAATAATGTTATTTATGCTGACATAAAGAAAGGAAAGGATATAATTAGGGTTTATAATATGCACTTGCAATCCATTAAGATTTCGCCTGATGTTAATGAAATATCGGAGAATATAGATGTGATTAATAAGAATAAATCGCAAATGATGCTTTTTAGAATTAGTAAGGCTTTTAAGCAACAACAGCAACAGGCAGAGATTTTTAAGAAGCATGAAAAGGAATGTGAATACCCTATTATCATATGCGGTGATATGAATAATAGTGCGTTTTCTTATGTTTATCGAAATATAAAAGGAACGCTAAAAGATAGTTTTGAAGAAGCGGGTAAAGGATTTGGAGCAACGTATAAGTTCAAGTATTACCCAACTAGAATCGACTATATTTTTGCTGATGAGAAGATGACTGTCAAAAGGTTTGAAAGCTTTCCTGAATTCGAAAACTCCGATCATTATCCCATTATGGCACAGCTGTCATTAGAATAAAAGAATAGCAATTTTTATTTAATTACCAATTTTTGATTTTTCATATAATCTAAGGCAAATTTTCCTTCATTAAAGAGTAAGTCTAGAACGCTTAGGTTATTGATGAACCCATGTTTGTCATCAAATACTTGAATGTATTTTTCAAAAGAAGAAGTGTCTTTTTTTCCATCCGCTAGAGATCTGCGATCTAAAACTAGGTTGGTATCTACTTTCTGTACAAATTCATCAGTGGTCACATAGTCAAACTTTACGCGCATACATTTAGAGATAATTTCTAAGGTCTCAAAGTTTAAATCTAATAAAAACTTATTTTTTTTTTCAAAGAAAGGACGAATGTCGTCTTCAAAAAACTCAAAAAAAGGAGAACTTCTATATGCTGTTTCCAGAGATTTGTAGTGTTGTTTCTGCCAGTCAAAATCATAGTCGATCTGAATTTCTTTAGTGCTTTGATGATTATCTTTTGAGTGTTTAACAGGAATATTCAGTAACTGAATTCCATTAGGACTATAGATATAAGTACGGTTTCTATTAGTTTGTTTTTGGAAATTATCCTCTATTTCAAATATAATACCGTCTGATTGCGATATGGCAACAAAATGACTTATTGATGGGAAGTAAGTAGGATGGATTAGAAGTTTCATTCGGAGATTTGATTGTTTTGGTTTCAGATTAATCCAATTGATAATCTCTGTATTTGTTGATCTATTTGTGGATTTGATTATTTTTTTTTCAAATAACCAAATCCATAAATAACTCAATTATGCTTTCTTTCTTTTTTTCCAAAAATAATCTCCAGCAAAAAAGATTGCTAAAGCAATTAAGAAATATTGAAAATAGGACTCTGGTTGTCCCTCACCGCTTACGGTTGTGAAAACTCTATCCCATCTTATCTTATTCAATCCTTTTCCATTAGTATCCCAGCTCATCCAAATGAATACTGGTTTTCCAACAATGTGATTTTCTGGCACAAATCCCCAGTAACGGCTATCTTCAGAATTATGACGGTTATCACCCATCATCCAATAGTAATTTTGTTTGAAAGTGTAATTTTTAACGATTTCACCATTTAGTCTAATTTCGCTTCCTGTGACTTTAAGGTCGTTTTTATCTCCGTTATCATTTAATTCATAGTCGGTGATAATTCTTTTGTAAAACGGCAATGTTTCTGTGCTAAGTACTACTGTTTTTCCTTTTTGAGGAATATATAGCGGGCCAAAATTATCGCGATTCCACTTATTGATATGCGGGAATATGCCGTCTTCTGTTCCTTTAAAGATTTCTTGTGTCACTGCGGTTATTCCAGGGACATTTCGCAGTCTTACAGCTCCTGCAGCAGTTAATGCTCTGAAAAGTAAGGTGTCTTTTGACACACCTTTATATCTAATACCGTCAGTTATGTCCATGTCTTTTAATAGGTATTCAAAATCAATAGGTGTTTTACCATCTAAGGCGACTGAATAAGAAAACTGAGGCTTAGCTCTTTCTGGCAATTGCAGTACTTTTCCATCGATATAAACGATGCCGTTTTTTATTGACAGACTATCTCCAGGAACGCCTACACATCTTTTTACATAATTCGATTTTTTGTCGATTGGCTTGATTACGCCGGGGGTTCCTTTTGCTTCAAAAAAGTAATGTACGGTATCTACAGGCCAATTAAAAACCACAATATCTGTGCGTTTTATATCTTCTATTCCAGGTAATCTTAAGTAAGGGATTTGCGGCCAGTTCAGGTATGATTTAGTTTTGACAATTGGAATTGAATCATGAACCATTGGAAACGCAACAGCCGTCATAGGGACTCTAGCACCATAATTCACTTTGCTCACAAACAGAAAATCTCCAACCAATAATGATTTTTCCAAAGATGATGTTGGAATAGTATATGGTTGCACAAAATAAGTGTGAACTAAGGTAGCTACAATAATGGCAAACAATAGGGAACTTACGGTATCTGCCGTTTTATTTTGAGGATGGATACTTCGGTCAACAACGTAATCTAATTTTTGGGTGTAATTGACGTAATAGATATATAAACCAAATGTAATTATTCCTAAAAAACTGTCTAAGCTCGTTTTTTTTCCAAAACTCCTCAATGTTTCGATCCAGATTACAGGAAACATAATCAAGTTTATAATTGGAATAAATAGCAACAGCGTCCACCAAGAAGGGCGACCAATGATTTTCATCAATACAATAGCATTGTAAACTGGAATTGCTGCTTCCCAACGTTTTCTACCGGCGGCTTCATATAATTTCCAAGTTCCTAAAAAGTGTACTATTTGTACAAGTAGGAAAAACACAAACCATTGATATATAGACATAGCTTAATTTTTTAGTTTTATAGAACGGGAAGTGTAATAACAGTTCCCTAAAAGGTTATTTGATTTATTTTAATTCTAAAACGTCTTTCATTGTAAAAACACCTTGTTTACCTACAATCCATTCGGCTGCAATTACGGCACCAAGAGCAAATCCTTCACGATTGTGTGCGGTATGCTTTATCTCGATACTGTCAACTGCTGAATTGTACGTTACTGTATGTGTTCCAGGAACGGTACCTATTCTTTTTGCTTCAATATGAATTTGATTTGCTGCGGGGATTTCTAATGTCCAATTCGTGTAATGACTGTTTTCAATTACTCCTTTGGCTAGTGAGATTGCAGTGCCGCTTGGTGCATCTAGTTTTTGAGTATGGTGGATTTCCTCCATGTCAATGGTATAACTATCTAGCTTTGCCATCATTTTAGCCAGGTATTCGTTGATTTCGAAAAATATATTAACGCCTAAACTAAAATTGGAGCTGGAAATGAAAGCGCCATTTTTTGCTGTGCAAAGCGCTACCATTTCATCATAATGTTCCAGCCAACCTGTTGTTCCTGAAACTACAGGCACATTAGCATGAAAACAATTGGAAATATTAGGTACCGCCGCAGTAGGGACACTAAAGTCGATGGCAACATTAGCAGCTGAAAGTCCATCATAGGTATTGTTTTCATCTTTTTTCAAAACAATTTCATGCCCTCTTTCAAGTGCAATTCTTTCGATTACCTGACCCATTTTTCCGTATCCTAAAAGCGCAATTTTCATTTGGTATGTATTTATAAATTTAAAAATCAGATGCTAAACGAGTAGTCTTATTTAAGATCTAAAAATTATAATTAAATGTTAGACCTACATTTGTCTTTAATGTTACATCATTAGGATAAATTACTGGTCGAACTGATAAGTTTTCATCAACATTAAACTGCAGTAAGGCAGCATCTACATTAGCGTCGATAATATTTAATGCATAAAATGCGACAACAAACAAGGCAGATAAATCTCGGTTTCTTTGGTAGAATTTTTGTCCGGCAATTAATCTGGAGTTATCAAGGTACGAGTAATTGTCATCACTATAGCCTTCAATTCTACGCTTGTAAGCATCTCTGTATTGATGGTATTTTTTATTATTGTCTAAGTAGAAATAAAGACTAGTTCCAATAGCACCGTAAACAAGAGGAATTTTCCAATACTTTTTATTGTATGCTTGTCCCAAACCAGGTAAAAGAGCAGAATAGAATGCCGCTTTTGCAGGGGTAAGCGGATCTATTTCATTTGTCTTTACCGTGTCTTTAGCCACAAGAGTAGCTTCTTTTTTTACTTGAGCAAAAAGAGTGGTGTGTCCTATAATAAAAAAGAACAATCCTATGTAAAGAGCTTTATGCACTATTCTTTTATTAATTCTAAAATTCTATTGAAGTCTTCCTCTGATTGAAATGGAATTGTGATTTTTCCTTTTCCGTTTCCAGCTACTTTTACATCTACAATGGTTCCGAAATAATTAGTAAAAACCTTTTTCTGAATTTCTTCGATTTCAAATCCTAATGATGATTTTGCTTTTGCTGCTGGTTTTGGTTTGAGACTTTCCTGATAGTTTTTTACCAAAGCTTCCGTATCACGAACAGAAAGGTTTTGACTAACTATTTTTTGATAGATATCAGTTTGAATGTCTAAATCCTCGATGTTGATAATAGCGCGTCCATGCCCCATGCTGATAAAACCATCACGAATTCCTGTTTGGATAATCGGATCCAGTTTTAAAAGACGCAAATAATTGGCAATAGTAGAGCGTTTTTTTCCTACTCGCTCACTCATCTGTTCCTGTGTCAATTGGATTTCATCAATTAATCTTTGATACGATAATGCAATTTCTATAGGATCTAAATCATGACGTTGAATGTTTTCGACCAGAGCCATGGTCAAAGATTCATTGTCATTTGCAATACGTATGTAGGCTGGAACAGTTGTTAATCCTATTAGAGTGGAAGCTCTTAAACGGCGTTCCCCTGAAATCAACTGATATTTATTGAATTCTAATTTTCTAACGGTAATAGGTTGGATAACTCCCAACTCTTTTATAGAAGTGGCAAGTTCTCTTAATGATTCTTCATTAAAATTACTTCGAGGTTGAAAAGGATTTATTTCAATAGCCTCTATTTCAAGCTCAATAATATTACCAACGACTTTGTCGGCATTTCTATCGTTTACTGATTTGATGTCGTTATCAGGGTCTTTTAATAGTGCGGATAATCCTCTGCCTAGGGCTTGTTTCTTTATTGCTTTTGCCATAAAACTATTTGCTGTTTTTCTTTATAATTTCCTGAGCTAAATTTAAATAATTTGTAGCTCCTTTGCTGGTTGCATCATAGTTGATGATGCTTTCGCCAAAACTAGGCGCTTCGCTCAACTTTACATTTCTTTGAATAATAGTATCAAAAACCATATCGTTAAAATGCTTTTGCACTTCTTCTACAACTTGATTTGATAGTCTCAAGCGGGAGTCAAACATAGTTAATAGTAATCCTTCTATATCTAGATCTGGATTGTGAATTTTTTGAATGCTTTTTATCGTATTTAGTAATTTCCCCAAACCTTCTAGTGCAAAATACTCACATTGAATAGGAATTATTACTGAATCTGCTGCTGTCAATGCATTCAAGGTAAGTAGTCCAAGTGAAGGTGCGCAATCTATGATTATATAATCATAGTCATCTTTTACACTTTCTAGGGCTTTTTTAAGCATATATTCTCTATTTTCCTTGTCTACCAATTCGATTTCGATAGCAACAAGGTCAATATGTGATGGAATTACATCTACATTTGGTGCTGAGCATTTTATGACAGCCTCTCTGGGTGTATTGCTATGTTCCAGAATTTGGTATGTCCCAATTTCAACTTCGTCTACGTTGATTCCTAATCCAGAACTGGCATTGGCCTGTGGATCAGCATCTATAAGTAAGACTTTCTTTTCTAAAACACCTAAGGAAGCGGCAAGATTTACTGATGTTGTAGTCTTTCCAACTCCTCCTTTTTGATTAGCAATCGCAATGATTTTGCCCATTTATTTTATAATTTTTGAACGGTAAAAATACAATTTATTATGGTTTCTAAAAATCTATTTTGTTAAAGATTAATTAGGACTGTATTGCTTTTTAGTAAGGAGTTCACTTTATTGGTCTCAAATTATAGTTAAAACTATGTGCTTTAGTGCATCTTGCTTTAGCTTCTAAAAATGTTTTTCGCCACGAATCTCACAAATTAGCACGAATTAATAAGTATTAGGTTTGTGAAATTCGTAACGAAATTTTAACCGTGCAGACTTTCGATCTGTCAAACCAAATCTGTGGACTTTCATTCCGTAGTGGTTTAGTTTAGATTAGTTTTAGAAATTTAGAGGTTACTGCCGCTGCCTAGTATATTGCCGTATTCTAAGGTTTAAATACTAAAATCACTATTGTTTTGTGTTAATGATACTAAAGAAGTTCTTTCTTATATCGAAGTTAATAGACAGATTGATAGGACAGTGGCTTTATTTTTAAACCAAGCAGGCGATAGTGCAGATTTAAATAGTAAAAAACGAATTTTTTATAGAAAATACATTAACAAAATTTTTAAATAAATATTTTTTAGATCTTATTTTTTAAAAGTAGTGTTTAAACAAAAAATAGTTTTATATTTGCACCCGCTTACGGGGTGTAGCGTAGCTCGGTTATCGCGCCTGCTTTGGGAGCAGGAGGCCGCAGGTTCGAATCCTGCCACCCCGACGAAAAACCTTCTTGTAAATCAAGAGGGTTTTTTTATGTCTAAGAATTAGACAAAGATGTTGTGCTTAAAATGAATAGTTCCTAATGGATCAAGTTTGAAAGTTGGGGACTAAGGAGTAAGTCAATAATCTGTGGAGCAATAAAAATCAGGTTTAAGTCGAAAATGTTTTTATTTTTCTCTGTTCAAGGTGATTTATTTCAAGTAGCAAACTATTTGGGCGTTCCCCATTATAGAAAAAGAGGCTATACCTATATATAAAGGAGTAGCCTCTTTTTTTTAGGAGCTATTTCCCGCTATTCGTTACAA
>NZ_FOFZ01000005.1 GCF_900111075.1 Flavobacterium frigoris
AATTTAGAGGCGTGAGAAACATTGAGTTTTTCCTTTTTAGGCTAACTAATATATATGCCTAATTTTTGCTACTCCACAGGTTTTCGTTATGATCCCAAAAAAAGCTTTGAAGTGATTCAAAGCTTTTTTTTGTTATCTTCACTTTACTACACAAAAAAAGCCTCGAATTTCTTCGAGGCTTTTGCCTTTTGGGTGGAAGACGGGGCTCGAACCCGCGACCCTCGGTACCACAAACCGATGCTCTAACCAACTGAGCTACAACCACCATAATGCTTAGCGGTGGCAAAGATACAACATAAGTTCACTTTTGCAAATAATTTTTTCAAAAAAAAACAGGAAATTTAGATCAAATCCCCTAAACTATTGACTGCCAAATATCTTTCTACTGTAAAACCTTCCGCATAATCTACTCCTGCAAGTCTACCTAGGTCCTGCGAGCGATAATTCAGGCTTTCAAAGAAGTTTTTAGAGGTAATTGGCGACTCGGGCTCTTTAGAATCCTTATCATAAAACTGAGAACCATAAGCCAATATCGACTCTATTTTTTTAGCTGTAAATCCTGTAATATCCACAACAAAATCTGGTTCAATGTTTTTCCATTGAATGTAGTGGTAAACTACTTTAGGTCTCCATGCCTGTTGCTGCTCTCCTTCTAATTCTGTTTCTATCTTTCTCAATCCAGATAAAAAACAAGCGTCAGAAACTAACTTGCTCCCTTTCCCGTGATCGATGTGACGATCATCAATTGCATTGCACAATACAATCTCGGGACGGTACTTCCGGATCATTTTAATAACCTCACGTTGGTGTTGTTCGTCATTGACAAAAAAACCGTCACGCATCTCCAGATTTTCCCTAGCAGAAACCCCTAGAATTTTTGCAGCAGCATTTGCTTCCTGATCTCTAATTGCAGCTGAACCTCGAGTTCCTAATTCGCCCCGAGTCAAATCGACAATCCCAACTGTTTTCCCTAAGGATATTTCTTTTAAAATGGTTCCCGAACATCCCAATTCTACATCATCTGGATGAGCTCCAAAAGCTAATATGTCTAATTTCATTTTTATCTTTTTTTGTGTCTTTTTCTACCTTCATTTTTCTTCCTTGTAACCTCTTTTATGCTCTTCCTATAACATCCTTTTCATTGTCAGCGACTTATTAACGCTTTCCTCCCACTCTTTTCTTGGATTGCTGTCTTTTGTAATACCACAACCCATATACAAATGTGCCTGATTATCCTTGATTTTCATACATCTTAAATTGACATACAAATCAGATTTTAAAGTGGTTTTATTAAATCCTTCTTTGTTTAATTCGCCAAGAAAACCTGTATAATACTCTCTGTCATAGCCTTCGTTTTCCAAAATAAAAGTCTTTGCTTCTTGTTTAGGTAGCCCACAGACTGCTGGCGTAGGATGCAAAACAGAAATTACCTGTTTCAAATTTGAATTGTCGTTTAATACGCCTTCAATATCTGTTTTAATATGCAATAAACTACCGGCTTTTATAGCATAAGGACTTGAAATCGAGACTTCTGAAGTTAAGTCTTTTAAATTATTTAAAATGAAGTCGGTAACAAACTGCTGTTCTTCCATTTCTTTTTTCTCCCAGATTGCTTTGGCTAAACCCTGGCTTGTTTGTGTTCCTGCTAATGCCATAGTAGAAAATTTCTTGTCATTCGCTTTAAGCAATCGTTCTGGGGTTGCTCCCATCCACAAACCAACTTTTGGGTGAAACCAACAGTAGCAAAAAGCATTTGGATAGCTTTGAATTAGTTTTTCGAACACAGTAACTAAATCAAAATTAGCCAAGTCAATGATTTCTTTCCTAGACACCACTACCTTTTTAAAAATGCCCTCCACTATAGCATCAATTCCTTTTTGAACTAGAGATTCAAAATGTTCTTGATCTTGCTTATTTTCCGATTTTACAACATCAATATCAGGAATTTCTTCAATGGAAGTTACCAATTCACTCCATTTTATGGATTGATCATAAGGAATCAGTACCATTTGGCTTCCTTCAAAAGGAGCAAAAACAAAACCAGCCTCCTCAAAGTTTTCAGCAAAATACAAATGATCATTTTTCTGAAAATAACCCACCACTTTAATATTATCTGGCTTTTTGTATAGTACGAAAGGTAAGTTTTGCGACTCTTGTTGTTTTACTTTGATAAAAAAATCAATCATATTTACTTTATTATAAACCGAAGTTTTAATTAATAAAAAAGTCCCGTTATTCTTGTTTTCTGATACGTTTTGGCAAAACCATATTGGTCAATTTGCAAAGCGAAATAAGAGTGTCATTTTCATCGACAATACGTATTTCCCACAAATGAATACTTCGCCCTTTATGAATAATCCTCGCCGTCGCAGTGACTATCCCGTTGCGTTTTGCCTTTAAATGATTTGCCGAAATCTCAATTCCACGTACTTCACTCAGCTCTGGATTAATAAATAAAAATGAAGCTGCACTACCAACACTTTCCGCCAAGGCAACCGAGGCGCCCCCGTGCAATAAACCCATAGGCTGATGAACAGTTGGATTCACGGGCATTGTTGCTGTCAAAAAATCTTCACCAGCATCAATATACTCAATATTTAGGGTGTCCATTAAAGTGTTTTTAGAAATACGATTACAATATTCCAGTATCTTTTCTTTATCGAATGTCATGAATTTTATTTTAATTGATTGTAAAAATAATTAAAAGATAAGATACAAAAATTAATTCCAATATTTATTCTACGATCAAATTGAAAATCCGTGACAGTTCCCAATGAGTTTTTTCTTATTTTTACACAAAATCAAACGAAATGCGTACTTTCTCTCTATTGCTTTTTATCGGAATATTGTTGTCTGTTTGTTCATGTCGTTCTGATTTTGAAACGGTTGCCAGCACTGGAGATTTAACTTTTTCAAAAGACACTATCTATCTGGATACCGTTTTTAGTAACATCGGTTCCAGTACCTACCGACTCAAAGTTTACAATAAAAGTAAAAATGATATTAGCATTCCCACGATAAAACTGGCAAAAGGGCTAAATTCTAAATACCGCATGACCGTGGACGGAATGCAAGGAAGCGAAGGGAAATCATTTAAAAACATCGACCTACTTGCAAAAGATAGCTTATATATTTTTATAGAAACCACTGCCAATAGCACCGATACCAACCCAACTGATTTCCTATATACTGACCAAATTGAATTTGATGCCGGAACAAATTTACAAAAGGTAGAGTTAGTGACGCTTATCCAAGATGCCATTTTCTTATATCCAAAGCGCTTTGCAGATGGTACTACCGAAACACTGCCGCTGGGTGACGAAAAAATATATGGTTTTTATCTAGATGAAAATGACCCCGTAAACGGAAACGAGCTCGTATTTAATAATCAAAAGCCGTATGTTATTTACGGCTACGCTGCGGCTCCCTCAGGGAAAAAAGTTGTTTTTAATGCCGGTTCTCGTGTTCATTTCCATGCTAACTCTGGACTTATCGTGAGTAATAACGCCTCAATAAACATAAATGGCTCCAAATCAAATTCAGCGCTATTTGAAAATGAAGTCATTTTTGAAGGCGATCGTCTGGAACCTGAGTATTCAGATGTTCCCGGCCAATGGGGAACGATATGGCTTACAGACGGTAGCACAAATAACGTCATAGACCATTTGACTATTAAAAATGCTACCATTGGTTTACTGATTCAAAACAATGATGGAACAACAGTATCCATAAAAAATACCCAAATTTACGATTCGTCCAATTATGGGATCTTAGCTCAAACAGCAAAAATCAATGGAGAAAATATTGTAATTAATTCTGCAGGACTAGCGAGTTTGGCTTGTTCTTATGGTGGGAATTATAAATTCACTCATTCCACGTTCAATAATAACTGGAATAGTTCGTCCCAAGTGGCCGTTGCAATAGATAATTTTATTGAAGGTGCCATTCCTGAAGTTAAAGACCTAACACAAGCCACTTTTAACAACTGCATTATTTATGGCTCATATTCGAACGAATTAAGCTTAACTAAAAAAACAACGGCTACATTTAACTATCAATTCAACAATTGCCTGATAAAGTATGATGCTACAACCACAAATCAGGATTACCAATTCACGACTGACGCCACTCACTATACTGGTATACTTTTAAACCAAAGCCCTAAGTTTTATAAAGCTTCTCAAAACAAACTTACTATCGACGAAACTTCCGGCGCTCTCGCAAAAGGGAATTCGGCCTATTTGATTCCGTTAGATATTTTAGGAAACACAAGAACTACTCCTCCTGACTTAGGTGCGTATCAAAACAAACCTTTTCCTAAATAACTCTCATTCCAACTGTAGAAACGCTAATCTCTACTCCAACCTCTTTTAATAAATATTCCTTTAAATACACAACATATAGTAACTACTGTAAGATAATTAACAAAAATAGTAAACATTTCATAACATACTGTACTCCTAAAACATTTAGATTTGCCAACATCTAAAAAGTCAAATTCAAAAAATTCCGTCTTTTTGAACCTTCTTTTTGGATGCCCTAATTAACAAATCAATTTAAATTAAATTTTATGAAAAAAACCTACTCTTTTCTCTTTTTATTATTCTTCACAGCAGCTATTGCCCAAATACCATCGGGTTATTATGCAACAGCCACAGGAACATCTTACACACTGAAAACTCAATTGTACACTATTATTAAAGGCCATACGGATAATGGTTACGGTGGACTTTATACTACTTATCAAACATCGGATGTCGATAATTTTTATGAAAATGATGGTACTGTTTTAGACATGTATTCTGAAAAACCAAACGGCACTGATCCTTATAATTATTCAACAGGATCTACACAACGATGTGGTAACTATTCCACGGAAGGGGATTGCTACAACAGAGAACATATCATTCCACAATCTACTTTTGGTTCAGCGGCTCCCATGGTTTCTGATGCGCACTTTATCACCCCAACGGATGGAAAAGTAAACGGACAAAGATCCAATTATCCGCATGGAACTGTAGCAACAGCAACCTGGACTTCGCTTAACGGAAGTAAATTAGGTTCTAGTTCCGTTTCTGGTTATGTAGGAACTGTTTTTGAACCAATTGACGAATTTAAAGGAGACATTGCCCGAATGTATTTCTATTTTGCCACTCGTTATGAAACTACTGTTTCTGGTTATGCTTACCCCATGTTTAATGGAACCAGCACTCAAGTCTTTACAACTTCATTTTTAAACATGCTCCTAGCTTGGAATGCCTTAGACCCAGTTAGCCCAAGAGAAATTGCCCGTAACAAAGCAATTTATGTTACTCAAAATAATAGAAATCCATACATTGACCATCCTGAATATGTTCAGCAAGTATGGAATCCAACTGCTGATACTACAGCACCTTCAAATCCTACTAATTTAGTATCTTCAGGAACAACACAAACAACAACTAACTTATCTTGGACTGGCTCAACTGATAACGTAGCCGTAACAGGATACAATGTTTACCAAGGAACAAGCTTAAAAGCTACCGTTACTGGAACTTCATACGCCGTTACAGGATTAACAGCCGCTACTGCTTACACTTTTTCAATAAAAGCAAAAGATGCTGCAGGAAACATTTCGGCTTCAAGCAACTCGGTAAATAGTACTACTACAGCTGCCACGGGCTCAACAACTGAATTATTATTTTCAGAATATATTGAAGGTTCATCAAACAACAAAGCGCTTGAAATTTCAAATGCTACAGGTATCGCCATTAATCTATCTGTTTATAGTGTGAAAAAACAAACTAACGGTGCTGGATCTTGGAGCTCAGGAATCGCCTTAAGCGGAACATTAAATAACGGAAGTAAATTTACTTTGGTAAACAGCTCCATGTCATCAAGTTGTTATCCTACAAGTTCAGCAACTATTTCTACTGCTGCTGCCGAAATGACTTTCAATGGTAATGATGCTGTCGGTTTATTTAAAAACGGAGTGCTTATCGATATCATTGGTACCTTCAATGGTGGAACAGCAAACTTTGCCGCTAATGTAACCTTAAGAAGAAAAACAACCATAACTGGCCCAAAAACAACTTTTAATAAAACAGCTGAATGGGATTCTTATGCAGCAGATACTTGTAATAATCTTGGAAGTAAAATAATTTCTAAAGAGGCTAAAGAAGAAATAGTTATAGATGGAAACGATGTCACGATATATCCAAATCCTTCAAACGGTAGCTTCACGATAGACAATTCAAACAAAGCCTTTTCTGTTGAAATTTATAATCTTTTAGGACAAAAAGTTTTTGAAAGTAATAATACTAATGGAACAGCTTTATCAGTTTTACACCTAGACAAAGGACTGTATTTAATAAAAATAACGGATGACGCAAAAACTTCTGTTAAAAAAATCATTATCAATTAGTTGACACAAAAATAACATCCATTTTAAAAGCGGCAATTATGCCGCTTTTTTTATTAGAAATTTTAATCTTAATTGACTAAATTTGCACCAAAATACAACAAACTACACAACAATGATCCATTTCTTTGAAAACCAAAGCAAAACTGTTTTTGCAGTACAAACGCAAAACGAAATTTCAGCTCAAGACATTTCAAAATTAAACTGGCTTTTTGCCGACTCAAATAAAATTGAAAAATCCGTACTAACGGATTTTTTTGTTGGTCCCCGCGCCGCTATGGTCACTCCTTGGAGTACTAATGCCGTTGAAATTACCCAAAATATGGCCATTTCAGGAATCATCAGAATTGAGGAGTTTCATTATGCTAAAGCTGATTCTGAGGATTTTGATCCGATGCTTTCGCAAAAATATTCCGAGTTAAATCAAACAATTTTCACTATCGATATCGCACCAGAAGCCATTTTGGATATTGATGATATTGCAGCTTACAACAAACAAGAAGGATTGTCTTTAAGTCCAGAAGAAGTAGAATACCTTGATAACTTAGCTGTTAAAATAGGTAGAAAACTAACTGATTCTGAAATATTTGGTTTTTCACAAGCCAATTCAGAGCATTGTCGTCACAAGATTTTCAACGGGAAATTTGTTATTGATGGTGTAGAAAAAGAATCTTCTTTATTCAAAATGATTAAGAAAACATCGTTAGAAAATCCTAACGACATCGTTTCAGCATATAAAGACAATGTAGCTTTTGTAAAAGGGCCACGGGTAGAACAATTTGCTCCAAAAAGCGCAGACAAACCTGATTTTTACCAAGTAACAGAATTTGATTCGGTTATTTCCTTAAAAGCAGAAACACATAATTTCCCAACTACGGTAGAGCCTTTCAACGGAGCTGCAACGGGTTCAGGTGGAGAAATTCGTGACCGTCTAGCAGGTGGACAAGGTTCATTACCTATGGCAGGAACAGCAGTTTATATGACTTCTTATTCTAGATTAGAAGACTCATTCGACTCCGCTCAGAGTAGTCGCCCATGGGAAAACGGAATGGCCGAGAGAAAATGGTTGTACCAAACTCCAATGGATATTTTAATCAAAGCCTCAAACGGAGCTTCTGATTTTGGAAACAAATTTGGACAACCACTTATTACTGGTTCTGTTCTGACTTTCGAACACGAAGAAGATGCTCGTAAATTAGGTTTCGACAAAGTGATTATGCAAGCGGGTGGAATTGGTTACGGAAAATTAGAACAAGCGATCAAAAAAATACCACAAACAGGAGACAAAATTGTTATCCTGGGAGGAGAAAATTATAGAATCGGAATGGGTGGAGCTGCGGTTTCTTCTGCTGATACAGGAGCATTTAGTTCTGGTATTGAGTTAAACGCTATCCAACGTTCGAATCCAGAAATGCAAAAAAGAGTGGCTAATGCTATTCGTGGATTGGTAGAAAGCAATGAAAACCCAATCGTATCCATTCACGATCACGGTGCTGGAGGACACTTAAACTGTCTGTCAGAACTAGTGGAAGATACCGGAGGTTTAATTGATTTGGACAAATTGCCTGTAGGTGACCCTACTCTTTCGGCAAAAGAAATCATCGGTAACGAGTCTCAAGAAAGAATGGGCTTGGTTATCGGTCAGAAAGACATTGACACCTTACAAAAAATTGCCGATAGAGAGCGTGCTCCTATGTACCAAGTAGGTGACGTAACCGGAGACCATCGTTTTACTTTCGAATCAAAAACTACGGGTGCTAAGCCAATGGATTTTGCTTTGGAAGACTTTTTTGGAAGTTCGCCAAAAGTGGTGATGACCGATTCTACTATCGAAAGAAAATATGCTGATTTAGATTATTCGAAAGATAAAATCTCAACCTATTTAGAACAAGTGCTTCAATTAGAAGCAGTAGCTTGTAAAGACTGGTTGACAAATAAAGTAGACCGTTGTGTGGGTGGTAAAGTAGCCAAACAACAAACTGCAGGACCATTGCAATTGCCGTTGAATAACTGCGGTGTAATGGCTTTGGATTATAACGGAAAAGAAGGAATTGCTACTTCTATAGGGCATTCGCCTGTAGCCGCTTTGCTTGATCCTGTTGCAGGAAGCAGAACTGCTATTGCCGAGGCTTTATCGAATATTGTGTGGGCTCCAATTAAAAACGGTTTAGACGGAATATCACTTTCGGCTAATTGGATGTGGGCTTGTAAAAACGAAGGAGAAGATGCTCGTTTGTACGCCGCCGTAGAAAGTTGTTCGAATTTTGCAATCGAATTGGGAATCAATATTCCAACAGGAAAAGACTCCCTTTCGATGAAACAAAAATATCCAAACGAAGAAGTAATTGCTCCGGGAACGGTAATTATTACTGCCGGTGGTAACTGTACCGATATCAGAAAAGTGGTAGAACCTGTCCTTCAAAGAGACGGAGGTTCAATATATTATATTAATTTATCGCAAGATGAGTACAAACTAGGTGGTTCTTCACTTGCACAAACGTTGAATACTATCGGGAAAGACGCACCAACAATTAAAGATGCAGCCTTTTTCAAAAGAGCCTTCAATACCATTCAAGAATTAATATTGGAAGACAATATTCTTGCAGGACACGACATAGGAAGTGGTGGTTTGATTACTACCCTTTTAGAAATGTGTTTTGCTGATAATAATTTAGGTGCCAAAATAGATTTCTCTGTTTTTGAAGAGAAAGACATCATCAAATACTTGTTTTCAGAGAATATCGGAATCGTGTTCCAAGCCAAAGACGATGTGGCTTTAGAGAATAAACTAAACACAAATGGAGTTTCTTTCTACAAATTAGGAACAGCAACTTCCGAAGCAACTTTAGACTTTGGCCCTTGCAAATTAGACATTGCGAAATACAGAGACGTTTGGTTTAAAACTTCGTTTTTATTAGACCAAAAACAATCTAAAAATGGAACGGCACAAGCGCGTTTTGACAATTACAAAAACCAAGCATTAAACTATACTTTCCCAACACATTTCACAGGAAAAAAACCTGTCATCTCGAGCGGAGTCGAGAGACCAAAAGCGGCAATTATCCGTGAAAAAGGAAGTAATTCTGAACGCGAAATGGCAAATGCGATGTACCTTGCGGGTTTTGATGTAAAAGACGTTCACATGACCGATTTGATTTCAGGTCGGGAGACATTAGAAGACATTCAATTCATCGGAGCTGTTGGAGGTTTCTCTAACTCAGATGTATTGGGTTCAGCCAAAGGTTGGGCAGGAGCATTTAAATACAACGAAAAAGCAAATACTGCCTTGAAAAACTTCTTCAAACGAGAAGATACTTTGTCTGTTGGAATTTGTAATGGTTGTCAGTTGTTTATGGAATTGGAAGTAATTAATCCAGAGCACGAAGTACACGGAAAAATGTTGCATAACGAAAGCCACAAACACGAAAGTATCTTTACTTCGGTAACGGTACAGGATAACAAATCAGTGATGTTGTCATCATTAGCAGGAAGCACTTTAGGAGTTTGGGTTTCACATGGTGAAGGTAAATTCAACTTACCAATGGGTGAAGGAAATTACAATATCGTAGCTAAATATGGTTATGAAGGTTATCCAGCAAACCCGAATGGTTCTGATTTCAACACAGCTATGTTATGTGATACAACAGGTCGTCACTTAGTGATGATGCCACACATTGAACGTTCTACGTTTCAATGGAACTGGGCGCATTACCCAAAGGATAGAAACGATGAAGTTTCCCCTTGGCATGAAGCCTTTGTGAATGCCAAAAAATGGATTGACAAAAAATAAAATTCACACTTTATATATAGAAAGCGTTCTCGAAAGAGAGCGCTTTTTTTGTGGGATATAGTTAACTATTTTTTGGGCGTGCCCCAAGGGTCAGGCTATTCGCTACAATCTCTCTCGTCTCGTTTTAAGAACGAGACGAGAGAGGATTTCCGCTGCTATCCTTCACGCACTCCAAAAGAAAAATGATTCAAGTAGAATAATCCAACTCTTAACCGATATAATTGCTTTTTGAACAAAAAAAAACATTCCTAATAATCCATTGCGTAATGATACAGAAATGACTTATTAGGAATGTAAATCCAATAAATAGGGTTTGTAAAACTACACCGTTAATGTATCAACGATTGCATTAACTGGTCGTATTGCAGTCGTGTTTTCAATAGTCGGCCCGGCAACCCAAACCGTTTTGTAGGTAAATTCAGTAGCTGCTTTAGTTACAGCGTTAGATCCCATTATGTATCGGATCATTTTAACCCACTTTTTCAAGCTTTTATTTTTATTTAAAGTGCTTTCTAACCACGTTTGTTTAGTTCCTACTTTTTGAATGTAAGGCGTATTAATGACCGTACAAGGCGTCCCCGATATTTTCTCAGTCAAGACAATATCTTTGGCACCATAATCAACACAGGCTTGTTTGTATTCCTCAGAAACTCCAGACTCAATCGAGGCTATAAAAGGACTCCCCACAGATACGCCTATCGCACCATAGCTTAACATTTTATCTAAATCTAATTTAGTACTCACTCCACCAGCAGAGATCACTGGCAATCCAGTGTTTTCATTCAATTCTTTAATCAGTTGCTCCGGAGATTGTGGTCCTCTATGACCTCCAGCCAAATTGTTAACAGCAATAATAGCATCAGCACCTAGACTTTCTACTTTTTTGGCGAAAGCCAAATCGGTAACATCACAAAAAACTTTAATTCCTACTTTATGAGCTGCCTTAATGGTTTCTTCTGGTGAACCTAAAGAAGTAATTATAAAATCTACTTTTTCTTCACATAGAACGGCTAATTGATCCTTGTATTTGATATTTGATTTATTCACAATCAAATTATAACCAAAACTACCTCCTACTACTTTAGCTGCCTTAAGTTCTATAACGGAAGCGCGAAGTTCCTCTAATGTGCGGTAATTTAGGGCTGGGATACAACCTGCCACACCCGATTTCATTCCTTCAATTACCATTTTAGTATTTGAAACAAGAAACATAGGCGCCATTATCAGTGGTCGATCAATATTCAATAGAGAAGTTAACGTAGGCTTAGTCATTACTTAAAGTTTTAATTCGAACAAATATAACTAAATATACTATGCACGCCTACTATTTATAAAGTAAAGACAAAGAACACAAGAATTGCATCTAACATACCACTATAAAACCGCGCATATTTTCGAATATTATTAAAAAAAGGAGTATAAAGTGTTTAAATACTTTATACTCCTTTTTAGATCTGACAACAGTATTTAGCATCAAAAAAACTGATAGCTTTACTGTATTATAGGATACTCCCTTGAAACATTACTGATCTCAAAGGGCCAACCATTTTGAGACAATACTCAAATTATTATGTTTACACCAAAACTACTATAACAATACGGCTTCCGTTACATTTTCCTCAATGTCAATTTCGACATTAGCCATAAAAATTTCAGGTTCCCTCACAGTTAGCCAATAATCGGCGATAATACTCAAAACGACATCTTTTAAACCGCTCAACGAGCTCTCAACTTGATGTTCTTCGTCTTTAATTACTTCAATAAGCAATTCGTTTACTTTTCTAATTTTTTCTGAATTCGTCATCGTGTTTATTAATTAATTGCTGTCTACACAGTATTATTAAATGTCTAAAAATTTCTAAATATTGGAACTTAATATCTTAAATGACTTCACATTAAAGCATATTCAAATCTCGTTTATTTTCGCAATAAAAGTAAATGAAATAACTTTTTATGACAATACCCACTTTTAGTGATATTTCAAATAAAATACTTCTTGAAATTAGCGAATAAAAACTGTTTAGAGTAAACCGTGGATATTAGTATGCTTATTTTTCGCTACAACTGCCGTATTCTTATAAAATTATTTAAATAATGATTGTATTTTCACTATCTATTTTTTAACAATATATCGCTACAATAGGCTATTTCATAGATAATAAAACCCTCCTGAATAGCATAAAATAATATCAATTCAATTATAAAATTTACACAAAAAGAGAATTATCACTATTTTTTAACTATTTTGCAACTACATTAAACATTAAATGATGACATCCGTAACTAGAATTTTTGATTTCCCATATTATCAGCTAGAAAAATATACTTCAATAGCAGATGCTTTTGTAACAAAGAAAAATGGCGTTTGGGAAAAAACTTCAACTGAAGAATTTATTTCCAAAGCCAATGCTATTTCTGGCGCTCTCTTGCGAATGGGCATTCAGAAAGACGATAAAATCGCAATGATTTCTACTAACAACAGAACGGAATGGAGTATTGTGGATATTGGTATTCTACAGATAGGCGCACAAAATGTACCCATCTATCCTACAATCACGGCAGATGACTATGCTTACATACTCAACCACTCTGGTGCAACGTATTGTTTTATATCCGACTTGGAAATATTTGAAAAAATCAATTCAATACGAGATAAAGTTCCTGCTCTAAAAGAAGTATACTGCTTCGATGAAATTCAAGGCTGCAAAAACTGGTCAGAATTGCTTCTTCTTGGCGAAGACCAAAGCAATCAAACTGAACTTGAAGCACGAAAAGAAAAAGTACTGCCTCTAGATATGGCTACCATTATCTATACCTCTGGAACCACTGGAACACCCAAAGGTGTTATGCTTTCGCACCAAAATCTTGTTTCCAATGTCCTTGCTATTGTTAACTTAGTTCCGTTCCCAGCTGGCAATGCAAAAGCACTGAGCTTCTTGCCTGTCTGTCACATTTTTGAACGCACCGCTTTATATTTATATCAATATCATGGTGTTTCGGTTTATTTTGGGGAATCCATAGAGAAAATTAGTGATAATATAAAGGAAGTAAAACCAACTATGATTACTGCAGTCCCGAGACTTCTAGAAAAGGTATACGATAAAATCTATGCAAAAGGAACGGAACTGACAGGAATTAAAAAGAAGCTGTTCTTTTGGGCCATTAATTTAGGTTTGCGATTTGAACCTTACGGCGCCAATGGAATATGGTATGAAATGCAACTTAAAATTGCAAGAAAATTAATTTTCAGCAAATGGAAAGAAGGATTAGGTGGGAATCTCGAATTGATTGTTAGCGGTAGCGCTGCCTTACAACCCAGATTAGCACGTGTTTTTACGGCAGCAGACATTCCAGTTTTAGAAGGCTATGGTTTAACAGAAACCTCCCCTGCAATTTCATTCAATGATTTAAAAAACAAAGGCTTAAGAATAGGTACTGTAGGAAAACCAATTGAGTATGTAGAAGTAAAAATTGCCGAAGACGGCGAAATCCTTTGTAAGGGACCTAACGTAATGATGGGGTATTATAAAGATGAGAAATTAACTAACGAAGTCATTGTTGACGGTTATTTCCATACTGGAGATATAGGAATTATTGACGCGGACGGCTTTTTAAAAATAACGGATCGAAAGAAAGAAATGTTCAAAACCTCTGGAGGAAAGTACATAGCACCACAATTAATAGAAAACACAATGAAACAATCCCGTTTTATTGAACAAATTATGGTCATAGGAGAAGGACAAAAAATGGCGGCCGCGCTTATCCAACCTAATTTTGAATTCTTAAAAGAATGGGCTGCCATCCATAAATTAGACATTGGAAAAACGAATAGTGATTATGTTGTGCATGAAAAAGTACTAGAACGCATACAACAAGATATAGACAATTTGAATGAAAAATTTGGAAGTTGGGAAAAAATCAAACGCTTTGAATTGACAGCTGAAGTTTGGTCGATAGATGGTGGACACTTAACTCCGACACTTAAACTGAAGAGAAAAATTATTAAAGAGCTTTACAAAGACCAATACCAGAAAATATACAACCTATAAATCGATAAAATTAACGAGATTGCTACTAAACATGAAAAAAAAGCGCACATTATAGCTTTGTAATGTTTAAAATTAGAATAAAAAGTTGAAATATAGCTAATTATTTCAACTTTTCAATATTAAAGCAACGACAGTTTATTTTAAACTAAAAACTACTGCAATTTTTCTTTTTACTTATAATCAACCTTTTAAACTCCGTTTAAAGAAATCGTTTTCGTAAAATGGGAATTATAAAATTAATTTTTTCCATTTTAATTTTGAAAATGGAAAAATATTGTCATTTTTTTTTTAATTTGCAGCAAAATTCAACCTTCGCATAATGACTTCTATAACCAGACTATTTGATTTTCCTTATTATCAACAAGATAAATATACCTCAATTCCAGATGCTTTAAATACTAAGCAGGACGGTGTTTGGATAAAAACGTCTACACAAGAATATATTGCTCAAGCAAATGCTGTTTCTAGAGCACTCTTGCGAATGGGAATAAAAAAAGACGATAAAATCGCAATAATCTCTTCCAGCAACAGAACTGAATGGAATATTATGGATATTGGTATTCTGCAAACCGGAGCACAAAATATACCTATTTATCCAACAATTACAGAAGATGATTATGAATACATATTGAACCATTCTGGTGCAATATATTGTTTTGTATCTGATGCGGAAATCCTTAAAAAATTAAATTCAATAAAAGATAAGGTTCCTAATTTGAAAGAAGTATATTCTTTTAACCCTATTGAAGGTTGTAAAAACTGGAAGGAACTACTCGCTCTTGGCGAAGACCAAAGCAATCAGAATGATGTTGAAGAAAGCAAAAGTTTAGTTAAACCTGACGATTTAGCGACTATTATTTATACATCTGGGACAACTGGGCGACCAAAAGGAGTTATGCTTTCTCATAATAACATCGTATCAGACGTACTAAACAGCTCTACAAGAATTCCATTTGAAGCGGGAAATGCAACTGCATTAAGTTTCTTACCTGTTTGTCACATTTTTGAGCGCATGCTACTCTATTTATACCAATATTATGGTGTATCGATCTACTTTGGAGAATCTATTGATAAAGTCAGTGATAACCTAAAAGAAGTAAAACCTACTGTAATTACGGCTGTACCTCGACTATTAGAAAAAGTGTATGATAAAATCTATGCCAAAGGAACTGAACTGACTGGGATTAAAAAGAAATTGTTCTTTTGGGCAATTGATTTGGGATTAGTCTATGAACCTTATGGTGCGAATGGTCTTTGGTATGAAATGCAACTTAAAATTGCTCGAAAATTAATTTTTAGTAAATGGAAAGAAGGATTAGGTGGTAAGTTAGATTTAATGGTTTCAGGTAGTGCTGCGTTGCAACCTAGATTAGCTCGAATTTTTGCTGCAGCCGAAATACCTGTTATGGAAGGATATGGTTTAACCGAGACTTCGCCTGTTATATCCGTAAATGATATAAGAAATGGAGGTTTCAGAATAGGAACTGTAGGGAGAGTTATTGATAATGTAGAAGTTAAAATTGCCGAAGACGGAGAAATTCTTTGTAAAGGACCTAATGTCATGATGGGCTATTATAAAGATGAGAAATTAACCAATGAAGTCATTATTGACGGTTATTTTCACACTGGTGACATAGGAAACATTGATAAAGACGGATTTTTAAAAATTACGGATCGAAAGAAAGAAATGTTTAAAACTTCAGGTGGAAAATATATTGCACCGCAACTTATTGAAAACACCATGAAACAATCCCGTTTCATTGCAGAAATTATGGTGATAGGCGACGGACAAAAAATGCCGGCAGCCTTCATTCAACCTGATTTTGAATTCGTAAAAGAATGGGCGGTTATTCATAAAATAGTTATAGGAAGTACTAATGAAGAAATTGTATCCAACGAAAAAGTAATAGCAAGAATTCAGGAAGAAATTGATGGTTTAAACGAAAAATTTGGTAATTGGGAGAAAATTAAACGTTTTGAATTAACACCAGATGTTTGGTCTGTAGAAGGTGGGCAACTGACGCCAACACTTAAGCTAAAAAGAAAAATAGTTATGGAAAAATACATTAATTTATTCCATAAAATCTACGGTTAGTCGATTGACTTATAATTATAACTGATAAATACGATGACAATGAAAGTAAAAATCCTGTTTTATTCTCTAGTAAGTGTTTTATTATTTTCTAATTGTAAGCAAAAGAACGAAGAGCGAATTATTTGGATTATTCCAAAACGAAAGATCAGTACACAGGAGGCATAAAAATGATTCCGATTACCACACCAAAAGGAACCTTTAAGGTATGGACAAAAACCGTAGGGAATAACCCTAGAATTAAAGTATTATTACTTCACGGAGGACCTGGATTAACGCACGAATTGTACGAATGTTTTGATGGTTATTTTCCTAACGAAAGCATCGAATACATTTATTACGATCAATTAGGATCCTACTACAGCGACCAACCTAATTACGACAGTTTGTGGACGAACGAACGTTTCGTTGAGGAGGTGGAACAAGTCCGAATCGCACTAGGAGCAGATAGTTCTAATTTTTATGTTTTAGGTCAATCCTGGGGCGGAATACTTGCCATGGAATATGCCCTAAAATACCGAAAAAACATGAAAGGCTTGATTATATCTAATATGATGGCCAGCATTCCTGAATACAATGCCTATGCACAAGAGGTTCTTGCTCCACAAATGAATCCTAAAATCCTAAAAGAACTACAGGAAATGGAGAAAAACAATGATTTTGACAATCCAAAATACAGCGAACTTCTTTTCAAATATTATTATACGGAACACATTCTAAGAAAACCACTAGAAGAATGGCCAGAATCTATCAATCGATGTTTCAAACACATCAACCCTAATGTATATGTGTTTATGCAGGGTCACAGTGAATTTGGCATCACCGGAAATGCTTCCTTAAAAAATTGGGACGTAAAAGACAGGCTTAAAACGATAACGATTCCTACATTATCAATCGGTTCTAAATACGACACTATGGATCCAGAGCATATGAAATGGATCGCCAACGAAGTTCAAAACGGCCGATTTCTATTTTGTGCTAATGGTAGTCATCTTTCTCAATATGATGATCAAAAAACATATTTTAAGGGTCTAATAAAATTTATAAAAGACGTGGATAACGGCACTTTTAAAAAAGAGTAGTGTAGCTATAGATAAATACCATTTTACACTCACCTAACAAAAGACTATTTTGTAGTATTACATAGAATCATACCCCTTTACTTTTTAAATTCTAAAACTACTTAATTGACTGACAATTAATTAGTTTTAGAATTTAAACGCTATATTGGTTATTTTTTCATACTTTTAATATCCTAATAATTAGTTGCTTAAGAACTATTAAAAGTAGAAAAACTTATAGTTTCTTATTTTGTGGGAGGTATTGCCTAGTTTCTCTTAGATTGGCTATCTTAAGGAATCATTTTTAAATACATTTTTCCGCAAGCTGAAAATAGAAACATTTCTTTTAAACTGTTAGGAAGCTTAAATTTTGATTTCTTGGTTTCTTATATTTTGAATTGGATTTCTATAACTAAGAACCCTATCATAGTTTTACAAATTAGGAGCTACAATTGGATTTTTCTTTAGTTTATCGGCAAACTTCTGTGTGTTCTAGCCCGCACATGAATTACGAAAACCTAACTTTTGATCTTCTTATTTTACTAATACACATGCTTGAACAGGAGCTTCAATTGCCCTTGTCACTGGACAAGCTTTAACAATACTATTGATAATTAGCTGTTTTCCAAAATAAAACGCTCCAATTTTATGGATTTTTTTTGTAATCATAAATTTTTAACAAAAATAAATTAATTTATTATGCGTGCATAGTATTTTTTTTATTATATTTGAAATCGATAACGTACCATATGAAAGACAAAACAATAGATTATATATTAAGAGCGACTTGGCAAGCCGTTTCAAGAATGTACAATGAAGAAGCTTCTAAGTACGGTGCCACAATGGCAACAGGTTTTGCTTTGTTGAGTATGGATAAAAATGTAGGAACCCCTTCTACCTCCTTAGGACCTAAAATGGGAATGGAGGCTACAAGTCTTACCAGAACCTTAAAATCTATGGAAGAAAAAGGTTTAATCATTCGAAAGAAAAATCCAGATGATGGTCGTGGTGTCTTAATTTACTTGACTGAGTTAGGTAAAGAAAAAAGAGATTTATCAAAAAATACTGTTTTAAAATTCAATGACACTGTCAAAAGTCACATTACGGATGAAAAACTACAACATTTTATTGAAGTCTCAGAGACCATCAACGAATTAATTCAAAATAAGAATATATTTAATCAAACTGAAAAAATAGACAATGAAACGCACAATTAAAAAAGTTGCAGTAATCGGATCCGGAATTATGGGTTCGGGAATTGCTTGCCATTTTGCCAATATTGGTGTCGAAGTTTTACTTCTCGATATCGTTCCTAGAGAACTTACTGAGGCCGAAACAAAAAAAGGACTGACATTAGAGAGTAAAATCGTTCGCAACCGTTTGGTAAATGAGCATTTAAATAATGCTTTAAAGTCAAAACCGGCTCCTATCTACACTCAAAAATTCGCTGACCGAATTACAACTGGAAACACCACCGACGATATGGCAAAAATTGCTAACGTTGATTGGATTATCGAAGTTGTTGTAGAAAGATTAGACATCAAAAAATTAGTATTTGAACAAGTAGAAAAATACCGCAAACCGGGTACTTTGATTACTTCAAATACATCAGGAATTCCTATTCACTTTATGAGTGAAGGAAGATCTGAAGATTTTCAGAAAAACTTCTGCGGGACTCACTTTTTTAACCCTGCACGTTACTTAAAATTATTCGAAATTATTCCTGGCCCACAAACTTCATCAGAAGTATTGGATTTCCTTACTGTATATGGAGAGAAATTTTTAGGAAAAACTTCGGTTGTAGCTAAAGATACTCCTGCTTTTATTGGAAACCGTGTTGGAATTTATGGTATTCAAAGTTTGTTCCATTTGGTTAAAGAAATGGGATTAACTATTGAAGAAGTAGATAAATTAACAGGTCCAGTTATTGGCCGACCAAAATCAGCTACTTTTAGAACTGTTGATGTAGTAGGTCTTGATACATTGGTACACGTTGCAAACGGTATCTATGAAAACTGCCCTGCTGATGAGCAACATGACTTATTTAAACTTCCAGAGTTTGTTAACAAAATGATGGAGAATAAATGGTTAGGTAGTAAAACAGGCCAAGGTTTTTATAAAAAAGAAGGAAGAGATATTCTAACTTTAGATTTAAATACTTTAGAATACCGTCCGGCTAAAAAAGCTTCTTTTGCCACTTTAGAAATGACTAAATCAATTGACAAACCTATTGATCGTTTTAAAGTTTTGGTAAAAGGAAAAGACAAAGCAGGTGAATTTTACCGTAAGAGTTTTGCTGGTATGTTTGCTTATGTATCCAATAGAATTCCAGAAATATCAGATGAATTATATAAAATCGACGATGCTATGAAAGCTGGTTTCGGTTGGGAAAATGGTCCATTCGAAATTTGGGATGCCATTGGTGTTGAAAAAGGGATTGAGATCATGAAAGCGGAAGGCCTTGCTCCTGCTGCATGGGTAAATGACATGTTAGCTGCAGGAAGTAAAAGTTTTTACACCGTAAAAGAAGGTGCTACTTTTTTCTACAACATTCCAACTAAAGCACAAACTAAAATTCCAGGACAAGATTCATTTATAATCTTGAACAACATTCGCGAAAGCAAAAAAGTTTGGAGTAATAGTGGTGCAATTATACAAGATTTAGGAGATGGAATACTAAATTTAGAATTCCAGTCTAAAATGAATACAATTGGTGGTGACGTTTTACAAGCCATCAACAAAGCAATCGATTTATCTGAAAAAGAATATCAAGGTCTTGTTATTGGAAACCAAGCAGCAAATTTCTCTGTAGGTGCTAATATCGGAATGATATTTATGATGGCGGTTGAGCAAGAGTATGATGAGCTTAACATGGCAATCAAAACTTTCCAAGATACTATGATGCGTGTGCGTTATTCTGGAATTCCAGTAGTAGTTGCGCCTCATGGAATGACTTTTGGTGGTGGTTGCGAAATGAGTTTACATGCGGACAAAGTTGTTGCGGCAGCGGAAACGTACATGGGATTAGTAGAATTTGGAGTAGGAGTTATACCAGGTGGTGGTGGTTCTAAAGAAATGGCTTTAAGAGCTTCTGATTTATTCCATAAAAACGATGTTGAGCTAAATGTATTGCAAGAATATTTCTTGACAATCGCTATGGCAAAAGTATCAACTTCTGGTTATGAAGCTTTTGATTCTGGTTTATTACAACAAGGAAAAGATATTATTGTTGTAAACAAAGACCGTCAAATCGCCGAAGCTAAGAAACATGCTTTATTAATGGCAGAAGCAGGATATACACAACCAATCCACAGAAAAGACGTAAAAGTACTAGGAAAACAAGCATTAGGAATGTTCTTAGTAGGAACAGACCAAATGGAAGCTGGAAAATACATTTCTGAACACGACAAGAAGATTGCTAACAAACTAGCTTATGTAATGGCTGGTGGTGATTTATCTGAGGCCACATTAGTATCAGAACAATACCTATTGGATCTGGAACGTGAAGCATTCTTATCACTTTGTACGGAAAGAAAAACATTGGAAAGAATCCAATTTATGTTAACCAAAGGGAAACCGCTAAGAAACTAAAAAAATGAAAACAGCCTATATAGTAAAAGCATACAGAACAGCCGTAGGAAAAGCTCCTAAAGGGGTGTTCAGATTTAAAAGACCTGATGAGTTAGCAGCAGAAACTATTCAATTCATGATGAATGAATTGCCCCATTTTGACAAAACTCGTATTGATGATGTTATGGTAGGAAATGCCATGCCTGAGGCAGAACAAGGACTTAATGTGGGACGTTTAATCTCTTTGATGGGATTAAAAATCGAAGATGTTCCTGGAGTAACTGTAAACAGATACTGTGCATCTGGATTAGAAACAATAGGAATGGCTACAGCTAAAATACAGTCAGGAATGGCACATTGTATTATTGCTGGTGGTGCTGAAAGCATGAGTTTTATTCCGATGGGAGGTTACAAGCCAACTCCGGATTATGCTGTTGCAAAAGCAGGAAACGAAGACTACTACTGGGGAATGGGTCTAACAGCCGAAGCAGTTGCACAGCAATTTAAGGTTTCCAGAGAAGACCAAGATGAGTTTGCTTATAACTCGCAAATGAAAGCTTTGAAAGCACAAGCAGAAGGTAAATTTGATAAACAAATTGTTCCTATTACAGTAGAGCAAACGTTTATCAATGAAAATGGCAAAAAAGAAACTAAATCTTACATAGTAAACAAAGATGAAGGACCTAGAGCTGGCACGACAATTGAAGGTTTGGCTAGTTTAAGACCTGTTTTTGAAGCTGGTGGAAGTGTAACAGCTGGTAACTCCTCACAAATGAGTGATGGTGCTGCTTTTGTACTTGTTATGAGTGAAGAAATGGTAAAAGAACTTAATCTTGAACCTATCGCAAGATTAGTAAACTTTGCTTCTGCAGGAGTTGAACCTAGAATAATGGGAATAGGACCTGTAAAAGCGATACCAAAAGTGTTGAAACAAGCTGGATTATCTCTAAATGATATCGGTTTAATTGAATTAAACGAAGCTTTTGCCTCACAGTCACTTGCGGTTATCCGTGAATTAGGATTAAATCCAGATATCGTGAACGTTAATGGTGGTGCAATAGCAATGGGACACCCACTGGGATGTACTGGAGCTAAATTGTCAGTTCAATTATTTGACGAAATGAAACGTCGTGGTGACAAATACGGTATTGTTAGCATGTGTGTAGGAACAGGTCAAGGAAGTGCTGGGGTTTACGAATTGATGTAGACAGTAATTCCACTCCTTTTGTCTTTCCAACGAAGGAGGAATTTAGATTATAAAAAAAATAAAAATTATCTTTTAAAATAACAAAAAATGAGCGACGTAACTAGAGGTGGACAATTCATCGTAAAAGAAACTAAGTGCGAAGACATCTTCACTCCTGAGGATTTTTCGGAAGAACAATTAATGATGCGTGACTCTGTAAAAGAGTTCGTAGACAAAGAATTATGGGCACACAAAGATCGTTTTGAGAAAAAGGATTATGCTTACACAGAAGAGTGCATGAAAAAAGCCGGAGATTTAGGTCTTTTAGGAGTTGCTGTTCCTGAAGCTTACGGTGGATTAGGAATGGGATTTGTATCAACAATGTTAGTTTGTGATTACATTTCTGGTGCTACGGGATCTTTTTCAACTGCTTTTGGAGCACATACAGGAATTGGTACTATGCCAATTACTTTATATGGTACTGAAGAACAAAAACAAAAATATGTTCCTAAATTAGCTTCAGGTGAGTGGTTTGGTGCATATTGTTTGACTGAACCAGGCGCAGGATCTGATGCTAATTCAGGAAAAACTAAAGCAGTTTTATCAGAAGACGGAAAATATTATTCGATCACTGGACAAAAAATGTGGATCTCTAATGCAGGTTTCTGTTCTTTGTTTATCGTTTTTGCACGTATTGGAGATGATAAAAACATCACTGGTTTTATCTTAGAAAACTCTGATGACAACGGAATTTCAATGGGTGAAGAGGAACACAAATTAGGTATTCGTGCTTCTTCTACTCGTCAGGTATTCTTTAATGAAACAAAAGTTCCTGTTGAAAACATGCTTTCTGATAGAGGAAATGGCTTCAAAATAGCGATGAACGCTTTGAATGTGGGCCGTATTAAACTGGCAGCAGCATGTCTAGATGCACAAAGAAGAGTAATTTCCAATTCAGTGAAATATGCAAACGAAAGAGTACAATTTAAAACTCCTATTGCAGAATTTGGTGCTATCCGTTCTAAATTAGCAGAAATGGCTACGAACTGTTATGCAGATGAAAGTGCTTCTTACAGAGCTGCAAAAAATATTGAAGACAGAATCACGGCTCGCGAAGCAGAAGGATGTTCTCATCAAGAAGCTGAATTGAAAGGTGTTGAAGAATACGCTATTGAATGTTCCATCTTAAAAGTGGCTGTTTCTGAAGATGTACAAAGCTGTGCTGATGAAGGTATCCAAATTTATGGAGGAATGGGATTCTCTGAAGATACTCCAATGGAAAGTGCTTGGAGAGATGCTCGTATCGCTCGTATCTATGAAGGTACTAACGAAATCAACAGAATGTTATCTGTAGGAATGTTGATTAAAAAAGCAATGAAAGGTCATGTTGATTTATTAGGTCCTGCTACAAAAGTAGGTGAGGAATTAATGGGCATTCCTTCTTTTGAAACTCCAGATTACTCACAGTTATTTGCTGAAGAAAAAGAAATGATCGTTAAATTGAAAAAAGCTTTCTTAATGGTTGCTGGTAGTGCAGTTCAAAAATTCGGAACTGAATTAGACTCTCACCAACAAATTTTAATGGCTGCTTCAGATATGTTAATCGAAATTTACATGGCAGAAAGTACTATCCTTAGAACTGAGAAATTAGCTAAAAAAGAAGGTGAAGACAAAGTACAAGAGCAAATTGCAATGGCAAAATTATACTTGTACCAAGCAGTAGATATCGTTACACAAAAAGGGAAAGAAAGTGTTATTTCATTCGTAGAAGGGGATGAACAACGCATGATGCTTATGGGTTTAAGACGTTTCACTAAATACGCTAATATGCCAAATATTGTTGCATTAAGAGAAACTATTACATCTAAATTAGTAGCAGAAAATGAATATTGCTTCTAAGCATTAAGATAGTTTTTAGTTAAATTTGTTTGTTTAAAAAAACCGCAATCATCATTGATGATTGCGGTTTTTGCTACTTATACACTTTGTATTTTAATCAATTGGGTTTCATCAATAAATCATGCATGCCATCAGACCCTAAGGTTAAGAAACGCTCATATTCTCTTAGTACATCTGATATAATTTCATCCTTACTCAAATATTGAATATCATAGCCCATACGGTGATCTCCAAAATAAGAAATAGGTAAAAAGACAGTATCTGAGTCAATGTTAGGTGTGTTTTGTTCATTAATTAAGGTTTCCGAAATTGTTTGGGGCTGTGCCATAACACCATAAATAAAATTACGCAACTGATCGTGTTTGATTACCAATTCAATAGAATTATTTGGAGTTGTATTGTAGAGAATACCAGCTTCAATTTTATTTTTCTCCAATTCTTTTACCAATTCCTCAAATGAAACCCGAACGGTTTCATTCAAAAATTTCTTTATATCTTTCTTTTGTGAATAAGTAAGTATTTTTTCCAATCGAACTTTCCAATGGTAATCATTCCAATTTAAACTTCCATGAGAATACTTACTAGTACTATACTCATTATCTGCCATTAAAGCCTTCCACAAATTAACACACAACAATAACATGATAATACCAAACGGTAAAGCAGTTACCAATGTCATGGTTTGCAAAGAGGCTAAACCTCCTGAACTCAATAAACTCAACGAAACGATAGTAAGTAACCCACCCCAAAAAGCATTTTGCCATTTTGGTGAATTAGCCGCTCCTTTAGAAGAAATTCCATTCATTATGAAAATCCCTGAATCAGCAGATGTAATAAAGAAAACACAAATAATTGCAATCGATAAAACATTAAGCAAACTTGTCAGTGGAAAGTAACTGAAAAAATTAAACAACAAGGTATCTGAATTATTTGCAAACTCACTCAAAGCACCATGCGCAACAAATTCATCAATCCATATCGCACTACTTCCAAAAATAGTCATCCAAACAAAATTAAAAAGTGCTGGAATAAATAAAACAGCTAATATAAATTCACGTATCGTACGTCCTTTTGAGATTTTTGCAATAAATAAACCTACATAAGGAGCCCATGATATCCACCACGCCCAGTATAGAATTGTCCAATTAGAGAACCATTCCTGACTGTCTTTCTCAAAGGCATATGTATTGAATGTAAGCGACATAAAATTACTAACGTAGTGACCTATTCCTTCTGTTAGCGTACTTAATATATAAATCGTTGGTCCAGCTATTAAAACAAAAAGCATTAATAAAGTAGCCATTATAATGTTTATTTCACTTAACTTCTTCACCCCTTTCCCTAAACCACTAGTAGCCGATATAATAGCAATAACCATCACTATAACAACAATACCAACTTGGTACTTAAAATTAGTATTTGGAATAACTCCCAAACTTTGAAGTCCTGCGCTTAATTGAAGTACTCCAAAACCTAAGGTCGTAGCAATACCAAAAAAAGTACTGCATAAAGCAAAAACATCAACAATATTTCCAAATCTACCGTGAATCTTATCTTTCAACATAGGATAAAAACCACTTCTAATCGCCAAGGGCAAGTTATGACGGTATGCAAAATAAGCCATGGAAAGACCTACCACTCCATATATGGACCAAGCATGAAATCCCCAATGGAAAAAGGTATACAGTTGTGCTTCTTTAGCTCTTAAACTTTCATCAAGATTACTAATCGCTGGATTAGCATAGTGAGCCATCGTTTCGGCTACACCAAAATACATCAAACCAATCCCCATTCCTGCTGCAAAAAGCATCGCAACCCAAGAGAAGAAGGAATACTCGGGTTTAGTATCATCTGCGCCTAATTTAATTTTGCCAAATTTACTAACGGCTACACCTATAAGAAACAGTACAAAAACGGTAACTATCAAAACATACAACCAACCTAAATTTTTAAAAATAACAGCCTTAACTTGATTAAAGAATTCTTCGGCTTCAGTTGGAAAAAAACCACAAAATATAGATATGGCTATAATTATAGTTAAACTTGGTAAAGCTACAGACCTCGTAAAGTCTGTTTTAAAATTATATTTCTGTTCTAAAAAATGTAATAATTTATTCATAATTCATAAATAGGGTTAACTATAAACAATTATTGTCTATAGTATTAAAAATAATCGCCTTATGTATTCCATATTAGAATAACAGCATAAAACGTATAAGCTTCTGTAAAATTCATTAAGCATAACTTAATGTACGATGGCCATTAAAACAAGGTTAAATACTAACCTTGATACTTTTGTAATAGAATTATATTACAAAAGCACAGTAAAAACTGAGGACATAATGCCTAAGAGGGTATATAAAAAACTTTAAATGAGTAAATGATTAAGGATCTCTAATCAGTGTCAACCTGTTTAATAAAAACAGTCTTTTAAAAGCAAAATATTGGAGTGCAAATCTAGTGAAAAAAGAGCCGTTACCACTTAAAAATACACAATGGAAATAATAACAGAGAATAACACAACTATAAAAAGAGAATAGTGAGCAATTTTCAATTTTTATATTAAAAAGTTCATTATAAACCGTTAACAATGTATTCCAAAAACTTATTTGGAAGACTACTTGACCAAAAAAGAGTCTCGTGACTATTAAAAAAACGTGTACATTGCTAAAAAGAGACATTTATATTTTAACAAGTCTATTATTGTGAGTGAAAACTATTCAAATATTCTATTCTTATTCTTGAATAAAAGCAATCATTTATGCATTTATTTAATTTGTAAGATAATCCAAATAAAAAATTTAATATTAATTTAATTTACGGATCATAATTTTATACGTAATTTTATATGATATTTTTAAAACATATACTATCATGAAAAAAATAATATTTTCAATCGGCTTAATAATTGCCGTTCTTATTGGTTGTAAAACAAATAGTGGCTCAAGTGATTCTAAAAAATTGGTAATTGCTTTTGAAGCAAAAAGTAACAGTAATGTTTCGGGTACAGCCACTTTTATTGAGAAAAATGGCAAAGTAACTTTCGTAGCAAAATTAGCAGGATTAAAACCGGGAATTCATGCCATTCATATCCATGAAAAATCAGATTGTTCTGCTGCAGATGGAAGTTCCGCTGGAGGACATTGGAATCCTACTTTTAAGAAACACGGGAAATGGGGTGTTGGTGAATACCATAAAGGAGACATAGGAAACTTTACCGCTGATGCTAAAGGTAATGGAACCATAACATTGACTACTGATGAATGGAATATCGGTTCAGGAGATCCTACAAAAGATATTCTAGGAAAAGGATTGATTGTACATGAAGGAACTGACGATTTTATTTCTCAACCTTCCGGTGATGCCGGAGCAAGAGTAGCCTGTTCAGCAATTATCAAGTAATTAATAACAAAGATGCGCATGCAGCTATATTAAAATAGCTGCATGCCTATTTTAATATAGTTACAGAACCATAAAATAACATAGCTTTGTACTATTAAAATCACACAATGATTAACCCTTCAGCATCCGGTTGGATAGATAAGTATTTTACAAAACAAAAAAACAAGGAACAAATTGTTTACCTCAGTCCTGATTTGTTTTACACCAATATTAGAAAAACAGGATTCATATACGGTCACATTGTCTCATTTGAAACGACCGTCCCTATAATAACGAAAGGTTGGGTTCAAAATGAAATCCCAAAAGTCGCCCTGTTAAATACACTTTATGCTATTTATGGATTAACTACCCGTGATAATAATCCTGATAATTTCCTGTCTAAAGCTTTAGAGTTTTATAATGAAATGACTCCTCAAGGGTATAATTTGTTGAAAAAAATATTACCTGACAGTCCACCTTCCTTAAATTTAGAAAAAATAATTGATGATCGAGTTCAAACTAACTTTGACATCATCAGTAAAAACTTTTCTCATATTGTAACTAACGCTTTACTTTTTATCGATGTTTTGGCTTTTCGCCAATATTTAATTCATGGTGCAATTCCAGAAAAATATCTAAAAAAGATAGAGGAAGCGGTTATTAGCATTGTTTCACTTTCTTTGAAAACTAAATCCAATAAATCTAAATACGACGATTTATTAATTAAGTTGTTTGAAGCCTCAGTGCGCTATAGTAAATTCTCAAAAGTAAGTGTCCAAAATTTGGAAGAACTTAATCTGACCTATTTTGAGTCTGAATTAGAAAAATATTATCTAATTGATATGGCAGGAATGGCACTTTGGAGCGATGGAAATCTTGAAAATGAAGAAGCTTATTTTTTACATAAATTAGCAGAACTAATTGCAGTTCCTGACGCGTTTGTAACGGAGAGTATCAACAACACTGATGCTTTTATCACAAAACATAAAAGTGAAATTCCTTATTTCAACTATTCGAATCCTGTTAAGCATTTTTATGATCAAACGACTCAAAGCGTCGTCACATTGATTACAAGAAACAAAAACAGGCTGGTCAAAGAAATTGTTCAAAGTAGAGATTTGATGATACTTTTAGGAATTTCCACAAGGAGAGATTTGGATGAAAAAGAAAAGAAAAAAGTAAAAAAGCAGCTGTTGGAAATTTGTAAAACCATTCCGTCACTAACTATATTTTTACTCCCTGGTGGTAGCTTGCTATTGCCTATCCTGATTAAATTTATTCCAAAATTACTGCCGTCGGCCTTCAATGAAAATTTAGATATAGACTAAAAAAAAATCGCCATATGGCGATTTTTTTTTTAAAACTGTAATTGAAAAACTTCGTCCAAATCTTTGTTGGAACTAATATTAACCTTTAAGTCAGTCACAAAACCTGAATTTAAACCGTAAACCCAACCGTGAATACTTAAATCTTGTCCGTTTTTCCATGCCGCCTGCACGATTGAGGTTTTAGACAAATCAAAAACCTGCTCTTTAGCATTGATCTCGACAAAAGTATTAAACCGTTCCGTATCATCCTCAATAGAATCTAGATAGATGTTATGCAGACGGTAAACATCTTTAATATGACGAATCCAGTTATCGATAATACCAATGGACTGATTGCTCATAGCTGCTTTAACTCCTCCACATCCGTAATGACCACATACGATTACATGTTTTACCTTTAAGACATTAACTGCATAATCTAAAACACTTAACATGTTCATATCTGAATGGACTACCATATTAGCGATATTTCTGTGAACAAAGACCTCACCTGGCTTAGCACCAATAATTTCATTTGCAGGAACACGACTGTCTGAACAACCAATCCACAATAATGGTGGTGTTTGGCCTTTGGCTAAATCTTCAAAATAATTTGGGTCAATAGCTAATGCTTTTTCAACCCACTCTTTATTGTTCTCTAATATTTTTTTATAAAAATCACTCATTTTATTTTCTTTTATAAATTCTTAAGTTCGTTTCAAACCTTTATAACGTAGTAAAGAAACTAATTTTTCCGGTTTGAATTACATTGACTATTTCTTTTTTCTAACTATTCGTAAAAAATTTACTTTACGATTTCTTTTTTAACCATAACTCTTTTGGCAACATCATAATAATGTTCAAAGGAAACATGATTAGCAACCTCAGGACTATTAACTAGATCATAAGCTTTTTTAAATCCTTTTAACTTTACGGAAATCTTTTCATCGACAGCTCTAGTTTCTTTAAACTCTCTAATCAAATCTAAGATGTCATGAGCTATATAAACCGTATCGTGGGCATTTATTATCACTTTAGAATTCTCTGGGATATCGTTTAAAGTAGCTTTTATTGCAGCTTTATTTAAAAAAGATACTTCTTGCGCTAGATCGATATGAATGATATCACCGTCAACATACTCTTCCTTCTTAAAACTATAAGCTCTTTTTAAGTTCCCTTTAAGTATAAAAATAATACTAATTATAATACCTAAAAATACTCCTTTAAGCAAATCAGTTGTTACTACCGCAACTAGGGTGGCGACAAAAGGAATAAATTGATATTTTCCTTTTTCCCAAAAGTGCTTAAAAGTTGCTGGTTTAGCTAGTTTATATCCGACTAAAATTAATATTGTCGCTAATGTTGCTAATGGGATTTTATTTAAAACAACAGGTATAACTAACACACTTATTAATAAAAGTATACCATGAATAATCGCTGACATCTTTGATTTAGCACCTGCATTATTATTTGCCGACGAGCGCACCACTACAGATGTCATGGGTAAACCGCCAATAAGCGAACTTAAAATATTACCTATACCCTGTGCTTTTAATTCAACATTTGTGTCTGTATATCTTTTTTGAACATCCATTCTATCAGCAGCTTCGATGCATAACAGTGTTTCAATCGAGGCGACAATTGCAATTGTTAGTCCTACGACCCAAACTTTTGGATTCAAAAACCCCGAAAAATTAGGTATCACAACAATCGCTTTTAATTCATCAAAAGAAGTGGGTACTGGCAATGAAACCAAATGTTCACTTGAAATAGCCAAAGAACTACCTGAACTAATAAATATTTCATTCAATACAATCCCCGAAATTACTGCTATTAATGCACCAGGGACTAATTTTAATTTCTTTAAAAATGGAACCTTATCCCAAGAAATCAATATAATTAATGACACTACCGTTATCATAATAGCACCCAATTGAACATGATTAAAAACTTCGAACAAAGAAGAGAATGAGTTGTCTCCATTTCTCTGAACAAAAGACTGATCTCCTTCAAAATCAGCATCATATCCAAAAGCATGCGGCAATTGTTTTAGAATAATAATAATACCAATACCCGCAAGCATTCCTTCAATTACATTGGTTGGGAAATAATTTGAAATACTCCCTGCTTTGATAAACCCTAAAGCAAGCTGAATAAGTCCCGAGATAAAAACGGCTGTTAAAAAGATATCAAAAGCACCTAAATCCGTAATTGCTGTTAAAATAATTGCTGTTAAACCCGCTGCTGGCCCCGAAACACTAATGTGTGACTTACTCAAAAAACCAACTACAATCCCTCCAATAACTCCTGAGATGATTCCTGAAAATAAAGGTGCACCAGAAGCCATTGCTATCCCTAAACACAAGGGGAGCGCCACCAAAAAAACTACTAAACCAGATGCAAAATCAGATTTAAGGTTGGCAAAAAGATTAATTTTTTTTGTCATAATACTAGAATAATTTATAAGTAAACTGTCCATAACTTTTATAAATGCGACAGTTAATTTTTTTAAATATAATCGAAAGTATTAAGCTAAGTTAGGCGGAGGGGAAAATATAGTAGCCGAAATCCTATCGTGTTTAGAGAGATTTTCAGAGTGGATGAGACTTGATTTGTTGTGCTTTCCTAATAAGAATCCAAGTTCTATATCAGTATAATAAGCAAAAACCTTAATCTCTTTTTGAGCATGTTCTTCTTCGGACACATTAAAAAAAAAAGAGGTATCGCATGATTTCTCTATCATCGTCACTATGGCAGGCGTTGATAGAAAAGCTATAAATAAAAATAAAAATATGCGAGCTATAAATTTCATTAATATAACCTATAAATTTAATTAATGTAAAAGTATAATTTAACTTACCAATTAGCGACTATTGAAAAAAAAATTTGTAAAAATTTAACATTAATAAAAAACCAGAATAGTACTTATGTACTATTCTGGCTTTTTATTATTCTAGCTGAAATAAGACTTCCTTTATTCTTCTAACCAAGCCTGCATCATCCATATTGTTTTCTCTTGCTCCGCAATGAAGTCACTCATCATGGCGTTCGACCCTTCATCATTAACCGCCGCTGATTTATTCAAAATCTGTCTTTCTATCACTAGCAGATGAGACAATGAGCTAACAATCAAACTTACTGCTTTTTCATCATTTGAAATATTTTTCCCAACCACTATTTTATTGTGCTTAATATAATCCTCAAATGTATGCAAAGGAGTACCTTCCAATGTTAAAACACGTTCGGCTATCATATCAATCTTAAGTTGTGAATCATTGTACAATTCTTCAAATTTTACATGCAAATCAAAAAAACGTTTTCCTCGGATGTTCCAATGAATCCCTCTTAAGTTCTGATAATAAACTTGATAATTGGATAATAATGAATTTAGTTCACTTACTATCTCTTCCGTTTCTTTTACTGGTAGACCTAAAATATTTGTTTTCATGTTGTTATTTTTAACAAAGTAACCAATAAAAGCACAAAACACACTATAAATTAAATTGATTGTTTTTATATTTGTATCGTAAAATACTATCAAAAATGACAATCACTCAATTAAAATATGTTTTAGCTGTTGCTGAACATAAAAATTTCACTTTAGCTGCAGAAAAATGTTTTGTCACGCAACCTACATTAAGTATGCAAATTCAAAAAATTGAAGAGGAATTAAGCATCTTAATATTTGATCGCTCTAAAAAACCGATTCAGCTTACTGATATTGGCCAAAAAATTGTAAATCAAGCCAAAAACATTGTCAATGAAGCGGATCGAATCCAAGATATTGTAGAGCAACAAAAAGGATTTGTGGGAGGTGAATTCAGGTTAGGAATAATCCCTACAATTATGCCTACACTACTTCCCATGTTTTTAAATAATTTTATAAAGAAATATCCAAAAGTTAAACTGATAATAGAAGAGTTAAATACAGAGGAGATTATCACTAAACTAAATAATGGTCATCTCGATGCTGCTATTGCAGCCACTCCTCTGCTGGAGGACAAAATCAAGGAAATAGTTTTATATTTTGAACCTTTTGTCGCCTACATTCCTGAAAGCCATCAACAATTTAAAAAAGAAGAAATCACTATTTCAGATTTAAATCTAGATGAAATCCTTTTGCTCCAAGATGGTCACTGTTTCAGAGATGGTATATTAAATTTATGTAAAAACAATCCAAAAAATGAATTTAGCCATTTTCAAATAGAAAGCGGAAGTTTTGAAACTTTAATAAAGCTAGCCGATGAAGGTTTAGGAACAACGCTCCTTCCCTATTTGCATACTTTAGATTTAAAAGAATCAGACAAAGTCAAACTACGCCATTTTGCAGAACCTAAACCAGCTCGCGAAGTAAGCTTAATTTTCCCCAAAAGCGAATTGAAAATGCATATAATTGACGCACTGCGAACTACTATCGCCGGAGTAATAAAAGGGGCTATTGTTTTCCAAAATGTGCAAATTGTGAGCCCTCTAAAAAGTAAATAAATAAAAAAGGAACAATTCAAAATGTTCCTTTTTTATATTCTCTATTCAATAACAGAAAGATACTCTTTTAATTCTGGCTTTTCATTCGTAAAGAATAAAAGCCATTTCCTTAAATGGTCAATTTCGTATGGCAATAAATTTTTAATTGCTTTTTTAAGCTCTTTAATAAAAAGCTCGGGGTTAAAGCTCACTCGTTCTAGTACCTCTTTTGTGTAATCATAAATTATTCTAGACATAACAATAGGGTTTAAAATTTATCTCATTAAAAGGAATTGTAAATATATCGATTAATGGCGTTGATTATAGATAAAAAACAGATAAAGTGCGCTAAAAGTCGATTAAATACACTTTTTTCAATATCAATTACTAAATTTCCTACTATCTATTTTTTACTTAAATAGTGATTGTAGTATACTATTTACGTTATAAAGCAAAAAAAAAGAACCTTCTACAGATTCTTTTTTTTTAAATTTATGGGTTTACTCTTAATACACATTGCTGTAATTCTGGTTTTTCGATTATAAAATTAAATAACCATTCTCGTAATTGTTCCATCTCGTAGGGTAACAATGTTTTAATAGCTTTTTCCAACTCTTTGCAAAAAAGTATCGGGTCGAAACTCACTCTTTCTAATATTGATTTTGTGTAATCAAACATGATTTTAGACATAATAAATTAAGAATTTATGGTTAAATTAAAGTTTTTAACTTAATGTAAAAATACATTTTTTATATTTATTGCTTGTAAATTTAACGTGTAATTTTGATTATTATTTCAACATGCTGAAATAATAATCAAAATAAAACTTCAATTCGATTCAAAATCATGCCGACTTTCTTGCACGAAACATTTCTCTTTTACCTGGAGGCCCTGCCAGTTTTTCTACTGTAAAACCCACTTCAATCATACTCCTTTTTACCACACCGCGTGCCGCATAAGTAACTAAGACCCCATTGTCTTTAAGCGCATCGAACATTTTTTTGAATATGGCAGTGCTCCACAAATCTGGCTGTACACGATAGCCAAAAGCATCAAAATAAATCAGATCGAATCGCTCCACATCATCAATTTCTTCAAATAACTGTTTCCTTTTGGTTAATGAAAAATCACTTCCAAAAATTTCCTTGTGTCCCCAATTGCATTGATGCATTTTTTCAAAAACATCTTTGTCATCCGTGGCATTTAATTCTTCAACATAATTCATAGCAGCCAGTTCGTCTGCAGCTATAGGATAGGCTTCTACTCCTACATAATTGATTGATTGATTCATTTTCTTCCCTTCCAAAAAAGTAATAAAGGCATTCAACCCAGTACCGAAACCAATTTCTAAAATTGAAATTTGTTTATTTTGAAATAACGAAAGTCCGTTTTTTATAAAAACATGTTGGGCTTCCTGTATCGCACCGTGCTTAGAATGATAGCATTCATCCCATTCCTTAATTTGTATGGTGGTTGAACCATCAAGCGTCTGTATAATTTCTCTTTTCAAAATACTGTTTTTGGAGGCATTACTAATTTTATACTTCTTGTATTTCGTCAAATTTAAGAAAATCCGTTATAGTACGCTCAAAAAACCCCATTTATTGTAAATTCGACAGAAAAGCCAAGCTTTTTATTTGATTTTAATAACTGTAAATAAATCACAATTAAAAGCTATAATTAATGACGTTTTCATAAGGATTTCGTTGATTTTTATTTAATTTTGCATGAATTAAAGTTTAATTCGCATAAAAAATATGTTCTAACTAACTGATTACATTATTTACAACACTAAAATAAAAAAAACATAATATTATGAGCACAACTCACACTAACAAAATTGATATCATCAAAGCAGCAACTTCAAAAATTAATGAAGTAGATTTTGAAAATTTAAGCTTTGGATCGGTATTTACTGATCATATGCTCGAATGTGACTTTAAAAATGGAGAATGGCAAAAACCGGTCATTAAACCTTATGCGCCATTTTTGTTAGATCCTTCAGCTAGAGTTTTTCATTATGGTCAAGCCATTTTCGAAGGGATGAAAGCTTATAAAGATGAAAGTGATGACGTTTGGCTTTTTAGACCTGATGAAAACTACAAACGATTCAATAATTCAGCGGTACGAATGGCAATGCCAGAAGTTCCTGAGGATGTCTTCATGGATGGTCTAAATGAATTACTAAAGCTAGATGAAGCTTGGATAAAAAAAGGAAAAGGAAATACATTATACATCAGGCCCTTTATGATAGCTACTGGTAAAGGAGTTATTGCAAACCCTTCTGATGATTACAAATTTATGATTATCCTATCTCCAGCAAAATCTTATTATTCAGGAGAAGTAAAAGTATTGATTGCAGAGCATTTCAGTAGAGCAGCAAATGGTGGAATTGGAGCTGCGAAAGCTGCAGGTAATTATGCTGCACAATTTTACCCAACTAGCCTAGCAAATGCTGCAGGTTTTCAACAGGTAATTTGGACTGATGATGCAACACACACAAAACTAGAAGAAGCAGGTACAATGAATGTGTTTTTCAGAATAAATGACACTTTATTTACTGCCCCTACAAGTGAAAGAATCCTAGATGGTATTACTAGAAAAAGTCTGATTGATATGGCTAAAAAAGAAGGTATTGCTGTTGAAGTTCGCCCTGTTTTAGTTTCAGAACTTGTTGAAGCATCGAAAAATGGTACGCTAAAAGAAATATTTGGTGCTGGTACTGCTGCCGTAGTTAATCCTATTATCGGATTCTCTTATCAAGATGTATATTATGAATTACCAAAAATTGAAAATTCATATGCAACACAATTGAAAGATAGATTAACGAACATACAACACAAACTAGCTGAAGATACATTTGGTTGGACTGTAAAAGTATAGATTTCAGTCCCGATACTTTAGCGGGTACTGTCTTAAATAAAAAAGCGATTTCCAAATTTGGGAATCGCTTTTTTATTTTTTTTAGTGTATTGAAAAACACTTTGTGTAAACTGTAGAATTAGCCGCTATAAAATGGTAATCTGAACGTCGTTACTCACACAATATTTTGGAAAAATCGGGTTTAAAATAATTAGGCCCTTTCATTACTTTTCCGTCCTCACGATAGATGGGATTGCCTGACTCATCTAATTTACTCATATTACTGCGTTGAATTTCATCGAAAACAGCTTCTATTTTATGCTGTAATCCATGTTCAATTATGGTCCCACAAAGGATATACATCATATCGCCCAAAGCATCGGCTATCTCAACTAAATCGTTATTTTGAACCGCCTCTAGGTATTCTTCATTTTCTTCCTTCATTAAATGATACCGTAGCGTGTTCTTACTCTCTCCTAAATTGGCAATTGGAGTTTCACTATGCCCTATTTTAAATGCGGTATGAAATTCTTTGACTGAGTCGATTTGCTTTTGCATAATAATAAATGATTAAATGAGATTGCAAATTAGCAACTAATCTTAAACAATTGACTAAATTTGCCAAAAATAATTTATACTATGTTTAGTAAAGAACAATTGATATTCGCAGTCTGCTTTTTTGTTGCTTTTGTTATTGCAATGATTTTTGCTTACCGGAAAGATATAAAAATTCATAAAGAATTTTACAAAGGAAATTACAAGATATTAATAGGTTTCCTCGTTTTTATTGGGATTCTATTTGTAATAAAAGTTTATTTTAAACGCTAAACTCACTTATTAAAACAAAAAATGCCCGCTTCTCAGTGGGCATTTTTTATATTCAATTAATTCTAATTTTCATGCGGTAAAAAGCCAAAATCTTTAGAATAGTTCAACATTTGTTCTGCAAAAGTTTTTGGTTGTTTTACTTCAATAGAAATAATATTTCCTTTTGAATCTAAATTAGGAACCAATACTGGATTTACAAAACCACTATAAGGAGCTGAAGGAAACTTTTTGTTACGTTCCAATACTTCCGCATGTATCTTTTGGTCTACTTTTACACCGTAATTTTCAACTAAATCCTTACCCGCAGTATAATCTCCTTCTGATTTTATACGTTGCACCTCGCGTAATAATTGTCCGAACAAATCATGCAACTTCTCATAATCTGTAATATTGAAATACGTTTTTCCATCACGGGTAATTTTTTCAATTACATTGTCATTCTTTCCTTTTTCGAATGCCCAAGCACTAACCCATTGGCGATTTCTCATGTGGGACTCTTCAATATCTGCACCTAAATCTAAACGAACTAATTGAGTCATTAAACCATTTCTTATGTAACTGTCATAAGACTCCATTCCGGTTTTTTTCCAATCGTCAACTAAACCTAATTCTTGAATTTTAGAATCGTACAAATAAAACAACCCCACTAAGTCAGCTCTTCCCTCTTCTAGAGTTGAAGCATAACTTTTTAAAGTTTCACGAGGAGTTCCTACACCAGGATTAATTTGTCCTGAAGCATGCCCTACCACTTCGTGTAATGCAGTATGCAATTTATCCCCAATTTCTCCATATTTTTTGGCCAAAGCGATTTCGTCTTCATCATTTGCAAATTCTTCTAATTTTCCTTTTCCGGCAGCTTTAGAATAAGCATCAATAATGTTTCCTAAAGAAACTGATTTAGAACCATGCTCTGCACGAATCCAGTCCGCATTTGGAAGGTTTACTCCAATCGGCGTACTTGGTGAAGCGTCTCCAGATTCTCCTGCTACGATCACTGTTTTATAAGAAACACCAACCACATTTTTCTTTTTATGTTGTTCCATTAAGGGAGAGTTGTCTTCAAACCACTGTGCATTTTTAGCAACTTTTTCCATTTTTTTGGACATATCAAAATCCTTAATTTGTACAATCCCTTCATAAGAACCTCTGTATCCTAAAGGATCATTATACACCTCAATGAATCCATTGATATAATCAATATTCCCTTCGGTAGCTGATAACCAGGCAATATTATAATCGTCCCAAATTTTTAAACTACCCGTTTTGTAGTACTTGATTAATAGACCTAAAGCATCTCCTTGTTTTTTGTTTTCAGCTACACTTTTTGCTTTTTCCAACCAAAAGATGATCTTTTTGATTGCATCACTGTACATTCCGTCAGATTTCCATATTTTTTCTTCCAATTGTCCTTTCGCGTTACGAACTAATTTAGAATTTAATCCATAAGAATAAGGTTTAGTTGGATCTGGACTCACTTTTTTAGCATAAAAATCTTCTGCTTCTTTTAGTGAGATTCCTTTATCATAAAAATTAATAGCCGAACCTTCTAATAACCCTTTTGATTCATCTAGATTAACTCTTTTAGCATCTGCATCATTAAAAATAACGGCAACTATAGCAGGTGCTAATTCAGTATTAGTGGCTTTCATGACAACATCAAGATAATCCTTTGAAAAATCCGGTTTGATTTTATCGCTTGAATAATGGTGGTGAATTCCATTTGAAAACCAAACTCTCTTTAGATAGGTTTCAAAATTTTTCCAATCTGCGGTCGTTTTATCACCCTTGTAATTTTGATAGATATGCTCTAATGCGGTTCTGATCTTTAGGTTGTATTTATAATGTTGATCCCACATAATATCACGCCCTGAAGTTCCAGCTTGTGTAAGGTAATAAACCAATTTCTGTTCTTTTAGTGTAAGGTCTTCCCAACCCGGAATTTGATAACGCAACACTTTAATATCTGCAAATTGCTCCACAAGATAATCGAAAGGCTCATTTTGTGACTCTTTTACTGTTGTTGTTTCCACTTTTTGTGCATTACAAACAACCGAAACTGCTAGAGTCAGAAAAATACCTGCGGTTTTAAATAATTTCATTATTAATGATTTTTAGAAGTTTAAAAAATTATAACTTGTCAAATATACATATTCTTTGAGGAAAATATAAAAATCAGTGCTTATTATGCTTCGAGAACAAAACGAAACAAACAAGTAGTACAATTAAGTGAAAATTTCAAAAAACTACTCTTTTAATATATAAAGTTCCTTCTCGATAATATTTTTATGATTCGTCTTACATATTAATAAAAATTCTAACTTTACAGCTGAAAACAATTAATCTATCATGCGGATTTTAAAATATATTTTTCTATTACTTTTACTTAGTTTGGTTGCTTTGTCCATCTTTGTTGCAACACAAAAAGGCGATTTCACAATCGAAAGAAGCAAAATCATCAATTCACCAAAATCAGCCGTTTTTAACTACGTGAATGATTATAGAAATTGGGCTAACTTTGGTTCTTGGACTATTGAAGATCCAGAAATGAAAGTGCTATATCCAGAACTAACTATTGGTAAAGGCGCTTCCTATTCTTGGGAAGGAAAAGACGGAGCTGGTGAAATGCAAACTCTTTTTGTAAAAGAAAACGATAGTATCTCTCAAAAAATGATTTTTAATGGAACAACTTCCTCTGTTTTTTGGAGTTTTAAAGATACCGTTGGCGGTACGAAGGTTACATGGAAAACTACTGGAGAGATGAATTTTCTTTCTAAAGTCTACACTGCTTTAAATGGTGGAGTCGATAAGGTAATGGGAACGATTTATGAAAAAAGTTTAGCTAATTTAGATAAATCTCTCGATTATGAAATAAATACCTTTTCAGTAAAAGTGAAAGGACTCGTGAAAAAACCGCAAACCTTTTATTTAGCCCAAACTTTTACAAGCGAACTATCAAAAATTAATAAAAACACCAAAATAGTAATTCCTACTTTAGTTGCTTTTTGCGAGGAGAATAATATTGCAACAGATGGTAAACCATTTGTAATTTATCATACTTATAATACATCAAAAGGAATGGCAAAAATTTCGATTTGTCTACCTATAAAAAACGAAATATTCATTAGTTACGGAAGTGATATCGTTTCTGGAAAACTGGAAGCATCTGAAGGGGCTGAAACAACTCTAACTGGCGACTATTCACATATCAATAATGGATATGAAAAGTCGCTGGAGTTTATTAATAAAAACCAATTAACTAAAGATCCTAAAATTTCACATATCGAAACGTATTCGATTGGAAAAACTGATATAAAAGATCCTTCTAAATGGGTAACTGAAGTTTACATTCCGCTATTACCGAAAATTATACCCGTAAAGACGTATATCCAAACTCCAGTCCAAACGAATATTCTCACTCCAGAACCAACACCAGACAGATCCAGTGCGCCAGCAAAAATTAGTACACCTACTGTGAAACCTGTTACGAAACCTGCGGCAAGTCCTACTGTGAAACCTTTAGTAAAACCAGCGGAAACAAAAAAAATACCTGCAAATAAAACTAATGAAGAAGAACCATCAGAATTTTAATTTTTTTTAGTTTGTGATTAAACCTATTTCATAAAATCCTATCTAACTCAATAAAATAAAACTTTGCAGGAAGAAGAGGAATTTATACAACAGTTATTAAACCCCAAAACGCAAAACGAAGCGTTCCAAAAACTCTTGTTAACCTATCAAAGACCTTTGTACAATCATATTCGGAATCTTGTTTTGAATCATGATGATACTGACGATGTCTTGCAAAATACATTTATTAAAATCTTTCAAAATTTAAAAAATTTTAAAAGAGAGAGCAAGCTCTTTTCTTGGATGTACCGCATCGCTACAAACGAAGCACTTACGTTTTTAAACCAAAAGGCAAAAAAGGGAGGAATCACATCTGAAACATTACAAAATAAAACAATTGACAATCTTAAATCTGACAGCTATTTTGATGGAAATGAAATCCAAATAAAGCTTCAAAAAGCGATTGTCGCCCTTCCAGAAAAACAGCAGTTGGTTTTTAAAATGAAATATTTTGAAGAATTAAAGTACGAAGAAATATCAGAAATATTAGGTACTTCAGTGGGTGCATTGAAAGCTTCCTATCATCATGCCGTAAAAAAAATAGAAGCATTTGTAACCTCAAATTAAACCTTTTGTCTAAAATTAAGTCCAATACACGTTATGAAAGCATTTAAATTAGAAAACGAGCCGAAAATTGAGTCTGGATTTAAAATTCCAGAGCATTACTTTGAAAATTTTTCAGAAAAGCTAATGCATAAATTACCTGAAAATGAACCAAAGGTAATTTCTCTTTTTCAAAAAAATAAAAAGATATTCATGATGGTTGCCGCTGTTTTAATTATAGCACTACTTGTTCCTGTATTGTACACTAGTACTGTTAATGTAAATAGTAAAGAAATAGACACAGCCACCTTGGAAAGTTATTTAAGTTACCAATCCAATATAAATCAATACGATCTAATTAATGGTTTGGAGACTGATGAAATTAATAATATCAACACTACCATTGCTTTAGAAGATGCTACTATTGAAGATATATTAGTGAGCAATGCAAATTTAGAGCATCTTATAATGGAATAATTCTTGTAAAAAAGTATAATAAAAAATCATAAACAATGAACATCAAAAAAATTATCCCAATACTTCTTTTATTGACTTCCTTTAGTTTTTACGCACAACACTCTGGAATGAAGGACAAAAAAGAGCAAATTAAAGCACTAAAAGTGGCTTTTTTGACTACCGAATTAGACTTAACAACTCGTGAAGCCCAAAAGTTTTGGCCTATCTACAATACGTTTGATGATAAACAATTTGATATTAGGTATCAAAAAATGAGAGATTTTAAAAGCCGAATGAATGATAGTGCTTTAGATGACATGAGTGAAAAAGAAGCAAGTACATTGCTTAACCAAATTGAAAGCGCAGATGAGGAATTATTCTTATTACGAAAAAAATTCACCAAGGATCTAAAAGCAGTACTACCTGCAGTAAAAATTATAAAACTTAGAAAATCTGAAGAAGGTTTCACTAGAAAATTATTGCATCAATACAGAAGTTCAAAAAAATAATACAATATCGCGTTAAAACATCTAAAAACCCTACTCCATGAATCATAGCATAGAATAGGGTTTTATTTTAGAAAATGAATCTGAATCATTTTATTTTTACCAGCAGCAATTGCAGTATGGTTGTCTAAAAATCGAATGGTAAACAAATTCGGATCAGAAGCCAGTTGTTTCCATGTATTCCCGCTGTCATACGAGTAATAAAGACCAGATGCACCTACGCTTACTAATGATTTTCCATGACTATCCGGAATGTATTGTATACAAGAAGCATATCCAAATCCTTGATTTTCAGCTATGAGTTCCCAGGTTTTTCCTCCATCCTCAGTCATGGCTTTGTTTCCGAAATTTTGATTCAGTACCTCATAATCCCCTCCTGCGATAAATCCTCTTTTAGCATCATAGAAGTCGGCCGTAAAAATCCCCGCCATAGCTTTTCCTTGTACGATTGGGGTATTATATACTTCCCAGCTATTCCCTTTATCAGAAGAATAGAATACTCTGGCTTTTTTACCTCCGGAAACGATCCACGTATCGTTTCCTTTTATCACTATGTTAGTATTGCTTGCGGCAAAAGCAGCCTCTCCATCAACAATTTTAGGCAGTTTAGCTGATGAAATTTTATTCCATGAATTTCCACCATCTCTCGTTATTATAATCGAAAGACAATCTTCTATGGGATCGCCCATTGCTATTCCTTCGTTTTTATTCCAAAATTTCATGCTATCGTAAAAAACCTTTTCATTGTTTTCTTGATACACTAAAGTAGTTTTTAAATCCTCCTTGGCAACTTTATAAAGCAAACCCGGATTAGCAACACTCAACAAAAAGATATTTTTTGTGGTTTGAGCAATACTTCTAAATTCTAATTTTAGCGAATCCAAATTGATTTTACTTTCAAATTTGTCGTTTTTATCTAAATCAAAAAAACCAAATTTTGAATTATTCGCTGCATACCAAATTATATTTCCATCAGCTGTAATGGCTCTAATACTGATATTGTCTTGAAACAGCGTGTCTATCTTTACCGTTTTAAAAACAATTGTATCGACACTTGATTTCGTGTAAACTACTGTTTTACATGAATTTAAAAAAATAACACATACTGCTATTAAAAAAATATTTCTCATTTTAATCTTTTTATTTAAAGCTAATTTACAATTTAATATAGTAATACCAAATGGACTAAAAATTAATTGGCACAGTAATTGGATATCCAATTTTGTTAGAAATAAATACACATACTATGAAAACTAAACTATTATTATTAAGCCTGATGACCTCAGTTTTTATAGTGCAAGCGCAAGATAGAAACAGAGTTAGTGCGATGAACAATGAAATTAGCGATAATTTAGATTTGAGAGCCGTTGCTGATATTTTTGGAGATTCAAGAAATCTACAAGAATTTGAAAGACAATTAAATGACCCTGAGCTCCAAATATCAAATTTAGATTTAAATAACGATAATGAAGTAGATTACTTACGAGTTATAGAAACTGTTGACAACCGAACTCATGTTGTTATAATACAATCTGTACTTGACCGAGATGTTTACCAAGATGTGGCAACAATCGAAATCGAAAAAGACAGATACAATAAGGTGCATCTACAAGTTGTAGGTAATGAATATATGTATGGTCCAAACTATATCTACGAGCCCGTATATTATAGAACTCCCGTTATTTATGCTTCATTTTGGTCTTATAGTTACAGACCTTATATTTCAAATTGGTATTGGAATTATTATCCGTCATACTATTATGCCTGGAATCCATTCCCAGTATATAGGTATCGAAATAATATCCAAGTTAGCTTAAACATTAATAACAACTATAATTATGTGAATTACAGAAGAAGTAATCAAGCTGTAGTAATTTACAATTCAAGACGCTCTAATGGCTATGAAAGACAATATCCTAATAATAATTTTTCAAGAAGAAACGCAAATGTTTCAAATCGTTATGAATTAGAGCAAAGAAGAGGTAATCGCACTACGGGATCAAGAAACGAAGCGGGTTATTCTCAAAATAGAAACCAATCATCGAGAGCGCTTGAATCTCGAAGAAACACTAATCAAAATAGAACTAGTTCTACGAGAGAAAGTGCCCCACAAAGAGCGGGAAATCAAAGAGACTATTCTCAAAACAAAAGTACGCCTTCAAGAGAAAATGCTTCACAAAGAACTGAAACACAAAGAGACTATTCTCAAAACAGATCAAATCCTTCAAGAGAAAATGCCCAACAAAGAACTGAAACGCAAAGAAACGATTCTCAAAACAGAAATAATTCTTCTAGAGAATCTGCTCCACAAAGAAATGATTCGGAAAGAAGCAACGCTCAAAACAGAGTTAATCAACCTAGAGAAAGTGCACCACAAAGAACTCAAACGCAAAGAGACGATTCTCAAAACAGAGCAAACACTCCTCGAGAAAGTGCTCCTCAAAGAACTCAAAATCAAAGAGGAGATTCTCAAAAGAGTGCTACACAGCGAACTGAATCAGGTAGAGATAATTCTTCCAGAGGAAACAATAGAAGATCCTAAAAACAGTTAAGTATAGTGATTTTAAACACGACCCAATGGTCGTGTTTTTTTTATGTCTTTTTTTATATTAAACAGGCCTAATTTATTTAAAAAGAGTAAATTTGACGAGTTTTTTAAAAATAATACATGAGCACATCGCATAAAAACTTACATTCAAAATTATCGTTAGGCGGATTATTAATTACATTGGGAATAATATATGGCGACATTGGAACATCCCCTCTATATGTAATGAAAGCTATACTTGGTGAAAGTATTATTAATGCAGATATTGTTTTAGGAGGGATCTCAGCAGTTTTCTGGACCCTTACCTTACAAACTACCATAAAGTACGTAATTATTACTTTAAGTGCAGATAATCATGGAGAAGGCGGCATCTTTGCTTTATATGCTTTAGTCAAAAAAACAAAGATAAAGTGGTTAATCGTTCCCGCCATAATTGGTGGTAGTGCACTACTTGCAGATGGTATCATAACTCCACCTATTTCAGTTTCCTCTGCAGTAGAAGGAATTAGAACTTATTACCCCCAGATAAACACAATTCCTATCGTTATAGGAATCCTATTCGTTCTGTTTACCATTCAACAATTTGGTACTAAATTAGTAGGGAAGTTTTTTGCTCCTATGATGCTTATCTGGTTTAGTATGCTTGGAATTCTTGGTTTGATACAAATTACAAAACATCCTGAAGTTTTCAAAGCATTTAACCCTTACTACGCCTATCATTTATTATCGATACATCCAGACGGTTTCTTTGTCCTGGGGTTTGTATTTCTGTGTACAACAGGTGCTGAAGCATTATATTCTGATATGGGACACTGCGGAAGAAAAAATATTCGAATCAGTTGGATTTTTGTAAAAATTACATTGGTATTAAATTATTTTGGACAAGCCGCCTATTTGATACATCACGAAGGGGAAACCTTGACCAGCTTAGGAGGGCCAAATGGTAATCCATTCTATCTAATAATGGCTGACTGGTTTCAACCGATAGGAATTGTAATTGCTACACTCGCTGCAGTTATCGCCTCTCAAGCACTTATTAGTGGCTCATTTACATTGATAAATGAAGCCATGCGATTAAATTTTTGGCCAAAAGTCAAAATAAAATACCCTACGGAACTTAAAGGACAATTGTACATACCATCCATAAACTGGTTGTTATTTTTTGGGTGTGTTGGCATAGTTTTGCATTTTGAAGAATCAGGAAACATGGAACATGCTTACGGTCTGGCCATAATCTTGTGCATGATAATGACCACTATTTTACTGAATTTCTACTTAATCATGAAAAGGGTGAAATTATACATTATAATACCCATAATCACAACTTACCTATTGATCGAATTCAGTTTTCTAGTGGCGAATATTACAAAATTTGCCGAAGGCGGTTATGTAACCTTAATTATTGCCCTCGCTTTAATCTCAATTATGACCATCTGGTATTTAGCGAAGAAAATTAACAAGAGTTACACCAAAATTGTAAAAATTGAAGATTATAAAAAAGTATTGACAGAGTTAGGCGCTGACCTTTCAATTCCTAAATACGCAACCCACTTGGTTTACATGACTAATGCAGGGAGAGCCGATGAGATTGAAGAAAAAGTGATGTATTCTATTTTGCAAAAACGACCAAAAAGAGCTGATATTTATTGGTTTGTTCATGTAAACATATTAGCAGAACCTTATAAAACCGAATATAAAGTAACTGAAATCATTAAGGATGATTTATATCGCGTCGACTTTAATTTAGGATTTAGAGAACCTACTAAAATAAACTTGATGTTCAGGGAAGTAATCAGGGATATGGTAAAAAAAGGAGAGGTAGATATTACCAGCCGATATGAATCTTTAAGCAAAAACAATATAATAGGTGACTTTAAATTTGTATTGTCTGAAAAATTCCTTTCAAACGACAGTGATTTAAGATGGCATGAAAAAATAATAATGAACTCTTATTTCTTTATTAAGAAATTAAGTTTGTCAGAAGAAAGAGCCTTTGGACTTGACAGTAGTTCTGTAAAAATAGAACAATTCCCTATGGTTCTCCACGCTCCTGAAAATATTGGTTTAACAAGAGTTAAGTAACTATTACCTTTTAAATTTTTCAAAAACACTGCTCTAATAGCAGTGTTTTTTGTTTAAAAAAAATATAAAACCAACATTCATTATTTAAAATTTAACTTTCGACCAATTAATAGTACCTTTGCACCTCAATTATTTAAAATGAGATTACACAGAAATTTAGTTTATACCACCATTGATTCCCTAAATGCAATATTTAACGAAGGGGAGTATGCAGATAAAGTGGTTGCAAGAGCCTTAAAAAAAGACAAACGTTGGGGAAGCTCTGATAGAAAATTTGTTGCCGAAACCATCTATGAAGTAGTACGATGGAAAAGATTATATGCTGAAATTGCAGAAGTAAAGGCACCTTTTGACAGAGATAATATTTGGAGAATGTTTTCAGTATGGGCTGTATTAAGAGGATATCCAATTCCTGATTGGCGTCAACTAGAAGGAACACCAGAAAGAAAAATAAAAGGTCGCTTTGATGAATTATCAAAAGTGAGAGCCCTTAAAGAATCTATTCCAGATTGGATGGACGAATTAGGAGTAAAAGAATTAGGTGAAAAAGTTTGGTCTAAAGAAATTACAGCTCAAAACCAACCTGCTAAAGTTATTCTGAGAGTTAATACGCTAAAAACTACTAAATCGGAATTAAGAGCCATCTTAATGGACTTAGATATTGATACTGATTTGCTAAAAGACCAGCCTGATGCGTTAGTCCTTAAAGAAAGAGCAAATGTTTTTATGACAGACGCTTTCAAGAAAGGATTCTTTGAAGTTCAAGATGCTAACTCGCAACTTGTGGCGGCTTTCCTTGATGTAAAACCGGGAATGCGCATCGTAGACACATGTGCTGGTGCAGGTGGAAAAACATTACATATTGCTGCTCTAATGGAAAACAAAGGGCAACTGATAGCAATGGATTTATACGAAAGTAAATTAAAGCAATTAAAAATAAGAGCAAAACGTGATGGCGCTTTTAATATTGAATATCGTATCATTGACAGCACGAAAGTAATCAAGAAGTTACATCAAAGAGCAGATCGTGTATTGATTGACGCTCCTTGCAGTGGACTTGGAGTTCTTAAGAGAAACCCTGATGCTAAATGGAAATTGCAACCTGAATTTATTGACAATATCCGTAAGATACAGTCAGAAGTTTTAGAGAGTTATTCTAAAATTGTAAAACCAGGAGGAAAACTGGTATATGCAACCTGTTCTATATTACCTTCTGAAAATCAAGAGCAAATAGCTAAGTTTTTAACTACTGATATCGGTAAAGAATTCAACTTTATTAAAGATCAAAAAATTCTGGCTTCAGAATCTGGTTTTGATGGTTTTTACATGGCTCTTTTAGAAAGAAAAGAAGAAGTTTTGAAACCTAAAGAAGTAAAAGCGGCAAAAGAAATAGCAGAAGCAAAACAATAATAGCTATCACTTATATACACAAAACGTCTTCAAATTGAAGGCGTTTTTTATTAGAAAATAATCTAAAACAAAAATCCTCGAAACAGTAGCTGTCTACGTTCGAGGATTTTTTATGTTTAAAAATAAACTAATCTGTTTTCTCTAGTTTAATCGTTCATCGAGATTAAAAACTCTTCATTGTTTTTAGTTTGTCTGAAACGATCATTTATAAAACTCATGGCTTCAACAGGATTCATATCTGCAAGGTATTTTCTCATGATCCACATTCTCTGTAAGGTTTTTTGATCTAATAATAAATCATCACGTCTTGTACTAGAAGATGTCAAGTCAATTGCAGGGAAGATACGTTTATTAGCAATTTTTCTATCCAATTGTAATTCCATATTACCGGTACCTTTGAATTCTTCAAAAATAACTTCATCCATTTTCGAACCAGTCTCAGTTAATGCAGTGGCAATAATACTCAAAGACCCCCCATTTTCAACATTACGGGCAGCTCCAAAGAATCGTTTTGGTTTTTGTAGTGCATTAGCATCTACACCCCCACTCAATACTTTACCTGATGCAGGTTGTACTGTGTTGTATGCTCTAGCCAATCTCGTAATAGAATCTAAAAGAATCACTACATCATGACCACATTCTACTAATCGTTTTGCTTTTTCAAGCACTATATTAGCAATCTTAACGTGTTCTTGAGGTTCTCTATCAAAAGTAGAAGCAATAACTTCTCCACGCACACTACGTTGCATGTCTGTAACTTCTTCTGGACGTTCATCTATTAGTAAAACAATAAGATAAACCTCTGGATGATTAGCAGCAATTGCGTTAGCAATTTCTTTCAACAACATGGTTTTACCTGTTTTTGGCTGTGCGACAATCATACCACGCTGTCCTTTTCCTATTGGAGAAAACAAATCAATAATTCGAGTTGAAATAGTACTTTGTCTTTCTGCCAAATTAAATTTTTCTGATGGAAAAACAGGTGTTAAATGTTCGAATGAAACTCTATCACGAACAACCTGAGGGTCGTGTCCGTTTATTTTTAACACTTTTACTAACGGAAAAAACTTTTCTCCTTCTTTCGGAGGACGCACCACGCCTTTAACTGTATCTCCGGTTTTAAGTCCGAATAATCTAATTTGAGATGTTGATAAATAAATATCATCTGGTGATGCTAAATAATTATAATCTGAAGAACGTAAGAAACCATAGCCATCGGCCATCATTTCAAGAACACCTTCACTTTCTATTATTCCATCAAATTCAAAATCAGAATCCCTAAAGTTACTTTTCTTACTTTTAAAATTCGGGTTTTGATTTTGCTTATTTAATTGATTTGGATTTGCTTTCTTTACCGGCGCTACTATTTCTTGCATTTCAGAAGCATCATTCGCAGCAACCTCTTCAGTTTCCTTATTTAATTCCTTTGCTTCTTCTTTATCCTTTTTTAAAGCAATTTTCTTTTCGTAGGCTGATTTATTAAACTTAATAATCTTACCTACTTTTTTTTCTGGCACTGAAGACTCGTCAAGTGATTTCGTTTCATTCATAGCTTCAACTTGAGAGCGCACTTCTGAAGGAACATCTATCTTAGCTTGAAGATCTGTATCTACTAGAGTATCTTCACTATTAGTAGGAATTACTTTTGCTTTTTGAATGGCTGCCTTTTTCAGAGGAACGATACGGGCTCTTTTAGGCTTATCGTCTTCGACAACAGATTCTATTTTTAAATCTAAAATTGGCTCAACTCTAGTCGTTTGCTGTTCTAAAATCTGACCAATTAAGGTTTCTTTTTTAACACCGTTAAACTTTATAGTTTTAGCTGCTTTAGCTATAGCTTGAAGCTCAGAAAGCTTCATTTCTTTTAATGCAGAAATATCAAACATGAATGTTCTATTGGTTTAATTAAATTGGATAATACTAAAAAGATAGGTAGTAACTATATTATTATGAATTGACCGCAGTATGAAGTGCTTACGGTACTCTTCTGCAATAATACGAATAAAATTTAATGATACAATAGTATTTTCAAAAAAGAAAATATATTTTTGTCAAACAAATTTAACCAAATGATACAAAGAATTCAAACGATATATTTATTTCTTGCTTTTGTAGTGACCGGAATATTGCCTTTTTTATTTCCATTATGGACTATGAACGATGGAAAAGAATATTTTTTTGTGCAAAATCAGTTTTATGTTATACTTTTGGGTTTAAGCACGACACTTGCCGTAGTGAGTATTGTTTCCTATAAAAAAAGACAGAATCAATTTGTTATTGGCAGATTGAATATAATTTTAAATTTAATTTTATTGGGATTATTTGTATATCGTTCACTAAATATATCTGGAGAAACAGTTCTTGTTTCTGAGAAAGGTATTGGGATGTTTCTACCTATTGTTGCTATCGTATTATTAGTTTTAGCTAATAAAGCCATCAAAAAGGATGAAGATCTTGTAAAATCTGTGGACAGATTGAGGTAAACCCATAATATTAGTTTATTATGCGAAGAAAACCCGGATGTAAATTCGGGTTTTTTTGTGCCTATAGCTAAGAATAATTCAATAAATAAAACGGTTTAAATAAACTATTATGCTTTTTTTTCCTATTTTTGGTGTAATCTTTTACAGCATGATAGATAAAATACGAATACACCTGGCAGATGATCATCAAGTACTAATAGATGGTATGCGCACGTTATTAAATACAGTCTCTAATTTTGAAGTAATCGGGTTCTCTTTAGACGGAAGCACCCTTTATGATGAAGTAACAAATAATCAAGCAAATATTCTTATTCTGGACATTAGCATGCCAAAAAAAGACGGAATAGAAGTAATAAAAGAGTTTGCTAAAAAAGGCTATCCCTGCAAAGTGATCATCCTTTCCAGTTATGATGACTTAAAGATTATCAAGGAAGTCATGAAATTAGGAGCGAGTGGTTATTTGACAAAACAATGTGCGGGAGAGAATATTGTGGAAGCTATTCAAGCGGTCGCAAATGGAGAAGAATATTTTTGTAAGTCTGTGAGAGAGAAAATATTTAATTCTGCTACAAAAGACAACTCAAAATTAAACAAGGAAAACGCAACAATAGATTCCATCTTGACTGGGAGAGAGGTTGAAATCATTACTTTGATTGCATTAGAACATAGCGGAAAAGAGATAAGTGAAAAATTGTTTATCAGCACTAATACCGTAGAAACGCACCGCAAAAATATAATGAAAAAGCTAAAAGCAAAGAACACCATCAGCTTGGTTAAATTTGCTATTAAAAACAAATTAATTAAATCATAAGGATATAAAACACAATTGCATTTCAGCAACAAATCGTTCCTAAACATTCACTTTATATCACAAAAGAACTTTAACAAACACTATCCCTTCTATGTTTAAAATCAGATTTTTGTTAATTTTTTTATCTCTAACTCTTTTTTGCAATTCCCTATTTTCTCAAAATAAAATTCCGTCCAAAGAAGAAATAAAAGAAATGACAAATGAAGCTACCGTCCTAATGAAAGCTGGTAAATTTGAAAAATCTTTAATAAAATCAAGAACTGCTTTAAAATTAGCAATAGCTATAAAAGATGACAATAGCATAGCAACATGTTATAATACGATTGCCGCTAATTTCGACGAATTGAGTGAATTTGACAAAGCTTTTTTCTACTACCAAAAAGGACTTGTATATGCTGACAGAACAAATAACAGTGAATTAAAAAACTGGCTCTACAACAATTTAGGAAACATCTACTGTTTTGATAAAAAACAATATGAAAAAGGAATTCAATATTATAAAAAGTCACTTGATTATAGCAAAAAAAACAAGGATTCAGTCCAGATTGTTTTTACAAAACTTAATATAACTTGGGCTTATTTTGACATTGGTGATTTTAACAAAGGCATACCTTATCTGAATTTTGTCAATAAATACCATCCGAAATTTGGTGATGAATCAACAATTGTTGCCTTAAACATGCTTAATGGAATGTATTATGACTTTAAAAATCAACCTGAAAAAGCAACTTCATACTTTGAAAACGCGATCTTACTGGGAAATAAAGGAAATGAAAAATCAGATCTATCATTTACACATCAAGAATACTCTAAGTTTTTATTAAAAAATGGCGACTTTAAAAAAGCGTACCAAAATTTAGCCATTTATAATACTCTCACTACAGAACTCAATTATGAAGAAAAGCTTAAGAAAATCAATGTTATCGGAATTAATTTGGAATTAGATGAGTATAAAAGAGAGATTGATAATATCGAAACAAAATACAAAACAAAACAACAGGTACTTTTGGAAAAACAGTCCAAAAACAAACAAATTAGTATCATTATTATCTCCTTGCTTCTAATAATTATAATTCTTTTCTACTTTTTCTTTCAGAACACAAAACTGAAGCAAAAAAACAAACTCAACGACATCCAAAGTAAAATTCAGGAAAATATTATCAATGCGACTATCGATGGTCAAGAGCTAGAACGAAAAAAAATAGCTAATTTCTTGCATGACAACATAAGCGCTTTACTTTCATCGGCTGGTTTACATTTAAGCGTGTTTAGTTCGAAGAATAATATCGAATCAGAAGAAATAGCAAAGACAAAAGCCATCTTAAAACGAGCACATGATAAGGTACGTGATTTATCACATGAACTGCTACCTGCACTTTTGGCGCGTTTCGGCTTATTTTATGCGCTTAATGATTTGTGCGAGAAAAACTCAAATTCCCATCTAAAATTCGAATACTCAAGCACAATCGATGAAAAAACACGCTATAATAATGAATTTGAAATGAAAATGTACTTTATAGTAACGGAGCTACTCAATAACGTTATTAAACACAGTGGCGCCAAAAACACAACACTTAGTTTACAGGAAGTAAAAGATAAATTACTGATCCAAGTTTGGGATAATGGAACAGGCTTTGACACCAATGAATACCATGCTATAGAAGGTTTTGGACTAAATCAAATACGTGCCAGAATAAACAATATGAAAGGCGAAATAGTGATACAGTCCAAGCTAAATTCTGGAACATCTATACATATTAAAGTACCTATTTTATATAAGGCCTAGTTATACTCGCTTTTCAATTTCAATAATTTCCAAGTCTTTTATTTTGTCGCCCTCAATTACAAAGCGCAGCATGGTACGTACCTGATGAAACCCACTTTTCCCGCAGGCTCCCGGATTCATATGCAACAAATTATATTTTTTGTCGAACATCACCTTCAAAATATGCGAATGCCCACAAATAAATAATTTGGGTGGATTTGCAGCCATCTCCGCTTTTATGGCGGGATTGTATTTCCCAGGACAACCCCCGATATGCGTAATCCATACATCGACCCCTTCGCACATAAAACGGTTGTGCAAAGGAAACTCCAAACGTGCTTTGGCATCATCAATGTTCCCATAAACCGCTCGCAACGGCTTTAGTTTCTTTAAAGTATCAGTCACAGTTAAATCGCCAATATCACCCGCATGCCAAACTTCGTCAGCCTGAGTGACATATTTCAATATGGTATCATCAATGTGACTGTGTGTATCAGAAAGCAAAAGGATTTTTTTACTCAAAATTGTATATGTTTTTTTAGGCTTTTGTGCACTTTGATTTTTAATTTTCAGGAGCTAATCCAGCTATCCGCTTGTATCTTTTTATTTTTTGAAAGAAAAAAAATAAAAAGGATATCGCTTCTATCTGGGCTATAAATCTTGGTAAAATTAGACATTCCAATTCCAAATAAAAAATAAGTTTTTCTTCAAAAAACAATATGACTTTGCCTCTACTTGAAAAAAATTAAATAAGTATCTTTGCATCTTTAAATGTGTAAACACGGTTTCCTTCAGCGCCATATGATTCTGAAGTATAGTGGGGAAATCTGAAAGTTCAAATGAGGTATTTTATAAAATTAGCATATAACGGAACCCTATATCACGGCTGGCAATACCAACCGAACGCGGCGTCAGTTCAAGAAACGATGAACAAGGCTATTTCTACATTGCTCAACTCAGAAATCAGTATTATGGGAGCCGGACGAACAGATACTGGTGTTCATGCCAAGGAAATGTATGCTCATTTTGATTTTGAAACCCCTTTTGATATTCCGAGTTTAGTTCATAAACTCAATTCTTTTTTACCAAAAGATATTGCGGTTTACGATATTATTGCCGTTCTAGACGAAGCCCATGCTCGTTTTGATGCTTTAAAGAGAACTTATGAATACCACATCAACACTTTTAAGGATCCATTTTTGCAAGAACAAAGTTGGTACTTTTATCAAAAATTAGATGTTGCCTTGATGAATAAAGCAGCAAAATTATTGTTTAATCATATTGATTTTCAATGTTTCTCTAAAGTAAACACGGACGTAAACACCTTTGATTGCACGATTTTTGAAGCTAATTGGAAACAGAAAGGGAGCCAACTTGTATTTACGATTTCGGCCAATCGTTTTTTGAGAAATATGGTGCGTTCGATTGTGGGAACATTGGTAAACGTTGGCTTACACAAGATTACACTTGATGATTTTAATACTATCATACTAAATAAAAATAGAGATAAAGCTGGATTTTCAGTACCAGCACATGGTTTATATCTGACTGAAATAGAATACGATTATTTATAAAATAAATGGAGTTAAAAAAAACATTTATTAATTAGGAACACTAAATACGCTACCCCTGATAGCAATGAAAATCCTTTATGTTTTTTCTTTAAAAATATAAAGATTGAAATGAATAGCAGGAAATAGCTCTAAATAAAAACTGAAAGAAATTCAGCTTAAAAAACATGAAAGCAAAAGCATTCGACACCCGATTATTCAAACGAATATTACAATACACCAAACCATATCAATGGCGTTTTAACGGCGTAATTGTGTTTGCCATCTCCTTATCAGTATTTGCTGCGTTGCGCCCGTATTTACTGAAGCAAACCGTAGACGGATACATACAAACTGAGGATGCCAAAGGCTTATTATACTACATCACCTTAATGGGTATTGTGCTTTTGCTCGAAGTTTTCTCCCAGTTTTACTTTGTTTTTTGGGCGAACTGGTTGGGTCAGGACATCGTAAAAGACATTAGAATCAAATTATTCAAACACATATTAAGTTTCAGAATGAAATATTTTGATTTGGTACCGGTTGGTCAACTGGTAACACGATCTGTATCGGATATCGAATCAATCGCGCGTATTTTCAGTCAGGGTTTGTTTATGATTATCAGTGACTTAATGAAAATGGTGGTTGTGCTGTTTTTCATGTTTTACATGAACTGGAAACTGACTTGGATTGTGATTGTTGCGATGCCTGTTTTAGTATTTATCACGAGAATATTTCAACGTAAGATGCAAGTGGCTTTTGAGGATGTGCGAAACCAAATTTCAAACATGAATTCCTTCGTACAAGAACGCGTAACGGGAATGAAGATTGTACAACTGTTCAACAGGGAAGAAATTGAAGCCGACAAATTCAAAGAAATAAATGATAAACATAAAAAAGCTTGGATAAAAACAATCCTTTATAACTCAATTTTCTTTCCCATTGCCGATATTATTTCCTCGTTAACTCTTGGTTTTATTATCTTTTATGGTGGAATCAAGATTCTGAATGGGGATAATTTTACCACTTTTGGAGATTTGTTTTCGTACACGATGTTCATAGGGATGTTGTTTAATCCATTACGCCAGATTGCTGATAAATTCAATGAGATGCAACTAGGAATGATTGCCGCAAATCGTGTTTTTGCCATTATCGATACCGAAGATCAGATTCAAGATACAGGAACTGTTGAAGCTCCTTTATTTCTAGGAAATATTCAGTTCAAAGATGTCCATTTTAGCTACATTCCTGATGAAGAAGTAATAAAAGGAATTGATTTGAATGTCAAAGCGGGAGAAACTGTCGCTATTGTAGGTTCTACAGGCGCTGGGAAATCTACTATTATCAATTTACTAAACCGTTTTTATGAAATTAACAGCGGTACCATTTGCATCGATAATGAGAACATTGAAAACTACACTTTAGGTTCGCTCCGCAAGCAAATTGCGGTAGTATTGCAAGATGTATTCTTATTTGCCGATACTATTTTCAACAATATTACGTTGAACAATCCTGAAATTACAAGAGAAGATGTTTTGGCTGCAGCCCAGGAAATTGGGGTGCATAACTTTATAATGAGTTTACCGGATAATTATGATTTTGATGTAAAAGAACGCGGTGTAATGTTGTCTTCTGGACAACGTCAATTGATTGCTTTTTTAAGAGCTTATGTGAGTAATCCGAGCATTCTTATTCTAGATGAAGCGACTTCGTCGATTGATACGTATTCTGAAGAATTAATTCAACGTGCCACCGAAACAATCACAACAGGAAGAACCTCAATTGTAATTGCCCACAGACTGGCAACCATTATCAATGCTGATAAAATTGTAGTGATGGATAAGGGATTAATTGTAGAACAAGGAACGCATCAGGAATTAATCAACAAAGAAAATGGGTACTATAAGAACCTATATGATTCTCAGTTTTCGGTAGCTAATTAATTTTTTAACCGTAAAAAACACAAAGTTATCGCAAAGGTTCTATTTTTTTTCTTCTATAACGATCGAGAATAAACCGTGAGGTGTGTTTTAAACCTTTTTGATTAATCAATCATTGTATTAAAACTAGGCTCCTATGTAATACTATGAGGAATTAAATATCTTCGTAACAATACCTAAAATCTATGTTTCTGTGTGTTTAAAAAAGTCTACCCACATACAACTTAGGCCTAATTAAGTTATAACTTCAAAATAGAACGCGGAGAACTCGGATAAAACGGATTCTCACGGATCTTTTTAAAACTAATAAGCAGTGCAGAATCATACTTATATACTACTCTGCAAAGGACTTTTCTAAAACTTATATGACTTATATGATTTAAAAATTTTATGAGCTTAAAGGTAAATTTATCACTTACCCCCTACTTTTACCCCACTACTCTTTCCCCAAACACTCTCCTAAACCCCACTTTTTCAATCTTTAAAACTTTGTTAGTCGGAATCTTTCCCAAAACAGAATAAATTCTTAAATTCGCAATTCAAATTAATTTAGAAAAACTTATAAAATGAAATACGATATCATTGTTTTAGGAAGTGGACCAGGCGGATACGTTACTGCCATTAGAGCATCCCAATTAGGTTTTAAAGTAGCCGTAATTGAAAAAGAAAGCTTAGGTGGCGTTTGTTTGAACTGGGGTTGTATCCCAACCAAAGCATTATTAAAATCAGCTCAGGTTTTTGATTATCTAAAACATGCTTCTGATTATGGATTGACTGTTTCATCATTTGATAAAGATTTCCCTGCTGTAGTACAACGCAGTAGAACTGTTGCTTCAGACATGAGCAAAGGAGTTCAATTCTTGATGAAAAAAAATAAAATTGACGTAATTAATGGTTTTGGAAAACTAAAACCAGGAAAAAAAGTTGATGTTACTGACAAAGACAATAAAGTTACAGAATATAGTGCAGACCATATTATCATTGCTACTGGAGCTCGCTCTCGTGAGTTGCCAAGCTTGCCACAAGATGGCGTAAAAGTGATTGGTTACCGTCAAGCAATGACTTTACCAACCCAACCAAAATCAATGATCATCGTAGGTTCTGGAGCGATAGGAGTAGAATTTGCACATTTTTACAATTCAATGGGTACTGAGGTAACTATTGTTGAATTCATGCCAAATATTGTTCCTGTTGAAGACGAAGACATTTCGAAACAAATGGAACGTTCTATGAAAAAATCTGGAGTGAAAATCATGACCAACTCTTCTGTTGAAAAAATTGATACTACTGGAGCAGGTGTAAAAGCATTTGTAAAAACGGCCAAAGGAGAAGTAATCCTAGAAGCAGACATTTTACTTTCAGCTGTTGGAATTAAAACTAACATTGAAAACATCGGACTGGAAGAAGTAGGAATCGCTACTGACAGAGATAAAATTCTTGTAAACGCATACAACGCAACAAACATTCCTGGATACTATGCCATTGGTGATGTTACGCCAGGACAAGCATTAGCTCACGTAGCTTCTGCTGAAGGAATCAACTGTGTGGAAAAAATTGCAGGAATGCATGTAGAACCTATCGATTACGGAAACGTACCGGGTTGTACTTATGCTACTCCTGAAATTGCTTCGGTAGGTTTAACTGAAAAACAAGCTATAGAAAAAGGATACGAATTAAAAGTTGGTAAATTCCCATTCTCAGCATCAGGAAAAGCAAAAGCTTCTGGAACACCAGACGGATTTGTAAAAGTAATTTTTGATGCCAAATATGGTGAATGGTTAGGATGTCACATGATAGGCGCTGGAGTTACTGATATGATTGCCGAGGCAGTTGTAGCTCGTAAACTGGAAACTACAGGACATGAAATCCTAAAAGCAATTCACCCTCACCCTACAATGAGTGAAGCGGTAATGGAAGCAGTTGCTGACGCTTATGGCGAAGTGATTCACTTGTAGATCTTCGTTGCTAGTTCCGGTAAATATTGGAACGAAGTAATCTCATCTCAATAAATATAGAAATCCGATTGGTGTACATCAATCGGATTTTTTTATGACTATTTTTTCGGCGTATCCCCGCTTCCACTCCGTTGCAGTTCCTATGCACCATCAAAATCTAATAGATTGTACCTGCTATCAAAACAAAAACTGCACTATTAGTTATAATACCATTTTTGTAATTAATTTGAATATTAAATTCTTGTGTTTTTTTTGTAATTTGAAGCAGAATAGCTTCTTTTTCGATTGTTCCAAATTTCACAAAATTCAAATATTTCTAATTTCATTTACGAAATACATTTTCATTCTGCCAATATTTTTTACTTCAATTTCACCTCGATACTCACAGGCAAAACTATCTTTTATCAAGGCATACGTATTCTCAGAAATGTTTATTCTTCCTTCTTCAGAGTTAGACTCCATCCTCGAAGCAATGTTTACGGTATCGCCCCAAATGTCGTAGGAAAATTTCTTGCTACCTACAACTCCTGCTACTACTGGTCCCGAATTAATACCTATACGTATTTCAAAACGGGTTTGACAATTTGAATTATCAGTTAAAGAAGTTTTTACAAAATCATTTATTTCTAGGGCTGCCAAAATCATTTTCTGTGCATGGTCTTTCGTCGGAAACGGTAAACCTCCTGCACACATATAAGAATCACCTACCGTTTTTATTTTTTCTAAACCATATTTCTCCATTATCACATCAAATTTCGAGAAATAATAATCGATACTTTCTACTAATTTTTCTGGAGATAAAATGTTGGCATATTGCGTAAAGCTTTTAAAATCAGTAAAAAGAACGGTAACTGATTCAAACTTCTTGGCTTCAACTCTACCGTTTTGTTTTAGTTCGTGTGCCGTTTCTTCTGGTAGGATGTTTAATAATAGAGTATCTGAACGTTTTTTCTCTTCTTCAATGATGACTTTTGTTTCTTTTATAAATTTATATCTACGGTATAACCCTATGGCTAACAGCATAATTAAAAAACTAGAAAAGCCAATAGCATAGATTAAATTTCTTTGTCTCTTGGTTTTTAAATGTTGTATCTCTTGGTCTTTTTTGAGGAGGTCGACCTGTACTTGTTTTTTGGATACTTCAAAGTTTGTCCTTAAATCAGCCATCTGCTGTACTGCTTTTAGATTCGTAACACTATCGCGGTAGGTAATATGATCTTTATAATATTTTAATGATTGTGAGGTGTTACCCACTTTTTCATAGAGTTCCGATAGTTTTAGATTCGAAACACTAACTTGTTCTTTCAATCCGTATTTTTGAGCTAATTCTAAACTTCGTTTTGCATAATGGACTGCCGTTGGCCAATCGTTCCGTTTTGAATAGATTTCAGCAATATTAATCAGATAATCCGAAATGCCGTAATAATCTTGGTACACTTCAAGCATATTGATGGCTTCGGTTATATTTATCATTGCTAATTTATCTCTACCTTGCTCAGCATAAACCTTACCTATGTTTCCTAAATTATAGGCGGTACCAATCAAGTAGTCTGCTTTTTTGAATAGCGCACCAGATTCGTTAAAATATACTAAGGCTTTATCGTACTTTTTATTTCTAAAAGAGTCATCACCTGCATTTAGTAATGCAGAGGCTAAAGCTATAGCATTATCGGTAGTTCGCAATAAGGCAATCGCTTTGGTATAATAGAGTTCGGCATTTTTGGCATTCCCCATAACAGAATATACATCTGCGATTGCAGAATAACTAACTCCTTCGCCTACCGTATATTTTGCTTTAGTGGCAGCTGTTGCACTTTTAAAGAAAGCAGCTAATGATTTGTTTAAGTCTCCTGCCAGACGATGTTTGTTTCCTTTTTGATAATATCCCCTATGAAGGTACAAATAATTGTTTTCGGCCGAAGAAAGTGCAATAAGTTCATCGGCATAGCGTAGAGATAAATCCAAATCATTTATTTCATTAAAAGAAAGGTTTCTCAATAACTCGAATTTATCCATTTTATTGAGATTTCCTTTCTTATAAATTACTGTAAGACTATCGGCTATCTTTTGCTCTTGGGCCATGATCATTGTAGACAGCAATAATACAAAGCTGCATAATAGTGAGATTTTAATGTAAAGGATATAAAATCTCATTACTACTACGGATTTATTACTAGTTTTGGATCAATTGGAAAAGATTTAAAGTTATTTCCTGAATCATATACTTTAAAATTTAAAGTATACACATCCAATTTTCCTTTGAGACTATCGTCTTTTTTAACGTTTGCATTTGCGTTTCCAGATCTTCCTCCTGAGCCAGGTATTATAGATACATCAAAAAAATCTACATCTTTACCTTTAGAATCATAGGCAATACTATCGATTGCAATACTAAATCCTTTATCTGGAGTTTCTCCTTTCCATTTTACATTTTTATCTATAAAAACTGTTGATGTAAAATTTTCAATAGGTGATCCTGAACCACCATTGTCATCAGAGAGAGAACAACAAGCACCAATTTGAATTGGTGTGGGGTTTAGCAAATTAAAAAGTGTGCTTGCTTGAACAGTTAATGTTATTACTACTGATTTTGCCATAATTAATATATTTAAAGGTTAATAAATACGAATTTATTAAAGACCATTAATTAATTTGGTGGGGCAACACAAATAAGATTTGGAGTAGTATGACCTAAAGCGAATACAAAGATACGGTATGTTTATTAAGAAATTAAGATAGTTTTTCTTAAATTAGTATCTTATTAACGTTTTTAACAATAATAAAAACATGCAACACGAACACCCTCCTATAGATTGGAAAGACATACTCAATCCAAAAAACATTATACTAAACCTAATTGGTGTTTCATTTATGACTCTGGCTTTAAAAGGATTTATGATCCCAAATAAATTTTTAGATGGTGGTGTTACTGGCATCTCTATTTTACTTCATGAAGTTACACATATCTCCTTCGCATGGCTAGTTATCATTATCAATTTACCTTTCTTGTTTTTAGGCAAAAAATTATTAGGAAATACTTTTGCTTTACACAGCTTAGTAACGGTCCTATTGCTTGCGCTTGGGGTAACGTTTGTTCATTTTGAAGCGGTGACTTCAGATCCGTTGTTAATTGCTTTGTTTGGTGGTTGCTTGATTGGCATTGGCATGGGTTTTTGTATCCGTGGCGGTTCTGCTGCTGATGGATTTGAGATATTGGCCGTACTGACTACTAAGAAGATCGGGTTAAATGTTTCCGAAGTTATCTTTGCTATGAATACCTTATTGTTTTTGGCTGCTGCTTGGTATTTTGGGATAACCACAGCTTTATACTCTATTGTTACTTACTTCGCAGCGATAAAGTCGCTAGACTATGTCGCAAATGGCCTCGAACAATATACCGCTTTGAATATTATTTCGGGAAATAGTGAGTTGATTAAATCCCTAATTGTAAATAAGTTTAAAAAGGGTATTACTATTGTCAAAGGCGAACGCGGTTATTTGCCGAAAAGTTTTGATGTGAAACACGATTGCGATATTATCGTAACAATTGTAACTCGTTTAGAGTTATTGCGTATTAAGGAAGATATTTTAAAAATCGACCCGTATGCCTTTATGTATATTCAATACATTAAAGAGGCTAACGGAGGCATACTGCGGAATAGGAAGAAACATTAAAAGAGGATGCGCTGATACTAACTTTATACTAATGTTTTTCTTTAATTAAAAAATAATCTTTCCTCTTTTTGGGCGTATCCCGCTTCCACTCCGTTACAGCACGGTCGAGCTGTATGTCACAATCTTTTTTCTATATTTCGCTATAAATCAATAAAATACAAAATAACTTTCACAACTATCCATTACTTAGCATAAAAATGATCTATAGGATTTATACTGTTTTATTTATATATTAGCTTAGTAGACACTTGAACTACATAAAAGTTGCACAAATTTGAAGAAACGTCAAGAATAAGAATTAAATACAACAAAATCGACAAATCAATTCAAATAAAAGAGGGTTTAAAAAACTAATATTTTCTTGTTACGTTACTTAAGATTCTAAATTTGATAACTACAATTCTGAATCTGTATGATTTAAATATGTGTATAATAAAACCCGTTGAAAAAATTATGGAATGAACTATCGTTTTTCAACATTTACTGAATCAACAAAACTAAACTTATGATATCAAAAATAGTAGATTTCAGCAATTTAAAAGGAGATTTAATTGGTGGTCTAGTCGCTGGAGTGGTGGCCTTACCCCTAGCCCTTGCCTTTGGTGTACAATCAGGAATGGGCGCTACAGCAGGTCTCTATGGAGCTATTATGGTAGGGATATTTGCAGCACTATTTGGAGGTACTCCAACTCAAGCTAGTGGACCAACAGGACCTATGACGGTGGTTTCTGCAGCTTTAGTTGTAGCTGGAATCCAATTGACAGGAAGCCTAGAAGCGGCAATGGGGATTATATTACTAAGTTTTCTGTTAGGCGGAGCCCTACAGATTGTTTTTGGACTCATAAACATTGCTGGGTATGTCAAATATTTTCCATATCCAGTAATCTCTGGGTTTATGAGTGGAGTGGGACTGATTATTATACTTCTTCAATTATTCCCTTTTGTGGGACTTACTTCGGCTAAATCAACCTTTATAATATTGGGAGATTTACCTAGACTTTTTTCAGAATTTAATATTCATGCGCTTGCATTAGGCATTTTAACTGTATTGATTTATTATTTATTTCCGTTAATCACTAAAGCCATTCCAAGTGCACTGGCGGCCTTGGTCATCGCAGCGCTAGCTGGTTATTTTCTAAGTTGGGATGTGCCCATAATTGGAGAAATTCCATCAGGGATTCCGTCTTTGCAAATTGGAACCATGTTTAGCAATATACCATCCGAAGCGTACCCATTAATAATAGAATATGCTGCCGTTCTAGCTGTCCTTGGTAGCATTGACTCCTTATTGACTTCGGTAATTGCAGACAATATGACTAAAACACGCCACAACAGTAATCGGGAATTGATTGGACAAGGAATAGGCAATATGTTGGCAGCTGCTTTTGGGGGAATCCCTGGTGCAGGAGCAACAAAAGGCACCGTAGTCAATATTAATGCTGGAGGTAAAACCCGGATCTCAGGAGCCATTCATGGCTTATTTTTATTAGCCGTTCTTTTAGGTTTAGGCTCATTAGCGGCATATATCCCACTATCAGTTTTGGCAGGGTTATTAATTCCTATTGGCTTCAAAATTATTGATATCAAAGGCTTAAAACATTTGCTGCGAGTACCTAGAGCAGATGCCATCGTTCTAATTTTAGTCCTCTTAATAACTACCTTCGGCAGCTTAATCCAAGCAGTTGGCCTTGGTGTAGCACTAGCATCTATCTTATTTATGAAAAAGGCAAGTGACCTTGGTGAAAAGGGTATTACCATAGAATCTATAGAAAACTTGAAAGATGAAAAACCATGGCAAGATGAATTGTCTTTCTATGATGAATATAAAGATAAAGTAGTAATCAAGCACTTGAAAGGACCCCTTTTTTTTGGATTTACAACGCATCTTAAAAATCAGGTTGCCACTATGGATAAAAAGATTAAGTCTCTAATTATTCGAATGGATGAAGTTCCGCTGATTGATCAATCGGGACTTTATACTTTAGAAGATATCGTGTTTGATTTGCAGCAACTAGGAATACAAGTGTTACTAGTCAATCTACAAGAACAACCTATGGATAAATTAAGGTCGATTGATATCATCCCTGATCTCGTGGCAGAAGAGCATCTTTTTGTGAATATAGAAGAAGCTTTTGCTTATATAAAGAAGACAAATAGAATAGATTAAGCATCTCAGGTTTATAAATTTTGACTTTAGAGTCAAATATGCTTTTTGAACGGTTATTATTACTACCGCTATCAATGTGCAAAATGACAATAGCCTCTAGTGACGTCCGAAGTATTTACACAAACTATGTTACACAATTAAAACAAAAAACGATATGGACATTAGAATAATAGAGACAATGCTTGCTGTTACCTCCTTCTTTATTTTAAGATTTGTTACTATAAAATTTCTTTCAAAGATTCAGCATAAATACGAGTATTCAAAATACAGAATAAGACCTATTTTGAAGTTTATCAATTTATTCAATTTTGTAATCCTAATAACAATAATAATAGCAATCTGGGGAGTTGAGCAGACAAAGCTTCTGACTTTTATTACTTCTGTTCTCGCAGTTATCGGTATAGCATTATTTGCCCAATGGTCCATTCTTTCAAACATATCTTCTGCACTAATCATTTTCATAAGCCATCCTGTTAAATTGGGAGAATCAATTACAATTATTGATAAGGAATTTGATATTACTGGTAAAGTGTCTGATATAGGGCTATTCTATGTGATCTTGAAGACAGAGACCGATGAAAAAATTATGATTCCCAATAATGTGTTTTTACAAAAAGCAACAAAAATAAATTCATGATAGTAATAGGTATGATTCTATTACTAGGCTTTTTATTTTTCCCCATTTGTTCCTAAAGTGCGGCCACAAAAATTGAGGGAGAATACAGTGACAAACCTAAAATGATTCCATCCTTGCAGATCCAATGGTAAAATAGTCCAAAGAAATGAGTTTAGCGGTGTTTTCATCAAAGCCAAATTCAGACACAATGAGAAGAAATTTACTGTTGAATTCAAGATATTGGGAATTTAACAAGATGTAGATTTTGTAAAAAAAAGAGACATCACTCCTATGAGCCATCACAAAATAAAACGTAATCTTAATTGTCTTTACCAAAAAATAAAAAGGTTCAACTGCAATACTTTTAATTTAAATAGTAAATAGTTTTCTGCTCAGTTTAGTGGATTAAAGCCCAAAAATATTGACCTCGATTTTCACACATTGACCAAGTAAATAGATACTAAAAAAGAAAAAAAATCAATTCAAAATTTTCAAATACTATTATCTGAACTTACTCAAATTATAAGAATAAGTAGTTTTGAACCAGATCAAATAATTGAATGGAAAAATTTATAAAAAGTTGTTCATAACAGCTAATGATTCTTTGGACTTTAAAAGCAAACCCCCGAGCTATAGCGAACGGACGAAGTCATGAAGCCTTGATTGAGCGAAACTGATGGCGATTCCACTACTCTAAGCGAAAAATATGGCCGAACTAAATTATTTTATTTTACAATAAAACTGTTTGAATAAAAAAGTAAAGCCGCTAAGACCGTAAAGCATATCCCAAATACCACTCTCTTAAAGTGCGGTCAGTTTATGGAAGACAATCTTTTTTCTTTATTTCTTTATTGCTCCATAGTACCAGCTACAAGAAAAAATCCTTAGTCACAACCACCAATTCTTTAGTATGTTCTGGTAATGCTGTTCCTAAATAAGGATGCGACCCTCCAAAAACATGATTGGCTCCCAAAATAATATGACTTTTTGCTTTGGTAAAATGTTTCTTTAACAAATTGAACTCCTCCATTTTAACGGCTTCATCATTTGTTCCTTGAATCATCAAATACGGAAATCGGAGCTTTTGACTCGCATTAATCAAACTGTACTTTTCTCTATTGGTTTCCAGATCCTCCAAAACTTCTATGTTCAAAGGCATCATTTGATTCGTTCTCGCGTTTTTAATATACTGAACACCTTCAGTTCTCCACTTGTCAATAAATTTTGAATTCCAACTGCGATGAAAATCAAACGGACTCGCCCATGTACATATTTTTTCAATTTTAGTTTCATATTGAGTGCAATACAATAATGCCGAAACACCTCCTTTGCTATGACCGATAATAAAAATTTTATCAGTGTTTATTACTGGCAATATTTCTGGTAATTCGTTGACTATAAATTGTTCCACGCTCCCAATATCTTCCATTTCCTTTCCTAAAGTATTGGTAGCAAATTTATCGAGATCCGTAAACTCGACTGAATCTTCTAGTCCCATTCCGTTATGCGAAAAATTAAGCTTTAAGAAAGCAAAACCATTTTCTACGAAATAATTGGCTATCATCTGCCAACAACCCCAGTCTTTAAAGCCTTTAAATCCATGACAAAAAATGATGACCCCTTTTTGTTCCTGAGATTCAGAATAACTTAAATCTATTGTAAATTGCTCTTGTAACGCTCCTTCGAGAATAAAATTTCTATCTAATATCATGATTTTTATTTTTAGGCTTCAATAAAAAATTAGAACAAAGATAAGAAGTTGATGGAATTATTGTTTCTAAAAAATTCTAGTATTTTAAAATGACAGCATCGAAATCATCGATATCTAGCCATCAAGCAAAGAAAATATCCCGCAGATGATTTGTACTATTTTATTTATATATTAGCTTAATAAATAAATCTGGCTTTGTCAGAGCTATATAAAAGTTATGAGAGACCATTTAAGAACTAATGAAATTGAACTATTTTCTTTCAGCACAAAACACTTATTCCTATAAGTTTGAAAACGGCTAGAGGTGGGAGAACATTGGTATTAATTAAAAAAAAATGAAAATAAGACCTTATATCCAAAATGACAAAGTCGCAGTGATTGAACTTCTAAGGTCAAACACACCGCGATTTTTTGACCCCACAGAAGAAAAATATTTGATAGAATACCTGAATAAAGAGGTAGAAGATTACTTCATAGTGGAAGAAAATCATGAAATTATAGGAGCCGGTGGAATCAACTATTTTCCAGAAGAAAAAACGGCTCGAATTTCTTGGGATATTATCAAACCTGATTCACAAGGAAAAGGAATTGGAAGAAAATTAACTGAATACAGAATAAACCATTTGAATAAAAATATTGAAGTTGATATAATTATCGTGAGAACGACTCAACTCGTTTACAAATTCTACGAAAAGAGGGGGTTTAAACTGATGAAAGTCGAAGAAAATTTTTGGGCAAAGAACTTTGACTTATATCAGATGGAATTAAAGAATAAAAACGGCAAAGAATAGCGTTTTGGTGCTGTAACAAGTTATATGATAGCTTCGATTTTTTCTTCGCAAAAAAACCCTTATCTTTAACAGAAACAAATCAGTCTGCATTTACAGCAAGAGGGCAAAGCTACTGAATGCTGGCGCACATTTAAAATGAAAATAGCTTTATCCTTAAATCCAAAAAATGAAAATACTATTCATCTCACTCGGAGTAATACTCTTAGCCTTTGTTGTTGTTCAACTTTATGCCATGAGAGAACAAAAAAATATTGAAACCTATGCTTATGTAGTCAATAAAAAATACGACACATTTGAAATCCGCAGCTACGAAGCAAGTTTATTTACTTCCGTCAAACTGTCCACAAAAGAATTTAAAGAGGCGTCCAGTAAAGGGTTCTCTATTTTAGCTGGATACATTTTTGGCGGAAATGAAAAGAACGAAAAAATATCCATGACCTCACCTGTAACCGTGTCTCTGGGAGATTCTATGACCGTTATGTTTTTGGTTCCAAAGAAATTCAAAAAAGAAATGCTTCCTCAGCCTAGTCAATCCCAGATAGAATTTAGAGAAGAACCGGCAAAAACTGTAGCTGCCATCACCTTTGGCGGTTGGGCTAATGATAAAAAAATAGAAAAGTATAAAGAGAAATTAAAGACTGCTTTAGATGTCGAGGGAATAAAGTACACCAACCGATTTTACTTTTTAGGATACAATCCTCCTTTTGAAGTTTTCAACCGTAAAAATGAAGTTATTGTCGAGTTGCAAAATGACGCTATCGACCCAATTAAAAAACAGTAAACTAGTAATCCGTTTTTACAACATATCATACTTAAAATAAATGATTATGTACTAAAGCTATTGTTAAAAAACGGAGTGTCTAAAATAGGAATCGAATATTCCCTAACCAGTAGCACCACAGCATTAAATAATCATTTAAAATTTTTAGTATGGAAGGCTTAATAATGAATTACCCACTCACAACTACTACTATTCTTGAATACGGAAACAGCGTCTATCACCATAAAAAAATAATAACCTATTTACCAGATGGAACACGACAGGAATATCGCTTTGGTGATCTGTATAAACGATGTAAAAAGTTAGCCAATGCGTTAACCTTAAAATTAGGTATCACTAAAGGGGATATGGTAGGTACTTTTGCATGGAATCACGCGCCTCATGTAGAGCTATACTATGGTATTTCAGGTGTTGGAGCCATTTGTCATCCTATAAATATTAGATTGACAAGCGACCAAACGGAATATATAATCAACAATTCTGAAGATAGAGTCATTTTTGTAGACGCTACTTTAGTCCCTCTACTAGAAAAAATTGCCCCACTACTTGAAACTGTAGAATGTTATGTGTTAATAAATGCACCTAAAGATTTTAAAACCTCGTTACTAATTACAATACATTACGAAGATTTATTGGAAGAGCAATCGGAACATTTTGAATGGCCAACATTAAACGAAAATGATGCCAGCGGAATGTGTTACACCAGCGGAACAACTGGTTTACCAAAAGGAGTTTTATATTCTCATAGGTCTACTTATTTGCATGCTTCTAACATTATATCACCTAATGCAGGGAACTACAGCAATCTAGATACCATTCTATTGATTGTGCCACAATTTCATGTAATGGCTTGGGGATTTCCATATTTATGTCTGTTGTCTGGATCAAACATGGTGCTACCTTCCTCTAATTTACAGCCAGACGTTCTTATTAAAATTCTTCAAGAAGAGCAGGTTACTAAAGCAAACGGAGTTCCTACTATTTGGTTAGGCGTTTATGATGCCATGAAGAAGAATCCACCAAAAGAAAAACTGGCGCTTGAAGAATATATTGTAGGAGGTTCTGCATTACCTAAAAGTCTTATTGAAGGTTTCGAAAAAGATTTTGGAATAAAGGGAGTTCAAGCTTGGGGAATGACAGAAACATCTCCTTTGGGTACCGTTTCACGATTACAATCACTGCATACCCATTTATCAGATAACGAAAAGCTTAACATTCGTGCCAAACAAGGTACTGCTTTTCCAGGTGTTGAATTAAGGATAATGACAGATGAGGGGACTTTGGCACCCGCCGATGGTAAGACCATGGGAGAATTACAAATAAAGGGGGCTTGGGTTATCAATTCTTATTTTAAGACGAATAATCAGGATGGTTTTACTCAAGATGGTTGGTTTAAAACGGGTGATGTCAGTACGATCGATAAAGATGGTTATATGGAAATTAAAGACCGTACCAAAGACCTTATAAAAAGTGGTGGTGAATGGATTTCAAGTGTTGCCTTAGAATCGGCATTAATGGCGCATCCGAAAATTAAAGAAGCTGCAGTAATTGCCATAGCAGACGAAAAATGGATAGAAAAACCTTTGGCTTCCATAGTCTTAGTGAATGAGAAAGATACCATATCAGATAGCGAATTAATTGAATTTTTATCGAGAGATTTTGTAAAATATCAGATTCCCAGAGACTATGTTTACATAAATGAAGTACCCAAAACAAGCGTTGGTAAACTTGACAAAAAAGAGATTAGAAGACTTTTTGCCGAAGGAAAGCTTAGTTAAACAGCATAATTACTACTTAGAATAAGAAACGCCAACAATGGTTATAATTAATTGCTTGTTTTTGGCCTACTTCAAGTAACCCAATCTCAACTCTAAATTAAGAGAATTAATTACAAACAGTACCGGCTATTAGGTCCCTATTTTATTATTTGTTTAATTATTTGTTAAAAAAAATAAACAAAACATATAAATGCTTATATTTGAGTATCTTAATTTAATTTAAACTTAAAATAGTAATTATGAAATTAGTAAAAACAATTAGTGCATTTGTATTAGTAGGAGTAATAACTGCTTCTTGTGGTCAGAAAAAAGAAGCCGAATCAACAGAGATGGCTGATTCAACAGCAGTAGTAATGGACACAACAGTAGTTGTCGAAACACCGAACATTGTAGGGGTAGCAGCAGGAAATGCAGATTTCTCAACGCTTGTTACGGCAGTGAAAGCAGCTGGATTAGTTGAAACATTAAGTAGTGACGGTCCGTTTACGGTTTTCGCACCAAATAATGCAGCATTTGCAAAACTTCCAGCAGGAACTCTAGACAGCTTATTGAAACCAGAAAGTTTAGACAAATTGCAAGCTGTTTTAAAGTACCACGTAGTAGCAGGGAAGTTTGACGCTGCAACAGTAATTGATGCAATAAACAAAAATAACGGAAAATACACTGTTACAACTGTTCAGGGAGGTACAATAGTTTTAAGCTTGAAAGACGGAAAAGTGATGTTAACTGATGCTAATGGCGGAACTGCAACAGTTGTTCTTGCTGATGTAGCTGCTTCCAATGGAGTTATTCATGCCATCGATACCGTGGTTATGCCAAAGTAAGTTTTAACTTATTCTTTTATAAACCGTTGTAGCAATGCAACGGTTTTTTATATCAACTCAACTAAAGTTAGGTTTAAAGTAAAAATCAGTACGCTATAGCCAATGGTCTTACCACCCTATCTGACAGAAATAGATTTAAAAAGTGGAGTCCAGAACCCACTAAAAAAACGGGGCGTCATCCCGCAAGCCAGACATGTAGGAAAAAATAATTAATAAAATATGTTTTATAAATTTAACTTGACTGATAAATTGCTATTTATTGCGGCATTTGCGTCATTAGTGTACTCTGAGATTTTATTTTTTAATGGATACGAAAATCAAGCGATTTTTATAGGACTCTGGGTACCCTCAATACTTTGTTTTGGAATATACTTACATCTAATAAAAAAAAATAAAAATGATTGATTTTATACCCTATTTCGCCGGAGTAATCACCTTATTATTTGGTGTTGCATTCGCCTATGCTTTAACAAATACTAGTAAAAAAGACGCAGAGTTAGAAAAAAAGATTAAGGAAAGTAAATTATAACTAACTCTCTAATGCGAAAACTTGTTTTGGCGATGGGTGAAATAACTCTTTTTAAGCTTATTGCAAAATTCTAAGTTTTTACTTCCTTTCACCGCGATTGCAAAAAATGGAAATCTACTTAAATACATGGGACATTAAAAAATCAATCTCTCTAAGCCAAATTAGTTCGTCATTTTATTAGTGCTAATGATTTTGAATTATCCCCTCTTTTTTATTGTAAATTAGGCCTTGAGGATACTATTAGGAGGAATACTATGTGTTTCCGTATTCAAAATGGAAGAATTATCCTTTTATTTGCGAGATGCCTCCGTTAAGTATTGCATAGATAATTCTATACTTTTTTTGGAAGTAGATGTTGTCGATTATTTTTGGGTAGCATTTTTAGCGCTAGATCTTCCGACTGAATATGCAACAGTTCATCATGTTCCCATTGAGGAATATGATTGAAAAAAATGTTTTACCCAAGATCCTGCTGTATTCTATGGCAAATTGGAGAATTTGATAAGTAAACGAATAAGTAGCTAAATGTACAGAATTTGAAAAAGTATTACATAACAAAAAAGTGACTCGTTACCGGGTCACTTTTTTTATTTATAATCTCATTTTCTCATTCTCTATCTTTCGACCTTTTAAATTACGTCAAAACGATCTAGGTTCATCACTTTGTCCCATACAGTTACAAAATCTTTAACAAACTTTTCTAAGGCGTCCATAGATCCATAAACTTCAGCAATAGCGCGAAGTTCTGAATTAGAACCAAATATAAGGTCAGCTCTTGTACCAATTCCTTTTAATTCTCCAGTTGTGCGATTATGCCCTTCGAATAGATCATCAGCCTCAGAAACTGCTTTCCAGGTTGTAGTCATATCAAGAAGGTTAACGAAGAAATCATTAGTTAAGGCCTCTTTACGTTCTGTAAATACACCATGATTAGAATGATCAAAGTTTGTATCAAGAACACGCATTCCACCAAGTAGAACGGTCATTTGAGGTACTGATAAAGTTAGTAATTGTGCTTTATCAACTAACATTTCCTCTGACGATATTGTATATTTAGTTTTTAAGTAGTTACGGAAACCATCCGCTTCCGGCTCTAATACATCAAATGATTCTGCATCGGTTTGTTCTTCTGATGCATCTGCTCGTCCTGCTGTAAAAGGAACTGTTACAGTTTGACCAGCGCTTTTTGCTGCCTTTTCGATAGCTGCGCAACCACCTAGAACGATCAAGTCGGCAATTGATACCTTCTTATCTCCTGATTGTGCCGTATTAAATTCTGCTTGAATATGCTCTAGAGTCTCTAAAACTTTCGCTAATTGAGTTGGATTGTTAACTTCCCAATTCTTTTGAGGCGCTAATCTTAAGCGTGCTCCATTCGCACCTCCACGTTTGTCAGACCCACGGAAAGTTGATGCAGAAGCCCAAGCTGTAGATACTAATTGAGATATAGTTAACCCTGAAGCAAGTATCGTTGCTTTTAATGCCGTAACATCAGCATTATCTATTAATTTGTGTGTTACAGCTGGAATAGGATCTTGCCAGATTAATTCTTCTTTTGGAATATCTTTACCAATATAACGGGTTACTGGTCCCATATCACGGTGCATTAGTTTAAACCAAGCACGAGCAAAAACATCTGCTAAATGATCAGGATTCGCTAAAAAGTTTCTTGAAATTGGCTCATATATAGGATCTACTCTTAGTGCTATATCACTAGTTAGCATAAATGGTGCATGAGTTTTTGATGCATTGTGAGCATCTGGTACAGTACCTGCTCCTGCTCCATTCTTTGGTTGCCATTGCTGTGCACCTCCTGGACTTTTAGTTAATTCCCATTCGAAACCAAAAAGGTTTTCAAAGTAATTGTTACTCCACTTTGTTGGTGTAGTACTCCAAGCTCCTTCTAATCCACTTGAAATAGTGTCTTCTCCCTTCCCAGTACGAAAGCTGTTTTTCCAGCCAATTCCTTGTTGCTCAATACCTGCTGCTGCAGGTTCTGGACCTACATATTTATCAGGATCAGCGGCACCGTGTACTTTACCAAAAGTATGACCACCAGCTATAAGTGCAACGGTTTCTTCATCATTCATCGCCATACGCTTAAAAGTCTCGCGAATGTCACGTGCAGATAAAAGCGGATCAGGATTCCCGTTAGGTCCTTCAGGATTTACGTAAATCAGTCCCATTTGAACTGCTGCCAAAGGATTTTCTAAGTCACGCTCTGCAGTATAACGTTTGTCATCTAACATTTTACCTTCAGAACCCCAATAGATGTCTTCCTCAGATTGCCAGATATCTTCACGTCCTCCGCCAAAACCAAAAGTCTTCAATCCCATAGAATCAAGAGCACAATTCCCAGTTAGAACAATAAGATCTCCCCAAGAAAGTTTTCTACCATATTTTTGTTTTATTGGCCATAATAATAAACGCGCTTTATCTAAATTTGCATTGTCAGGCCAACTATTTAGTGGTGCAAATCTTTGAGAACCAGAACCAGAACCTCCACGACCATCTGCAGTGCGATATGTACCTGCACTGTGCCAAGCCATTCTAATGAAAAACGGTCCATAATGACCGTAATCTGCTGGCCACCAATCTTGAGAGGTCGTCATAACAGCTACAATATCCTTCTTTACAGCATCGAGATCTAATGTTTTGAATTCTTCGGCATAATTAAATTTATCACCCATTGGATTTGATAAATCCGCATGTTGACGTAGAATGTTTAATTGCAACTGATTAGGCCACCATTCCTTATTATTTTTAGCAGTTCCGGCGCTTTGTTTTGCTGCAACTGCACCTCCGCCAAAGGGGCATTTACTTTCACCGTTTGTGTTATTTCCTTCCATAATTTGTAAAATTTAGATTTATTAGTTGTTCAAAGGTACTGTATCTTTTTCGATAATTTTTATCTATAGATTTTATATAATCATAGATAAACATTATAGTTTTAACTTAAATAGCGACGTTATAAGATACGAAATTATTGGTAACCTAGAACAGGTATTCTTAGCTCCAGCTATCATTCAATCCAAATAAACTTATAAAAATGAAGTTGTTACGAAAGCAGTTACTAACAGCTATGTGGAAGTGATGAATCTATTACAGATCAACTACTAAACATTGCCACATTGTTAGATAAATCTATTATTGAAGAGTAAATAATAAACCTTCAGTAGTAACAACAATAGGTTAAAATAGATCTATTACTAAGGATACGGTTTAAAAACTAAACTTTGATTGTAAAATATCTTCCATTACAAATAAGAATTTTAATAGAAGATATTATTGTTACAAGTTCCAGAAAAAAAATCAACAGTTCCGTTATTTATGAGCTAAAACAATTGTAAAAAAACTACTTGAATCAAATAGTTTTTTAAATCTCTCTGAAAGTAGTTCCAGCTGCCAGAACCAAAAATCCAACTAGTAATTGGCCATAATTATATTGACTTAAAATCTGAACATGGGTGAAGTGGCCAATAATTCCAAGGATACCGCAAGCCAAGCCAATGATCCAGGTAATTTTCTTAGGTGAAGAAGGTTTTGTCATAAAAAATATGTTTTTGGTTATTATTTGATAAAAACGCAATGACTTAGAAAAAAGGTTACAACTTAGTTTATCAAGAAGCCCGATTCCTATTATCTGTATTAAATTATCAAAGTGAACTCAAAAATATACTTTTCTCACTAACTAATTATTATATAATTTTTGCTTTTAATTACATAAATCACAGATGTAGTTTATAATCAAATACTTTTAAAGTTCTAAGAAACGATAGCCTTAGAGAAATTCCAGGAAATTAAATAATCGTCCGATAAAAAGATTTAATTTTGAAGCACCTAATGATAGATTTAACCAAAATTTTGTTTAAGTCAATTGAATACAATAAGAATGAGCAATAAAAATAGGATAGTAATATCCGAAACCATTACACTAACGGCAATTTCAATTACAGATCAAGAAAAATTGTTCTCCCTTATGTCCAGAATATATCTTCCCGAATACCACCATCTTTGGTTTGATGCTGGTGCGTGGTATATGGATAAAATATATTCCTATGCTAATCTGGAAAAAGACCTCGCTACTCCTAACTCTTCCTATTATTTTGTTCACTACCAATCTGAAACAATTGGGATCTTAAAACTAATCGAAAATGTCCCTTTATTTGAATTTAAAGATAGAAATTCAGCTAAACTGGATCGAATATATCTTGATCCCAATTTCCATGGCAAAGGCATCGGAAAAACCCTTATCCATTGGGTAGAAAATAGATTGGCATCTAATAGTCATTCCATTTTATGGTTGGAAGCAATAGATACACAGGAAAAAGCATTAGTATTTTATGAAAAAATGGATTACAAAATTTGCGGTACATTCAAATTAAAATATGAACTAATCCATCCCAATTTAAGAGGAATGTACCGAATGTATAAACCTATTTAGAGCTTGGAAAAACAAATCCAGAAGGTAGCCTTCACCTTATATTTGTTAAAATACTGATTTTCAGACCACCACGTATTTGTTTTTCATAACTTTGCAAAGCAGTCGTACCTATTCTAAGTTCTTTTAGCTTTATCGAGTTAGAAAGTATTGGTACGAATAAAAGTAAATTTAATATCCTTATAAAATGAGAAAATTATTCTTTGTTACGCTATCAGTAGGATTCCTCTTTTTGAGCAATAATGTTTTTTCTAAAAATATTGTTATAAATCCTTTTGTGCATTCAGAATTGAATAGCGCAACAGAAGAAAAACTCATACAACACGTAATAAGAATTAAGGAATTAGTGAGCCATAATCCAAAATACAATCAAGACATCGCCTTTTTTATAGACATGCATGTGATGTCTGGAAAAAATAGGTTTTTTGTTTATGATCTGAAGAATGATATACTACTAGATCAAGGATTAGTGGCACATGGTTTCGGTTCACGAATTAAAAGTGATGGAGTTCAAAAATTCAGTAATGAAAGTGGTTCTCTTTGCACTTCCTTAGGCAGTTATAGCATCGGACATAGTTATAATGGGCAATTTGGTAAAGCATATAAGTTGCATGGCTTAGATGCAACAAACAACAAGTCGTTCTCCAGAAATATTGTTCTCCATAAAAGCAGCGATGTCCCTTATGAAGAACAGAATGGCCAAATAGGATACAGTTTTGGCTGCCCTATGCTTAATGAACAATATTATCAACGAATTGAAAAACGAATTGATGATTCTAAGAGCGATATTATTCTAGATATTTATTATTAAATAAAAGCGGTCTCAATTTCTAGACTTACAATACAGTTTTCTCGATATTCTTCTTATACTCTGCTATGCACTAGGATTACCTAGATGTGTGAATCATGTAATTTATTTTTGGTTAGATGTAAGACTTTCTGTCCAAGATTACTTAAGTTTACATTATAACAAACTCAATGTAGAGAAGGTATTTCATAAAAAAATAATTTGCATTTTATGCTTCGTTTAAGGACAAGAGTAATTTTGAACTTAATAAACAACAGCAAGCATTATGTTATTTTGAATATCTTCTTTCGAAAAAAAAATAATAACAAAAAAATACATTTATGACTATTCAATTAAATTCAGACAATAACTTAACATTACACGAAGCATTCAGAGCACAATTAAATACCTTACTATCTGAAGAATTAAGCAGATTTGGTGCACATATTACAAGGATAGAAGCTCATTTTTCAGATGAAAATGGTCAAAAAGAAGGACAAAATGATAAACTATGTAAACTGGAAGCACGTCTTGAAGGGATGAAACCAATTGTTGTTTCCAATAATGGAAACACTCATGAATTAGCAGTAAAAGGTGCAATAAATAAGCTAAAAACATCGCTTGATAGTGCACTTGGTCGTTTGAATAATCATTAATTATCTATGGAATCATAAATAGTCTAACTAATCCTAATTCCCAGATGGTACTTTAGTACAGTTACTCTACTTACAATTAATACGGGAAACGCCCTCATTTAACAAAAATTAATGAGGGCGTTTTTTTATGCTGATATGTTACCTCTTAAAACAGCAACAAACAAAAAAGTGAACGTACTAACCCATCATATGAGAACGATATTGTAAGCTTACAAGATGATTATAGAGGTAATAATTAAGTTGCTCCTTATATTGAATAATTACAAATCCTTGCTGTTAACTAAAATTATGATACCTATTATTGATAGTGAAGCACAACAAATAGGTATATTTTAAAATCGAAAAATATATTTTTAATCCGCTTATATTAACTTTTTTTATTCAAAAAAAGAATGAACATACTAAATAAGCAATTGTCCCTTATGTTCTAAAAAATTACTATCCTCGTTATTGATGAAAGACCAACAATACTTCGTGGTTTGCAGCAACCAGAATAAGAGCTCTTAAAAAAAATGCTTTTGAACCTAAAAAAACCACTTTAGCGAATCTTAAGAATTCACTAACCAATTCCACATACTTTCTTGTTCATCTTTGCTAAAAACAAAGCAGTATGATATCTCCAACACATTTACATGCGATGGCTATACACTTTCCCATTGCATTACTCATAATCGGATTTTTTAGCGAAATAGTAGGCCTTATTTTTAAGAAAACATTTTTCAACAAGGCCGCTCTTTACTTCCTTATATTAGGTACATTTGGGACTATTGTATCTTACCTGTCTGGCGATGCCGCCGGTGAAGGTATTGAAGAGGGAGCACTGGGGAAGGCAATTGCATTGCACGAACAAGCGGCTAGTATAACATTGTGGCTTTCTATTGCTACGACTTTGGTATATGGCGCAGTAGTACTATTTAAGTACCATCATAAATGGACTAAACTAATTATTGTTTTACTGTTTACTGCTTTGATAGCATCTGTTACTCGAACAGGGTATTTGGGAGGACAATTGGTATACAAATATGGAGCTGGTGTAGAATTAGGGTTACCCGATTTTAATGCCCTAGATAGCACATCAAATCAACAGTAAAACAATTTTTAATATTAAAGCAATGAGAATTTTAATCGTAGAAGACGAACCATCTATTTCAGGTTTCTTAAAAGAAGGACTCGAAGAAGAAGGCTTTGCAGTTGACGTTGCAGATAATGGTAAAAAAGGCATCGAACTAGCTTTAGATTTTATAAATGAATATAATATTATTTTGCTAGATTGGATGCTTCCCGGTCTTAGTGGCATTGAGATCTGTCGTACTATTCGAAAAGTAAATCAACAAGTACCCATAATTTTCTTGACCGCCAAAGACACTGTAGATGATACTGTTTTTGGTTTAGAAACAGGCGCCAATGACTATTTAAAAAAGCCGTTTGCTTTTGAAGAGTTGTTAGCTCGCATACGAGTACTAATGCGAAAATCTACTGGCGAACAGGCTATCTTTTCAACTCGGGATATTAAGATGAATATAGAGGTATATGAGGTAACTAAAGCAGGTAAACAAATTATCTTAACTCAGAAAGAATTTGCGTTATTAGAGTTTTTGCTTAGAAACAAAGGAAAAGTTTGCCGTCGCTCCCGCATTATGGAAAAAATATGGGATGTTCATTTTGACAAAGACACTGCTGTCATTGATGTTTTCATAAACGGCATACGAAAAAAATTGGATGATGAAGACCAAGAATCTTTTATACAAACTGTAAGAGGTGTAGGCTATAAAATAAACGAAGACTGATGAAACTAAGCTTTAAAAAGAGAATAGCTACCTATAATTTAATTGCGATTGCTACTTTAACGGCTATCGCATTTATCGCTATTTATGGTGTAGTTTATTATACTTCCTACAAGCACTTAGACGATGACATTATTACCGAAAAAGCGGAAGTGTTTTCAAATTTAGATTGGGATGATGAGACGATCATTATGAACAAAATGCCAGAATGGGAAGAATCTGAGCACAAACAAATTGAGGTTAACCCCACCTTCATACAAATTGTTGATTTGAATGGAGAAACCATTTTCAAGTCGGCTAATCTACAAGAAAACCATTTTCTTTTTAATCCAAAAAATAAGACAACTGTTTTTTACAACGCAACAATTAAATATCAAAAAATAAGACAAGGACAGTTTCCTGTTTTTAATGATAATAATAAAATAATAGGGCAACTTACTATTGGTATTTCTCAGCAAGAATCTTATAATGTATTGCACAACTTAATGATTGTACTTATTGTAACGTATCTTTTTATTATTTCAATTTTATACTTCATTATGATTTTTGTGGCTTCAAAAGCCATAGCACCGATACATCAACTGATTCAATCGGCTTCTCAAATTAATTATGCCAATATCAATTCTAGACTACCATTGCCCGAAAATGAGGATGAAATTCATCAATTAGCTACCACCATTAATGAATTATTAAGCAGATTGGAAAGCAGTTTTTATCAACAAAAACAATTTACCTCTGATGCTTCTCATGAAATGCAGACCCCTTTAGCTGCTATAAAAGGTATTATTGAAGTTCTTTTAAGAAAACCCCGAACGGCGGAACGCTATGAGGAAAAAATGCAAGAGGTATTACTTCAAACCAATCGTTTATCACAATTATATGCCCAATTATTACAGTTGGCTCGATTAGAATCATCCGTTCTTGTAGCTAATAAAGAGAAAATATTTTTGAAAACTACAGTCAGAAAAATGCTCAAAACACATGATGAAATTATCAGAAATAATAACATCAAAATACACGATAACATTCCACCAGAAGCTGTAGTTTGGGCTGATATCCTACTATTGGAAATAATAATAGACAACTTAATTTCTAATGCAATTAAGTATAATAAAATAGACGGAGCGATTTTCTTTAATTGGATTGAATTAACCAAAACGCTTCGTATAACTGATGAAGGCATAGGAATTGACACACATCAATTACCATTGCTGTTCAATCGTTTTTATAGAGCTGATGACTCCCGAAGCGCTCAAATACCTGGAAACGGATTAGGTCTTTCTATAGCCAAACGTTTATGTGATGCGCAAAATATTACCCTTACTGTAACCAGTGTGAAAGGTCAAGGCACCACTTTTCAATTGCAATTTCCTACCTAAAGATTTTAGCTGATTTTAAGATTACACTAAGATAAGGAAAAGACACCTAGTCCGACCTTTACATTGTTATAAATTTTAAAACACATCTTATGAAACCACAAATCATCACATTCGCATTACTTCTTGCTGTTCTTAGTTTTACTTCTTGTAAAAATAACGAAACCACAACGCCGGAAACACCTATTGCCAAAGCAGCAACTACGCAAGTTGACTCTATTAATCAGCTACCTGCAACAGCAGTGAAAGATTACACAAAATCTTCAGAAAAAGAAGAGAATGAAGCGAACGAAAAGAACGAAAATAAATAATTTAAATTAAATTAAAAAAGAACTCATGAAACTACAAACTAACGAACTCCGTAAAAACAAACTGTTTAGCGTGAGTAAAAAAAATACAATATTAGTTGCTCTCCTTATAACTGCTGCACTTTCTTTATCTTCTTGCAAAAATGCCGAGGAAAACAAGGCTGAAATGAAACAGCCAACTGAATCTTTGTCTAGTAATAAAACGTCCAGTACTTTAGGATCACTTTCAGTGGCAGAAGCTGAGAAAAAAACCATTGCCAATCTACAAGAGGCTTTTAATGGTGAATCCAATGCCACAGCTCGTTATGCAGCCTTTTCTAAAAAAGCTGCGGAAGAAGGGTATAAGGAAATTGCCTTATTATTCAAAGCAGCTTCATTGGCTGAAAAGATTCACGCAGGCAATCATAAAGGAGTACTCGAAACAATGGGTATTGCTGTAAAACCAGCTACGATTAATATAAAAGTACTTTCTACGAAAGAGAACTTAGAGGCTGCAATTAAAGGGGAAACGTATGAAGCCACAATCATGTATCCCAACTTTCTTAAAGATGCAGATATAGCAGGAAACCAGTTGGCTTTAATTAGTTTAAACTATGCCTATAAAACAGAGAAAAAACATCAAGCATTCTACGAACAAGCTTTAGCAGCGTTGATTAGTAATAAGTCAAACACCTTGTCATCTACTTACTTTGTCTGCCCAACTTGTGGGAACACTTATGAAGCTACAGCACCAAAACGTTGCGGTATTTCAATGACAAGCGCAGAAAAATTTATCAAGATTAATTCACTTTAAAGTATAGAAATCATGGATCAAACTCATTTACATTTACTAATTACACATCTCCCCATTTTTGGCTCACTACTTGGCTCATTAGTATTGGGATATGCGATATGGAAAAAAAGTACCACCACCACCCTTGCTGCATATTATCTGCTTATCATTTCGGCAATAGGAACTGTAATAGCTTATCTCACTGGTGAAGGCGCAGAAGAAACTGTAGAAAACATCTCAGGAGTTTCTGAAAACGTCATCGAACAGCATGCTGATTTTGCAACTTATGCCTTAGTAGGACTGATTATAGTAGGTGCTTTATCTTTGATAGGAGTCTTTTTCCAACTTACCAAAAGTACCTTTGCAAAACCTTTGGTTACAGCTACCCTATTTATGGCACTTATCAGTTTTATTTTGGTTGCCCGCACAGGATATTTAGGCGGTCAGATTAGACACACTGAAATTGCGGCTGGAGCAACACAAAACATTGGAGAACAAGGCGGTGACGACCACGATGATGATTAAATCTAATTAATGAAAACTAACCCAAAACAAGCATAAAATGAATTTCATAAATGTTTGTTTTGGGTTTTTTAATACTCATCTGTAATGAAAAAAGGAATTATTTTAAAAGATATTATTCCATTCTTACTTTGGTTTTCAACAATGCTCTTCATTGCTATATTAATTGATGTCTTACTTCATTTTTTGAATTTAGGATACGTAGGTACGTATTTAGGATATGTAGGAACTTTTACAATTTTAATTTCCTTTACTTATTCCTTAAAAAAAAGAAATATCATAAATTTTGGTGTTCCAAAAGTACTACTTGATTATCATGAATATCTTGCTTTGGCAGGTTCAATTATGATTCTTGTTCATGCAGGGGTTCACATGAATGCGATTTTGCCTTGGCTTGCCATTGCTATACTCTTAATTAATGTTGCTAGTGGATTGATTGGAAAACATATTGTCCAACAAGCACATCAGACGATGAAGGATAGAAAAAAAGAACTTAAACAAGCTGGATTGTCATCGGACGAAATGGAGAAAGAACTCTTTTGGGATACCATTACTATTGAAAAAATGAGACAATGGAGAACAATTCACTTACCTATTACTTACTTTTTAGCACTGTTATCATTAATTCATATAATTGCCGTCCTAATTTTTAACGAATGAAAAACTACCTTTTTATAGCCATCACATTAGTTATTCTGGGACTTGTATATTCTTTTCCACATCTTATGATTTCACCTGGAAATCTATATCAAAAACATTCAGAGATAAATAATGATTGCTTTGCTTGTCATAAAGTGTTTTCAGGAACTCCAAATGAAAATTGTATTTCATGTCATAAGGTTGCTGAAATCGGCTTAAAATCAAGTGCAAAAAAAGATACAATTAGAACAAACGAAATTTTATTTCATAAAAATCTTCAAAATCAAGATTGCATTTCATGTCATTCAGAACATAAAGGCTTAAATTCTAAGTTAGGATTAAGTAAATTCAATCATCTATTTCTAAATAAAAACGACCAAAAAAATTGTGTAAATTGTCATTCTCAGCCCAAAAATGAACTTCATAATCAAATCGACAATTCGTGTGTAAGTTGTCATTTAACTTCAAAATGGAAACCATCTACATTCAAACATGACAACTATTTTGTTTTAGATAGAAATCATCCTACAGATTGTAAAACATGCCATAATACTACGGCTAAAAACGATTTTAAATCCTATAGCTGTTTTAGATGCCATGAACATTCTATAAACTCCATTCGCAAGGAACATTTGAAAGAAGGAATAACAAATTTTACAAATTGTGTACTTTGTCATAAAAGTGGTGATGACGATGATATTCGAATGAGTGTTAAAGATGTTAAAAAGTATATGAACAAAGAACTATCAAAAAATAAAGATGATGATTAGATCAGTTCTCAATCCAAACACACTTATTAAAAAAAACAAAATCTCGTACTATTTTATTGAAACTTGGAACAATCAAAAATAATACATTGCCTCGCCAGCTTGCTAACGCTACGGCGTGCTTTGAACTATAAAATGTAGGTTCACTAATAGTACCGTTTTTTGTTTCCATATCCAGTAAACTTTATAGAATAAGTAGCTAGAGACTTTCTATTATGCAAGTATAAATTATTAGAAATATAATTTATAAAAGCTTTTATCAATGGAATTAGAGCTCCTTTCCTCTTATAAAAAAAATAGACTTGAAGTCTTTTCAAGTCTATTTTTTTTTAATTAGCCGCTACTTTATAAGTAGGATCTTCCATGATATTAATGTCAATCACATCATTTGCGTCATGCAGCAACTGGCGACAGTCAGCGCTTAAATGTCTCAGATGGATTTTTTTTCCCACTTTTGCATATCGTTCAGTTAATTTATTTACAGCATCAATTGCGCTCATATCGGTAATTTTGCTTTCTTTAAAATCAACAACTACTTCATCAGGATCATTAAAAACGTCAAATTTTTCAGCAAATATGGTAGTGGAACCAAAAAAAAGTGGGCCATATATTTCATAGTGCTTTACCCCTTTATCATCAATATACTTTCTGGCCCGAATGCGCTTTGCACTTTCCCAAGCAAAAACTAAGGCAGAAATAATAACACCAATCAAAACCGCTAAGGCTAAATTGTGAAGCACAACCGTGATGGCAGCCACCAGCAGTAAAACGAAAATGTCATGTTTAGGCATTTTATTTATGATACGAAAGCTAACCCATTCAAAGGTACCTATCGCTACCATTATCATCACTCCAACCAAAGCTGCTATTGGCAATTGTTCAATTACGGGCGCTCCAAATAAAATGATAACAAGAATCGCTAATGACGCGACTATCCCTGACAAACGAGCTCTAGAACCTGCAGAAAGGTTAACTAAAGTTTGGGCTATCATGGGACAACCTCCCATTCCAAAGAAAAAACCATTTAAAATATTAGCGCATCCTTGAGCAATACATTCCCTGTTACCGCTGCCTTTTGTTCCCGTCATTTCATCCACTAAGTTTAAAGTCAGCAATCCCTCAGTTAATCCTACTGAAGCCATAATTAGAGCATACGGGAAAATTATTTTTAAAGTTTCTAAACTTAAAGTAATATTAGGAATGTGAAATGGTGGAAAACCACCGCTTATGGAAGCAATATCAGCAACTGTTTTTGTTTCAATTCCAAAACCTAAAACCAATCCAAAAACCACAATAATAGCTACTAATGAAGCCGGTACCGCTTTAGTTACTTTAGGAAGGAATATTACAATTGCAATAGTTAAAGCCACTAAACCGGTCATAATAAACATAGGACTACCTGATAACCAAACACTTTCTCCATTTACAATTGTTTTGAATTGCTCCAGTTGAGACATAAAAATAATTATGGCTAACCCGTTTACAAAACCAAACATTACGGGCTGTGGCACCAATCGTATAAACTTGCCTAACTTAAAAAGGCCAATCAAAATTTGTATTACCCCTGCCAAAGCTACGGCTGCAAATACATATTCTAAACCATTTGACTTCATTAAGGCAATTAAAACAATTACTGTTGCCCCTGCTCCACCAGACACCATTCCGGGTCTACCTCCGAATACAGCGGTAACTAAGCCCATTATAAATGCAGCGTACAATCCTACTAAGGGTGGAAAACCAGCTAATATAGCAAATGATAATGACTCTGGAATCATGGTCATAGCAACGGTTAAACCGGCTAAAATTTCTGTTCTGTAATTTACTTTTTGTTTGAAGTCGAATAAGTTGAAATACTGTTTCATTCTATTTTATAAAATATGTGTGAGTTTATGATTTGAAAACAGATGGTGATTCAAAATGAAACCCTAAAATAGGGCTTAATCATGTTTAACATCTAAGAAAAAAATATTCTTTTGGTCTGCAAATGTACTCGTTTTTAATGGACGCTCAAAAAGTAAAGTAGTCCTCTAAAAATAGTAGAAATAACAAATCAGTAATATTAAGGATTTAAAAATCGTAAATTATTTAAAAACAGTAGATTATATTATTTATGGTTAATTTGTTTTATCCTTTCAAATTACTGTACAAAAAAATCGCTACTCAGTAAGCGATTTGCATATATTAAGAATGGAGTCGTACCGAACTGTCCTTTATACTTTTAACATCGGTCGTTTTATTCTGACAATTAACTCGTTTGGACTAAATGACTTGGTTGTAAAATTATCCAGAACTACTTCAAAAGCATCTAAAAACTATCTTTTCTAAACTAAGACCGGATAATACTATTATCGGGATTGCTAGATTTAATTCGGTTCGTACTTTTTTCACAATATAAATTCTATAAATATTTGGTGTCATAAATGTCTGTAAAAATGGCATTTGGATCCTATACTCCTATTGTTATTAATCACTTCTTGGCCATTCGTACATTCACTTTTCGAAACTAAATTGTAAAGGTTAATACATCTAATTATCAGAATAATATTTTTCTATACAAGTCTTTATAAAAATATTATTTTTTTGAAAAACCGTCCAATGATTCTAATTCAATGAAAACCGACTGGCAAATTTCATTAAGGTGCATCACTTCTTCTTTCCTTTTTTGTCCAAAAGGATTTATATTAATTTCTTCTTCAATAATTTCAATACAATTTGATGCTGATAGAATTCCTAATAAACTAATAGACGACTTAATTTTATGTACTTCATATTTCAGAGTTTCTAGATCATCTGCTTCACTTGATTTTAATATTGTTTTTAATGCTGTTAGAGAATTTCGCATAAATAAGTGTACCATTTTTTTAACAAAATCGGCATCTCCGTCAGCAAAATCATTTAAATAAGTAAAATCAATTAAACTTTCAGTTTCGACCATCAACTGATCAGCTGAGTCAGAAGAAATAATGGTAGGTGTCTTTATTAAATTGTTATATAGTTTTTCAAGTAATACGTTAAACTGATATGGTTTTGATAAATAATCATCCATACCATTATCTATACAACGCTTTTCTTCTTCTAATGTGGCATGTGCTGTTAATGCAATTATTGGGACATTCGATTTAGAACCCATGTGATTTCGAATGTATCTTGTCAGTTCATTCCCATCCATTTCAGGCATTTGAATGTCCATTAAAATAATATCGTAATTATTTGCTTCTATTTTATCAATAGCTATTTTTCCGTTGTCGGCAATATCAATTTCCTTATCCCATTTCTTAAAGACTTTAACGGCTAATAGTTGGTTTAATGCATTATCCTCAACCAATAATATTTTTACGCCTTTAAGGAAATCAGGAGTTAACTGCTCCTTTTTTACTGTAGAAATAGCAGTTGCTCCACTTAAGTCCTTTCTATATTGAATAAGAAATGAAAATTCACTTCCTGTTCCAACTTCACTTTTAACGGTTATTGAACTACCGTGCAGTTCGATTAATTTTCGCGTTATCGTCAAACCCAAACCTGTTCCTCCAAATTTTCTGGTCGTTTCATTGGATGCTTGGTTGAAACTTTCAAATATCGAATCTATTTTATCTTGTGGAATTCCGATACCAGTATCTTTAACTGTAAACCTTATAAAAGCCTCAGTTGCAGATTCTCTTTCTTGTGAAATAATTAACTCAACAGATCCTTTTTCAGTAAATTTCAAGGCATTACCTATTAAATTAATTAATATTTGCGATAACCTTGTGGGATCTCCAATCAAGAAATCATTGATATTAGGATCAATTGTATAAAGTAGTTTTAAGTTCTTTTCTTCGGCAATTGTAGAAAGTAACTCGATAACAGCGTTACTGTTTTTTGACAGAGAGAAATTTACTTCTTCAATGATCATTTTATCTGCTTCAATTTTTGAAAAATCAAGAATATCATTAATAATAACCATTAGATTTTTTCCAGCTCTTTTAATGGCTTTTACACTTTGCTCCTGATCGCTGTTTAAGCTTGTTCCTTCTAGAATTCTTGCAAACCCAATAATTCCATTCATTGGGGTACGGATTTCATGACTCATATTAGTAAGAAACTGTTCCTTTATACGTGCCGATTGTTCTGCCAGCTCTTTTGCTTTTATAAGTTCCCTTTCAATATGTTTTTGATCACTGACGTCTTGAATAGTTCCCAATATCTTGAAAGGCACATTATACTCATCATTCAAGCATTTTATATACTCATTAATGTATTTAATAGTCCCATTTTTAGCCGGTAAACTATGACTAAACTTAACTTCTGAATTGCTCTTTTCGACCAAATTCAAGTTGTTTTCAAACAGTCTGACATCATCTGCATTAATTAATCGAGATTTTAAAAGGGCCAGTGAGGGAGTACTATCTTTCTCAATTTCAAAAATAGTATAAACTTGTTCTGAGAAAAAAACGGCCTCATCAATTAGGTTTAATTCCCAAAATCCAATTTTCGCAAGTTTTTGAGCTTCTGAAAGTCTGTTAGCATTAATTTTTAAAGCTAATTCTGTTTTCTTTCTTTGTTCAAGGCTTTCATGAAGTTTAAGTGCATTTCTTATACTTTGTGAAACTCCGTCAGGAGTCAGTAATGATTTTGGAATATAGTCAGATGCTCCACCTAAAATAGCTTGACTGGCAATTTTTTCATCTCCTTGGGAAGTGACAAAAATTACTGGTGTATCTATCCCCAAATCCTTTAGAATTTTTAGAAAAGAAATCCCATCACTATCGGGCATTAAATAATCTAAAAAGATAAGATCATAATTAAATGCCTTTATTTTTTCAATTCCATCCTTGGCCGAAAAGGCACTTTCCACATCTGCTACTATTCCAGAATGTGAAATAGACCTGATTATAGTAATTAAATCGACCTTGTCATCATCGATCACTAATATTTTTAAAGCTACAGCCATTTTATTTTATTTTTTTTCACTTGAATATTCAATAATATTCCAATAATTATATAGGATTGAAAAAAAATCAAAACTTTTGTCACTCTGAATTGGTTTATGAAGGTATCCGGCAATATTTAAATTTAAAGCATCACTTTTATTTTTTTCATTATCTGTTCCGGTGATCACAAATATTAATATTGATTTTAAATCTTCGTGTTTTCTTATTTTAAGTAATAAATCTATACCCTTAATTCCCTCCTGATTAATATCAATCAAAAGAATTTTAGGTATGGGAGAAATTTTCTGATTCCCCTGAAGCTTATCCCAGGCTTCCAAATCATTTTCAGCAAAATATAATGTATCCTTTAGCCCGAGTATTGAAAATGCCTTTTTCGCGTTTTCAACATCAACTTTACAATTATCTACTACTAAAATGTTTGAATTTATCATAATTTGTAATTATTACTACTATTATAGTTTACATTTCGCACAAGGACCAAAAATCCTTTAGTGTGGCAACAGAAGCGATAAATTTCTCAAAAGATAATGGTTTTAAAATGTAGCCAGCGACATTTAGATTATAGGCATTGATTTTATCACTATCCTCGTTTGAAGTAGTCATCACAAATACAGAGATGTTTTTAAGATTTTCATCTTCTCTCATTTCTTTAAGAAATTCTATTCCATTCATCTTAGGCATATTAATATCTAATATGATAATTCTTGGTAATGGAACAATTCCTCCACGTAGCATTTCTAATGCCTCCACACCGTTTCCGGCTACAAAAAGATCATTCTTTATATTGTTTTTTGAGAATGCTCTTTTTACATTCATTACATCCACCTCATCATCTTCAACCAATAAAATATTCACTAATTTTTGTATCATAATATTAATTATTTACTGTTATTGTTTTTGGCCAATTAAATTTAAAAATGGAACCACAATTTAATCCAGGAGCATATTGTATTTTTCCTCCTACCATTTTTATTATTTTATCACATATTGCTAAGCCTGCACCAGTCGAATCAACGACATCCTTAGAATTAGCGGTGTAGAAGATGGAAAATATTTTGTCTTTTACCTCTTCCGGAATACCGGGACCATCATCGGAGATTACAAATTCATAATCGGTTTCATTTTCAATTACTTCAACAAATACATTCTTCTGTACTTTATCATGAAATTGAATCGCATTATGAAGTAAACTATATATTACTTTTTCTAATTTTTTTCCCAAAGTAATGCATTTTTTATCTAATAAATTGTAAGTCAGATGAAATTCTACGTTTATTGTATCACCTAGCATTTCAATACAGTCATTTACTAATTTAGGGATGCTCACTTCAAATAGTTCCATTTTCGTTCTATTAACCCGTGAGAGTTCTAATAAAGCATTCATCATGTTTTCCAGACGTCCTACTCTATTTTTTAATAAATTAAAATTATCTAAAATATCCTTATTAACATCAGGTCCTAAATCATCTTCAATCCAAGTAGCGATATTTACAATAGCTCGCATTGGTGTCTTTATATCGTGGGAAACAATATAAACAAATTCTTCAAATTCTTTCTTAAGCGCTGTTAACTCCTCTTGACATCTTTTTTCTGGCTCTATCATTGTCTATTATTTAGGAATTGTAAAGATAAAACTTGCGCCTTTATTTTCTTCAGAATAAATGCGAATAGTACCTCCCATTTCTTCGATTATCTTTTCTACAATTGACAACCCGACACCTGTACTTTCTTTTTTATCGCGAGCTTCAATGGTTTGAAAAACTTTAAATATTTTTTGATGGTATTCTTCTGCTATTCCGGGGCCATTGTCTTTTATGGTAAATTGGTGAAAATTAGGTAATGATTCATAAAGACATTCGATTTTCCCTATTGGTTTGTCATTATATTTTACTGCATTACTGATAAGGTTAGTGAATATCTGTTGAAATAATATTCTTGCAATCTTAATTTCAGGAATAGTGTCTGCAATATTGACCTCAAACCCTTCAGTGGGTACAATTGTTTCAATAATTAGATGTAACATTATTTTTAAATCAGTTTCCTGCTTTTCAATTAATGTTTTACCAATACGGGAATAATCTAAAACGCCATTAATTAAATTTTCCATACGCATGACACGACCTCGTAGTAAACCAAAATTACTACTTACCTCAGCAGGCATCTCAGGCATATCTTCCATAATCCACTCCGAAAGGTTATTAATCGCCCTCAGGGGAGCCTTTAGATCATGAGAAACAACGTAAGCAAACTGATCTAGTTCCTTATTCTTTTTTTCAAGATCAGTTAATGCATTGTTTAAGCTTTCCTGTGCTTGTTTTTGCTCTGTTATATCAGAACTAATTGCAATATATTGATAGGGTTTTCCATCATTGTTTAAAAAAGGAACAATTGTAGAATAGACCCAGTAGAATGATCCATCTTTAGCAATATTCTTTATTTCTCCGCTCCACACACGCCCGTTACCGATGGTTGTCCATATATTTTTGATGAATCTATTTATTTTATAATATGGATTATCAAGATAATGAAATTGACCAATGAGCTCTTCTTTCGAATATTTAGAAATAGAACAAAATTTATCGTTCACAAAGGTAACCATCCCTTTGTGATCTGTAATTGTCACTATCGAAGATTCATCTAAAGCAGATCTGACATCATTTATTTCTTTTGCTTTTTCGATTATAATTTGTTCAGCAAGTGTTTTCTCTGTGATATCTTGCACAGTACCTTGAATACCGACAACCTCTCCCTTGTCATTTTTATATCCTTTTCCTATTGCCACAATGTATTTCAAGCTACCGTCAGGCAATACTAATCTATGGTCGTAATGCAAATCTTCTCCTGTTTTTAATGTATGTGCTAAAGCATTATCAAGTCCAACTATATCATCGGTATGAATTCGACTTCTGTACGCATTAAAAAGTTGATCAGAAGGTAATTATTCCAAATTAAACATTTCATAATGTCCCATAGACCATGTTAAATCATTAGTGATTAAATCAAATTTCCAGCTTCCTATCTTAGCTATACTTTGAGATTCGTCTAATAATTTTTTACTGTTAATTAAATTAAGTTCGGTTTCTTTTTCCTTTGTTACGTCCTGAATTGTCCCTTGCATTCCAATTATTTTCCCTTTTTCATTCTTATAAGGTTGCCCAATTTCTCTGATTTGTTTTATTCTATTGTCAGGAAGTACTACTCTGTAATTTATTTTAAAGTCATTTCCCGTTTCCATCATAATTTTGTCAGACTCATCAAGAATTGATAGATCAGCAGGATGAATTCTTGACCTTGCAACAGTATTGAGCTGATTTGAAGGTAATTCTTCTAATTCGAAAATTTGATAATGCCCTTTGGACCAAAATAAATCATTTGTTAGTATATCGTATTTCCAACTTCCTATTTTGGCAATGCTTTGCGACTCGTCTAATAGTTTATTGGCGTTTATTAAATTCTGTTCGGCAATTATTTCATCTGTTACATCCTGGATTGTCCCTTGCATTCCAATTACTTCTCCTCTTCGATTTTTATAAGGTTGGCCTATTTCAACAATTTCCTTTATTCTACCATCAGCTAATACTATTCGATAATTAATTTTAAAATTTTCACCCGTCTTTACAACATTTTCACTTAATTCATCTAAAGAGATCAGATCCTCGGGATAGATCCGATTTCTATAGGCATCGTTAAGCTCGTTTTCAGGCAATTCCTCTAATTCAAAAATATTATAATGACCTTTTGACCAAATCAGATTATCTGTAAGTAGATCATATTTCCAACTTCCTATTTTAGCTATCCGTTGGGATTCATCTAACAAGTTATTGCTGTTAATCAAATTCTGTTCTGCTTCCTTTTCCTTTGAAATGTCCTTAGCTATTCCTAAGTAACCAGTTATCTCCCCTGCGCTATTTTTAATATCAGTAACTGATAATGATACCGGAAAAGTAGTGCCGTTTTTGCTTAAATATGTCCACTCATGAGTATCTGCAATCCCAAATTTTCGAGGTTTAATTACAAACACATCAAATCCTGGCTCCACAAGTTCGCCGAGTTCTTCACTTAAATCTTGGGAACGTTGTACAACCTCGCTTACAACATGGAAAATACCCGCTGAGGTTTTTCCTATTACTTCGTCTGCTTGGTAACCTAGTAAGTTTTCAGCTCCTTTATTAAATTGTTTGATCGTTCCGTCGAGATCTGTTGAAATTATTGATAATGCAGAAGCATTAAGTATCGCTTTTAATTCGTTAGTAGTTTGTACTACAATTTCTTGCTGCTCTCTTTCAAAGGTAATATCTCTTGCAATGCAATATAGATTTCCTGTTTCAGGATCTGGTGATGCATTCCAACTTAAGAGTACATATGCTCCATTATTGCAGCGGTAGCGGTTTTCAAAACTAATTGTTTTGTGCCCATTTGCTAGCTTTTCTACTTCCTTGTAGGTTTTGTCTAAATCTTCGGGATGAATAAAATCCACAAACAATCTACCTTCTAATTCTTCTTTAGAATACCCTAAAACAGTCGTAAAACCTGGGTTTACTTTACGAAATGTAGCATCGACATTAGCAATACAAACTAACTCTTTTGAGAGTTCAATAAAATTCTGGAATTCCAGTTGTGTAGTTTTAAAATCAGCATTTTTTTTTCGCAGATCCAATAATAAAACCACTTGATTAGCTAACAATTGTAGCGCATTTTTCTGCTCATCAGACAACATTCTTGGCTTGGTATCAATTACACAAAGTGAGCCTAAATTAAATCCGTTAGCATCCTGAAGGGGTGCACCCGCATAAAATCTGATGTCAGGATTACTGGTCACTAAGGGATTATTTGCGAAAATTTCATTCTCTAATGCGTTAGTTACCTCATATACCTCTTCTCCCATAATTGTATATTGGCAAAAAGAGATTTCGCGCGGAGTTTCACTTGCCCCTAAACCAATTCTTGATTTAAACCATTGTCTATTTTCATCTAATAAACTTATCAAGGCAATAGGAGTACCACAAATGTAAGAGGCTAATTGTGTAATGGAATCATACTCCTTCTCAGGTCTGGAATCCATAATAGAATAACTTTCAAGAGCATTAAGCCGCTCTGATTCATTTAATGGTAATATTGGTTTTTTCATTATTTGGTGCTGGTATTGATTTGGGATCAATCGTTCTAAAAAGCAACTGTTTATTTGAAATATATACTACTTATTTACACATTTCAAACTCATATCTTATTTTAGATTACATACAAAAATATAATAATAATTGATTCAAAATCAAAATTGCCAATTTATTATAAGAACCCACGATACTAACCTCAGTGCTATCTTATTTAACTAGTTCCAAAATCAAGAAACACTAAATTATTTGAATTTGATTAAAGAGATAAAACTCAAATTTAATAAAACTCAAATACTATAACCTTCAAAAATTAAAATACAAAACACTGCTAATTAGCATATTAAATTTAAATACTTTTAAAATAAACGTGATTTTTGTATCAAAAATATTTTTTTTTGATTAAATTAGTAATAGACTAAATCAGTTATGAAGAGCAAACCTACTACGCTTTTCCTTTAGTTCCCAAATCGCACTTATAATTCTAACAATGGGTTTAAAAAACATTTTTTGATTTCGAACAACAAAAGCAGGCTCTAAATATTTTTCTATTGCCTTATTGAAATAAAGCAGTCATCACTTAAATTAAATATATTAAAAATGGAAAATTATAAATACATCTTGTTTTTTAACCAAATTGGTATTACTGCAATAAATCAAGTTGGGGGTAAAAATGCCTCCCTTGGTGAAATATACAATCAGTTGAAGCCCATTGGCGTCAATATTCCTAATGGATTTGCAGTTACCGCAGCTGGCTACCGTCTATTTCGAAAAAAAAACAATTTAGAAAAATCATTAGATGATTTATTGAGTAAACTAGACACAAACCAATACGCCAATCTGTCTGAAATTGGTGAGAAAGCAAGAGCGTTAATTCTATCAGCACTTATTCCTGACGAAATACGTGCCGAAATAAATACTGCCTATCAATCGCTAAGCACGCAAAGTGATACAAAGAACCTTGGAGTAGCGGTACGAAGCAGTGCCACTGCAGAAGATTTACCTACAGCAAGTTTTGCTGGACAAATGGAGTCCTTCCTTAATATAAGTGGTGAAAACCAATTAATTGATGCTATACTTCGTTGTTACGTTTCCTTATTTACAGATCGCGCCATAAAGTACCGTCACGATATGGGTTTTACAAAATTAGATGTTGCTATCTCTGTTGGTGTGCAACAGATGGTGCGAAGTGATAAGGCTTCTTCAGGTGTTGCCTTTACTATTGATCCTGATACTGGTTTTCAAAATACAATCATCATCAACGGCAGTTGGGGTCTTGGCGAGAATATTGTCAAGGGTACCATAACACCAGATGAGTGGATGGTCTTTAAGCCCACTTTAGAAAACCCAAAACTAAATCCAATTCTGAAAAGGCATTGTGGCCGAAAAGAATTTACGATGATTTATGCCGAAAAGAGCGAAAAAACCTCATCTGAACATACCATCATAAATACACCCACAACTGTAGACAAACAAAATCAATTTTCATTAAATGACAAAGAAGTCATCCAACTTTCACAATGGTGTTACAAAATTGAAAAACATTATAAAAAACCTATGGACATCGAATGGGCAAAAGATGGGGTAAACAATCAGCTCTATATTGTTCAGGCGCGTCCTGAAACGGTTCATGGGAAAGATAAAAAACAAGTGCGGGAGATTTACAAACTCAAAGAAAAAGGCACGCTTATCACTCAGGGAATCGCATTGGGAGATAAAATAGCTACCGGAAAAGCGCGCATACTCAATAGCCCGCAGGAAGGAAATCAATTGTTGGAAGGGGAAATTCTAGTTACCGATTTGACAAATCCAGATTGGGATCCAATCATGAAAAAGGCAGCTGCCATTATTACTAATAAAGGAGGACGCACCAGTCACGCCGCGATTGTCGCACGGGAACTTGGCGTCGTTGCCGTGGTAGGTTGCGGTGATGCCACTTCAAAAATAAAAAATGGACAGCAAATCACGGTTTCTTGTGCTGAAGGAAAGAACGGTAACATATATGAAGGCGAGTTAAAATGGGAAGTCACAGAACAGGATTTTAGCCAATTATCCATGCCAGACACCAATCCAATGTTCATTCTCGCAGACCCTGATAGAGCTTTTGAACTGAGCAACTACCCCAATAAAGGGGTTGGTTTGATGCGAATGGAGTTTGCAATTTCAAATAGTATTAAGATTCATCCGCTGGCACTTTGTGAACCCGAAAAAGTGATTGATCAAGCGGTGATCGACCAAATATCAGAATTAACGAAAGGATATACCGATAGCAAAAAATATTTTATTGACAAACTGGCTGAAGCAGTTTCAATAGTAGCGGCGGCTTTCTATCCCAAAGATGTAATTGTGAGAATGAGCGATTTTAAGAGTAATGAATATGCTAATCTTATTGGCGGAAAATATTTTGAACCCGAGGAGGAAAACCCAATGATTGGTTTCCGAGGTGCTTCTCGTTACTACAGCGATTTTTATAGAAAAGGGTTTGCTCTGGAATGCGAAGCCATGAAAAAAGTGCGAAACGAAATGGGTTTTCTCAACGTAAAACTGATGATTCCTTTTTGCAGAACCGTAGAAGAAGGACAAAAGGTACTTGCAGAGATGGCCACCAATAAACTAGTACAAGGAGAAAACGGACTTGAAGTTTACGTGATGATAGAAATCCCTAGTAACGTCATATTAGCTGATGAATTTGCTTCCCTTTTTGACGGGTTTTCTATCGGTTCGAATGATTTAACACAGCTTACACTGGGTCTGGACCGTGATTCTGCATTAATCAGTTATTTGTTTAGCGAACAGAATCCAGCGGTGAAAAATTTAATCAGGGAAACGATTTATGCTGCCAAGAGAAATAAAATAAAAGTGGGATTGTGCGGTCAGGCGCCCAGTGACATTCCAGAATTTGCCCAATTTTTAGTAGAGGAAGGAATAGACAGTATTTCATTTAATCCCGATGCCCTTATCAAAGGAATTGAAAATATTTTGGCAACCGAAAAGAAAAATACGGTACGTCTATAAACAAAAAAAATAAAGTTATGGAAACAGCATTCAAAAATAAAGTAGCGATTATTACAGGAGGATCTTCAGGAATAGGAAGAGCCACTGCCTTGGCTTTCGCCAAAAAAGGAGCCAACGTTGTTGTTGTAGATTGGCATGAAAGTCCGGAAACAATGAAAACTCTTAAAGACTTGGGCGCGGAAGCTATTTTTATTAAATGCGATGTTTCTAAAAGTGTAGATGTAAAAAATATGGTCGAAAAAACCATAACTACTTTTGGACGATTGGATTATGCATTTAACAATGCCGGTATTGAAGGAGATTCCGCTCCCACGGCCGATTGTACAGAGGGAAATTGGGATAAAACCGTTGGTATCAACCTAAAAGGGATTTGGCTCTGTATGAAACATGAAATTCCCGAAATACTAAAACAAGGCAGAGGTACCATTGTCAACTGCTCTTCGGTAGCCGGACTTGTTGGATTTTCAGGACTACCTGCTTATGTCGCTTCCAAACATGGCGTAATCGGATTGACCAAAACGGCTGCATTGGAATATGCCGAACAGGGAATCCGAGTGAATGCTGTTTGTCCAGGAGTCATACAAACTCCCATGATGGATCGCCTTACGGGAAAAAAGAAAGAAGCAATAGAACAATTTACAGCTTTAGAACCAGTTGGACGCATGGGCCAGCCAGAGGAAATCGCCAATGCCGTCGTATGGATGTGCTCAGACGAGGCCTCTTTTGTAACCGGACATGCCATGGCCGTAGATGGTGGTTTTGTGGCGCAATAAATAATTTATCCATCTAATTCAACAATTATGTATTCAATCAATAACAGCGAAACTATCCAATATAATCTTAGGGATTATGACAAAGTAAAAGCGACTTTCTCATGGAAATATTGCGCTCGGGAATTAAGTGGACTCCCCGATGGTAAAGGGTTAAACATTGCCCATGAAGCTGTAGACAGACATGCTCAAAACCATCTTAAAGATACGGTTGCCCTTCGTTTTATTAAAAAAGACCGAAGCACAGAGGATTTCACCTATTCCGATTTGAAAATCCAAAGTTCAAAATTTGCCAATGTCCTTAAAAAACTGAAGGTTAAAAAAGGGGAACGTGTTTTCTCGCTAACGGGAAGAATTCCTGAATTGTATATTACTGCTTTGGGAACATTAAAATATACCGCTGTTTTTTGTCCTTTATTTTCTGTGTTTGGCCCTGAGCCTATTTATCAAAGAGTAAGCAAAGGCGATGTGACGCTACTGGTTACCACTTCAAAGTTATATGAGAAGAAAGTAAAACAATTGGTGGAGCGACTTCCCTCTCTTCAATATATAATTCTTACGGATGCGACCGAACACCTGTCAGACAAAATACTGTCCTTTTCCACACTCATGGATCAAGCCGGAACCGATTTTAAAATTCCAGAAACAAATCCTGAAGATGCTGCTTTACTTCATTTTACCAGTGGAACTACCGGCATGCCAAAAGGGGTTTTACATGTGCATCATGCGGTTTTTACCCATTACATAACGGGTAAATACGTACTTGATTTTCATGAAGGAGATCGGTTTTGGTGTACTGCCGATCCGGGTTGGGTAACTGGGACTTCCTATGGAATCATTGCACCGCTAGTCTGCGGCGTTACTAGTATCATCGATGAAGCAGAGTTTAATGCCATCAGATGGTATTCTATACTCGAAGAGCAAAAAGTAACTACTTGGTATACTGCGCCCACGGCAATCAGGCGCTTAATGCGTATGGAAGACATAAAGCCCAAAGAAGCATACAATCTCGAAAATCTCAAATCGATTTTGAGTGTGGGAGAACCGCTTAATGCAGAAGCTGTAATCTGGGGTGAGGAAAATTTCGGGTTCCCCATTCTTGACAATTGGTGGCAAACGGAAACGGGAGGTATTATGATAGCCAACTATCCTTCGATGAAAGTAAAACCTGGTTCTATGGGAAAACCTTTGCCTGGGGTAGAAATTGCCATTGCACAGGTCAACGGTAAGCAGCTGAAAATAATAACAGACCCTAACGTTCAAGGTCAATTGGTTTTGAAAAAAGGCTTCCCTTCCCTATTTCGCGCCTATCTGCATGAGGAGGAACGCTATAAAAAATGTTTTATTGGCGAATGGTACCTCAGCGGTGATCTGGCAAAAAAAGATGCCGAAGGCTATTTTTGGTTTATCGGCCGCGCCGATGATATTATCAAAACCTCAGGGCACATGGTGGGGCCGTTTGAAGTAGAAAGTACGTTAATGCGACATCCTGCGGTGGCGGAAGTAGCGGTAATTGGAAAGCCTGAGCCCAATATTGGGGAGTTGGTAAAAGCCTTTGTGGTTTTGAAAGACGGAAACGAAGCCAATGAACAAATGAAGATGGACATTATAGGCTTTGCCAGAAAAGAAATGGGTCCTGCCGTCGCTCCGAAAGAAATTGAGTTTGTCGAAAGCGTTCCCAAAACCCGCAGTGGAAAGATCTTGAGAAGACTGCTGAAAGCACGTGAACTCGGCTTACCAGAAGGTGATATTTCAACATTGGAGGAATCCTGAAATTATAAAAAAACAGGGATCAGTCCTATCAAAAATCAATTTATTAAAATCAATCTCAGCCATGATAGTATTTATAGAAATGAATTTAAAAACGCAAAGGATGTACCTGTTTATTATTCTTCTCTTATTTCAAGGATGTCAAGCCCAGGATAAGAAGAATGAAAATGACATGGAAGTAATTCAAAAGAAGACTGCCGCTACACAAGCTAACATATCTTATACTGGGATTGTAGATTTCAGAAATGCTGCTAAAATAGCAACGCCAGGCGTAGTCAACATTAAGAGTAGTTTTACATCACAGATCCAACAATATGAAAATGGCGACCAAAATCAGTTTTATAATTTGCCCAATCCTTTAAAAGAGTTTTTTAAAAACGATCCTTTATTCAGACAATATAAATTTCAGCCCCCCAATTCATCCGAAAATAATTCGATGCCATTAGTTGGAAGTGCTTCAGGAGTAATATTGACCCCTGACGGATATATAGTAACCAACAATCATGTGGTAAAGGATGCCCTCGAAATTAACATCACCTTGTTTGATGGACGTTCTTACACTGCCAAACTGGTGGGTAGTGACCCCCTCACCGATTTGGCACTCCTTAAGATTGATGAAAAAAATCTTTCTTTTATACTATTTGGCGACAGTGACACCATTGAAATTGGAGAATGGGTCGTTGCAGTTGGAAACCCGTTTAATCTGGCATCTACGGTCACAGCTGGAATTGTAAGTGCCAAAGCAAGAAATATAAACATACTCCGGGATCAGGGAGCCATTGAATCCTTCATACAGACCGATGCAGCAGTCAACCCCGGTAATAGCGGCGGAGCCTTAGTGACATTAGAAGGAAAACTGATCGGTATCAATACCGCCATAGCAACTCCCACAGGAGTTTATGCGGGTTATGCTTTTGCGATTCCGGTAGACATCGTAAAAAAAGTCGCCAATGATCTGATGAATTACGGGGCTGTTCAAAGAGCTGTTCTGGGAATCAGTATCCGAGATTTAAACAGTGTACTGGTCAAAGAGATCAACATCGACCGTGCTAACGGCGTTTATGTAGATGCTTTAATCGATAACGGAGCCGCAAAAGAGGCTGGAATCAGGGCAAAAGACGTGATTATCAGTATTGATAATATTGAAACAATAACGGCATCAAAATTACAGGAGATTATCTCTCGCAAACGTCCGGGAGACAAGGTAAAAATTACGGTAATCAGAAATGGTAAAGATAAAAAAGAACTTACGGCAATACTCAAAAAATATACAGCAGCTACCACTGTTGTTCTAAAAACAGATTTATTAAAAGAATTAGGAGTGGAACTTGCAGAAATCGACAAAGACGATCAGAAAAAATACAATGTTAGAAATGGACTAAAGGTCACGAAACTATACGATGGAAAACTGAAAAGTAGCACAGACATTCGGGAAGGATTTGTAATTACTTCTGTCAACATAACACCTGTTACTATAGTTCAGTCTTTTATCGAAGCCGTACAAGGACAGCAGCGAGGGATAATGATTGAAGGAAAATATGCTGGTGATCCTACTTTCTATTACTATGCATTTGGTATGTAAAATAAAATCCGAAATAATAATAATAATAATAATAATCGACACTATGTCACAATCAGCCACAATAGCGAAACCCATGGAAATAAAAAAAGCATTGCTTCTTTTGTACCAAATGTTGCTCATACGAAGGTTTGAAGAAAAAGCGGCAGAGCAATATACAAAATCTAAAATCCGAGGGTTTTTACATTTATATACTGGTGAAGAAGCGGTAGCGGTAGGAGTTATACAGGCCATAACAGAGGAAGATAATGTATTGTGTACCTATCGAGAACACGGGCATGCCTTAGCAAGAGGAATCGATGCTGATGTAATTATGGCTGAGATGTATGGTAAAATGGAAGGTTGCTCACTGGGCCGGGGGGGCTCCATGCATTTATTTGATGTTTCAAAAAAATTCTATGGAGGAAATGCTATCGTCAGCGGTCATTTACCACTGGCTGTCGGAATGGCTTTAGCGTCCAAAAAGCAAAAGAAAGAAAATATTACTGTTTGCTTTTTTGGCGAAGGAGCAGCTGCCGAAGGCGAATTTCACGAAGCAATGAATCTCGCGGCACTTTGGAAAGTTCCTCTGTTATTTGTCTGTGAAAACAACCTATACGCCATGGGAACGGCGATTAGGCACTCCCATTCCGAGACCCACATTGAAAAAAAAGGAGCTGCTTACGGTATCGAAGCTGAAGCGGTGGACGGAATGGATCTAATGGCGGTAATCGATGCCGCCAATACTGCCACACAAAAAGTGAGAAGTAGTGGAAAACCATATTTATTAGTTTGCAATACTTATCGTTTTAAGGCACACTCGATGTTTGATGCCGAATTATATCGGGCTAAAAAAGAGGTTGACGAATGGAAAAAAAGAGATCCCATTCCGACATTCAAAAATTACCTATTGAAGCAAAAATGGATTACCCCAGCTGAAATCACTGCATTCGAACAGAAAATTGAAACTAAAGTCCAATTGGCCGTCGATTTTGCAGAAGCGGGAACCTGGGAGCCTATAGCAGAATTGACAAAATTCACTTACAGTGAAAATAAAATGCAATAAAAAACAAACAACCCATCAGGGGCTACAAAACAAAGTAAAACCCTGAAAAGATTTTAATCGAACCCTTTAAAAACAAAAATTATGATAGTAGCAACATTATGTCAAAGTTGTGGAATTCCACTTGACAATGAGCAATTGAAAGGAACAGAAGCAAATGGTTTAAAAACGGATGAGTATTGCAAATTTTGTTACGATGCTGGGTCATTTGTCAAACCCAGTATGACATTTGGCGATATGAAGGAAACGGTAGAGACCCAGATGAAGAAATTGAAACTTTCAGAAAAGCTGATTCAAGACGCCGTAAACATTCTGCCCACTTTAAACCGCTGGAAAATCATTTAACCTAAATCTCTCCAACTCACATATTCTAAAAATGGAAAACGCCACTACAAAAATAAAAACTACCTATCGCGAAGCGCTGAAACAAGGGTTGCGCGAAGCGTTGCAAAATGACGAGCGTGTTTTTCTTATGGGGGAAGACGTGGGACGATACGGTGGCGCTTTTGCGGTAAGCAAAGGACTTTTGCAAGAGTTTGGTGAGGAACGCATCATGGACACTCCGCTTTCTGAAGCAGGCTTCGTAGGGGCAGGAATTGGCGCTGCAATAGCGGGTATGAGGCCCATTGTTGAAGTGATGACCGTCAATTTCAGTTTACTTGCCTTCGACCAAATCGTAAACAATGCCGCCACCTTATTGCACATGTCCGGCGGTCAGGTTCATGTACCAGTGGTTATACGCATTGGATGCGGAATAGGTCGGCAATTGGCGGCACAACATTCGCACAGTTGGGAACCTTTTTACGCCCATGTTCCCGGATTAATTGTTCTTTCTGCAGGTACACATGAAGATGCCCGCAACATGTTGCATGCCGCTCTTCAAAGTCCAGACCCCGTGATTCTGTTCGAATATACTTTCTTGTTGAATATGGAAAAAGAAATTCCTGCGGAAGCCACTCCGGTAACGATAACAAAAGCCAAAGTAAGAAGAGAAGGAAAAGATATTTCGATTATTACTTATGGAGCAGCGGTGTATAAATGCTTAGAAGCGGCAACTGAATTAGCCAAAATAGGCATTGAAGCCGAAGTAGTCGATCTCCGCGTTTTACGACCTATAGACGAAACCACTTTCTTGGCTTCTGTTTCCAAAACACATCGGGCACTTATTGTGGAAGAAGCGTGGCGCTCCGTCAGTATTTCTGCAGAAGTATCGGCCCGAATAATGGAAAAAGTGTTTTATGATTTGGATGCTCCCGTACAACGATTATGTGGTGCGGAAGTCCCTATACCCTACGCCAATCATCTGGAGGAAGCGGCTATTCCTCAGGTAAATGACATTGTAAATACAGTTAAAAAAATGATTCATCATGATTGAATTTAAAATGCCCAGTTTGGGTGCAGACATGGAAGACGGTACATTGATCGAATGGAAAAAAAAACCAGGCGACACGGTGAAGCGCGGCGATATTATCGCTGAGGTGGAAACACAAAAAGGGCTTATTGAAATTGAAATATTCGATGAAGGCATCATTGATAAATTCCTCATTCAGGAAGGAACAAAAGTTCCTGTAGGAGCCGTTATGGCACTACTACAGCCGAGCGGAGTGTCTTTAGAAACAAAAAAAGAAAAAGAACCTGCCCCATTGCAACCAACTGAGGAAAAAACAATCAAAAGTACGCCTATAAGCACGGCTGAAACACGAAAAATAAAAGTATCACCGCTCGCCCGAAGAATTGCCGAAGAGAACCACATCAATCTCGAATCAGTGGCAGGAACCGGTCCTGACGGAGCCATTACCAAAGAAAATGTCGATCACGAAATTGCAAAAATAGAAAAGATTGAACCCGAAAAAATCAATGCTCCAGCAGTAGCAATTCGATCAGCAATAGCCGCTGCGATGAGTAAGTCGAATAGCGAGATTCCGCACTATTATTTAGAAAAAAAGATAGATTTTACAAAAGCATTGGCCTGGTTACAAGAAGCCAATAGTCAACGTTCCATCAAAAAAAGACTGCTACCCGTTGTCCTTCTTATCAAGGCAACAGCGAGATCTTTATCTGATTTTCCCGATTTGAACGCAATTTGGGAAAACGGTTTACAACAAAAAAAAGATATTAATATTGGGTTTGTTGTTTCGTTGACGACTGGCGGCATTATTGTTCCGGCGATTCATCATACTAATTTAAAAAGTGTTGACGAAATCATGGAGACATTAAATGACATTATTCCAAGAGCAAGAGCCTTTAAATTACGAAGTTCAGAACTGACAGATTCTACTATTACGCTAACCTCTGTTGGAGAAAATGGCGCCGATGTAGTTTATGGCATAATTTATCCGCCTCAGGTGGCAATCGTGGGTTTCGGGACAATTTCAGAACAGCCTTTTGCCGAAAAGGGCATGTTAGGCATTCGGTCTGTTGTGAAGGCCACATTAGCTGGGGATCATCGGGCAACGGATGGACTTATCGGTAGTCGTTTTTTAGCTGCCATAAACAACTATTTACAAAATCCGGATTCATTATGAAAGAAGATGAAATTAAAAAGACCCTTTTTCAATTGTTGAAAAAAATTGCCCCCGAAACAGAACCGTCAGAATTGCAAGATGATGATAATATTCGAGAGACCCTTAATATTGATTCGTTTGATGCTTTACAATTTATAGTGGTATTAGATGATAAACTAGGAATTGAAATACCAGAACGAGATTATGGGAAAACCACCACCTTGAAGTTACTTCTTTCCTATATCAAGAATGCAATAGAAAAGCAGAAATCCTGATTTAGAAAATAGAATAGCCAAAAATAACAGCCATCATTCCTTAATTGGAACTAAAAAAAACATCATGAAAATTTTAATGTACAGCATATACGCGTTTGACAAACCATTTATCGAAAATGCCAAACATGGGAAATTAGAAATAGAATATACGAACCAGCCTTTAAATGAAGACACGGTCAAACTAGCAGAGGGTTTTGAAGGTATTTCTCTTTTTACCCCTGATAATGCCTCTGCTATCGTACTGGAAAAATTATATTTCTACGGCGTTAGATATATTGCTTTAAGATCTGTGGGATATGACTATGTCGATTTGAAAAAAGCGAGAGCTTTAGGAATCAAAGTGGCAAATGTACCCGCTTACTCCCACTATTCTGTAGCGGAACATGCCGTAACCTTGTTATTAGCCTTAAATCGAAAGATTATTCTAGGCCAAAAACTCATGCAAATGGGTGACTACCGTCTGGATCATTTGGTCGGTTTTGACTTGCATGGGAAAAAGATAGGAATCATTGGAACTGGAAAAATAGGTACCGCTTTCGCAAAAATAATGTATGGTTTTGGCTGCCAAATTTCAGCTTGTGATCCGCAAGAAAATGAGGAATTAATCCAGCAAATAGATATAAACTATACCACATTGGAAGAGGTTTGTACAACTTCAGATGTGATTTCAGTTCATTGTCCGCTTAATCATGAAACAAAATACATGTTCAACAAAAGCAATTTTAGCCTGATGAAAAAAGGAGTCGTGTTTATTAACACTGCAAGAGGAACTATCGTGAATACAGAAGATCTAATAGATGCACTCAAAATGGGCAATATCGGAGCAGCTGGCTTAGATGTTTATGAAAAGGAAAAAGGAATCTTCTTTGGCAATCACATTAATAAAAAACTGGAGGATCATTTATACACTATCCTTCGCTCCTTCCCTAACGTTTTAATTACGGGACATCAAGGCTTTTTGACTAACGAAGCTTTAGAGGGAATTGCACAGACCACCATTGTTAATTTTAATGCTTGGGCTTATAATGGTCTCTCTGAAAATGAACTTAAATAAGTTGTTTCGAATAATTGAAAATTTATTTCATTTCATTAATTATTAAACATTTACGAACAATACTTACTATTTATACCTGCTTAAAAATTCGTTATTCCGTTACTTTTAACTTTCAAAATCATAAATCCGTCATCGCTTTATGAACGAAAATACTTTTAAATAATTTCTCCTCCGGATTCAATTAATGACTATCTTAATTGAAATTTAAAAAACAGAAAGACCGATTAATTAAAATAAATTCAGATGAACATGAATTGGCATTTACTTTCTCTTTCTGAAGTATCCGAGAAGTTGGACACATCCCCAGCAGGCATTGATGAAAAAACTGCTAATCAACGCCAAGCCAAGCACGGCAAAAACAAGATTGATTACAAAAAAAAGAACACTGTTTTACGGATGGTCCTCCACCAATTATCCAACTTTATGATTCTAATCCTTATCCTGGCGGCAATTGTCTCAGGTATAATGGGTGACTTAACAGATACCATTATTATTCTTACCATAATTGTAGTCAACGCGGCAATCGGTTTTGTGCAAGAATACCGAGCTGAAAAAGCAATGGAAGCCCTTAAAAACATAATTCCTGAAGAAACAAGAGTAATTCGGGCAGGAAAGACGATCGCCTTAGCAACTGCTAAGCTGGTTCCCGGTGATGTAGTTTTGCTCGAAGCCGGGAACAGAATCCCCGCTGATGTTCGTTTTATTGAAACCCATCAATTAAAAGTAGATGAATCAACGCTTACAGGCGAATCAAATACTACTGATAAAACATCTGAAAAACTACCCGATGGCGACTATCCCCTTGGGGACCGAAGCAATTTAGGCTTCAAAGGCACTTTTATCACAAAAGGACACGGAAGCGCTTATGTGACGGCAATCGCTATGGACACGGAACTTGGTCACATTGCACAGATGATTCAATCACAAGATTCATCAACTCCATTACAAATACGATTGGCTGCATTCGGTAAACGGTTGTCCATTGTCATCTTGATAATTTGCACCTTAATTTTTATGATAGGATGGCTCAATGGCGAAGCTATTTTAAGCATGCTGTTAACGTCTATCTCGCTTGCTGTGGCCGCCATTCCGGAAGCCTTGCCTGCACTCGTTACAATTGCTCTTGCCTTTGGTGCTAAACGATTAGCAAAAAGTAATGCACTTGTAAGAAAACTTCCAGCGGTGGAAACACTTGGCTCGGTTACTTATATATGCACTGATAAAACAGGAACGCTGACCGAGAATAAAATGACCGTAAAGGAAGTGTATCTGACTCCTGATCTAAAAACCAAAACTCATTTTAGTCAAAATAATGCCCTGTTCACTGCAATGGTGCTAAACAGTGATGCCTCAGAAAAAGAAGACGGAGGCTGGCATGGGGATTCAACGGAGATCGCATTGGTAAAATATGCCTTAACTAAAAACAGTAAAAAAAAGGAATTGGAAAAAGAATTTCCAAGAGTGGCCGAATTTGCATTCGATTCGTCAAGAAAATGCATGACAACAATACATCAAACAGAAAATGGGATACTCGTCATTACCAAAGGGGCTGTCGATGTACTGTTAGGTAAAATAGTTAAAGATCAAAAACCGCTGATTTCTGAGTTTGAGCGAAAAGCAAACGAAGTAGCCAACGAAGGGTATCGGGTTATTGGCTATGCCATAAAAGAAATGCAAACTTTACCGGAAACCTTAAATGTAGATGAAATAGAATCTTCATTAACCTTTATCGGGTTTGCAGGAATGATTGATCCACCGCGGAGCGAAGCAAAAAAGGCAGTTTCAGAATGCATACAAGCAGGAATAATCCCTGTAATGATTACCGGTGACCACAAACTCACAGCAAAAGCCATTGCAAAGCAGTTGGGCATAATCACCTCGGAGGAAGACCTTATATTGAGCGGAACCAAACTGACTGCGTTATCAGAAACAGAGTTTTCAGATATAGTTGAACATGTTCGTGTTTATGCCCGTGTGAGCCCAGAGCAAAAATTGAAAATTATAAAAGCACTGCAAGCAAAAGATCAATTTGTGGCGATGACCGGTGATGGTGTAAATGACGCTCCCGCCCTTAAAAGCGCCAACATTGGGATTGCTATGGGAATCAATGGGACAGCCATTTCCAAAGAGGCAGCCGACATGGTTTTGCTTGATGATAATTTTGCTACCATTTTGATTGCCGTAAAGGATGGTCGAGTAATATTTGATAATATTTTAAAATTTATAAAGTACATACTAACGGGGAATTTCGGGGAAATCTGCGCCATTTTCCTTGCTCCTTTTTTTGGTTTACCCTTTCCGCTACTGGCTATTCACATTTTGTGGATTAATCTCGTAACAGACGGATTACCCGGATTGGCTTTAGCTTCTGAACCGGCAGAAGGTAGTGTAATGAATCGGCCACCAAGGGATCCAACGCAAAATATTTTTGCAGGAAAGATGGCATTACATATACTAAGTGTTGGTTTGCTGATGGGTTTGATCACTCTAGGCATTCAGTATTGGGCAATTCAAGCCAACATTCCACACTGGCAAACCATTGCTTTTACAGTCCTCTGTTTTAGCCAGATGGGCCATGTCATGGCAATTCGTTCTGAACGGCAATCTCTTTTTAAAATTGGATTTTTTTCGAACAAACCTCTTTTGGGAGCTTTGATGTTGACAGTTTTACTCCAACTGATGATTGTCTACGTTCCTTTCTTTAATATGGTATTCAAAACACAACCGTTGTCGTTGTATGAATTAGTAATAACCCTACTGGTATCAAGCATCGTTTTTTGGGCAGTAGAAATTGGGAAATGGATCATTAGAGGTATCAAATAGATTTAATGTGTTGATACTCCATAGATTTAGTATGGATACCTGAAAAACAAATTAATCCTATTCTCACTTTACATCACTTCTTCAAAAAAAAATTGTACTTTAGTGTAAGGATAAGCCCCTTTTCCTTTTTATATAAAGTCCTACACTTTATTGATTTTAAATAATTTAAGTATTTTTTACCATTATACTGAAATTTATAATATTAAAAAAAAATGAAAAATGAAAGGAACATTCAAACTCGGAAAAGTAGCGGGTATTGGCCTATTTATACATTGGACATTTTCGTTACTTATTGCCTTTATTATTTTTATCAATTATCGGACAGGTTATAATGCTGTACAAATACTTTGGTCGGTCATTTTCGTTTTATGCATTTTTGTCACGGTTGTTATGCATGAATTTGGGCACGCACTAGCCGCAAAAAACTATGGAATACAAACAAGAGACATTACATTGCTTCCCATTGGAGGTCTAGCAAGATTGGACAAACTGCCTGAAAAACCTTTAGAAGAATTAGTAGTTGCTTTTGCTGGGCCACTAGTAAACATTGTTTTGGCATTAATAACTAGTTTTTTTATAACATTTCCAGAAAATGCAGAGGCACTCGCTGCGCAATTATCAACTGGTGTAAATGCCAGTAATTTTTTCCTAAATTTCTTTATTGTAAATATCGTATTGGCCGTTTTTAATTTGATTCCGGCCTTCCCCATGGATGGAGGACGCGTCCTTAGAGCACTCTTAGCCTTTAAATTTAGAAGACATGTTGCAACCAGAATAGCAGCAAGAATTGGCCAATTTATAGCAATAGGGTTTATTCTTTTGGGTTTTATTTCCAATCCGTTTCTAATTTTCATAGGCTTATTTGTTATTGTATCGGCCCAAATGGAAACAGAGCATGCCGCCTCTAAATTCATTCTCAAAGGTTTTAAAGTGCGGGATGTACTTATGAAACAATATCAAACTATCGATGCCAGCGCGCCTATAAAAACGGCAATAGCGCTGCTACTGGACAGTCAATCAAAGATATTTATGATTACCAAAGATAATGAACCCGTTGGGACGCTAAATCGAGATCAAATGATAGTAGCACTTTCCGAAAAAGGCGAGAATACAGTTATAAGCTCTGCAATGAATAAAAACTTAATCTATTTAGATGTGGAAACCCTACTGGAAGACATTTTTGAATTAGTTTCTGCTAATAAATCCAACTTAATGTTAGTAATGGAAAATGGGATTCTTGTAGGGACTCTTGACACTGAAAATCTTTTGGAGTTTCTTTTAATAAAAGGAGTTAAATCCAAAAACGTCTATGTCTAAAATCCAAAACACAACACATCCTGATTGCCTGGAATTAGTGTATAGCGGCGAGGACTATTTTTCCCGACTGGAACAAATTATTCAAAATGCGAAATATGAGATTCATCTTCAATTTTATATTTTTGAAAACGATGCCACTGGAACTAAGATTATAGAAAAACTTAAAGAAGCGGCAGCTCGTCGTGTAAAGGTGTATTTACTATTGGATGGCTTTGGCTCGTTTTCATTTCCTAAAGAAGTAGTGGAGGAATTAACTTCCCGCGGAGTTCAATTTCGCTTTTTTTCTCCGTTTTTTTCAGCAAACTCTTTTTACATTGGCCGAAGACTGCATCATAAAATTGTTGTTGCGGATGCTCAGATGCTATTAATTGGTGGAATCAATATTGCCGATAAATATAATGGCAAACCGGGAAAAGAACCCTGGTTAGACTATGCTGTTCAAATTGATGATATAATAATTGCAAAAAAACTTCAATTGTTATGTAGAGACCTTTTTTTAAAGAAAAGATATTTTTTCAAAAAAAAGATAGAAACTGTTTTACAGACACAGCAAGAAACGGTGGTCAGTATTATTCAAAATGACTGGCTGAAAAGGAAAAACGAAATCTATGACGCTTATATTACATCCTTCACCACCGCTAAAAAAGAAATCGTCATAGTGGGAAGCTATTTCCTTCCTGGCAGAAGAATGAATAACGCATTGAAAAAAGCGGCGAAAAATCAGGTCAAAGTTAAATTAATCCTGGCTGGCATATCAGATGTTGCGCTTTCTAGACGAGCTACCTATCATATATACGCTGCTCTTTTGAAAAACAACATTGAATTATATGAATGGAATAAAACCGTTTTGCATGGAAAAGCAGCGGTTGTCGACGGAAATTGGACCACTATAGGCTCTTTCAACTTAAATAATTTGAGCTCTTATGGAAGTCTTGAAATGAATGTTGAAATTAAATCTACCGCATTTTCCAGCAATTATTTAGAACACCTAAACGAAATAATAGCACAATGTCAAAGAATAACCCCAACATCACTTAAAAAAAGAAATAATATCTCTTCCAGTTTTATAAATTGGCTATCCTATTGGACTGCTAGGCTCATACTTAATATAGTTACTTATTTTCCTGAAAACCGTTTCAAAAAATTTTACTGACCCATTTGATTATTCCTTTTAATCCTACAATCATTCAAAAAACGACTGCTATTAACAACATTTAAGTAGAAATTTATAGCATTATTATTAGTTTTCGAAAATTAAAAAAAACTGCAATATATTACGTTTCTATCGCATAAAGGCATGCTTTTTTTTTTAAATAATCATTTGTTTTTTAGTATATATTGTTGATAATTTTAACAATTTGTTAATACTAATCTAATTATACATGTGTGAAAATTTATATTTTTACCTCCTAATAAACTTACAAGTACTATGAAACAAATTTACATGAAAAAGCAGCTGCTTCTTGCGACTGTATTTTCTTTTTTAAGTCTCTTATCATTTGGTCAGGTTCCCTCCTATTATAATGGAACCAATATCAACCAAACGGGAAATGCCTTAAAATCGAGCCTTGCAACTTTAATAAGTAGCAATACGACAATCTTAAGTTATACTCCTGGAGTATGGGATGCATTAAAACAAACCGACTTAGATCCTACTGATCCTAGCAAAGTTTTATTGATTTACGGTTACAATGATACCGATAGTGATATTACTAATGACCGTACTCGTTCTAAAGATTTAAATGGTGGAAACCAAGGAAACTGGAACAGAGAGCATGTTTATGCAAAGTCTTTGGGAAATCCAAATTTAGGTACTGATGGACCTGGAAGTGACGCACATCATCTTAGAGCTTCAGATATCACCTTGAATTCAACAAGAAATAACTATCCTTATGGTTCTGGTACTGGTAATTCAAAATTAATAAACGGTGCCTATTGGTATCCTGGAGATGAATGGAAAGGGGATGTAGCGCGTATGGTAATGTACATGTATGTGCGTTACGGAAATCAATGTCTTCCTAATGCAGTTACCGTAGGTTCACAAACTTTTAGTGGAGATATTCCAGATATTTTATTGCAATGGAATGTTGAAGATCCTGTTTCCCAAATAGAAATAAACAGAAACACAATATTAGAAGGAGTTCAAGGAAATAGAAATCCTTTTATTGACAACCCCGCTTTTGCAACAACAATTTGGGGAGGCCCACAAGCAGAAAACCGATTTGACGGCAGCGTTGTATTCGATACAGAAGTTCCTTCAGTACCTGCTAATTTATATGCCACAAATACTACTCAAACGGGAACGACGTTAACATGGGTTCAGTCTACAGATAATGTGGGTGTTCTAGGATATCGAATTTATAACGGAACGGTACAAATTGCTTCGTCTTCAACAGCTAATTATGTTTTATCAGGATTAACAGCTAATACAAATTATACTTTTTCAATAAAAGCTTTTGATGCGGCAGGAAACATATCAAATGGTAGCAATAGTATTGCCGTGACAACCCTAGCGGGTACTCCTCCACCAACTCCTACAACTTCTGTTGTTTTCATGAATGAAATACATTATGACAATGCTAGTACAGATGTAGGTGAAGGTATAGAAATTGCAGGAACTGCAGGAACGGATTTAACAGGATGGAGTATTATTCCGTATAATGGAAATGGTGGTGCCTCTTATACTCCAGCTGGAAGTTTATCAGGAATTATCCCAAATCAATCCAACGGATTTGGTACCGTTTTCGTTGCTGTAAACGGACTACAAAATGGAGCTCCTGACGGACTTGCATTAGTTAACAATTTAGGAAATGTTATTCAATTTTTAAGCTACGAAGGAACATTTGCAGCGACTAACGGTCCAGCAAATGGAATGACAAGCACTGATATTGGTGTTTCACAAAATGGAACTGAAGCAATTGGTTTGTCTTTGCAATTAAAAGGATCAGGAACTCAATATAGTGATTTTACATGGCAAGCTGCAAGCGCAAGCACCTATGGAAATATTAATAACGGACAGTCATTTTCTACTACTACTGTGCCGCTTACTAATCCAACAAATTTAGCGGCAAGCAACACGACTCAAACAACAACTACCTTGTCTTGGGAAGCAGGAGCAGGTGCCGTATCCTACGAAATTTTTAATGGAACAACAAAAATTGCTGCCACAACGAATACCAATTTTACACTTACTAATCTAACAGCAAATACTACTTATAGAGTTACTGTATTAGCTTTAGATGCCGATGATAATACATCAGATGCAAGTAATGAAATAATCGTAACGACTCTAGAAAACGCAACGACACCTGCACTCGCTGGATCTGTATTTATAAATGAAATTCATTACGATAACGCAGGTTCAGATATTGATGAAGGAGTTGAAATTACAGGACTAGCGGGAACTGACTTAACAGGTTGGAAACTTATTCCTTATAATGGAAATGGAGGAGCAAGCTACACACCAATAGGTACTTTATCAGGAACCATTCCTAATCAATTAAATGGATATGGAACCGTATCAGTGCCTCTTTCGGGATTACAAAATGGTGCTCCTGATGGAATCGCATTAGTAGATGCTGCCAATAATGTAATTCAGTTTTTAAGCTACGAAGGTAGTTTTACAGCGACTAATGGTCCAGCAAGCGGAATGACAAGTACTGATATTGGTATTGCTGAAGCAGGTACTGCGACTTTAGGTACGTCATTACAGTTAGTTGGAAAAGGAACAAAATATGTTGATTTTACATGGGAAGCAGCTGTTAGTACTTTTGGTAAAGTGAATGTGGGACAAAAATTTGGTGATTTAGTATTCATCAATGAGATTCACTATGACAATGCTGGAACAGATCTTGGCGAAGCGGTTGAAGTAGCTGGTTATGCAGGAACTGATTTAACAGGATGGAGCATTATTCCTTATAACGGAACGGGTGGTGCAACATATACTCCTATAGGAACTTTATCAGGAATTATTCCAGATCAATTGAATGGATATGGAACTGTATCTGTATCTATTGCAGGATTACAAAATGGTTCTCCTGATGGAATAGCATTAGTAGACCCTTCTGGTAAGCTAATTCAATTTTTAAGTTATGAAGGTAGTTTTACAGCGACTAATGGTCCGGCGAGCGGAATGACCAGTACTGACATTAGTATTGCTGAAGCTAGTACAGCTGCAGTAGGAACTTCACTTCAATTAACTGGAGCTGGATTCACTTATGCTGATTTTACATGGCAAGCAGCTAACAATACTTTCGGGGCCATAAATGCAGGACAGTTTTTTGGAAATGCAAGTGACATAATTGTAGTACTTCCAATTGCTGAAGCGAGAGCAAAAGCAGATGGTGAAATTGTAACAGTCACTGGCGTTTTGACTGTTTCTGATCAATTTGCAGGATCTGCCTATATTCAAGATGCAACCGGTGCAATTGCCGTTTTTGATAAAACAGTTCATGGCGCTGGTATTTTCAAAATAGGAGATTCAATTACCGTTACTGGAACAAGAAGTTCTTACAGCGACCAACTTCAAATTAGTCCTGTAAGCGCAGTTACAAATAATGGATTGCCAAATCAGGCTATCCAACCTAAGACGATTACTCTAAGCGAAATGGTAAACCATCCTGCGGAATTGGTGCGTATTCAAAATACGACTTTCCCTAAACCGGGCACGATTATGTTTGGCAATTCAAATACAAATATTACTGATGCAAACGGAACGGCTCAATTGCGCATCGACGCTGATGTAAATGATCTTGTAGGTTTTGCCCAACCAGAAACTTGTTCTGAAATTATAGGTGTTGTAGGTAATTATTTTGCAACTCAACAGCTTTTGCCTAGAATGAGGACAGACTTCCAATGTGCTGATAAATACCAACAAACAGGAAGTGATTTAGCTATTTCTAAAGATAAAACTTTAGATATAGCTACTTGGAATGTAGCTTGGTTTGGTGATGAAACAAATTCTCCAGCAGCTGGAAAACCAAACTCAGATATGATACAAAAAGAAGCCGTTAAAACTATATTACAACAATTAGATGCCGATATCTACGCTGTAGAAGAAGTTTCTGATGATGCATTATTGGCTCAAATGGTAAGCGAAATGAATGATTACAGTTTTGTTTTATCTGAAGCTACTTCATATCCTTTTGATGTATCAGGACCAAAACAAAAAGTTGGATTCATTTACAAAAACAAAACGGTAGAAGCAGTTAGTACGAAAGTGTTACTAAAAACAATTCACCCCTATTACAATGGTGGTGATGAATCCGCATTAGCTAATTATCCAAATACTGATAAATCTCGTTTTTTTGCTAGTGGAAGATTACCTTTTATGTTAACTGCTAATGTTACTATTGATGGTAACAAAAAACAAATTAACATTATTGACCTTCATGCAAGAGCCAATACAAGTGGTGATGCTCAAGGCAAATACGACATGCGTAAATTTGATGTTGAGGTATTAAAAGATACTTTAGATGCACAATATCAAAATGCGAACTTAATCTTACTTGGAGATTATAACGACGATGTTGACTACACAGTTTCAGATGTAACTACGACTGTTTCTACTTATGAAGCTTATGTTAATGATGCTGCAAGTTATAATGTGGTAACAAAAACATTAAGTGAGCAAGGATTTAGATCGTATGCTACTTACGAAAATATGATTGATCACATTACCCTTTCTAATGAACTAGCTGATTTGTATATTGATCAATCAGCAAGAGTACACTATGAGTTTTTCTCTAGTGATTACACAAAAACAGCTTCAGATCACTTCCCGGTAACTGCCAGATTGCAATTAAAATTAATGGAAGTTGAATCTCTAAATGTTACTAATGCAATGTGTAATGGCGAAGCTAACGGAACCGCTACAATAAATGTTTCTGGAGGAATAAGTCCTTATACCTATTTATGGAGCACTAATGCAACCACAAGTACTATTACAGCTCTTACTGCAGGAAACTATAGTGTAGCAATAACTGATGCTTTAAATCATACCATCACTAAAGACTTTACCGTTACTGAAGCTGATGCGATTGATATTCCTTCTGCAGAAGAGGTAACTGTTTATAATGGTTACAAAGAAAAATCTTGTACGACACTTAGTGCGACTGGAATAACTGGAGGTATTCAACCCTACTCTTATAAGTGGAGTAATGGAGCTACAACAAACACAATTAAAGTATGTCCAGAGCAAACAACTACATTTACGTTAACAGTTACTGATGCTAATGGTTGTACTGCTGTTGCAGAAAGAACTGTAAATGTCGAAGATGTTCGTTGTGGGAATAACACCAGAAATCCAAAAGTTGAAATTTGTCATAACGGAAGATCAATTTGCGTCGATGAAAACGCTGTAAAATGGCATTTAGCACATGGGGATACTTTAGGAAGTTGTACGCAACAAGATAATAATCAGGTAAGAATTACTAACGTGAATGTCTTTCCAAATCCATTTGTTAATAATGTAAATGTAAGTCTAACTAGTTCAGTAACTGCTAAAGTTGACTTTTGGGTTTACAACTTCTTTGGTCAGTTAGTATATCAAAGTAGTAACGAAATTAGCGCTGGAAAATCAATTTCAAATTTAGAATTATCGACGTTAAGAAAAGGATTCTATTTCTTGAAAACCGTTGTAAACGGAAAATTACAAAACATCAAATACTTGGTAAAAAAATAATTTTTCATTAAAAAAACAATCTTCGTAGTTATCTAAAACCACCAAATTCAATTTTGGTGGTTTTTTTATTTTGGAGCAAAAATAATAGGAACGTAAAATATTTTTTTAAATATTTTTTTGTAACTTTAATTAAGTTAATCCGTTCACTTAAAACATGTTAAAGTAAAAATAGTCGATTTAACGTAAGCTTTATACCGATGGAACAAATTAAAATACAAAGACGAAAAAAAGAAGAATGGATAGCTAAGGATTTAAAAAGTAAAATCCCCAAATTGTCCAGGAAAACAATATATATTCCCCTGCAGAATGAATTACTATTCTAATTCATTTTTTAAAGATTGTGTTAGCTCAGCTAACATCGGAGCAGTGAGTCACTGTTCTGTAATTGAATGCTTTTTCAAGCACTGGGTTTAAAAGATCCTCCGCAGAGCTCCGAACCTTTTAAACCCGTATTCCTAATTGGAGTGAGAGACATAAAAGTCCTCACTCCATTAACGATTTTAAGGCTATGGATTTTTCAAACTACAAAGACACTTTCACCAACGAGGCTATAAAAAGAGGCTACTCTGAACAGAATATTAAACGCTGTTTGGATTATGCGGCACCTTTATTTTCCAATGATGTTCCTGTAATTTACAATACGTCCCATTTGTCAGTATTAGTGGGCTACAAAAAGGAATATCTTAAGAAAGCCGCTCTTCATACTAAATACTTTTATCGTGATTTTGAAATTGTTAAACGAAACGGTAAAAAAAGACCCATATCAGAACCATTGCCCAGTTTGAAAGAAATTCAGCATTGGATTCTAAAAAATATCTTGTATAATATTCCGGTGAGTCCTTTCGCCAAGGCCTACAAACCAAATATAAGTCTCATCGAAAATTTGAAATTTCATAGAAACCAGCCGAAAGTATTTACGCTGGATTTAGAAAATTTTTTCCCATCCATTACCATAGATAGTATCGAGAAAATCTTTATTGAATTAGGTTATTCTAAAAGCGTTTCTGATTTGCTGGCTAAACTATGTACTCGTGATGGCACTTTGCCACAAGGTGCCCCAACCAGTCCCTCCCTTTCAAATTTAATTTTTATTGAGGCTGACGCACTGATTGCTGACTATTGCATTCAAAGAAAAATAAGATACACCCGCTATGCTGATGATCTCAGTTTTTCAGGCGATTTCGATGAAAAAGAACTTTTTGATAAAGTAAACGGAATCATTAAAAAAATGAATTTCAACATTAACACTGCCAAAACCAAACTTATGACTCCCGGCAGCCGCCAAACCGTAACCGGCATTGTGGTTAATGAAAAACCACAGGTCGTTTTTCACAAACGTAATGAATTAAGACAAGCCATGTATTACATCCAAAAATTTGGAATTGATCAACATCGGGAATACAGAGAAATTAACCAAAGGAACTTTTTAGAACACCTGCTTGGAAAAATCAATTTTGTTTTGCAGATCAACCCAAAAGACACGGAATTCATTGGTTATAAATCATTTCTTATTGATTTAAAAAAGAAACGGGATTTAAACTATGATACGTTAAAAATCATATAGATGTAAAAATATTCCTTTTAATGTATGTCTTACTTTCTTATTAGATTGGAATGAGTCTAGCTCCAATTTTTCGAAAACGAAAATGCAAATGAGGAATTAATGCAATACCTAGCATAATAAAGAATATCACAATCCCCATAAAATAATAGTAATCCCTTGCAAACAGCATATTCGTATGATTTGCTATTGCTTTACCTAATAATCCCTTAGCCATAACTTTAGCTTTCATTGCAGAAGCACCTTTGGCAAGAGCCAAATTTTCATACAATTGTAATCGCTTATTAGATTCAAAGTTTAGACTGGTAACCGTATTCCCTAATGCATGATAATGCACACTTGCTTGTCTTAGATTCATAAATGAAATTAGTGCTAAACTTACTGTAAAAGCAAAAAATCGAAAAGAAACACCACTTAATGAGGCTGAAAAACTTTTGGATTCTGGCACAGATGAAATGGTAAACATCACAATAGAAAGCATTAAAATTCCATTTCCCATTCCTTGAAAAAATAAAGGTAATAAAATACTTTCTTCATTGGCTTGGGAGCCAAAAACAAAAAACATTTGAATATGATAGAGCAGTAAAAATGCAAATCCAGTAAGCCAAATTAACCGCATATTGCGTTTCCTTAAAAGAAATCGAGCTGTTATTGCAATACCAACAAGAATACCTAAAGCATTAAAAAACATAACATAAGCATAATGAAAAGTATCTAACCCCATTTGGTTAAACAAAAATGAATTAGCGACACTTAAATCCCCTTTACAAATATAATATAGTACAAGCAGCAGCCCTCCTATTCTAAAATTGCGAAATTCGTATATGCTTAAATCTATAAACGGTCGTTTCTTTTTTTTCTGCATCAAAATAAAAGTTGCAAACAATAGCATGATTGTTCCGATACAGATCCAAATGCGAATGCTCTCAAACCAATTGTAATATTGACCATATAAAATAACATAGGCAATTAATGATAATAGAGAACTATAAATCAAGAAACTCTTCCAATCTAAATTAAGCAATGGAAACCTTTTAGTATGTAAACGTATATTTGTTTTAAGGCAAAGGAACAGTAACAAAGCGCCGGGAATTTGAACATAAATAATTGCTAAATACAATACATTAAAGTTATAATTTTGAAATATGTAAGCATCAAACAAGTAAGTAAAAGCATTAGAAATAAGTAAAGTTCCATAAAAAACAGCATAACCTAATACTCTAGATCGCTCAGAATGAAATTGAGAAAATAATAAATTTAGTGTCACTCCAATTATAGCAACTGTTATAGCCCCACCTAAAAAACGTAAAACAAAGAAAAGCAATGCATTTTGAGTACTGTACAAAAGCAAATTAATCCCTGTAAATAATAGAACACTCATTAAAAAATAAGTTTTGGAAGCAAAATAACTAAAGAACCTTCTTTCTAATGGAAAAAAACTGGCAATCCCTACATAATATAAAACCATTGAAAATTGAATATCTGTGGGATCAAGCCCATAATAACTAGCTGCGCTTGTAATCCCACCAATATAGCCCGCTAGCATCGATGCTGCAGGGAGAATTACTAAAAAAATAATAACTCTAATAAGCCATTTGGGAACCCAACTTTTAAATATATTTGAAGACTGATTCATGCAAGTTTATAATTTAGGAATCAATACTTCAGCATTCATTCCCGCACGAAGATGATTTGTTTTTTCTACTGCATCAGTTAAAAGGATTCGTACGGGAAATCGTTGCACAATCTTAACAAAATTACCCGTGGCATTATCAGGAGGTAAAAGCGAAAACCGAGACCCTGTTGCTGGAGCAAGAGATTGTATTTTACCATGAAATGTTTCCTTTGAATAGGCATCTACTTTAATTTCTACTTTCTGACCCTCTTTCATGTTTGCAATTTGAGTTTCTTTGAAATTAGCCACAATCCATTTCCCTTGATCCTGATCTACTATAAAACCTATGGTTTGTCCTTTTTGAATTAGTTGTCCCACTTGTATGGTTTTATCACCCATAATTCCATCAGCAGGAGCTGTAATAACAGCATAAGTCAAATTAAGTTTTATAGTAGCTATGATAGCCTCTCTCTGCTGAACATTTGCACTTGCTACTGCTAATTGAGAATCAACATCATTTATTTTCCCTTTAGCAGTTTTATAGGTGTTTTGAACTGCTTTATACTCTGATTTTGCAATTTCAAAGCTCGTTCTTATCGCCTCAAAATGCTGCTGAGTGACTGCTTCCTCGTCCAATAATTTTTTATATCTCTTAAATTCTTGTTCTTGTTGCCACAACTTTGCTTTCGATGCAGCAATACTAGCCTCACTCACTGATGCACTACTAGTTGTTGTTACAGTATTACTTTCAAGGACTAAAAAAGAGGCTTTAGCTGCGCTTAAAGCGGCTTCAGCTTCTTGCAACTGCATCAAGGTTTCATTTTTGTCTATTACAATCAAGGTATCTCCTTTATGGACTATTTGATGATCTCTAAATTTAATTTCTTGCACGAAACCGGTAGTACGACTTAAAATTGGATTAATATATTCTTCTACCTGCGCATCATTAGTTTCTTCATATCGATACATTTTCACTAAGGCATAAGCGCCATACACTAATAATACAATCAATACTAAAAAGGCAATACCGTAGGTAATCTTCACTGTAATCCTGTCAATGCGTTCGTGTTTCTCTGTTATTGTCGCCATAATTATAGGTTTCCTGTATTTTTTAAAAGTTGGTAATAGTGTAACTTTTCTGAGATTTGAGCAGAAATAAGTTCGAATTGTGCTTGCAATAATTGAGCATCTGCGTCAAGCAAATCAGTAATTAAAGACAATTGGTTAAAATAAGTCTGGTTGAGAATACGGTAATTCTCTGTAGCTTGTTTTATACTCAATTGTGACTCTTCAATCTTTTCTTGATCTTCAACATAATGTTTGTAAGCTTTATTGATATCCTTACGCAAATTATCCTGCACGTTTTCTTGAGCTATTTTTTGTTCTTCATATATTATTTTAGCTTCTTCGTCCTTATGAACATCATGATAAATCGACGAAATAGTATATGATAACTTTACTCCTACCACTCCTAATAGGTACGGAGCATTTGCATATGGATACAACTTGATTTGTGGGTACGAATAATTATAATCTCCAAAAAAACCTATTCTAGGCAATTTATCTGCTTTTAATCCTTCTACATTTAATTTGCTTAAGGCTACTTTTTGCTTTGCAATCTTCTGTAATGGCGATTTGTTTATAGCATTATCTATATAATCATCATAGCCCATTAATTTTTGATCTTCTTGAAAACCGATAATATCTATAGGTTTTAAAATTTGATCATCAGGTTCTCCCATGAAGATATTTAATTCCTGCATGGCTAATTGCGCATTATTAAGAATCTCTGTTAAAGATGTTTTTTGCTTAGACAATTGCAGCTGCGCCCGAAGCACATCACTTTTTAAAACCACTCCTCCGGTATGTAATTTCTGGATTAGTTTTAAGCGTTCTTCGTTTTGATAAATATTCTTCTTTACTAATTTTTCAAATTGTAAATATAGTTGCAATTTCAAATAAGCTTGAGCCACTTGATAGTGAATAGATTCAATTGTTTCCTCTTCTATATATTGAGACAACTTTTGTTTGACCGTTTCTTTTTGGATGTTTGTTTTCAGTTTATGCCCATTATAAATATCAAAATAAGCAGCTATTGTAGCTCCATAAATGGAATGGTCTTCTAACGGAATATAATCTGCGTGTTGTAAAATTCCGTTATTAAAAATGGGAATGTTGGCTAATTTGCCATAGTTAGCATTAAAACCTATTTCAGGTAATTGTTTGCTCCTGGCATTTTTTACAGCTTCAGCTCCTGACTGTGTATGCAAATGATTCATTTTAATTTCCTTGCTGTTTACAGCAGCTTTTGCCCAAACTTTTTCTAAAGAAATGGGAATACTATCTATACGGACTTCTTGCGCTTGTACTGATAAGAGCATAAACAAGAATAAAGGCAGTATTATTTTATAACAATTAAAATGCATATTGAGTTCTTAAATTAAAATACAAAATTGGGATATATTTTAAAGTCTTATTTTGTCAATTAAGCCATTTATTTGTTAATTTGAGCCAAATTAACAAATATCTCATATTCATGATAAAAGAGCTAAGTTTTTTAGAAAAAGTAAACCAATACCCAAAGACTACTTATATATATCATACTAAGATTGAAGAGCGTCTGGCTATGCACAGTCACAACAAACATCAACTAACTTATGTAGAAGGCGGTGTGGCCTATCTAAAGACAAATGATAATTCTTATTTCTTGCCTGCCAGACATTATGTATGGATTCCTGCGGGCATGGAACATTTTATAGAGTTAAAAACACCGATAAGCATAATACGAAATATTTATATACCAACTCATATTTTAAATAGTAATGAGTTTTATTCGAAAATGGGTATCTATCCTGCATCAAATTTGATTATGGAAATGATCCTATTCACAGAAAATTGGAGTGAGAATATTTTCAAAAAAGAAAAAAGCAAATACCAATATATTAAAACATTAGGAACCATTATTGCAGAGATTAGTAAAAACCCGCTACCTGTAGTTCTTCCGACTACAACAAACGAAAGGTTAAGTCCAATCTTAAAACACATTCATCTTCATTTAGACCAGCCTTTACTTTTAAAAGAAGTTGCGCAACTATTTGGTTTTAGCAGTCGAAGTCTTTCACGCTTATTTAGAGACACTTTGGATATTTCATTCTTGCAGTATGTAAAACTCACTCGAATTATTCGCAGTATGGAGAAACTATTACAAACCGAAATGTCAATAAGTGAGATTGCTTATGTATCAGGGTACAATAGTCCAGCTACTTTTAGCAACACTTTTTATAATTTAGTAAAATTAAGGCCTGTAGATTTCAGGAAAATAAATCGAGAGATTTCAGAATAAAATAGTCCCCTATTCCAAATCTTAAAAAATCATTTCCATCAGTCAGAATTATTTTAAAATAAAAATTAATCTATAATAGAAAACCACATATTACTCCAGTAATAAACTGAAATAAAACATTTTATTACAATTTGTCATCTAAAAATTGAGTAAATTTGATAGCAACAAGATATCCACTATCCGTTTGCTTTTAACATGCATAATAGGAAGCATTATTGAATATCAATAACTAAAATAGTAATTGAAAACAATCTAAAATGGCATTTATAGACTATTACAAAGTATTAGGGGTCGATAAAAAGGCAACGGAAGCTGAGATTAAAAAGGCGTATCGTAAAATGGCCCGAAAACACCATCCAGACTTGAATCCAAACGACAAGGAAGCCGAAAGAAAATTCAAGGAACTAAATGAAGCCAATGAAGTATTGAGTAGCGCCGAAAATCGTAAAAAATATGATGCCTATGGAGAAAACTGGCAACATGCGGACCAGTATGAACAATCGAAAAGACAGCAGCAGCAATACCAAGGAAGTGGACAACAAGCCGATTATGGAGGTGGTTTTAGTGGCGGTGCGGATTATTCAGATTTTTTTGAATCTATGTTTGGCGGGCGCTCCGCAAGAGGAGGTGGCGGTGGTCGTACTGCGCAATTTAAAGGACAAGATTTTAATGCCGAATTACATCTTGACTTAAAAGATGTTTACACTACTCATAAACGCACGCTAACCATTAATGGCAAAAACATTCGACTTACTATTCCTGCAGGAGTAGAAAATGGTCAGGTTATAAAAATTACCGGACATGGGGCTGCAGGATCTGGAGGTGGCCCAAAAGGAGATTTATACATCACTTTTACCATCGATAATCACACTGCTTTTAAACGAGATAAAGAGAACCTCTATGCGACTGTAGCTTTAGACTTGTACTCAGCCATTTTGGGAGGTGACATTACCGTCGATACTTTTGACGGACAGGTAAAACTGAAAGTAGCGTCGGGAACTCAAAATGGAACCAAAGTTAAACTGAAAGGAAAAGGATTTCCTATTTATAAAAAGGAAGACCAATTTGGTGATTTTTACATCACCTATGAAATAAAAATTCCAACAAGTCTTTCTGAAAAAGAAAAAGAATTATTCACTGAACTTTCTAAGCTAAGAACCTTATGAACATAGAAAACTTCATTCCCTTAAACACATTAGTTACCCATTATAAAGTAGAACTGACCTTCTTTAGCAATCTAAGTGAACTTGGATTATTGGAGATTCAAACAGTGGAACAGGTACAATATATACATCAGGATTCTATCTATGAAATAGAAAAAATGATTCGGATGCATCAGGAATTGGATGTCAACATAGAAGGAATAGACGTTGTTTTTAATTTACTTCAAAAAATAGATGCACTGCAAAAGGAATTAGTCAATGTCAGAAATAGGTTGCGCTTGTATGAAAATTAATTCTCATCAATTATATAAATTACTAAAAGAGTTTAACTCTTTCTCGCATTACTGATTAATTTTTATCTAAATGATTGGTATTTACTTAGAATAATACGGTAATATCTTTAAAAAAAGCCTTAAATTTTTAACTAACATAGCTATCAACTCCTCTTTTTTATGAATACTCCCTTCAATACGTTAAAATTAGTACACCTTGGTATTGACACCCAAAGGGAACATGTCGTTTTCATGCGTAAAGATTGCCATATTTGTATATCAGAAGGATTTGAAGCGCTGAATAGAGTATTAGTAACAGTAAAAGGGAAATCTAAAATAGCCACTTTATACATTATTAATGATGGAATTTTGAACCCTGGAGAAGCGGGATTGTCTGAAAGTGCATGGGGTGACTTAAACGCTAAAGAAGGAGACGAAATTAGTTTTTCGCATGTTCAGCCCGTTAACTCCATGAGAAGTATTAGAGCTAAAATGTATGGTCAAGAACTGAACTATGAGAGCTTACAAAACATTATAAACGATATTGTTAAAGGTGAATATTCTAACATTGAAATTGCAGCATTCATTACGGCTTGTGGTGGTGACAGCCTCAGTATTGACGAAATCATAGGACTCACCAAAGCCATGGTAGTTTCAGGACAAAGACTTTCTTGGAATAAAAAAATCGTCGTCGATAAACACTGTGTGGGTGGACTTCCCGGGAATAGAACAACCCCCATCGTCGTGGCTATCATAGCTGCCTTTGGACTTACGATACCCAAAACTTCATCTCGCGCAATTACATCTCCCGCAGGTACCGCAGACAGCTTAGAAACTATGACAAAAATAGATCTCAGCATCAAACAAATTCAAAAAGTAGTCGAACAAGAAAACGGATGCTTTGTATGGGGTGGTTCGATAAAGCTGAGCCCCGCCGATGATATTTTAATACGTGTGGAAAGAGCACTTGATGTCGATGGTGAGGGTCAAATGATTGCCTCCGTATTATCAAAAAAGATTGCGGCTGGATCGACACACGTAGTTATTGATATTCCAATAGGAAAAACTGCAAAAGTAAGAACAGAAAAAGATGCCGAAAAACTAAAATATTACTTCAATGTCGTAGGCAAAGCAATGGGTATTAATGTAAATGTGCTATTTACTGATGGTTCGCAACCTATTGGTAGAGGAATTGGTCCTGCACTAGAAGCGATGGATGTCTTGAGTGTTTTGCGCAACGAAAAGGACGCACCACAAGATTTAAGAAATAAATCATTACTTCTTGCGGCGAGTATTATTGAAATGGTAAATGGCACAAAAAACAAAAGTGGATTACAACTTGCAAAGGAAATTCTTTCATCAGGAGAAGCATATGCAAAATTTATGGCAATATGCCAAGCGCAAGGTGGTTTTAAAGAACCTGAGTTTGCCCCTTATAAAGAAGATGTAAAAGCTGAAAAATCAGGTATTGTAACTGAAATTGATAACAGAAGACTTGCGAAAATCGCAAAACTTGCAGGTGCCCCGCACGATAGCAAAGCAGGGGTGTTACTGAAAACGCCTTTGAATACAAAAGTGCAAACGGGTGATGTATTGTACTGTATTTATTCAGAAACAAAAGGCGAGCTGAAATACTCGATAGATTATATGAAATCTGAAGAGGATATCATTTTAATTCAATAAACATCATGAAAAAAATATATTTTGCTTTACCCGGTAATGAAGATTTGACAGAAATACTTATTCAAAAAGAGAAGGGCGAAAAAGGAATTGTTGAAATCCGTTCTTTTCCTGATGGAGAAACCTATGTTCGGATTATATCGGATGTGAAAGATAAAAAAGTATTTCTAGTTTGTACGCTTGATCAACCGGACACTAAATTGTTACCGCTTTACTTTTTGGCGAAGACCGCAAAAGAATTTGGTGCCAAAAGTATTTGCCTTATTGCTCCTTACCTTGCTTACATGCGTCAGGATAAAGCCTTCAATACTGGGGAAAGTGTTACCTCAACCTATTTTGCAAATTTAATTTCTGGATTTGCAGATACTTTAATTACGATTGACCCGCACCTACATCGAAGAAGTTCTCTATCTGAAATTTACAGCATCCCTACAACAATATCCCATGCAGCTCATCATATTTCAGCCTGGATAAAATATACCATTGACAAACCTATTTTGATTGGTCCCGATGGCGAAAGTGAGCAATGGGTGGCTGAGGTGGCAAAAAATGCCAATGCTCCTTATATCATTTTAGATAAGATTCGTCATGGGGACCGTGATGTAGAAGTATCTATACCCGATCTTGATAAATACAAGGATTATGTTCCTGTTTTAGTTGATGATATCATTTCGACAGGACGAACCATGATTGAAACCATCTGTCATTTGAAAAATGGTGGAATGAAACCCCCTATCTGTATTGGCGTACATGCTGTATTTGCAAAAAATGCTTTTGAGGAAATAAAAAAATCTGGTGCTAAGGAAGTTATTACTTGTAACACGATTCCGCATGAAAGTAACCGAATTGACATCAGCGATTTGTTAATTCTCTAAACTAAAAACACTTGCCATTACTATGGAATTAAGCAAAGTTGTTCTGATGGTCGTTTAAATAAATTGGAGTCAACCATACTTAACTAGATTAGGTAAGTCTTTTGGGCTTCATATGTGTTTGAATACTGAAAAAACTAGTTCGCCATTATTACTAACTACTTTTTTTTGTCTTTTTACAAGAGTGCATTTACTAATTATCTCCAAAACAAGCATTTTATCCCGATTAAATCATCTCAAAATCAGTTATACAACATTAATAATGACTGATAATCAGCAGAATAATCGTATATTTGAGTAGCTACGTATTGGAAAATTAATGCATGACATCTATGAATGCTATTTTTAAAATAATCGAATTGATTAAATCTTTCTTGCTTGAAATGGGGGAACTTTCCTATTTTGCCGCTCGCTTTTTCAGAGAGTCTTTTAGACGTCCATTCGAATTTAAAGAGTTTCTTCGCCAATGTTTTTATATGGGTAATCGCTCTTTATTGCTGGTTGCCGTTACTGGCTTCATAATAGGTTTAGTTTTTACCTTGCAATCACGCCCTACTTTACTTGAATTTGGCGCTGTTTCCTGGATGCCCTCGATGGTCAGTATTTCGATAATTAGAGAAATAGGCCCTATTATTACCGCTTTGATTTGTGCTGGACGTATTGGTTCTGGTATTGGTGCTGAATTAGGGTCTATGCGCGTTACGGAACAAATTGATGCGATGGAAGTTTCTGGTACTAATCCATTCAAGTACTTGGTGGTTACTCGAATAATGGCTACTACTTTAATGCTTCCCATACTCGTTTTTTTCGGAGATGCTATTGCTCTTTTTGGATCGTATCTGGTTGAAAATATAAAAGGACATGTGTCTTTTTTATTGTATTTCAATCAGGTATTTAACGCTTTGGAATTTGGAGACCTTATCCCAGCCACAATTAAAAGCTTCTTTTTTGGATTTGCCATAGGACTGGTGGGGTGCTTTAAAGGATATTATTGCAAAAAAGGAACGGCTGGCGTTGGTCTAGCCGCTAATTCTGCAGTAGTTTATACCTCTATGCTCCTTTTTGTTATTGATTTTATCGCTGTTTTTGTTACTGATATATTTTATGATTTATAACTAATTATGAATACAACAACCCAAAATAGAAATATTATTATAGAGATCAAAGACTTAAAAAAAAGCTATGGAGACAATCATGTCTTAAATGGTTTTAATATGACTTTATATGAAGGGGAGAATTTAGTCATAATGGGGAAATCAGGTTCTGGTAAATCCGTAATGATAAAATGTCTTGTTGGACTGGAAAGACCCGATAGCGGCTCCATCATGGTTATGGGAGAAAAAATTGAAGAACTCGACCGTTCTACCTTGGATGAGCTTCGAACTGAAATTGGATTTCTCTTTCAGGGAAGTGCACTGTATGATTCCATGACCGTTAGAGAAAATTTAGAATTTCCATTGCGCCGTCACACTAAAAAATTTGGCGTTCTAAAGGACACTACTGCCTTAGTGATGGAAGCCCTTGAAAATGTAGGATTGGCGCACACTATAAACTTGATGCCAGTCGAGCTTTCAGGTGGAATGAAGCGTAGGATTGCCTTGGCAAGAACACTAATTCTGCAACCCAAGATCATTCTGTATGATGAACCGACTACAGGATTAGATCCTATCACAGCCAAAGAAATATTAATATTGATGAAATCAATTCAGGAAAAATACAATACGTCAGCTGTAATCATCACCCATGATGTTGATTGCGCCAGAGTGATTTCGAATAGAATGATTTTGCTAGTCGATGGTATTAATTATGCCGAAGGCACATTTAATGAATTATCAACTTCAACAGATCCAAAAATACAAGCTTTCTTTAAATAAGTATAGATATGGAAAAAACGACTTCACAAAAAATAAGATTAGGCCTTTTTGTAATAATTGGGTTATTAATCTTTGTTTTAGCAACCTATTTAATTGGCGATAAACAAAAAATGTTTGGAAAAACAAGTCATTTAGAGACTATTTTCGATAACGTAAATGGTTTACAAATAGGGAATAATGTGCGCTACTCCGGTGTAAATGTAGGAACTGTACGCGGCATTGAAATGATCAATGACACAAACATCAAAGTGGACATGATTATTGACAAGGATATCTTTAAACACATAAAAAAAGATGCAGTTGCCACGATAGGTTCAGACGGCTTAGTTGGAAGTATGATCATTAACATTCTGCCGGGAAAAGGAACTCAATCTCCTGTTGAACCCGGTGATAAAATCAGCTCTGTAAATCGCATTCGTACAGACGACTTATTGAATACCCTAAATAAAACCAATAATAATGCAGCGCGTCTTACTGAAAACTTACTCATCATCACCGAAGAAATTAATGACGGAAAAGGAACTGTAGGACTTTTATTAAATGATGCTGAAATAGCCAAAGATTTAAAAGAGACCATGCGTTACTTAAAAATATCGGGAAGAGAAACAGCAAATGCTACTAAAAATTTAAATAGACTTCTTGAATCGATGAACAACAAGGACAATGTAATAGGTGTTTTAAATGATAAGGCTGTTGCCAATAGCATAAAGACAATCGTAAGTAATTTAGATAATTCAACTGTAGAAATAAACAAAGTAGTGACTAATCTAAACAAAACCATTCTAAATATAAAAGATGGAAAAGGGGCTTTGAATTATCTTTCTAATGATCCTAAACTTGTAAATAAAATTGACTCTACAATGACTAACGTCACTGAATCTAGTGCTAAACTAAACGAAAATCTAGAAGCTTTAAAACATAATTTTCTCTTTCGAGGATACTTCAGAAGGTTAGAAAGAGAAAAAAGAAAGGAACAAAAAAAATAGCATAAAAAAGATATTGAATCAGAAATTACAAAATAATCTATCATGATTACAATAGAAAAATTAGGGGTCATTCTAAGCCCTACCAATTTAGAATTTGAAAATACCAGCGTTATAAACCCGGGTATTTATCAGGATGGAAATACAGTCCATATTTTATATCGGGCCGTAGAGGAAGGGAACTTATCTACCATAGGCTATGCAAAAATGGACGGACCGACCAAAATAGTGGAAAGAATGGAAACGCCTCTTCTTTTGAGGGAATTTGATTATGAAAAACAAGGAGCCGAAGATCCGAGAGTTGTAAAAATTGAAGATACCTATTACATCACATACACTGCTTATGACGGAATAAATGCTATGGGAGCATTAGCCACTTCCAAAGATTTAATTCATTTTGAAAAGCATGGAATAATCACACCTACCGTGAACTATGAGGAATATGAAAGTTATGTCAATAAGTGTAATACTTCCAAATTAAATCCGAAATACCACCAATATTATAACCTTTTTGCCCAAATTGGGTTAGTTAGTGATGAAACCCGTTTATTACGCGATAAAGATGTACTACTTTTTCCAAGAAAAATAAACGGACAATTTGTTCTTTTACATCGAATTTGGCCAGGAATTCAAATCGTTAAGTTTGACAAGTGGGAAGACCTAACCAAAACCTTTTGGGAGGATTATCTAATGCATCTCACAGATCATATTATTCTGGATCCTAAAGATCCTTATGAAATGAATTATATAGGAGGTGGTGTCCCTCCCATTGAAACTCCTTGCGGATGGTTATTAATTTATCATGGTGTACAGGAGACTACGACCGGAAAAGTATATCATGCTAAGGCTGCTTTAATGCATTTGGACAAACCTGAAATGGAACTGTCGAGATTGCCATACCCTCTATTTTCGCCAACAAAAAAATGGGAAAAAGAGGGGATTGTGAATAATGTTGTCTTTCCCACTGGTTCTGCATTATTTGAAAATGACCTTTATATCTACTACGGCGCCGCTGACACGCATATTGCAGTCGCTAAAATAAACCTCCCCGAATTGCTTGGTGAATTAAGAAAACAACCTTAAATACAATATTACCATGAGATTTGAGAAAGGATTAAAAATGCTGATTGTAAGTTCTTATCCACCTCGAGAGTGTGGATTGGCAACATTTTCAAATGATATCGTTAATGCCGTAAAAATCGTATTCGGAGATACCCTTTCCGTTGAAGTATGTGCCTTACAAAATAATGGCGTCGAATACAAATACCCTCAGGAAGTAACCTATACCCTACCAGCTGCTAACTTGGATGAATATAGGTCTGTAGCAGAACAAATAAATGAACGAAAAGACATCGGTCTTGTTTGTATCCAACATGAGTTTGGACTTTTTGCAGGTGAATATGGTGATTACATACTTGCCTTTATACTGGCTTTAAATAAACCCATTGCTACAATATTCCATACTGCACTCCCTAATCCTGATGAAAAAAGAAAAAAAATAGTCGACGCAATCGTCGATCTCTCAGACCGCATCATAGTCCTTACCAAAAAATCGCAAGAGATTTTGACAAACTATTATAACTGTCCCATTTCAAAAACTCAAGTAATTCCCCACGGCAACCACAATGTGTTATGGGAACAAAAAGAAAAATTAAAAGAGCGCTACAATTATTCCGATAGGATTGTGTTATCCACTTTTGGATTGATCAGTGAGAATAAAAATATTGAAACAACATTATTCGCTTTACCTGAAATCGCAAAAAAACATCCCAATTTGCTTTATTTGGTAATTGGAAAAACACATCCCGAAATCATCAAAAAAGAAGGGGAAAAATACCGTGAAAAACTAGCTACAATTGTGAAAGATCTCTATTTAGAAGATAACGTACTTTTCATCAATGAATACGTTGAATTGAAACAGCTATTAGAATATTTGACATTATCCGATATTTATTTATTTTCATCCAAAGATCCTAACCAGGCTGTGAGCGGAACTTTTGCTTATGCTATGAGCTGCGGCTGTACCGTAATTTCCACGCCAATTCCCCATGCAGTTGAAATGTTAGCACAAAGTACAGGGGTTCTACTAACTAAATTTGATGATTCTGAAGAGTTTAAAGAAGCAATAGTATGGCTTATTGAAAATAAGGAGAAAAGGGTTAGTATGGGCAAAAATGCTTTTTCACAATCACATGTCACCTCTTGGGGAAATATTGCAATCCAATACAGACTGCTATTTGATCAATTGACAACAAAAGAAGAAAATTTAAATTTCTGCTTTCCACCGATAAAGTTAGATCATATTAAAAACTTAACTACTGATTATGGCATACTGCAATTTTCTAAATTTAGCGAACCTGATCCCGAATCAGGATACACTTTGGATGATAATGCAAGAGCATTAATAAATATGGTTATGTATTATAAATATAAGCCTAACGACGAAACCTTATCATTGGCAAATACCTATCTAAGTTACATAGAAGGAATCCAAAGACCAAATGGCTGGTTTGACAATTACAAAGACTATAACAACGTATTGACCGCGCAAAATTATGAAGTAAATCTGGAAGACGCCAACGGAAGAGCTTTGTGGAGTCTGGGAACGACCCTAGCACATAAAGAAACGCTTCCAATTGAAATAGTTTTAAGAGCAAAAAGATGTTGGGATAACGCAATTGTAAGAATCGATGATTTTAGTTCACCTAGAGCCATAGCTTATGCTTTAAAAGGGCTCTATAATTATTATTCCGTCTATAAAGAGGATGAAATTGAGAAACAGATGGAAAAACTGGCAGATGAATTATTGCGCCATTATCATATTAATTCAGATGTAAATTGGTGTTGGTATGAAGACTATATGACCTATGCTAATAATGTGTTACCAGAGGCGATGATGTATAGTTATCTGGTTACTGGAAAGATGAAATATAAAAAAATAGCCATAATTACCTTTGACTTTCTGTTATCCCACTACTTCATGAAAGGACAACTTAAAGTGATCTCTAACAGAGGATGGTTTAAAAAAGAAAACGAAAGGTGTTTTTACGGAGAACAACCTATTGAAGTGGCTACTACAATTATTGCTTTAGATTTGTTTAACGATGTAACCAAAAACACAAAATACAAAGACCAATTAAAGTTAGCTTTCGTTTGGTTTTTAGGTAACAATCATCTGAAACAAATTATGTATAACCCCGAAAATGGTGCTTCTTATGATGGCCTTGAAGACAAACACATCAATATAAATCAAGGCGCTGAGTCAACCTTGTGTTTTTTTAAAGCTCGATTAATAATGGAAAAACATGTAGCATTGTAACTCCCTTTCGTTCTTTATAAAAAATAAGAGGCCGATGAAATTAAAAAATAGAGCATTTACGTACAGTCTTTTAGCCTAAAAAAAGAATGCTAAATCACAAATATATTTTTAAATATAAAAATATATTTGTGATTTGACCCGCTAATGTATTATATTACAAAAAATAGATCTCCATTACCGCTTGTGGAAACCATTAAAAATTAAAAAATATAATTAATTTTCTATGACAGTTATAATTTCACTTTGTCTACTGTTGCTTATTGCATACTTATTTGACCTTACGGCATCAAGGACAAAAATACCTTCAGTTATACTATTATTACTTTTAGGATGGATCGTTAGAGAAGTAACCTATTTATTTGATATAAATCTACCAGATCTTTCCCCTACTTTGCCTGTATTAGGTACAATTGGACTTATTCTTATTGTATTGGAAGGATCGTTAGAGCTCGAACTCAACAAATCTAAAGTTGGACTGATAAGAAAATCATCTATTGGCGCTTTCCTTCCTTTGATTGTTTTAGCGTTTTCCCTTGCTTATTTATTGCATTACTATGGAGGCTATTCCTTTAGATCTAGTCTTATAAATGCGATTCCCTTTTGTGTAATTAGCAGCGCCATTGCGATTCCAAGCGTAAGAAACTTGACTTCGAGTCAAAAAGAATTCATTATTTATGAAAGTAGTTTATCTGATATTTTTGGAGTGGTTTTCTTTAATTTCATTGCCTATAACACTAGCTTCGGACTAGAAACATTTGGATACTTTTGCTTAGAGATATTAATTATAATTGCAATCTCTTTTGTAGCAACGATATTATTGTCCTTTCTTCTAAATAAAATTGAACACCATATTAAGTTTGTGCCAATTGTGCTGCTAATTATATTGATATATGAAATATCAAAAATATTCCATTTACCGGCACTTATTTTCATCCTAGTTTTTGGATTGTCGATTGGTAATTTAGATGAATTAAGACATTATAAATGGACACAGCAATTTAGACTTGATTTGTTGAACAAGGAGGTTGTTAAATTTAAAGAATTAATAATTGAGGCTACCTTCTTGGTTAGAGCGCTATTCTTTCTATTATTTGGCTATTTAATCAAAACGGCTGAAATTATAAATCCAGATACGATTATTTGGGCTGTAGGAATTGTGGCAATTCTATTTCTTTTGCGTTTCGTTCAGCTAAAAATTTCTAGAATGCCTTTGTTTCCTTTGCTTTTTGTAGCGCCTAGAGGACTTATTACCATCTTACTATTCCTAGGTATCGCTCCTGAGCATTCGATATTGTTAGTTAACAAATCATTAATTATTCAAGTGATCCTGATGACTGCGATTATTATGATGCTGGGTTTAATGATAACAGCTAAAAAGAAAAAAACAATTCTGGAAGAAAAAAGGAAAGAAAAAGAAGCAGTCCTCGATGAAAATATAACAGTTTAAAAAAATCCGTCTTGTAAACTTACCCAAACAGTATCTAACTTTTTTGAGGCAGTTTACAAGAAGGATTTTGTCATTTAAATACTTTTTAAAGCATCTATAAATAAATCTATGTCCTCTTTCGAATTGTAATGACTGAATGAAATGCGTAAGCTTGGTTTTCTTAAATCTTCATCCGAAAGCATTTCAGCTAATACATGTGATGCTCTGATGCTCCCGCTCTGACAAGCACTTCCTCTGGATACCGCAACCCCTTTCATGTCTAAATGAAATAAAATCATAGCAGTTTTGTCCTTAGGAAAAGGCAACAAAACGTTCAACATATTGTAAAAACCATCTTGACTTCCATTCACCATAAAACCAGGAAAATCAATTTCAAGTCGTTCCATCAAATACTTTTTCAATTCGAAAATCTGAGTTCTTTCGGCATCTAAATTAGCATAGGAAAGTTCCAAAGCCTTTGCCATTCCTGCAATTTGGTGTACTGCTTCCGTTCCGGCTCGCAATCCCTTTTCTTGCTCTCCTCCATAAAACAAAGGCTGCAATCCTGAATTTTTTCGCACAAATGCAAATCCAACCCCTTTAGGGCCGTGGAATTTATGGGCACTGGCTACCAAAAAATCAATGGGTAGTTCCTGTAAATCAATTTCTTTCTTTCCAATGGACTGAACTGTATCAGAATGCAATAGCGCATTGTATTGTTTGCATATTGGTGCAACTCTATTCAAGTCTAAAACAGTTCCAATTTCGTTATTAACATGCATTAAACTCACTAAAGTTTTATGATTCTGTGCTAATAATTCCACTAAATCTGTGATGTCTATTTCTCCATTTGGCTTGACTGTAACATAGTCTACCTGAATATCAAACTCTTTTTGCAATTCTTGCACGGTATATAAAACGGCATGATGCTCAATTTTACTAGTGATGATGCGTTTTACTTTCAAATCTGCTACAGCAGAGCGAAGGATCCAATTATTGGCTTCCGTTCCACAGGACGTAAAAATAATTTCTTGTGCAGCAGCATTCAACTGCTTGGCTATTGATTTCCTAGAAAGTTCTAAAACACTTTTAGCATTTCGCCCAAAACTGTGCGTTGACGAAGGGTTCCCAAAATCTTCTACCATTACTTTTGTCATTTCTTGAATAACTTCAGGTCTTATGGCTGTCGTTGATGCGTTATCGAGGTATATTTTTTTCATTACTGCAAAGTTATGAAATATCAATTGTGTATTGTTCAATATCAATTGTCATTTTTTTAGCTATTTTTGTAAAAATATATTTTACGATGAAAAGAGTTTTAAGCCTATTGGTTTTTGTTTTGGTATTAAATGGTTGTGATGATGGTAATTTAATTCAAGAAGACATTAACTTCGAAAATATAACAACTCAAAGTTGTACTACAAATGACATTATTTTCAAAATAAAAGAAAAAGAAGCTTTGCTACTTGAAATTCCGGCAACTTCTTTTGTAAACGAACCTTCAGTAGTAGGAATACCAACCACAATAGATATCAGTAGTAGTAACCGCGTGGTGTATCGCTTTTATAACGGTGTGGTAGCAAATAACAACATCTGTGAAACTATAGCTCCTGCAATACCCATCGTAACCGATCAATGGACTGCAACAGCAGGAAAAATACAAATATTTACAACAGCGATAAAAACATTAAACACGACGGAGAACAGTACCCGAATTACGGGATACAATCATAACATCGTTTTTAAAAACATCACTTTTGCAAAAAGCAACGGAACGCAAGTTTATGAAACTTTCCCTTTTGGAGATTATGTAACAACTTCTAACTCTTTGCCTTTTCTTTTTGACAAAACAGTAGAAAAATGCAGCTCCTCTAATTTGATTTATAATCATACCAGCAGTGAAGCGTTAACTTTAAATATCGACCCAAGTTTGATTGCTAATGTAGCTACCCCTTTAAACAGCCCAAGAACTGGAGTCATAGGTACGACCTCAAACCAACTTACTTATCGATTATTTACAGGAGTTCCCCTGACAGGCGATTATTTTTGCGGGACAACAATACCTGCCACACCCACAATAAACCAACAATGGGACGCCGTAAGTGGTGTAAATGGTGTCAGCGGTATTATCGAAGTAACGACAACTACAAATGGACCCAATGCTTTCAAGCACACAATTGTGCTTAAAAAAGTAACATTAAAGAAAGGAAATAGCGATTTTTTATTGGGTGATAATTTTATCTACGGTGATTTGTTGACGACTAATTAAGACACAGATATTAGTAAAAAATAAGCACAAAAAAAGTCCCGTTTGAAATCACAAACGGGACTTTTTTTTATGAATTTAACGTGCTTTATTTACTATTTTGTTTAATAAAAACTTCAGTAGCACCTTGACCATATTTTTGATAATTACCTTCCTGAAAAGCAATGTTGTCATAGCGACCTAATAAAAAATCCAACTCTGCTTTTAACACTCCTTCGCCAACACCATGAATAAAAACAATCTTTGGAATTCGGTTGCGAATCGCAAATTCGATATGACGTTTGGCTGTTTCAGATTGCAAAGTAAGAATGTCATAATTTGACATGCCTTGTTTATTGGGCACCAATTTTTCGATATGTAAATCGAATTCTGGTGCTGATCTCTCGTGCTTGTCTTTGCGTTCTTTTACAAAACTCCTCGGTTTTGGGATTGCTTTTTCTTTTTCTACCTCATCTCTATTAACCCTTCTAATAGAATCCATTAAGTTACTGGTATCGTTCGTCTTAAGCAATTCGTTGACAAAAAATGTCATCATGAATCCATCCTCTGTTTCTATTGTAACTTCTTTATCTTTGACAGATACTACCACTCCATTTATAGCTTCGTCCAGCACTGAAACTTTGTCTCCTTTATTAAACATCTTTTTCTTCTTTATCTTGATTATCTTGATTTTTACTCGGCGTTTTAGCACTCAACTGCATCATGCCAAACATAAAAAGAGCAATTGCAATTACAGTTATATACACATTTTTTTCGGCACTTACCTGTTCAAAGAAAGCAACAAGTATTGCCACAATCATCATTGGAATTATTAATTTTTTCATTTCTTTACCTATCAGATTCCAAATGTAATAAATTTAAAATTGGCTCCCTTTTTTATTAAATGCTTTACTGAAATTTTGTAAATTGTAAAAAAAATAAAACCATTGGATTTAGAAAAATATATGATTCCTTGTTTAAGTAAAACACTCTTCGGAGTGGAGTGTTTGGGCTGTGGTTTTCAGCGGTCATTCCTATTGCTTTTAAAAGGGGATTTTAACGGTTCTTTCCAAATGTATCCTGCCCTATTTACCTCCCTCTTATTTTTAAGCCTTCTTGGTTTTCATTTAATTTATAAAGGAGTTGTCTCTCAAAAATTTATTCTGGTTGTAGCGCTTATTAATGTACTTTTTATGATTGCTGGTTACTTCTACAAACACTTTTAAATCGCTTCGATTTTTCACATTTCAACTCATCTATTTGTTGATGCTGCTCAAAATATCATTCATTATTTCAATTTGTATTTTTTGAATTTCTATTAATTGTTCTTGTTGATGTCTAACTAAATGGTCCAGTTTTTCATGAAGCATTCTAATTTCAAGTTCTGATTTTAAGTTGATCATATAATCCCTTCTGGCTCTGTCACGGTCTTTTTCTTCTTGGCGGTTTTGGCTCATCATAATAACTGGAGCTTGCAATGCTGCAATACAAGATAAAATTAAATTCAATAAAATAAAGGGATAAGGATCAAATCCTTTATTGTAAAGAATATATATATTTGCTGAAATCCAAAGTAGAATAAAAATCCCAAACAGAACTATAAACTTCCAACTCCCTCCAAAATTAGCCACTTTATCTGCTATAATCTGTCCAAAAGTTCGGGGTTCTACTTTTTCTTCAATTGTGCTAACTAAAGAATCATATTCTTTTAATTCATCGTTAACTTTATTTTCAATATTCGAAAGCACCCCTATTTCATTCAATAAATAGCTTGAAATGTATTTTTGCCTATATAAATTTAGTTCTGAAACGGATAGTGATTGCTCCTTCGAAAAATTCGGAAAATCATTCTGCATCAATGCTAAAATTGGATTTCGAATTGTTTTTCCAGAGATCTTATCCATCAAAGGGAATTCCTTGTTTGAAAGATCACTCTTAAAAGTGGGGACAATAGCCATCTGTATCGTTTTTACTATGCTAATTTACGGATTTAAAAAACTCTTTTATGAAAATAATGAACTCTGAACCCATTTAAATTTAAATCGGTACTCTTCAACTCAGACTATGGCAGTTCTTAGAGTTTAATTGAAAATAGTTCAATATATTTGTTTCGTCTTATTTATTGAGACCAAAAACAAAATAATAAGCAACATGCACCTCCAATTTCAACAGGGAATTATTGTTGCTGTTTCTAATTACTGCGTACTTTAAGCCTTTTCTATTAATCATTCAATCCCATAATCATGACAAAAGATCTGATTATTAAAAATATAATCTCTTTAAAGGGGCAATCCTCCATTAATTACGGAATCAAAACAAAAATAGAAGATTTTACTGAAAAATTATTCTATACTTTATTTGATGCCAATGCGCCGTTGAGCGAAAGTATTGACGAACTTCAAGTTCTTTTCAAAGAAATTTCTGTAATTGCCTGCAAAAAGCCGACAGGAATCTGTGATTCTATTTGGGAACACTATTTAGAAAAACTGCCTTCCGTTCTTGAAAAATTAAATCAAGATGCTAATTATTTTTTGGAAAATGATCCTGCTTCTAATAGTATCGAGGAAGTATATCTTGGCTATCCTGGATTTTATGCTATTGCCATCTATAGACTGAGCCACGAGCTCTATCTTTTAGACCTACTTCTCTTTTCCAGATTGATGAGCGAATACGCACATCGAATCACTGGAACGGACATCCATGCCGGTGCCAAAATAGATTCCCCCATTTTTATAGATCATGCTACTGGTATCGTAATTGGAGAAACTACAGTCATTGAAAAATCTGTGAAAATATACCAAGGGGTAACCTTAGGAGCGCTCAGCGTTAGTAAAGAAATGAAAAATGCAAAAAGACATCCCACAGTGGAGCAAAACGTATGTATTTATGCTAATGCAACCATTTTAGGAGGAAATACTGTAATCGGTAAAAATAGTATCATTGGTGGAAACTCTTGGATTACTAAATCCATTCCAGAAAATTCACTAGTGACCAACACTACAACCACAGAAGTAAAAATAAAAGAACTAAGATAGCATGGAACCTAAAAAATTATTAGACCTAATTGGGAATACCCCCTTGGTAGAAAGCGTCAATTTGATTAAAAATAAGAATGTAAAATTATTGTTGAAGCTCGAAGGAAACAATCCTGGAGGTTCTGTAAAAGATCGTGCTGCCTATAATATGATTGTATCCGCTTTAGAAAGAGGCGACATCAAAAAAGGAGATAAATTGATTGAAGCCACTAGTGGAAATACGGGAATTGCATTGGCTATGATTGCCCAATTGTTGAATATAGAAATCGAACTTGTATTACCCGAAGATTCAACCAAGGAACGCACCCAAACCATGCGCGCTTATGGTGCGACGGTAATCCTAACTTCTGCAAAAGAAGGAATATTAGGCTCCAGAGATTATGCAGACAAAAAAGTGGCTGAAGGTGGTTATATCATGCTTAATCAGTTTGCCAATGACGATAACTGGAAAGCCCACTATAAAACGACTGGTCCAGAGATCTGGAATGACACGCATGGCACCGTAACTCATTTTGTTGCTGCCATGGGGACTACAGGGACCATTATGGGAACGTCTACCTACTTAAAAGAACAAAATTCAAATGTACAAATAGTTGGTGCACAACCGAGTGATGGCTCTCAAATTCCAGGTATTCGAAAATGGCCTCAGGAATATTTACCTAAAATATTTGATTCCTCAAAAGTAGACCGCATTATGGAAGTAAGCGAAACTGAAGCGCGGGCAATGACAAAACGGCTTGCACTTGAAGAAGGTATTTTTGCAGGAATGAGCAGCGGTGGTTCTGTGGCAGCGGCCTTAAAAATAGCCGAAGAATTAGAATCGGGTGTAATCGTAGCTATAATCTGTGACCGAGGAGACCGCTATTTGTCCTCTGATTTATTTGATTAAATAAATGATAACAATTTTAAGAACAAACCCAGATAATATTGATTTCATCCAATTAATTGCGCTGCTTGACAAAGACATCCAGATTCGGGATGGCGAAGAACATATCTTTTATGCCCAATTCAATAAAACTGACAGTATAAAACATGTTGTGGTTGCCTATGATGGCAATATAGCGGTAGGCTGTGGAGCTTTTAAAGTATATCAAGGTGAAACTGCCGAAATAAAAAGAATGTTTGTTAATCCTGAGAACCGCGGTAAAAACATTGCTTCTAAAATATTAGGCGCCTTAGAATTTTGGGCTAAAGAATTGTCGTTTACCAGTTGTATTCTAGAAACTGGCAGAAGATATCCTGAAGCGATTGCGCTTTACAAAAAGAATGGATATTCTGTCACAACTAATTATGGTCAATATGAAGGAATAGACGATAGTGTTTGTTTTAGCAAATCACTATCATAAAAGTTTTTTTACAACAAAAAAGTCTCCATTTTACTCTTTGGAGACTTTTTTATATAATTTAAAATGCTATTTTAAGCCAACATGGCAGTTGTAGAAATAGCAGCGTTCAGTAATTTAGAAATTGGGCAATTTTTCTCCGCTTTTGTAACTTGTTGTTGAAAAGCATCATCAGATATCCCTTTTATTTTAGCACTTACCGTTAAATGAGAACTAATAACTGCCCCATCCACTAGATCAATGTCACATTTAGTTTCAATACTTTCAATTTCAAAACCCTCTTCGGTAATATAAGCTGAAAGTTGCATCGTAAAACAACCCGAATGGGCTGCAGCTACTAATTCCTCAGGATTTGTACCTACTCCTTCTTCAAAACGAGATTTGAATGAATATTGTGTATTTTCTAATGTTTTACTTTGTGTTGTCAATTTTCCAGCGCCTTCCTTAAGAGAACCATTCCATACTGCGGTTGCATTTCTTTTCATAATTGTGTTTTTTAATTTACTCAAATTTAAGACTTTAAAAATGTAGTATTTTAACTTCATAGATTTTTTAACGAAAATTTAAAAGTTGGTTCAATTTGGAAATACTCTTTTCTTGTTTATAAAAAAAAACTATGTTAAAAGCAATTACAACTTTTTCATAACGGAAAATTGTCAGGGCTACTTATTAATTTAAAATTATTAAATTTGTTCCTTAAAAAGTGTTACTTAATAGTATATAATGACTCTGTTTACTACTAAAGTATTCAAATCACTTTTCACAATTCTATCTATAATTCTTTATGGCACAAAAAACACAAGCTCATGACTGGCCTTATTTGAACAAATACAAAAAAGAAAATGCTGCCATAAAAGACGCTGAAATCGGAAAAAGAAGGGTTGTTTTTATGGGTGATTCCATAACTGAATTTTGGCCCACTGTTAACGCTAATTTTTTTCAAGGAAAACCCTATATCAATCGAGGAATCAGCGGGCAAACGACACCGCAGATGCTGCTGCGTTTTAGAGCCGACGTCATTAACTTAAAGCCAGCATTAGTTGTTATTCTTGCCGGCGGAAATGACATTGCTGGAAACACAGGTCCTTCGACTCTAGAAATGATCCAAAACAATATTTTTTCGATGATAGAACTCGCTCAGGCTAATGGCATCAAGGTTGTTTTGTGTTCTGTTTTACCTGCCAATTATTTTTATTGGAAACCTAAAGAAAAGCCTGCAGATACCATCATAGCCTTAAATAAAAATATTGAACATTATACCGAGTCCTATAACATCACCTATGTTGATTATTACTCCGTTATGGTTGACGATAAAAAAGGCTTACCCCTTACTTATTCAAATGACGGAGTGCATCCTAACAAAGCTGGTTATCAGGTTATGGAACCGCTTGTTGAGAAAGCCATCCAATTTACACTCGCAACTCAATAATAATCCTCCCCCTAAAAACAAAAAAACCCAATCACTAATGAATAGGATTGGGTTTTTTGTTTGAAAGTAGCAATCTATTATTTCAAAACTGTAAATATAATTTTAGAATCATCATACACGCGTTGTGTTTGCTTTTTAAAATCTTCTGGTTTTGCATAAAAGATATTCTCTACAAAAGTTTGTGGATTCAAGTCAATCAAAGGAAACCACGTACTTTGAATTTGGATTTGGATTTTGTGTCCTTTCTTGAACGTATGCATTACATCTTGCAATTTAATATTTACCGCTGTTTTCTGATTAGCCACGAAAGGCTCTGGCTTAGAAAAACTATTTCTAAAACGACCACGCATCACTTCACTTCGTACCATCATATGGTAATTGCTCATTTTTAAATAGGGTGCTACCTCAGCCGTTTCTGGTTCGTCACTAGGAAAAACATCAATTACTTTTACAATCCAATCCGAATCTGTTCCTGAAGTGGAAACTTGTAATTGTGCCAAGATATCTCCAGCCAACGTCATATTGTCCTTTAAAATCTCTGTTTCATACACCAATACATCAGGACGGCGGGCTGCAAAACGCTGGTCATCGGTCATGTATTTTCTTGGTGTAATCCCTTTTTGATTGATATCTTCCGTAAAAGGAACAGGCTTTTTAGGATCACTGATATACTCTTGAAAACCAACCTCATTTGATGCTGCCTCCGTTAATTTATCTTGTGCCAAATAAAAGCTTTCTTTTGCTGCATTTTTTGGTGGCCAAACGTCATACGTTTTCCAATCTTTAGATCCTGTATCAAAAACATAAGCTTCTGGTAGTTTGTTTTCTCCTTTACCATTATCTTTTAAGAAATGACGAAAAAAGTTAGCTTCAATATTTTTTTGAAAGAACCCCGAAATACTATCACCAAAATTTATGTTTCCAATAACAGCTTTCGCTCCATCTCTCGCCCAGTCTCCATGACTCCATGGACCCATAACAATTGTATTGTAATTCTTGCTTGTTTTCTCTATAGCTTGATAGGTATTCAAAGGTCCGTATAAATCTTCGGCGTCAAACCAACCACCTACGGTCATCACTGCAGGTTTAATGTCTTTTAAGTGTTGTAGAATCCCTCTTTTTTGCCAGAAATCATCATAACTGGAATGGTCTTTTAGCTGTTGCCAAAATTCATCTTCTTTTCCGTAATATTTATCCAAGTTAGCCAGCGGTCCTGCATCTAGAAAAAACTGATAATCATCTTTGGTTCCTAAATCAGGGAATTTGTACCAAGAAGTGGTTGTGCGTTCTGCTTTTTGAATACCAAAAAGTGGTGTCGCTTTCCAATAACTCAATAAATACGCACCGTTATGGTGAAAATCATCAAAGAAAAAATCGCTGATACAGGCCTGAGGAGAAACTGCTTTTAAAGCAGGGTGATTACTCAACAACGAATAAGTGGAGTAAAAGCCCGGATATGAAATTCCCCATACACCTACATTTCCATTATTATTGTCTGCATTTTTAACTAACCAGTCAATGGTATCATAGGTATCTGAAGCTTCATCAACATCCATCTTTGATTTTTTATTAGGAATGAACGCTCGCATATTGTCATACAAGCCATCACTCATCCATCGTCCACGTACGTCCTGGTAAACTACAATATAGCCTTCTTTCATCATAGTTTCGCTAGGGCCAATGCTTTTCTTGAATTGGTCAGGGCCGTAAGGTGCGCAGCTGTACGGAGTGCGTTGCATGATAATTGGGTATTTTTTCGAATGGTCTTTGGGCGTGTAGATCGCAGTATAAAGCGATGCTCCGTCACGCATTTTAATGTGTACTTCTCTCTTAGTGTAGTACTGACCAACAGTGCTTGGAGTGTTATCTTGAGCAAAAACACCTGCGGTAATTGCGAAAATCGTAATAAGTAATAGTTTTTTCATTTAAATAAAAGCTAATTATAGAAACGTAAAGATATTATGTTTAATTCTATTTTAAAGTTTAGTTTTAAAAATTTTATAATCAACCTTTTTAGCACTACCGCTGAACGGGATGGGTTTAATTTTCGCACCTAAGTACAAATTTTAATTTAGTAAGAAAATTAACATAAAATTAATAAATACGCTCTAATTCCTATTCTAATAACCTTTACATTTGAAAAATAGAAACATTAAATTTTATCTCAAAAATCAATTTAGTATCTAAAGACAATCATCATAATTAATACAACTAAACATTTTAAAAAATGAAGCAAATTTTAATTAATTCTTTTTTCATTTTATTCCTTTTTCAGCTAGGAGTTGCTCAAAACATAAAAGGTAAAATCATTGATTCCGCAACTGGGGAAAGTATTCCGTATGCTAATATTAAGGTAAACGAATCTGAAAATTTGGTTTCTAATGGTGAAGGCTATTTTACACTCTCAGAAAACAACAGTAAGGACGAAACCCTAATTACAGTTTCCTATTTGGGTTATGTTAATCAGCAATTGACCGTCGCCGAATTAAAAAGACTTGATTATAGCATTAAACTGGCACCTGGTGTTTTTCAACTAAATGATGTTGCTGTATCCAATATAAAACCCAATCCATATGAGATTATGGCTAATGTAAAAGCCAACTTGAGCCGTAATTATACCACTGGCGAAAAAGGGTCAAAAGAAATGTTCTTCTACAGAACCTCTAATTATTTTAATCCTTCGATAATTGATGTGGAGATTAACAAATCAACTGGTTTTAGCAAGCAAGCTTTATTGAAAGTCAACAATGACTTGCAGGGTTTTTCTAAAAAATTAATATCGCATCCGCCGTTATCATTTACCGATATTCTTTGTAACTACTATTCGGTTAAAACCAAAAAAGCTGATAAGTTTGTGTTTACCTCCAAACTAGCTGTTTTAAAAGCTACTGTCTTAAAAAATGAAGGAGAGTCTACGTCCCTAGACGATTTAGAAAAAACAGCTATGAATATGATGTTACAACACTTAGACTCCACTAAATATTATCGCGCAAAAAGTGGTCTTTTTGGATCAAGAGATACGATTTCGTTACGTAAAGACTTCAATAAAAAGAAAAACAAAGGTATTGACATAGAAATAGACAGTCAGTTAACTGCTACAAAAAGTAACCTTAGCAGCTTTATGTATCAAACCAATTTGTTAAACAACAAGAAGTTTGATTTTATACAAAAACCAGAGCTGTATGACTATACTTTTGAAGGTACGACTTACACTAATGAAAATGAATTTGCTTACGTTCTTACTTTTAAACCTCGAAAAAGCAAAGCCATGTATGTGGGTAAATTGTATATTTCTGAAACTGATTATGCCATCCTGAGAACTGATTATGTTTTAGATAACGGTGAAAAGGTGCATAATTTTAACATGAAGTTTCTTTTGGGAATTAAAGTGTCCGAAAATGTTAGTAAAGGAAGCATAATTTACAAAAAAAGAACCGAAGACGATAGCTACTACATGCAATATGCCGCTATTGAGAAAGGAAATTACTTTTATTTAAACCGTCCCGTGAAATTTATAGAATTGACAAGTAGCGAAAAGGATGTGCTTGAATTGGATTTAAAAATTGAAGCCAATACGAGTAGCAAAACGGAATTCCTAAATATGTCTCGTACTACAATAGCCGAAGGGGCGATTGACAAAATAAAGGAAACTGATTTTAAATTTACAACGATCAAATCCTATGATCCTAAGATATGGAAAGATTACAATGCCATCGAACCATTACAAGAGATGAAACAGTTTAAAGCGATTAATTAATGAGGTAAAATTGGTATTGACTTTTGATCGAGTAAATCGTAACATCACAAAGACCTATCAAAATAATTAGCTTTTAATCAAAACATTACCAATGCTCTTCGAAGTCTCCTGACTTCGAAGGTGTTTATTTGCCTATTCAATTAAAATACAAGTCGAGTACTCATTGATACACTAAAATTAGAAATTGAAAGTAATCAGCGTTTTTAACTAGCTGAAGCTTGCAATCCTCGACAATTTATGGCGTAGTGAAAATAGTAGTCTAAAACACAATCCAGTCTTTGTTAAGAAAAAGCCAATCCTTTGGTTCTGTTAGTGTCTTCAATTGTGAATGTTACCTTTGCATAAAACAAATTATAGCAATGATTCTACCTGACGAAAAATATCCCTCCATACAACTAGATCCTAGTTGGTTAACTGATTTTTTTAATATAGATCCTCGAATTGCTCACTACATCAATCTTCCAATACTACTTTTGGGTTTACTTATTCTTTGTTTTATCGCTTGGTTGTTAACCAAAAAACTAATTATTGACTCGATACACAAACTATTTTTAAAAACTAAGATTACCTGGGACGACATCTTAATCGAGAAAAAAATATTTGATAAACTTGCTTATATCATTCCGGCGCTTCTCGTCATTGTCATAGTGCCTTCCATATTTGCGGAGTATCCAACACTTGCAAATTATATCGTTACGCTAGCCATGATTGTAATTCTCTTAGTAATCGTCTGGACGATTATTGCTTTGCTGGCGGTCTTTGATAACATTCTATCCAAGTCGCCTATTTTCATGGACAAGCCCGTTACAAGTTACATTCAAGTATTGAATATCATTGTTTATTTGATAGGTGGAATTCTCATTTTGTCTTTACTTTTAGGAAAGAGTCCTTTTTACTTCCTGGGAGCCATGGGCGCGATGACTGCTATTTTGTTATTAATTTTCAAGGATACTATTTTAGGTTTTGTGGCCAGCATTCAAATGTCCGTATATGATATGGTGCGCGTGGGCGATTGGATTGCCATGCCAAAATATGATGCTGATGGCGACGTCATGTCCATCAATTTAAGCACTGTTAAAGTCCAGAACTGGGATAAAACAATCACTACGATTCCTACCTACGCTTTCATTACTGACTCGTTTAAAAACTGGCGCGGAATGAGTAATTCAGGAGGGCGAAGAATCAAAAGAGCCATTTATCTAAAAGTAAGTAGTTTCTGTTTTTGTGATGATCAAATGCTGGAACAGTTTAAAAAATATACACTCATAAGAGACTACATCCTTGAGAAAGAAAAAGAAATTAAAAAATCCAATTCTGCGTTAATTGATAATGAATCTAACGTAGTTAATGCCAAAAGCTTGACTAATATTGGCGTTTTTAGAGTTTATGCCGAAAACTATATTCTTTCAAATCCAAATATCAATATAGAAATGACAAATATGGTTCGGCAATTAGACCCAACTTCTAAAGGGATGCCGCTAGAAATCTATTGTTTCACTTATGAAAAAGAATGGGAAAAATATGAGGTAGTCAAATCTGATATTTTTGATCATTTACTAACGATTACCTCTCAATTTAAATTAGAAGTTTTTGAAGAACCTACGGGAAAAGATTTTAGAAGTTTAGTTGATGTTTCCCATCAGCCAGTAGATGTTCCTCATTTGTACTCGCAATCCTAACTTCATAAAGAAATCTTGTATTAAGGTTAATCCTTTGCAGAAACAACTTTGCTGTTCACTAACCGTAATTTTGTCTAGTTTTGTCTTTCATTAAAGTAGAAATACGCAATTATGCTTTCTAAAACACAGTTTAAAGAATGGTTTGACCGCTATAAGTATGCCGAGTTGGCAGCGACAACGGCTGCTTTGTTGGGTTCCCAGTTTAGCCGAATCTTTAGTGGTTTGACCACGGCTTACTTAATTACATTTATTGAATATTTTGCCTTCTATAGTGTGATTATCAGCTTGGCGTACTACCACCGTTCCAAAAAGAACAAAGCCATACAAAAAAAGACGACTTTCAGAGACGTGCTGATGATTATCAAAAACCTATTACTGGAATTTGGATATCCTGCCGCATTAGATATTTTATTTATTCGTCCGTTTTGTATGTATTGGTTGCCTATCTTCACTGGAAACGCATTAACTGGTATCATGGCTGGGAAAATTTGTGCAGATGTAGTTTTCTATTTTCTGACGATCGTGAATTATGAATGGATGAAACGTAAAAATCATTTTTAATTCGGAATCTACTCCCTTGCCCCTGATTCTAGCGGAAAACCCGCAGGATGGAAAGCTTTAGAATACTTGCTAGTAAAGAGCGACCGCAGGAAGCTCCTTTACTGGGGTAGTATTCTTGCTTGAAGAACTGGGGATTTGTAGCGGAAAGCGGGAATAGGCACAAATAAAAATCATCTCTTTTTGAAAATATTAAGGTACAAACGCTTATTTTTGCGCCATGGCAAAGAAAAATACAGACAAGGTGGTGTTTCACCAGATAAAAGTCATCGATGCAGGTGCAAAAGGAGTATCAGTAGCAAAGGCCCCTGATGGGAAAGTAGTGTTTATCCCAAATGTGGTTCCGGGTGATGTGGTTGACGTGCAAACTTTTAAGAAGCGCAAGGCCTATTACGAAGGAAAAGCGATTCATTTTCATGAATATTCAGAACATCGTATAGAACCTATCTGTGAGCACTTTGGTGTTTGTGGCGGTTGTAAATGGCAAAATATGAAATACAGCCAACAGTTGTATTACAAACAAAATGAAGTGTTGAACCACTTGCAACGCATAGGAAAAGTAGAACTTCCTGAATTTGAACCAATCTTAGGTTCAGAAAAACAGTTTTTCTACAGGAACAAAATGGAGTTTTCGTTTTCAAACAGCCGTTGGTTGACCGAAGCCGAAATAGGTAGTACGGAAGATTTAGGAAACAGAAATGCATTAGGATTTCATATTCCGAAAATGTGGGATAAAATCCTGGACATCAACAAATGTCATTTACAAGAAGATCCATCAAACGCAATCAGAAACGAAGTACGAGATTTTGCTAATGCAAATGGTCTGACTTTCTTTAACCCTAGAGCACACGAAGGTTTGCTACGTACTTTAATGTTGCGTACTTCTTCTACGGGAGAAATCATGGTGTTGATTCAGTTTTTTGAAAACGACAAAGCAAATAGAGAATTGATTTTGGATCATCTTTATGAGAAGTTCCCACAAATTACTTCTTTGCAATATGTAGTGAATAATAAAGCAAACGATACTTTATACGACACTGACATTAAACTATATAAAGGACGCGATTACATCCTGGAAGAAATGGAAGGTTTGAAATTTAGTATTAATGCCAAATCATTCTACCAAACCAATTCTGATCAAGCGTATGAATTGTACAAAATAACGAGAGATTTTGCCGGTTTAACTGGAAATGAAATCGTTTATGATTTATATACTGGAACGGGTACTATTGCTCAGTTTGTTTCTAAAAAAGCAAAAAAAGTTATAGGTGTAGAAAGTGTCCCTGATGCCATCAAAGATGCTAAAGCAAATGCTGTACGTAATAATATTGATAATTGTGAGTTCTTTGTAGGAGACATGAAAGTCGTTTTTAACGATGATTTCATTGCACAACACGGACAACCTGATGTTATCATCACTGATCCACCAAGAGATGGAATGCACAAAGATGTAATTGAACAAATTATGAAAATTGCTCCTGAAAAAATCGTTTATGTAAGTTGTAACTCCGCTACACAAGCCCGCGATTTAGGCTTGATGGACGAGAAATATAAAGTGGCTCGCGTACGTCCCGTGGATATGTTTCCGCAAACGCATCACGTAGAGAATGTGGTTCTTTTAGAAAGAAGATAAGAGTAAAGTTAGAGTTTAGAGACATTGAGTTTTGCATGTGAATTTGGAATTTGGAATTTTTAAAAATTGGAATTTTACCCATTTATGAAAAAAATAATACTGTTACTGTTTGTTATCGCCTTGTCTTTCTCCGGTTGTGAGAAAGACGATATCTGTGATACCAATACGGTTACCACTCCCCGCTTAGTGATTTCGTTTTATGATGTCACGAATTCGTCCGTTTTAAAAAATGTAACGAATTTAAAAATAACCGGCGAAGGAATAACCGATGGTGTTATTTTTAATGGTAGTAGTTTGATTAATGGAAGTACGGTTTCAATTCCTCTGAAAACAGATGCAGATGCGACTACTTTCAGTTTCATTTTAAACTATGTAAGTACAAATCCTGGATTAGTAAACGAAGACATCCTTAAATTTAATTATGTGCGAGAAGAGTTATTTGTATCCCGTGCCTGTGGTTTTAAAACTAATTATACCTTAGATCCTCAAACGCCTTATGTTCATACTGATGCTGCGACAGCAGATAAGAAATGGATTCAATACATTGCAGTTAAAAACAGTAGTATCGCTAACGAAAACGAAACACATCTTGAAATATATTTTTAGTATTTGCCTAGTTTTATCTTTACTTTTAGCTCAGGCGCAAGACACTAGCGAAAAAGGCGAACTGGCGAAGCAAACTACTGCGCTTAAAAATGTGGCTGACAGTACAAGTACTAAAGCTATAATTCCTGATAACGGGAATTTAAAGACAGTGAAATTGCCAGATGAGCAACAAAATACAGCGGTTCCTGTAAAAACAAACCGTTATGGATTGCGAGTGGGTATTGATCTATTCAAAGTAAGCCGTGCCTTGTATGACAAGGATTATAAGGGAATCGAATTTGTGGGTGACTATCGATTGACAAAAAAATATTTTTTGGCTGCCGAAATAGGAAATGAAAATAAAACTACCGATGATTCCCGATTGAATTTTACAACAAAAGGATCATATCTAAAAGCAGGTTTTGATTACAATGCTTACGAAAACTGGTTAGACATGGAGAATATTATCTCTATTGGGTTGCGCTATGGTTTTAGTACTTTTAATCAGGAGTTGAATAGCTATAAAATTTACAACGCCAATCCTTATTTTGGAGAAATACCTGCCATTGCTTCGGGAGCAAAATTTAACGGATTAACAGCCAGCTGGATCGAAGTGGTTGCCGGGGTAAAAGCAAAAGTGTTTGATAATATTTTTGTGGGATTCAGCTTTCGCTTGAACCGATTGGTTTCTAATAAAGAGCCGGCGAATTTTGAGAACCTCTATATTCCTGGCTTTAATAGAACCTATAACGGTGATTTTGGAGTAGGTTTTAATTATACTGTTTCCTATTTCATTCCTATTTATAAAAAGAAAGTAATACCAGTTGTAGCGCCTAAAAAAGGAGAAAAGAAAAAGTAAAGTTTCTTAATCTTGTTTTTCAACACATAGAAAGGTAGATTTTATTGTGTTTAGAGATAGATTTCATAATTCTAAGCTATCGTTACTTATTCAAAAATAAAAATTTGCGCATTTGCGGTAGGAACATTTTACTTTTCTATGATAGACTTGTTTTTTAAAACACATAGAAACATAGCCTTTATTGTGATTAGAAAGGCATTTCATTTGACATAGATTACAGAGTTTTAATCTATAGTATTACTAACTCAAAAATAATAAACCGCAGTTCATGATTTTAATAATCAGTGAAGCTGCGGTTCTTTTTTGATGTGTTTTTTGAATAAACGTTATCCTATTTCTTTTACTCCTTTGGTGAAAATCCATTTCATATACAATTTCTCGCCATCCTTAGTTTTAACGGCTTGAAATTTTGGAGACAAAAGCGTCCCAACAACAAAGGCAGTCAAAGGAATCCAGAAGCCTATTAATTCTGTATAACGTTCCACAAGGTAACGTGCTGAAATGAATAGTATGGCAAAACAGCCCAATTGGTATAAAAATGCTCTTACTTGTAATTTACTCATTGTATCTATATTTTATCCTCCCCCCAACCCCCTCCGAAGGAAGGGGAGACTTTGCGGAGTTTTATTGTCTAAATTTTTTGTTCTAACTGATATACTCTTTATTGTTCTAAAACTGTTCACTGTAAACCTATCACTTACTATTGCAAACTGATTACTGATCACTATTGTCTGAAATAGCCGCAGTATTATCTGGTTCCTGAGTCTGAAATTTTGTTCTTTTACTTCCTTCGTACATTTCGTATTTAACCAATCGCGCTTCAATACTAGCGTTGAAAAGTTTGATTTTTCTTGAAGGTTTTAATCCTACAAATTTCAATGCATCTAGATTTCCAGTGATGAACCAAGCATTAGTTCCAGGATAATTTTTCTTCAAAGTATCGCCAATATTTTTGTAGAATTCTTCCATATGAATATCCAATCGCTCATCATAAGGAGGGTTAAATACCATGTGTAATTTTCCTTGTGTCGTTTTCTCAGTGTCAAAGAAATTTTTCTCTTCAATGGTGATATATTCTTCTAAATTGGCATTCTTAATATTGTCTTTTGCTTTGCTTACCGCAGATGGCGCTTTATCAAAACCTTTTATGGTGTAATGAAATTCTCTTACTCTTTTCAATAAACTGTCTGTGATATTGTCAAACAAATCATTGTCCCAGTCATGCCATTTTTCGAATGCAAATTCTTTACGGTTAATGTTTGCCGGAATATTACAAGCAATCATAGCTGCTTCAGCCAAGAAAGTACCTGAACCACACATTGGATCCAAGAAATCACCTTGCCCGTCCCAACCTGAAAGCAATAAAACACCTGCTGCCAATACCTCATTTATAGGAGCAATATTGGTTGCTGTTCTATATCCACGTTGATGCAATGAGTTTCCTGAAGTATCTAATGCAACAGAAACTTGGTCTTTGTCGATATGAATGTTGATTCTTAAATCGGGGTGTATTTTATCAATACTTGGACGTTGTCCTGTACGTTCTCTAAATTGATCTACAATCGCATCCTTACATTTTTGAGATACAAATTCAGAGTGATTGAAATTATCTGAATGCACTGTAGCATCAATGACAAAAGTTTGATTGGCATTGATGTATCTTGACCAGTTTACGCCAGAAATTCCTTTATATAAAGCTTGTTCATTGTTTGCCTTAAAAAAATAAATAGGCTTCAAAATTTTTAAAGCGGTACGTAATGACAAATTCGCTTTGTACATAAACCCTTTATCCCCTTTAAAACTTACCATTCTTACTCCCTGTTCCACATCTTGTGCGCCCAACATTTGTAATTCCTTTGCTAATATTTCCTCAAAACCAAAAAAGGTTTTGGCAACCATCTTAAAATTATTTTCCATTTGTGTGTATCAATTAAAACAGACCTTTTTCTGCTTTATGTTTAATCCGTGATCAAAATTAAAGGTTTCTCAACGAGAATCTTAGTGTATCTGCACGGTTTCGTTATTTTTCAGCAAAAATACACTAAATTTGCGGGACTTGAATTAATTGAAAAAGAATAAATGTCTGAAGAACAAAAACCAGCGAATATAAATCCAGAACAACCAACAGAAACTTGGTTCAGTTCATGGTTCGATACACCTTACTATCATATCCTTTACAAAGAGCGAAACGATACCGAAGCGCAGCTTTTTATGGACAACATAACGAACTACCTCAATCTTCCTGAAAACGCCAAAGTACTTGACTTGGCTTGCGGCAAAGGCCGTCACTCGATCTATTTGAACCAATTAGGCTTTGATGTTTTGGGAGCTGATTTATCTGAAAACAGTATTGTCGAAGCTAGTAAAAATACAAATGACACTTTGCATTTTAAAGTGCATGACATGAGAGAGCCTTTTGAAGAGAAATACGACGCCATTTTCAATTTGTTTACCAGTTTTGGTTATTTCGAAAAAGACGAAGACAATCTTACGACTCTAATAGCGATCAAAGAAAGCTTATCTGAATATGGTTTTGCCGTGATTGACTTCATGAATGTGAACCAAGTGCTTAATACGCTAGTTCCAGAAGAAACAAAAACGGTCGAAGGAATTCATTTTCATTTAAAGCGCTATTTAAAAGACGGACATATCTATAAAGAAATTGACTTTGAAGACAAAGGACAAAAATTTCATTTCACCGAAAAAGTAAAAGCCCTAACACTGCAAGACTTTGAAGCATTAATGGAAGAAGCCGGAATCTATCTTTTAGACACTTTTGGAGACTATAAATTGAAAAAGTTCTATAGAAATGAAAGCGAGAGATTAATAATGATTTTTAAATAATCTATTCGGCAATTCGTAAATTTATATAGTCGCCCCTATAAAGGAACGATTCGGGACTGCACCAAAACAACAATTCAACAACTAAGTATGAATTACCTTTTACCTTTACTCTCAGTACTACTAGGATATGGGATCGCTTTGTTTTTAAAACCTAATAACAAAACCAACCTAAAGTTACTATTGGCTTTTAGTGGCGCTTTTCTATTATCTTTAACTGTGATGCACTTGTTGCCAGATGTTTATGAAAGTAAAAATCCAAATATAGGAATTTGCATAATGCTTGGAATTCTATTCCAGATTATACTCGAATTTTTCTCAAAAGGTGCAGAACATGGACATACGCACGGGCACGTAAACATGGCACACATTCCTTGGTTGCTGTTCATCAGTCTTTGCATACATGCATTTCTGGAAGGTTTTCCGGTAAGTCATCACCACGATTTAGCGGTTGGTATTGCTATCCACCATTTACCGATAGCGATTATCCTAACCACTTTTTTCATTAATTCACATCTGCACAAAAAAGCGATTTTTGGCTTCATGCTCACCTTTGCATTAATGACTCCTTTGGGGACGTTAGCATCTGATTATCTGCCATTACTAAATGATTATTACACTGAAATCACAGCCGTTGTCATCGGTATATTATTTCATATCTCCTCCACTATCATTTTTGAAAGTAGTGAAGGACATAAATTCAATATTGCCAAAGTTTCCATGATTGTTTTGGGAATTGCATTGGCTTATTTTTTATAAATTTACAATTTGGGCGTGACCACAAGGGTCGGGCTATGCGTTTCAATCTTTTTTATAATTTTGCTAGCGCTACATTATAAAAAAGGATTTCCACTGCTATCCCTCACGCAACTTAGTACTCGGTCAACGTTTAGTTGTCCTTTTAAAAAATCATAATTTCAAATTATAATGACATTTACTAAAACCACCGAAGAATCCTCAAAATACGAACATCTGGAAAAAATGTCCGTACAAGAACTGCTTGCTAACATCAATCAAGAGGATAAAACCGTTCCTTATGCTGTTGAAAAAGCACTTCCCCAAATTGAAACTTTAGTCACTCAAATTGTTATTAAAATGAAATTGGGTGGAAGATTGTTCTACATTGGTGCTGGAACTTCTGGACGATTAGGGATTGTGGATGCATCAGAATGTCCTCCTACTTTTGGTGTGCCTTTTGACTTGGTAAACGGAATCATTGCCGGTGGTGATATGGCGATTCGTAGAGCTGTAGAAAATGCCGAAGACAATGCTAATCAAGCATGGAGCGATTTACAAGAACAAAATATAACTGAGAATGATGTCGTAATAGGTATCGCCGCATCAGGAACAACGCCCTACGTCATCGGCGGTTTAGAAGCGTGTAAGAAAAACAATATTATCACGGGAAGTATTTCTTGTAATGCAGGAAGTCCGCTCTCTAAAACAGCACAATTCCCTATTGACGTTGTAGTAGGCCCGGAATTTGTAACCGGCAGCTCAAGGATGAAAGCCGGAACAGCACAAAAATTAGTGTTAAACATGATTTCGACCGCTACTATGATCCAACTCGGGAAAGTAAAAGGCAACAAAATGGTCGATATGCAACTAAGCAACACCAAACTCGTTGATCGCGGCGTAAAAATGATTATGGGAGAAATTCCAGTTCCTTATGAAGAAGCAGCTACGTTATTACAAGAACACGGAAGTGTCAGGAAAGCTGTTGAATTCTATAATAAATAAATACTGAAATTATAGCGTCGTGTGCTTTGCAAAAACTTAGCACTCTTTGCTGTTAAATCAAATCTTTTAAACTAAAATTAATGGCAACCAATAAAGAACTTTTATCCAAAGGAATTAAATACCTAACCGGCGCTTTGCCTCTGTTGTTTATAGGCCCATCTGTTATTTACAATGCACTCATCAACAAGCAAAATATTTGGCATTATCTCGTTCTAGCCATTGGTATTGCCGCCTGCCTGGGAGCAATGTATTTAATGTTTAAAGGACTAAATACTATTATGAAAGCTTTATTTAACGACTAATGGAAGACTTGATTCACATTCAAAAAACATTTGAAAAAATCGTTTTTATTGACAAAAAAGTCAGCAATCGGGAATTTGAAGATTGCGTCTTTAAAAATTGTGATTTCTCTAACAGTGATTTCTCAAACAATACCTTTATGGATTGCGAGTTTATCGATTGCAATCTTTCGATGACTAGTTTAATGGGAACCAGTTTAAAAACGGTTCATTTTACCAATTGTAAATTATTGGGCATTCAGTTTCAAAGCTGCACTGATTTCTTATTTACAGTGAGTTTTCAAGATTGTGTTTTGGATTACTCTTCGTTTGCCAATAAAAAAATGCCAAAGACAAAATTCAATAACTGTTCGATGAAAGAAGTTAGTTTCATAGGAAGCACGCTTTCTAATTCGGTTTTTGAAAATTGTAATTTAGACAACGCCATTTTTAACGATACCAAATTAAAGGAGGTTAATTTCCTGACAGCCTACAATTATAAAATTGACCCAGAATTCAATCCTATGAAAAAAGCCAGATTTTCCTCACAAGGAATTCCTGGACTTCTCGATAAATATGATATTAAAATCCAATACTAAAAATGAAAAAATTACTATTACTTCCCCTACTTCTATTATTAATTTCCTGTTATAATGTAGAACGCAATTGCAAAGATTTTAAAACCGGTAAATTCAGTTTTGAATATGAAGTTAATGGGGTTAAAAAAACAACTGTTTTTGAACGTAACGACAGCCTGGAAATTGAAACTTACAATGGAAAAATAGATACGGCATCGATACGATGGATTAACGATTGCGAGTATATCTTGAAAAAATTACATCCAAAAAACATGGCAGAGGAAAAGTCAATAGATATGAAAATTTTGACAACATCAGGAAATACATATACCTTTGAATTTGGAATGGTAGGAGTCCCTGGAAAACAAAAAGGAACCGTAACAAAATTATCCGACTAAAAACGAGGACTTGAGTCTATTACAATCACTAAATCATAATAAAACAAAATGGAAGTATTTTTAAATCCTGATGCTTGGATCGCCCTATTAACATTAACATTTCTGGAAATTGTTCTAGGAATAGACAACATCATTTTCATTTCCATTGCCACGGGCAAATTACCGCTGGAAAGTCGCAAAAAAGCAACTAAAATAGGGATGTTTCTTGCTATGTTCATGAGGATCTTACTTCTTCTAGGGATATCTCACTTAATCGCAATGAAAAAACCTTGGTTTTCCATTGATTTTGATTGGTTTAGTGCACAAGTATCTGGCCAAAGTATCATCCTCCTACTTGGTGGTTTATTCCTTATTTATAAGAGTACCAGTGAAATCAGAGAAAAAGTGGATGAAAAAGGACTCGAAGAAAAGGAATTAGGTAAAGCCGCCACAAAATCATTTCAAAATGTGCTTTTGCAAATCATTATGATTGACTTGGTTTTCTCTTTTGACAGTATTCTTACCGCAGTCGGTATGACTAATGGTGTAGAAGGTGCTATATACATCATGATAACAGCAGTTGTAATTTCAGTTCTTATCATGATGCAGTTTGCTGTTCCTGTTGGTAATTTTGTCAATAAACATCCTTCGATACAAATTCTGGGATTATCCTTTTTAATTCTTATTGGCTTTATGTTGCTTACAGAAAGCGCTCACTTATCAAATGCGCTTATTTTAGGCAGTCATGTAACACCGGTGCCAAAAGGATATTTGTATTTTGCGATCTCTTTCTCTTTGATGGTAGAAGTGATCAATATGAAAGTCACTAAAAAGAAGTAGTTAAATACTATTAGAACATAAAAAAAGCTCCTTCCGGAGCTTTTTTTTATGTTCTAATAATTAAAATAATATCACTTGTCCGTCATCGTCGAGTTGAACATCAGTACCGTCGTCGTTTGTGATTCGGCGCTCAGGAACAATTTCTTCAGGAACTTCATAAGGTAATGGGTCTAACATATTCACTTGTTTGATCTTATCTGTCGTTAATTGATTTCCTAGTGCCTTAAATCCTTTTACCGCAATAAAGTCTTCAATATCGACTGTCATCGATTCTTTTTGAACCCCTTTTATCTTTGGAAAAACCAACTCAACTACTGGACGGTAATCCGTTGATACAATTTCCAATTGTGAATTTGGATGCTCCGTAATAATCAACTCTTCTTTATTTTCGGTTTCAACCAAAAAGCGTTTGATGTAATAACGTTCTTTTTCTCCATCATAATAAATGGCCGAAATTGGTTTTTTAGGAACCCATTTTTCTAACACTACCATATCCGAATCAAAATGAGTAGACAATTCTGGCGTAATCACTTTTAATTTTCCTGATTGTTGGATAATCAATATTTTATCACTTGGCCTAAATTCTCCAAGCAACTCTCCTCGTCCATCCACATTTAATCGCTGAACAGTATCGTCATACCAAACTTTTCTTGGCAGTAAAGTCGATATTCCTTTTTCTTTAATTTCAATCTTCTTAATTGGATGTTTAGAGGCCAAATTCCCTTTCGAACTGCGTCCTTTAATAGCCATACTAGCAAAATCAATATCAAATTTCAATTTCTTGATACTTCCTATCTGACGCAAGAGAACCGTAATCACTTCAGCTTCTCCATTTGGATTGCAGGTGAAATACAAAATTTGTGATCCCTTAGTTCCATTTGTCAAATCATATAGTTTGTCTCTGGTTACGCCAGAAACATTAAATCTCTTTATATAAGACGGACCCGATTTACCATCACGATAAATCACGTTATAAATGGTACGCTTATCCCCTTTGTCGAAGATGGCGATATGAATAATATCTTTACCCACAAAGGTTTTGGCATCCACTTTAGTCACCATCATACTTCCGTCCCGAAGAAAAACAATTACATCATCAATGTCTGAACAATCTGTAACGTACTCGTCTTTTTTCAAACTCGTTCCTACAAATCCTTCTTCTCTATTAACGTATAATTTAGTGTTTCTTAAAACCACTTTTGTGGCTTCGATATCATCAAAAACACGAAGTTCGGTTTGGCGTTCGCGCCCTTTTCCGTACTTCTCTTTTAGCTTGATAAAATAAGCAATTGCAAAATCAATCAAATGCTCTAAATCGTGTTTTACTTGCTCTATATTTCCCTCTAATGCTTCAATTTTATCTTGTGCCTTATTGCTATCAAATTTAGAGATACGCATGATTCGGATATCTAATAATCGGAGAATATCTTCTTCAGTAATAGCGCGTTTTAAATGTTTAATATGTGGTTTCAGCCCATCATCAACTGCTTGTAAAACGTCTTCTCTTGTGGTTTTTTCCTCAATGTCACGGTAGATTTTGTTTTCGATAAATATACGTTCCAAAGACAAGAAATGCCATTGCTCTTCCAATTCACTTAATTGAATTTCGAGTTCACTCTTCAACAAACCAACCGTTCTATTGGTCGAAATTTTCAACATGTCAGAAACACCAATAAACAAAGGCTTATTGTCTTCAATCACACAACCTAGTGGCGCTACGGATGTTTCGCAGGCAGTGAAAGCAAATAACGCATCTATTGTTTTATCTGGAGAAACTCCCGGAAAAAGATGAATTAGAATTTCGACATCGGCAGCGGTATTGTCTTCAATTTTTTTGATTTTGATTTTCCCCTTATCATTGGCTTTCAAAATACTGTCAATCAAAGTAGTCGTATTGGTCGAAAACGGAATTTGGGTAATCACAAGGGTGTTTTTGTCCAGTTGCGCAATTTTTGCACGCACACGCACACGACCGCCTCGCAATCCATTATTATAATTGGAGATGTCTGCAATACCCTGGGTCATAAAGTCGGGATAAATCGTAAACGGTTTCCCCTTCAATATTTTCACCGAAGCATCTATTAACTCGTTGAAATTATGTGGCAATACTTTGGTCGAAAGTCCTACCGCAATCCCTTCAGCACCTTGTGCCAAAAGCAATGGAAACTTAACAGGAAGGTTGTTAGGCTCTGCTCGTCTACCATCATAAGACATTCCCCAATCCGTAATTTTTGGACTATAAATAACTTCCAAAGCAAATTTAGACAAACGGGCTTCAATGTAACGAGAAGCTGCCGCACTGTCTCCGGTAAGGATATTCCCCCAGTTTCCTTGGCAGTCAATCAACAATTCTTTTTGACCTATTTGTACCATCGCATCACCAATACTCGCATCTCCGTGTGGGTGATACTGCATAGTGTGCCCTACTACGTTAGCTACCTTATTATAACGACCATCGTCTAACTCTTTAAGCGAGTGCATGATTCTACGTTGCACTGGTTTAAAACCATCTTCAATTGCAGGAACCGCACGTTCCAGAATTACATAAGAAGCATAGTCCAAAAACCAGTCCTTGTACATTCCTGTAACTTTGGTAATGGTGTCCGCACCGTCTTCATTATTGTTATAAAAATGCCCTTCAGATTTTTGCGCTTCTTGTTGCTCTTCTGGATTTAAATTTTCTTCTTCGTCCATCTATTTTCTTTGAATTGTATAAGAAATGTTCTTATCAATTTAATATTATTTTTTATACCGCTTCAATCACGTCCAACTCCACTTTCAAGTTCTTGATGATAAATTCTTGTCGGTCTGGCGTATTTTTCCCCATATAGAACGATAACAATTGTTCTATCGAGGTGTTTTTATCCATCATCACTGGGTCAAGGCGAATCGTATCTCCAATGAAATTTTTAAACTCATCTGGTGATATCTCTCCCAAACCTTTAAATCGGGTGATTTCTGGTTTAGGTTTCAGTTTTTCAATGGCTGCTTTTCGCTCTTCATCAGAATAGCAATAAATAGTTTCTTTCTTGTTTCGCACCCTAAAAAGGGGTGTTTGCAAAATATATAAATGCCCATCTTTTATCAACTCAGGAAAAAATTGCAGAAAAAAAGTAATCAACAACAAGCGAATGTGCATTCCATCAACATCGGCATCCGTAGCGATCACAATATTATTGTAACGTAGGTTTTCCATGTCATCTTCAATATCTAAGGCAGCCTGTAATAAATTAAATTCCTCATTTTCATAAACAATTTTTTTGCTCATGCCGTAGGAGTTTAAAGGCTTTCCACGCAAACTAAAAACAGCCTGTGTATTCACATCACGAGATTTAGTAATGGAACCTGATGCCGAATCTCCCTCAGTAATAAAAAGCGTGCTTTCTAGATTCCTCGGGTTTTTTGTATCAGTAAGATGTGCACGACAATCTCTTAATTTTTTGTTGTGTAAATTCGATTTTTTAGCTCTGTCTTTTGCTAATTTTCGAATGCCCGATAATTCTTTTCTTTCTCGTTCTGCTTGAAGAATTTTGCGTAATAAAGCATCGGCAGTCGCCGTATTTTTATGTAAGTAATTGTCTAATTTAGTTTTAACAAAATCATTTACAAAAGTTCGTACAGATGGCATTCCTGGTTCTGATCCCATATCAGTAGAACCCAACTTTGTTTTAGTCTGTGATTCAAATACCGGTTCCATCACTTTGATACTAACAGCACTTACAATCGATTTTCGCACATCTGAAGCTTCAAAACTTTTATTGTAAAACTCACGAATGGTTTTTACAATCGCTTCACGATAAGCGGCAAGATGCGTTCCTCCTTGTGTGGTATTCTGTCCGTTTACAAACGAATGGTATTCTTCGCTATATTGTGTCTTACTGTGTGTTAATGCGATTTCGATATCCTCTCCTTTCAAGTGAATAATAGGATATTCTAAATCATCGGCATGAATTGTTTCTTCCAATAAGTCTTTTAGACCATTTTCAGAAAAATATTTTTCTCCGTTAAAGAGTATTGTCAATCCATTATTTAGGTAACAATAATTCTTCAACATCTTGATTACATACTCATAGCGGTATTTGTAATTTTTGAAAATGGCTTCGTCTGGAATAAAAGTTACCTTGGTTCCCTTTCTCTTTGTGGTATCAATAACATCTTCTTCCAACATCAAATTACCTGCTGAAAATTCGGCGGCTTTTTGTTTCTCATCGCGAACGGATTCCACACGAAAGTAATGCGATAATGCATTTACTGCCTTTGTTCCTACGCCATTCAAACCAACTGATTTCTTAAAAGCTAAAGAATCGTATTTACCCCCCGTGTTCATTTTAGAAACCACGTCAATCACTTTCCCAAGAGGAATTCCACGACCATAATCCCTAACGGTAACCGTTTTATCCTTAATCGTCACCTCGATAGTTTTGCCAGCACCCATAACGAATTCATCGATACAATTGTCTAGTACCTCTTTTAGAAGAATGTAAATCCCGTCATCAGGCGAAGATCCATCTCCTAATTTCCCAATATACATCCCAGGACGCATACGGATGTGCTCTTTCCAGTCGAGCGATCGAATATTATCTTCGGTATACTGATTTTGATCTGACATTTTAAATTTTGTGGATTTTGTGCTAATATAGGGTATCTCAATATATTTTAATAGAGTAAGCCCTCAAAGTTATTAAGAATGTTTTTGACAAAATGATTTTAGACTTAAGATTAACGATTCTTGATTTTAGAATTGAAAACTACTAACAATCGCCTTCAATTGATTATCTAATTCAGGATTAGAAATATCCCCTTTTTCAACATCAAAATTGCTATAAAAACTAGGCAATGAGAACGAAGCTTTTACATTGCCGCCATAATATGGGAATGCATTTTTAGCAATACCCAAAACATTTGCTGCTCCTTTCTTTCCGTCTGAGGTTGACATAAGAAGCATTGGCTTTTCTTGGAAAACTTTCCCCGAAATGCGTGAACACCAGTCAAAAATATTTTTAAAAGCGGCCGAATAATTTCCATTATTTTCTGCCATCGAAACTACTAAAATATCTGCACCAGCTATTTTATCTAAAAATTGCTGCGCTAAAGGATGCTTCCCTATATATTCTTCAATATCTACAGTAAATATCGGCATCTGGTACGCATTTAAATCAAGCACTTCTACTTCACCATTTTCAAATAAACTGGCAGCATAGGTTGCCAATTTTTTATTGATAGAATTTTTACTGGGGCTTGCGCCAAAGGCTATAATTTTCATAATTGTGTTATTTCCTTAAAAATACTAAAAAAAAAGCAAATAAAATAAGATTGAATAATCAACTATGAATTTTAAATCTTGAAACATTTTCAAAATTTATCAAAAATGATACTGTTTTTTTATTTACCCCAGATTGAAGTGGAAAGCATTTTTCTAGACCGATTTGTTTTTTTCTTGAGCAAAAAGAGCGACCAAAGGAAGCTCCTTTATGGTCTTAGAAAAAAGGAGGTCTGGAAAAATCTTGTAACAGAAAGCTGGAAATAGGTACTTAAGAAAGTATTCAGTAGGCATAAAAAAACTGCTGAATTTCTTCAACAGTTTATCTATTTTCTTTATTCAATTTTGTTCCTATACGTTAAAACGGAAATGCATTACATCACCATCTTTAACTACATATTCTTTTCCTTCTACTTTGAATTTTCCTGCTTCTTTACATTTAGCTTCTGAACCATAATGAACGAAGTCTTCATATGAAATTACCTCGGCACGGATAAATCCTTTTTCGAAATCAGTATGAATCACTCCAGCAGCTTGCGGTGCAGTTGACCCAACATCTATTGTCCATGCTCTAACTTCTTTTACACCTGCGGTAAAATAAGTTTGTTGTTTCAATAATTTATAAGCAGCTCTAATTAAAACGGAAGCACCTGGCTCCATTAAGCCCATATCTTCTAGAAAAACTTGACGCTCTTCGTAACTTTCTAATTCGGTAATATCTGCCTCAGCTCCAACAGAAAGAATTATAACCTCGGCATCTTCATCTTTTACTAATTCGCGAACCTGATCTACATATTTATTTCCGCTAACCGCTGAATTCTCATCTACATTACATACATACAAAACTGGTTTTGCTGTAATCAATTGAAATGCTTCCATTAAAACTTCTTCATCATGATTTTGAGGAACTACGATTCTTGCTGATTTAGCTTGAAGCAATGTTTCTCTGATACGGTCTAAAAGGGCTTTTTCTGTTTGCGCTTCTTTATTACCTGTTTTAGCTGCACGATTTACTTTCTCTAAACGTTTTTCAACGTTTTCAAGATCTTTCAACTGCAACTCAATATCAATAGTTTCTTTGTCACGAATAGGATTCACATTTCCGTCAACGTGAACGATGTTGTCATTATCAAAACAACGAAGTACATGAATGATAGCATTACATTCTCTAATATTACCTAGAAATTGATTTCCTAAACCTTCTCCTTTACTTGCTCCTTTTACCAAACCGGCAATATCTACGATATCTACAGTTGCCATTTGTACGCGTTCTGGCTTAACTAATTCTTCTAGTTTTTCCATTCTAGAATCGGGTACATTTACAACTCCTATATTAGGTTCGATAGTACAAAAAGGAAAGTTTGCACTTTGTGCTTTTGCATTTGATAAACAATTAAATAAAGTTGATTTTCCAACATTCGGTAATCCTACAATTCCTGCTTTCATGATATTTATGTTTACATATAGCATTTCATCGCTATAAGTTATACTATTTACTTTAAAATTTTGCAAATATAATATTTAATAAATGCTTCGTAAGAAAAAACAATAGATTAACACTCTTATGGTAACATTTTATAAAAAAACGGGATTTAAGCCAATGTTTTGTTAAAAAAAAATTTATCTTGCAACAGAAATTGCACTAAACCAAAAACCAAATTAACTAAATTATGAAAAAAATCACATTATTATTTTTACTGCTAAATGTCAGTTTTCTTTTTGCACAAAAAGAAATTTCTGGAGTAGTAAAAGATGGTTCAGGAGCAGCGCTTCCTGGAGTTAACATCATTGAAAAAGGAACCACCAATGGAGTATCTACTGATATGGACGGGGCTTACAAAATAAAAGTACAGGATGGAGCTACAATTGTTTTTAGTTATATCGGGTTTAACAAAGTAGAAAGAGCTGCTACTGGTTCTAAAATTGATGTTGTTTTATCAGAAGAAGGTGGTCAAGCCTTAAATGAAATTGTTGTTACAGGGACAAGAACTGCTCAAAGGAGCAATACCACGACAGCTCTTCCTATTGATGTAATTTCTGCTAAAGACTTAGCTTCAACTGGACAAGCATCATTTGACAAAGCTTTACAATACAAGATTCCATCTTTTAACACGGTACAAACACCGGTAAATGATGCGACTTCTTTATTAGATCCTTATGAAATTAGAAACATGGGACCAAGTAGAACGTTAATCCTTATTAATGGTAAACGTAAAAACTTAAGTTCTTTACTTTATGTTCAAACGTCTCCAGGACGCGGTGAAACAGGTGCTGATATCTCAGCTATACCTACTGACGCTATCGAAAGAGTAGAGATTCTTCGCGATGGTGCATCTGCACAATACGGTTCTGATGCTATTGCTGGAGTAATGAATATCATCTTAAAAAAGAGTACTAACGGTGGATCAGTTACACTAAGAAGTGGACTAACTTCTGAAGGTGACGGTGAAATGTTAGGTGTAAGCTTAAACAACGGAGCAACTGTTGGAGACAAAGGATATATAAACTACACTTTAGATTTTTCTAAAGTAAGTCAGGCAAACAGACCCGGTACAGTTGATGGAGGAACAAAAAATCTTGGACCAGACAATGAACCGCTTTCTGGCGGAGAATACGCCGATTTTATTTATACAGACCCTAATGACCCTGACAAGTGGGTTAATGGAGCAAATCCAGCATCTATCCGAGCAGATAATGCTGCTGGAATAATACAAATAAACGATTTTCTTGCTAAGAAGCCAGATGCAGGTAATATTAACGGTTCTCCAGAAACTGCTGCAGCTAAATTCTTAGTAAACGGTGGTTTTGATTTATCAGAAAACACTTTAATGTATTATAACGCAGCTTATGTTTACAAAAAAGTAAATTCGTTTGCTAATTACAGAACCACATATTGGAAACAATTATCAAGTCTTCCTTATTTAAAGGATTTCTTTGGAGACGGAACGGCTGCATCTTACCAAGGATACGTACCAACATTCACAGGTGATTTAAACGACTATAATGCTACTTTAGGTTACAAAGCTGTTCAAAACGGTTGGAATACTGACGCCAGCGTTACTGTGGGAGGTAATACTCAAAGGTATAATGTAGATAACTCACACAATCCATCAGATATTCAAGATCTAAATGGTGAAAATGTATACAGAGAAAATAGTCCTATTTCATTTAACCCAGGAGGAACTTCTTTCAATCATGTTGTCGGTAACTTAGATATCTCTAAAATTTTATCAGATAAAATTAGTATCGGTTTTGGTTCTGAAATTAGATCAGAAACTTTCGAAGTAATTGAAGGCGACAAAGCATCTTGGGATGGATCTGGAGCCGATTCTTTTGCAGGAAATAGACCAGAAAACTCAGGAAAATGGAACCGTTATAACTTAGGAGGTTATTTTGATCTTGCCTATGATGTAACAGAAGATTTCTTGATTAACGGTACGGTTCGTTATGAAGATTATTCTGATTTTGGAGCTGCAACAGTTTGGAAAATAAGCTCTAGATATAAATTTGCTGAAGATAAAATTACTTTAAGAGGATCTTTATCTACTGGATTTAGAGCACCTACTTTACATCAAATCTACACTCAGAAATCGCAATATTCTTTTGTTGCAGGAGAAGGGATCCAAGTAAGTGGTATTATCAATAACGTATCTCCTCAAGCACGCTTAATTGGTGTTCCGAAATTAGATGCTGAAAAATCAACTAACGTAACTATTGGAATTGGTGCTAAACCATCCAGAAATTTTAATTTTACTTTGGATTATTACAACATCAAAGTAGAAGACAGAATTATTTTGGGTGATATTAAATCTACTCCTTATGGTAACGTAGCTTGGTTTGAAAACTCATTCGATTCTAGAACTTCTGGATTAGATGTAGTTGCCAATTACAATAATATTTTAATAGGTGAAGGTACATTAGGTTTTAATTTATCAGGAAACATCACTTTTCAAAATGAAAGAATTTCTCCGGTAAAAAGCGATAACTTCGGTCAAACGCTTGAATCTTTAATGTTTACTTCAAGACCAGTTACAAAATGGATTTTAGGGGCAAACTATGATCTAGGTAAATTTGCTTTTTCTCTTAACAACACTTATTTTGGAAAAACGACATTTAACCAAGCTGGACTAAGTTCAGACTTAAGAACTGAGTTTATTCCTAAAGTTGTTACAGATTTAGGAGTTAGTTTCTCAGCAACTGAAAAATTAACTTTATCATTAAATATAAATAACTTATTGAACGTATTACCAGAATGGGAATTTAAAGCTGAAAACGCGGCTGGTACTAATCTCTTAAGCGACCCTTTACAAGTACAAAATCAATCTAATTTGATTACTTTTAACCAACGTTATTCTCAAATGACATATGATGGATATCATTTCAGTCAATTAGGAACTATGTTCAACTTATCATTGAACTATAAATTCTAATTCTATAATCGAATAATTTTGAAAAGGGCTATCTAGTGGATAGCCCTTTTTTTATATCATATTTTTTCCTAAATTTATATTTTATTAAACTGAACTACGGTAGTTAACCCATTTCGACAACAAAACCCTTATTAGTAAACCACTCAAATTAACAGAACATGGCTACCCTATACGATGGAAAAATGGCTACTATATATGATGCCATGTATCAAACATTTGTTGACTACGATGAAGAATATAAATTCTACAATCAACTAATTCATGAATACAAATGCAAAACTGTACTTGAAATAGGAAGTGGCACAGGGAATTTGGCCAAACGATTCCAAGAAAACCATCAAGATTATATTGGTTTGGACTATAGCACAAGCATGATCGCTATTGCCAAAGAAAGAACAAAAAATTGTCGTTTTATTCTAGGTGATATGCGGGACTTTAATCTAGAAAAAAAGGTAGACTCCATTATTATAACAGGTCGTTCCACTAGTTACCTTACTTCTAACGAAGATGTTAATGAAACCTTCAATTCGCTTCATAATAACATTACCGACGATGGCATTATCATTTTTGATTTCATAGATGCCAATAGATTTATCCCCTATGCAAATGAAAACCAGCTTATCATTCATAAAGCAGAACACGAAGGAACTGACTATTTAAGAGAAAGTACTTGGGAAACCACTTTACTGGAAAATTTCATGTTAGATTGGACCGCAAAATATTATATTATTCAAAATCAGGAAAAAGAATTGATTGCCACTGATTTTTCGACCGTTCGTGTCTTTACCTTAAATGAAATGCAACTATTTTTGTATATGAATGGTTTTCAAATCATAAAAACGATAGATAGAAAAACCTATGCGTATGATACTTATGTCATTGTAGCAAAAAAGAGAACGTAAATAATACAATCTTTTACAGAAATTATGTAACAGTTTTAAAGTGAGATACTTCTAAATTTGTAAAATACAAATCATTAAAATTAAATATCATGAAAATTATAATGCTAGGAATGGCTGCTTTTTTATTTTCTATAAATATTCAAGCTCAGAAAAAAAATGTAAAGTCAGAAGTTAAAACTAATATCACAACCGTAAAAGATTCTGATGGGGATAAAAAAGTAATTCAAACCAAGGAAATAGAAGAAGTCCAAATGATTCGACTAAAAGATGCTGATTCCAACGTTTTAAATAAAGATATAAAAGAAAGCCCAGTAGAAGTAACTGCTACGACAAAAATTACCGAAAACGGAGTAACCAAAATAATTGCCATTGACAGATCTGCCTATTATGAATTAGATGGAGTGAAGTACCAAGTTACAAGTGATAAAAGTGGCTACATCATGTTAAATCCCAATGGTGAAAAATCGGCTGTTTTAAGAAAAACGTCAAATAATAATTATATCTACAAAGCAAAAGATAAAACATCTTATGGTTATTTTACTACAGATGGAAACCTAGTTCTGGAAAATTATGACGAAGCTACTGATACGGTGACTATCACTACTTATTATATTGCAAAATAGCGATAAGTGTATATTATTGTTTGAGTCCAAAAAATAAAAAAACCTATTCGCCCATGCGAATAGGTTTTTTTTTATGAGATTTACAAGGGTACAAAAATTACATCTTGTATGCTAAACCATTAACTATTGCTTTTTCCTCATCTGTAGCAATAAAACCGGATAGATCCCAGTAATTAGTTAGAATTTTATTGTTTTTATTAAAGAGTGTTTTTTCTTTAAATACGTCATTTTCCTTATAGGTAAAGATTTCTTTATTAAAATCAGTAGTAATAAAACTATTGCGTACTTCAACACTTTTCAATTTATCTCTTACGGTTAAATCATAGGCAATTTCTTCATTTGCTTTTAGCAAATAATAGCCTTGATCATCTAACCTATAACTCACTTGCACAGAAGATTTAGTTATATTTTTAACATTTAATTTCTCTTTTTCAATTGAATTCTCTAACTTTTTAAATGCTATTTTGATAGTATATTCGTTAATTATTTTTTTTACAGGATCGTAAATTATCTCAAAAGTATCTAGGATTCCTTTAGACTCATCTATTGGAATAATGGACATAATGTAAAATTTATCATTAGACTTGTGTGCCTTAATAACAAATTCATATTCATTACCCATTTTTGTCTCTAAAATAGGCTCTAAATACTTAAATGTACAATAATTCTCCATTAAGTTATTCAAATTATAGCCCAATAAGTCAGCTGCTATATTATCTTCTATTAGACCATAAGATCTATTCTGCTCTACTAGCAAAGTCGTAATTAATTTCTTTTGTTTTTTTGAAAACTGAAAATTCACTAGCCCGTCATTATAATATGCATACTGATGATTCAGTTTAAAAAATTCTCTAACGTAAACTTTTATCCGTGCAGGAACGGTTAATTTTTGAATAGAATTTGCTACAATTTTCTGAAGTGTTTTTTGCGGACTCTCTCTAGACAAAATAATTTCATCTAATTTATTACTCTTACTTTTTAAGTAAATCACAAAATCATTTTGTTCAAGCAATGCCCAACGAATATTTTGAGAGTAATAAGTTGGTTCAGAAATCTCGATACTAGATGCCCCCCTTAATTGAAAAGCTACTATACCGTCCTTATTACTTAATAAAATTTGATCTGTTTTTAGTATTATTAAAGTAGCGTTCTCGATAGGCAATTGCGTATCTATATCTTTAATCAAAATAGAATACGTACCATTTTGACTATAAACACTATAACCACAGAGAATTATTAATAATAAAAAGAGTCTTTTCATACCATTGAATAAAAATTTAACAAACAAATAATATGAAAATAGTTTTAAATTCCTATTTATTATGAAAATACCACTTAAACTACCATAAAATCAGTTTAAATGCAGGTTACGAAGTAAATAGAAACAAAAAAACCTGAATATTGCTATTCAGGTTTTTAAAATTTATATTTTCAAAAAAACTTATTCGTTGTGCAAGAATGCTTTTCTGCTCAATAAGGTGTCTTCTGTTTCTACATGATCGTCATCAGGAATGCAGCAATCTACGGGACATACAGCGGCACATTGTGGCTCATCATGAAATCCTTTACATTCTGTACATTTTCCTGGAACAATATAATATACTTCATCAGATATTGGTGTTTGTGCATCATCAGAATCTACCTCAGTACCATCGGGTAAAATTATTTTTCCCGTTAATTTAGTACCATCTTTATATCTCCAATCATCTGCACCTTCATATATTGCTGTATTTGGGCACTCTGGTTCACAGGCTCCACAATTAATACATTCGTCAGTTATTATTATTGCCATTTTACTATAGTATTTGTTATTTGAGCTAAAAAAAGTCAAGTTAAGTCACTTTTGACTTTAAGACTTTTGCCTTTCGACTTATTAAAGCTTATTTTTGTACAAAATTACAATCAAAACAATTCATAAGCAAACATTATGACATTAGAAACAAAAAAAAGTGTTTTTGTTGAATTAGGGAAATTCTTAAGCCAATTTTCTGAAGATAATACGATTAAAAACCCTGACGTTTTAAATAACGATCCCTTTTTTGATGCCTTTATCGATCTGATAAAACTATCACAATCTCATAATGGCTGGTATACCCCAGAACACGTATATTTTTCAATTCAATCTTGGGCTACAGCACTTACCGAAGAGAATTTGAATCAATGGTTATCAGATTATACTATAGACACGACAAAATCTAAAAATATTGCTTTAATACTAGCCGGAAACATTCCTTTAGTTGGCTTTCATGACTTCCTTTCTGTTTTAATTTCTGGAAATACTGTTTTGGTTAAAACATCGTCTAACGACCAGCACTTGCTTCCTTTTCTAGCAAAATACATCATAGCGATTGAACCAAAATTTGCTGATAAAATTACTTTTGTCGAAGGGAAATTAGAAAATTTTGATGCGGTAATAGCCACTGGAAGTAACAATACAGCCCGTTATTTTGAATATTATTTTAAAGATAAACCATCCATAATTAGAAAAAGCAGGAACTCGGTTGCTGTTCTAAGTGGAAAAGAAACTAAAGTTCAACTGATTGCTTTAGGGGAAGATATTTTTCGCTATTTTGGTTTAGGATGTCGTAATGTTTCTAAACTTTTTGTACCAAAAGGATATTCTTTTAACGCCTTTTTTGAAGCTATTTTTGAGTATCAGGACGTCATCCATTATGAAAAGTATGCCAATAATTACGATTACAACAAGGCTGTTTTCTTAATGAGCAACTTCAAATTGTTAGACAATGGTTTTTTAACTTTAAAAGAAGATAAAAGCCACGCCTCTCCTATTTCGAGCGTGTTTTATGAATACTACGAAGACGTCACTGAATTGCAAACGCGATTAGAATCAGAAAGTGAGCAAATTCAATGCATTGTAAGTGACAATCTGATCCTGAATAGTATTGATTTTGGACAAACACAACATCCTCAATTATGGAATTACGCAGATAACGTCGATACTATTTCGTTTTTGTTAACAACATAGGCTAAATATGTTTAATAATTCCGAAATAATTAACGCTTTTTAAACTCCTAATCCCGAAATTTGCTTTTTAATTTTTTGGACATAAACTACACCATGAAAAAACACAACTACAGCGCAGGACCATGCATTTTACCGCAAGAAGTTTTTGAGAAATCAGCAAAGGCCATTTTAAACTTTAATGATTCCGGCTTATCTATTTTGGAAATTTCGCACCGAAGCAAAGACTTTGTGGCAGTTATGGATGAAGCCAGAGATCTTGCTATTGAATTACTAGGTTTAGAAGGACAAGGATATAAAGCGCTTTTCCTTGCAGGTGGTGCAAGCTTAGAGTTCTTGATGGTTCCTTATAACTTAATGAAAGAAAACGGGAAAGCAGCTTATCTTGACTCAGGAACATGGGCTAGCGGAGCAATAAAAGAAGCTAAATTCTTTGGAGAAACAGTTGTTGTTGCCTCTTCAAAAGAAGAAAATTACAATCACATTCCAAAAGGATACACCGTCCCAGCTGATGCAGATTATTTTCACTGTACAAGTAACAACACCATTTTTGGAACTCAAATGAAAGAGTTTCCGTCATTAGACATGCCAATTGTATGTGATATGAGTTCTGATATATTTTCCAGAGTATTGGATTTTTCTAAATTTGATATTATCTACGCTGGAGCTCAAAAAAATATGGGTCCCGCAGGAACAACTTTGGTTATCGTAAAAGAAGAAATTCTGGGTAAATCAGGTAGAACAATTCCAAGTATATTAGATTATGAAAAACATATTAAAGCAGAGAGCATGTACAATACTCCAGCTGTTTTTCCTGTTTATGCTTCCTTATTAACTTTACAATGGTTAAAAAAACTAGGTGGAGTTGCTGCTGTTGAGAAATTGAACAACGAAAAAGCGGAATTACTTTATACTGAAATTGACAGAAATCCATTGTTTAAAGGAGCTGCAGCAGTTGAAGATCGTTCTAATATGAATGCGACTTTCTTATTGAATGATGCTGCGCATACAGACACTTTTGACACTATGTGGAAAGCTGCAGGAATATCTGGACTTCCGGGACATCGTTCAGTAGGTGGTTACAGAGCGTCTATGTATAATGCATTGCCAATAGAAAGCGTTCAAGTTTTAGTAGATGTTATGAAAGCATTAGAAACTAAAGTATAACAAAATAATATCATTACTGGGATTCCTAGCCCCGATAGCAGTGAAAATCCTTTATATTTTTTTCTTTAAAAAAATATAAAGATTGAAACGAATAGCGGGAAATAGCTCCTAAAAATAATAATATAAAATAGGAGGATAAGAATTTTTCTTTCCTCGAAATGAAATAAAATAATGAAAGTATTAGCAAATGACGGAATTTCAAAAAGTGGAATTCTAGCTTTAGAAAAAGGTGGATTTGAAGTAATTACTACAAAAGTAGCGCAAGAACAAGTAGCTAACTTCGTAAACGAAAATAACGTTGACGTAGTTCTTGTAAGAAGTGCAACTAAGGTTCGTAAAGACATTATTGATGCTTGTCCTGGATTAAAAATCATTGGTCGTGGTGGCGTAGGGATGGATAATATTGATGTGGATTATGCTAAAAGCAAAGGGATTCACGTGATAAATACTCCAGCATCATCATCAGAATCAGTGGCTGAATTAGTTTTTGCTCATTTATTTTCTGGTGTACGTTTCTTGCATGATTCTAACAGAACAATGCCTCTTGAAGGAGATTCAAACTTTGATGGTTTGAAAAAAGCATATGCTAACGGAATCGAATTAAGAGGTAAAACTCTTGGTATTGTAGGTATTGGTCGAATTGGTCAAGCTACTGCTAAAATGGCTCTTGGATTAGGTATGAAAGTTATTGCTGCGGATAGTTTTATTGATAAAGTGGACGTGAAAGTAGTATTCTTTGATGGGCAATCAATTACAACAACTATCGTTTCTCAACCATTAGAATCTTTATTTAAAGACGCTGATTTCATTACTTTACACGTTCCTGCTCAAGATGGGTATATCATTGGAGACAAAGAACTAGCGATCATGAAAGATGGTGTAGGTATTGTAAACTGTGCTCGTGGTGGCGTTATTGATGAAGTGGCATTAGTAAAAGCATTAGACAGCGGAAAAGTATTATTTGCTGGATTGGATGTTTTTGAAAACGAACCAAAACCAGAAATGGCAATTTTAATGCATTCTAAAATCTCTTTGACTCCACACATTGGAGCTGCAACTGGAGAAGCACAAGACAGAATTGGTACTGAATTAGCATCACAAATAATTAGCTTGTTGAGCTAATCATCTAAAATTATAAGGCTAAAATGGATTCATTAAGATTGTTTAATGAATCCATTTTTTTGATACCACATTGATAATTGGCTGATTAATACGTAACTTTATATATCAAAATTTTTGACCATGAAAAAAAATATATACATAGTATTAATAATGTTGGCTATTATAGTTGGCTGCACTACTTCAAAACCAGTTGTTTCGAAAGCAGAAAATCCAAACCCCACAGCAAACGACACAGTAAGGATTGCCAATGATGCATTGGAATATGAAGTAATTATAATTGATCCTGGTTCCAGTACCTGGCTAGTATCAAGGGCTTTTTCGCGAAATTATCATACTCAATCCTATTTAGAAAACAAAAATAGATTCTGGATTAGTGAATGGAACAGCAGGGTATTACAACCATTTCGTTACAATACAAATCTCTACGAAATGACTATTAACTATGATCCAACTATTGATTATGGCTATGAAGTAAATTATTTAATTTATAACTATATGGTCTATTTTCAAAATACCTATAAACAAAAGCTTTGGGGTTATGTTCCTCCAAGATAATGTTACTATATTTGTAATCATTATAAATAAAAATGAAGGAATTAAAAAAGCGTTGGAAAATTGAATCCAATTTTCAACTTACCATAATATTTATCGTCTTTGCGATAACCGGTTCTACTTCGGCCTGGTTGTCAAAACCTGCTTGTTTTTGGTTGGGAATAATCAAAGAAGACTTTGGATTTTGGTACACACCTATTCGGTTACTTATAATTTTTCCGATATACCAATTGCTTTTGGTCTTAATCGGATCACTTTTGGGGCAATTTAAATTCTTTTGGGCTTTTGAAAAGAAAATGCTTAAAAGTATGGGATTGGGTTTCCTTTTTAAGCAATAAACAAACTTAACTCCCGCTCTCCTTTTTTATAATATAATTGTATACCCACATTAGTGTAAAAGAGGGAATGAAATCTGTAAAAGGAAATATTTCCTCAAGAAATGTTACTACTCCCCCTACTTTTCCTGCCGTTCCTTTATACATTCTCGTCATCAAATAAGCCGCTACTGGTGCCCAAATAACATCCGAAAACTCACCAACCATAGGCACCGTAAAGGACAGCATTCCTATCGCATCAAACAAAATGCCTAAAAATAAATTTTTATTCTTAGTGTTTTCACTAATCTCAATGACTTCTTTCTCCATTACTTTTTAAGTTTATCTTTATAAACTTTCTTTAACTTTTCTATTTTGGGAGTAATGATATATGAACAATAGCCTTGATTTTTATTGTCATTATAATAATTTTGATGATACTCTTCCGCTTCATAAAATTTTGATGCTGGCGAAATCTTAGTAACAATACGTTTCCCAAAAGTATCCTCAGTTGTCATTAAATCAATATAGTCTTCGGCTGTCTTTTTCTGCTCCTCGTTGTGATAAAAGATTTCGCTGCGGTACTGCGTTCCTACATCATTACCCTGACGATTTATTGTCGTAGGATCGTGAGTAGCAAAAAATATTTCCAAAAGTGCTCCAAATGAAATTTTTTCAGGATCAAAAGTGATCTCAATTGCTTCTGCATGCCCTGTTTCGCCTCCACATATTTCTTTGTAAGTTGGATCAATCGTCTTTCCTCCAATATAACCTGAAATAACGCTATTTACGCCTTCTAATTCCAAAAACACAGCTTCCGTACACCAAAAACAACCTCCTGCAAACGTAGCTACTTCTATTCCTTCTTGTATATTCATTGTATTAGTTTCTTTAATTTGAGGTAAAACAACCTCCTTTTTATTTCTACTGATGTGAAATTACAATTATTATCAGCTTAATTCTAATATACCTGTTCCCAATAACACATTATAAATCAAATTTAGGCTATTAAAAAGACTCCCCTATTTCTAATTAACTAAATTTTATAGTTTGTATGATGAAAATTATTTTGCCTGCCATTTAATATTCATTTAAATCTTTGTTTCTTTGCAGAAATAGCTTCTTATGATATATGCCAAAAATTTGCACAAATATTACGACCAACTCCATGTTTTAAAAGGAGTGGATTTACATATTAAAAAAGGAGAAATTGTTTCGATTGTGGGCGCTTCCGGAGCTGGTAAAACAACTCTTTTGCAAATCCTTGGTACTCTGGACAAGCCTTCAGTAGAAAAGGAAATTGAACTTCGCATCAATAATGAAGATACTCTAACGATGAATGATAAAAGCCTATCCAAATTTAGAAATTTGAACCTCGGTTTTATCTTCCAATTTCATCAATTATTACCTGAATTTACAGCATTAGAAAACGTGTGTATTCCCGCCTTCATTGCTAACAAACCCAAACAAGAGACGGAAACTGAAGCCAAAAAGCTATTAGATTTTCTTGGCTTATCACACAGGTTGAACCATAAACCTAATGAGCTTTCAGGAGGAGAACAACAACGCGTGGCAGTAGCCCGAGCATTGATAAACAAACCAGCAATAATATTTGCAGATGAGCCATCTGGTAATTTAGATACTGCATCGGCAGAAAACCTGCACCAATTATTTTTTAAATTGCGTGATGAATTTGGTCAAACTTTTGTGATTGTAACCCATAATGAGGAACTAGCTAATATGGCCGACAGAAAACTGGTGATGGTTGATGGCCAAATTAGTAATTAGGAGCAATTTCCAGCTATCCGCTACAATCTTTTTACCTCGTCCTAAAAACGAGTCAAAAAGGATTTTCACTTCTATCTGGGCTAAGCTAATTTGCTATCATTAGTAATTTTTAAACAATTTGTGTAAATCTGTTTTAATCCATGTTATCCAGTTCCCGTAATGAATAAATCAGAACTTAAAGATTTTCTCGACGAAAAAGTACTTCAATACAACACACTCGATTTCATAGAAAGTGATCCAGTGCAAATTCCTCATCTCTTTTCTCGAAAAGAAGATATTGAAATTGCAGGCTTTCTAAGCGCAACAATCGCCTGGGGGAATCGTACCATGATTATCAAAAATTCTCATCGCATGATTGATTTGATGGGTAATGCGCCTTTTGACTTTGTGATGTCGCATTCTGAAGAGGATTTACAAAGACTAGAGACTTTTGTGCACCGTACTTTTAACGGACAGGATTTTAGCAGTTTTATAAAAAGTCTGCAGAATATTTATCTAAACCACAACGGTCTTGAAGCTGTTTTCTCTAAACATCAAGAACGAGCATCAATTCAAAAAAGCATCTCTGAATTTAAGAAAACATTTTTTGAAATCCCACACCAGAACCGAACACAAAAACACGTATCGGATCCTATGAATGGATCTGCGGCAAAACGCATTAACATGTTTTTGAGATGGATGTGCCGTCAAGATAGCAAAGGAGTTGACTTAGGAATATGGAAAAGTATTCCTCCTGCAATCCTATCATGCCCTTTAGACGTACATTCTGGAAATGTAGCCCGAAAACTTGGGCTTTTAGCTCGGAAACAAAATGATGGTAAAGCAGTGGCTGAATTAGATGCAAAACTGCGGAAACTTGACCCAAACGACCCTGTTAAATATGATTTTGCACTCTTTGGCTTGGGTGTTTTTGAAGGGTTTTAAGTTTCTTATATCTGTTTTACCATTGACTAAGGTATTGATCGTCTAGTGCACAATTGTAGGAGTTTAAACCCCAATTAGCATCTTTACTTTCAAAAACCGTATCTTTGCAAAAAATATACGTTTTATGACCACTTTCGAGCAATTCAATCTTCCCAAATCAGTCCAAAAAGCAATAGACGATTTAGGATTTACTACCCCTACTCCTATTCAGGAAAAAACTTTTTCTGTGATAATGTCTGGTCGTGATATGATGGGAATTGCACAAACGGGAACTGGTAAAACATTTGCCTATTTATTACCCTTATTAAAATTATACAAATTCCTTCCTGGACATACTCCAAAAATAGTAATCCTAGTCCCTACGCGTGAACTTGTAGTTCAAGTAGTGGAGGAAGTGGAAAAATTGACCAAATACATGTCGGTTCGTACCGTTGGTATTTTTGGTGGTGTAAACATCAATACCCAAAAAACGACAATCTATCAAGGTTGTGATATTCTTGTAGGAACACCGGGAAGAATCATGGATTTAACATTAGACAATGTGATTCGTTTTGAAGAAATGCAAAAACTGGTTATTGATGAATTTGATGAAATGTTGAATTTAGGGTTTCGTACTCAACTGACTGCTATTTTAGCCATGATGCCTAAAAAACGTCAAAACATCTTGTTTTCTGCAACCATGACAGATGAAGTAGATGCTATTTTAAATGACTATTTTGATTATCCACAAGAGGTAACATTGTCGGCTTCTGGAACACCATTGGAAAACATTCAACAAGTCGCTTACAATGCAACAAATTTTAATACGAAAGTAAATCTATTGAAACACTTGTTACAAGAAAACGAAGACATGAGTCGTGTTTTAATTTTTGTAAACAACAAGAAAATTTCAGATATGCTTCACGTTCGTATCGATGAAGATTTTGCAGATCAATTTGGAGTAATTCACTCTAATAAATCTCAAAATTACCGTTTGAGTACGATGGCTTCTTTCCAAGAAGGAAATCTACGCGGACTGATTACTACAGATATTATGGCTAGGGGTTTAGATATTTCTAATATTACCCATGTTATCAACTTTGAGATGCCAGCGATGCCGGAATTATACATGCACCGTATAGGTAGAACGGGACGTGCTGATAAAACTGGAATAGCAATAAGTTTTATTGCTCCTCGAGAGGAAGAAGCAAAAGTGGAAATTGAGGTTTTAATGAACATGGAATTACATATTGAAGCGTTTCCTGAAGCGGTAGAAGTTTCGGCAAAGTTAATTGAACCAGAAAAAGAAAGACAAGTCGTTAAGTTCTTAATGAAAAAGAAAACGCTTGATGGAGATGGTGCTTTTCAAGAAAAAAGTAAGAAGAATAAGAAAGTCAATTTAGGAGGACCTGGTGTTACCAAGAAAAAAACTCATGGTTCTGTCAATCGTAATATGTTAAAAACGAGAGACAAGAAAAGAAAAGACAAGAAGAAATAGTAAGCAGTATTCAGTTATTAGTAGTCAGGCCATATACTACTGAAGACTAATAACTGAATACTGAACACTAATTACTAGCTGTAAAAACCAAGCATACAGGAGCGCACAACTCAATTCTTTTTCCGCTATTTGTTAGCGTACCAGTAGTACTATTTCTTTTAAATATAACAATGTCATTCGTATATTGATGTGCCACTAAAAGAAAATTTCCAGATGGATCAATCGCAAAATTTCTTGGACCTTTACCCAGCGAACTAACTTGTCCTTTCGATTCTAATTTTCCGTTTTTTAAGATCTTAAAAATTGAAATAGTATTGGCTTCCCCGCGGTTTGAAGCATATAAAAATTTACCGTCAGGAGAAATATGTATGTCGGCTCCAGTGAAAGTTCCTTTAAAATCTTTGGCTAAAATAGTAGTTTGATCCACTTTTTTCAACTTTCCTTTAGAATAACAAAAGACCGTCAAACCTCCAGTAAGTTCTTGTAATAGATAAACATACTTCCCCTTTTTACTAAAGGTCAAATGCCTTGGACCACTTCCTGACTCAACAGCAAAACTATCTTTTACTTTTAATGCTACTGTGCTCGCATTTGGATTGTATTCATATGAATATACCTTGTCATTCCCTAAATCATTCGATAAAACAAACTTTTTATCTGGAGAAAATTGAACCATATGAACGTGCGGTCCTTCTTGTCTACCAGCGTTACTTCCCTTCCCATAGTGCTGAACAACTTGTTTGGCTTCGCCAATACTTCCGTCTTCATTTTTACCAAAAACGGAAATATTTCCGCCAGAATAATTAGCGGCAATTACATTTTTATTATCATTAATAATATAACAAGGGTCTGCTCCCATCGAATTCTGAGAATTTAGAAAATCTAATTTACCAGTATTTGGCGTATAACTAAAAGCGCTTACTTTACTTTCTCCACCGTCTTCATTTACGGAATAAACAAACTCATTATCTGCAGAAACAGTTAAATAACTAGGGTTTACCGTATTTTCAGAAGCATTTTTAAAACTGAAATCCCCTGTTTTCGAATCAAAATCGTAAACATAAATTCCTTTGCTTTCGCATTCTTTTGTATACGTTCCAATAACCAAATTGAATTTATTCCCTTGAGCTTGTATACTGTTGTAGATTAAAACGAATAGAAGGATGGTAATTTGCTTTTTCATTTTCGTAAATTATATTTAAAAGCTAAAATACGTAATATATCACTGTCTATTTGCAGTAGTTAAAAAATATAAAGTCAATAAAAATATGATTTGTTATAAATTGAAAAGAAAAGAACATCTTCAATAAAAAATTTAAAGAATAGCGTATTACAACTGTTAACAAATTTGTATTTTTGGTTGCAACTTCATTGAGAATATAATCTAATGAAGCAAACTCGACATAAGAATGCAATTTAAACATCCTGAAATTTTATACTTTCTGTTCCTTTTGATCGTACCAATTTTGGTTCATTTATTTCAATTTCGCCGTTTCAAAAAAGAATACTTCACTAACGTTCAGTTCCTTGCAGCACTTTCTGTGCAAACTAGAAAAAGCTCTAAAATAAAGAAATGGTTGCTTCTTAGCTGCCGATTATTATTACTTTCTTGTATCGTTGTAGCTTTTGCCCAACCTTTTTTTGCGGCAAAAGATAAAGAGAATGCATCAAATGAAATGTATATTATTTTAGACAATTCATTTAGCATGCAGGCCAAAGGAAAAAAAGGAGAGCTAATGAAACGAGCCGTTCAGGAACTACTTGAAGACACTCCAGAAAACACTACCTTTTCTTTGTTGACGAATTCTGAAGATTTTTGGGACACTGATATTAAATCAATTCGGAGTTCCCTCCAAAATCTAAAATACAGCGCTTCGCCGTTTCAAATAGATCCTATAATTTCAAAAATAAAAGCACATAAGTCTGCATTTAAAAAAGATATCATTATTATTACAGATGCAGTTGGTCTTACTGAAAAACAACTTAAAAACAGAGACAAAAATGATGTGCCTTATTTTATAATTCCAAAAGCAGAACAAAAAAATAATACTGCTATCGATAGTGTTTATATTAATGAAATATCAGATGATTTCTATGATATAACGGTCGAATTATCACATTATGGCACTGATTTTAAAGCGGTACCAATTGCAATTTACAATCAAAATAAGCTTGTTGCAAAAACCGCCGTTAACTTTGAAACTAAAAAGAAGAGCATCAATTTTACTATTCCAAAACAACCTTTTCACGGTTATGCCTCTATCACTGATAATGGTCTCGCTTATGACAACACTTTATATTTCACTATTTCGAAAATAAAAAAAACCAATATTATTAGTATTGGTGAACCCGAAAAAAGCAACTTCCTAAGTCGGATTTATACCGATAATGAGTTTAATTTTGTCAATTCGACTATTCGCTCATTAGATTACAACAGCATTGAAAAACAAGATCTAATCCTATTAAATGAACTAGATGATATTCCGCAAGCGCTACAAACTACTTTACGATCTTTTGTAGAAAAAGGCGGTAGCCTTGTCATTATCCCTTCAGAAAAAGACGCACCAGCAAATCTGAATCAGTTTCTTGGGAATTTTGGAGCCATCCAATTTAAGTCTTTTGAACAAATGGAGAAAAGGATTACCAAAATCAATTTCAATCATCCGTTGTTTAAAGCTGTTTTTGAAAATAGAATTACTAATTTCCAATATCCAAAAACAAACGGTTCCTTTACAATATCAAATACAAATCCGGCAGCACTATATAATGACGACCAAAGTACCTTTTTAACTGCATTACCAAATGCACTTTCTAACGTGTATGTTTTTTCGGCTCCAATAAACACTGCAAATTCCAATTTTCAGCAATCTCCGCTTATCGTTCCCACTTTTTATAAAATGGCAATGAATAACCAGCCAAAAGGTATAAATGCATTTACGATTGGAAATACAAATCCATTTCTTGTTGATGCTGCACTATCTAAAGATGCGGTCTTGACCGTTACCAATTTAGCTGAAAGTTTTATACCTGTGCAACGAATCATCAATGACAAGGTAAAATTAACTTTTAATAATTATCCAGAAGAAGCGGGTAATTACGGAGTCTACAACCAAAAAGAACTTTTGGAAAACATCAGTTTTAACTACGACAGAACAGAAAGTGATCTTAGCGCAGTCAATGAAAATCTACTTTCTGAGTATAAAATAATTGATTCCGTGGCAAATGTATTTGATACTTTACAAACCAACCGATTGGATAATCAAATTTGGAAATGGTTTGTTATCTTTGCACTGCTCTTTCTAGTCACTGAAATGGCAATCATACGATTCGTGAAATAAATTATTTATTTTTAGAATCCAGAATTAAAAAAAAAGTCTCTATATATGAAATTTATCCTCCGAAGCGCCAAAATTATCGATTCAAACAGTCCTTTTCACAATCAGACAGTAGATATTTTAGTGGTAGATGGTATTATCAAAAAAATAGCACCTTCCCTTCCCAATACAGATAAAACCGAAGAAGTAAAACTCGATAATCTCCATGTATCTCAAGGATGGTTTGACAGTAGCGTTTCACTGGGAGAGCCGGGTTATGAAGATAGAGAAACGATTGCTAATGGATTAAATGTTGCGGCAAAAAGCGGCTTTACTGCTATCGCGTTGCAGCCCAACTCCTTCCCTATCATTGACAATCAGTCCCATGTTAATTTTGTTCAAAATAAAGCTGTAGGAAGTGCTACGCAACTTTTCCCAATTGGTGCTCTGACTAAAGGAAGCGAAGGAAAAGACCTGGCAGAATTATTTGACATGACAAATTGCGGAGCCGTTGCCTTTGGCGATTATAATAAAAGCCAAGACAATGCTAATTTGCTGAAAATTGCCTTACAATATGTTCAAGATTTTGACGGATTAGTGATCGCGTTTCCACAAGACGAAAAAATAAAAGGTCAAGGTGTTGTTAACGAAGGTGTTGTTTCCACTCGATTAGGGTTAAAAGGAATTCCAAATCTTGCCGAAGAATTACAAATTGCAAGGAATTTATTTTTATTAGAATACACTGGAGGTAAGTTGCACATACCAACTGTTTCTACTGCAAAATCAGTTCAATTAATCAAAGACGCCAAAGCAAAAGGATTACAAGTTAGCTGTAGTGTAGCCGTGCATCATTTAGTATTGACCGATGAAAAACTGGAAGGTTTTGATACCCGATTTAAAGTTTCGCCTCCCTTACGCACGGAAAAAGATCGCAAAGCACTACTCGAAGCAATAGTGGACAATACCATTGATATGATCACATCAGACCATAATCCTATCGATATTGAACATAAGAAAATGGAGTTTGACATGGCTAAAAATGGGACTATCGGCTTAGAAAGTGCCTTTGGCGCGCTGATGACCGTTTTACCATTAGAAAAGGTAGTAGAAAAATTGACTTCAGGAAAAACATTTTTTAGTATCGAAAGTCATCCTATTGCAGAAGGAGCCAAAGCAAACATGAGTTTATTCACAACCAAAGGAAAAGGTGTTTTCACCAAGGCAGCCATTTTATCTAAATCTAAAAACTCAGCATTTCTGGGAACAGAAACAAAAGGAAAAGTGTACGGAATTGTAAACCAAGGAAAATTAATAATAGCATAATCATACAACATGAATAATACGATTGAAAAAGGAAAAACGGCAGCGATTACCAGTTATATTTTAGGTATAGGCGTTTTTATCGCCATGTCTATGAATTCCGAAGATAAAAATACATTTGCTTCATTTCATATCCGTCAAGGACTGGGAATAACGCTTACTTTTATCTCACTAGGCTTAATTATTAGTAATTTTGACAGCCTGCTAATATCCGCTCCAATGTGGATTTTCGTTTCAGTACTGTGGTCATATGGTATCTTCAGTGCAATAAAAGGAGAAACAAAACCGATGCCTTTATTGGGAGCATTATTCCAAAAATGGTTTTCAAGTATTTCCTAAATATTAATTTCAAAAATTCTTCAATTATGTCAAAATTTAAAACTTTGCCATAGATTTTTAAAAACCATAAAAAAATGAATTCATCTTTACAATATCTCATTAGAGAGCCAAAAATAAAACTAGACAAAAACCCACTTTTACTTTTACTTCACGGATACGGTAGCAATGCCGAAGATTTATTTTCGTTTGCAGATGAGCTTCCTGACGAGTATTACGTGATATCTGCACAAGCGCCTTATGATATGCAATACGGTAGTTATGCCTGGTATGCGATCAATTTTGATGCAGACCAAAATAAATTTTCAGATAACGAACAAGCAAAATCTTCTAGAGATTTAATTGCCCGTTTCATTGATGAATTAATTCTTAATTATCCGATTGATCCAAAAGCAGTTTCGTTGCTAGGCTTTAGCCAAGGAGCGATATTGAGTTACGCAATTGCGTTATCACATCCAGAAAAGATCAATAAAGTAATTGCTTTAAGCGGCTATGTAAATGACGAGATTTTTGAAGAAAATTATCGAAATAACGATTTCTCAAAACTAAGTATATTTGCTTCTCACGGTGTCGTTGACCAAGTAATCCCAGTAACTTGGGCAAGAAAAACAAAGCCTTTTTTAGACGCATTAGGAATCAATTCTATATACAAAGAATACCCAATTGGACACGGAATATCCCCCCAGATATTTGCTGATTTCAAAAACTGGTTATAAAAAAAAACAAAAAAAAGGTTCCAAAATTTGGAACCTTTTTTTTATTTCTGATACAATAAGGTTTGATTTACTTCAAAAGAAATACTTTCATCACTATTTACGAAATACTTCAGTAGTACTTCACCCCAAATTTCTCCATCACTATAATCAGCAATAATCCATCTGTGGTTTAGAATTTTTACTTTATTGATAATAAATTTATGAGCCCCTATTTGATCTTGGCCTACATAAGGATTCCCTTTTGGATTTGTATTGAAATCCAGTAATTTTTCTGTTACATAAGGAATTAATTCTTCATACTTTATCATTTTTTCCGAATCTCCCGATTCAAAATAATTCTGAGCATTTTCATTTTTTTCCAAAGAAAAATAATTAGCATCATTCAACTTAGCAGTAATTGAGTTCAAGCTATCTTTTAATTTTTTAGTTGTTTTTTCATATCTTTTTTGTTCAAAACTGACCTCGCTACTATAAAAGCTATAGGTAAAAACATTCATAAGAACCAGTATTATAAAGGCATAGAGTAAAAACGATTTTTTCATTTTATTTTTTTGTTATAGTGTAATTTCTAAATTATCATAAGCGAGGAAAACATTTTTAGGTAACTTTTTTTGTACCTCTTCATGAAAACCGAACACATGACTTATATGAGTTAAATATGTTTTTTCAGGTTGTAGCAGTGCAATTAAATCTAAGGCTTCTTCCAAGTTTAAATGGGAGAAGTGAGGTTCTTCTCTTAATACATTTATTACTAGTACTTTTAAACCTTGAAGTTTTAGTATTTCACTTTCATCGATTGTTTTAACGTCAGTAAGATAAGCAAAATCATCAATCCTATAACCAAATACTTGTAATTCACCATGCATTACATTTATAGGAATGGCTAGTTTATCCCCTATTTGAAATGGTTGATTATTGACAACAGCAATGGTTTTTACGGAGGGTGCTCCAGGATATCTATTTACTGCTGTAAAAATATAATCAAAACGTTCCTTGAGATTATCTATCACCCGATGATGGGCATAAATAGGAATCTCTCCCTGTTTAAAATTAAACGGTCGAATATCATCTAAACCAGAAGTATGGTCAGCATGTTCATGAGTAAAAAGAATTCCATCTACTTTTTGACAATTAGACGCCAGCATTTGTTGCCTGAAATCAGGGCCACAATCAATTACATAAGAATGGTCGTTCCACCTAATCCAAACAGATACGCGCAGCCTTTTGTCTTTCAAATCAGTGCTTTTGCATACTGGATGATTACTCCCAATAACAGGTATTCCTTGTGATGTGCCAGTGCCTAAAAAATATACTTTCAATTGCTCTTTATTTTTTTTACAAAAATAGGATTAATTATCTTTCATTAGAAACCTATTTAACTAACTTTGTATCATATTAGCCATATTTAAAATATAATGGATACAGAAATAAAACTAAAAGGTGACAAAGTCATCGCACAAATACCCTCTATAAAAGATAAAGCCCTCCGTATCAATTTGAACGAAAATATATATGGGACCTTTGCCGAAATTGGTGCTGGACAAGAAACTGTAAGACATTTTTTTAGATCTGGTGGTTCTTCTGGAACTATTGCAAAAGCAATGTCAGCTTATGATAAAGATTTTAGTGATGCGATATATGGTATAGAAAAAGACGGACGATATGTAACAGAAAGCCGACTTAAAAGAATGATTACCATGGAAGGTGAGCTAATTGAAAAGCGATTGAGCAGAGAAAAACACCCGAATAAAATGTTTTTTAGTTATGCCAATACTGTTGCTACAATCGATTTTGCCAAACAATTTAAAGGCCACGGATGGGTAGGTATCCGGTACCAGATTGAGCCAGATGAAGATTATAACGAAATTATACTTCATATCCGTTTTAAAGAGACTGATGCGCGATTACAACAAGAAACCCTTGGTATCCTTGGGGTTAATTTAATATACGGTGCGTACTATAAATACAATGATCCAAAACGATTACTGCGGTATTTATATGATCATTTAGACAAAGACCAACTGGAAATAGATACCATAAATTTCTCAGGTCCTCGTTTTGCAGATGTAGACAATCGTTTGATGAGTTTACAATTAGTAAAAAACGGAATGACTGATGCAGTTATGTTTGATCCTCAAGGAAGAAACATACTTCCAGCAGCAATCTTGTATAAAAAGAATATTCTTGCTCTAAGAGGTAGTTTCCGTCCTGTTACGAAAGTAAATATGGATATGTACGAGAAATCATTAAAGATGTTTCTAGAGGAAAATAAAGTTGAAAAAGAAAATACACTAGTTGTTTTTGAAATTACCTTATCAAACTTACGTTCCGATGGTGAAATTGACGAACGCGATTTCATGGACCGAGCCGAATTGCTTTGCTCCCTCGGACAAACGGTAATGATTTCAAATTTCCAGGAATATTACAAAGTGGTCGAATATTTTGCCAATTATACTAAAGCAAGAATGGGATTAGCTATGGGAGTAAACAACCTGGTTGATATTTTTGATGAAAAATACTATCGTCATTTAAGTGGAGGAATCCTGGAAGCTTTCGGGAAGTTGTTCTTCCGTGATATGAAGGTATTTTTATATCCAATGCTTGACGAAAATGGGGATATCATTACTTCTGAAAATCTAAAAGTACATCCTAGAATGAAAGAATTATACAAATTCTTTAAATTCAATGGAAAAGTGGTAGATATCGATGATTATGATCCTAAAATTTTAGAAGTATTCTCGCGAGAGGTATTAAAAATGATTAGTGACGGCAAACCAGGCTGGGAACCAATGCTTCCTCACGGTATTGCTGAAATAATCAAAGAGCATAGCCTTTTTGGGTATAATCCAATGAAAGTACTAAACGAAAATAACTTGAGTTCCGATTGTTAATACAAACGATTCAGTGCTAAAAAATAAAAAGCCAAGAAAGTAATTTTTACTTTCTTGGCTTTTATTTATGTGAAAATGATTACTCCGTGCTCTTAAATTTCTTTTAGAATCTGGTCTGCATGGGCTTTAGTTTTTACTTTGTCGATCACCTCGTCGATAATTCCATTTTCATCAATAACAAAAGTGGTTCTGTGAATTCCGTCGTATTCTTTTCCCATAAATTTTTTAGGTCCCCAAACACCAAAAGATTCTATTACTGATTTATCCTCATCTGCCAATAGCGGAAACGGGAAATCATATTTTTCTTTAAATTTAGCTTGTTTTGCTGGTGCATCGGCACTTACACCTAATAGTTCATAATTATTCGCTTTAAAGCGTTCAAAATTATCTCTAAGGTCACAGGCTTCGGCCGTACAACCTGGTGTACTTGCTTTTGGGTAAAAGAAAACAACTAATTTTTTTCCTTTGTAATCTGCTAATTTATGAGAGTTCCCGTCTTGATCTAATCCTGAAAAACTAGGTGCTTTATCCCCTTTTTTTAATGTTGTCATATTTTTTTTATTTATAATCTATGAAATGCCCCAGATGGTAATAGAAAGCCCGGACTGAAAAAAACTATTTTTTCTTGTTTATAAAGAGCGACCGGCAGGAAGCTCCTTTATAGACTTAGAAAAAAGGTTTTTTGAAGGAGGACTTGTAATGAACAGCTGGATTAGGCACATCCTAAAATTTATATTATTTTTACAAGATATAAAAATACAAAAATGACGAAGCAAGAACGGGTAACATTTGTTATAAATACGTTAAAAGAATTATACCCTACGATTCCTATTCCCTTAGATCATAAGGATCCATATACTTTGTTGATTGCTGTTTTACTTTCGGCACAGTGCACAGATGTGCGTGTTAACCAAATTACTCCTTTACTTTTTGCCAAGGCGGATAATCCGTATGATATGATAAAAATGTCCATCGAAGAGATTAGAGATATTATACGTCCTTGTGGGCTTTCGCCAATGAAATCGAAAGGAATTCATGGTTTATCCCATATTTTGATTGATAAGCATGGTGGCGAAGTACCTCAAAGTTTTGAATATCTAGAGGAATTACCAGCTGTAGGACATAAAACAGCAAGCGTAGTGATGTCTCAGGCATTTGGAGTTGCTGCTTTCCCAGTAGATACTCACATTCACCGCTTGATGTACCGCTGGAATTTGACTAATGGTAAAAATGTCGTTCAAACAGAAAAAGATGCTAAACGTATTTTTCCAGAGGAGATATGGAACGATTTGCACTTGCAAATAATATGGTATGGAAGACAATATTCTCCTGCCCGAGGTTGGGATTTAGAAAAAGATATCATCACTAAAACTGTAGGAAGAAAAACGGTTTTAGATGAGTATTATAAAAAATAAATTTCACTAGTTTGATATACAAATTAGTGAAATTTATCAATTCAAGTTTTAAAATAGTACGTGACCTTTACCCATTGAAATAACAATAGTTCTAGTTAGAAATAATTTCGAAACTATGATTGTCAATTTCTATCATGCTTAGTGCCTTTGAATAGTTTAACAAAAAAGAAACGACTTCTTTTCTTGGTTTCATTACCTTATTTGGTAATGATTTTTTAGAGTAAATTTTTGCCATGCTGTGCTACAATTAGTTTTTAATATTAACGCAGCATATATTTATATATTGTTAATTAGTTAAAACAATTTGATGTTTGTCAATAACTTTTCTCAGATTCATTAAAGCATAACGCATTCTACCTAAGGACGTATTAATGCTTACCCCAGTGATTTCTGAGATTTCTTTAAAACTCATATCCTGGTACATACGCATCACCAAAACTTCCTTTTGATCAAGCGGTAGCTCTTCAATTAGTTTCTTTATGTCAATTTCAACTTGATCTGCAATAATTTTATTTTCGATTGTAGGGGAATCATCTGACATTATCGAAAAAATAGAAAACTCTTCTGTTTCTCTAAACAAAGGCATTTTTTTATTTTTTCTAAAATGATCAATAATCAGATTGTGAGCGATTCGCATAACCCAAGGCAGGAATTTACCTTCTTCATTATAGGAATTTGACTTTAATGTCTTAATTACTTTAATAAATGTATCTTGAAAAATATCATTTGAAATATCTCTATCAGAGATTTTAGAGTATATAAAGCCATAAATTCTAGATTCATGCCTTTTGATTAATGTAGACAAAGCCTCTTCATTTCCTGCTACATAATGTTGTACCAATAAAGCATCTGGAGTTTGTATATTAGCTATCATAGTAATACTTTTTAGTTTAGTTTAAAATTTGGGTAATTTTTCTAAAAAGTAATTTTTTACTATAGGCTAATTTTGATTTGTGGTTTATCTAAAGGTCAAATCTAACAAAAATTTATTTTAAATAACAACAAAAATTAAGAAAATTTAACACACTAATTTTGAAAGTGTTAAAAACAAGGAATTAAACATTCTATTTAAATGTTTTTAGAAAAAAACAATACAGCTTAAAGAACATTGGTGTCCATATATTGAACTTGGTATGGACTAAAAATAAAATATCTAAAGTTGAATGTCCTCTAAAAGCAAAAAAGTAGCAAGTGTAAATTTACTTGCTACTTTTTTATGGTGTACAATCCTATCTATTGATATACTCTAATGTAATCTACAGAAAAATCTTGTGGAAAAATAGAATCCTCTACTGCTGGTCCTCCAAAATTTCCTCCAATTGCCATATTTACAATGAAATAAAAAGGTTGATTGTATGGCCATATTGCTTCCGTTTTATTCGCTGGATTGAAAGTGTAGACTAAATTATTATCAACAAAAAAGTCTATTTTATCTTTTGACCAGTCCATCGCGTAGACATGATATCCGACTTCAATGTCTTCAAACTTTGTTTTTTTAGTGTTGATTGTATTTCCGTGACTATCCTGTGTATGCAAAGAAGTAAAAACCATATCTGGCTCTCTTCCTACATACTCCAAAATATCAATTTCTCCACATTTTGGCCAACCAACTTTATCAATATTAGATCCCAACATCCAAAAAGCCGGCCAAATGCCATTCCCAACGGGTAATTTAGCTTTGGCTTCAAAATACCCATATTGAAATTCTTTTTTCCCTTTGGTAGTGATTCGGGTAGAAGTGTATTTTTCATCTTCTTTTCTAGCGGTAATTACTAATTTCCCTTTTACTAATTGATGATTTTCATTGGTATACAATTGGCGTTCACTATTACCCCAACCACAATTAGGGCAACCATCTCCAAGTTCAACGTTCCAAATTAACTCGCTTAAATTTTGGCCATTGAAGTTTTCCTCCCAAACTAATTTTTTTCCTTTTGGCTGTGCCAAAGAAATCGAACATACCATCAGTAAGATTAAAAATTTATTCATTTACTACTTATTTAGATATTGAAAATCACCTTCTAAATTTTGGGCGGAACTGCCACCAACAAATACTTTAAAATCACCTGCTTCAGCTTCCCATTTTGAATTAGCCGTAAAAAATTCGATTGCTTTTTTATTGATTACAAAAGATACTTTTTTAGATTGACCAGGTTGCAATTCAATTATTTCAAATCCTTTTAACTCTTTTACTGGTCGTGTAACCGAGGCAAATAAATCACGGATATACAACTGAACTACTTCTTTACCCGTGTATTTACCAGTATTTTTTATCATAACAGACACTTCAATTTGTCCATTGTCTGCAAACGATTTTTGACTTAATTCTAAATTAGAATATTCGAATTTAGTATAACTCAACCCATAACCAAAAGGATACAAAGGTGTGTTTTTCTCATCAATGTAATGTGACCAAAAAACACTCTCTGGTTCATTCATCGCCGGACGACCTGTATTTTTATAATTGTAATAAATAGGTACTTGCCCAACGTTTCTCGGAAAAGTCATGGGTAATTTTCCGCTTGGATTATAATCACCGTATAATACTTGCGCAATTGCATTTCCACTTTGAGTTCCAAGTTGCCATGCTTCAACAATCGCTGGAATATGTTCATCTGCCCAAGGAATGGCTAATGGTCGCCCATTATTTAATACCAAAACAATATTAGGATTCACTTTATAGACTTCTTCTAACAATTCTTGTTGTACTCCTGGTAAACCAAGATCGGTTCTACTTCTACCCTCTCCAGATTGCAATCCGTGTTCTCCTAGAGACATCAGCACTAAATCAGCTCCTTTGGCAGCATTGATTGCCTCGGCGAATCCGCTTTTATCGGTCATGTTGATTTTGGTTTCCCAAACAAATTGGGTTCTACCTATAGCTACATCAGCACCTTTTACATAAGACAGACTGTTGCCTTTGTAATTTTGCATTCCTTCTAGTAAAGAAACTGCAGAATTATCATCAGCTGCAATTCTCCAACTTCCTAAAGGACTCGTTTTATCATTTGCCAAAGCGCCAATAACTACTATCTTTTGGCCTGATTTTTTAAGGGGCAAGATCTCTTTTTCGTTTTTCAATAATACAATTGACTTTTTGGCCATTTCTAGAACTGCTTCTTGAAAAGCAGGTTTTCCTACTGTTTCTTTTTCATAGTTTTCGTCACAATACAAATACGGATTATCAAATAAACCCAACTCAAATTTCACTTTCAGAATTCTTCGAGCAGCATCATCAATTGTACTTTCTTTTACTTTTCCTTCTTTTACTAATGCCGCTAAATGTTCTACATAAGCACTTGATTCCATATCCATGTCAGAACCAGCGTTGATCGCAATTTCGGCAGCTTGTTTACTATCTTTGGCGTAACCATGAGCGATCATTTCGTTAATAGAACCCCAATCAGAAACTACAAATCCATCAAATTTCCAATCGCCTTTTAAGATTTGTCGTTGTAAATATTTATTTCCCGTTGCTGGAATTCCGTTTAACTCATTAAACGAATTCATAAAGGTTCGCACACCTGCATCAACAGCCGCTTTAAAGGGAGGAAAGACAATATTTTGTAAAGTAGATTCTCCTACATCTACGGTATTGTAATCACGACCCGATTCGGCAAAAGCATAACCTGCAAAATGTTTGGCGCAAGCCAAAATCGTATTCTTAGCTTTTAAATTATCTCCTTGAAAACCTTGTACACGAGCAATTGCAATTTGGCTTCCTAAATAAGGATCTTCTCCCGCGCCTTCCATCACGCGTCCCCAGCGGGCATCACGAGCAATGTCTACCATGGGTGCAAATGTCCAATTCAATCCTACTGAAGATGCTTCTTCGGCTGCAACAGCTGCTGATCTTTTAATTTCCACCAAGTCCCAGCTCGCCGCTTCCGCTAATGGAATTGGACTTATCGTTTTATACCCATGAATAACATCAAATCCAAAAATTAATGGAATTCCCAATCGGGTCTCTTCCACTGCAATTTTTTGCAAGGCCTTAACATCTTTGACTCCTTTGACATTTAACATCGAACCTACCAAACCGTTTTTCAAGTCTGCATATTTTTTGGCAGCTTGTCCTTCTTTTGGCGTAGGTCCTGTTATTTCCCAAAAACCATTGTATTGATTAAGTTGCCCAATTTTCTCTTCTAAAGTCATCAATTTTAAAACAGAATCAACTCTGATTTCTAAAGGATTATCTTTCACGTAAGAAACGGATGGTTTCATGATTTTATCACTACAAGCAACTACTGCAAGGCTGGCTGAAATAATCGTTAACATAAATTTCAAATTATTTTTCATGTCTTTCTATTTTTATGTTATTAAAATTAAAAGGCCGGTAAAAAACTCCGACCTTTTAATCTTATTAAATATATGCTTAATTATTGATAAACTCTCACATAATCAATCTCCAATGAAGATTGAGTAAAAGCAGGATCAATCACTCCACCGAAAGATCCTCCCATTGCAACATTAAATAGCAAGAAAAAATCTTTATTGAATGGTATGGTGTTATTATTGACTATTGAATGGACTACCGTATCGTCTACTAAAATTTTAATAGATGTAGGACTCCAAATCGCTTTATACACATGAAACTCAGTTGCCGCATTTGAAATAGGTACTTTATTTCCATCTGCATCTGCGCCAGAGCGTCCAGGGTAATGGAATGTACCGTAAACAACATAAGGTTCATTTCCTTTATGCTCCATAATGTCTATTTCACCACATGCAGGCCAAGCATTAGTATCAATATCAGCTCCTAGCATCCAAATAGCCGGCCAAGTACCTCCTCCTGTAGGAAGTTTTGCTCTGACTTCAATTTTACCATATTTGAATTCATATTTATCCTGGGATTTTAATCTAGATGAAGTATATCCCGTACCTTCTTTTTTGGCAGTGATTTTCAAACTCCCGCCTTGTACAATCACGTTTGTTGCACTGCTCGTATAGTTTTGTTTCTCATCATTACCCCAACCTCCAGCACCTAAATCATAACTCCATTTTGTTGGATCTGGTGCACCATCAGTATCAAACTCATCCGAAAATTTAAGTGTTGTATAATCTACAGCGACAGTTTGAACTGGCTTTGTTGTTGTAAAAATCATATACCATGCTAATCCTGGATTATTTCCCTGTACAAAACGCACAAACATTCGGTTATCTGTAATTGATAGAATTTCGTAAGAACTTTGCCCTACATAATACCCCATAAATCCACCATCTGAGAAATTCATTGTTGTACCTCTTGTTTGTGTCAACCGATTAGGGTTGCCCATCACAACTGATTCTGAAGGGCTCAATACTACTGTTTTAAGACCTCCTGTATCATAACTCAAACAAGCATCTCCGCTTCCACTTCCACCACCAACACTTAAGAAAGCAGCGTTAAAAAATGTAGAGCCGCCATTATCTAATTTGAATTTCATGACATCTCCATCCAAACTGAACGTCAATACATTATCATAGAAACAACTAGTTGGTGCTCCAAGTGGCAATGCTTTTTCAAAAACTTTAGCTTGATAATAATTAGCAAAATAATTCTTAGTTGCATCGCCATCATTTTGTCCTACGCCTAAATGACCTAGTTCTGAGGCAGACACATACCATTTTTTAGTAGTACCACCTGTTAAGAACTGAATAGCCTCTTCATCTTCAAAATTACTGACTACCGTTACTTCAACAGTACTATTGGTCAGTACTCCTCCTTTACCGGAAGCAATTACAATTACCGTATAAGACTGTACTCCAACTTTTGTGAACGTTTTCTCAAAAATACCACTTGGTACATTTGTAGTCGTACCATCAGGAAAAACAAATTTATAGGATATTGCATCATTAGCGGTAGCTGTAAATTTAACTTTACCAGAACCATCCCCATTTGGAAGATCTGCTGTTTTACCAACTAGTTCTACTTCCACTTTCAAGTTTGTTGGAGCAAGTAATGAACCGAAAGAGAAATCATCTTTCGAACAATTCACCATTAATAACAATATAAAAATGGAGATTGTGTTTATAATTATTTTTTTCATCTTTTCTATTTTTAGTTAGATTGTTTAATGTCGTCAAAATAATAGGTTGTTCCAGCTCCAATTTGACCAAAATCAAAGAAAACAACTACTCTTTGGTAATTATTAGAATTTATAACACCTGGGAAATCAAAAGTCAGTTCTTCCCAACCATTAGCGACTGTTGACGTGGCATCTACCTCAATATTTGTGGCATCTGCGGCAACTTTTGTCTCCAATTTCATTTTTACTACAATTCCAGCTTTTGGAGACCAAACTTTCATTTTAATCTTTTTCATCACCGCAAAATTGATAGGGCTATCTAAATCCAATGAACCACCTGCCCAAACTTCAGCCAAGTCTCCTTTAGTCAAGGCCGCAACTTTAGTAGATGTATTGATTCCTGAATCTTTAAGATTAGTAATGACGGTTGAGTTAGCACCACCAAAATTCCCAAAATTATAGGCCAAAGTTGCTGACTCAAAAGAAAGAGGCAAAACCAAGGTTTCAGCTCCCGTTACCAATTCAATGTCATCATAATAATAATCAGCTCCCGTACCTGAATTTCCAAAATCAAAAAATACCACAACTCTTTGATAATTATTTGCGTTGTTAATTGTCGTAAAATCATAACTCAATTCTTCCCATCCATTGGCAATAGTTGTAGTTACATCCGCTTCAATATTTGTAGCATCAGTTGCCACTAATTTTTCTAACTTCATTTTTACAACAATTCCTGCTTTAGGTGACCAAACTTTCATTTTAATCACTTTCTTGGTTGAAAAGTCGATTGGCGCTGCTAATTCCATTGTGGATCCTGCCCAGACTTCTGCTCCAAGAGGCTTAGTTAATTTTGCCACTTTAGCACTTCCATTAATGACTCCAATACTTGGATTGTTTGCGCCTACTGATATTGCGCCACCAAAGTTTCCAAAAGACGGTACTGCAGTTTCAAATGTAATTGGTAAGTTAATAGGATTTGAGATAACCACAGTTTGTGTAGTAGTTGTTTTAGCTACACCACCACTCAAGGCTACTATTTTTACCTCATAATTTCCTATTTCTGTATATTTATGCGTAATCGTTTCACCTTCCATGAAATCTACAGGAACTTCATTTAATACATCTCCAAAATAAACTTGAAAAAAGGTTTCTAAATTTGCTGTAGCCGCAACTGTTATTGAGTAATTATCTCCCAAAACAGTACTAATAACAGGTACTAAATTAGTAGGTGCTAAAAAAGAAACCGTTACTTTTTGAATTACTTCTGTTTTTTTCCCGTTGATAGTCGTTCCTATAATTTTAGCATCATAGATTCCTTCCTTATAGGTATGATCTATTTTTTCTCCTGCACCTACATAAGCAGGTTCAGTAGTTCCATCTCCAAAATAAATTTCATATTGTGTTGCTCCTTCTCCACGAGGTAAAAAAGTAACTTTCCCTGTATTATCTTGCGTCACGGTGGTCAATGCCGAAATATTAGTTGGAGCTCCGAGAGTGTCTACATCAATTAGATCATTCTCTGTCGAGCAACTAAAAACTAGTGCTGCCACAATAAGGCTTGTTATATATTTTAAATTTTTCATAGTTGCTATTTTTTAATATCCAGGATTTTGTTCCCAATTTCCACTTGAAAACTGCATTTCTTCAATCGGAATAGGAAATAATTCGTTTTTTCCAGCCGTAAATCCAACAATTTCTTGAGCTGCTTTCCCAGTTCTCACTAAATCGAAGAAACGAAAACCTTCACCAGCCAACTCTACTCTTCTTTCATTATAAATAAAATCAGTTAATGCCGCTCCTGATGCTGAAATGTTATGATTATTATCTCCAAAAGCTCTTGTTCTAACCTCATTTAAATATTTTCGAGCAGAAGCATCATTTGCTACTTTGCTTTTATTGTTCGCTTCAGCAGCCATCAAAAGAACATCAGCATAACGAATGGCTCTATAATTATTTGGGCTGGTTAATTTAACATCGCCAGCTGCTTCAGGTCTTCTTGTTCTCGGTATGTATTTTCTATTAAAATATCCGGTATCTTGATTTTGCTTAGTATATTTAGTACCTGGATTTTGAGCAATCCACGCCACCATATCTAAAATGGTTACTGGTTTTCTAGTGTCACCCACTTCAAATGCATTAACTATTTTAGGAGTTGGTAGGTTAAAATTATTACCATCGGCAAAAACAGGTCCAACGTAACCAAACGGTCCTGCAAAACCAACAGCAACATTCCCTTCAACAAATTGCAATTGTCCGTAATTACCCCCTTCAACATCTGTATATTGAATTTCGAAAACAGATTCTGGACCATTTTCTCCTTCCGCTTCAAAGATGCTTCCATAAGGAGTAAGACCGCCACTAATTTGTTGTGGAGTTAAATCAGAAGTTTTTACTAAATGATACTTACCCGTTACAATCAATTTTTCAAAAGTGCTTGCAGCTTCATCATATTTTTTATCATACAAATATGCTTTTCCTAACAAGGCTAAAGCTGCACCGCTAGTCGCTCTCCCTTGTTGTGATGGAATTGCCGATAAATTTTCGGATGCGTAGATTAAATCTTTCTCTATTGAGGCGTATACGTCAGCAATTGAAGAACGTGGAATTGATTTTTCGTCTCCTGGAATGAATCTTGCGTCTCCTTTCATTGGAATACCTCCAAACCATTTCACTAATTCAAATTGATAGTAAGCTCTTAAGAAACGAGCTTCAGCAATAATCTGTTCTTTACCTACAAAATTAGTTTTGTCCTTAAATTCCAAAATATAATTAGCTCTTTGAACACCGGCAAACATCCAATCCCAGAGTTGTTTCAAATTAGCGTTCACAGGTGTTTGAATCATTTGATCGATTTGTTGGTATCCAGGAACATCTGTTGGACTGTTTCCACCAGCAAATGTATTATCTGAGGCTATTTCTCCCATCAAAACGTTGATAAAAGTGGACTGTAAAAGGTCATATGCTCCAATTAAAGCATTATCATAATCCGTTTTAGAATTAAAATAATTCTCGGAATCAATCGAATAGGCAACAGGACGATCGACAAAATCATCGCTACAAGAAATGGCCACTGTTGAGAAGACCGCTATGCTTGCTATTGTAATAAATATATACTTTTTCATTTTACTTCAAATTAAAAATTAATGTTTAAACCTAACAAATAGGTTCTTGGAGTAGGATAGAAACCATAATCGATACCACCACCTATTGGAGCACCATTGGAAGCACCAGGATCAAATCCTTTATATTTTGTGAACGTATAAAGATTATTTACACCTACATACAATCTTACTTTAGAGATCCCTGCCTTTTCAGAAACATCAGAATTCAAGGTGTACCCCAATTGGATATTTTGGATTCTGATATAAGAAGCATCTTCAACAAAATAATCAGAAAATAGTTTATTAGCTGTCGCTACCGTAGTCACTCTTGGTGTAGTATTACTGCTACCTTCTCCTGTCCATCTGTCTAAAACATAATTCAAACGATTTGCATCAGGAGAAATACTTTCATAATTACGTACCATATTATTTCCTACAGAAGCAAAAGTGTACATAGAAAAATCAAGCGCTTTGTAATTTAACTGAACATTGAAACCCATTGTTGCTGCTGGAATGGGGTCCCCAATATCAGTTCTATCATCAGCAGTAATTTTTTTATCCCCATTTACGTCAACATATCGAATATCACCAGGAGCTGCTATTGCACCTAAAGCAGATTGATCAGGAGCGGCATTAACTTCTGCTTGGTTTTGAAAAATCCCATTTGTTTTTAACCCATAGAAATATCCTATAGCATGTCCTACTTGCATTCTCGATGGTGCCAGTTGACCAATACCAAATGTACCTCCCTCAATAAAATCAGCACCAATTATTTCTGTCACTTTATTTTTAAGAACAGTTACGTTATATCCAACACTCATTTTAAAATCATCTGAAAATTTATTACTATAATTTACAGAAAACTCTAAACCTTCATTTCTTACCGTTCCAGCATTAATAGTTGGATTAGAAGCCCCAGGAGCTTGTCCACCTAATATGCCTGAAACTGGAATACCTGGAATTAATAAATCAGCTCTGGTATCAATAAAATAATCAGCAACTATATTTATCTTATTATTGAATAAATTCATATCTAAACCAACATCAAATTTTTTGGCCTCTTCCCATTTAAGATTCGGATTTGGTATTTGACCGCCAGCACGACCGTTAATTAACGCCCCATCAAAAACATAAGTGGCTTCCCCTCCTAATTGAGAAATGTAGCTATTAGCTGGAATTGCATCATTTCCTACTATACCATAGCTTCCTCTAAATTTTAAGAAATTTACGATCCCTGGCTCTCCAAAGAATCCTTCATCAGACACTACCCAACCAGCTGTTACAGATGGAAAATAGCCCACTTTGTTTCCTGGACCAAATCTAGTAGATGCATCACGGCGTATCATCCCTGATAAAAGGTATTTTCCCTTGTAGTCATATTGTATCCTTCCAAAGTAAGAAAGCCTTCTATCATCATAAACATAAGACCTTACGGGTACAGTACCCACAGCAGGTGCTCCATTTGCTAATGCAATATCCGCAAAATCCCATGAATTGTTTGGAACATCATATCCTGTCGCAAATAATCCATTTCCGTACTCTTTAAAAATCGTATTACCGACAACTCCAACAAATTTGTGATTTTCGGCTATTGTTTTGGTATACGTTCCATAAATATCAAAAGAATAATTATTATCATTTATAGCATCTTGAGAAACAGAGCTTCTGGTAGTGTTAAATACTTTTCCACTGCCGTAATCAAGTATCTTTGCAAAAGATTTAGACTCACTATTAGCCATTTTGAAACCTATTGTACTACTTAGGACAAAGGAGGGTGTAACTTTATAATCTAATCCAAAATTTCCGCTTATTTGCTTGAAATTATAATCGTTATACGAATTTGCAATTTGAGCCAGAGGATTAATCATTTCATTACCCAAAGACCCTCCTGGAAATAAGGTGAAATTCCCATCTGCATCATATGGGCTAAGAGTAGATGGACTGTTAACCGCATTTAAAAGCACCGAAGCATTTCCATTTTCTGGCAAAGTTTTTCTATTGAAATAGGAATAGATTACATTCGTTTTTAATTTTAATCTATCCGTAACATCAGCACCTAAAGATACTCTAGCCGTATTTCTCAAAAATCCAGATTTAGGACCTCCAACGATACCCTCTTGATCCAGATGCGAACCGCTAACAGAATATGTAATCTTATCAGAACCACCAGAAAATGTTAAATCATGACTAATAATTGGAACACCTTTACCAAGAATTTCATCCTGCCATTTGGTTCCTTTTCCAATACCGCTTACATTTGGAAACGGAATTGCTTTGCCGCTATTTGCATAACTTTCATTAAGCAATAAGGCATATTCTGTAGCATTTAATGTTGGTAAACTGCGCGAAGTTTCTTGAAAACCAGTATAAGTATTAAAAGATATCTTACCTTTAGAATTCTTTTTACCCATTTTTGTAGTTACCAAAATAACTCCATTTGCAGCAGCAGAACCATAAATAGCAGCTTGCGCATCTTTCAAAACAGTTATTGTTTCTACATCATTAGGGTTTAATAATCCCAACTCCCCAATATATCCATCTATAATAGTTAGCGGTTTGGCATCTCCATTAGTGGCAATACCTCTAATGCGAATATCTAGTGCCGCTCCTGGCGACCCTGACTGTGATGTCACATTGACACCAGAAATAGTACCCTGCAAAGCTTGTTCTATTCTCACAGGTTTTAAAGCCTCCAGTGTTTTGCTGTCTACAATCGAAACTGCACCGGTAATTTCCTTTTTTTTCTGAGAACCATACCCAATTACAACAACTTCGTCTAAGCTTTTAGCATCTTCTTGCATTTCGACACTAATACTGCTATTAGAAGCAGAAACTTTATATTCAAAATTTTTATATCCTATATAAGTGAATACAAGTGTCGAACCAGATGGAATTCCTTTTAAAGAAAATTTACCATCAAAATCTGTTGCAGTTCCCTTTGTGGAATTTTTAATTTGAACATTTACTCCTGGTATGGGTAAACCAGAACCTTTTTCTTTTACAGTCCCTCCAATATCAAAATTCTGGGCGAAACCAAAAGTAGAAAGGAATAGAAAAATAATTAATAGATAATTAAACTTCATAATTTATGTTTTTTGTGAATGATAAAAATAGAATGAAAACTAAATTATTTGTTAAAAGAGACCTTTACAAAAAACATACATCGTAAAAAAAACACGTATTTTTATAGATTTTAAAAAAAAACCACGTATTTACTAAGGAATTAAGAATGATATATTTCACTATGACATAAGGAAAAACAGCAACTACAACGTGAATGTTGTGGTAATGTATAGTTATATTGAAAGAATTTTAGAGAAACTATACAGCCAAAATATACTCTACAAGACCCTGTTCGTGAGATAACTCCATTTTCTTCCTCAAACGGTATCTTTTTATTTCGACACTGCGTACAGAAATATTCAATAATGGAGCAACTTCTTTAGAAGAAAGATTTAATCTTAGGTAAGCACATAGTCTAAGATCATTTGGCGTTAAGGAAGGATGGGCTAGTTTTATTTTTTTCAAGAAGTCCTTATCAGCACTGTCGAAAGCTTCTTGAAAAACATTCCAAGTGTCATCCTTGGAAATATTTTTATTTATAGTTGATATAACTGATTTGATACTCCTACTTTCGTTTTCATTTGTTTTCTTCAAATCTTCTTTGATGTACGCCAACAATTCATTCTTACTATTTAAACTCATCGTCGAGACTGCCAATTCTCTCCTTTTTGAATCGACATCCTGAGAAAGCTGTTCATTCCTGATTCTCATCATTTGTTGTTCGTTCTCCAATTCTTTTATCTCTAATAAAAGATTGTTTTCCTCAATCAACTTCTCTTCTTTTTTATGGTAATAGTTTTTATATGCTTTATGAATATAATAAACCATAACAAGCATAAAAATGAGATATAAAAAAATGGCTATATTAGTTCGATACCAAGGTTTGAGAATCGTAAACGAGTATATGGCGGTATTATCTAAAGTTGCATTCGCAAATTTTGCTTTAACCTTAAAGTTATAATCTCCCGGAGGCAAATTTTTAAAATTTACCGTAGACTTTGCACTCCATTCACTCCATTCATTTTGAAATCCTAGCAACAGATACTGATATTCGACATTTATATATTTATTATACTCCGGTACAGTATAACTAAAGCTAATGTTATTGTCATAGTATTTAAACTCCCCATTTTCCTTAATAGACTGACTAACAAAGGTTTCGTTTCGTTTATTTATAGCGATGTTGGCTATTGAAACAGTATAGTTTTTAAAACTGAGATCGCTAATGTTCATTATATAATAACCATCTGTTGTACCTATAAGATAGTCTGAATTTGACAATTGTGCTATATTTTCATACCCCAACATCGAATTCGTCAATGAAGAAGGAATAGAAATAACATTTTGTTTCAACTGGTTACTTAATTTACTCGAGGAAAAATAATGAATGTAATTCTTTGAAAACAACCAGATTTTATTAGACTTATCTACAATCAATTTTCCAGATGTATATTCGTCTTTTTCGAAAACAGCACTTAATAACTTGTCTTTTTCAAATTGCTTCGTTTTAGTATTCAACTTAAAAATACCTTCTTTGTAGGCATAGTAAATAGTAGAATTAAACTTTATCAAACTTGCGTTTTTTCCCTTTTCAGGAGTTTTATAAGAGAAAAAAGATTTTACTTTCAATAATTTATTATCTAATTGTAATCTAAAAACTCCTTTGTACTCATGACTGACGTATATTTCATTAGTGTTTAGCATTTCAAAATACTTTGACGAATAGTCAAACCCTGAAATTTTGTTTCTAAAAACCCATTGATCATTGATTTTTTCTAATACTGAAATACCGTAATAATTCCCTTGAAGCAATAGCTCTTTTTTATGGGGAATCGTTTCAAACTTCCATGTTCCAGAAAAAGGAAAGATGTTTTTTGCAGCACCGCCGCCCACAACAAATGTTCCCGAGTCATGACCGCAAAATAAAGTTCCATCGTATTCAAATAAAGACCAAACCTGACCTTTAGTACCTGAAATCAATTTAAAAGAGTCACTACTGGGATAGTTTTTATAAAACAACCCTTGATTGGTTCCGATAAATAATTTATTGTTATACAATTTAGAACAATAAACTGTTCCCAAAACACCTGTATTGTCAACAAAATTATGAATAGGTGATTGAAGATTAATACAGTTTATACCATTGTCCAGCCCAGCCCAGAGATTTTTATCTGCATCTTCAAACAAGCATAATGCGGTGTTATTACTCAGTCCTTGAGTTTGCGTTATATGGTATACTATTTTACCCTCACTATTTATGATAAAAATTCCATTAGATACTGTTCCAATTGCAATAGTACCATCCGAAAGCAATTGACTGCTATAAACACTACTTGCTGTTAACTGGGCATCTGCTTCGGTTGAAAATTTAGACAAATCACTACCTATTAGGGTATAAAACCCATTTAATTGGGTCTGGATTAAAAGGCCCTCATTGATCGATAAAATATTGATTATCCTATTATTTTTCAAAATAGCATGGTCAGAAACTAATCTCCCCTTACCACTTTCAATTTCAAAAAGTCCCCCAGTACTTGTTTGAAAATAAATAGAATTGTTTGTTCTAAACGATTTGTTTACGCCCGTATTAGGCGAAATAATTTTAAAATTGCCTTCCTTCGAATCATATATATATATTCTATTTAACGATTGAAAAATAACCCATTGGTCGAAATTTAATATATTCCAAAACTGCTCGTCGTCAAGAATTTTATTTTTTATAGTTTGACTTAAGGAAGTGTATTTAAGTTGTCCATCTGATTTTCTTGTCCAAAAACCAAATTCCATATAACTGCCCGTATAAATTTTACTATCGATTACTTTAACAGAACGAATAATTGTTTCATTAGGAGATGGGTATAACTTCCAATTAGAACCATTATATTCCAAAAGTCCTTCATTGTTCGCAAAAAACAAATAACGATTTTGATCCTGAGAAATCATCCAATTTTGATTTCCTGCACCATAGTAATTTGGAGCGTATTTCACAATTGGAGGTAACTCTTGGGAAAAAGCAAATGAAGAAACTAAGTAGAAAAGGATATATAATTTTGTTTTCAATGGCTGGAGATTTTATTACATTTCAAAAATAAAACTAAAAACGGAATTTATCATTAGATAAATATTTTTTAAAAGTACACACTAATAAAAATAAGGATTCGAAGACAAAACTAATTTAAAATACTAGTATTAGCTAAAATTTGTGAATTGTTCAATCCCGCTTCTCTATCGAAAATTGATTACTTTTGTGAAAATACATTATTTTTTATGCAAGTTGACTTTTCAAAAATAGATCCAAAAAAAAATATAATTATAAAAGGCGCACAAGTCCACAATTTGAAAAATGTGGATGTTGTCATTCCGCGCAACAAATTGGTTGTGATCACCGGTCTTTCTGGTTCTGGAAAATCCAGTTTGGCTTTTGATACTTTGTATGCTGAGGGGCAACGCCGTTATGTAGAAAGTTTATCTTCTTATGCGAGACAATTCCTTGGAAGGTTAGATAAACCTAAAGTAGAATACATCAAAGGTATTGCCCCTGCTATTGCCATTGAGCAAAAAGTAAACACTACTAACGCCCGTTCTACAGTAGGAACTTCTACTGAGATCTACGACTATATGAAATTATTATTTGCCCGAATTGGAAGAACGTTTTCACCAATTTCCGGTCAAGAAGTAAAAAAAAATACCGTTACCGATGTTGTTGCTGAAGTCAAAAAATTTGATTTGGATAGCAAATGGTTACTCCTAGCGCCAATACATCTCGAAGAAGGTCGAAAACTAGAAGATAAGCTTAAAGCATTATTACATCAAGGATTTGCTAGAATTTTAGTTGACGATCAAATGATTCGTTTAGACGAAATCGAGCAGCATGCACTTGACAAAAAAGATATATTGTTAATCATCGATCGAATTGTAGTAAAAGACGAAGAGGAATTCTATAATCGTCTTGCAGATGCGGTACAAACTGCTTTCTATGAAGGAAAAGGCATCTGTCATTTACAAGAATTAAATTCTGATAAAAGGTTTTCTTATTCCAATAATTTTGAACTGGATGGAATCACTTTCTTGGAGCCAAATGTGCACTTGTTTAGCTTCAATAATCCTTACGGTGCTTGTCCCGTATGCGAAGGATATGGGAATATAATAGGTGTCGATGCTGAACTTGTTACCCCGAATACCTCTTTATCTGTATATGAGAATGCCATTTTCCCTTGGAGAGGCGAAAGCATGAGCTGGTTCCGTGATGAACTGGTAAACAATGCTTACAAATTTGATTTTCCCATTCACAAACCTTTATATCAACTGAACGAAGAGCAAAAAGAGTTGATATGGCAAGGAAACCAATATTTTCAAGGATTAAATGATTTTTTTAAAGAATTAGAAGAAAAAAATTATAAAATACAAAATCGCGTCATGCTTAGCCGTTACCGCGGTAAAACCAAGTGCCATTCCTGCAAAGGTAAGCGTTTGCGCATTGAGGCTTCATATGTTAAAATCAATTCAAAGACCGTTTCTGACTTAGTCGACCTTCCTATTAAGCATTTAGTCTCTTTTTTCGAAGGAATAGAATTAGATGTGTATGAAAAACAGATTGCAAGACGTTTGCTATTAGAAATAAACAACAGATTGTCTTTTTTGACTGAAGTAGGTTTAGATTACCTTACCTTAAACAGAAATTCCGCTACACTTTCAGGCGGAGAGTCTCAACGTATTAACTTGGCCACTTCACTAGGAAGCAGTCTAGTCGGTTCAATGTATATTTTAGATGAGCCGAGTATAGGGTTACACCCAAAAGATACGGAACGATTAATAAAAGTATTACTATCGCTTCGCGACTTAGGCAATACCGTAATAGTCGTTGAACACGATGAAGATATTATGAAAGCTGCTGATATGATTATCGATATCGGTCCGGAGGCCGGTTCCTTTGGTGGAGAATTAGTTGCGCAAGGTACCTTTGATGAAATTTTAAAATCAACGTCATTAACCGCAAAATATCTCAACGGAGAGTTAGAAATTTCAATTCCTAAAAAACGTAGAAAATTTAAAAATTTCATTGAAATAAAAGGAGCGAGAGAAAATAACCTGCAAAATATTGATGTTACATTTCCACTAGATGTCCTTACTGTAATTACAGGTGTTTCGGGAAGTGGAAAAAGTACCCTAATCAAGAAGATCTTGTTTCCTGCCATGCAAAAAAAATTAGATAATGCTGGCGAAAAAGCGGGTCAATTTAGTGAGATATCAGGCTCTTTTTCACAAATAAAGCACATAGAGTATGTAGATCAAAATCCAATAGGGAGAAGCTCTCGTTCTAATCCAGTAACCTACATCAAGGCTTATGATGACATTAGAGAATTGTATGCAAAAGAGAAATTATCAAAAATAAGAGGCTATCTCCCAAAACATTTTTCTTTCAATGTAGATGGTGGCAGATGCGAAACCTGTAAAGGAGAAGGTTCTATAAACGTAGAAATGGTTTTTATGGCCGATGTTCAATTGCCTTGTGAAACCTGCAACGGCAAACGATTTAAGAAGGAAGTACTCGAAGTTGCTTTTGCCGGAAAAAATATCAATGATATTCTGACCATGACTATTGATGATGCAGTAGCCTTTTTTGAAACTAATGCCCAACAAAAAATCACACAGAAATTAAAACCATTGCAAGATGTTGGATTGGGATATGTGCAATTAGGACAGTCCTCCTCTACCCTTTCTGGTGGTGAAGCACAAAGAATAAAACTGGCTTCTTTTCTGGTAAAAGGAGCGACAAAAGAAAAAGCTTTGTTTGTATTTGACGAACCTACGACTGGATTACATTTCCATGATATAAAGAAACTTTTAGCTTCTTTTGATGCTTTAATAGAAAAAGGGCATTCTATAATGGTAATAGAACACAATTTAGACCTTATAAAATGTGCGGATTGGGTTATTGATTTAGGCCCTGAAGGTGGAGAAAACGGAGGGCAATTACTGGCTGTAGGAACACCAGAAGAAATTGTAAAAAACAAAAAATCAATTACTGGAACGTATTTGAAAGCAGCCTTAAAACTATAAAAAAAAGCAGAAAAATCGTAATTGATTTTTCTGCTTTTTTATTTATTTTAATCTTTAAAATCTATATCCTAAACTTATACCACTACGAACACCTCCCCATGGTCCGCTTATATTTATTGTAGCCCCATTTGCATTAGCCTTGGCATTTACATCAGACAAGGGAAGCTCAATTTTATCAAGCTCTTTTTGAAGTTCTGCTTGTTCTGTAGGTGTTAAAAGTCTGCTAGTTACACCCGCGAAATCCCCTTTAGAAGTACCATAATGAGGTCCTACAATCCACCAATCTAAAATAAGATGTTTTCCTAAATTAAATTGTGCTCCCAATTGCAATCCAAACGTATTTGCTGAAAGCTTTCCTCCCATAGCAATGTCTTCTTGGGCACCTAAATCACTTGTGTAAGTAAAATTAATATCCGTAATATCGTATTGTAAGTGTCTATAAAAAGGAGCTATATAAAATCCTTTTCCATACCCTTTTCCTAAATAGAATCGAACTTCAGGTGTAATAGCAGTATACCCTAATTCTGCATTAGTAAACATATCTTTTGTGTCAGAACTACTTGATGTTAAATCATTTATTTGACTTTTAAAAGGAACACTCCCTTTTGGTATAAAACTATATCCAAAAACAAAACCAATACGTTTTGTAAGACTTCTTTCATATTGAAATTGAAAATTCTTAAAAACAAGACTTGTCAAACTTACTTTTACATTATTTTTTTTAGGTAAAACTACCTCATTATCTGTTGATACAGAAGTTGTTGCTATTGTATCTGTTTGCGACGAAGCTACAAAAACATTGAATAAAACTGCCGTTAAGCATAGTAAAATTTTTTTCATAAAGAATAGGTAATAAATTTATTAATAATTTGATCTTAAATTCTGTCAAATATACTAAAAACATTTATCTTCAAAAGTATTTCCGTCTTCATCAATCGCAACTAATATTCTTTTTTCACGAGAAGAAACAAAACTTTGATACATCCATGGAATAGACCATAAACCTAGTGTAGCGCAAGAAAAAATAAAATTGACATTATGATTTACTTTCTGTCCTTTTTTGGATAAAACAGCAAAAGGTAATTTATCATTTCTTTCTACTATTACAAACCCCTTTTTCATTTTCTCTTTTAGAATTTTTGAGAATTTAATTCTATCCTCTTCCTGGGTTAACACTTGATTTTTCATAATAATCGTATGATTTAAATTCAACCTTGTTTTACTCGAACAATTATGACGCAACAAAATTAAGAACTTAGAGCAGCTATCACAATACCCACTTTTAGTGATTAACATTTGCCTTAAAAAACTAAATGAATTTATGAAAAAGAACCTAACCTATTTTTAACTTTTTTAAGACGTTGTCAATTACCTGATTAATCTCTTTAGAAATCACCAATTTATAATTTAGGTATACATACGAAATGGTTACTAAAATCGATTTTAGACCTATTGCAATTATTGGATGAAAAGGAAACTGCCAAAAATAAAACAATAAAAATAATACAATAGTTAACGCTATAGAATATAAAGTTTGAGCTGTGAAAGGATACAAATGCAAGCGTTTTACAACAAACATTAGCTTAGCCAAACTATAAAGAGTAATTGACAACAAAGTTGCAAAGGCAGAACCTAAAATGCCATATATCGGAATGAAAATCATATTTAATCCTACGGTTAGAAGAACCAACAAAACCCCCAAAAACAAAACTGCTCGATAATATTTTGTATTAAAAATGATCGCATTATTATTGCCTAAAATCAGATCAAAATATTTAGATATACCTATCATAAATACCACTAAAATCCCTCCACTATATTCTTTTGGAATCATTTCATACAATTGCTCAATATTTACAAAAATGCATAACATTACAAATCCGCCCACAATTTGTAAATTAATAGACGTTTTTTTATACAAATCGTTCAGTTCATCATGTTGATTATTGTGCATTAACTTTGCGGTAATAGGATACACAATTTGATGCATTGCTCTACTTGGAACCGAAATTACCAAAGCAATGTAAGTCGCAACCGAATAAAATGCAATATTACCAATGGCCATATATTGATTCAGCATTATTTTGTCCCCATCCAAAAGCAAATTAGCCACACTACCCGATAGAATAATATAAAATGTATATATTAATATTTCTTTTACATTTGACGGTATAACAAACTGAAAAACAGGTTTTTTTATTCGAAAAGCATATAACATAGTTACTAAAAATGCAAGGAAGTAGATTACTGCAGTGAAATAAATAAACTCTACAATTGTTATCCATTTAAAATAAATTGCCAGCAAACCCAATAAAGAAACAAAACGCAAACCCACTTCTTTTATAAAATTACCAAAAACAGAATGCATATGCACTCTTGCCCAAGCATAAAAAATTTCGAAATAAGCCATACACAATCCAATGAATGGGATAAGCCAAATAAAATCTTTTACAATTGCATTTTTCTTGGTTAGAAAATAAGCGATATCATCAAAAAAAAGCAACCCGATCAATATCAATGGAACACTTAATAAAAGTGGAAAAAGAACTGTAAAGGATAAAAAGCGACTTTCTTCCTCATCTGTTTTACATTGTGAATAAAACTTCACCAATGTATTTTGCATTCCAATAGCGAATAAAGGCATGATCACATTAGCACAGGATAGAATATAATTTGAGAGTCCGTAAAAGGTTTTACCTAATATATAAGGAAATAAAAAAATAGTACTTATTCCTCCAATACCAAAACCGATATAGGTTATAATTGTGTTTTTTAACGACTGATTTAGTACTATTCCCATTCGGAGATTAGAAGTTTTATGTTAGATTTTGAATATTTACTTTATTAAAGCAACTAATTCTTTTGTGAGATTCTTTCTGGAAAATTTTTGCAAACCTACACCATTCGATTTTAGTTTCCCTTCTAAAAATTGATTGTAAAAGTCCAAAATTACACTTTTCAATCTTGTTTTCTCCGAATATTCAAAAAATACTCCTGTATTGGTATTCGTAATGATTTCGGCAAAATCAGAATCTTTTGGTCCGATAGCAACAATTGGCCTGTTGGAAACCATATACTCAAACAACTTACCTGGAATAATGCTCTTAGTGTCTTGAGAATCAATTTCGATCAATAACAAAACTTGTGATTTGCGCTGGTGAGCAATCGCTTCTCCGTGCGAAACATATCCTAAATTATTCAAATAGGGATTTAATCCAAATTGTGAAATAGTTTCCAGTACTTCCTGACTTACTGCTCCTATTAATTTTATCTCTAAATGCGAGTTGAAATCTGGAATATCATTGATTAACTCCACTAAACATTCCCATAAAATCGTAGGGTTTCGCTCAGAAAGAAAGGAACCAATGTGCGCCAAACTAAACTTGGTGTCCAATGGCTGGATTTCTATATTCTCGACGTCATATCCATTTGTAATCACTGCAATAGGTTTCGTTGTAATAGCTTGAAATTCTGTTTTTGTAGTCTTGCTCGTAACAATAATCGTGTCTGCAGTATTCAAAACTTTATGTTCTAACCTCTTATGCTTCTTAGTGGCATAATTTGATAATCGCAACGATTTATGATAGCCAATAGTAGTCCATGGATCCCTGAAATCAGCAAACCACTTTAAATCTAACTTCTGTTTTAACTGCAATCCGATGAGATGTAAACTATGCGGTGGCCCCGAAGTGATAATCGTATCAATATTATTTTCTGCAATGTATTTTTCTAAATAAGAAACCGAGGGTTTCACCCATAAAAACCGCGCGTCAGGAATAAACAGATTCCCTCTTATTAAAAGAAAAAGTTTATCCATTAAGGACTGTTTTTTCTGGTTTGGAATGATTCCGGAACTTATTTTCTTGGTTTTATTCTTAGAAAAAAAAGAAGCTAATTGATAAGGCTCAAAAATTTTATGCTTCAATACAGTTACCTTATCCGAAACTTCTTTTATTAAATTTTCATCAACAATGGGATATGTAGGGTTCTCTGGCACATAAACTATGGGCTGAACTCCAAAATCAGGTAAATATTTTGCAAATTTAAGCCAACGTTGAACACCTGGTCCTCCTGCAGGCGGCCAATAATAAGTTATGATTAAGATTTTTTTGTTTTCCAATTTATGATTTAATATTCAATTGATATTGATTGATTTTTGAATGAAATTAGTGATTTCAGATTTCTACAAATTAAACGATCAATTTCCATTTAATTTTTCCAATTCCTCGATATCTAGAATGTCTTTTGCTCTGTTTGTAGCTTTTTTGGCAATAATCAAATTATCATAATCAATAAAATAAACAGGACTTTCTTTAATCATCAAAACAGTGGCGTCATTTAAAAGCGAATCAAATGATTTATCTTCCAAACCTTTAACGGCGGTCATTATATCCAATCGCAAACCATAACTCAATGTGAAATCTGTCCAACCAGGAATAAATTGCATGGTTTCAATGGTTTCAAAATCTCCTAAATCAATAGATTTTAATGCCTTTCTTAAATTAATTCGATTCTCAGGAGTGTCTTCTAAATAAATATCAATATCTCCTGTATTGCGATTATAACCATAAATATTTACGGCAAAACCTCCAATAGTTAAATATCTAACTTTGTTTTGAAAAAAACTATTCCAAATAGCAACTATTTGCTCATTCATTATTTTTTAGATTGTATTTTCTGCGCTGTTTTAAGCATATAAGAAACCTCTAAAATCGCCATTAATCGTTCTAATCTTTCGAGATAAGAAAGCGATTTAATTTCGACAATTCTTTTAGCTTCTAACTCCTTTGGAGTCCCACAATTAAGCACTACCTTTTTCATTATTGCTTTTTTTTAGATTACAACAAAGATACTAAATGAATAATGAAGTAATAAGATCAATAAATAATGAACACTACTTCTAAAGTTCTTAAATCAAAAATCGTTACTCAACATTCTTAAATCTTTTCTTTCTTTCATAATAAATTCCACCTCCTAAAAGCAATAACATACCCAAAGCACTAAATAAGGTGATCATACTTCCTGTTTTAATAACTTGGGGCTCAAATTTGAATTCAATCGTATGCTCTCCTCCAGGTACAATCAAAGCTCTCAATACATAATCAACAGGAAAATGGGCTGTTTTCACACCATCAATGTAAGCATTCCATCCATCTTCATAATAAATTTCAGAGAAAACTGCTAAGCCTTCCTTTTTATTATTAGAGGTGTATTTTATATAATTGGGTTTGTATATATCTATTTTTATTGTTCCTGATGTATCTAAATTCCTCTTTAAACGGGCGTTTTTAAATTTATCACCATACAGATGAATATTGAAAATAGCCGCACGTTTAGTGTCAAACCTGTCTAACATTCTCATTTCTTCATTAGACTTATTCACTAATTTAACATCATTGACAAACCAAGCGTTACCATTAGCATTTGGATTTATAGTTGGGAATTCTTTTCCCTCTTTATTGGTCTGTATAATGTATTTAACATTCAACATATTTAGAATTTCCATGTTGCTTTTAGCAATTTGATAATCAAACAACTGTTGTACTTTTCGTGGTTTTGCAGCATGATACCCTCCGATAGATTTATGAAAATATGAGGCTCTTGCACTCGAAAAATTACCACTTACTTCAAAAACACGATAATGACTTGTGTCCTTTAATATCATAGCATCAGAAGGAGTTTCTTGGAAAGGAACTTCTACTTCTCTACTACTAACAAAATCTTCTGCCGAAACATAATTTTTATCAACAAAAAACAAATCGGAAACCATAAATAATCCCACAAGAATTATCGCGGTATTCTGCGCTATTTTATTTTTTATAAATAACCAAAGAGCTCCAGCTGCTAAAAGTATAAAAAATCCAGATCTGAGCAAATCTGCTGAATAAAGTGTTTTTCTATCTTCTTTTAGAGCGCGGACAAAATTTGGCCCCATACTTCTTAAATAACCTGCATCATTTGCACTTGAAAAATCAAACATTCCTTTACCGATAAATAATAAAGCTATAATACCAAAAGTGGCGATGCTAGACTTCCATAAACCATCCCATTGTTTTTCTTTATCTGATTTGAAAAAAGTTTGTAACCCCATAATTGCCAAAACAGGGAAACATAATTCTAAAATCACCTGTATCGAAGAGACCGCCCTGAACTTATTGTACATAGGGACATAATCAATAAAGAAATCTGTCAAAATAGGGAAATTTTTACCCCAAGAAAGGATTAAAGCAGTAATCGCTCCAGAAAGAAAAACATATTTAATTTTTCGATCATCAATAAACAGGGCTAAAATACCTAAAAAGAAAACTACAATTCCAATGTATGCTGGTGCAGCCACAATAGGCTGATCTCCCCAATACGTTGGCATCCCGTCTTTAGCATATTCTATGGCTTGTGCTTGTGAAATATATTGGCCTTCGCCTACCTGTTGTTGTTGCAGAAATTCTACCATCTCAGAGTCTTTACTCAAACTTTCATTGTTTGATCCACCAAAAAGTCTTGGAGCAATAAGATTGAAACTTTCAGCTATGCCATAGCTATATTCGGTAATATAATCTCTAGTCATAGCGCTTGAAGAAGTACTTTTTGAACCATCAGGATTAAAACTTAATTCACTTTTACCTCTGGTACTAAAACTGGCATATTCTGAAGTTGCTAACAAGTTTGTTGCATTGGCGCCAATGGCAAATATTCCAGCGATGGCAAGAACTACAAGAGAATTTAAAAGTGGTTTATATGATTTGTCCTTAATATCCAAATAGATAAAATAAGCCGAAAGGATCAGCAAGAAAATCAATAAATAATAGGTCATTTGAAAGTGATTGGCATTAATTTCTAATGCTGTCGCAAACATCGTCAATAAACCTCCGAGAACGTATTTTTTTTGGAATACCAATATAAAACCTGCAATCACCATTGGCATATACGCAATTGCATGTGCTTTGGCATTATGTCCTACTCCAAGTATAATAATCAAATAAGTAGAAAAACCAAAGGCTAAAGCACCAAAAAAGGCTTTTAACGGATCTGTTTTTAAAACTAATAATAAACCGTAAAAGCCTAAGAAGTATAAAAATAAATAATCTGCTGGACGCGGCAAAAATCGCAAGACATCATCTATCGCCCCTATAAAATCATAAGGATACTTCGCCCCTAACTGATAAGTAGGCATTCCACCAAAAGCACTGTTTGTCCAATAAGGCTCCACATGTTCAACGGCTCTAAAGTCATTCTGCTCTTTGGCCATACCCGTATATTGGGCAATATCAGATTGGTAGATTTGCTTTCCTTGTAAAACGGGATAAAAATAGATTAAAGAGACAAGGACAAAACCAAGAATGGCTAAAGCGTGCGGGTAAAATTTATTTATAATTTTCAAATTTCCAGATTTATTTTTAAAATATGAGAGTATTAACTAGGACAAATCTAATCTATTTCTTCGTAATCGACATAATCCCCTACTTTTTTGGTTTCCCGTGGTTTGTTAGAATTTGAGGTGTTATAAATGACTTGATCACTGGACTGTGTTTTCTTCCATGAAGTATCTTGTGTCCTATTTTGTTGTTGCTGATAATTCTCTCCTGCTTTCTGCACTACTTTTTTAACTAATAAAGGCAGGAATAATTTTGCCAAAAACTTAAAAATATAATAGAAAGCCAGAATGTAAAACAGTACTCTTATAAAACCTGTAAAGGAGGCAGTTTGCATAATCAAATATTTTTTAGCAAAATTAATAAATCCATCTCGAAATTTCGGGACAAAATTAAAATATCATTCTTAAATAAATGATAAAATATAGTACATTTGAACAGCGTTATTACTTTTAAACTCAAAAAAAATATGTCAAAACTTAAAATAGTACTTGCTGCTGTGATTTTTATATTTCCAATTATTCATTACGGGCAACATACTGATGTGATTAATTCAAATAGACCCGGTGAAACCATGTCAGCCTTTGCCGTTGGAAAGTCAGTTATTCAAGTGGAAAGCGGAATTTTCGCAATCAAAGAAAACCATCGTTTATTGGGCTATGATGCTACAGGTTTTGGATTTGACCTTACTTTACGATATGGTGCATTATTAGAGCGATTAGAATTAATAGCCGACGTGCAATACCAAAACGCAAAATTCACAACCAATTTCAGTGACGCTAAGAAATCAAATTTTAAACAAACCATCTTAGGTGCTAAATACCTGATATATGACCCGTTTAAAAATCAAGAAAATAACATCAATATTTACAGCTGGAAAGCCAACCATTCTTTTAATTGGCATCAATTAGTCCCAGCTGTGTCAGTATTTGCCGGAGCAAACTTCACCATGAAAAATAATCCGTATTATTTTTCTCCAGATGCCAGTATCTCCCCAAAAGTCATGCTGATTACTCAAAATCATCTGGGTGATGGAACATGGGTTTTTGTGACAAACATCATAGCTGATTATATCACAACTGATTATCCAAGCTACGGATACGTACTAACATTAACAAAAGGATTTAATGACAAATGGTCCGGATTTGTTGAAAACCAAGGGTTTAAAAGTGACTTTTACAGTGACGCTATCCTTAGAGGTGGTGCGGCCTACTTGTTAAACAAAGACATGCAAATTGATGCTTCAATAAGCACAAATTTCAAAGATACACCAACAGTGCTTTATGGAGGAATAGGATTTTCTTGGCGCTATGATGCAAATTATAAGGAAGTTCGAATGAGCATTGACAGCGGCGACAGCTCCAAATCAAAGATGGAGAAGAAAGCGGGAAAAAAGATTAAAAAACGCAAAGACGAAATTGAATCTACAAAATAAGAATTTACAATGATTACTATAAAAGAAGCGATTACAAAAAGTGAATTAACTGCATATGTCAAATTTCCTTTTTCCCTATATAAAGACAACGAGTTCTGGGTTCCACCCATCATTGCAGACGAGTTAGAATCTTTTGATAAAAAGAAAAACCCTGCTTTCGAGAATGCTGAAGCTTATTTTTTTCTTGCCTACAGAAATGATGAAATTGTTGGACGAATTTCAGCAATTATCAATTGGAGCGAGGTAAATGATCAACAAAAAAAGAAAGTGCGTTTTGGATGGTTTGACGTAATTGATGATCTTGAAGTCACGAAAGCTCTTTTAGAAAAAGTATATGAATTAGGAAAGAAAAACGGACTCGAATATGTAGAAGGGCCTATGGGTTTTTCAAATCTAGATAAAGTAGGAGTATTGACCGAAGGATTTGACCAATTAGGAACGATGATTACCTGGTATAACTATCCTTACTACGCCACCCATTTTGAACAATTGGGCTATACAACCGAAAAAGAATATATCGAAAGTAAATTTCCTTTCGAAAATGTAAAGCCTGAATTTTTTGAGAAGGCAAATGATTTGGTAAAAAGAAGATACCAACTAAGTCCACTTAATTTTAAGACTACTAAAGAGGTAATGCCGCACGTGGATAAAATGTTTGATTTATTCAATGAATCCTATGCCTCTTTATCTTCTTTTGTAGCAATAACTGATATTCAAAAAGAATATTTTAAAAAAAAGTACATCAGCTTGATCAATCCTGAGTATATTAAATTTGTAGAAGACAAAGACCATAATATTGTTGCTTTCAGTATTGTTATGCCTTCCTTTTCTAAAGCTTTGCAAAAGGCAAAAGGAAAATTATTCCCTTTTGGTTTTATTCATTTACTTAAAGCTAAAAAACAAAGTAAAGATATGATTTTTTATCTCATTGGTGTTCATCCTAACTATCAGAACAAGGCAGTTACAGCAATAATTTTTAATGAATACTATCTTACTTTTAAAGAAAAAGGAGTGATAAATTGCTTCCGCACACCTGAATTGGCAGATAACATAGCCGTTCATAATCTATGGAAACATTTTAATCCAGAAATTCATTGCAGAAGAAAAACTTTCAGGATAGCATTATAACTTTCCTATCGAAATTTATAAAGAAGCCCATTTTACAAAAGTAAAATGGGCTTCTTATATTTACAGTTTCTATAAAGCATCACCTCTTACAATCCGCTTTTGACAAAACTGGTTTTCCTTCAAATTTTAATTGGCTAACATCCTTAAATTGCACTTTCCCGTTATTATCATCTATCACATCTCCGAAGCCTTCAATGTAAGTTTCTCCCTTTTTTAAAAATGCAATCTGACGAACTGATAATATCCCTTCCGACATAAAAGTATAATCTGCAATAAGTGTGTCTCCTTTTAACTGCCCTACAAATGTCCCTTCATTTCTATCTTTTTCAGAAAAATTGTAACTTAATTTTCCTTTAGCAACATGATTCCCTAAAATCGTCAAACTCATCAAAATAGTGTCTTTATTAATACTGCCGCTATAACATTTTTCAGAAATAGTTACTTTACCAATCGTTTTTTCTAGAACATCTGGAGTTACTTCTTCTTTACATGAAATGAAAAGGGCGACAAATACCACAAGTACTATACTACCATTCTTCATAATTACCTTATTAATAATTCTCTTTAAATTTACACAAAAACTACATTTATAACCTATAAAAAAAAATCCATTCGTTATTAGCGAATGGATTTTAAATATAAATTGTAGTATAAACAAACTATGCGTCTAAATCAACTTTAGTTTTTGATGCAATTTCTTTATAAGTACCATTTTCTAACTTCTCACGAATTGCTTCAAAAGCAACTAGCGTCTCATCAATGTCAGACAATGTATGAGGAGCCGTTGGAATCACACGTAATAAAATCATTCCTTTTGGAATCACAGGATAAATAACAATCGACAAGAAAATTCCGTAATTTTCTCTCAAATCATTTACCATAACCATCGCTTCAGGAACACTTCCTTCAAGATAAACAGGTGTTACACAAGTATTAGTGTCTCCTATGTTAAATCCTTTACTTCTTAAACCACTTTGTAGAGCATTAACATTCTCCCAAAGTTTAGCTTTCAATTCTGGGTGATTGCGTAACAGATCTAAACGTTTCAAAGAACCAATAACTTGAATCATTGGTAATGATTTAGCAAACATTTGAGAACGTAAGTTGTATTTTAGGTAATCAATAATGTCCTTATCTGCTGCAACAAAAGCACCAATGTTAGCCATTGATTTTGCAAAAGTAGAAAAGTAAACATCAATGTCATCTTGAACTCCTTGCTCCTCACCTGCACCTGCACCTGTTTCTCCTAGTGTACCAAAACCATGTGCATCATCAACTAATAAACGGAAATTATATTTTTGCTTCATTGCAACAATCTCTCTCAGTTTTCCTTGTTGACCACGCATTCCAAAAACACCTTCAGTAATAAATAAGATACCTCCACCATTCTCTGTAGCTAATTTTGTAGCACGTTGCAGGTTTTTCTCCATGCTTTCAATGTCATTATGTCTGTAGGTAAAACGTTTACCCATATGCAGACGAACACCATCAATAATACAAGCATGAGCATCTACATCATATACAATTACATCATTTTTAGTAACCAAAGCATCAATAATAGATACCATTCCCTGGTAACCAAAATTCAATAAATAAGCAGATTCTTTCATTACAAAAGCTGCCAATTCATTCTCTAATTGCTCATGATATTTTGTATGACCACTCATCATTCTAGCTCCCATAGGGTAAGCTGCACCGTATTGAATCGCTGCATCGGCATCTGCTCTTCTCACCTCAGGGTGATTCGCTAAACCTAAATAGTCGTTCAAACTCCAGTTCAAAATCTCTTTTCCACCAAACTGCATTCTTGGACCCAAATCACCTTCTAACTTGGGGAAAACAAAATATCCCTCAGCTTGCGAAGCCCATTTTCCTAGTGGTCCTTTATTGTTCTGAATCCTTTCGAATAAATCTTTTACCATAATATATTTAAGTAATAATTTTAACTTTAAGAAGTTGCAAAAATAAATATTTAAACCTTAAAAAAGGATTTTATGTCATTTTTTTTTAGTAGCCGTCTCGCACATTATTCTTTTTCCTATCAAAAAGGAGTGTTATGTCATGGTGAGAAAGGCAAAAATTCATTTTCAATAATAAACTTTGTACCTTTGAATAAATATTTCAATTCGACATAATTTATGGCACAAGATACAAAAGAATTAAAACTGGCTGTTCTAATTGACGCAGACAACGTTCCCTATAGTAACGTAAAAGGAATGATGGAAGAAATAGCCAAATTTGGAACACCTACGACAAAACGTATATATGCCGATTGGACGAAGCCAAATGCTGGAGGCTGGAAAAGTGTTTTATTAGAACATGCAATCACCCCCATTCAACAATACAGTTATACCGTTGGAAAAAATTCTTCAGATTCAGCAATGATAATTGACGCCATGGACTTATTGTATTCTGACAAGGTAGATGGATTTTGTATCGTTTCGAGTGATTCTGATTTTACCAGACTAGCGATACGATTGAGAGAATCCGGAATGAAAGTTATTGGAATTGGAGAAAAGAAAACACCTAATTCCTTTATTGTAGCCTGTGATCGATTTATTTACATCGAAGTTTTGGATGGTGCTATTCAGAAAAAAGCTAAAAAACGCTCTGCAGACACCAAAAAACCAGTCGAAAAACCCGTTGGGAAAACGATTGAAAAACCGATTGAGAAATCATCTTTAAACAAAATAGACACACAAACTATCGAACTCATTGAAAGTACAATCGAAGATATTTGCGATGACGACGGCTGGGCCTTTCTTGGTGATGTTGGAAATCTTATCGTAAAAAGAAAACCCGAATTCGATCCTAGAAATTATGGCTTTGTAAAACTAACTCCAATGTTAAAATCATTGACCGATATTCTAGAAATTGATGAAAGAGATTCAGAAAAAAAAGGAATCAAGCATGTTTATGTACGATTGCGTTTTAGCTAGGCGAATTCTTTTTTTCGTTTACATAACACTCACTACATCTGGTAGATGAATTTTTCGCCTTAGCTGTAAAACGATTCAATAAAGAAGTCGTTCTACGAATTAATGTGCGTGGTATAAATTTAAACATTAATTCGATTTATATTTCACGAATAATTTAAGAATGGTTAAAATACATTTTAAAAAAAATTATCATACAAAAAAGGAGGGCTATTAAAGCCCTCCAAGTGTTAGTTCTGATTTACCATTATCAACTCATACAATTAATAAAGTATAGCTGAATATTGCGTTGTCATTCTCATGTGAAGATTGATATACACAAGTAATTAATCAAAACCACATATCAAAGATACAATTAAATGCGACAAAAAAATTTATAAATCAGGCTTTTAACTAATGATTAACCACTTGACAATCAGTAATTAAAGAATATTCATTTTTATTAATACATATTAAATTTATTAATATCAATTCGATTCATTTTTAGAATTTCCACAATTCTATATAAATACTGCTTAACCACAGAGCCCAATTTCTACGATATATTTCAATAAAAAGGAGGCCTTGTTACAGACCTCCAATTTTTAGACTTTGGTTTATCATCATCAACTCATACCTCTCGATACAATTGACTATTAAATACGCTACTCATTCCAGATGGCCATAATCAATAACAAACCAAAACCATACTCAAAGATACAACCAATATATATTTAATAATTTGATAATTAGACTTTTAACACCTTTTTAACCTGTCTGAAAAATGTTAAACTAAAGCCCATCGACAAGCTAGCTTACAAACCACTTCTCATTCCTAAATTATTAAAGGATGCTAATATACTTTAGACCTATTTTAAAAAACACCTATCTTTGATCAATCCAAAATCAAAATAAATGAAACTCGTCTTCGCATCAAACAATAAAAACAAAATAAAGGAAATTCAACAACTACTTCCATCAACTATAGAAATAGTAAGCTTGGAAGACATTGGTTGCCATGAGGAGATTCCAGAAACTGCCGACACTATCGAAGGCAATGCGATTTTAAAAGCCAATTATGTGACTGAAAAATATGGCTATGATTGTTTTGCGGATGATACAGGACTCGAAGTGGAAGCGCTGAACGGAGCTCCCGGAGTGTATTCTGCCAGATATGCAGGCGAACAACGCAGCTCTGAAGACAACATGGATAAACTATTGGAAGCCTTATCTGATAAATCCGATAGGAATGCCCAATTCAAAACGGTAATTACTTTGAATATAAAGGGGAAGCAACATCTTTTTACTGGTATAGCTCAAGGCCAAATCACCTTAGCCAAAGCCGGAACTGAAGGTTTTGGTTATGATCCCATCTTCCAACCTGAAGGGTATCAGGAAACTTTCGCCGAAGTGTCGTCTGCAATAAAAAATCAGATCAGTCACAGAGCAAAAGCAACACAGCTGCTAATCCGCTTTTTGAAAAACGAAAAATAAGCGTTAATATTTAACAATTTTAATATGTATTTTTATAATTCTCGCCGTTATTTCTTTATCTAATTCCAAATTCAAAAGGCGAAATCTAAAATTAAAAATATAACTTTCTGATAATCAAATATTAATAAAACAACAAAACTTGAAATAGCATTAGTTTATATCAATTATTAACAGTAATTTTGCACCCTATTTTAAAAATACATATGAATAAATTTGAACAATTAGGATTGAGTGAATCGTTACTGAAGGCGATTTTAGATCTAGGATTTGAGAATCCGACCGAAGTACAGGAGAAAGCGATTCCCCTATTATTGGAAAAAGACACAGATATGGTTGCGTTGGCTCAAACAGGGACAGGGAAAACGGCAGCATTTGGATTTCCAGTTATTCAGAAAATTGATGCCGACAACAGAAATACACAAGCATTGATTTTATCTCCAACACGCGAACTTTGTTTGCAGATTACCAACGAAATTAAAAACTACTCTAAATACGAAAAAGGTATTAATGTGGTAGCAGTTTACGGTGGAGCTAGCATAACAGACCAAGCAAGAGAAATTAAGAGAGGTGCACAAATTATTGTAGCAACTCCAGGAAGAATGCAAGATATGATTAACAGAGGATTGGTAAACATTTCTCAAATCAATTACTGTATTCTAGATGAGGCTGACGAAATGTTGAATATGGGTTTCTACGAAGATATCGTAAATATCCTATCCACTACGCCAGACGAAAAAAACACATGGTTATTCTCGGCTACAATGCCAGCAGAAGTAGCTAGAATTGGAAAACAATTCATGCGTGACCCAATTGAAATTACCGTAGGAGCTAAGAATTCAGGTTCTGCAACAGTTTCACATGAGTTTTACCTTGTAAACGCACGTGACCGTTACGAAGCTTTGAAACGTTTAGCTGATGCTAATCCAGATATCTTCTCTGTAGTTTTCTGTAGAACAAAACGTGATACACAAGCTGTTGCAGAGAAATTAGTAGAAGATGGATACAGCGCCGCTGCATTGCACGGAGATTTATCTCAAGCGCAACGTGATGGTGTAATGAAGTCTTTTAGAGGAAGACAAATCCAAATGCTTGTAGCTACTGATGTTGCAGCACGTGGAATTGACGTTGACAACATTACTCACGTAGTAAACTATCAACTACCTGACGAAATAGAAACTTACAATCACCGCTCTGGTCGTACTGGTCGTGCTGGAAAATTAGGTACTTCTATTGTAATTGTAACTAAAAGCGAATTGCGTAAGATTTCTTCTATTGAAAGAATCATCAAACAAAAATTTGAAGAAAAAACAGTTCCTTCAGGAATCGAAATCTGCGAAATCCAATTATTGCACTTAGCTAATAAGATTAAGGATGTAGAAGTTGATCACGAAATTGACAACTATCTTCCGGCAATTAATAACGTACTTGAAGACTTATCGAAAGAAGAGTTAATCAAGAAAATGGTTTCAGTTGAATTCAACCGTTTCATCAACTATTACAAGAAAACTAGAGACATCTCTAATCAATCTTCAGGTTCTGAAAGACGTGATGACAGAGATGGTACTCCAAGAGAAAATAATAATGGTGGTGCAACAAGATATTTTGTGAACATAGGTTCTAGAGATAACTTCGATTGGATGTCATTAAAAGATTACTTGAAAGAGACATTAGACTTAGGTCGTGATGATGTTTTCAAAGTAGACGTAAAAGAAGGTTTCTCTTTCTTTAACACTGATCCGGAACATACTGATAAAGTAATGGAAGTGTTGAACAACGTACAATTAGAAGGACGTCGTATCAATGTTGAAATTTCTAAAAATGATGGTGGCGGAAGACGTGATCACAACGGAAGAAGTTCTGGTGGTGGTTTTGGTGGCGGAAGAAGTTCTGCTCCAAGAAGAGAAGGTAGTTTTGCACCAAGAAGAGAAGGCTCTGGTGGTGGTTTTAGAAGCGATAGAAACTCAGCCCCAAGAGAAGGTGGTTTCGGCGGAAGAAGCTCAGCTCCGAGAGAAGGTGGCTTTGAAAGAAGAAGCTCAGCTCCAAGAAGCGAAGGTTCTTCAGATAGAGCTCCTAGACGTTCTGAAAGTTTTGGTGACGCACCTAAACCAAGAAGACCAAGAAGAGACTAACATCTACTGTTAATTTTCTTATAATTATAAGAGAACTATAAAATATTTAATCCTGTTTTACTACTTTTAAAGTTTTAAATCAGTTTATGAAATATTTTATAGTTCTCTTTTTTTTAGCACTATCCTTAACCGCATCTGCACAAGAGATAGTTCATTCCCAAAAAGTATCCGGCTTTATCTATAACGACAACACTAAGTCGGCATTGATTAATGCAAATATCATCAATATCAATAAAGTTAGAGGAGCACGAACCGATTCTAACGGTTACTTTGAAATTGATGTACAACCAACCGACACCCTGCATATTTCCCTTTTAGGGTTTCAATCCCTTCGAGTTAAAGTTACGAATGACTGGATCAAGAACAAAGTAGCTAAGATTTTCCTTACCGAGAGCGCTATTGCACTTGAAGAAGTAGTCATTAGACCGTTTAACTTAACAGGATATCTGGAAGTAGATTCAAAAACAATTCCCACAAGTGAAAATTACCGCTATAGTATTTCTGGCTTAACGCATGGATATGAAGCAGGTGAATACTCTCCAAATGCGTTTGGGAGAGTTCTTGGCTCCATTTTCAACCCCGCAGATATGCTTTATAATTTCTTTGGTAACAACCCAAAAGAATTAAAAAAATTAAAAGAAATGCGTAAGGACGATACAGTGCGTAATCTTCTAGAATCAAAGTTTGACAGAGAAACCCTTGCAGTGCTTTTAGGGATTGATAAAAAAGAAATACCTGAAATATTGCAACGTTGTAATTACTCTGAATCCTTTATTCAAACCGCAAATGACCTTCAAATTATGGACGCTATCAGTGGCTGTTATGAGGAATATAAAATCTTGAAGAAAAGATAAAGAAAATAAAATTCCAATCCCTAAGTTTAGGGATAAATTCCAAAAATTGAATTCTCCAATTACGATGAGTAGTTGGAGATTTTTATTTAGAAAAAATTCCTATATTACATTACAAATTATAACGCCAGAAACATGTCAAACATACCTTTCCAAACGATCGACTGGAATGCGATAGAAAAAATAGCATATCCAGGAGAAACTGGAACAGCCTACTGGCAGACAATACAATTGGGCGGACTAAGAATTAGAAAAGTAACCTATAGCGAAAATTACCTAGCAGATCACTGGTGCCAAAAAGGACATATAGTCCATTGTCTGAAAGGGAATTTCGTTAGCGAAATGGCAACGGGAGAAGAAATCCAACTTACGGAAGGAATGACCTATGTCGTTTCAGATGATTTAAGTTCTCATCGATCCATAACTGCAGCTGCTGTTGAATTATTAATCATCGACGGGGATTTTTTAAAATAATATTTAGAAGAAACCAAAATATTACATACATTTACCTACACTAAACACGAAAATTCAAATACTAATATCATGGCAAAAAGTCAAGACGCGAAGAAAACCGCCAAAAAAGAGCCTCTTAAAACGGCTAAAGAAAAGAAAGAAGAAAAAAGAGAAAAGAAAAACAGTCCAAAAAGAGATTAAAAATTAGTGTTCAGCACTCAGATAATAGTGTTCAGTTATACATAAACTGAACACTATTTTTTTTTAAATACTGAACACTAAATACTATTTCAACGGAATATTCGCTAGAATTTCTAACAAAAGTTTCCAAAATTTTTGAGATGATGAGATACTCGCTCTTTCATCAGGAGAATGTGCTCCACGAATAGTAGGGCCAAAAGAAATCATATCCATCTCTGGGTAATTTGTTCCCAGAAGCCCACATTCTAATCCTGCATGACAAGCTACAACACTTGGTTTTTCACCCGTTTGTTTCTCATAAATAGGGACTAAAACATCTAGAATTTCAGATTCAGCATTTGGTGTCCAACCAGGATACGATCCTGCAAGCTCTACTTCACAACCCATCAATTCAAAAGCGGATGTCAAAGCATTCGCTAAATCAAACTTAGCCGTTTCTACAGACGAACGCGTTAAACACTGTACAGAAAGCTTTCCTTCGCCTAAAACTACTTTAGCTATATTATTAGACGTTTCTACTAAATCAGCAAAGTCAGCGCTCATTCTATACACACCGTTGTGAGCAGTATACATCGCTCTTACAAAATAATACTGAGCAATAGACGGCATTACTTTTGCCGGCGTAGTATCCAGTTTCTCAAAAACTACCTCTAAATTAGGTTCCGTTGTTTTTAATTCTGTTTTTATATCATTAACCACCTGTTGCATATCAAACACAAAAGCTTCATCAAATACCGAAGCAATAATTACTTGCGCCACACTTTCACGCGGAATAGCATTACGAAGGCTTCCTCCTTTAATTTCAGCTATTTGTAATCCAAAATTATCAAAACCATCAAATAACAGGCGGTTCATAATTTTATTAGCATTCCCCAGTCCTTTGTGAATATCCATTCCTGAATGCCCACCATTTAATCCTTTTACGGTAATTGAATACCCCACAGAACCTTCAGGAGTTTCCTCTTCATCATACTCAGCAGTAGCAGTAACGTCAATTCCACCAGCACAGCCAATGTCGATTTCGTCATCCTCTTCAGTATCTAAATTCAAAAGAATTTGTCCTTGCAAGATTCCGCCTTTTAGATTCAAAGCACCCGTCATTCCAGTTTCTTCGTCAATAGTAAACAAAGCTTCAATCGCAGGATGCGCAATATCTGTACTTTCTAAAATTGCCATAATTGCGGCAACTCCTAATCCATTATCTGCACCAAGCGTAGTTCCTCTAGCACGCACCCAGTCTTCATCAACATACATATCGATTCCCTGTGTATCGAAATCAAAAACAGTATCCGAATTTTTTTGGTGTACCATATCCAAGTGTCCCTGCATTACTATTGCTTTACGATTTTCCATTCCTGGAGTCGCTGGCTTGCGGATAATCACATTACGAATATCATCTTCAAAAGTTTCTAATCCAAGGCTTTTACCAAAGTTTTTCATGAACTCAATCACTCTTTCTTCTTTTTTTGAAGGGCGAGGAACGGCATTCAAATCGGCAAACTTATTCCAAAGCACTTTTGGTTCTAAATTTCTTATCTCTTGACTCATTTATTGTTGTTTGAAGTTTAACATTTTTAAAGCTCAAAGTTACAAAGTTTAAAATCGTTTTTAGCCTTACAAGCAAATTTCTCTCTTAAAATTAGCACAATCTTTTGGGCGTGCCACCAGTATAAAAAGGGGCTTATTTATTTTGCGCGCACAAAGCCCCTTTCTAAACTGCTGTCAGGTGATACGCACTACTTCGGTAGTTAGCTCCTCCCCTTCACGCGAGCAACTGCAAATAGACAAGATTTAAAAAAGAAAGAAAATACTTAAAACCTAGTATTAAATATCAAAAAAGATGTATATATTTGATGTTATCTACTAGTTATAATAGATATTTTCGCAGAGTCAGGAATCTAACGCAATTTTAAGACAAAAAATACTTAAAATTGTAATATGAAAACAGCTTACAAAAGACTCAATCGTGACCATAGAATTCAGATTGAAAAACTAATTGCATTAGGCAAAAATAACAAGCAAATTGCCACTACTCTATCGGTTCATCCAAGTACCATTTCGAGAGAACGAAAAAGAGTGAAGAATGAGCCTTACGACAACCTAAAAGCAGAAGTAAATTACGTTCATAATCTTATGGATAAACGGTTAGGATTATCTAAAATTAATAGCAATCCAAAGCTTAAGAATTTTGTATATTTACATCTAGAATTACATTGGTCTCCAAAGCAAATTTCTGATGCTTTAAAACAATTTTATCCATTCGATTCAACAATGCAAATCTCACACGAAAGTATCTATTATCACATCTATATTCAACCCAAAAAAGAGGTCGAAAAATTACTAATATCTCAATTAAGACAGAAGAGAAAGTATCGTGGAAATGTCCGTAGAGGAGCTGATAAAAGAACAACAATCAAAGATCCAATTCGTATCGATGAAAGACCTGCCGAAGTACTTACTCGTGAAATACCAGGTCATTGGGAAGGCGACCTGGTGCTAGGAAAAAATAGAGAAAGTGCCATTGGAACACTAGTAGAAAGAACCACTCGGTTTTTAATAATTGTCCACCTAAAAAAGAAAGATTCAACCGCTGTTAGAAAGGCGTTTGAAAGTGAATTTAGAAAGCTTCCTACCAACTTAAAACTATCCCTAACTTATGATAATGGAACAGAGATGGCACAACATAAAACCTTTACTAAAAACAGCAAAGTAAAAGTGTATTTTGCGCATCCATATAGTCCCTGGGAAAGACCAACAAATGAGAATACAAATGGGTTAATTAGAGACTATTTCCCTAAAGGAACTGACTTTAATTTAGTAACAAAAAAACAACTAAAAGAAGTCCAAAATCAACTCAATCAAAGACCAAGAAAAACGCTGGAATATGATTCTCCTCTAAACACAATTAGTCGATTATATATGAATCAAAATTTTATATAAAATCATTGTTAATCCAAAATAAATCGTAGCTTTATTTTTTGAATTTAGAAAGCCTAAAGACAATCAAAATTGCTTTCTGAATTGGAAAAATAAGGCAAAACTTAATCGCTAAGAAATTGCGCTAGAAACTTGAATCCGCCTTTGCCATTTTGCGGTGAAAAAATCACTTGCTTCGCTCCTTCTCAGAAAATAATCTGCAATCCAAAAAATGATGATTATTAAGAAAGATTTGAAAAAGTTTATGTCGAAATAAATTCTTGTGAAATTCTTAAGCAGAAAGTAATTTGGTTAAATTAAAGTGATGCAGTTTGCGTCCAAAAATATTGTGGCGAATTCATTTAGCAGAAAGTATTTTGGTTAAATTAAAGTGATGCAGTTTGCGTCGAAATAAATTTTGGTAAAATCGTTAAGCCGAAAATAATTTACTTCAATTAAAGTGATGCAGTTTGTAGCCAAAAGTATTGTGCTGAAAAATTGAATAACGAAAAAGTTTTGTGCTAAATAATACCTATTATAACACTGGTTTAGCATGATGGGGAATTTGGTGGAATTTCCGTTTTTTTTCATATATTCGTATAGCCAAAAATAATCTGCTTAAAAGTTCCCCACCAAGCTAAGCCAGGAACCGTTGTAATATATTTTAGCGCCGAATTTTGCGGTGAAAAATTCCTTACTTCTCTCCAACTAAGAAAATAATCTGCAATCCAAAAAGTTGTCGTTTATCAAAGAAGATTTG
>NZ_FOFZ01000028.1 GCF_900111075.1 Flavobacterium frigoris
AAGAACACGTTCCTAGACATATTGAATTGACAGCCGTCTCGTCCACAAGACGAGACAAAAGAATAAAGAGTAATAGAATCGAGAGATTTGAAAAAACCACTAGACCTTCAGTCAAACATAAATAGAATCAAAGCAATTTGATTCGCATAATATACGATGAAGAGTTTGATCCTGGCTCAGGATGAACGCTAGCGGCAGGCTTAACACATGCAAGTCGAGGGGTAGAGTTAGCTTGCTAACTTGAGACCGGCGCACGGGTGCGTAACGCGTATGCAATCTACCTTTCACAAAGGGATAGCCCAGAGAAATTTGGATTAATACCTTATAGTATTATAGAATGGCATCATTTTGTAATTAAAGATTTATCGGTGAAAGATGAGCATGCGTCCCATTAGCTAGTTGGTATGGTAACGGCATACCAAGGCTACGATGGGTAGGGGTCCTGAGAGGGAGATCCCCCACACTGGTACTGAGACACGGACCAGACTCCTACGGGAGGCAGCAGTGAGGAATATTGGACAATGGGCGCAAGCCTGATCCAGCCATGCCGCGTGCAGGATGACGGTCCTATGGATTGTAAACTGCTTTTATACAGGAAGAAACACCTCTACGTGTAGAGACTTGACGGTACTGTAAGAATAAGGATCGGCTAACTCCGTGCCAGCAGCCGCGGTAATACGGAGGATCCAAGCGTTATCCGGAATCATTGGGTTTAAAGGGTCCGTAGGCGGTCAGATAAGTCAGTGGTGAAAGCCCATCGCTCAACGGTGGAACGGCCATTGATACTGTCTGACTTGAATTATTAGGAAGTAACTAGAATATGTAGTGTAGCGGTGAAATGCTTAGAGATTACATGGAATACCAATTGCGAAGGCAGGTTACTACTAATATATTGACGCTGATGGACGAAAGCGTGGGTAGCGAACAGGATTAGATACCCTGGTAGTCCACGCCGTAAACGATGGATACTAGCTGTTGGGAGCAATCTCAGTGGCTAAGCGAAAGTGATAAGTATCCCACCTGGGGAGTACGAACGCAAGTTTGAAACTCAAAGGAATTGACGGGGGCCCGCACAAGCGGTGGAGCATGTGGTTTAATTCGATGATACGCGAGGAACCTTACCAAGGCTTAAATGTAGATTGACCGTTTTGGAAACAGAACTTTCGCAAGACAATTTACAAGGTGCTGCATGGTTGTCGTCAGCTCGTGCCGTGAGGTGTCAGGTTAAGTCCTATAACGAGCGCAACCCCTGTTGTTAGTTGCCAGCGAGTCATGTCGGGAACTCTAACGAGACTGCCAGTGCAAACTGTGAGGAAGGTGGGGATGACGTCAAATCATCACGGCCCTTACGCCTTGGGCTACACACGTGCTACAATGGCCGGTACAGAGAGCAGCCACTGGGCGACCAGGAGCGAATCTACAAAACCGGTCACAGTTCGGATCGGAGTCTGCAACTCGACTCCGTGAAGCTGGAATCGCTAGTAATCGGATATCAGCCATGATCCGGTGAATACGTTCCCGGGCCTTGTACACACCGCCCGTCAAGCCATGGAAGCTGGGGGTGCCTGAAGTCGGTGACCGCAAGGAGCTGCCTAGGGTAAAACTGGTAACTAGGGCTAAGTCGTAACAAGGTAGCCGTACCGGAAGGTGCGGCTGGAACACCTCCTTTCTAGAGCCTTATTGTTAGCTTATTTATAAGCACGTTAGGGAAAAAGACGAAAAGAGAAAGTGGAAACAAAGATTAAGACAATATTACTCTTGCTGTTAGTTCAAATAATACAATTTAAGTAAAAGATAAAGATTTACGATTATTGAATGCTGATTGTTGATTGCGGATTTTAAATCTGAGATCAGAAATCGTTAATCATAGATCAGAAATCACCTTGTCTCGTAGCTCAGCTGGTTAGAGTACTACACTGATAATGTAGGGGTCGACAGTTCGAGTCTGTCCGAGACAACTATTTATACTTAAAGGAAATTTTAGAAGTTGAGTTGCACTAATTAGTGACGAACCGTTTAGGACTGTTAACTAAAAACTGTTAACTGCATACTAAAATAAGGGGGATTAGCTCAGCTGGCTAGAGCGCCTGCCTTGCACGCAGGAGGTCAACGGTTCGACTCCGTTATTCTCCACGAATTCGAAAGAATTAAAGTTCATTGACATATTGAGATAAGAAAAAATATAAAAAGTAGAAAGCATTTTACTTGTTTATCATTAGACAAGTAGAAAGAACGGTCTCGTTTTATAACGAGATTGGTACAATAAGCAAAATAAGGGCGTATGGGGGATGCCTTGGCTCTCAGAGGCGATGAAAGGCGTGATAAGCTGCGAAAAGCTACGGGGACGGGCACACACCGATTGATCCGTAGATACCTGAATGGGGCAACCCACTATGTTGAAGACATAGTACACCTACGGGTGGGCAAACCCGCTGAACTGAAACATCTAAGTAGGCGGAGGAGAAGAAAACAAAAGTGATTCCGTAAGTAGTGGCGAGCGAACGCGGATTAGCCCAAACCAATGATGTTACGGCATTGTTGGGGTTGTAGGACCACGACATTCAATGTAAAACGAACTAGAATCTACTGGAAAGTAGAACCAAAGAGGGTGATAGTCCTGTATAGGTAAGTGATATAATTGATAGTGGTATCCTGAGTAGGGCGGGACACGAGAAATCCTGTCTGAATTTGGCGGGACCATCCGCTAAGGCTAAATACTCCTGAGAGACCGATAGTGAACCAGTACCGTGAGGGAAAGGTGAAAAGAACCGTGAATAACGGAGTGAAATAGATCCTGAAACCATACGCTTACAAGCGGTCGGAGCCCCTTCGTGGGGTGACGGCGTGCCTTTTGCATAATGAGCCTACGAGTTAACGTTGCTGGCAAGGATAAGTGGTTCAGCCACGGATCCGTAGCGAAAGCGAGTCTGAATAGGGCGCTTTAGTCAGTAGTGTTAGACGCGAAACCGTGTGATCTACCCATGGACAGGTTGAAGCTGTGGTAACACATAGTGGAGGACCGAACCCGTTGACGTTGAAAAGTCTTGGGATGATCTGTGGGTAGGGGTGAAAGGCCAATCAAACTCGGAAATAGCTCGTACTCCCCGAAATGCATTTAGGTGCAGCGTTAGTTATAAAGTTATATAGAGGTAGAGCTACTGATTGGATGCGGGGGCTTCACCGCCTACCAATTCCTGACAAACTCCGAATGCTATATAATGTTCACTAACAGTGAGGGCTTGGGTGCTAAGGTCCAAGTCCGAGAGGGAAAGAACCCAGACCATCAGCTAAGGTCCCCAAATATATACTAAGTTGAAAGAACGAGGTTTGTCTGCATAGACAGCTAGGATGTTGGCTTGGAAGCAGCCATTCATTTAAAGAGTGCGTAACAGCTCACTAGTCGAGCGGACGAGCATGGATAATAATCGGGCATAAGTATATTACCGAAGCTATGGATTTCATATTTATTTATGGAGTGGTAGGGGAGCATTCTAACAGGGTAGAAGGTGAGTCGTAAGGCCTGCTGGACCGGTTAGAAAAGAAAATGTAGGCATAAGTAACGATAATGCGGGCGAGAAACCCGCACACCGAAAGACTAAGGTTTCCACAGCTATGCTAATCAGCTGTGGGTTAGTCGGGACCTAAGGCGAACCCGAAAGGGACAGTCGATGGACAACGGGTTAATATTCCCGTACTACTGTTAACTGTGATGGGGTGACGGAGTGATGAAAGTGCCGCGAACTGACGGAATAGTTCGTTGAAGTACCTACCTATAAGCTGCGCAGGCAAATCCACGCGGCTTGGGGAAATACGATAGTACTCGGAGACTTCGGTTGAAGAGATAGTGCACCTAAGGGCTTCCAAGAAAAACCTCTAAACTTCAGGTTAATAGTACCCGTACCGCAAACCGACACAGGTAGTCGAGATGAGAATTCTAAGGTGCTCGAGAGATTCATGGCTAAGGAATTAGGCAAAATAGACCCGTAACTTCGGGAGAAGGGTCGCCCCGAGTAATCGGGGCCGCAGTGAAGAGGTCCAGGCGACTGTTTATCAAAAACACAGGGCTCTGCAAAATCGTAAGATGAAGTATAGGGCCTGACACCTGCCCGGTGCTGGAAGGTTAAGTGGAGATGTTATCTTCGGAGAAGCATTGAAATGAAGCCCCAGTAAACGGCGGCCGTAACTATAACGGTCCTAAGGTAGCGAAATTCCTTGTCGGGTAAGTTCCGACCTGCACGAATGGTGTAACGATCTGGACACTGTCTCAGCCATGAGCTCGGTGAAATTGTAGTAGCGGTGAAGATGCCGCTTACCCGCAGTGGGACGAAAAGACCCTGTGCACCTTTACTATAGCTTAGTATTGACCTTGGACAAATGATGTGTAGGATAGGTTGGAGACTGTGAAGTGGCGTCGCTAGGCGTTGTGGAGTCATTGTTGAAATACAACCCTTTGTTTGTCTGAGGCCTAACCCCGCGAAGGCGGGGGACATTGCTTGGTGGGTAGTTTGACTGGGGTGGTCGCCTCCAAAAGAGTAACGGAGGCTTCTAAAGGTTCCCTCAGTACGCTTGGTAACCGTGCGTAGAGTGCAATGGCATAAGGGAGCTTGACTGAGAGACATACAGGTCGATCAGGTACGAAAGTAGAGCATAGTGATCCGGTGGTTCCGCATGGAAGGGCCATCGCTCAAAGGATAAAAGGTACGCCGGGGATAACAGGCTGATCTCCCCCAAGAGCTCATATCGACGGGGGGGTTTGGCACCTCGATGTCGGCTCGTCACATCCTGGGGCTGGAGAAGGTCCCAAGGGTTGGGCTGTTCGCCCATTAAAGTGGCACGCGAGCTGGGTTCAGAACGTCGTGAGACAGTTCGGTCTCTATCTACTGTGGGCGCAAGAAATTTGAGTGGATCTGATTCTAGTACGAGAGGACCGAATTGGACAAACCTCTAGTGTATCTGTTGTCACGCCAGTGGCACCGCAGAGTAGCTACGTTTGGAAGGGATAAGCGCTGAAAGCATATAAGCGCGAAACCCACCACAAGATGAGATTTCTTTTAAGGGTCGTAGGAGATGACTACGTTGATAGGCTATAGATGTAAAGGCAGTAATGTCATAGTCGAGTAGTACTAATAACCCGTAAGCTTATGTACACTTTTCCCTCTCGTTCAAAAGACGAGGGGGGAGACACTTTCTAATACAATAAAACTTTTCTTTATCTCAGTGTGTTAAGATATTTTGTACTTGGTATTTATAATCATATAAATAGCATTACAGTAATTGCCCAAAGCAATTATAACCTCTTAAGGTGGTTATTGCGGCGGGGCTCACCTCTTCCCATCCCGAACAGAGTAGTTAAGCCCGCCTGCGCAGATGGTACTGCAGTTATGTGGGAGAGTATGTCGTCGCCTTTCTTT
>NZ_FOFZ01000006.1 GCF_900111075.1 Flavobacterium frigoris
TTGCATCATTAAATATACAACTTTTCTGTCTAATAATTAGATTATTTGTTTATATTTGATAGAATTAAACGGAGGTTTTTTCACAGACTGACGTTGGCAGATATTTTACCGCAGAAACCAGAAATTAACATATGGAATTAACTTCAATAAAAAATATTCGAGAAAAACGAGATGAAATTCGTGAGAAAATCAAATCTGTAAATTACAGCCAATTCAAAACAAACACCTACGGAAGTGAAAATGAATATACTTTCAAAGGTATTGTTGGAGGTCTTGATACTTTATTAATTGATATCTCAACACTGACAAAAGCTCCAAATAGATTTGTTGCTATTTCAACTTATACAGAAAGAAATAATATATACAGTTATTTAAACACTATAAATACATATTTTGAATCTCCAAATAATTACATTACTCATTTTGAAGAATTAAAAATTCTTACACGGAATTTTAATGTCAGAGGAATTTCTGAAAGGCAAATTGAGTTTGAAAATGAAATAAGTAACGTTACCAAAATTAAACTTGAACTCCAAGATGAATTAAATGAAGTTAAAAAAATTAAAGCTGAAATTGAAAAAGATAATGAAAGTATAAATGAAAATATTGAATCCAGTAACGAAAAATTGGAGGAAATTGAAACTGAATTAGAAACAATAATTGCGAAAAAACTTGAACTGACAAAACAAACCGAATCTTTAAAATCATACAATGAAGATTTAGTAATAGCAAAAGAAAAAGCAGACGATAATTTAGAAGAAATTGTCAATTCAATGACTGAAAGCAAATCCAATGAGAAGCTAATAACTTCTTTTGCTAATAAAGTTCAAGAACGAGAAAAACGATTAAGCGAATTGGAAGTCTTAACAAACGACAATAACCAAAAACTAATCAGTTACGAAACTGAAAGAAAAAAAATTTTATCAGAAGCTAATAATCTTGTTGAATCTGCCAAAAAAGCATTGAATTATAAAACAGCTGAAGGTATAAGCGCATCGTTTCAAGTTCAATACGAAAATGCAGATAATAGATGGGTCTTTGGAAGTTGGGTTTTTGGAGCAATAATTTGTTTATTAGGTACAGTTGGTTTAGGTATTTGGATTTTACACACAATACCAAATGATATTGGAATATTAATTGCTCGTATTTCTTTATTACCATTACCTATTATTGGCGCAATATTTTGTGCAAACCAATATACAAAGCAAAAAAATATTATTGAGGATTATGCTTATAAAATGGTTTTAGCAAAATCAATAGTTGGCTTTTCGGAGCAATTGAAAAAGAATGGTACAGAAAATAATGAAGAATACATACATTATATCAAAACTGCATTAGAAGAAATACATAAAGACCCTTTAAGAAACAGAACTAAAACATCAAAAGAATCCAAAAGTGTACCTTCTAACTTATCTGAAATAGGAGAATTAGTTGAAAAAATTACAAAACTTATAAAAGTAGAGTAAAAAAACATCTGCCAACCGCTGTTTTGATATAGCTGGAATTTAGTGGAATTACCGTTCCGCATTAAGTTTGGGTTAAGCTGAAACTAAAAGGTTACAAATTTCCAGCCATCTCACAGTGGAGAAACGTTGTAGGCAATATTAAACCGAAAAATCCAAAAAATGAATATTAGTAAAGAACAGAATGAAGCTGTAAATGACATTGTTGAGTTGATTGCTTCAAAACTAGGTGATGAAAAAAGAGAAATAAATATAATAGACGCAATTTCGACTTGTGCGAGACTTGCTGGAAGTCTATTATTTAGATCTTTTGATTTTCAAATTAAAGATGCAAAACCTGGAACTGTTATGCTGTCTGAAAACGCTAACATAAAAGGACCTGAATTGGTTAACTTAACTCATAATGTTTTATATAGTTTTGGAATAACAATAGATAATCAGAAAATGAATGAGAGTTCAGCAAATGAAACTAGTATTGACTTTATAAATGCAATTAATTTGGTGCAGAATCAGGCATTAGAAATAATGAATAAGTATAATTTGACTTTTGAACAATTAGCTCAATCAACTGCAATTGCAACTGCTTTTATCATTCAACAAAGTCCTAACATAGAAGCTGAAATTGGCTTTGGGAAAGCAATATATCATTACATTGAAGGGTCAAAAACATTTCCTCCAAATTTTATAGAATCAAATATTACCAATGAGGTAAGAGTCGAATAAAGTGCAGTTAAATTAGAAAATATAATTTCAAAACAAAGAAATATTAAACCTTGGTGGAAAATATGGTAAAAACTACTTACAACAGCTAAGGTTCCTATGTAAAGCAATTAAAGTTATCAACAACTTTTTCTCTGAGCGATATATGGGTGATTTTCGAGTATAAAATGCCGTTCCAACGGCTTGTTGGAAAAGTTGGAAACAACTTTTTGTCCGCCGTAGGCTTTGGACAGAAAAAGTTATTCTAACTTTTTCAATAATGCCACGATTTTTTTTTCCTCTTTTATATCATATTTTTCCTTTAAATTCTTAAAGCTCAGGCTCCTATTTGTGGTCTAAATCAATAGCCACCAGCACCTGTGTGGTTGTAAGAATAATAAAATAGCTGCCTGCTCGTTATGTAGCCCACGCTTTAGCGTGGCTACCACCTTAGCTTTGCAGTCTATTTTTTCTTGTCATTTTGTGAGACTTTTAAGAAAGTTATTTTTTGATTTTCGCTACTCTTATTTTTTAATTTTATGCTATTGATTTTTCTAAAACTATGTTTTTATTAATTTTATATGGGGTTTGTGTCTTAATAACTGCTAATATCCTTCGAGTCATTTTATGTGCTACTTTTACGATGATGCTTTTTACATTTTTTCCTTGATGTTTTCTATAATACTGTTGCATTTCAAGATCTTTCCTCACAGCCATCCAAGCCGCTTCAATCAAGTAGCTTCGTAATTGACTTCGGCTCCGAGGAGTTATTCCCAAACATTTCTCGCTACCACCGCTATTATGTATTCCAGGAACAATTCCAACAAAACTAGCAAATTGTCCCTCGGTATTGAAACGCCTCAAATCACCACATTCTGCAATAATAACAGAGGCTAGATAACCCCCAATACCAGGAATACTCTTCAATAAATTGTAATCTTCTTTGTGGCTTTTTCGACAATAGGCTCGCATTTGATTGGCAATTTCTAAATATTCTGTTTTTACAAATTTATACATTCTAATTTTTCCTTGTAAAGCTAAATCTCCACAAGTAGTACTAAATTTCACCTTTTCTAACCATTCTATAAAACCATTAGACCAATTCGAATTATCATATTCTACGGGGATTTCTATTGCGTGAAACAACAATAAACTCTTGATATGCAATTTAGTTGTCCTCAATTTTTTTGTAACCTGTGTTCTATGGCGTGCCAAACTCGTGAACTGATCCTCATCCTCTGTAGGGATATTGATTCCTTTTAAAGTGCCAGATTTCAACTGGTTGGATAAATTTTTGGCATCCAAAGCATCTGTTTTCTGATAGCGTTCTTTATTTCCTGTTTTCACGTCAGCTGGATTGACCACTAGTACATTCCATCCTAAATTTAAAAAATAGCGAGCTACAGAAAACCCACAACAACCTACTTCATAAACTAAATAAACCTCATGATTATGAAAATTATTAGTTACATATTGCTCTAAATCACAAGATTTTGAAGGCATAGAATACGTTTTATATAAAAATAAATCGGTCTGAATTGAAACTGTCCATGTTTTCTTGTGTATATCCAAACCAATATATACTTTTGGACTAGTAGTAATTTGAGTACTCATATCATTAAAGTATTAGCAGACAGCCAAAACTGTACTGCAGTTAGTAATTATTTTGAGGCTCAATTTACTGCTTTTACATAGATGCTCGTTGGGCTTGAAAAGCCAACAATGAAACCGCGGTTGAACGGAACTCCCGCTAGCGCAAGCGTCTCGCTTGTGCCCGAAACGAAAGTCAACTACAAAGTTGTCACTAAAATAATAGTAACAAAAAATACCTAATAATTTTAATATGAAAATGCACAAAAACGTTTATTTAGCATTGGCTATTTTATTTTTAATATCTTTTATTGATTCCTTATTTGATATCGAAAAGACACAAAAAATTTTCTTCTGGGAAGTTAATATTTGGGTTTATCGATTGTTTAGAATGGCAATAGCAGTATTGTTTATGAAGTCTTACCTAGACATTAGAAATGCTGAAAAGAGTATCAAGAAATAAACTCCTAACGCTGCGATATGTAACCGCAAAGCACGCGGAGATTTCTCTTTTGTCCTAATGACAGCATGGGGTATTGATTGTGTTTATTTATACCAGTTTGATTTACAAACTTAAAGCTGGTGCAAAATTGCTTCCGAAACTTCGGAAGTGTACTCATAAAGAATGTCAACAAAAAGAAGTTTTACCTATTTTTACTTCACCAATACGCAAACCATTATAAATAAATACAATATGAAAAAAATCCTTGTCTTTTTAGTTCTACTTGTTTCCATTCCCACATTTGCTCAAAACTTCAATAAAGCTAAAATTGATAGTCTGTTTCAGGTTTTGGAATCCAAAGACAAGTATATGGGAAGCGTTGCCGTATCTGAGAACGGGAAAATTATCTATACGAATGCCATAGGAAAAGATGATATGGCAAGTAATAAAACAACAACCATTTCTACCAAATATAGAATTGGTTCCATCTCTAAAATGTTTACCTCGGCCTTAGTTTTTAAAGCCATCGAGGAAAAGAAATTAAGCCTGAATCAAACTATTGAAGGCTATTTCCCAACTATTCAAAATGCTGCTAAAATTACTATTGGCAATTTATTAAACCACCGCAGTGGGATTTATAATTTCACCAACGCTCCTGAGTATATGTCCTACAGCGCAACAGCCAAAACTGCCAAAGAAATGGTTGCTATCATTGCCAACGGTAAAAGTGTTTTTGAACCCAACAGTACAGGAGAATACAGCAACTCTAATTATGTGTTGTTGAGTTATATTCTAGAGGAAGTCTACAAAAAGCCTTATGCCGCATTGGTGCAAACAAAAATTGTGAAGCTCTTAGATTTAAAAAACACTTATTTTGGAGGTAAAATAAGTATCGCTAACAACGAATGTTATTCCTACAGCTATACAGACAAATGGAACAAGGAAACAGAAACTAACACCTCAATCCCAATGGGCGCAGGAGCGATGGTATCAACCCCAACTGATCTAACACAGTTTATTGATGGATTATTTACTGGAAAATTGATTTCTGCAGCTTCATTGGAACAAATGAAAACAATCCAAGATAAATACGGAATGGGGATTTTTCAGGTGCCGTTTTATGATAAAATAGGATACGGACATACTGGAGGAATCGATGGATTTCGCTCGGCAATATCGTATTTCCCAGAGAGTAAACTGAGTATTGCTATCACTTCAAATGGGATTAATTATGGGAATAACGACATTGTCATCGCCATTTTATCGAGCTATTATAATAGAAAATTTGAAATTCCCACGTTTACCACTTTAGACCTAAAGACAGAAGATTTAGATCAATATTTAGGAGTATACGCAAGTACTGCATTTCCATTAGCTATTACTGTTACAAAGGATGATGCGAAATTGATGGCGCAAGCAACGGGACAAGGCGGTTTTCCGTTGGACGCTATTAAAAAAGACACATTCGAATTTAGAGCAGCTGGAATTGTATTGGAATTTAATCCAACAGCAAATCAAATGACCATCATTCAGGGCGGAACAAAAAATGTTTTGACAAAGAAGTAGTTTTTAGAGCACTAGAAGGAGAATCGTTGTTGTTCTATAATCCTTAATAGCAAAATTCTTAAAAATTCGCGTATAAATACCTATTTTTTGTAGGACAATTGTAGTATATTTACTTTTGTAAATTTCGGAAAAGAGGATCGGAATTTTTAGGTAAAAACACACAATTTGAATTTTAAAACCAAACGAATTGAAAACATTTGAAACAAACCGACTATTTCTAACACCCACCACTGCAGAAGATGCAGCATTAATTTTAGAAGTATTCAACTCTCCAAAATGGCTAGAGTTTATTGGAGATAGAAAATTAAATAGCATCGAAGATGCCGAAGTATATATCGAAACTAAGATCGTTCCATCAATCCAAAAAAATGGTTTTGGGAATTTTACGGTCACTAGAAAATTTGATGATGCAAAAATAGGTTTCTGCGGACTTTACGATCGGGAGGGTCTGGAAGGTATAGATATTGGGTTTGCTTTTCTTCCAAAATATGAAAATAAAGGATACGGTTTTGAAAGCGCCAATACGCTAAAAGAAGCCGCTTTTACTGACTTTAATTTAACAGAAATTAGTGCGATCACCTCAGAAAAAAATACAGGATCTCAAAAATTATTGATGAAACTAGGACTTAAGTTTGAGAAAAAAATTAAACTTACAGACGATACAGAAGAGGTGCTACTTTATAAATTAGCGTTATAAAAACAAAGAGTACTAATTTGTAGAAAACTGAAAGTCTGTGCAACCAAAAACGTAACACAGACGGCTCAGCACAAATCCCATGACTCCTTTGAATATTGGGCTGCGATAGCGGTCACTGGTTTTAAAAGAATTCCTAACAATATGGAATCTTTTACAATCAACAGCAGACTTTATACTGTTTTTAATTACAAAGGCGATGCGAGTGGCGTTCCAGTTGCATTTGAATATATTTTTGCTTCTTGGTTGCCTAGTTCAGAATATATTATAGATTACAGACCTCATTTTGAAATTTATGGTGCTAAATATAAAAATGACGATCCTGATTCCGAAGAGGAAATTTGGATACCGATAAAACTTAAAAAAAAATAACTGACCCATCATAAATAAAATAATAAACGAGCGATCGTAATGAATGAAAAACAAAAATTAAAAGAAGTAGCTGCACTTTTTTTAAAGTTAGGAATTATAGGTTTTGGTGGTCCAGCCGCGCACATCTCTATGATGCGAGAGGAAGTAGTTGTTAAAAAAAAGTGGCTTGAGGAACAGCATTTTTTAGATTTAATAGGAGCTACTAATTTAATTCCAGGGCCTAATAGTACCGAAATGGCAATTCATATTGGTCATGAAAGGGCAGGGTGGAAGGGACTTATTGTTGCGGGCATGTGTTTTATTGTCCCAGCCGTTATCTTAACAGGAATCTTTGCCTGGCTTTATAAAGAATACGGTCAGTTACCTGAAATACAACCTTTTTTGTATGGCATAAAACCCGCGATAATTGCGATTATTCTGGGTGCCATTTTTCCTTTGGCAAAAAAATCCTTGAAGACAATTCGGTTAGGAGTTATAGGTAGTATTATTTTACTGCTTTCGCTGTTGCAGTTCAATGAAATTGCACTACTTTTTGGTGCCGGATTCCTAGCGTTGTTTTGGAATTCATTAACCGAACCCAATTCGAATGTAAAAGGGAACAGCTGGATTTCGCTCACACTAGTTCCGGTTTCTAAAACGGCTTTACTTGCACCTACAAATTTTAATTTATTTCTAATTTTCTTAAAAATTGGTGCAATCTTATATGGCAGTGGCTATGTACTTTTTGCTTTTTTGGATGCCGAATTGGTAGCCAAAGGATTGCTGACACGAACCCAATTGATAGATGCCATTGCGGTGGGACAATTCACACCGGGACCCGTTTTCTCCTCGGTTACTTTTGTGGGGTATCAAATCAATGGAATATCCGGCGCACTCATTGCAACGCTGGCGATATTTTTACCTTCATTTGTGTTTGTAGCATTATTAAATCCTTTGGTAAAAAAGATGAGGAATTCGAAGTCTTTTGCTGTATTTTTGGATGCCGTAAACGTGGCCTCTATCGCTATAATCGTCTCCATTTGTTATGAATTGGGTAAGGAAACGATCACAGACTGGCGAACGATTTTAATAGCCATAGTGAGTGTTGTAATTGTGTTTAATTACAAAAAAGTAAACAGTGCAATTATTGTTTTGGGCGGAGCAGTATTGGGCTATTTGCTAACACTTGGAATATTTGATTACTTTGTTTAAACTAATTATTTTTTTCGAAAAAAAATATAATTTTGGAGCTAATACATGCGTTTTATCAGCAGGGCAGCATGGCAAAGAAGTATTTAATTTGAATAGGAAATAAAACAACAAATATCGCCTTCCGCTGATTTAAAAAATATAAAAAATAAAAAAAATATTATGATTCAATTATTTTTATTAGAGCCAAATTTTATTGACCCAAAAGCAGATAAGAAGGGAACGCTCTATTATTGTCCAGACTGTGCTATTATTGAAGGTATTCTAAGCTATTATCCAGATCTTAGAAAGGAATTAGACATCGTTTATGTAGACTTCACGACACCCAGAAGGAAAATTGTAGCATTAATAGGAGAAGAGAACCAGGGTAGTCCTGTAGTTATCATTTCAAAAGAGGAAACTCATAATATAGATGTTAGCTATTTTACAGCTTACGAGGACGTTCTGTTCATAAATTCTACTACTTTGATTGCAAAATTTTTATCTGAAAAATATAATGTTGGTCTAATGCATCCGTAGATAGAGCTATATATGGAAATGAACTGCCTTTGAAATCAATTTAAATCAATGTTTTACAAATAACCTTTTGCATTATTTTTATACTTTAAGAATAGAAATCAGTCAAAAGCTTTTACAAAACGCAAAAAAGCCACTAAGTACGATACTCAGTGGCTTTTTTTGAATTAACAACTTATTATATTTTTATTCGAAATCCTTTATTGCCATCCACCACCAAGGGCTTTGTACAATTGAATTACCGCTTTGTATTGTTGGAACTTATTGTCTACTAAACTTAATTCAGCATTTAAAGCGTCATTTTTAGACGTTAATACTTCGAGATAATTTGCTAAGCCATAGGTTAACAATTCATCGGAGTAATTAGATGCTTTTTTAAGTGCATCTGCCTGTTTTGTACGAATTGTAATTTTATAGGTCTCATTATTGTACTGTGCCAGTGCATCCGAAACTTCTTTACCAGCAGTAAGCAGTGATTGTTCAAACTGTAAATACGCTTTCTCTTGATTTGCTTTCGCTATTTCAAACTTCGTTTTTACTTGTCTTTGATTGAAAATAGGTTGTGTTAAACCCGTAATTACATTAGCAAAGATAGAATTAGCACTAAACCATTCTTTCAAATCAATACTTTGAAATCCTCCTGAAGCGGTAACCTTTAAAGTTGGATAAAATCCACTTTTGGCCACATTTGTCATTTCAAAATTAGTAATCAAATTATATTCTGCTGCAATCACGTCTGGTCTGTTTCTCAACAAACTGGCAGGAACCCCTAAGGTAATTGCTGGTTGCATAGACTGAGATTCAAAAGTATTACGTTCAATTTTAGCCGAAGGTTCTCCAAGAAGTATACTCATCGTATTCTCCAGGATAATGATGTTATTCTTCAAATCAGCAATGATGATTTGAGTAGCATATTTTTGAGCTTCTGTTTGTTTGACCCCAACTTCAGTAACATTCCCAGCTTTTTTAAGTGCAATAATAGTTTCGACACTTTTATCCCTGTTGATTAAAGTTTCCTCAGCTACTTTTATTTGTGCATCTACTGAAAGCAATTGATAATAAACGGTCGCGATATTTGCAATTAATTGTGTTTTTATCGCTTGATTTACTGCCGTTGTTTGTAGATAAGCAGCATTAGTAGCGCGTTTATTGCTTCTTATTTTCCCCCAGATGTCCGCTTCCCAAGAAAGATTTCCTGACAATTGGTATTGATTCGTACTACGGTCTGCCAAAAAAGCTCCAAACTGACTGTTTTTAGACAATTCTTGATGAGTCCAGTCTGTTCCTACAGACAGGCTAGGGAAGTAGCCTGATTTTCCTTGTTTCATCGTTGCCTGTGCTGCCACAATATTTTGCATAGCAATGCGGATATCCAAATTATTCTGTAAGCCTTTTGAAATATAGCCTTGCAAAAGCGGGTCAGTAAAAATTTTATCCCAGGATACATTTGCTAATGAAGTAGTGTCAGTCGACACCACTTCATTACGATACAAATCAGCTGTTTTTAATTCGGGTCTTTTATAGTCTTTGGCAACAAAACACGATTGCATTACAGTTGCTGTTAGTCCTAAAAGCGCGACTCTATATATTTTATTTTTCATTTTCTTCTTCTAAAAGTGCAACATTTGATTCTTTAGTATCTACTGGCTTTCCAGAGATACGCTCTTGTAATCCTTGAAAGATTACAAACAAAATTGGAATAACAAAAACTCCAAAAATAGTTCCGATAAGCATTCCTCCAACGGCACCCATACCAATAGAACGGTTTCCTACAGCGCCAACTCCAGAGGCTAGTGCCAATGGCATTAACCCGAAGATAAATGCCAACGAAGTCATCAGGATAGGACGTAAACGTGCTTTTGCACCTTCAATAGCCGCTTGTGTCAAGTCCATTCCGTTTCGTCGCCTTTGTATAGCAAACTCCACAATCAAAATCGCATTTTTGGCGAGTAGTCCAATCAACATGATTAGAGCCACCTGGAAATAGATATTATTTTCTAATCCTGCGAGTTTTACAAAACCGATAGCACCAGCAATACCTACAGGAAGTGAAAGTAATACTGATAATGGTACTAAATAACTTTCGTACTGCGCACTTAATAAGAAGTAAACAAAGATTAAACTTAATAAGAACACCCCAAGAGCTTGGTTCCCTGCAAGAATCTCTTCACGTGTCATTCCTGAGAATTCATAGGTATATGATTTTGGTAAATGTTGTGCTGCTACTTCTTGAACCGCTTTAATAGCATCACCAGAACTAAATCCAGCGTTTGCTTTACCGTTAATATTAACGGCTTTTAGCATGTTAAAACGAGCAACAGCCTCAGGACCGTATATTCTTTTAAAATCTACAAACTGACTGATTGCCACTTTTTGACCGGCTCCATTTTTAACATAAATATTGTTAATCGATTCAAGGTTTGCCCTGTCTTCCGGTTTTGCTTGAATCATTACTCGGTATTGTTTTCCAAACTTGTTGAAATCCGTTGTATACAATCCACCATAATAGCCTTGCATGGTATTAAATATGTCAGAGATAGCTACTCCAGCATCCTTTGCTCTTTCTATATTAATATCCATTTGATATTGTGGGAAAGTAGGATTGAAATTAGTAATGGCATATTGAATTTCAGGACGTTTCATCAACTCTCCTAAGAATTCGTTTGTCACTTTACTAACGGTTGCCCAATCATCATCTCCTTTGTCTTGTACTTTCAATTCAAAACCATCGGCACTACCAAAACCTTGTACACTTGGAGGTGTAAAGAATAAGGCACGACCCTCCTTTAAACCGGCTGTTTTGGCAAACAATTGGCCAACCACAGCATCTACAGATTGATTGGCTTCGGTACGTTCGCTCCAGTCTTTCAATTTAATTACTGAAAACGCATATGAACCTCCATTTACGCCGTTTAGCAAGCTATAGCCTACGATATTCATTCGGGCTTCAACGATATCCATCGAAGCAATGATGGAATCCAATTCTTGTACGGTCTTTTTAGTCTTTTCCAAAGTAGTTCCAGGAGGAAGTGTTAAATCGGCCATGATAATTCCTCTATCTTCATTTGGGATAAATCCAGAAGGAGTAGTTTGGAACAACAAAATCGTAATACCAGTAAAAACTAATAAGCCAACAACGGTAATCCATTTTTTTGCAGCTAAGAAACCAAGAGATTTCACATACTTAGCATTCATTCGATCAAAACTAGAGTTGAAAGCAATGAAAAAACGGTCTTTAAAATTAGCATCATGATGGTCAGAGTCCGGATGCGGTTTTAATAGCAACGCACATAAAGCAGGACTTAAAGTCAAGGCATTTACCGCCGAAATTAAAATAGCAATCGCTAAAGTAATAGCAAATTGTTGGTAAAATACTCCCGATGGTCCGCTTAAGAACGATACCGAAATAAATACTGCCGCCATTACTAAAGTAATAGAAACAATGGCTCCTGTAATTTCATTCATTGCCGAAATCGTAGCTTCCTTCCCTGATTTTGCGCCTTCATCTAGCTTAGCATGCACTGCCTCGACGACGACAATGGCATCATCAACGACAATACCAATGGCCAAAATCATTGCAAACAACGTTAGCATATTGATAGAGAACCCAAATATTTGCAGGAAGAAAAAAGTACCTATAATAGCTACTGGTACAGCGATAGCGGGAATTAAAGTGGATCTAAAATCTTGTAAGAATAAATAAACAACCAGAAAAACCAATAGAAAAGCCTCGATTAAAGTGTGTATTACTTTGTCGATAGAAGCATCCAGAAATGTTTTAGTGTTAAAAGGAATAATATAGTCTACGCCAGACGGGAAATCTACTTTTGACTCCTCTAAGATACTCATGATCTCTGTGGTAATATCTTGGGCATTGGAACCAGAAGTTTGAAAAACTCCTACTACAACCCCTTCTTTGCCCATGGCGATATTCTTAGTTCCATAATTGAAACCGCCTAATTCAACAGTGGCTACATCTTTAATTCTTAAGAAATTTCCGTTTCCAGTAGATTTGATAATGATATTCTCATAATCTTTTATTTCCGAAAGTCTTCCTTTGTATTTAATAACATATTCAAAAACTCCGTCTGCATTCTCTCCAAATTTTCCTGGAGCAGCTTCCACGTTTTGTTCTTGCAAGGCTGCCTGAACATCTTTTGGAGCAATTCCATAAGTAGCCATTTTTTCAGGATTAATCCAAATTCGCATCGAATAATCTTTGGCTCCAAAAACATTTACCTGACCAACTCCTTTTACACGTTGTAATTTGGGTACCAAGTTGATTTTAGCATAATTCTGAATATAAACTTCATCATAAGCTTTGTTTTTAGAATATAATGCAAAGAACATCAAAGAACTAGTTTGGCTTTTTACTGTGGTAACCCCAGTTTGTACTACTGCAGTAGGCAACTTACTAGTGGCTCTAGCTACTCTATTTTGCACGTTTACTGCCGCAATATCAGGATCAGTCCCTAATGCAAAATAAACAGAAATTTTAGCGGAACCATCATTTGCTGCAGAAGACGTCATATACGTCATACCTTCTACACCATTAATTTCTTCTTCCAGCGGAATTACCACACTATTTAATACCGTTTCAGCGTTGGCTCCAGTATAATTGGCGGTTACCTGTACGGTTGGCGGTGCTATTTCGGGATATTGTTCTACGGGTAAGGACATCAATCCTAATACACCTAATATGGTAATGAGAATTGAGATTACGGTCGAGAGTACAGGTCTCTCTATAAAAGTTTTTAACATCTTTGCAATTATTTTTTAGTAGTCGTTTTTGTAGCAGTAGCCTTTGTTGTAGCAGTATTTGCTATTACCTCATTTTTAGTAGGCTGTGGTACAATTTCCATATCATCTTTTAGTTTTGAAGCACCCTCAATTACGACAACGTCCCCTGCGGCGAGACCATTCGTTACAATGTAATCCAAACCAGAAGTCCCATTGGTTTCTATGATTCTTGATTTAACCTTGTTTCCTTGTTCGACAGCATATATAATTTGTTTTCCCTGTACTTCAAAAACAGCCACTTGGGGTACCAAAATAACATTGCTTTGTACGATTGGTAAACGAATGATTCCGCTACTTCCGCTTCGTAAAAGCCCTTCTGGATTAGTAAATTCAGCTCTAAACTCTGTAGTTCCCGTAGTGGAATTTACTAAACCATTCATGGTAGCAATTTTCCCTTTTTGATCGTATTCCGAATTGTCAACTAAAATCAGGCTAACCGGAGGAGCCACTTTTAGCTTTTCGGCAGTTGTAGATCCTTTAAAAGTTCTATTAAAATACAGTACTTGTTTTTCATTCATTGAAAAGTACGCGCGAACAATTTTCGTGTCAGATACTGTTGTCATTGGTATTTCGGCAGTTGGACTTACTAGACTACCTTCTTTAAAGGGCAAACTTCCAATAACTCCATTTACAGGAGAATAGATAGTTCCATACCCAATATTAGCAGCAATACTTCCATAGGCACTTTTTGCTTGTGCTAACTTGGCTTTGGCTGTCGCCAATTGTACATTACTGATGATATTTCGATCTACAAGGGGTTTTAAACGATCCACTTCAACTTGCGCTGCTAAAACCATTGCTTTTGCAGCCGAAGCGTCTTGGTTTAGCATTTGAGTTTCTAATTTGAATAAAAGCTGCCCTTTTTTAACCACCTGACCTTCATCAACGTATACTTTTTGAATAAATCCGCTTACTTTAGGTCTGATTTCGACATTTTGTTGTCCTTCAAGATTAGCGGTAAACTCTTGGTATACTGTCGCATCCTGCATTACTATTTCTTGTACCGCAAAAGGAGCTGGTCCCTGTATTGGCAACTTTTCTTCCTTCTTTCCACAGGAAGAAAGTAGTAGTAAAGAAGCTATTATGGATAATGAAATTTTTTTCATTTTGATTGAATTTTAGTAATTATTGGTTATTATTATTATTATTATTGATTTCTATTAGTTTAAATTTATCTATAGTTTTTACAAGCAATTCTTCCACTTCCATAATGTGATTTTTATAGGCTTTCACATTTTCCAGATTGCATTTTTCTTCTGCACAGGAAATTGTTTTTTCACGATAGAGAAGCATCTTATCAATGACAAATTTTTCTGACTCGAGCATTTTTTTATAATTCAAAAGGCGTTCACTTAAAGGAGCTGCTTTAAAATATTTCTTTCGATCACCAGCTATCGTGAAATAGAATATTTTCTCCATCTTTAGCAGTAAATTTAAATTAGTAGATATTGAGCTTTTGCTGGCAGATAATTTTTCGACTAAACTCTCAAAGGTTAATCCCGACTTGCATCCGTCAATGATCAGCAATCCTAAAATTCTTGCCGCTAAAGGTGAAATATTAAATAAAGACTCAAAATGAATACCGAATATCTCAACGATTTCGTCTTTCTCTTTTTGTAAATCGTTCATATTTTTTTTTGCAAAGATACAATTGGTTCGTAATACACCGAACTAACCGAACTTAATTTTATGTTAATTTTATCAAAGCTGGTTTATTCTTCGAAATCACTTCCAAAAAAAATATTTTAGACAATAATTAGCGCTACAAAAAACACTTTAATAAGTAAAATCTATTTTACCTATATTTGTTAACCTAAAAACAAACTTATAGTGAGTCAAATCAATAAGCTAAAAATATTTAATGATCCCATTTATGGGTTTATTACCATCCCCAACGCTTTAATTTACGATTTAATACAACATCCTTATTTTCAACGACTAAGACGTATTTCCCAAATGGGATTGTCCTATCTAGTATATCCTGGAGCTAATCACACGCGGTTTCATCATGCTTTGGGATGTATGCATCTCATGCAAAAAGCAGTTGATGTATTGCGTTTTAAGGGCATTGAAATTTCAAAAGAGGAAGAAAACGCGCTGTATATCGCCATTTTATTACATGATATTGGACACGGGCCCTTTTCTCATGCAATGGAAAGAAGCATTGTAGAAGATGTACATCATGAGGAAATCTCACTACTATTTATGCATCAATTAAACGCTGCATTTGATGGACAATTAGATTTGGCCATTCAGGTCTTTAAAGGCGAATACCATCGCTTGTTTATGCTACAGCTGATTTCCAGTCAACTCGATATGGATCGTATGGATTATCTAAAACGCGATAGCTTTTATTCGGGTGTTGCAGAAGGAAATGTAAACTCAGAGCGATTGATTCAAATGATGAATGTCGTAGATGATGTTTTGGTTATCGAAGAAAAAGGAATTTACTCTGTTGAGAAATTTTTGATGTCCAGACGACTAATGTATTGGCAAGCATATTTGCATAAAACCAGTTTAGTGGCCGAATTAATTTTGACCCGAATCCTGAAACGTGCCAAAGAATTAACATTGAAAGGAGTGGTTTTACCTTGTAGTGAACCTTTGCAGTATTTTCTACAACATAAAGTTACTATGGATACATTTGATGCAGAGACCTTAGATTTATTTGCTCAATTAGATGATTTTGATATTATCAGTGCTTTAAAAGGATGGCAACGTCATGGCGATTTTATTTTGTCTTCTTTGAGTAAAATGATTATTAATAGAGATTTATTGAAAATAAAATTAACCAGTGAAAAAGTGCCCTCGGAAGACTTACAGCCTTTAAAAGAGCGATTTGCTTTGGAAAACAATATCAGTTTACTGGAAACTAATTATTTTATTTTTAAAGGAAAAATAAAAAACCAAGCATATAGTAAGGAGGCGGAACCGATTCGAATATTGAAAAAAGATAAGACTGTCGAGGATGTTATTGAATCATCTGATCAGCTGAATTTAAAATCATTATCTAAATCTGTGACCAAATATTATATCTGTTTCCCAAAACAACTTGTGGAAATGAACATTTAAAATCTATTTTTTTATATTTTTGTGCCAATGAAATTTACAGCAGAACAAATAGCGGGAATATTAGATGGAGAAGTTGTTGGGAACCCCAATGCTGAAGTACATGAGTTATCCAAGATTGAAGAAGGAAAGGAAGGTTCACTTACTTTTTTATCAAATCCCAAATACAATAACTATATTTACAATACTGAGGCTACAATCACGATTGTAAATAGAAGCTTTACTCCTGAGTCAGAATTGAAGACCACAATGATAAAAGTAGACGATGCTTATTTAGCTTTTTCTAAATTATTAGAGTTTTATGATCAAGCAAAAGGAAGCAAGAGCGGAATAGAACAGCCCTCCGTCATAGCAGAAAACAGCAAATATGGGACTAACTTATATTTAGGTAGTTTCAGTTATGTAGGCTCAAATGTCGTTTTAGGTGATAATGTCAAAATTTATCCCAATTGTTTTATTGGTGATAATGTTGTCATTGGAAATAATGTCACTATTTTTGCCGGCACTCAAATTTATGAGCAAACGGTAATTGGAAATAATTGTGCCATACATTCTGGCTCAGTAATAGGAGCGGACGGTTTTGGCTTTGCGCCAAATCCTGATGGGACTTTTAAAAAGATTCCGCAGATAGGTAATGTTGTTATAGAAGACAACGTAGATATCGGTGCTTGTACCACGATTGACAGGGCTACAATGGGTTCTACAATTATACGAAAAGGAGTAAAACTGGATAATCAAATTCAGATTGCTCATAATGTAGAAATAGGGGAGAACACTGTAATTGCAGCTCAAACTGGTGTTGCTGGTTCGACTAAAATTGGTAAAAACGCAATGATTGGCGGTCAGGTCGGTATATCAGGACATTTGATTATAGGGAATAATGTTCGGATACAAGCACAATCTGGTGTAGCAAGAAACATCAAGAATGATGAAATTTTGCAGGGAAGTCCAACATTTGGGTACAATGATTATAGTAAATCGTATGTACACTTTAAGAATTTACCCAGAATTGTCGCAGAATTAGAAGAATTAAAAAAACAAATATTAAACCAAAAAAACGGGAATAATGGTTAAACAGAAGACTATAAAGACAGAAATCTCGCTAACAGGAGTTGGATTGCACACAGGTAAAGAAGTTACAATGACTTTCAAACCTGCTCCGATAAATAATGGTTTCACTTTTGTCAGAGTAGATTTAGAAGGACACCCTGTTGTTGAGGCTGATGCAAATTATGTCGTTAATACACAACGAGGAACAAATTTAGAAAAACTAGGAGTAAAAATACAAACCCCAGAACATGTGTTAGCGGCTCTAGTGGGTTGTGATTTAGACAATGTTATTGTAGAATTAAATGCTTCAGAGCTACCTATAATGGATGGTTCGTCTAAGTATTTTGTTGAAGCACTTGAAAAAGCAGGAGTTGAAGAACAAAATACAAAACGTAATGTTTATGTGGTAAAGGAAGTTATTTCATTTATCGATGAGGAAAGTGGAAGCGAAATTTTAATCATGCCAAGTGATCATTATTGTGTTACTACCATGGTAGATTTTGGAACTAAAATTTTAGGTACTCAAAATGCGACTATGAAAGATGTTTCTGAATTTAAAAAAGAGATATCAGAATCGAGAACATTTAGTTTTTTGCATGAATTGGAATCGTTATTAGAAAATGGTTTGATTAAAGGCGGCGATTTAAATAACGCTATTGTCTATGTAGATAAAGAAATATCTGCGGCCACAATGGAAAATTTGAAAACTGCTTTTGGAAAAGAAACGATCAATGTAAAATCAAACGGGATATTAGACAATCTTACATTGCATTATCCTAATGAAGCGGCAAGACATAAACTACTTGACGTAGTGGGTGATTTAGCTCTAATTGGAACAAAAATACAAGGTAAAGTTATCGCCAACAAGCCAGGACATTTTGTAAATACTCAATTTGCTAAAAAAATGGCTAAAATCATAAAAATCGAACAGAGAAATTACGTTCCTGTTTATGATTTAAACCTAGAGCCACTGATGGATATTCATAAAATTATGGCTGTTCTTCCTCACAGACCTCCATTTTTATTGATTGACAGAATCATAGAAATGTCTGAAAGTCACGTAGTTGGAATGAAAAATGTTACGATGAATGAAAATTTCTTTGTTGGACATTTCCCAGAAGCCCCAGTAATGCCAGGAGTATTAATTGTGGAAGCAATGGCTCAAACGGGAGGGATTTTAGTGCTAAGTACGGTTCCAGATCCTGAAAATTATTTGACTTATTTCATGAAAATTGATAATGTTAAGTTTAAACAAAAGGTTTTACCTGGTGATACCCTTATTTTTAAGTGTGATTTGATTACACCAATACGTAGAGGAATTTGTCATATGCAAGCGAATGCTTATGCTAATGGTAAGTTAGTTGCAGAAGCTGAGTTAATGGCTCAAATCGCTAAAAAACAGTAAACTAGAAATACAATAAAACCCTGAAATATACTATTTCAAGGTTTTTGTTTTATATATATAAATTATAAAAAAAAATAGATGAATCAACCCTTAGCATATGTTCATCCTGGCGCGAAAATCGCCAAAAATGTTGTCATCGAGCCTTTTACAACCATCCACAATAATGTAGTTATTGGAGATGGTACTTGGATAGGATCTAATGTCACCATTATGGAAGGCGCAAGAATTGGAAAGAATTGTAATATCTTTCCAGGAGCGGTTATTTCTGCCGTACCACAAGATTTAAAATTTGGAGGCGAAGATTCTTTAGCTATAATTGGCGACAATTGTACGATTAGAGAATGTGTTACTATCAATAGAGGTACAATTGCATCCGGTCAAACTACTCTTGGAAACAACTGTTTGATCATGGCTACAGCTCATATTGCGCACGATTGCCATATTGGTGATAATGCTATAATTGTGAACGGTGTTGCATTGGCAGGACATGTTACTGTTGGTAAATATGCCGTAATAGGTGGTTTGGCAGCGATTCACCAATTTATTCATATTGGAGACCATGCGATGATATCTGGTGGTTCATTAGTTCGTAAAGATGTTCCTCCTTTTACAAAAGCAGCAAAAGAACCTTTGTCTTACGTAGGAATCAATTCTGTCGGATTGAGAAGAAGAGGTTTTACAACAGAGAAAATCAAGGAAATTCAAGATATTTATAGAATTTTATATCAAAAAAACTATAATACAACACAAGCTATAGGAATTATCGAAGCAGAGATGGAAGCAACTCCAGAACGCGACGAGATCCTGGATTTTATCAGAAACTCATCACGTGGGGTTATGAAAGGATATACAGGGAATTATTAAATAAAAGCTCTTGGCTCTTGGCGTTAAGCTCTTAGCCTAAAAATAAATAATTAAATATAAATTGCTAGTAGCCAAAAGCTAGTAGCCAAAAGCAAATAAAATGGCATCTACATCAGACATCAAGAACGGATTATGCATTAAGTACAATAATGACATCTACAAAATCATAGAATTCCTTCACGTGAAGCCAGGGAAAGGACCTGCTTTTGTTAGAACAAAACTTAGAAGTTTAAGTAATGGAAAAGTATTAGATAACACTTTTTCTGCAGGGCATAAAATTGAAGAAGTAAGAGTAGAAAACCATAAATTTCAATATTTATATCCAGAAGGAGATGATTTTCACTTTATGAATACGGAGACTTTTGAACAAATATCTTTGAACAAAAACATTTTAGATTCTCCAGATTTATTAAAAGAAGGTGAAAGTGTAATGGTAAGTATCAATACAGAAACTGATTTACCTCTTTCTGTGGATATGCCATCATCTGTAATTCTTGAAGTTACTTATGCTGAGCCAGGAATTAAAGGAAATACAGCTACTAATGCTACGAAATCAGCGACAGTTGAAACAGGAGCAAGTGTAAATGTACCTTTATTTATAAATGAAGGAGATAAAATCAAAATCGATACGGCATCAGGTTCTTATATGGAGCGCGTAAAAGAGTAAATAATTTGATGATTAGAAAATGTGATAATTATATAGATATCACATTTTCTAATTAATACATTTTCTAATTAAATTTATGAAATTTCCAAAAGTTTACGCTCTACACGAAATTGCCGCTATTATCAACTGTGAATATGTTGGCGATGCTAATTATTTAGTATCTGGAATGAATGAAATTCACGTTGTAGAAAAGGGTGATATTGTTTTTGTAGATCATCCGAAATATTATGACAAAGCTTTAAATTCAGCGGCAACGATTATTTTGATTAACAAAAAAGTAGATTGCCCAGAAGGAAAAGCATTATTGATATCAGAAGATCCGTTTAATGATTTCAATAAGTTAACAAAATACTTTAAGCCTTTTGAGTCCTCAAGTGCTTCTATTTCTGCTTCAGCTAAAATAGGGCAAGGAACTGTAATTCAACCGAATGTTTTTATAGGTAATCATGTTGTGATAGGAGAGAATTGTTTGATTCATGCTAATGTTGCCATTTATGATAATACCGTAATTGGAAATAATGTAATCATCCATGCAGGAACAGTTCTTGGCGCCGACGCCTTTTATTACAAAAAACGAGAAGACGGATTTGACCAATTGCTTTCGGGCGGTAGGGTTGTAATAAAGGACCATGTGGGTATTGGAGCGCTTTGTACAATAGACAAAGGAGTTACAGGAGATACCATCATTGGTGAAGGAACAAAAATTGACAATCAGGTTCATGTAGGTCATGATACTGTAATTGGAAAAAAGTGTTTAATTGCCTCCCAAACTGGGATAGCAGGTTGTGTTATTATTGAAGATGAAGTTACTATTTGGGGACAAGTAGGAACTACTAGTGGAATCACAATAGGCACGAAAGCAGTGATTCTAGGCCAGACAGGAGTAACGAAATCTGTTGAAGGCGGGAAATCCTATTTTGGAACACCAATAGAAGAGTCTAGAGAAAAATTAAAACAACTGGCTAATATTAAAAAAATACCAGAAATTTTAAATAAATTAAAATAATATGACAGCAAAAGAACTCGTTCAAGATTTTTACAAATCTGATGCTCTGCTTGACAGCGCTACTATGAAAGAATATTTGCACTCTGAAGCTTTGGTCGATTGGAATAGTAGTAAGGGTCTTGTGCAATTAGACTACGATGCTTTACTAAATATTTCTGAAGAATTAGGCAAAGCCTACGTTCGCTCAAAGATCAGGATCAGTCACATCATTGCCGAAAATGATCTAATTAGTGTACGCTATTCTCATTTTGTAAAAACAATTGAAAACCCTAGAGAGGAGATGTTATTGGCACATTTTATAGTAATTTGGGAAATAAAAGATAATAAATTATATAGAGGTTATCAAATGAGTCAATTATCATAATATATTTTGATAAGAAATGGCCTCAAAATAATTTCAAAACCTTACTTTTGCAAGACAATTTTTAAAAATCACATAAAATATATATCATGAGTGTTTTAGTTAATAAAGATTCCAAAATAATTGTTCAAGGATTTACAGGAAGTGAAGGAACTTTCCATGCTTCTCAAATGATTGAGTACGGAACAAACGTTGTAGGTGGTGTAACTCCAGGAAAAGGTGGCACAACTCATTTAGATCGTCCCGTTTTTAATACTGTAAAAGATGCGGTTGAACAAGCAGGTGCTGATACTACAATCATTTTTGTACCACCCGCTTTTGCTGCTGATGCAATTATGGAAGCTGCTGATGCAGGAATAAAAGTGATTATCGCCATTACAGAAGGAATTCCTGTAGCTGATATGATCAAAGCAAATGCTTATGTTAAAGAAAGAAACGCAAGGTTAATAGGACCTAACTGTCCAGGAGTAATTACTCCAGGTGAAGCTAAAGTTGGTATTATGCCAGGTTTTGTTTTCAAAAAAGGAACTGTAGGTATCGTTTCTAAATCAGGAACATTAACGTATGAAGCAGCTGACCAAGTTGTAAAACAAGGATTAGGAATCACTACTGCAATTGGTATTGGAGGAGATCCTATCATTGGAACAACTACAAAAGAAGCAGTTGAGTTGTTGATGAATGATCCAGAAACAGAATGTATCGTTATGATAGGTGAAATAGGTGGACAACTAGAAGCAGATGCTGCTCACTGGATAAAAGCTGATGGTAACCGTAAACCAGTAGTAGGATTTATTGCAGGAGTTACCGCTCCAGCAGGTCGTACAATGGGGCATGCAGGTGCTATTGTAGGTGGAACTGATGATACAGCAGAAGCTAAAAAACAAATCATGAGAGAATGTGGAATTCACGTAGTAGATTCTCCAGCTGAAATTGGTAAAAAGGTAAAAGAAGTTTTAGGATAGTTCGCTATTTTAAACTAAAATAGAATAAGCCTCACATTTGTGGGGCTTTTTTATTATAAAATAGAATTAAAGAAATATCTTTGCACTTTATTAAAAGAGGTCATTCTTTGTCCTTTAATTTAATAAAAAAACATATGGTTGTAGTAATCCTCACTTATTGTGGGGTGTTTTTTTGTGAAAGCCAAATAAAATAAATAATAAAATATGTATAAGGAATTAAAAAAATTTAAAGTTAGCGACAAATTTTCATTTGCTGCAGATGACAGTTTAGAACAAGTTTGTAATGCTTCAGAAGGTAGCGGCGTGTTTTTAGTGTATGCAGTAGCAGAAGAAAAAGAGTTGATCATGGTGGGTTCTACTGGAACGGTACAAAATGATGGAACTTTGAAAATAAAAAATGGTGGTTTAAAAGAAAAGATTGTTGAAGGACATCAATTCGCAAAAACAGGAAGAAAATATTCTTGGCCAGCACAAATGAAAAAAGAAGATATCAGTTTGTTAGAAATAGTTTGGTACGAAACATTCAATGATGAGACTAAAGGAATTCCAACTGCTGTAGAAGGACAAGTTTTACAAAATTTCTTAGATGAAAATGGTAGATTACCAAGATGGAATGTCGCTTTCTAGGACATTTCAACCCATATATTTATAAATTAGCTTTACTTCGGTAAGGCTTTTTTTATGCTAAAAAATAAAATATCTATCGTTTTTACTAAAAGATGTAGTACTTTTGCAGCCGTTATCACGAATCTCATTATGAGATAGCAACCTGCAAAACGAGCAAGGTGCTAAAACGATAAGCCAAATCCTTTGGAAAAATTGTTGTTTCATTCCCATTTTTTAGCTTTTGTTTTTCGTCATATTTAATTCATTTTTAAATTAATTTTATGACTATTTTTTCAAAAAAAACAGGAAATCCGTACGCCTTGATTCCGCTTTTTGTTTTTATTTTTACTTTTTTAGGTGCCGGAATTGTATTGCATGATTTTTACGCATTCCCATCTCCAGTTGCTGTTATGGTGGGTATTATAGCCGCCTTTTTATTATTCAAGTCTTCCACAGAGGAAAAAGTAGTAACCTTAATCGCAGGTTGTGGAGAAAGTAAAATCATGACTATGTGTTTGATTTATCTGCTTGCGGGTGCATTTGCAGTGGTAAGTAAAGCAATGGGGGGAGTTGATGCTGTGGTAAACCTAGGAATCAGTACTATTGACGTGGCTTACTTCCCGTTAGGGATCTTTTTGATTGCAGGTTTTTTATCAACTGCAACTGGAACTTCTGTGGGGGCAATTGTTGCCTTAGGACCTATAGCGGTAACACTAGCAGATAAAAGTGGAGCCTCTTTACCACTTATTTCTGGAGCCTTATTGGGTGGGTCTATGTTTGGGGACAACCTTTCGATGATTTCAGACACTACTATTGCAGCAACGCAATCCTTGGGTTGCGAATTAAAAGACAAGTTCAAAATCAATTTGTTTATTGCATTTCCTGCCGCAGTGATTACTATTATTTTATTCTTTTACCTCGGTTTAAATTCAGATATTGTTACTGTTGCGCTTCCAAAAGCTAGTTTTGAATGGATTCCTATCGTACCTTATATATTAGTAATTATTTTAGCTTTGATTGGCGTAAATGTTTTTTCTACCTTAATTATCGGTACGCTTATAGCGGGAGTCATTGGTTATATTGGCGGTTCTTTTACCTTTATGGAGTTTATCCAAAAGATATATGAAGGTTTTACCGGTATGACTGACATCTTTTTATTATCGATGCTTACAGGTGGTTTAGCGGCTATGGTAGAAAAAGCGGGCGGAATTAATTATTTACTGTACCAAATTAAAAGACGCATTAAAAGTAAAAAATCAGCACAAGCAGGAATAGGAGCATTGGTTGGTTTTGCTAACTTGGCTATAGCCAATAATACGGTTTCAATTGTAATTACGGGACCTATTGCAAAAGAAATTAATGACGAATATGACTTGAATCCAAAAAAGACAGCTGCTATTTTAGATATCTTTTCCTGTATTGTTCAAGGAATCTTGCCTTATGGAGCACAAGTTTTGTTGATATTGAGTTTTTCTAATGGAAAATTGGACTTTTTTGATTTAATTAGTAATGCCTGGTATCATTTATTTTTATTAGGTTTTACTTTATTGGCCATTTATAGCGGGCATTGGGATAAATGGGTGAATAAATTTTTTAAAATATAAAGTTTTGTTTTAGTACTCGTTTATTAGAATTGAAATTTTTTTTAAGAAAGGAATTATTATATATTTGACAAGTCGTTTTTAGCCCTGCTATCCACTGCAATCTTTTATGTTTTTTCTTAAAAACATAAAAGATTGCAGTGGATAGCAGGAATAGCTTCAAATAAATATTAAACTAATTTTAGAACATGAAATTACTAGAAGGAAAAGTAGCCATTATAACAGGGGCAAGTCGCGGAATAGGAAAAGGAATTGCAGAAGTTTTTGCAAAACATGGAGCAAATGTGGCTTTTACATATAGCTCATCTGTTGAGTCCGCTTTAGCACTAGAAAATGAATTGAATGCCCTTGGGATTAAAGCCAAAGGATACCAATCTAATGCTGCCGATTTTAATGAAGCACAAACTATGGTTGATGCTGTATTGGCTGATTTTGGAACTGTCGATATTTTGATCAATAATGCTGGAATCACTAAGGACAACCTATTAATGCGTATGTCTGAAGAAGATTTTGATAAAGTTATTGATGTCAATTTGAAATCTGTTTTCAATATGACTAAAGCTGTTCAAAGAACTTTCTTGAAAAAACGCGCTGGATCGATCATCAATATGAGTAGTGTAGTGGGAGTGAAGGGTAATGCTGGTCAAACGAATTATGCTGCTTCAAAAGCAGGTGTTATTGGGTTTACAAAATCGGTTGCACTTGAATTAGGTTCTCGTAATATTCGTTGTAATGCGATTGCACCAGGATTTATTGAAACGGAAATGACTGCAAAATTGAATGAAGATGTGGTTCAAGGATGGAGAGACGGAATTCCGTTGAAACGTGGTGGAACAACAGAAGATGTGGCTAATGCTTGTCTTTTCTTGGCTTCGGATATGAGTGCTTACATTTCGGGACAAGTTCTGAATGTATGTGGAGGAATGCTTACTTAAAAAAGTATTCAGTGTTCAGTTTTTTAGTATTCGGCGAATACTAAAATTGACTACTAATACAACTGACCACTTATTACTAAATAAATATGACTACAAACACCATTCTATTATTATTGCTAGCTTTAGTAGTAGCAGGTGGTTTGTCATTTTACCAATATTTTTATAAAGCCAAAAGCAAATCTAAATTGAATTTGTTTTTGGCTTTATTGCGTTTTCTAGCTTTGTTTGGGATTTTGTTATTGTTGATTAATCCCATAATAACCAGAAATACGCTAGAGATTATCAAACCGCCTTTGGCAATTGTTGTAGACAATTCAAGTTCGATAACGGCCTTAGACGCCAACAAAAAAGCGTTAGAAGTATATGCTGCATTAAGAGCTAACAAAGCTTTAAATGAAAAGTTTGATATACAATCGTATCGCTTTGACGCGGAATTTGAACTTGCTGAGCAATTTGATTTTAAAGGGACGCAAACTAATCTGGGCGGAATTTCAAAAGAGTTAAGAAGTAGCAACAGAAACAGTACGTTCGCTACAATTCTATTAACGGACGGAAACCAGACTTCAGGCAATGATTATGTATATAGCTTTGATGCTACCAATACCGTTTTTCCCATAGTTTTGGGCGATACGACCAAAGTAGTTGACTTAAAAATCAGCCAGATTAATGTCAATAAATATGCTTTTTACAAGAATAAATTTCCTGTAGAAGTTTTTCTGAACTATTCAGGAGACAAAAATGTGTCTGCTAATTTTACTATATCACAAGGCAATTCAGTACTAACGAAACAAAGTGTTTCCTTTTCTTCCTCTAAAAGAACAGCAATTTTAAATGTTCTTTTACCAGCCAATAAAATAGGTTCCCAAATATTTAAAGCAACAATCTCTGGTGCTGAAAAAGAGAAAAACACGTATAATAATACAAAGAATTTTGCCGTAGAAGTTATTGATCAAAAAACAAATATCGCTCTAGTAACAGCGATAAACCATCCTGATCTAGGAGCTTTAAAACGCAGTATTGAATCTAATGCGCAGCGTAAAGTAACTATTGTTAAGGCAAACGCTGTCAGTTCTTTAAAAGATTACAATGTTTTGATTTTATATCAGCCTACTGCTGCATTTCAATCTGTTTTTGAAGAGAGCAAATCGGCGGGAATTAGTACTTTTATCATTACCGGAACCTCTACTGATTTCTCCTTTTTAAATCAGCAGCAAAGTAGTTTAGCGTTTAAAATGAGTAATCAAAAAGAGAATTATTTGGCGAGTTTTAATCCGCAATTTAATTTGTTCGCCATCGATAATATTGGTTTCGAAACTTTTCCTCCATTGGAAAATTCCTTCGGAAATATAACTGTTAAGGGTAACGCCTCTGTTTTACTTTCTTCTAAAATTAGAAGTTTGGAAACTAATTCTCCGTTATTAGTCTATGCTGAAAATCAAGGAAACCGTAGTGCATTTTTATTGGGCGAAAATGTTTGGAAATGGCGATTGCAAAGTCATCTTGATACACAGTCGTTTGCTAAATTTGACGTTTTTATAGATAAAACAATTCAGTATTTAGCATCCAGTAGTTCTAAAAAAGCATTGGTTGTAAATCATGAAAGTTTTTATAATTCAGGCGACGCTATCGAAATAACAGCCCAATATTTCAATAAAAACTACGAGTTTGATGATAAAGCACGTTTGACAATTATTGTAACAAATACAGCCACGAAGCAAACCAAAAACTACGATTTATTGAAGGGAAATGCATTTTACAAAGTGAATTTAGACGGACTTGCAGCAGGAACCTATAATTTTTCTGTAAAAGAACTAAATTCAAATACCAGTTATTCGAGTCATTTTGAAATTTTAGATTTCGACAGAGAAAAACAATTTGTCAATCCAGACTTGGAAAAACTACAGCAGTTGGCCACACAAACGGAAGGAGTTGTTTATTATCCAGACCAAGTAGATAAACTAATCAAGTCGCTATTAGAAGATGATAATTATAAAGCAATAGAAAAAAATACGGTAAGCCGATCGCCATTAATTGATTGGACTTTGCTGTTAATTTTTATTGTCTCATTTCTTGCAATCGAATGGTTTGTCAGGAAATACAACGGATTGTTGTAAATTCCATCTGGTTTAACCAACACAATACAATTATGGATTTTAGATTGAAAGTATTTTTCACGGTCGCTACCCGATTGAGTTTCACTAAAGCAGCAACAGAATTGTTTATTACACAACCTGCTGTATCGAAACACATACAAGAACTGGAAGAAACTTATAAAGTGAAACTTTTTGACAGAACCGGCTCAAAAATTTCCTTGACGCATGCTGGGGAACAATTAGTCAAACAGGCTAAGAGTATTTTTGAAATTTACCGTGAAATTGATTTTGAAATGAGTACGCTTATAAAAGAGCAATACGGGACGCTTCGCCTAGGAGCCAGTACCACTATTTCGCAATATATAATTCCGCCATTGTTAGCTCGCTTTCATCAGGAAATGCAAGGAGTCAAAGTCATTTTGCGCAATGGAAACACAGAACAGATTGAAAACGCCTTATTGAATAAAGAAATCGAAACCGGAATTGTAGAAGGACAATCTAAAAATAAGGCGATTAAATATACTCCGTTTTTAAAAGATGAATTAGTCTTGGTTTGCAATAGTTCGAACCCATTGGTAAACAAAGGAGAAATCACCAAAGAAGATCTTTTGCAATTGCGGTTTTTAATGCGGGAGCAAGGATCAGGAACATTAGAAGTAATCGAGCATGCTTTGAGACCTTTAAAAATTAAAATGTCTGAGTTGATTGTGGAGATGCAATTAGGAAGTACTGAAAGTATAAAATCTTATCTGATGAACTCAAATTGCGTTGCTTTTGTTTCGATTCACGCTATAGAAAAGGAATTAAAAAACAAGGAGTTAATGATTATTGACGTAGATAACCTTATAATCGAACGTTATTTCTACATCATTAGTTTGCAAGGAAAAACAAATGCTCTTTCAGATTTGTTTATTAAAAACATTTCAAAACACTATAATTTAAAGTTATAGGAGATTGTTTATTATGATTGGTGAACATCGATTTATCCTCGCATCTTTGTTGGGTAGTAATTCAACAATTTCACCTTGGAAAATCAGCCTGAAATCATCACTAAAAACACCTTTACTTTCTTTAATACTAATATTAAAGTACAGCAACTCATTTTTGTACTATTACTTTTGGTTTGTATTTCTGGGTTCATTTCGCCGCCAGTCGCTTTAGTTCTTGGCTTAATTGCTGCCAACATAACAGGCAATCCTTTTTTACGTTATAATGCTAAAGCTATCAATGTTTTACTTCAACTCTCTGTCATCGGTTTGGGTTTTGGAATGAATGTAAACGCTGCTATATCTGCTGGGAAAACGGGTTTTTTCTTTACTGTGGCTTCTATCTTTAGCACCTTAGTTTTGGGACTTTTTTTGGGGAAGTGGCTTAAAATTGATAAAAAAACTTCTCATTTAATTTCATGCGGTACTGCGATTTGTGGCGGTAGTGCTATTGCAGCGATCGCACCGGTCATTAAATCTGATGAAAAACAGACCTCTGTGGCTTTAGGAGTGATTTTTATTTTGAATTCTATTGCGCTATTTTTATTTCCTGCAATTGGGCATTGGTTGCATTTAAGCCAACAAGAGTTTGGGTTATGGTGTGCGATTGCAATTCATGATACTAGTTCAGTAGTTGGTGCGGCTAATAAATATGGGGCTGAAGCGCTGCAGATTGCCACAACTGTAAAATTAGCACGAGCTTTATGGATCATTCCAGTTGCCTTGATTACCGCAATGGTTTTTAAAAACAAATCGAGTAAAATTAAAATCCCTTATTTTATCGCAGTGTTTATTTTGGCTATGATACTAAATACGTATGTCCCGCAAACGGCACTTGTAGCTCCGTATTTAGTCTCTTTGGCAAAAATAGGACTTACTGTTACCTTGTTTTTAATTGGAGCGGGCTTACGTTATACCGTGTTACAGTCTGTGGGTATCAAACCTCTAGTTCAAGGAGTTTTACTTTGGGCATGTATTGCGATAACGGCCTTGCTTTCCATTCTGTATTTTATTTAAGAACCCGAGTGAATTTCTTTCTTTTAAGTACAAAAAATTGTAGTCGGACATAATCATACATAAGTGCTAGTAAAAGGAAAAATGCAGCGACAAAAAGAGTCTTAATTTCAAAGAAAGTATAAAGGAAACCTCCAGAGATACAGCCGATAAAAAAGAAAACAATAATTGATAACCTTAAATAAATACTGGCATTTAATCTTTTTCTCTCGTTTACTTTTTTATAGAAAAATAATTGCGACAATTCGATTCCTAAATCGGTAAATAGTCCAGTTAAATGCGTTGTTCTTACAATAGAGTTTGATATTTGTGTTACCATAGAATTTTGCACTCCCATAGAAAATAACATTGAAAAGGCAATCCATTTCCCTGAAAATGTTGACAAATCACCTTGTACACCAAAAAATCCAACTAAAAGTAAAATCGCTATTTCTAGTGAAATTGGAATTACATGTGATAAATCAGGGCGCTTTATAGCAACTGATTCGGCTAAAAAATTCGATATAAAAGCGCCAGCTAAGAAGAAAAGAGTAAAAACAAAAAATGTAATTGCCGCGCTATAGTTCTGTTTAATGACTTCCTCAGCAAAGAAGGCAAAATGCCCAGTAACATTAGTCGTCAAAGTCTTTACTGCCAATACACCCGTAATATTTACAATTCCTGCTACGAATGAAAGTAAAGTGGCTAAACGTAAATTATGAATGAAAGTTCTGTTTTTTCCTTGGTGTCGAAACATAATTATGGATAAGTTATTTCCTAATTTACATAATCTTAAACTAGATATTTTTAAATTGTCTGAAAAACAAATACATTTGTACTTCAAAAAAATAAAAGTAATGATAAATATCAAATTTAAGCCTACAATCATGTTGCTAACTGCAATATTCATTGGATTTCTAACATTATCATGGGGAATAGTTGGACATGAAAGAATTAATAAAGCAGCTGTCATGGCTTTGCCAAAACCGCTACAAGTTTTCTTTTACAACCATATTGATTTCATAACGCAAGAATCTACTGTTCCCGATTTAAGGAAATACATTTTACAAGACAAGGCCGAAGGACCGAGACATTATTTTGATATGGAAAATTTTGGTTCAGTTGATAGTTTTCCTAAAACTATGGCTGAGGCCAAAAAGAAGTATGATGATAAGTTTTTGTCTAAAAATGGAACGCTGCCTTGGTATATCCAAGATATGATGGGTAAATTAACGCAAGCATTCAAAGACAAACGAAAATCAGAAATCTTATTTATTGCAGCTGAATTGGGACATTATATCGCTGATGCGCACATGCCATTACACACATCTGACAATCATGACGGACAATTGAGTGACCAAAAAGGGATTCACTCTTTGTGGGAGAGCAGGTTACCCGAATTATTTGTTAAAGACTATAAATTTACTGTTGCGCCCGCACACTATTATGAGGACGTAAACAAGGCAACCTGGGATATGATTATGGATACCCACAGCTTAGTAGAACCGTTATTAGCAGCAGATAAAGGTTTGAGAACAGCATTAACTGTAAATCAAATATTTGTAACTGATGCGGAAGGAAATGTGGTAAAAAACAAATACAATAGCGCAAAATATTCTAATGAATATGCAGGGAAATTCCATACTGCACTAAACGGGATGGTAGAAAGCCAAATGAAAAAAGCGGTTACGGCAACAGCAAGCTTCTGGTATACGGCATGGGTAAACGCAGGAAAACCGGATTTAAGCAAGTTAGATGCTGAAGTACTTACAAAACGCAACCGCAAAGCACTAAAGAAGGATACTAAACTGTTTAAAAAAGGAGATCTTTTTGGTATGGAAAGCGATAAAGATGCTGAATAGAAGTATTCTAATCAGATAATAAAAAAGCCTGTGAAACTAAATTCACAGGCTTTTTTATTATTCTCAAATGATAGTTAAAATTAAGTGCTTTATTGTATCTCTCTTTACTTTAACTATTTACTGACACGAATATCACAAATTAGTTAATGATCATTTGTGATATTCGTGTCTAAATTTAAAATTACATTATGCAAGTATAATCAATTGATTTTTAGTTATTCAAGGACTATTATGTCTTAATTTTTTTGGTATTTCTTTTTCTTCAAAATATCCGAAGCAGTTTGATAGAAAGAGATGGTTTCATTCACTAAATCGATTCGTTCTTTTTTCAAAGGCTTTTGATCGTAATAAATTTGGAAATCATCTTCAACTCCAGCTTTCGGCAATAAAGTCATTTTAAATTGTTTAACTTCTTGTTTTGGTGAGATTATAGTCAAAACATTATCTTTTATCATTCCTAAATCCTGATAAGTCGCAATCAAAGCTCTCGGCTTATAATCCGCTTGCAGTACATCTTGACCATAGAATTTACTTTCGTAACTAAAATTCAATAATCCAAAAACAGTTGGCATGATGTCGATTTGCGACATTAGGTTGGTATAATGCTGTGGTTGAATAAATCCTGGGCTATAAATCATGGCAGGAATTCTGTATTTATCTACCGGAAGTTCTGTTTTACCAGCGCTTGAAGCACAATGATCAGCTAATATCACAAAGACCGTATTGGAAAACCAAGGTTGTTTTTCTGCCATTTCGAAGAATTTCTTCATCGCAAAATCAGTATATTTCACACCACCTTCACGTGATTTAGCATCACCTCGGATATCTATTTTATCATTTGGAAACGTAAATGGCCTGTGATTACTTACCGTCATGATGTGATTAAAGAAAGGTTTGTTTTCCTTAGCTTCTTTATTCATTACTTTAATGGCCTTGTTGTACATATCTTCATCACAAACACCCCAAATATTATCGAAAGTAATTTCGTTGGGTTCGAATGTTTTTTTGTCAACGACATCATATCCATTTCCTGAAAAGAAATCTTCCATATTGTCAAAGAAAGCATCACCTCCGTAAAGGTATTTTACACTATATCCTTTCTCTTTAAATACACTTCCTGTTGAGAATTTGTCTTTATTATCTTTTCTTTTTACGACACTTTCTCCAGCTGTAGGAGGGAAGCACAAGGTTACGGCTTCTAAGCCACGTACTGTTCTGTTACCAGAAGCATAGAAATTAGTAAAAAGTAAACTCTGCGTCGCTAAGCTATCTAAGAATGGTGTAATATTTTGGTCATTACCATAGGCCTTCATAAAGTCGGCACTATAACTTTCGATAGTAATTAAAACTACATTTTTATGGTTTTCGGCAGCGGCACTTTTAATTTGTCTTAAGGTAGATTCTCCAGTCACACCAGGAACTAGTTGTCCTAGTAGAGAATAAACTTGCTTTTCTGGTAGTGTTTTATAAAATTTAAAATAATCCAATTCACTATTCATAAAAGCCAAATAGAATTTATAAACACCATTGGATTGTAATTCATTTGAAAAAATATTCTGTGAATTTTCTTTAGTGGCCAAAAACGGAATCGCCAATAATGACAGTCCGAATAAGACAAAGTAAATCCCTGATATTTTAATTTTTTCAACAAATGTAGGGATGCTGTCAATGTAGCTTCGGGATCCTTTTAATATAAAATAAGTAACCGTGCCTGCTATTATAAATAGCCCTGAAAATAAAGGAATTACTGGATAAGACTCCATGATATTTCCAATAACTTCATTGGTGTAAACCAAATAATTAACCGCTATAAAGTTGTATTTAACTCCAAATTCGTTCCAAAAGAAGTATTCACTGATAGCATTTTGTAAAATCAAAACAACAAATAAAAACATTACAAAGGCAAAAAGCCAATATCTAATTTTGTCTCTGTGCTTTGGTAGAAAAAGTAAAAGCCCAAATAATAATGTTTTGATTCCGACGAAAATCATCCCAATCTTAGGTAATGCACCACCGTATTCATTCAGGATTGATTTTCCAGAATAGATGTATAGCAGAAGCGCAACTAATAAACCGAAAATGATATATCCATAGGGCTTCAGGTATTTTGCATTAGATATAAAAATCAAATACAGCCATAAGAAACCGGTGGCGAGTATAAAAACAAAAACATCAGAAACGAAACCAAAAGCAAAAATCTTGATAGCATCTGTCCAAATAAATGTAGTGTCTGTAATGGGGTGGAACAGTAGTACAATTCTTAGAATTAAACTAACTGCGACATAGAAAAAAATAAGGTTATAAAAAGGGGATAATTTTTTATAGAACGACATAGGTACTTTTTTTTTACACAAATTACGGTATTTAGATTGATAAATGGCTTATGTTAAGATGCTAATCATTCTTAATTTTCACTTAAGATGAGAAGCAATCAACAATATTGATTTCAATTTAGAGTTACATTTGATGACGATTATGTAGTGGTGAGAAAAGACCGCATACAAATTGGTTTTGAAGGAGTTAATAATAATCGATTTATAATTAAAATGATAGTGATAATGAAAAAAGTGATGGTAATAGTGTTCCTTTTTGTGATAAGTCTAGGGTATTCTCAAGATTGGAAAACAAATTTTGAACTCGTAAAAAAAGAAGCTGTTAGTCAAAATAAGCCAATTTTATTAGTGTTTTCAGGATCAGATTGGTGTGCACCCTGCATAAAATTAGATAAAAGCATTTGGCAATCTGCAGAATTCAAGGAATATGCTGCAACTAATTTAGTATTAGAGCGTGCTGATTTTCCTAAGAAAAAACAAAATCAACTGGAAGCTGACATTAAAAAGCAAAATGAAGGTCTAGCTGAAATGTACAATAAAGACGGTATTTTTCCATTAGTTGTTATTTTGGATTCTAACGGAAAAGTATTGGGTAAAACAAGTTATAAAAACGTAACTCCAAAAGAATATATAGAACTACTTAACTCATTTATAAAAGGATAATGATACGCAAGCTATCTTTAATTTTGTTCCTCTTTTGTGGTGTTGCAGCTACTTCGCAAGTCACCCAAAAAAGAACGTTGTCCATGCTGGGGAGTCCGTTTGAAATGATTGTTGAAGCCAAAGACATTCCAGCGGCAGATGCATATATTGATATGGCTGTGGCCGAAGTATCCCGCATTGAAAATTTAATTTCAGACTGGATTTCGACGACGCCAATCTCTGACGTCAATAGAAATGCTGGAATTAAACCAGTTAAAGTGCCTCAAGAAGTATTTGATTTAGTACAACGCTCGATAAAAATATCTGAATTAACCTCAGGAGCTTTTGACATCAGTTATGCCTCGATGGATAAAATTTGGAAATTTGATGGCAGTATGACCGAAATGCCCACGCCGGAGGAAATTAAAAAATCAGTGGAGAAGGTAGGCTATAAAAATATAATTCTAGACGCTGAGAACAATACAATTTTCCTTAAAAATAAAGGAATGAAATTAGGATTGGGCGGAATTGGTCAGGGATTCATTGCTGATAAAATTAAAGCATTACTTATTTCTAAAGGTGTCGTTGCAGGAATAGTAAACATATCAGGGGATATCAACACCTGGGGAAAACAGCTCAATGGAGAAAAATGGAAAGTTGGAATTAAAAACCCATTAAACAAGGACAAAATTTTCGCCACTTTTCCTCTAGAAGATAGCGCTGTAGAGACCTCAGGAAGTTATGAAAAATACGTGACTTTTAACGGAATACGATATTCACATATCATTGATACCAGAACTGGTTATCCTGCTTCAGGAGTGATTAGCGTTTCGGTTTTTGCAAAATCAACAGAGTTTGCTGATGCTTTAGCAACTGGTATTTTTGTAATGGGAGTAGATGTGGGATTGGATTTAGTCAATCAATTACCGGGAATAGGATGCATATATGTCGATGACAAGGGAAAAATATTCGCTTCAAAAAATATAGATTTAAAAAAATTCAACAATGAATAAACTAGCTCTTTTTATAATCGTTTTAGTTACCCTGCAATCTTGTGTTGCAGTTAAGGAATATGATAAATTATACATTAACGATCCTGACATGAAGTTAGCGGCGAAACCGTCTGAGAAATACGAAACCACTTTTCAGGTGTATCGTGAGGCTGCAGCAGGTGCCAATGGTGGAAAAACAGGTGGTGGATGTGGTTGTAATTAGAACATTAAGATGAAAAAAATAATATTTGCGCTGGCTTTGTTAATAAACATGGCTGTTGTTGCCCAAGTTAAAGATTCAACGACTACTTTTAAAAAGAGAGTTTTAGAAAATACCGAAGTAGATTTGTTATTGAGTTACTACAATCAGGATGGTACGCATTCTGCCGTTAGCGGTGGAATTGGTTCAGAGAAACTATCTGACATAGCTTCAAATATCGTAGTGGCCGTTCCGCTAAATGAGGATGATGTCTTGACTTTTGATGTGGGGATTTCGGCCTACACTTCTGCCTCTTCAAGCAATATTAATCCGTTTAATGCGACTGGTGCTTCTGGAGCGGGAGGTTATGATGATAAAAAGGCAATTCAGAAAGGTACGGCTGCAAGCAGTCCTTATGGCACTCCTTGGCAAGCTTCATCGGGAGCTTCAAAGAGTGACCAGCTGGCTTCTGTTAGTGCAAATTACAGTCATAATTCGGATAATAGAAATAACATTTGGACTGCTGATGTTTCTTTTTCGAATGAGTATGATTATACTTCAATTGGCTTTGGGGGTGGGTTTACCAAGTTGTTTAATGAGAAAAATACAGAAATAAGCATAAAAGCTAATGCTTATTTAGACCAGTGGAGAACCATTTATCCTACTGAATTACATGAATATGCAAAGTATGGAGCTAATTTTAAAAATAACGGATTCTTTTCTGGCGTTTCTATAATAGATCAAAACGGTGCTACATCAAATGGATATTTGCCATCGGCATTTAAACCTTATGACAAGTCAAACAGAAATTCGTACTCGGCCTCTATTTCATTTTCTCAAATACTGACAAAAAAGATTCAAATGTCTGTTTTTATGGATGTTTTGCAACAAGAAGGCTTATTGGGAACTCCTTATCAGAGAGTCTATTTTGCTGATAAAGCAAATTATTATATTGGACAATCTCAATATATTCCGGTATATACCACTTCCGAAAATAAAGGAGTCTATCAATTAGCTGATGACAAAGAGCGACTACCGAGTACCCATTTTAAAATTCCGATAGGAGCAAGACTCAATTTTTATATCAATGAATACGTAGTCGCCAGAACCTACTACAGATATTATCAAGACAATTGGGGTATTCAAGCGCATACTGCTTCGATTGAGTTACCTATTAAAATTAGCTCCAGTTTTACTGCTTATCCTATGTTCCGTTATTATACGCAAACAGCTTCAGATTATTTTGCTCCTTATGAGAAACATCTTTCAACGGAGAAATATTATACTTCGGATTATGACTTATCAAAATTTGACAGTAGTCAATATGGCTTAGGTTTCACGTATACTGATATTTTTACTCGTGCTAGAATCTTTGTTTTAGGATTAAAATCAATAGATTTACGATTGAATCATTATACAAGAAGTGATGGCTTGTCAGCAAATATTGGTTCTTTAGGTTTTAAATTTTTATTGGAATAAAAAACAGGGATATGCATATTTTAATAGTGGAAGATGAAGCAGGTATTGTACAATTTCTCCAGCAAGGTTTAGAGGAGGAAGGCTATCAAATCACCAGTGCTGCTGATGGTTTGCAAGGATTTGAACTTATTCAGCAACAGCATTTTGATTTGATTCTTTTGGATTGGATGTTACCCAAAATGAGTGGATTGGATTTGTGTAAAGCTATTCGAAGAAAAGATAGTAACACACCTATACTATTTTTGACAGCCAAAGATACGGTGCAAGAAACAATCGAGGGTATTAAAGCAGGAGCTAATGATTATATTAAAAAACCGTTTAGTTTTGAAGAATTAGTGGAACGTATCAAAATTCATTTTCGGAATCAGAATGAACAAGATATTTTAACTCTTGGAACAATACAGATAGATATCGCAAAACATACTGTTTTATCTCATCAAACAGAAATACAGTTAACAAATAGGGAGTTTAATCTCTTGTGTTATTTAGTCAAAAATAAAGGAAAAGTTTGTACTAGAAATCAAATTATAGAAGATGTCTGGGACATACATTTTGATTATGACACTGGTGTCATTGATGTTTTTATCAATGCTATCCGTAAAAAGTTAAATTTAAAAATCGAAGAAGACTATATAAAAACAGTGCGCGGTGTAGGTTACATCGCAAATGACTAATTACTAATGCAACAATTTTCATTTAAAAATAGAATCGCCTTCAATTATATTATCACCACAGCTTTATTGATTTTTGTGGTGTTTTTTACTATCTATTCTATTGTAAAGTTGAGTGTTTACAACCACCTTAATAATGATATTGGTAAGGAGGTAAAGAATCATATGAATGAAATTGAAATAAGAAACAGCTCTATTTTTCTTATTCACATGGAGGAATGGAAAGAAAGAGAGCATAACACCGTTGATGTAAACCCCGTTTTTATACAATTTTTAGATAATAATGGTAATTTAATTGAAAAATCGCCCAATTTAAAAAAACAAACCTTATCGCTTCATACCCATATTGAAGATAAGGAGTTATTTGATACCAAATTATTAGATAACAAAATTCGGCAAATACAGATCCCAATATACAACAGAACAAAAAAAATAGGCTATTTATTGATTGCCATGTCTCTTGAAGATGCTTCGATGGTACTTCAAAACTTATCCGAGGTATTGATTATCGCTTATCCGTTAATTCTAATCGTACTTTTTCTGATTGCAAGGTTTATTGCCGGAAGAAGCATAAAACCCATTAGTTCTATTATCGAAACTTCTAATATCATTACCAAAGATAATTTAACGTCCAGAATTCCACTACCTTTAAATCGGGATGAACTCTATATTTTATCAAAAACAATAAATAATTTATTGGACAGAATTGAAAACACGATTGAAAGAGAAAAAGAATTCACTTCTGACGCCTCGCATGAATTAAGAACTCCGTTGACCGTCATAAAAGGAACCTTAGAGGTTTTAATAAGAAAGCCGAGAAACCCTGCAGAATACGAAGAAAAAATTAGCTATTGTATCGCTGAAGTGGATCGCTTAAACAATCTGGTGGATCAATTGCTGTTGCTAGCGAGATTTGAAAATCAAAAACAAAGCTTAAAAAGGGAGAAACTTTGTTTAAATGCAGTTATTCTAGATTCAATTTCAAGATACTCGAATACAATACAAACCAAAAATATTCAGGTTGCGACAGAATTTAAAAAGGACTATTATATTGAAACGGATATTTATTTATTCTCAATAATAATTAATAATTTGATTTCCAATGCGTTAAAATATTCAGATATAAATGCTAAATTAGCTATTACTATAACAGAAAATGATAATACAATCGAATGCAGTATAATCGATTCAGGTATTGGGATAGCTTCTAAGGATGTTGAAAAAGTTTTTAATCAATTTTTCAGATCTAATTCAACAGAGCATCCTGAAATTAAAGGAACGGGATTGGGACTATCAATCGTGAAAAAGTTATGTCTATTACTTAGTATTGACATTCGAATTTCAAGTCAGGAAAATATTGGAACGGCAGTAATGTTAAGCTTCCATAAAGAAGACCTTAAGTAGTTCTTAAGACAATCCTTACCGATTTACTGTATTTTTGAAAAATAAAATAAAGTGAAAAATGCTTGAAAAAATTATTGCTTTTAGTCTTAAAAACAAACTTATTGTTTTACTATTTACCTTAGGAATATTTGGATTCGGAATCTATTCTATTTTTCAAATTTCTATAGGAGCCGTCCCAGATGTTACCAACAATCAGGTACAGGTTATTACTACTTCGCGAAATCTTTCTACTCAAGATATCGAACAATACATTACGTATCCAGTAGAAATTGAAATGGCAAACTTGCCTGGCGTGAAAGAAATTCGTTCAATTTCAAAATTTGGCTTATCTGTGGTCACCATTGTTTTTGACGATGATTTAGGAACCTATTTACCCAGACAGTTAATTGCCGAAAAAATCAAATCGGCATCAGAGAAAATCCCAGCAGGTTTTGGAACTCCAGAAATGGGACCTATCACCACAGGACTTGGAGAGATTTACCAATACACGCTGGAAGTCAAACCTGAATTTAAAAACCAATATTCAGTAACTGATTTAAGAACCATTCAAGACTGGGTTGTAAAACGCCAATTATCAGGAATAAAAGGGGTGGTTGAAATAAATACTTGGGGTGGTTATTTAAAGCAATATGAAATTGCAATAACCCCTTCTAAATTAAAAGCCATGAACATCAGTACTACAGATGTTTTTACGGCGCTTGAGAACAATAATAGTATTGCTGGTGGTGCTTATATCGAAAAAGTAAATCAGAGTTATTTCATTCGAGCCGAAGGAAAAGTAAAATCGCTAGCCGATATTGAAAATATAGTGGTGAAGAATATAAACGGAATGCCTGTTTATGTGAAAAATGTGGCAGATGTGCGTTTTGGTTCTGCTAATCGTTTTGGTGCTATTACTGGTAATGGAGAAGGGGAGAAGGTACTTGGACAGGTGATGATGCTAAAGGGTGCCAACTCTAAACAAGTAATAAACGATGTAAAGGCAAGAATTGCCGAAATCCAAAAATCATTGCCACAAGGAGTTTATGTAAATGGATTCTTGGAGCGTAGCGAGTTAGTTGGAAAAACTACTTTTACAGTTGCTGAGAACCTTATTTTAGGTTGCTTAATCGTAATTTTTGTAGTGGTTTTATTGTTAGGAAACTGGCGTTCTGGATTGGTAGTGGCTTCTGTGATTCCGCTATGTTTATTATTTGCGATATCATTGATGAATATTTTTGGAATAGATGCAAACTTGATGAGTTTAGGCGCTATCGATTTTGGAATTATTATTGACGGAGCGGTTATTATCGTTGAGTTTATAGCCTTTCAAATAGCCAGTAAAGCGGCGCAATTAGGTCCTATGTCTGATGTAGACCGCCAACTGGAAATTGACCAGATTACCTATAAAAGTGCTTCAAAAATGATGAATTCGGCTATTTTTGGGCAATTGATCATCTTGATTGTTTTTATTCCAATTCTTTCTCTTTCAGGCATAGAAGGTAAAATGTTCAAACCTATGGCAATGACATTTAGCTTTGCCTTAGTGGGAGCGATGATCTTTTGCTTTACCTATGTTCCCGTTGTTTCGTCGTTATTTTTGAAACCTAAAGAAGAGAACCCTAAGTCATTTTCTAGTAAATTAATTCGAAAATTAAATTCGTGGTATCTCCCTGTCATAACATGGGCTTTAAGCAATACTAAAAAAGTATTATATGGCGCTTTGGGATTATTAGTGATGGCAGTAGTTTTATTTACGACTATGGGAGGGGAATTTATACCCACTTTAGACGAAGGAGATTTTGTGATTCAGCCCGTATTGAAAACAGGAACTTCTTTGACAAAGACGATTGCTACCACTACTAAAATAGAACAAATTATTCTAAAAAACTTTCCAGAAGTAGAACAAGTAGTGAGCAGAATAGGTGCTGCCGAAGTTCCTACTGACCCTATGAGCATGGAGGAAAGTGATGTTATAGTTAAGCTAAAGCCAAAATCAGAATGGGTGTCAGCAGAAAGTAAAGATGAACTGGCAGATAAAATTAAAGCAGCGATTGAAAAACAAATTCCAAATATGGAAATTGAATTTACCCAACCGATCGAAATGAGATTCAACGAATTAATCTCTGGAACGCGCTCAGATGTTGCTGTTAAAGTATTTGGCGAGGATTTGAATGTATTAGCTAAGAAAGCACATGAAATTAAAAAAGCCATTGAAAAAGTAGAAGGAGCCTCAGATATTATTATCGAAAAAACGGAAGGTTTACCTCAAATGACCGTGCGTTATGATCGTTCTAAAATTGCTCGTTATGGTTTGAATATTACAGAGCTGAATGATATGATTGCGCTGGGATTCGCAGGAAAAACAGTGGGTAATGTATTTGAAGGTGAAAAACGATTTGACATGGTAATTCGTTTGGATCAAACCAATAGGCGTGATATTAATGACTTGAAAAATTTATATGTTTCGGCTCCTAATGGAGAACAGATTCCGCTACAGGAATTAGCAAACATTGAATACACTGAAGGTCCTGCCAAAATATCAAGAGATAACACCAATAGAAGAATAGTAGTAGGAATTAATGTTCGAAACAGGGATTTACAAAGTGTGGTTACTGACATTCAGCACATTGTGGATACAAAAGTTAAACTGCCTGCAGGCTATTACGTTCAGTATGGAGGACAGTTTGAAAATCTTCAAAGTGCCAAAGCCAGATTATTGGTTGCCGTACCTATTGCATTAATCTTGATTTTTATCTTATTGTACTTTGCTTTCGGTTCGATCAAAGAAGCCTTAATGGTGTATTCAGCAATTCCGCTTTCAGCAGTGGGAGGAGTGTTATTTTTATGGATGAGAGGATTGCCTTTTAGTATATCAGCGGGTGTTGGTTTTATTGCGCTCTTTGGTATTGCAGTTTTAAACGGAATTGTATTAATTGAACATTTTAAAGAATTAAAACATCAAGGAATGAAAAACATTGATGAACTCATATTGAAAGGAACAACCGATAGATTGCGCCCTGTTTTATTAACGGCAGCCGCTGCAGCCTTAGGTTTTTTACCAATGGCGATATCTTCTTCTGCAGGAGCAGAAGTGCAAAGACCTTTGGCAACAGTCGTAATTGGAGGATTATTTACAGCAACAATTTTAACGATGGTAGTACTACCTATTTTATTCAAGGTTTTCGATGGAAAAGAGTTTAAAAAGGCAAAATTTAAAAAACATCATAGTAACACCTATCTAATTCTATTGTTGTTAAGCACTTCATTTGCTTTTTCACAAAATTCAAATCCGGAACTAGATAGTTTGATAGGAAAAGGGATCACTAATAACAAAGGTTTAAAAGCCTATCAATTGCAGGTTGATAAATACCAGGCTAATATAAAAAGCGCTTATACCTTTGATAAAACTACTATTTATTACAATTACGACCAGAATAATCTGGCTTTTAATAATGAACCTTTAAAGATTTTTGGAGCGCAACAACGTTTTTCTTTTCCCACAGTATATGGAGCTCAGAAAAAGGTAAATGTAACGGAATATGAAAAGGAAAAAGCCAGCTTTGAAATTCAAAAAAATAAACTTTCGTTAGAAATTTCTAAAGTATATTATCACATTGTGTATTTACAAAACCAAGAAAAACTATATTTCTATTTGGACAGTTTATATCAAAATTTTTCAAAAGCAAGTGATAGACGTTTTGAATTAGGTGAAACCAATTATCTCGAAAAAATAACGGCACAAGCTAAATTTAGACAAATAAAAACAAGCCTTTCTCAAATTGAAAATGATAAAAAAGCACAGTATGATTTGCTGTATTCCTTGATTCAAACCGATGAAAAAATTGCAATAAAAAACAATTCAATCACTCCGCTATTTAATTCAACAGCAGATTTAAGTACAGCCGTTCATAATAAATATTTAGAGAGTGTTACGAATAGTTACAAAAGCCAAATTAAACTTGAAAAACAACATTGGTTGCCTGATTTGCATTTGGAGTATTTTAGAGGGTCCAATAAGGGATTGTCGCAATCATTGAATGGTTTTCAAATTGGAATTGGGGTTCCACTTTTATTCTCTGGAAATGTTTCTAAAGCAAAAGTGGCTCAACTGGAATTACAAAGTTGGGAACAACAGAAGCAAAATGAAGAACAAAAAAGAACGCAATTTGTGAATCAAAAAAAGAACGAATTAGCGAAATATCAAGAAGCAATAAATTATTACAACCAATATGGAAAAAAGTTATCGGATGAGATTCTTAAAGTGGCGAATTTAAGCTATAAACATGGAGAAATTGATTTCTTCCAATACATTCAAAGTTTAGAGAATGCAACCGCTATTCAAGTTGAATATCTCGACAACGTACTTAAATTCAATGGAACCCAACTCGATTCACAATACCTTAATTTCTAAAACCTAAAAAATGAAAAAAACACTATATATACTCGCCTTGTCAATCGTTCTATTTTCGTGCAAAGAAACTAAAACAGAAGAAGCCGTTGCTACCGATACTACTTTAGTAACGGTGACACTGCCACAATTTAAATCTTCGGCAATGGAAATAGGAAGTCCTGTGGAACAAGATTTTGAAGTAACTGTAAAAACAACTGGAAAAATAGATGTTCCGCCGCAAAACAGAGCGAAAGTAACTACGTTTGTTGGAGGAAACATCAAAGCAACTACGTTATTAGTAGGTGATAAAGTGAGAAAAGGACAAGCATTATTGACTTTAGAAAACACAGAATTTCTTGATATTCAAAAAGAATATTTGGAAGTAGCGGAACAAATTAAATATTTAAAATCAGAATACGAACGTCAAAAAACATTATTTGATGAAAAAATTACTTCTCAAAAAAACTATCTAAAAGCGGAAAGTGAGTATCGAAGAGCAAAAGCAATGTATCAAAGTTTAAAAGCAAAATTGCAGCTGTTAGGCATTAATGCTGTAAACGTCGAAAATGGTAAATTGACCTCAGTAATTACTATTTTCGCTCCTATATCGGGTGATATTGTCGTAATGAATGCCAATGTTGGTATGTATGTAGCACCTTCTGATGTAATGCTTGAAATTATAGAAACGGATCATTTGCATTTAGAATTAAATGTATTCGAAAAAGACATCTTAAAAGTAAAAGTAGACCAAGACATCAATTTTACCGTGCCAGAAGCTACAAAAGAAGTATTCCATGCCAAAGTACATTTAGTAGGAAAATCTATTGAAGGAAATGACAGAACGATCAATGTTCACGGGCATTTAGACGATAATATCAAGCAAAAATTAATTACTGGAATGTTTGTAGAAGCGGCTATTGTGGTAAATTCTAAAAAAGGCCTAGCAATCCCTACAGGAGCTTTAATTACTGAGAACGACAAAAATTTCGTACTTTTATTGAAGCAAGAAAAAAACGACAGTTATTTCTTTAAAAAGATAGCAGTAAAAATAGGAGAGAAATCAGAGAAATATGTTGAAATTATTCCTGATAATCAAATTAATTCTTCTTCTAAAATTTTAACAAAAGGCGTTTTTGACGTGGTTAATTAATTCTAAAGTATGGATTTAAATAAACTGAAAGGGCAACTGCAAACTGAAGTTGACACTGCTTTTCTTTATGATAGCATCGCCGAAATTCAAGCGGATGAAAATCTCAATAGGGTCTTACGCAGTTTGTCAGATATTGAGAAAGGGCATGCGCAACATATGTTGGATAAAGTAAGGACTATTGAACAGAAATATGAAATGCCTGCACCATCTTCTAGAGCTAAATTTCAGCTTAAGTTGGGTAAGTTGTTTGGTTACGGATCTATAATCAGTAGTTTGTCAAGTGTCGAAAAACAGTTTGCTATTAATGCTATAAAGAATAAAATTGAAAAGGGTGAAAAACCTACTGGTTTTGAACACAACCATTTAAATATCATTGAAGCGGTTAACAATAATGCCGCTTTAAATGTGTCTGGAGGGTTTCTTTCTAAATTTGAAAGCCGTCATAAATCAGTAGGTGGAAATGCCTTACGTGCAGCTGTTTTAGGATCGAATGACGGTCTGGTTTCCAATATGAGTTTAGTCATGGGCGTCGCTGGCGCTGCGGTCTCTAACAATACTATTTTATTGACGGGAATTGCAGGACTGATGGCTGGAGCGATTTCAATGGCATTAGGAGAATGGCTTTCGGTTCAAAGTTCTAGAGAATTGAATCAACGCCAAATCGACTTAGAAACAGAAGAATTAGAAGCATCTCCCGAAGAAGAAAAAAAAGAATTAGTTTTATTGTATCAGGCTAAAGGAATGAATGTGATTGAAGCGCAAAAACTGGCAGATAAAGCTTTTGAAAGCCATGAAACAGCTATTGACGCCATAATCACCGAAGAATTAGGTATAGATAAAGAAGAACTGGGAGGTTCTGCCTGGGAGGCAGCAATTGCTTCCTTTATTTTATTTTCAATTGGAGCGATTATACCATTGTATCCTTTTATGTTTTTAGACGGGAAAAATGCTATACTTTTGAGTATTGGTAGCAGTGTTATCGGACTTTTTGGAATTGGCGCTGCCATCACCTTATTGACAGGCAAAGGGATTTTGTTTTCGGGATTTAGACAAGTTTTCTTTGGATTAGCTGCAGCTGCTATCACTTATGGTATTGGATCCTTAATTGGGGTTTCATTAGCTGGATAAATTTATTATGTTTGTTCCTTATTAATGTTTGTTAAAAATATAAAACTTATGAATGATGCTCATTTACACTTAGTGGTAAACCATTTCCCTATTATCGGAACAATATTTGGTTTGGGAATTTTAATTGCTGGATTGGTTTTAAAAAACAATTCAGTCAAAAATACTGCTTATATAGTATTAATTGTCGCCGCTATTTTTGCATTTTTAAGTATGTATACGGGCGATGGAGCTGAGGAAATGGTGGAAGATATGCCAAATATTGGCAAACAGATCATTCATGAACATGAAGAATTAGCTGAAAAGTTAGCCTTGTTATTATATGCTACGGGAATTTTTAGTTTAGCATCACTATATACGAGTATAAAGAACCATAAATTTTCTAAATTTACATCTTATATTACGCTTGTTTTAGCTTTAGGAGCTGCAGTTTTGGGATCAAGTGTGGGAACCTCAGGAGGAGAAATACGTCATACTGAAATTCGTGATAATACATTGAATTCAGCTGTTGAAAATGGTAATTTCCAATCAGAAAGTACTACGGATAAAAACGAAGAATAGTTTTATTTAACAAATTAGTCATATTTAGTTAAACTAAAAATTGCTTTTTAATCAAAAAAGCTCTTATATTTGCTGTATAAAGAAATAAAAAAAATTATGTTCACAATACAATTACATCATCATCATTTCCATTATTGCTCTCAAGCGATGTGTTAATGATATGGTTGTAAATCATCATATTTTAAAACCCGTTTGAGTACATCAAACGGGTTTTTTATTTAATATCCTTTGTACTCAAACATAATATTACAAACAAACTAAAAAACATTACAATGAGTACATTAAAAATTGCAATTCAAAAATCAGGACGTTTAAACGAAGACAGCATTCAGATCTTGAAAGATTGTGGGATTTCTATTAACAACGGAATTGATCAATTAAAAGCGGAAGCCTCAAACTTTCCATTAGAAGTTCTATATTTAAGAAATTCAGATATTCCTCAATATTTGATTGACGGTGTGGTAGATATCGCCATTGTTGGAGATAATTTATTAGTCGAAAAAGGAAAAGGAATTCAAGTAGTTCAAAAACTAGGTTTTTCAAAATGTAAAGTTTCTGTCGCTGTTCCTAAAACATTCGAGTACAATTCGATTCAAGATTTAAACGGACTGCGTATTGCAACTTCTTATCCAAATACAGTGATTGAATATTTCAATTCTTTTGGAGTAAATGTTGATATTCACCAAATTTCAGGTTCTGTAGAGATTGCTCCCAATATTGGTCTTGCTGACGCTATCGTTGATATTGTATCTAGTGGAAGTACTTTATTCAAAAATAATCTGAAAGAAGTTGAAATCATTTATAAGAGTGAAGCAGTATTAGCTGTTTCTCCTAAAGTGACTCCAGAGGTTCAAAAACTAATTGACACATTACAATTCAGAATTGAATCTGTTTTGAGAGCCAGAAAATCAAAATACATTTTGATGAACGTGCCTAATGATAAAATAGATGCAGTTGGAAAAATTCTTCCAGTTTTACGTAGTTTAACGGTATTGCCTTTAGCACAAGAAGGATGGAGTAGTGTACACTCGGTAATAGATAAAGACACTTTTTGGGATGTAATTGACCAGTTGAAAGACGCTGGTGCCGAAGGGATCTTGATTTGTCCAATTGAAAAAATGGTACTTTAGAATTATAAATTAGTAAGTATGAATTATGAGTTTTGAAAAACTTGCTGATTGATGCTTTTGTAAACTTTTCGAAAAATCTTTTCGGTTAAATGACAAAACTATGAACAAAATATACAACCCAACGCCAGAAACCTGGTCAGATATACTAGAAAGACCTACTAAAACGGTAGACGATATCGAACTAACGGTAAAAGAAATTTTTAAGGAAGTTCAAAAAAAAGGAGATGAGGCTGTAGCCAAATATACTTCTCTATTTGACGGTGTTGCCATCGATAAATTAGAAGTCACCAAAGCTGAAATTGAAACCGCGGTCGCTGCTGTTTCGACAGAATTGAAAGAAGCCATTCAGTTAGCTAAAAATAATATCGAAAAGTTTCATGCTGCTCAAAAAACAGTAAGAGTAGCCGTTGAAACAGTTGCAGGAGTTGAATGCTGGCAAGAAAAAAGACCTATTCAAAAGATTGGTTTATACATTCCTGGTGGAACGGCACCTTTATTTTCAACCGTTTTAATGTTGGCTGTTCCTGCAAATATTGCAGGTTGCAAAGAAATTGTTCTTTGTTCTCCTCCTGATAAAAAAGGAAATATAAATCCAGCTATTTTATATGCTGCCAATTTATGTGGAGTTACTAAAATTCTAAAAGTAGGAGGGATACAAGCTATCGCTGCAATGACTTTTGGAACGGAAACAATTCCTAGAGCATATAAAATTTTCGGACCAGGAAATCAATTTGTAACCGTAGCGAAACAATTAGCAACGCAGTTTGGTGTAGCAATAGACATGCCTGCTGGTCCTTCCGAACTATTGATTGTTGCAGATGATACTGCTGTTCCTGCTTTTGTAGCTTCAGATTTGTTGTCGCAAGCAGAACACGGTACGGATAGTCAAGTGATTTTGGTTTCAACCTCAAAGACATTAATTGACGCCGTTGAAGAAGAAATTCAAATCCAATTAGACGCTTTACCAAGAAAAGACATTGCCGAGAAAGCAATTGCTAATTCAAAGTTGATTTTTGTCGAAAATAACCAAATCGCTTTGGATTTAATCAATGAATACGGACCAGAACACTTTATAGCTTGCACATCATCGGATGATTTTTATATTGACGGAATCGAAAATGCAGGTTCTATTTTTATAGGAAACTACACGCCTGAAAGTGCTGGAGATTATGCTTCGGGAACTAATCATACTTTACCAACAAATGGTTATGCTAAAAACTATAGCGGTGTAAACTTGGATAGTTTTACAAAATCAATGACTTTTCAGAAGATTTCTGAAGTAGGAATTCAGAATATTGGAAAAGCAATTGAAGTGATGGCCGAAGAGGAAGGCTTGCAAGCACACAAAAATGCAGTTACATTACGATTAAAAGCGATTAAAGATGGAAAATAGTTTCGACATAAATAATTTAGTTCGTGAGAACGTTAAAACCATGAAACCGTATTCATCTGCTCGTGATGAATTCAAAGATTTTGATGTGGCTCAAATGATATTTTTGGATGCCAATGAAAATCCATATCAAAATGGAGTGAATCGTTATCCTGATCCTGAGCAAAGCAGCGTAAAAGCGGTTTTAGCCAAACAAAGAAACCTGAAAGTAGATCAAGTTTTATTAGGTAATGGAAGCGACGAAGTATTGGATTTATTGTTCAGGGCTTTTTGCGAACCTAAAACAGATAACGTAATTACTTTGCCACCAACATACGGAATGTATAGCGTATTGGCTAATATTAACGCAGTTGAAAACAGAGAAATTTTATTGTCTACAGATTTCCAACCTGAGATCGATTCCATTCTAGAAGCGGTTGATACAAATACAAAAATGATCTTTTTATGTTCGCCGAATAACCCTACAGGAAATTCATTTGATGATGAAAGTGTGGTTACTTTACTTCAAAATTTTAAGGGATTAGTAGTCATTGACGAAGCGTATATTGATTTCTCAAAAAAGCAAAGTTGGTTAAATGAATTGGACGAATATCCTAATTTAATCATTACACAAACTTTATCAAAAGCGTACGGTTTAGCTGGAATTCGTTTAGGGATTTGCTATGCATCTGCAGCCATTATTTCGGTTTTAAACAAAATAAAACCACCTTATAATGTGAATGAGTTAACACAACAAAGAGCCTTAGAAAGATTAGCTGATAAAGAAAAAATACAATTAGAAATAGACTCAATTGTAATACAAAGAGATGATTTACTTAAAGTATTAAATGAGGTAAAATTTGTATCTAAAATTTATCCGACAGAAGCAAATTTTGTTTTAATAAAAGTAGATGACGCCAATAAAAGATACAATGAATTAATTGCCAAAGGAATTGTGATTAGAAATAGAACTACGCAACCTTTATGTGAAAATACCTTGCGTTTGACTATTGGTACAGCAGAAGAAAATAAGAAGTTAATGGAGGCATTGACGACAATTTAAACACAAATTTTAGAAGTGTTATTTTGAAAGTGTAGTTATTAAAAATAAAATAGTTTTAGAAAAAAAATAAGAAAATAGAACTCAAAATAAATAGAATTTAAGCGATTGCTAATTCGTGAAAATCTGTGAAATTTGTGTTTCTTTTAAATTATAACAAATGAAAAAAGTACTTTTTATAGATCGTGACGGAACTATGGTTTTAGAACCAGAAGGATACCAATTAGATAGTTTAGATAAATTAGAATTTTATCCAAAAGCATTTCAATATTTGGCAAAAATTGCTAAGGAATTAGAATACGAATTGGTCATGGTGACCAACCAAGACGGTTTAGGAACAGACAGTTTTCCAGAAGATACGTTTTGGCCAACACAGAATTTTATTTTAAGAGCTTTCGAAAATGAAGGCGTTCTTTTTGATGATATTTTTGTTGATCGGTCGTTTCCAGAGGATAATGCGCCAACGCGCAAACCAAGGACTGGAATGTTACTAAAATACATCGATAACCCAGCTTATGATTTGGTTAACTCATTTGTATTAGGAGATCGTTTAACAGATGTGGAATTGGCTAAAAACCTAGGTGCAAAAGCAATTTTCATGAACGTGAGTGAAGGTGCGGGAAGTACTGAAATCGCTTCTAAGCGTGAAGAATTAGATGATGTTATTACATTACAATCAACGGACTGGAAAGAGATTTATGAGTATTTGAAATTAGAGGCACGTTCGGCTACAATTTCGAGAAAAACGAATGAAACGGATATTTACATCAATTTAAATTTGGATGGAACAGGAAAGAGCAAAATCGAAACTGGAATTGCTTTTTTTGATCATATGCTAGACCAAATTGCACGTCACGGACAAATGGACTTAGAAATCCTTGTAAAAGGAGATTTAGAAGTGGACGAACATCATACAATTGAAGATACCGCGATTGCTTTAGGTGAAGTTTTTGCGAAAGCATTAGGAAATAAACTAGGGATTGAGCGTTACGGTTTCTGTTTGCCTATGGACGACTGCTTAGCGCAAGTAGCGATTGACTTTGGAGGTAGAAACTGGTTGGTTTGGGAAACCGAATTCAAACGCGAAATGGTAGGAAAAATGCCAACAGAGATGTTTTTGCATTTCTTTAAATCTTTCTCTGATGGTGCCAAAGCGAACATCAATATAAAAGCGGAAGGACAAAATGAACATCACAAAATTGAGGCAATTTTTAAGGCTTTCGCCAAAGCGATAAAAGTAGCCGTAAAACGCGATACCGAGAAAATGATTTTGCCATCGACGAAAGGGATGCTTTAAAAAAGTTGTTTAAAGTTTCAGGTTTAAAGTTAGCACGATAACTTTAAACCTGAAACTTTAAACTTGAAACAAAAATAGATGAAAATAGTAATCATAAATTACGGAGCAGGAAATATTCAGAGCATTATGTTTGCTATCGAAAGATTGGGATTCAAAGCGGTTTTGAGTAACAACCCTGATGAAATCAAAGCAGCTGACAAAGTGATTTTTCCAGGAGTGGGTGAAGCCAGTTCAGCGATGAAAATGCTTTTAGCAAGCGGATTGGACAGTTTAATTCCAACATTAACGCAACCTGTTTTAGGAATTTGTTTGGGAATGCAGTTAATGTGCAACAAATCAGAAGAAGGGAATACCAATGGTTTGGGGATTTTTAATATAGATGTGATTAAATTTACTTCAAAAGTAAAAGTGCCACAAATGGGTTGGAATCAAATATACAATTTGAAGTCGGCTTTATTCGACGGGATTGCTGAAAACGAATACATGTATTTAGTACATAGTTTTTATGCACCACTTTGTGATGAAGCGATTGCCACAACAAATTATGAAGTAGAATATGCATCAGCATTGCAAAAGGATAATTTTTACGGAACCCAGTTTCATCCCGAGAAAAGTGGTGATGTAGGGGAGAAAATTCTTGGAAACTTTCTAAAATTATAACTATTTTAATGACAATGGCAAAAATCAATTTCAAGTACAATCTGAAATCAAAAATCGTTAATCTACAATCGAAAATCAAATGAGAATAATACCTGCAATAGATATCATCGACGGAAAATGTGTTCGCTTGTCAAAAGGGGATTACAACACCAAGATAATTTATAATGAAAATCCGCTTGAGGTTGCCAAAGAATTTGAAGCGCACGGAATTGAATATTTACATTTAGTGGATCTTGACGGTGCAAAGTCAAGTCAGATTGTCAACTACAAAATATTAGAGCAAATTGCTTCTAAAACAAAATTGAAAATTGATTTTGGCGGTGGATTGAAGTCGGATGCCGACTTGAAAATTGCTTTTGAAAGTGGTGCTAACCAAATCACCGGTGGAAGTATTGCAGTCAAAAACAGAGCCTTATTCGAAAAATGGATTCAAGAATACGGTGCTGATAAAATCATACTTGGAGCAGATGCAACTAATGAAAAAGTAGCTGTATCAGGTTGGTTAGAAGAATCTGATGAAGACTTAATTCCATTTATACAAGGATATCAAGCTAAAGGAATTCAACACGTTATTTGTACAGATATAGCCAAAGATGGAATGCTTGAAGGACCAAGTTTTGATTTGTATAAAAAAATTATTGATGAATGCAACGTCACTTCGAGCGCAGTCGAGAAGTTGGCGAAAGCCAAAGCAATAAAATTAATCGCTTCAGGTGGAATTTCTACCTTTGATGAATTGCCTAAATTAGCCGAATTAGGTTGCGAAGGCACTATAATAGGAAAAGCGATTTACGAAGGACGAATTAGTTTGAAACAATTAGAAAACTACATATTAAATAAATAAGTATTTCGCAAAGAGACACAAAGGAAAAACGAAGATTAGCTGAGATTTTTGTGTGTCTGTGTGAAAACTTCGAGAATCTATGTGGAATAAACAATTAAATGAATGTATAATGCCATAGAGTATTCGGCAAAGTAACACAAAGAGAACACAGAGCTTGACAAAAGTTTTGCGTATCTCTGTGGAAGCTCTGCGAACCTCTGTGTAACAAAAAATGACATGCTAACAAAAAGAATAATCCCCTGTCTAGATATAAAAAACGGACGAACCGTTAAAGGTGTAAATTTCGTAGATTTGCGTGATGCTGGTGATCCTGTGGAATTAGCCAAAATCTATTCCGATGAAGGAGCTGATGAATTGGTTTTCTTGGATATTTCTGCAACAGAAGAAAGAAGAAAAACTTTGGTTGATTTAGTACGAAAAGTGGCTTCTACAATTAATATCCCGTTTACGGTAGGTGGTGGAATTTCATCCGTGGAGGATGTTGAAATTTTGCTTCAGAATGGAGCGGATAAGGTTTCAATCAATTCCTCGGCTGTAAAAAATCCCCAATTGATTAATGACTTGGCTCAAAAATTTGGAAGTCAATGTGTAGTTGTTGCAATCGATGCCAAACAGATTGACGGTCGCTGGATTGTACATTTGGTAGGGGGAAAAGTGCCAACGGAATTGAACTTGTTTGATTGGGCAAAAGAAGTAGAACAAAGAGGCGCGGGGGAAATCCTGTTTACATCAATGGATAATGATGGAACCAAAAACGGATTTGCAAATGAAGCTTTAGCCAAACTTTCAAGTTTAGTCAATATTCCAATAATTGCCTCGGGTGGTGCTGGGAACATACAACATTTTGTAGATACTTTTATTGATGGAAAGGCAGATGCAGCATTGGCAGCAAGCGTATTTCACTTTAAAGAAATTGAAATCAAAACACTAAAAAAAGAACTTAAAAATAATAATATTGAGGTTAGAATATAGTTTTATCTTTAAGACATTCGACTTTATAACTTTAGACTAAAAATAATGAATATAGATTTTTCAAAAAATACAGACGGATTAATTCCTGTCATAATTCAGGATAGTGAAACCAATACTGTTTTAATGTTAGGTTATATGAATGCGGAAGCCTATCAAAAAACTGTGGATACTAAAAAAGTGACATTTTACAGCAGATCGAAACAAAGACTTTGGACAAAAGGAGAGGAAAGTGGTAATTTTTTGAATCTAATAGACATCAAAAATGACTGTGACAATGACACCTTGCTAATTCAAGTAAAACCGGAAGGCCCTACATGTCACAAAGGAACTGATACCTGCTGGGCAACAAAAAACAAAACGAATTACGGTTTCATTTCTGCTCTTGAAGACACCATTCAAGCACGAAGAGAAAATGCAGATTCTGAAAAGAGTTATGTGGCTTCTTTATTTAAATTAGGAATCAATAAGATTGCACAGAAAGTCGGTGAAGAAGCAGTCGAAGTGGTTATCGAGGCAAAAGATGAAAACGACGACTTGTTTTTAAGTGAAAGTGCCGATTTACTTTTCCATTACCTAATTCTACTACAGGCAAAAGGGTTCAAAATCAACGATGTAGTTGACGTATTAAAAAGTCGCCAAAAATAGATATTTTTTTTCTTTTTAATTAAACGATATAAAACCCAACAGTAATTTCATTTGCTGTTGGGTTTTATTTTTTCTTTTATTTCAAGTTGCAATCCCCTATATTTACTATTATTTATAAAATACCACATTACACGTTATGAATTTTGACAATACAAGCAACACTTTAGATCTTAAAGGTACAATCATAAAAACAGGACTGCACATAATATTAACCACCGATGAAGATGATTTACGTCCAGTATATTTTTCGGGTAATTTTAACGATTGGGATACGCAAGATAAAGAGTTCGTAATGGAAAAAATTGGAAGTGGTTTATATCATTTCAAATTCACCCATGATTTTGACTATCCTGAAACTTTATTGTATAAATTTACAAAAGGGGATTGGAGCGAAGTGGAAATTGACAGGAACGGCAATCGTACTGAAAACAGGTCAACAAAGAAGCATACGGGAATACAAAACGAACATGTAAGTAGGTGGAGAAAAAACTGGCTGCCATTCAAACCAAGCTATTTGCCACAAGTCCTACTCATTTCGGATGAATTTGAAATTACTGAACTGAATCGAACTAGGAAAATATGGGCGTTGCTTCCTCACGATTATGATACTTCACACGAAAGCTATCCCGTGATGTATTTACAGGATGCCCAGAATTTATTCAATGAGAATACAGAATATGGTAATTGGGAGATTGACAAAAAATTGGCTGTAATGTCAGAGTATAAAATTGGAAAGATTATTATAATTGCCATTGAACATGCGGAAGAAGACAGACTAAAAGAATATAATGTAGGTAAAACAATATTAGGAAAAGGACAGGGAAAAAAATACATCCGTTTTGTAACCAAAACGTTGAAACCGTTTGTAGATACTAATTTCCGTACTAAAACAGACCGCGCTAATACCGGAATAGGGGGTAGTTCAATGGGTGCATTAATCAGTATTTTTAGTGGACTGAGATATCCAAAAGTGTTTGGTAAATTGATGATTTTTTCTCCTTCGCTTTGGGTTAAGCCTGATATGAAAATAAAAGTGGACGAAGACGTTACAGAAGACACCAAAATATATTTATATGCCGGTGGTGATGAAAGTGACACTATGATAGAACATGTAAAAAAATTCAAGGATCGCGCCATTGCAAACGAATTTGTAAAAGATAAAATGAAAATTAATTTGAGCATCAATAAAGAAGGAAAACACAACGAGACCTATTGGAGTGATGAATTTCCTAAAGCTATTGAGTGGCTTTTTTTTAACACAAAAGATAATTAAATGAAAACGAAGCAAATAGATAAATTAGAGAATTTTTCAGGAACCGTTTTAATACCCGTTTTTGAAACTAATGCAAAAAGTATAGTTCCAATCCAATTTGAAGGTTTAGAAATATCGTCTAAAGTTTTCTACGGCAAGAAGGATACCTCTTATTTAGCCGAGAATAATAACATTACCTACCTATTTATTGGACTAGGTAAAGCAATCGAGTACAAGGGATTAAAAACAATAGCGAGGAGAATTTCCGCTAAGGAAAAAGAATCTTTTGGAAAAAATGTAGCATTATTTGTTCCAGAAGAATTCAATACTGACCAAGTAGAAGCAACCGTTTCTGGTCTATTGTTAGGTACTTATAATTTAGGTCATTTCAAAAAAGTGGACGAACATCCTTTTTTAAATCCGGATTTTGAACTAGAAATTTTATCTTCTAAAGATTATTCGGCAACAATCGATAAAGCGATCAAAATTGCTCGCGCCCAACTTCAAACTTTAGAACTGGTTGATTTACCACCAAATAAAGTAACACCGAAGTATCTTGCAAATTGGGCTCAAGATAAAGGCGGTAAATATGGATTTGAGGTCAATGTTCTTGGTCTTGAAGCATGTCAAATAGAAGGACTCGGTGCTTTTTTAGCGGTTGGAAAAGGCAGTGAAAATGAACCACAATTTGTTATCATGACTTATACCCCAAAAGAAGATGTTCCTAACTTAAAGCATGTTGGGCTAGTGGGTAAAGGAATTACTTTTGACACTGGAGGTTTGAATATAAAAACAGCAGGAATGGTTCATATGAAGTGTGACATGGCTGGTGGTGCTGCCGTGTTTGGAGCCATGCAATTGATTGCTGATTTGCAATTGCCTGTAAAAGTCACTGCTATTGTCCCTTGTGCAGAAAATGCTGTCGATGCAAAAGCATTTTTACCAAGTGATGTGATTCATAGTTACAACGGAACTTCAATCGAAATTATTGATACTGATGCTGAAGGTCGTTTGGTCCTAGCAGATGGTATTTCCTATCTTATAAAAAATTACAAGCCAGAATATATAGTTGATATCGCTACACTTACTGGAAGTAGTGTTGGAACATTAGGATACGAATGTGGTGCTTTGTTTACCAATAATGAAACTATTTCCAAAAAGCTGCAGGAAGCGGGAGATTCAGTAGGCGAGCGTCTGTGGCAATTACCACTTTGGGATGTCTACAAACAAGACATTGAAAGTGACATTGCAGATGTAAAAAATTATAGCGGAAAACCAGTAGCTGGTGCTATTAGCGCGGCTAAATTTTTAGAATATTTTACAAACGAGCATGCTGCTTGGGCACATTTGGATGTCGCTGGTGTAGCATTTGGCGACGATGAATTTGCAAAAAGCAAACATGCTAAGGCATACGGAGTACATTTATTAACCAAATTCATTGAAAATTTATAAGCTTATGCAAAATCCTAAAACCTTCATTTGTATTTCGAATTATTTCAAGGGAGCCGATTTTTTAATTCATTTAAAAAGTTTGGGCAACAAAGTCTACCTCATAACCAGTGAAAAACTGAGAGACAAACCATGGCCGCATGATTCTATAGACGAAACCTTTTATATGCAAGGTCAGGATATCGATTGGAACTTAGAGCATTTATTATTGGGTGTTGGGAACTTAATGAAGTCGAATCAAATTGATGCCATTGTAGCATTAGATGATTATGATGTAGAAAAAGCAACCTATCTGAGAGAAAACCTGCGAATTGATGGTATGGGACAAACTACGGGACGTTATTTTAGAGATAAACTGGCGATGCGCATGAGAGCAAAGAGTTGTGGCATTTCTATTCCGGCTTTTTGTTCTTTATTTAACGATCACGACATTAATACGTTTGCCGATACTGTGTCTCCTCCATGGGTTTTAAAACCACGGTCAGAAGCCTCGGCGAACGGTATTATAAAAGTATACGATAAAGAAACCTTATGGATTCATATTAATGAAATGGGAAACAACCGTTTCAAATATTTACTGGAACAATTCAAACTAGGTGCAGTATATCATTGTGATAGTTTGATTTCAGATCGCAAAGTCATTTTTAGCTTGACTTCAAAATACTTGGTCACTCCGATGGAAATATCACAAGGTGGTGGTGTTTTTCGTAGCTCCAATATTCCTTATAATTCGGAAGACGATAAAGCGATAAAAAAGGTAAATGAGCAAGTCATGAAAGATTTCGGATTAAAACATGGCGCTGCACATACTGAATTTATTAAAAGCGATGAAGATGGAAAAATTTACTTTTTAGAAACATCATCTCGCGTAGGTGGAGCGCATCTAGCAGAAATGGTCGAAGCTGCTTCAAATATAAATCTTTGGAAAGAATGGGCCGCCATTGAAGATGCATTGGTAAGAGATCAAAAATATAAGTTACCAAAAGTAAAAAAAGGCTATGCAGGAATTGTATTGACTTTGTCTAAATATCAAAATCCTGATCTGTCTTCTTTTTCTGACCCTGAGGTTTGCTTTAGAGTTCCTCTAGATTACCATGCCGGATTAGTGGTTCAGTCTGATAAAAGCGAAAGAGTTTTAGAGCTACTAACTGAATATGTAGATCGCTTAGTCGCTGATTTTACTGTAGTGGTACCCCAAGAAACAGTCTCAAAACTACATTAATAGAATAGTTCCGATTTAAAAATAGAATTGTATTAAAAGATTCCGCATTCATGAAAAAAATTTTTGTTATTATTTGTGCCGTAGTATTTATTTCGAATAGTAGTTTTGCCCAAGGGCTTTTGGGTAAATCTGAAGTAGTATTTACCAAACAAGACAGTCTCAGAGGAAGCATTACTAAAGAAAGAGCGTGGTGGGACGTGAAGTATTATCATTTGGATATTAAAGTAAATCCCAAAGACAGTACTATAACAGGTTCCAATACTATTAAATATCAAGTAGTACAAGAATACAACCGCATGCAAATTGATCTGCAAAATCCTTTAGAGATATATAAAGTAATTCAAGATGGCGTTGAATTAAAATATAAACGAGAAGGAAATGCTTTTTTTATTGAATTGGTTGCCCTTCAAAAACTGGGTACTGTAAAAGAACTTACCGTTTTCTACGGCGGAAAACCAAAAGTTGCCGTGAATCCGCCATGGGATGGCGGTATTACTTGGAAAAAGGACAGCAATGGCAATCCATTTATAGCCTCTTCCTGTCAGGGATTGGGCGCTAGTGTATGGTGGCCAAATAAGGATCATATGTACGATGAAGTAGAAAGTATGCTGATTAGTGTAAATGTTCCCGGAAACCTTACCGATGTCTCTAATGGACGATTGCTTAGCGTTAAAAAACTAAAAGACGGAACCAAAACGTTTAACTGGTATGTTTCTAATCCCATCAATAATTACGGTGTAAATATAAATATTGGGGATTATGTTTCTTTCTCTGAAAAATACAAAGGAGAAAAAGGCGATTTAGATTGTAGCTATTATGTTTTGAGAGATAATTTGGCAAAAGCCAAAGAACAATTTAAAGATGTTCCTCGCATGCTTAAAGCTTTTGAACATTGGTTTGGACCTTATCCGTTTTATGAAGACAGTTACAAACTGGTAGAAGCTCCTTATTTAGGAATGGAACATCAGAGTTCAGTTACTTATGGGAATGGCTTCAAAAATGGATATAGAGGTAGAGATTTGAGCGGAACAGGCTGGGGACTTAAATTCGATTTCATTATTATCCATGAATCTGGGCATGAATGGTTTGCGAATAACATCACAGATAAAGATATCGCAGATATGTGGATTCACGAGAGTTTTACCAACTATTCAGAGAGTCTTTTTGTGGAGTATTATTACGGAAAAGAGGCCGGTTATGAGTACGTGAGAGGAATTCGAAAAAATATTGAAAATGACAAACCAATCATTGGCCACTATGACGTAAACAGTGAAGGTTCGAGCGATATGTACTATAAAGGGGCTAATATGCTGCATACGATTCGTCAAATTGTAAATGACGATGAAAAATGGAGAACTATTTTAAGAGGTTTAAACAGTACTTTTTATCATCAAACAGTAACTACGAAGCAAATAGAAGATTATTTATCGACTTCCGTTGGAATTGATTTATCGTCCGTTTTTAATCAGTATTTAAGGGACACTAGAATACCAACTTTAGAATATTTTTTTAAAGATAAAAAACTAGGATTTCGCTGGACTAATTGTGTCACAGGTTTCAATATGCCAGTAAAAGTAACCCTGAGCGGCGAAGAAAAATGGATTAAACCAACTACCGACTGGGTAACTAATGCCGTTACTGTAGAAAATCCTCAACTTAAAATTGATGCTAATTTTTATGTAGCCGAATTTGATATTACAGAATAAAATTAGCTAATTTTACGGAGGTATTAAAAAACACATTGTAAAATTCCTTTTGTTTTATGAAAAATTCAATTGTATTATTTTCTTTATTCTTTAGCATTACTGTTTTTGCTCAAAATAATGCGCAAACTCAAGAAGAGCCATTGGAAAGTATTGAAAATCTAGAAATTACACCTCGAATTAATCTCGATTCAATTTCACTTCCAAAATCAAGTGAAATGTTAGAGGAAGAGGCTTATTGGGCACTAATTGAAAATTCATTAAAGGAAACTACAAACCAAGAAGATCAAGAGCTTTTTTTAGTTTCCGAAATTGAGAAATTGACTCCCCAAGAAATGATAGGCTTTCGTTTGCGAACAGACCAACTCCTTTACGACAGCTATAATCCAGAATTGTGGTGTGCCGCATATATTGTAAGTGGTGGATGCTCTGATGGTGGATTTGAATATTTTAGATGTTGGTTAATTTCTCAGGGAAAAGAGGTGTTTTACAGAGTTAAATCCAACCCTGACGCTTTAGTTAATGAAGTGGTTGAAGGCAGGGAATCTTATGAATTTGAAGGTTTTTGGTATGTAGCAATGAATGCGTTTAAGAATAGCACGGGTGAAGATTTATATTCTTATATTGACTATGATGCCTTCGTAACCAATGACGAAAATTATCCATTACTAAAATTTAATTGGAATCCAGATGAACCTGCAACTATGGAGAAAGTTTGTCCCGTTCTATTTCAAAAACTGTGGAAATAAATAAATTATCTTTCAAACAAACCGATAGTTCCACCCACCCAGTCTTTGTCTTTATTGAATTTAACCCCAATCATTTCACCGCGGCTCAATCGCACTAGATTACACAATAGAGTAGGAGCAGCATCCTCTTTTTTCCAAACACAAAGTACCCGGACTTCTGCTTTTACCTTGCCATCCGGAGATTGTACTATGGGAATGTAGTTTACCTTTTTTTGCAGAATGTATAGTTCCTTTTCCACGACAGCGTCAATGTCTTCTTTTTTAACATGAAAAATAACTCCAGTTCCTGAAAAAGAAAATAGAGGTTTTAAAACATAATTTTCTAAATCGTCGGGAATTTCAATTAACTCGCTCAAAAGTGTCGTCTCGATGAAATATTTCCCTTTTAAGAAAGGCAAGATGAATTTACTAATTCTGAAAAACCAATTGGGGTGTCCTACCCATTCGACCTCCAAATCATCAGAGAAACTAAAATCTAATTTTAAATCTGTACGCAAGTCCAATTCGTCAAAGATGACTCTGTTGTAAATACGCTTTACAAGTACCTCTTCGTTATTTTCATTTTTATAAAACAGCTGTCTTCCTTTTTTAATTAGTTCTGTTACGCAAACAATCGGTATTCCAATATCTCTTTTACAGTAGTAAAAATCAATTTTTGTGTTTTGCTTTTCCGGTTCTATTTCGAGTAAAATGACGTTTTCCTTAGGATGATGATTGCAGATCACATCTTCTATAATCTTCAAGTATTCATCCGGATTAATACCATTAAAAAAGGGAGTTAACTCGTAAAGAAAGGGATACTGATTAATAAACTTATCGCATAAATTAGTCTGATAATTATATAAAGAAGGAAAACCTTGTACTTCAATCAGTTTCGGGACTACAGCTCCGTTCTCCTCACAGATTCCAAAGTCGATGGCCAAAAAAGTAGTATGCTCATCTTCATTGGGCACTTTATTGTTTAATCCTAATGCTTTATTTGTTAACGACTTAAAGTTAACGTCTTGAATTAAAGCTACAACTTCGTTACAACCTTCTATTAATTGTTCTTTTAGCTCGTTAGATATAAAAAATGGAGTTTCCGCAATTCGAAAAGTCGGTTCGTAATCAAAGTCAGAAGCGATATCATCTTTTAATTGCTGATATTTATTTTCTGTGAATTGCTCATTGAATAGTTTTCGATATTTTGAAATCATACAAGTTAAAGGAATTAATTAGACATCATCTTTTTTGTTTTCATCAAGTCATTTATAGCAGCGCGTAGAAAATTCGGAATCAAAGTTTCATTTGTTCTGTAGATCTTGTCATCATCCAATAAATCTTCCAGCATATTTCTAAACTTTCTTTTCCCTTTCATCTCTTTTATTTTTTCTTTGGCCTCCTTATTTCTCAGATGAGAAACAAAGCTTATTGGATCTGCTTCAGGATGAAATTGTGTACCCACAAAATAATCCGTAAATCGGACGGCCATAATCGCGCGTTCGTATTGCACATGGTCTCTAATTTTTTCCAAGGAAATGATTTTAGCACCCTTTTTCTTAAAAACACTTAAATTAGGCTGTACCACCTGATAATCTCTGGAATCAATAGCATAGAAAGGATCGCTTAAGCCTTCAAAAAGCGGATCAGTTTGACCTTCTTTCGTTTTATGGATTGTCATAACACCGAACGAAGTATCATTCCTTTTGGTGATTTCAGCAAGTCCAAAATGTTTACAAGCCATCTGAAAGGAATGACAAATGAACAAGACATGCTTTTTTACTGGATTTTCAAGGTTCCATTTTGTTAAGGCATCAATAAAAGCATAGTATTTTGTATCCCAGGCTCCGTCACCAATTAATGGATTTCCCGGGCCTCCTGTAGAAATATAAATATCGTACTGATCAATTTCGGGCAATTCGCATTTTCCTCTAACATCATAAATTTTAAAACTTACCAAAGGATTAAATCTATTTATTATGTCAATTATACAGCGCATTCCTTGATTGGGCACTCCGTCGTACATATCCAAGAGAGCAATTGTTATTTTTTTCTTATTCATGGACTAATCTTTATTATAAGTAGGCTACAAAGATAATCTAATAATTTACAAGCCCTTAGTGAATTCATCAGTTATGAAATCAACCACCTTTGCTAGGTCATTCGTTTTCTCAAATACCGCTAATTGTTTGGCAGCTCCAGTTCCATTTTTCAAAATCTGATGTACATAATTAATCTGCTCACGGCTTCCTAACTCATCCACCACATCATCTACAAAATCTAGTAATTCAAGAATCAGCACTCTTGTTTCTACTTCTTTCTGAAGTCCGAAATCAATCATATGCCCCTCGATTCCGTACCGTGAAGCCCTGAATTTATTTTCTTTTATGAGTGCAATTCTATAAATATTGAAACTCATGTTTTGTTGGTTTAGCTTATACAACTTAGCCACAACCGCCTGTATGACCGCGACAATACACATGGTCTCCTCAACGGTTAAACTCATGTCACAAATACGAAATTCAATGGTATCGTAAAAGGGATGCAAACGCAAATCCCACCAAATTTTCTTTGGGTTATCAATGCAATTGGTGTTTACCAAAGTTTCTAGGAAATTATCATAAGATGCTACTGAATCAAAATATTCTGGTAATCCGGTCCTTGGGAATTTATCAAAAACTTTTGTTCGAAAGGATTTATAACCCGTTTGCCGGCCTTCCCAAAAAGGAGAATTGGTAGAAAGCGCAAATATGTGAGGCAAAAAATAGCAGGCTTGATTCATTAATTTCAAGCCTATTTCGCGGTTTTCGATTCCTACATGGCAATGCATCCCGAAAATTAAATTGGAACGTGCCGCATCCTGCAATTCATTCACAATGGTATGGTACCGTGGATCATCTGTGATAGGTTGATCTTGCCATTTCGAAAAAGGATGTGTTCCAGCTCCACCTACAATCAATCCCTGTTTATCTGCTAATTCAACAATTTTTGTTCGCAGGAATTTAACTTCTTTCTCGGCTTCTTTTACATTCGTACAAATATTGGTACCAACTTCCACGACAGACTGGTGCATTTCTGCTTTTACTTGTTCGTTCAATATAATCTTAGCTCCATCAACAATTTTAGACAAATGCGAGCGCAGATCTCTTGTTTCAGGATCTATAATTTGATATTCTTCTTCAACACCAAGGGTAAAAGCAGGTAGTTTTTTCATTTTCGAGCTTTTTTAAGAGCAATTTACTTCGTCAGTTCGCTTCGCTCGTGTCCAGCTATTCGATACAATCCGTCTCGTTAAAAAACGAGCTGGGATTTTGGCTGCTATCTGGGCTAGGACTTCCGGTTCCTGAGAAATTTATTTGCCCGCAACCGCGTCTTTCATAAATGTTCCCCAAGTCAGATTCATCTTTCCAGACTTTTGTTTTTTTGCAGCAGCAATAGCCATTTTAGCCGACTCTTCTACTACCCATTCAAAATTATCTACACCTACTGAGGTTAACTCTGCATCAGGTGCTGGATTACCAAAATCGATAGCATAAGGAATACCGTCACGCACTGCAAACTCGACAGTATTAAAATCATACCCTAAACCTTTACAAAGTTTTAATGTGTAGTCTTTTACAGTTGCAAGTAATTTTTTATCCACCAGAGGCCCGTCAATTACATAACGGAGGTGAGGAGCATTTCTTGGTTCATATTGCATGATTCTAACCGCTTTACCGCCTAAGCAATACACTCTAAAATATTCAGTGAATACTATTTCTTCTTGAAGCATCATCACCAGTTGTTTGGTTTCCTGATGTTTCTCCCAGAATTCCTCTTTATTTTCAAGACGATAGACATTTTTCCAACCACCACCAGCGTAGGGTTTCATGTAAGCAGGAAACTTTATATAATCAAATATTCCTTCCCAGTCCATTGGGTATTGTAAGTTTCTGAACGATTTAGCTGTCGTGTCTGTTGGGTGTTCTGCAGAAGGTAACAAAACCGTATTGGGTAAGGGTACTCCAAGCGTATCGGCTAATGCGTTATTGAAAAACTTATCATCGGCACTCCACCAGAAAGGGTTGTTGATGACATTTGTACCGGTTAAAGCGGCATTTTTTAGATACGCACGATAGAAAGGAACATCTTGAGAAATACGGTCAATGATGACCGCATATTCTCCATCTTTATTTTGAACTACTTTGTCAATAGAAACTGCTTCTGCAACAATTCCTTTTTCGTTTTTTGAATTAACACGGTCTATAAATGCTTGAGGATAGGTATCTTCCATTCGAAATAAAATTCCAATTTTTTTCATTTTTATCTATTTTACCTTATTAATATAATTGTGCTTTTTACATTTAATTTCTGTTTCTAAAAAAAATTGATTCGGGATAAGTAATGTGCAAACATTTCCTTCCATAAAGGCCAATCATGTTTTTTATCCTGACGAATATCAAGCCAGTGGTGTACATTTCTTTCGCTTAAAACTTTGCTTAATTTTAAATTAGAATCAAAACAAATATCCCAATTAGAGCTTCCCAGAACAATGTCCATTTTCCATACTTCAGGGTCGTCTAATCCATATAAATAATCCTCAGGACTGTTATAAAAAACATCGTCATTATGAAAACCATCTAGAAAACTTTTTATATCAAAAGCTCCACTCATCGAAAACATATGGCTAACATAACCGGGATGTCTAAAAGCAAAATTAGCGGCATGATATCCCCCAAAGCTGCAACCGGCTAAAGCAACCTTGCCTGACGGCGAATTGTTTTTAACTTTTTCCACAATTTCGTGACAGATCATTTTGTCGTAGCGAACATGGTTTTCGATGCGATGAATGGGGTGAATTTGTTTGTTATAGAAACTGTCTTTATCAATACTATCTGGACAAAATATTTGTATTAATCCTTGCTCGATATACCATTTAGCTGACTCAATCAAGCCCATGTCTTTATTTTCATGATAACTTCCCATTGAAGTGGGAAGTAAGACCACTGGGTACCCGGAATGTCCAAAAACTAGCATCTCAATCTCTCTATTTAGGTGTGGAGAATACCACTTGAAATATTCTTCTTTCATATACTTTGCTTTTAACAATAATAACGAAAATATTTATGCAAATAGTAGAAATTACTTATAAAATTCCTTTTTTTACATATAAAATAGCGTGAATATATAAAGTATTCTACATTTTGATAATTATCAACTTAAAGCTTGATTTTTATGAGAATCTGAAAATAAAACAAACCAGAGCACTTCGTGAATTTAGATTAAAAAAAGCTAATTTCTATAAAATCAATGTTTTACAGACTCTATTTCTCTGTAGAATCGACTTCAAATAATTGAATCTGACTTTTTAATCTTTCGATAAGCATGCTCATAATTCTTTTGTTGAGATTTGATGAGTTCTTGATGTAAAACAAGTATTCCTCTACAGTGAATAGTCCTATTACCATACCTTTTAATGCATTTCGGTATTTAATATCTTTTTGAATTGCATTTTCGATTGTAGCCAGCTTTTTCTCGGTGGTTTGAGAATAAAAATCCCCCTTATATTTCGTTGAATAATTTCTGAAAGAAGCAATAAATAAATCATTTTGCAGCTTTAAGATTGGTCGTAGTACCTCATTTTGGAACATTTCCTCTGAAGAGGATTGCATACTAACACTTCCAATTGTTCCTCCACGGAATTCTTTTAAAAAAACATCTCTTGAGTCCATCTTTTTTTCTTTAAAATTATAAAAAAATCGACGGAGATAGGTTACTTTCGCATTATTAAATAAAAAATATGCGATTTCATACCAGAAAATGGATAAAACCAGAAGACCTCAATCCAAACGGAACTTTATTTGGGGGTCAATTGTTAGCTTGGATAGATGAAGAATTAGCTTTATATTCTATTATTCAATTAGAAAACCAAAGAGTGGTTACCAAACACATGTCGGAAATTAATTTTAGAAGCTCCGCAAAGCAGGGAGATATCATCGAAATTGGTATTGATGTGGTAAAGTTTGGAAACAGTTCCCTTACGCTAAAATGTGAGGTTCGGAACATGATGACCCGTGAAACGATTATTTCAATAGCCAGTACCACAATGGTCAACTTAGGAGCAGACGGAAAGCCTAAAGCACATGGAAAAACAGAGATTGAATTTATAAAAAATCGGCTGTAGTTTATTCGACGAAAACGCAAAAAATTAAGTAGTGGAGAGCCCAAAGTTATTCCTTAAATAGTAACTAGATTCATCCATTTTCAAAAATCATATTTTTAATCTGTGAATCTGTGGCAGTCCTAGGCTTTTTTTCGTTCGTCAGTTTCTAAGATGGCATACTCAAAATTATCAGACCAACCAGATTTCAATGGTAGTAGTTGTCTTCCCCGTCCTTCTCTTAGCATTCCAGCCTTTTCCAGCACTTTGATGGAACCCATGTTATCTACGGCACAACCTGCCTGTATTCGATGCAAATTTAAATCATCAAAACCAAAATCGAGAACCCTATTTAACGCTTCTGTTCCAAATCCTTTTCCCCAATGATCTAAATGTAATTTGTACCAAACTTCTCCTCTTCGGTACTTTTTGGCTCCTAATTTAAGTCCAAATAAACCAATGAATTGATTCGTGTTACTTTCTTCAATTGCAAAGGTATAGCTTTGAATTTCTGCTTCTTTATTTGCTACTATCCAGGGATCGATTGTACGGCTGGTTTCGCCAATATCTTCAGGAATTCCCAGCGCATTAAATTCATCGGTTTCCGCTAAAGAATGCAAAATATGAATCGCATTTAAATCGGCGCTGTCAATCAACCTTAGTTTTAATCGTGAGCTATAGAGTTCCATCATTTTGGCAAAAGGATTAATAATATTATCTATTGAAGAAAGTCACTGTTAGAAGGCAATTCATATAATTCCAAACCAAAATAAGGCACTGAGGCTATAATATGATCAAAGATATCAGACATAATATATTCATAGTTTTGCCACTGTTTGTCACTTGTAAAAGCATAGACCTCTAAAGGAACACCCTGTGCTGTCGATTGCAGTTGACGGCAGAGTAGAAGCAAGTCTTTGTTTATGGCTGGATGATTGCTAAGATATTGTGTAATATATTTTCTAAACAACCCTAAATTAGTGACATTCCGACCATTTATAGCGAGTGATTTATCGATAGAATTATCAAAATTATATTGATCAACCTCGGCCATACGGCTATCAATATAGTCACTAATGAGTGTGATTTTCTTTAGTTCTTTTAACTCATCATTCTTTAAAAAATGGATGCTACTGGTTTTAATCAGAATATGTCTTTTTATACGTCGCCCATCAGAATGAAGCATCCCACGCCAGTTTTGAAAAGAGTCAGAACTCAAACTATACGTTGGAATGGTAGTAGTAGTATTATCAAAATTTCGAACTTTTACCGTGGTTAGGTTGATTTCGATTACATCTCCGTCAGCACCAAATTTAGCCATGGTAATCCAGTCACCTATTCGAATCATATCGTTTATAGACACTTGGACACTAGCTACAAAACCCAAAATAATATCCCTAAAAATTAATATAATCAAAGCAGATACGGCTCCAAAAGTCGTTAAAAGCTCTGTATGACCAATTTCGAATACTCTAGATATAATAATAATAATCCCCACAATCCATAACAGAATCATGATTACCTGAATAAAACTATCGATGGGTTTATCGCTGTATCGGGGTTTTAGTTTTAGATAATCCCGTAAGGCATTAAAAATGGTACGAATAATCCAAAGTACTAAAATAACGATATAAATTCCCACTAATTTTCCAAAAACACCTTCCCAATATTCATAACGCTCCAAAATAACAGGAACTGACTTGTAGATGAACAACAACGGAATTAAATGCGCTATGTATTTAGCCGTTTTATTAGTGACCAATAAATCATCAAATTTTGTTCTGGTTTTGCGCGCTATAAAAATCATGATGGTCACCAACAAAAGTCGGAACACCACATAGATACTGTAGGCCACAATACAAAGCAAGGCTATATTAAGAAACAGACTTAGATAGGATGCAAAACTGTATCCCATGCCCCATTTACGGAGTATCGGATAAAAAAAAGTGAATGTTTTTTCGATGAATTTAAGCATTTACACAGTATTTCTTCTCTATATAAAAAGTACCAAATGGGACAAGAGAAGCTAATTGGATAATAGAAAAAGTTTTAAAATCCCAATTTTGAGGCTTTCTTAATAAAAAAGCCAAGATTACATAGCCTATAAACAATACACCATGACTCATTCCTATAGGATACAACAAACGATGATATAATTCAAAATTATTAGGTTTGATAAATAACATATTCGAAAATAAAACCAAATAAGAGATTCCTTCCAGAATCGCTACCACCTTAAAAAATTTGAGCATCTACTTTATTTTTAGTATTAAAGGGCAAAATTAAGTAATATGATTGATTTTATAGGTATTCCATCTTAAACTCTTTTACTTTTGTAATCTGAAACTTTTAAAATGAGCAAACGCGATTTAAAAAAATACTTGAACCAACTGACAAAAGAGCAGCTTGAAGAGCAGATTCTCGAATTATATGAGAAATTCAGCCCTGTAAAAGTGTATTATAATTTTGTGTTTAATCCAAAGGAAGAAACGCTGCTACAGGAATGCAAGCTTAAAATTTCCAATGAATATTTCCCAATTCAAACGACTGCTAAGAAACGTAAAAAGCCAAAAATGCGCCGTTCCGTTGCCCAGAAGTACATCAAGCACTTTATCACTTTGGGCGTAGACCCATTTATAATAGCAGATGTAATGCTGTATAATATAGAAATCGCACAAGCTTTCTCCTCTGAAAATACGATCAAACAAGAACTCTTTTTTAAAAGTATGTTCAATTCCTTTGAACAAGCAGTGGTTTTTATGATTGCAAATGGGATTCTTAACGAATTCAAAACCAGAATCAATACTATTCATCAAGAAACCATTACACAAAAATGGAAAAACGAACCAGAATTTGACGCAATCATCGAGAGATTCGAGTATTAATACTTCTCTCATAACAGAAATTTCCTCAATCCATTCCTATATTTTTAAATAAATATAACATAATAACTGTTTTTTAGGTGTATTTTTGCAAAAACCCAACAAAAAACAATGTTTGAAAATACTATAGAAATAGAAAAAGAAGACAGAAAAGAACTCTATGGATACCAAAAAGGGGATATTGATTCCATCTTTGAACGGATAGACAATGCACCAAAGCAACATCACCTGTTGTATCAACTGCCTACCGGTGGTGGTAAAACGGTTGTATTCTCTGAAATCGTTCGTCGCTATTTATCTAAAAGTGACAATAAAGTAGTTGTTTTAACACACAGAATTGAGTTGTGTAAACAAACCTCTAAGATGTTAAAAGGTTTTGGCGTAAAAAACAAAATCATCAATAGTAAGGTAAAAGATCTTCCAGACCAAAACGAATATTCTTGTTTTGTGGCCATGGTAGAAACGCTTAAAAACCGTATCAACGACGAGAAACTACATTTAGATAATGTAGGCTTGGTTATTATTGATGAGGCGCATTACAACTCATTTAGAAAATTATTGAGTTCGTTTACAAATGCCTTTATTCTAGGAGTTACAGCAACCCCTTTGAGTTCAAATATAAAACTGCCAATGCACGAAAGCTACGATGAATTAATCGTAGGAGACACCATCAATTCCTTAATAGAAAATGGTTTCCTGGCAAAAGCAACAACCTACAGTTATGATGTAGGTCTAACTTCTTTGAAAGTTGGTATTAACGGAGATTACACCGTGAAATCATCTGATGATTTGTATACTAATATGGCCATGCAAGAGAAATTATTGCATGCCTATACAGAGAAATCATTAGGTAAAAAAACGCTGATTTTCAATAATGGAATTAATACGTCCCTATACGTTTATGAAACGTTTAGAGAAGCAGGCTATCCTATTCGTCATCTTGACAATACCAGCAGCGCTGAAGAACGTAAAGATATTCTACAGTGGTTCAAGAAAACCCCAGATGCGATTTTGACTTCGGTTGGGATCCTGACCACTGGTTTTGATGAGCCTACCGTGGATACCATTATTTTAAACAGAGCAACAAAATCGTTGACTTTATACTATCAAATGATTGGTCGTGGTTCTAGAAAACTGCCTAACAAGGATATGTTTACGGTAATCGATTTAGGAAATAATGCAGCCCGTTTCGGTTTGTGGAGTGAGCCTGTAAACTGGCAACATATCTTTAAATCACCCGAGTTTTACTTAGAAAATTTACGTGATGATACCGAGATAGAATTGTATTTCAAGTATTCTATGCCACCAGAATTGCGCGCAAAGTTTAGTAAAACTGCCGAAGTAGGATTTGATGTCGATGAAGAGCACAAACTAATCATTGCCCAAAACCTGCGTTCAAAAGTAGTTTTAGACAAATCGCTAGAGCAACATTCTTCGATGTGTGTCGATAATACAGAAACATTGCAGGAAGCGAAATCATTGTCACGCGAACTGGACGACGATATTGAATGCCGTATCAAACGCTATTCTAAATGTTTGAGCCAGTGTAGTAAAAACTACCGCGAATGGCTAGTTGATGATTACAAATTAAAAATGACATTAATGATCGGGAAGAAGTATCGTGAGAAAATCATGAACGAACCTGATGAAGATTAATACAAGGAGCTAATCCTGCTATTCGTTTCAATCTCTTGTGCCGAACACCGGCACAAGAGGATTTTTACTTCTATCAGGGCTAGAAATCCAGCATACAAAATAACTATTTTTTATAAAATAATAAATCCAAAAAAATGCCAAAACAATTCTCTGATTTAGGGATTTCAGCACCAATTCTAAAAGCAATTTCCGAATTGAATATTGTTGAACCCACAGAAATTCAGCTTAAAGCAATTCCGCTACTTTTAGCAAACACCACTGATCTAGTTGGACTTTCTAAAACAGGTACCGGAAAAACAGCCGCTTTTGGATTGCCTCTTTTACAATTAATAGATACCTCTTTGCCTACGGTACAGGCACTAATTCTGGTTCCTACAAGGGAATTAGGGCATCAGATTTTTAGAACCTTAGAAGATTTTGCAAAATACCTTCCAGAAGTTTCTATTGCAGCAACCTGCGGTGGAATCCCAATAAAACCTCAAATCGAGCGTCTAGCTGCACCCACACATATTGTGGTAGCCACACCAGGTCGTTTAATTGACTTAATACAGCGCAAAGCAATAAATCTTAAGGAAACTAAATTTCTTGTCTTAGATGAAGCCGATGAAATGGTGACCATCTTGAAAGAAAGCCTGGATGAAATTATTGCCGAATTGCCAAAGGAACACAAAACATTATTGTTCTCAGCTACTATGCCGGGAACTATAAAACAGCTCATCCAAAACTACTTGAATAAAAACGTAGTTCAGGTGAGTGCTAATATGGAAACAGTAGGGAATCAGGGGATTGATCACGAGTATATCGTAGTAGATCCTATTGAAAAACTAGATGTTTTAATGCATTTCCTGAATTCAAAAGAAGGAGAACGTGGCATCATATTTTGCAAGACTAAAGCAGCGGTGAATAAACTAGCTAAAAACTTAGCAATCAACCGTTTTTCATCGGGAGCCTTGCACGGTAGTTTGTCACAAGGAATTAGAGACCGTATCATGGAGCAATTTCGTGAAGGACACATCAATATATTAGTAGCGACAGATTTAGCTGCTAGAGGAATTGACGTAAAGGAAATTTCGTATGTGGTTAATTACCATTTGCCTGATGTTTACGAAGCTTATGTACACCGTAGCGGAAGAACAGCCAGAGCAGGAGCAAAGGGACTTTCATTAACAGTGCTACAAGAAGAAGAGGTAAAAGAAATAGCCGACTTCGAAAAAGAACTGGGAATCAAATTCACTGAATTCAAGAAACCGAGCACATTAAGTATCGAAGAGAACAACACTCTTTTATGGGCAAAACAAATATTCAAAACCAAACCCAACCATGAAGTGGATGCGGAATTGAAAACAAAAATAAAAACTGTTTTTCATCATCTGACTAAGGACGAATTAATCGAAAAACTATTAGCTAATTATTTGTTGCAAAACAAAAACGAACCATTAGAAAAACCGGTTAAAAGACAAAAAATGAAATAGTACTTTTGCTGTTTTATAAAGGAAAAACCATTGCTATGCTTGAAGAAGTAGGGTAATGGTTTTTTTATGTTTTTTATATAATTTAAATATCAGAAAAGTTGTATATATTTGATTATAACTTCAAGTTATTTGTAATTTAAAATAAATAGTAAAAATTAAATGTCAAGAATTAGAAATCAAAAAGAATCAGAAATGTTTATCGACGAACTAAACTATAGCTTGTATATGATAAAAGCATATAAAATCGATGTAATCAAAGATTATCTAACAGACTTTGATAAATACTTAAAGGAAAAAACAACTGAAATTCAAGATAAAATCTTTGAATGGGAAAATTCTGAGAAAGAACATAAATATTCTGGAGTGGAATATTACATAGATGAGTACACAAACTATAATTCTAATTTTAAAAAATTAAAATTAGAAAGTACTTTTTTAAGTTCTTATTCGCTTTTCGAACATTATTTAAAATCATTTATTGAAATTTATACTAAGTACTATGAGATGAAAGTTGTAATAGACGACTTAAACGGAAACAACTATATAAATAAATCAAAACAATATTTAGAAAAGGTGATAGATATTAATCTCGAAAAAATGAACTCAACATGGAGAGAAATAACCAAATATCAACGAATAAGAAATAAAATAGTACACAACAATGGTAAATTAAATAGCTCTGAAACAGAAACAATAAAAGAGTTATCAAAAATGAAGGGAATTGAAATAAGCAAATTAGGTTGGATTACACTTACGGACAAAGAATTTATTTTAGATTTTTGGGAATTATTTGACGAATATATCAACGGAATAATTGCAATAACTATCGAGAAAATAAAAATACTTTCTAATAAAGTATAAAAGTAAAGTGTAATTTACTATTTAATTCTCTGTAGGTACAACCATGCCGTTTGTGCCTGCAAGGCTTCAATAAACAATTGTATAAACCAAGCGCACTAAGCATCTAAGAGAACAACACTCTTTTATGGGCCAAACAAATATTCAAAACCAAACCCAACCATGAAGTGGATGTGGAATTGAAAACAAAAATAAAAACTGTTTTTCATCATCTGACTAAGGACGAATTAATCGAGAAACTATTGGCTAATTATTTGTTGCAAAACAAAAACGAACCGCTAGAAAAACCCGTTAAAAGACAAAAAATGAAATAGTAAATTTTCTGTTTTACAATTGAAAAACCATTGCAATGCTTGTAAAAGCGATGCAATGGTTTTTTTGTTTTCATGCAGTTCATGTAATCCGTTAATTCGTAAACAGAGTAAAATGCAGGAAAAAGATAAATTATTTATTGAAAAAGCATCAAAAAGAGGTGTATATTTGATGTTATGTACTATTTGTGCGTCATTTTAGCAGACCGAACCGAAAAACGAAAAACAAAAACTTAAAATTTTAAAATGAAATTATTCCTAAAAGTTATTATCTTTTTTACACTTTTTAGTTCTATGAAAAGTCAATCTCAAACAATTGATACTTTAGTGGATGTTGGAAATCATAAACTACATTTCAACATTATAAAAGGTTCAGGAATTCCCATTCTTTTTGAAGCTGGTGCAGGAAGCGATGGAAGAGTTTGGAATTCTATTTTGAAACCAATTGCAGAAATAACTGGATCAACAATAATAACATACGACAGAGAAGGTTTAGGTAAAAGCACTATAAATACTTTAGAAACTGAAGACTCAAAACACGGAATGTTAAATAGTATTTTGGATTTAGAAACTGGATTAAAAAAATTGGGGTATAATAAACAAATTATGTTAGTTTCTCATTCTTTTGGCGGTTACTTTTCAACTTTATATTCAGTAAGGAATCCAAATCGTGTAAAATCGATTGTATTAATTGATGTAAACCATCATTTTATGGAAAAGTTTGTAGAAAGCGATTTAAAAAAGCAAGAACTACTTATTCCAGAATGGAAAAAAAACAAACTTGCTATCTATTATATGGCTGCAAATATTCGTGAAACTGTAAAAATGATGAGTAAAATTTCAATTCCTCAGAATATTCCAGTTGTAGATTTAGTTAGTGGAATTCCATCTTTTAAAGAAACTGAAAAAGTAGAACATTGGAAAGAATGTCATAAAAAGTTTGTTGCCAGTCATCCAAAAAGTATCGGTATTACCGCATTTGAATGTGGACACGGAATTTGGTTTGATAACCCAAGTTTGGTAATAACAACAATAGCGAAAAGTTATGCAGAAACATTACATGAAAAACAGAAAACGGAAGTTTATGAACGTGCTCTGAATTATGCCATTAGTTCATCAAACAATGTGAAAAAAGAAAATAGTGCTTACATACATTCGGAAGACAACCTGAATAATTTAGGTTATGAATATTTAAACAAGAACGAAAATGAAAAAGCTTTAGAAATTTTCAAATTAAACGTATTATTAAATCCTACAAGCGGAAATACTTATGATAGTTATGGGGAAATACTATTGAAAATAAATAAAAAAGAAGAAGCAACTAAAATGTATAAAAAATCTGTTGAATTAAACCCCGAAAATGAAAATGGCAAAAGAGTTTTAGAAGAACTTTTAAAACAATCGTAAATAAAAAAACGAACGCACAACAGCTGTTTTGATATAGCTAGAGTTTAATGGAATTATCGTTTCGCATCAAGTTTTCGTTAAGCCGAAAAATAAGTGGTTACGATGTACACACAATCGCAAAGCCGCCTTCCGTAGCTGGCAATTTTAACTCTCCGCGGTTGTAACATATTATTTTTTTTAAAGTCTAATAAAAAAAAGGAATTATGGAAAACAGAAGAAGACTTTGGTTAAAACAAATTGGATTAGGAATTGCAGGCATTGGATTGGCAAATGTAAAATCTTATGCATCTCCAGTTATGTCAGAAGACTTTTTTGACAATTTAGAAAATCATAATAACTTAATTTTTTTACGCTCAAATGAAAACCCCTATGGTCCATCTCCATTAGCAAGAAAAGCATTTGTAGACAATGCGAATATTAGTAATCGATATAATTGGGATGTTGCGACACAACTGATTTCTGACCTTGCAAAAAGAGATAGTGTTAAAGAGGAAAACATATTGTTGGGAGCTGGTTCAACTGAAATATTAGATTTGGTTGCAAAATTTGTATCACTAGACAAAGGAAATTATGTAATCGCAGACCCAAGCTATGATTATTGGACAGTTACATTAGATAATTTTGGTTTAACGAAAAATAAAGTACTACTTACAACCGACAAAAAAATTAATTTGCAAGCTATGTTGGAAGTTGTAAACCAAGATACAAAACTTGTTTATATCTGTAATCCAAATAACCCAACAGGAACAATTTGTGAAAGAGAAGCTTTGGTAGAATTTGTAACTAAGATTTCACAAAATACAATTGTATTAATTGATGAGGCATATTTGGACTTTACTAAACAGCAATCCCTTAGCAATATCGTAAATGACCACAATAATATTATTATCACCAAAACATTTTCCAAAATGTATGGTTTGGCTGGAGCACGGATTGGGTATGCAATTGCGAACAAAACAATAATTGATAATTTGGATAATTTGCAATCCAATACAAATAATAGTGTTAGTGTATTATCAAAACTTGCTGCTATAGCTTCGTTGAAAGATGATAAATTTGTTTCAAATTGCTACTTGCTAAATGAAAATGTAAGACAATATACTATCAACGAACTCAAAAAATTAAATTGTGAGTGCATTTCTTCTAATACAAATTTTATCTATTTTTCACTTGCAAAATACAACAAGGACTATTTCAAGCAATTAGAAAACAATAATATTCAAGGGGGAAGAATATATGAAGAGCAAGGTAAATGGACAAGGATTACAGTGGGTAAAATGAGCGAAATGAAAAAATTTATTAAAGCAATACAATAAATAAATGCCACCAATAGCGGTTTTGCAAGATTGCGAAATATGTGCAAAATTCACGTTTATCTTTTGCAATAAATTTTATCTTAGCAGAAAAATATCGGTTATGAAGTCCCCAACCTCGCCATGCGCCAATAAGTTATAAGCCATTTTGTCCAACATTGAACTAAACAAGAATTATGATTAAAAATGTTTTGAGGAATACGATATTATTTTCTACAATAATTTTATTGAACTGCTCATATAAGCAAGATTGTCCTGAAGGAATTAATTTGCTTCCGATGTATGGCGAAGTAAAAAAATGTGATGAGCAACTCAAAAGCGATAGTGAATTTCTTGCAGATTGCGATAAAGAATTTAAAAATCGAAAAGAAGCTTCCCAAAAGTATATTGAAAAAGCTTGGGGATATTTTTATAACAATGATGCTAATACATCGATGAAAAGATTTAATCAAGCTTGGTTACTCGACAAAGATAACGCGGAAATTTATTGGGGCTTTGGTAATCTAATGGGAATGAGGCACGAAATAAAACAATCCATCCCATTGTTTGAAAAATCAATAAAATTGAATCCAAATAATGCAAAAGTTTACGAAAGTATGTCTACAAGTTACGGTCAGCTATTTTACGAAACTAAAAAAATAGAATATCTTGACTTAACAATCAAGAGTTTAAAAAGTGCAATTAAACTTGATCCAAATAATGCAAAATATTATGGTTCATTAACAAGTGCATATGCATATTTTATGCAAAAAGATAGTCTGAGGAAATATATGAAAATTACTGATAAGCTAAATCCTAAATTTATTGATCCTGCAGTAAGGAAAATTGCATCTAAAAAGTAAAATGGCTTACAACAACGGTTCCTATGTAAAGCATCAGGTTTTCGTTAATCAGATTGGTCGAATATATCAACACATCGATAGGGCAGAAGTTCATTTCAATATTCCTTATTGTATGAAAAACCACAATAACTTTAGTTAAATGTGCTCGAAATCTATTTTAGCGGCAATAACTAGTTTTATGGGTCGTTACGTTATCTAACAATAACTAGTTTTTATACTTAATTACGAATTCAAAGAATTTTTAGTCATGAAACACATTACAATTACGGTAATTGCCCTATTACTTTTTACAACAAACATTTTTAGTCAAACTCCAAACAAAATTGTCAATTTAGCTACCGTAGAAGGTCAGTTTCAGAATCTTATTGATAAATCAAATAGTTTTCAGGATTACAAAGTCATTAAGAAAACGTCCATACTTAAGTTACAATCGAATGTCCTTGATTCTCTCAAAGTTTCAAAAAACAAAGTTTTAGCTAATGTAGCCTTTCTTAATTCCCAAAAACGAGTTATTGACAACTTACAAGCCAAATCAACTGCCTCAGAAACTGTCGTTTCCAACCTAAGATCGCAAAAGGATAGTATTTCACTTTTGGGTATTCAATTAGAAAAAACGTTTTTTAAAACATTATTTTTCCTTATTGTCATTGGATTGATTGCTACATTAGTGTTTTTTATTTTTAAATTTAAACAGAGTAATATTATAACCGTAGAAAGTAAACTGGCGTTACAACAGTCTGAAAAAGAATTTGAAATCTATAAAGAAAAAGCCTTGGAACGCGAACAGAAAGCAATGCGCAGACTACAGGATGAATTGAATAAAAAGAAAAAAGAATTCGGCGCGGCTCAACCTCGTGGGTAAAAGCCAAAACTTTGAAAACCTAAGGTTGCATCAAACAATAATAGAAAATTTAAAAAAGGGCTGTTGAAAACGTATCAACGGCCCTTTTTTTATGGCTATCGCTACGCAATACTCTGGCATCCTGAAAATTTAGTGTTAGATGGCTAGCGCTAAAAGCCACACCCGTTTAAAGTTTCTTCGGGGAGTGAACTCTCGCATAAACGACTAACCAGATCGCTGGGAGTGTGCCGTGAATAACTAATGGCTGCGATCATTAGTCAATGTCTTATAAGAGGAGGGAGTAGGTCTTCCACAATCGCTGTGCAAGCAGAGGTTTCAACGAGCCCCCTGGTGCTTTGAAAGTAATGGATAGGTATTGAACGGAAAGGGGAAAAGGCTAACTAGATTAATCAGGTGAGAATAAGAGAAATGAACCCAAGTAAACCTGCGATGAAGTTGTGAGACATTGGAACATTTTGTCACCAGTCTATTTACCCGAGAATAGGTGATAATTATAGTAACCACTTGCTTACTGGCTATAACGCAAACGCAATAAAGAAGGCATGACCCTTACTTAGACTCTTATACGGAACTCAGGAAGTCCTTATGAAATGTCAAGAGAACGGCACAAGTGGGCAGTACCCGCAAGGCTTAAAGTATCAAAGTTCATAAGGATGACGGATGGTGTTATAGTAGTGATGAAGCTTTTGTAATGAAAGTGAAGCGAAGAACATTAGTTATACAGTTAATGGTATATTAACAACTTAATCAAATTAAGGATGACTAATTTATTTATGACAGAATCAAAACAAATTCCGATAACCAAAAGATGGTAAGGGAAACATACCGAAAGGTCAATTCTATCAAAGTTAGTGCAGGAGTAGATGAAGAAAGCGTGAAAGAATTTCAATAAAATTTATTAAAGAATCTGTACAAAATTTGGAAGGGAATGAGCTCTGGAAGTTACTTTCGGCAAGCGTTCAAGGAGGTTAATATTCCTAAAACAGACGGAGGTCAGCACAAATTAGGCATCCCGACCATTAGTGACCGATATGCAACAATGTTTTATCATTGGTAACTTTTTAAAACGATTTGATTTGTATGACAAGAGCCGTATGAAGCGAGATTCTCGTACGGTTCTGTAAGGCACTTGATGCTGTTATAAGACAAAAAAAAACAAAGCAGAATCCAACGTTGTGCTTGGATAGACTACTAATTTGATGCTTTCTGCAAGAAAAGAAATTGTACATTTGTATAAAAAGCTTTTAAACAAAATAAAATGAATAAGAACGGAGCAATTATTATCGTTGAAGATGACACTGATGATCAAGAGATGTTTATTGAAGTATTTAAAGAACTCAATTATAAAAACGAACTTATTTTTTTTAATGATGGCCAAGAAGCGCTTAGCTATTTGACCGCAAAAACCAGTGAGCCTTTCATTGTTTTTTCTGATATTAATATGCCAAAGTTAAGTGGCATGGAGTTGAGAAATAAAATTCATGAAAACGAAGATGTACGATTAAAAACGATCCCGTACTTGTTTTTTACAACAAGTGCTGAACAAGAAGCTGTTGTCGACGCTTACTCAAAATCTATTCAAGGATTTTTTATCAAGCCTTCTCGTTTTCAAGATTTAAAAAGTATAATAAAGACAATCGTGGAGTATTGGCAAAAGTGCGAATCTCCAAATTATGTTAAATAACTTGAATCGTGAAACAGATTGGTTAGTCCTAAATTCAAAGGACAGTTTACGCTCTATTTGAACAACACATCTTCCGAGGGAGAGCGGCACCCAAACATGCATTTTTCATCGGGGAGGCTGATATGTAAACTTGTAGCTGGTAGCTTATATTTAACTCCAGTAAGTATTAGCGGTTTTGTGATTGAAAATCCCGCCAGAATGCAAAGATCAAAAACGTAGTGCACAACTCTTTAAGGATAAGCAACCATTGATGAAAGAAATCACCAATCAATAAAGTAGAAGCAGTAAATTCAATTTGCCTCCGCTTGTGCAAAATAAAAAAATGCTACTCTTTTTGTTTTATCTGGTCTGGCCACTTCGTAGAAAGTGACTGGCTAAATTTGAATAGAAGAGAAGAGAATAAAAAACTCAAATAATACTATCAAAGGCGCAGTTATTGCTTTACCTTTAGACTCTTCTAATCACAGAAAAAATGACAACTCATAAAGTTTTAATGATCGTAGAGGATGACGTGGACGACCGTCTTTATTTTAGTAATGCCGCGAAGGAAATCAATGCGTCCAATGAGTGTATTGGAGCATGGAACGGAGCACAGGCGTTGGAACTATTGCACAAGGCAAAAAAACTACCTGATTTTATTTTTATTGACATCAACATGCCAGTGATGAACGGATTAGACTGTTTGGAAAAATTAAAGGAAGATGAACAACTAAAAAATATTCCCGTGATTATTTACACCGCATCCCAATACCACAAGAATAGTGATTATACCCGCGAACTTGGTGCATCCTCTTTTATCACCAAGCCAGTAGATCTAAAAAAACTTCCGCAGCTAATAATTTTAGCAATGGAGCAGGCGAAGCAAAACATACATCATCAATAATTATTTTTAGTTTCAATGGCAGCACCAAAAAAAATTAAGACTCAACCGTCTGCCACCGTGCAGAACTTTCCTGTAGTAGGAATCGGTGCATCAGCAGGAGGGCTTGATGCATTTAAGCGATTACTTACTGTTATACCAGAAAGTTCTGGAATGGCGTATGTGTTGGTGCAGCATCTTGACCCGTCACACGAAAGTTTTTTACCTGAGATCTTACAACGCGTTACTAAAATTCCCGTATTTGAGATTACTGAAGACATTCATCTTGCACCTAACAATATCTACATCATTCCTTCCAACAAAATTTTAATATCAACCGATGGGGTACTCCAACTTTCTCCCAGAAACAAGAAGACTACTAATTTCTCCATTGATATTTTTTTTACTTCATTGGCCGAAGTGCACAAAAAATTTGCAGTTGGTGTTGTATTATCAGGTACAGGCAGCGATGGAACACAAGGTTTGAAAGCCATCAAAGAATACGGAGGCATCTGCATTGCACAGGACAAGGAATCAGCCGCGTATGATAGTATGCCACAAAGTGCTATCCATGCGGGAGTAGTTGATTTTATTTTAGCTCCCGAAAAAATACCCGAGCAGCTTTTGCAAATTAACAGCGCGTATAACACAAGCCAGGTTTACAAAGTAGAAAAGCAACTTGTTAAAGATGATGATATTTTCAAACAAATTATTTTGTTGCTTCGCCAGCGAAGCGGTGTTGATTTTGCTTACTATAAGCAACAAACCTTACAGCGGCGCATAGCGAGGAGAAGTGCTCTTGTAAAAAAGAAAAATATTACCAGCTATTTAGAATTTTTGAGCTCCAATACAGCTGAACAAGATGCACTTTTTCAAGATGTTCTAATTCCAGTTACTTCTTTTTTTCGTGATCCGAAAACTTTTCAGGCATTAACAGAAACAGTTTTCCCTACTTTTCTAAAAAATAAAAATGATGATGCACCTATACGTATATGGATTTCGGGATGTTCTACAGGCGAAGAAGCATATTCAATCGCCATCTGCCTAGACGAATTTTTGGGAGAGAAAGCACAGAATAAAAAAATTCAAATCTTCGCTTCAGATATTTCTGAAAAAGCAATTAAAATAGCACGCGCAGGAGTTTATACTAAAGCTGATGTTGAAATACTTTCTGCGTCACGAATCCAAAATTATTTCACAAAAAATGGGGACGGTTATGAAGTGAGCAAACACATTCGTGATATGTGCGTGATTGCTCCTCACAATTTTTTAAAAGACCCTCCATTTGCAAAAATGGATTTAATCAGTTGCCGCAATGTGCTTATCTACATGGATACTTTTTTGCAGAAGAAAGCATTTGCCACCTTTCATTACGCGCTGAAAGAAAACGGATTTCTTCTTCTCGGTAAATCTGAAACAGTAGGTGCATCCTCCGATTTGTTTACTCAAGTGGAGAAGAATGAAAAAATTTATTCGCGCAAGCCAACTCCGGGTCGGTTCACGCATGTTCCCACCGAACGCAAAGACGAAAGGATGACAACAAAAGATAAATCCGCAACCAAAATTGAAGTGAAGCAAACTGATTTCCGAAAAAGTGCAGAGGCGATCATGATTTCCAGATCACCTGCAAGCGTAATAGTGAATGAGCAATTGGACATTGTGCATATTCACGGAGATATTACACCTTTTCTTCAAGTACCGCAGGGTAAACCCACTCACAATCTAGTGAAAATGGCACGAGAAGGCTTAGGGTTTGAATTGCGAAACGCCATTCACAAAGCCTCCAAGGAACAAATAACAATTACCAAATTAGATATTCCTGTAAAAACTAACGCTACCATGAATGACGAAGTGGGGCGGGAAAAGCAATTTTTGGTGGCGATAGAAATCATTCCGCTCACTGATACCGTGGAACGACATTACTTAATTCGATTTGAGAAAACCGCCATTCCTGCGCATCAAGAAGAAAAATTATCCTTATCAGGAAAAACAAAAATAGACCTAGCAGAAAAACACAATGAGCAATTAGAAAAAGAATTGGCCCACATCCGCGAAGACATGCGATCCATTACAGAAGACATGGAAGCCTCTAACGAAGAATTGCAAAGTGCCAACGAAGAATTGCAAAGCAGTAATGAGGAAATGCAAAGTTTGAATGAAGAGTTAGAAACATCCAAAGAGGAACTGCAATCAACAAACGAAGAACTTATCATCGTAAATCAAGAATTACTCGACAAGCAGGAACAGTTCAATACCGCTCGCTACTATGCTGAAAGCATTGTGACTACAATCCGCGAACCGCTTATCGTACTTGATAAAAGACTCTGTATCAAAACAGCCAATGCATCCTTTTACAAAAAATTTAATACAGAAGAGCAAGATACAGAAGGAAAATTATTTTACGAAATTCAAAATCATCAATGGGATGATAATTTGATGCGCTCCTTGCTTGAAAAAATTCTTCCAGAACGTGAACGCCTTACCGACTTTGAAATCAGTCTCAATTTTCCTTCCATCGGTAAACGTACTTTGCTGCTGAACGCACTGCAAATTATAAATGAAAAAAATTCAGAGAAGTTAATTCTCCTTGCCATTGAAGATATAACGGAACGGAAATTAGCTGAGCAAAAATTAAAAACATTTGCCGAAGAATTAGAAAAACAGGTAAAAGAGCGAACCGCAGCACTCCATAAATCAAACGAGGAATTAAAGCAAAGTAATAGTCATTTAGACCAGTTTGCTAATGTAGCTAGTCACGATTTGCAAGAGCCGTTGAGAAAAATTTTAACCTTTTCCAACCGCTTGCAAGATAAACACCAAAACGAGATGAGCACAGAAGTACTCTACTATCTCAACAAAATACAAGGTGCATCCAGCCGCATGAGAACACTTATACAAGACCTGCTCAATTATTCGCGACTGCTCCAACACGAAAAAATATTTTCAACGACTGACCTAAACGAAACAGTGAAAAACGTTTTAAATGATTTTGACTTATTAATAGAAGAAAAGAAAGCAAAAATAACGATTGATTATCTACCTATGGTTGATGCGGTCCCTGTGCAAATGAACCAGCTTTTTTACAACCTCATTAGCAACGCTCTTAAATTTTCTAAAACAGATGTTCCGCCTGTTATTAACATTACATCACGAATACTTTCAGAAAAAGAAGTTGAAAAATATCCCTCCTTTAATCCTTCGATTCCTTATGTCGAAATAATTTTCAAGGACAATGGCATCGGCTTTGAACAACAATATGCAAAACAAATATTCATTATCTTCCAACGTCTGCATGATAAAGAAACTTACATTGGCACAGGTATTGGTTTAGCATTGTGTAAAAAAATTATTGAAAACCATCACGGAGAAATTTTTTCAAATTCAAAAGAAAATGAAGGTGCATTCTTTCATGTAATACTACCTCTTATACAACCGCAATAAATTACAAAACCAGAAACTATGGAGGAAATGATTTTTATGATAATAGACGATGATAAAGACGACAGGTTCTTTTTCAAAGAAGCACTAACAAAAATGCTTTCTTCTGTAAAATGTTTAGGTGCAAATGGCGGTATAGAAGCGCTTGAACTATTGAGAAAGGCAGAGCAGCTGCCGCATTTTATATTCCTCGATTTAAATATGCCCCACATGGACGGGCGTGAATGCTTGAAGCAACTAAAAAGCGATCAAAAACTAAAAAATATTCCAGTAATTATGTATTCCACTTCTTTTTCAGAAGATACTATAAAAGAACTATACGAACTTGGGGCATCACGGTTTCTCAATAAACCAGCGGATATTAATCAACTTCCCGCTCAAGTTCTTGAAGCAATCGAAAGACCTAAAATACTCTCTTAATGATGTCACTAATGCGTTAACATAGTTGCAAGTTTCCATCAACAACTTGTTCTAGACATTCATATAAATTTGATTGCAGAAAACAGCATTCGCCGTGAGCGAAGTAAAGTAGATCAGCAAAGTATTCTCAAACAAAATAGTCTCGCCGATGCAACAAAATCAAGTAAATGATAGATAATTTTGCTTTCATAAAAACAGATAAAAAATTAATTAAACTTCGCTTTGATGAAATATTAATCATCAAAGGGTTAGGTAATTACGTTGAAATCCTAACGGTTGAAAATAAAAAACACATTTACTATAAATCTTTAAAAGAACTGATCGACAATTTGCCAAATGAATTTATGCGAGTCCATAATTCGTATATCGTGAATTTAATAAATATCGATTCTTTTGAAGACAATCATATTGTTTTAAAGGGAACTAAAATTTCGGTTTCAAAAAGTTATCGGGAATGTCTAAATGCTGCTATTAATAAGTTTCTGCTTTAACAACCAAATAGAATTTGAAGCCGTTTGCATAGAAAACCCACAAGAGTACATAAATAACTTTTCTAACCTAAATAAACGTAGTTAGTTTGTTTTCAAATCATATAATATGACACGAATAATTTTAAACTAATTTTGTAATTATGGCAATTAAAAAAGGAAATTTGCAACAGGTAAAAACAAAAAAAAATTTTCCGTTAATCGAAGATGTTGCAACAATAGATGGATTAATGAAAACATTTTATGAGGTAGTTTCGGGCGAAGCTGGGGAAAAAAGACAATGGGAAAGAGATTTTTCCATTCACAATCCAAATGCGATTTACTCTTATATGTCAAATGCAAACGGAGAATTTAAACAAGTAACTTTAACAGTGAAAGACTTTCACAAAGAAACCGACGATATGGTTGTAAATTCGGCATTTTATGAAACTGAAATTAATCGAGAAGTAAAAGTATTCGGAAATATTGCAAACGTTTGGAGTACTTATGAAACTCGATTAGAAAAAAATGGATTTGTTGCAAGACGCGGCATAAATAGCGTTCAGCTTTTTTACGCAAATAACAAATGGGAAATTATTTCTTTAGTTTTTGACAGAGAAACCGAAAACAATAGAATTCCACAACCTTTTGATCCTAAATAAAAAGCATAAGAAAAACGCCTAATAAAAACTAAGGTTTTGTAGATTTTATAAACCCTAGGAGGGAGGTAACTATGAATTACAAGCTATGACCAAAGCACATCCCAAGTTTATTTCTAACTGTTTAAAGTCGAAAGTATAATTCACTAGTCGCTAAAAAAGCCGCTATACAATTAAGTATAGCGGCTTTTTCGACCGATTATCAATCAGTTACTAAACAAAAACTTATCTTTTATTAGAACAAAAACTTTACACCAACTTGTAAGTCTCCAATTTTTCTGTCTCCAACAGAGTTCATCGGATTAGCGTTGAAGTTGAAATTAGTTGTTTTCTCACCAACTTTTGGAGTTGTAGTACTTGAACCAACATTAAAAACTGTGAAAGAAGTTTCAACAGTTAACCATTTATTGATTACATAATCAAAACCAGGAGCTAATTCTAAAGCGACAGATGATGTTTTATCATCGGTAATTTTATCTTTACCCATCATAACTGGCAAAGCAGCTTGTCCGAAGAAAAATAAACCACCAGAAACATTCCAGTATTTTCTAGCTAAAGGTTTAATCACAAAAGTATTAGATTCAGCAAGAGTTGTTGATCCGTCTTTTGTTTTTGAATTGATGTTACCTATTCCAAGCGCAACAGTTACTGAAGGAGAGATAAATGTACCAACAATTGGTAAAATCATATTGTTAGTAGATTTTGCTGTTCCGGTTTCCGATGAACCAAAAGACACTTGGCCAGCAGCCCACCAAATTCCTTGTAAACCTTTACTTTTTTCTTGTGCATTAACGGTTAGACTCATAATTGCCACAGCCGCTACTAGTAAAATTGTTTTCATTTTGTTTTTTATTTTAATATTGTTTTTTTATTATGAGTCAAAATTAGTCGCATCCTTGCGCTTAAAAACTGATATAAATCATGTTTCTCTGTTTATACTGGTTATTCATTAACTATTGTTTAAAATATTTACATTTCTATTAACTTTTTAACTTTTTTTATCTAAAAAAAACAACTAAACTTAGCTGAAAAGCAAAATTATCCTATCAAATAATCGAAAATTCCATGACTCATTTCGTTTTGGGTACAAATTGAGATAAAATCCATTCGATCAGGAAAATTAATATCATTATTATTTTTAAAAATATTGATAATGAGGTTTTTAGACTTGTTATATTTACCACAACATCTATTTAGAGTAATTCATTTCACCAAAATCAATCAGAAAGAACTACGAAATAAAATTATAAATTATTTTCAGGACATGAAAAGCAGAGGAAGTATTACTAAAATTATCCTATCATAGTTTTTTACTATTTGAAAATTAAATAGCCTCTCATAAATAATGTATCTTTATGGGAGATTTTTTTATTAAAACCATTAAATAAGAGCATATGAATATTGTAATAATAGGCGGAGGATTTGCGGGGATTAACCTTGCCAAAGAACTTTTAAACCAAAAAGGGATTCAGGTAACTCTTGTTGACAAAAACAATTACAATTTCTTTCCGCCACTTATATATCAGGTAGCTACCGCTTTTTTAGAACCTTCTAGTATTAGTTACCCGTTCCGTAAATTTTTTGCAGGAAAGAAGAATCTGAAGTTTCGTCTCGGAAAACTTCTAAAAGTAGTGCCATCCGAAAATAAAATTATACTGCACAATGGCGAATTAAGTTACGACCATCTGGTTTTTGCAACCGGTGCCGAAACGAGCTATTTCGGAATGGAAAACGTAAAGAAAAATGCCATTCCAATGAAAACGCTCAATGATGCCATTGAAATGCGCAATACCATATTAAAAAATTTAGAAAAAGCGGCAATTTGCAAGGACACCAGAGAACGTCGAAAACTCTTGACCATCGTTGTGGCCGGAGGAGGGCCAACCGGAGTGGAAGTTTCCGGAATGTATGCTGAAATGAGAAAGAGTATTTTCCAAAAAGAATACCCAGAACTAGGAACCTCGGCAAGTAATATCTATTTAATCGACGGAGGTCCTGCTTTACTGGCCCCAATGAGTAAAGCCTCGCAGGAAGGTACGCTTGAAGCGCTAACTAAATTGGGAGTGGTAGTACAATTGAATACACAGGTTGTTGATTATGTCGATGATACCGTGTTTTTGTCTACTGGAAAAACGATTCAAACTAAGAACCTGATTTGGGCTGCTGGCGTATCCGCTATGGTATTTGATGGCATTCCTGCCGAAAGTTACGGTAGAGGAAGACGAATGGCCACCGATGCGTTCAATAAAGTAAACGGAACGGAGAACATTTACGCCATCGGAGATACCTGTATTCAACTCACCGATACCGCTTTTCCTGGCGGACATCCACAAGTGGCGCAAGTTGCAATTCAGCAAGGACTAAATTTGGCAGAAAATTTCAAGTTAATGACCCGTAATAAACCTTTAATCCCTTTTAAATACAACGATAAAGGTTCGATGGCGATTATAGGTAAAAATAAAGCTGTAGTTGACTTACCAAAACCCAAAATGCATTTCAATGGCTTTTTTGCTTGGCTGATATGGCTATTCATTCACCTAATCTCCTTAATAACATACCGCAATAGGATACAAACCTTCTTCAACTGGATGATTGCTTATTTCTCTCAAGATCAATCGTTACGAATGATAATCAGACCTGATAAGACGAGAAAAAAAACTAGCAATTAATTTTTAAACATATAAGTCATATAAGTTTCTTTGTATAATTTTAAAAATTAAATACATAGAAATATAGGATTTAATAAACTAAAATAAGTATTTTTTTAAAACCATATAAGTCATATAAGTTTTCTTGTATGGCTTATGTTTTTTTTTACCATATAAGTCATTATAAGTTTCGTTACATAATTTTAAAAATCTAAACACATAGAAACAGAGAATTTACTAATCTGAAGCGATGAGTAGTTTTATTATAAACGTATAAGTCATATAAGTTTTCTTTTATAGTTTCGAATGAATAATCAATTTCCACAACCTCTCTGATTTCTATCTCAAAGCGGAGCTTTCTTTTTAAAGACAAAAAAATCTATGTCTCTATGTGGTTAAAAAAAAAGTCTCGTGTCCACTAATCCACTGGCTCCTTTAACTTATAGGACTTATATGTTAAAAAAAAGCAGCAACTTAATGTTTTACTATAATCTTTCGTTTACCAAAACTTAAAACCACTAACGCCACAATCGTACTAACCATCATAATCACGACCATCGGTACCATAGAATCTTTTACAAAAACACCTACTGCAAATGAAGCAAACGCACCTAATCCCAATTGAATCGCGCCCATTAATGCCGACGCACTACCCGCATTTTTTGCAAATGGAGCCAATGTCAAGGCGGCAGTATTAGGGTTTGAAATCCCCAAACAAGCCAGGAATATAAACAGCATCCCTATGGTTTCATACAATCCCAAAAGACCGTTCATAGCAGCGATTAAAAAAGCAATACTAATAACTGATTGTGTAATCAAAGCGCCAAAGATCATTTGCTCACTGCTAAATTTCCTCAGTAACAAGGAATTTAACTGACTGGCACTGATAAAACTCAACGACATAAAAGCAAAAATCCAACCATAGGTTTTGGCATCCACTTTAAAAATATCCATGAATAGAATAGGGGAGGCGGCAACATAAGTAAACAAACCAGAGAAGGCTATTCCTCCTGTAAACGCATACGTATAAAACTGAGGCTCTCTCACCACACTCCAAAAATTAAGAATAATTGGTTTTGGTTTCAACGAGATGGAAGTATCTGGTTCGTGAGTATGCGGCAACCCAAACTGAGCGGCCAAAAGAACCACCATCCCAATCCCCATTAAAATTAAAAACACAACGTGCCATCCGTAGGCTGCCGTTACATAACCCCCAATTGTTGGGGCTAGCATTGGCGAAAGTCCAACGACTAACATCAATAGAGAAAGTACTTTTGGAATCTCTTTGACAGGAAATAAGTCCCGAACCATAGCAATCGAAGCTACCGTAGCAGCACAACTTCCCACGGCTTGTATGAATCGCAAACCAATAAACGTATCAATATCAGTAACAAATGCGCAACCCAAGGATGCCAAAATGTAAACCAGCAGTCCTATAAACAATGGCTTTTTTCTACCATAGCGGTCTAACAAAGGGCCGTAGAGCAATTGCCCCGCCGAAATCCCGATGAAATAACTTGATAAGCTCATGGCAACTTTGGCCACGGTAGTATTTAAGTCTGCTGCAATTCCAGAAAAACCAGGCAAATACATATCAATTGAAAACGGACCAAGTGCGGTAAGGAAACCTAAAATTAAAACGAGCTGGAAATATTTTAATTTAGATCTATGTGTTGTAGTACTCAAAATTGCTTTTTTATTTTTTTGCAAAGGTAAAAAATTAAAATCCTAAAAAACCACCGCAGCTCCTTATATAATTCAGCTTTAAAATATTATTTTTAGGAGCTTTTCTCGCTATCTGTTTTAAGCTTTCTGGCTTCAACCCTTTTTCTAAGTCGTGGCAGGAGCTTCCTTTGGTCGCTCTGTCACAACAAGAAAAAAGTAGTTTCAGTCCATAAAGGCTTTTCACTGCTATCAAGGCTAAAATATTTAGTGCAAACGAATCCCGTTTACGTTTTTCCGTAAAGTAACTATCTATTAAGAAGCTATATTTGAAAAGGTACTCAGAACGAGTTTTTTTTATCAGAATATTCGTAAAAATAGTATATATTTGAATATGGAGATAAACGCTATGGAATAGCGGGTATCTACCCTAAATAAGGTGTATAGTCGCTATTGAGTGGCGAGGATATTCAATGTAGCGAACAGTTTAGTTGAAACCACACATAATCTTAACAAATAAGACCATAAATAATGAATTCCAAAATTATTGAAAAAACTACAAGTTTTTGTATTGAAATTTTTGCAGACAAAAAAAATTACATTCTCCCAGATGAATTCAATTATAGTCATCTTCCGTTATGCGTAATCGATTCCGTTTTTTCAATTGGAGTCAAATATGAAATCGTCCAAAACACCATCAATAGATTTTGTGCACATAATAAAATAGATAAATTTTCAAAATCTGCCGAATTATCAACATCGTTTTTTTTGAATTTAATGGAACAAAAATCCATCACAGAATTAACGGAAAGCATATACAAAAATCGTCAAAGAACTTCAACAAGAAGTGGAATTTTAAAATCTGAAGCAGTAATTAAATTCTTGAAAATTTTGCAAAAACATGAGGTAAACAAATTGAGTGATCTCTATAAAATTATTTCAAGTAAAGAGTTTGAAATAGACATTAAACAAATTCCTGGTCAAAAAAGCGGAATTTCTTTAACGTATTTTTTTATGCTTGCAGGCTCAGACGATTTGATTAAACCAGATAGGATGATTATTCGCTTTTTAGAAAGTATTTCAGAGGAAAATGTAAGTTTATCCGATTGTCAAATTATTCTTGCCGAAGTTGCAAAAAAACTCCAAAAGAATGGATTTGATATTACACCTAAAAAACTTGATAATTTAATATGGAATTACCAACGTAATTTAAATTAACAACAAATATAAAACCGATTCGCCAACAGCTGTTTTGATATAGCTGGGTTTTAGTGAAATTACAGTTTCGCATCATATTTTCTGTAAAGCCGAAAATTGAAAGGTTACGAACCACACCCTATATTAAAGCTACAAAACGTAGTCTAACCCGTTTTGATAATTTGGATAAAAAGAAAAATCTAATTAATAATAAAACAAAAAATACTATATGGAAGCTGACCTTAAACAAAAATTAGAACAATTACATCATAGAGTTGATTCATTAAAAGAACAAATTAAGACAGAAGAAGCAACTAAAAATGCGTTCGTGATGCCTTTCATTCAAATTTTAGGCTATGATATTTTTAATCCAACTGAAGTAATTCCAGAGTATATTTGTGACATTGGAACTAAAAAAGGAGAAAAAATTGATTACGTTATAATGCGCGACGGAGAACCAATTTTAATTATTGAATGCAAACACTGGAAAGAAAATGTAGATGCTCATAATTCTCAATTACATAGATATTATCATGTTTCTAAATCTAGATTTGGTGTACTAACAAATGGTCATACATACAATTTTTATGCAGATTTAGAGAAACCAAACATAATGGATGACAAACCATTTTTTACTCTAGATTTGTCCAATATTAAAGATACTAGTTTAAAGATTCTTGAAAAATTTTCTAAAAACGGATATAATCTTATCGACATTTTAGATTCAGCTGAAGGATTAAAATATATCAAAGCTATAAGAACAGAATTTGAAAAGGAACTGCAAGAACCATCAGATGAATTAATTAAACTTTTGGTAAATCGATTTTTTCAAAAACCAATTACCGCTACTAGATTGGCAACGTTCAAAGAATATACTAAAAAAGCCATATCGAACTCTATAAATGATTCTATAAATTTTAGATTGAAGAATGCTTTAGACATTCATGAAAATGTTTCTTCGAACGTGACAGCACAAATTAACCTTATAGATGAAAATGTTGAAGAACCAAAATTCATAACCACCGAGGAAGAAATAGAAGGTTCACAGATCATTAAAGCCATTTTAAGAGAATCACTTTCGGCATCAAGAATTGCATTTAGAGATACTCAATCTTATTTTGGAATTTTATTGGATGACAACAATCGCAAACCATTATGTAGACTACATTTTAACTCTGCAAATAAATATATTGAACTTTTTAACAATGGTAAAGACAATGGCGAAAAGAAATTAATTAATTCACTTGAAGAGATTTATAATTTCAAAGCGGAACTATTATCAACAATTAAAAATTACGAATAACCAACTTGTAGAAATTCTAAATAACGTTTACTTGTAAAACCTAAAATTACAAAAAAACGGGACAATAGTTTCAAAAACTACCGTCCCGTTTATAATAAAATACTGTACTAATTATCCTTGAATATCAACTACTTCAAGATCAAAAATTAGTTCTTTTCCTGCCAAAGGATGGTTACCGTCAATGACGATAGTCGCTTCTTTAACTTCAACGATAAGTAAATTCATTTCGTTTCCATCAGAAGATTTAGAAACTAATCCCATTCCCACTTCAGGAGTAATATCCTCAGGAAGTTGGCTTTTATCTACTTCTTGAATTAGATCTTGGCGGGCTTCACCATAAGCATCTTCTTGCGAAATAGTAATTGTTTTTTTCTCATTTAATTTCATATCGATCAACCCTTTTTCAAATCCGGGAATCAATTTTCCTTGTCCTAAAGTAAACTCTAAAGGTTGTTTTCCTTCTGAACTATCAAATACTTGACCATCTGATAATTTTCCAACGTAATGTACCTTAACCGTGTTGTTCTCTCTAACTTGAATCATAAAATTGTTTTTTTAATTCTAAAAATACGTTTTGTGTAATTTTTACCCGCTGCGTATTTAAATTTAAACTTACATCTGCTTAGGCGCCAAAACCACGCCAAAGAGCCCGTAAATAGAAATAGTTTGTAAAAATGACTAATTTGGCAACTTATTCCTATAAAATCAATAGATTAACCAACTATTTATGAAAATTATTGAAAATTTAAAAGTAGAGTCCTGTCGCTTTACTATCTTAAAAATCATGACAATGCTGTCAGTATTTCGATTTGGCATTAAATATCCAACTTACTCTTTAAAAGTTAGTGCGTTATAAGCAATTCCCTTAGTAGCGATTTGCAAATATTATTTTTTCCATCTGCGATAAGAAAATCAGCGAAGCTCTTTGCCAAATTAAACCAAAAGCGATTAAATTTCCGTCTTCTTTTTAGTACTTTTATACTTTACGCTAACAAACAGCGGTACATACTTAAAAATAAAAGCAATGACAAAGACGATAAGCATCAATCCGGCAACGGACGAAAAAATAAGTGAATACGATCGAATTACAAGCACTGAAGCACTCGAAATAATAGCAGCCTCAAAAAAAGAATTCCATCTTTGGAAACAAAAAACATTTGAAGAAAGAGCCAAACTAATGTACGCATTAGCCGATGTTCTTGATGCGAACAAGGAGGAATACGCACAACTAGCCACCCGAGAAATGGGAAAAGTGATTGGTCAAGCCCGCAAAGAGGTTGAAAAATGTGCATGGATCTGCCGCTATTATGCAGAACATACAAGCACATTATTAGCCAATGAAACTGTAAAAACAGAGGCTGTAAAAAGTTATGTTACGTTTCAACCTATTGGAGTAATTCTAGCAGTAATGCCGTGGAACTTTCCTTTCTATCAAGCGATTCGGTTTGCTGCTCCTTCATTAATGGCTGGGAATACTGGAGTTTTAAAACACGCTTCAAATGTTCAGGGCTGTGCTTTTGCCATCGAAGACGCTTTCATCAAGGCAGGATTTCCAAAAGGCGTCTTTACGAATTTGAATGTAGATTCTAAAGACGTAAAAACATTGATCGAAGACAAAAATATTGCTGCCATTACACTTACTGGTAGTGATGCTGCTGGACGTTCCATAGCTTCAATTGCGGGACAAAACTTAAAGAAAACGGTAATGGAACTGGGAGGTAGTGATGCCTACATAGTTCTGGACGACGTAGATTTAGAAAAAGCAACTGATTTAGCTACTTTGGGCCGACTACAAAACAACGGACAAACTTGTATCGCTGCCAAACGATTTATTGTTCATGATGCAATTTATGATGATTTCGTGGCTTTATTCACTAAGAAAATGAAAGCGGCCAAAATGGGGGATCCAACCAGCGCCGATTCCTACTACGGACCGATGGCAAGGCTCGATTTAAGAGATGAATTGCACCAACAAGTACAAAAAACAATACAACAAGGCGGGCGTTTGGTTCTTGGAGGAACAATCCCAGAAGGAAAAGGCGCCTATTATCCTGCAAGCATATTGGTTGATCTAAAACCAGGTATGGAAGCCTTTGACAACGAATTATTCGGCCCTGTGGCCTCGGTGATACGAGCAAAAGATGACGCTCATGCTGTGGAATTGGCTAATAATTCGCAATTTGGTTTGGGTTCAGGAGTATTCACTAAAGATATACAACGCGGAGAAAAGTTAGCACTACAACTGGAAGCAGGAAGTAGTTTTGTAAATAAACTAGTCGTTTCTGATCCAAGATTGCCTTTTGGCGGAATCAAAAACAGTGGTTACGGAAGAGAATTAGCTGCTTATGGTATTCGTGAGTTTGTAAATACAAAAACGATTTGGATTGATTAAGAGGTAAATAAATTTCCCTTCTACATTGTCAGTAGAACACTTTTTAATCAACAATGTAGGAGGGAGGCTTATTCTACTTTCCGAATTGAACGTGGAAACAAACCCAATCAAATGCAACTTTTAAATAATAATCTAAACTAGCCGTTTTAACTTCTAGATTTCGACGAAAATAAACCAATCTTTTAGAAGCCCCTCATTTAATGGAGCCATTTAAAAAACGTAAGAGTTAAACTAGAAACGTACGTAATTATGAAAAAGTCAAATCTATCGTACTTGATATAGGTCAAGGAAGTTTCTGCTATGGTAGTGTAACTTTGTAGCCAATAATAATTTATAAAATAGAACATGAGCACACCTAACATAGCAAAAGAAGATATTATCAATGCATTTGAATTTAGACACGCCACCAAAGAATTTGATGCTACTAAAACTATTTCAGATGAAAATATGGAATTTATTTTAGAAACAGCTCATTTATCGCCAAGTTCTTTTGGTTTTGAGCCTTGGCATTTTATCGTGGTTCAAGATGCAGCATTGCGTGAGTTGATAAAACCAGTAGCTTGGGGAGCGCCTTTAAAATTAGATACCGCAAGTCATTTTGTCTTAGGTTTATCAATGAAAGCACCCATGGTAAAATGGGATTCTGATTACATCATGTCCATGATGAAAGACGTTAAACAATGGCCGGCAGAGACCATAGAAATGTATTCTAAATTCTATAGAGAATTTCAAGAAAGCGACTTTAATTTAGATACGGATAAAAAATTATTCGATTGGTCATCTAAACAAACGTACATTGCTTTGGGTAATATGATGACATCTGCCGCTTTGGTAGGTATTGATAGTTGTCCTATTGAAGGTTTTCACCAAGAAAAAGCAGAGGCTTTATTGAGAGAAAAGTTTGGTGTGGATACAGACAAATATGGTTTGTCCTTTATGGTTGCTTTTGGATACAGAAAAGCCAATCCAGCAAACCCTAAATCAAGAAGAAATATAGAAGATATAGTTACTTGGATGTAATTTATAAAAGTTTTAATTTTATTGGTCTCAAATAGAGTTTAAAACTATGTACTTTCAGTGCATCTCGCTTTAGCTTCTAAAAAATGTTAACACCGCAGATTCGCAAATTTTAAAATAATTGATATAAAATAATTTGCGAATCTGCGGTAAATATTAGCAATACAACATGCAGACTTTAAGTCTGATAACCAAATCTATGGACTTTAAGTCCATAGTGGTTTAGTCCAAACAACTAATTATTAGTTCCAAAGCGTTGCAACTTTGGAACTTTTTTAATTTAAATAAGAGAAAAGTGATAGAGTCTAAAGAAAATCTTCCGCTAGATCATATTAAATCATAACTTTGTTAATGCGCTGGATGTAATTACAAAAAACACTCCAATAGACGTTTTTAATGTAATTTTTCTTGTTCTAGATACAATTATCACAAAAAACTAATTGCACTAATGGATAGCTTCGTTTCATCAATTTTGCAATAGCAATCTTAAATCAAAATCGCAATAAATGAATAAAGAAAATGCAGCTGTTGATTCCATTCTAGTTCAGGATTTTAACGGCAACCCAATCGATCTTATAAAAGAATACCAAGGAAAAGCGATTTTGGCTATAATCTATAACAATCAGTGTTTGGGATGTACTGGGCGTGCGATTCCTTTGGCATACCAATTACAGAAGGAAAATGAAGAGGTGCAAGTAGTAGGAATTCATACCAGCTTTAATACTACACCAGTAACTGAAAGTGATATTAAAAGCATTTTTACCATTGAGGAACTTCCTTTTCCTATCTTTTTGGATGAAGGACATATGGTTTACGACCAATTTGATTCCGCAGGAACTCCGCAATGGATTTTAATTACAAAAGAGGGAGTTTTATCTCGTTCGATATTTGGCTCTCAGGAAGGGGCGCAAAATCGTTTATTTTATGCTCTTCAGCAACTCGATTAAAATAGTCTTCAGAGTCTCTCTAGAAAACTTAAGCTAAGTTAGAAAAGAGTTAAATCTATCATAATTGATATAGGTCAACGCTATTGTTGCTTTAGTAATGTAACTTTGTAGGTAGTAATAATTTATAAAAAAGAACATGAGCAAACAGCATTTATTAACATCATATAGTAAAAACATTAACCTCAATAACAGAGTCGTCGTGGCACCTATGACGCGCAGTAGAGCAGATAACGAAGGCCATGTGCCAACTGATGATCTACACGGTTTGTATTACGAACAACGTGCATCAGCAGGTTTAATTATTACAGAGGGTTCTCAAGTATCTACAGAAGCGGTAGGATACATTAATACTCCAGGAATCTACACAGATGAGCAAGTAGAAGGTTGGAAAAATGTAACCAAGCGTGTACATGATAAAGGGGGAAAAATATTTATTCAATTATGGCATGTAGGACGTATGTCGCATCCCGATTTTCATAATGGAGCATTACCGTTATCCGCTTCAGCTATAAATCCGCACGCTAAATCATTTACTCCAGAAGGGTTTAAAGATACTGTTACGCCTAAGGCAATGACTATCGAAGATATTAAAACTACAGTAAAAGATTTTCAAAATGCAGCTGCAAATGCAGTAAAAGCAGGTTTTGATGGCGTAGAAATACATTCCTCTAATGGTTATTTATTTCATCAGTTCTTTAATGGAACGTCTAATAAAAGAACAGATGACTACGGTGGAAGTATTGAAAACAAAACGCGTTTCTTTTTTGAAGTTTTAGATGCGATTAAAGAAGTGATTCCACAAGAAAAAATTGGAGCCCGTTTTAATCCTTCATTGAATGGTCCATTTGGTATGACTATGGATGAAGACACAATCCCAACGTTTGAATACATTATTAAAAAATTAAACGATTATAATTTAGCATACGTGCATCTTTCTGAACCCTTTACAGATGTTTCAGAAATACCTTTTGCTGTGACAGAAATCGCTAAACATTTCCGTCCTTTATATAATGGAACATTAATGATTAATTCAGCATTTGATCAAGAAAAAGGGAATAAAGTAATTGAAGAGGGTTATGCAGATTTAGTAGCTTATGGCAAGCCATATATATCTAATCCGGATTTAGTAGAACGTTTTGAAAACAACTTGGATTTAGCAGAATGGGATCAAGATACGTTTTATACAACAGGAGCAAAAGGGTATACAGATTATCCAAAAGCTTCGAAATAACATAGCAATACAGCAACAGAATTAAAAATAACTTTAAAAGACACATAATTATGGCAACTACAACAGTAAAAGCATATGGTGCTACGGCATCAACAGCAGATTTAAAACCTTTAGACATCGAAAGAAGAGCTGTAGGAAAGGACGATGTAAAAATTGATATTACCTATTGCGGTGTCTGTCATAGTGACATACATACCGCAAGAAACGAATGGAATGGATCAACTTATCCAGTAGTACCAGGACACGAGATTATTGGTCGAGTAGTGGAGGTTGGAAATGCTGTTAATAAATACAAAGTAGGTGATTTAGTAGGAGTTGGCTGTATGGTAGATTCTTGCCAAACATGTTCCTCTTGCAAGCAGGATTTAGAGCAATTTTGCGAAAATGGAGCAACATTTACTTACAATAGTCCAGATAAACATATTGAAGACAAACAAACTTATGGAGGTTATTCAACTTCGGTAGTTGTTGATGAAAAATTTGTATTACGTATCCCGGAAAATTTAGACGAAGCTGCAGCTGCACCTTTATTATGTGCAGGAGTTACAACATGGTCGCCATTAAGTCACTGGAAAGTAAAAAAAGGAGACAAAGTAGGTGTGGTAGGTTTAGGAGGATTAGGTCATATGGGCGTTAAATTTGCCAATGCATTAGGTGCTCATGTGGTTATGATTACGACATCTCCAGAAAAAGGAAAAGATGCTAAACGTTTAGGTGCTCATGAAGTTTTAGTATCTAAAGATGCAGAAGAGATGAAAAAACACCAAAATAGTTTTGATTTCATTTTAAATACCATTCCTGTAGGTCATGAAATGGATCCTTATTTAGGATTACTTAAAATTGATGCAACGATGGTTTTAGTTGGTGCAATAGAACCTTTAAAGCCATTTTCTGGAGGAAATATTATTATGGGACGTAAGCGTATTGCTGGTTCTCTAATTGGAGGAATTAAAGAAACACAAGAGATGTTAGATTTCTGTGGAAAACATAATATTACTAGTGATATCGAGCTTATCAATATACAAGATATAAATGCAGCTTATGACCGTGTTACAAGTAATGATGTAAAATATAGATTTGTAATTGATATGAAATCGCTTAAATAAAAATAGTTTTTTTATATAGTTTTTGAAAAAACAGCATCTAAAGTAGTTTTAGATGCTGTTTTTTGTTTTAGTAAAGTACCGAGTTAAATTAGTATAACCAGCTTGTCACAAATTATAATTTAAAATAACATTCTTAGATATAATTCGACCAATAAACATCCCTTTTTATAAAGATTTAGATTATTATATTTTGAACTATAATTTATATTATGTAAAATAGGAATTGTATTAAAAAGTCTATACTCTTTTAAAAGTCAACAACAATCATATTTTAAACGCTGCTATCTCTACTACAAACAATACAATTAACTAATTAATAAAACCAAGATTTAACATGAGATAATCAAACAAATAAATAAATATTTTATTAATTTTACCCAACAAAATTATCATAAAAATATGAACACGATTATAACACGGATTGCTGATTTTTTAAAAGAATACTCGCCATTTGATCATTTGACATTTGCAGAGTTATCTGAAATTGCTGCCAATATTCGTGTCGTAAATTTAGAAAAAAACAAAACATTGTTTCAGTACAATGATGTATTGCACGATAGTTTTTATGTTGTTGCTTCCGGCGTGATTCATTTATCGGTTATAGCAGACGCTGAAGAAACGATTTTAAATAAATGTCACGAAGGTGCAATTTTTGGTTTACGCCCTTTTTTTGCAAAAAACAACTATAGAATGACTGCAAAAGCACGTGAAGAAAGCGTAGTTTATGCTATTCCAATTGCTGTTTTCAGACCATTTGTAGCAAATAATACCGAAGTTTTAAATTATTTACTGGAGAATTTTGCCACAAATACACCTAGTTCCACGGATAACGAAAATTCACGTAGCAGCCAGATTTCAGATTCCCTATTTTATACGGACAAACAATCTGAAATGCAGTATTTCCAAACGTTATCCTACAACAATACGCCGCTAATAACTACTGCAAACAGCATTGTCAGCGAAGTAGCTCAGCTTATGGCTGAAATGCGAATTACTAGTGCTGTTATTTGTGATGCTTCACTTCCTATCGGAATTGTAACTGATATGGATATGTCTTCTAAAATTGCTACAGGCCGATTTCCAATTACTGCTTCAGTGGATAAAATCATGTCATCACCAGTAATAACAGTACTGGAGAACGTTTCGCTAGCAGAAGCACAATTACTAATGTTAAAAAATAATGTCACTCATTTATGTGTCACTTTAGATGGTACAAATAAATCGAATGTCAAAGGCGTTATTTCAGAGCACGATCTGATTGTTGCGCAAGCCAGTAATCCCGGTGTCCTAATTAAAGAAATTAAGCGCGCTCAAAATGCGAAAGAACTAAAACAAATTAGGGTACGATTGACAGATCTTATTCAAACTTCGATATACAAAAACATTCCTCTTACCCATATTTCAAATATTACATCTGAGATTAATTTTGCACTTTTAAAGCGTGCAATCGAACTTTCGATTCTTGAAATGGGCTCCCCTCCTGCTCGGTTTGCTTGGTTAAGTATTGGTAGCCAGGGAAGGAAAGAACAATTGCTTCTTACAGACCAAGACAGTATTTTAGTTTTTGAAGATGTAGCTACAGAAAAGTATAGAGAAGTAAAAGATTATTTTCTTAATTTAGGAAAAAAAACGACGCTTACACTACAAGAAATAGGCTATGAATTATGCCCTAATGGGCACATGGCAAGTAATATGTCGTGGTGTAAGTCATTAACAGACTGGATAAAACAATATGACAATTGGATGAATACGCCAGGTGAAAGCAATAATAATTTGAGTAGTGTATTTTTTGATTATGAACTTGTTTTTGGCGAGCAAAAAATTGAAGATGCGATTAATAATGTTGTTTTCAAAAACGCAAATAACAATACCTTGTTCTTTGACTTTTTAGGAAATGATGCATTACGAAAAAATTCTCCTTTAAGTTTTTTCAAAAAATTAATTCTTGAAGAAACTGGCCCTAATAAAGATAAGTTTGACATAAAGACTCGTGCTTTAATGCCTCTTATAGATGGCGCCCGTTTATTTACACTCAGTCATGGAATTAAAGGAATTAATAATACCTATACTCGTTTTAAACAATTAGCGATTGAGGATCCTAAATATTCAGAAATTTATCTGAATTGTGCCGAAGCTTTCTTAACTTTATCAAAATTAAGAACTGTAGAGGGCTTAAAAAATGAAAATACTGGTCAGTTTATAAATTTGGAGGAATTATCAAAAATTGATAAAGAAAAGCTAAAAAATGCTCTCGCTCCAATGAGAGAATTAGAAGAATTAATTAAAAACAAGTTTCAACTGACTCAATTTTCCTAGTTATGCTTGATTGGCTAAAATATATCAACAAGGTATATCCGGAATTCTGGAGAACATACCTAGCTAAATTCGATAAAAAATCGAATCGCTATGTTGTTGTCTCTACTGAAAGGACTGGACTGAATCTGGATAAAGATGTTATCTTGACTATTAGCGCTTTTGCCGTTGTGGATGATAGCATACTTATAGGCGATAGTTTTGAAACTATATTATTGCAATATAAATACCTTCATGACAATAAACTTTCAAATGGGTTTATTATCGAAAGTAAGATGACTAAATTAGGGGAAGCAGATGCTATAAAATCCTTTATTGAATTTATTGGTAATTCTGTTTTAGTGGGACACCAAATTGATTTTGATGTCGAAATGATCAATGCAGCCTTGGAGAAATTAGAATGTGGCCGATTGAAAAATGAAGCCTTGGATATCGATATGATGCATCGCAAACTAAATGAAATTACAGATAAGGAATTTACATTAGAACAATTATCTGAAATTTATAAAATCCCACAAAACGATAGAAAGTCATCAACCGAAGATGCCTATAAAACAGCTTTATTATTTCTAAAATTAAAGTCAAGATTAGGGATTAAGTAAAGTGTTTTTTTATTGTTTTAAGCCAACAAAAGCACTGAAACGGCCATGGTGGCTTACTGAAACGGGATTTAGAGAATTAGTTATATCCTCGATTAGAAATGGGATTCCCTTCCTTTTTATTATTTTTATTTCAGGTTCTAGCTCTGTCACCAGTTTAAAATCCATAATATCAGTTACCGCAACAGTATGTATTTTATCCTTTACTATTTTAGTTTTTGTATAGAAAGTATGACCGTTGCATAACACAAATCCGTTATTGGCATTTTCATACACACACACTAACTTCAAAGGAAAATAACCTCGTATACCCGTTGCTCTATTGTAGATTTTATAAGCTGCTTCCTTTCTACTCCATAGGTTCCATACCATCGTATCTGGATTCGCTGCAGTTGAAATAAGCAATTGTTCATCTGGAGTAAATATTTTATCCAGATAGCCCGGTCGTTTCCAATTACTTTCGAATCGGGCTAAAGCCAAATCTACAATGTCGTTTCCAATCACTTCTTAGCTAATTTGGTTTCTATTATCTCCAATGTTGATTTCACATCAACCATTTTTTCCATGGATTCATTATCGATATGGATTTTAAAATAATCTTCAACATCTAAAATGATATCCACCAGATTAGCTGAATTGATATTCAAATCCGTTATGAAGTCTGTATTCTCTGTGAAATTCTCAAAAGCTTCTTCATTATTAATGTAGGGCTTTACGATATTTCTTAATTGTACTAAAGTCTCTTCTCTGTTCATGTTTAATTTTTTTAAACGGTATATTTTTTTAAAATGAGGCAACCGTTAACATCTCCAAAACCAAAACTGGCTTTGGCTATAATATTTAATTCTGTTTCAATCACTTTTTGCGGAATTCTTGAGACATCAATTATGCTTTCAATTTCAGGATTTAGGTCTTCACAATTAATATTGGGAAAAATAAATCCTTCATGCAATTGCAATATCGCAGCGACACTTTCGATACTCCCAGCAGCCGACAAACAATGACCTACCATCGATTTAAGAGAGTTAATGTAGGGAAAATCAATGCCGCTTCGTCCTAAAGCTTCACTCCAATTCTCTATTTCTAAACTGTCTTTAGTCGTAGCAGTTAGATGTCCGTTGATAGCATCGATTGCATCCGCTTGGATTCCCGCATTAGTCATCGCATCTTTGATACACTTTTGAACTGCTATAGGATTTGGAGCCGTCATAGTTCCCAATCCACGCTGTCCGCCTGAATTTACATTTCCACCTAATACTTCAGCATAGATTCGTACCCCGCGTGCAAGCGCTGTTTCAAGTTCTTCTAGTACGAAAGCTCCTGCTCCGCTTCCCGGCACAAATCCGGATGCACTAGCACTCATAGGTCTCGAACCCTTTTCTGGGCTTTCATTGTGCTTAAAAGTACAGACACGCAACGCATCAAAACCACCCCAGATATAAGGGCCGCTGTCACTGGTACTTCCCGCTAGTATTCTGTTAGCCAGTCCTGATTTAATACGCTCATAGGCCATTAACATACTTTCTGCCCCAGTGGTACAGGCAGAAGAATTAGTGGTCACCTGATTTCCTAAGCCTAATTTCCCACCTAAATAAGCACTAACACCACTATTCATTGTCTGAGCTACAGCAGTACTTCCTAGTCTACGGGTTTGTAGATCATCAATTTTATAAATGCTTTCGCGAAATTTATCGATACCCGAGGTTCCTGTACCAAAAATAGTTCCACTGCCCCAATCTGGTTCTTCATTGCTCATAATTGGCAACTCAGCATCCTTCCACGCATCCATTCCTGCAATTACTCCATATAAAATACCCGAGGAGTTAAAGTTTCTCAGTTCTAATTCTGTGAAATAATGCAATGACAATTCCTCAGAAATTTCCGGTTTCCCTGAAATTTGACACGAGAATTGTAGGCGTTCCAAATCTGGGTCTTTCCTGATACCAGAAATCCCATTTTTAATTGCATGGGTAAAGGCATCAAGCCCTACTCCGTTTGGAGCCACTATACCAAGTCCTGTTATTACTACTCTTCTACTCATGGAATTTTTTTTAAACTACTCTATTATAATCGCTGCATCAAACTATCATTCCTGCAATCTCACCAGTACAAACAACAATACCATTCGCATTTGTCATATTCACTTTGCACTTTAATTTACCGAATCTGAAGAACATTTTTTCTGAAACAACCGTAACTTTCTCATTTGGAAATACAGGTTTTAAAAATTCCATATTAGCTGATGTTAAAGCTATTGAAATGTCTTTATTAAAGTCATTATTTAGTAAAAAAATACCTAAGCAAACTAATCCAATTTGAGCCATAGTTTCTGTTAAAATCACACCGGGCGTCACTGGATAGTTTTCAAAATGGCCTTTATAAAAATCTAAGTTTTCATCGAAAGTAAAGTTACCTTCTACTTCACTTTCATCGATTTTAGTGATTTCATCAACAAACAAAAAGGGCTTCGAATACGGTAATCTTGATATAATCTCTTGACTTTTCATCGTTTTTCTCTCTTCTTTGACTAAAACTGCAACAATACTCTTTGTGCCGAAAATCCGGGACCAAAACTTAACATCAATCCAAGATCCCCTTTTGGTGGCCTATTGTCCATGAATCGCTCTAAAACATACAAAACGGTTGCGCTTGACATATTACCATACAAACGCAAAACTTCTTTAGTATCATCGATATTTTTACCTAAATCTGAAAATAAGGCTTCGACTGTTTGTACTATTTTTTTTCCGCCAGGATGAAAAATTAAATGATCCATATCATCAATTTTTAGATTGTTTTTTTCTAAAAAAGGATGGATAATTGTCGGAAAATGAGACGCAATGGTATTTGGTACTTCAATATCTAAAATCATTTGTAAACCGGTATTCGTTAGTTTAAAACCCATCATATGCTCATTTTCATAAAAATGATACATTTCTTCTGCCAGAATTTCGGGGCCTTCATCGTCTTCGTGGGACGAAAGTAAAACGCAGGCAGCTCCATCTCCAAAAATGGCGGCACTTACAATATTAGCCATCGAAAAATCATTCAATTGAAATGTTGCTGTTGGACTTTCTACTGCGATTACTGCTGCGCGTTTACCAGGATTGGACTGCAGGAAGTTTTTGGCATAAATAATACCTGAAACACCAGCGGCACATCCCATTTCAGTTACAGGCAGCCTTACAATATCCTGACGTAGTTTTAGCTTATTTATTAAATAGGCGTCTAACGAAGGAATCATGATGCCGGTACAACTTACTGTGATGATATAATCTAAATCTTCCGGCTTCCATCCCGATTTCAACAATGCCTTTTGTAGTACTTTTTCGCCTAAATCGATGACTTCACGAACATAAATATCATTTCTTTCTTCAAATGATGTTTTTGTAAAAACTTCAATAGGATCCATAATGGAATAGCGTTTATCTACTGCCGCACCCTCAAATATTTTTTTTACTTTTCTAATAAAACGTTCGTCTTGTCCCGTGAGCCAAGCGTCCAGAAACGGAATAATTTCTTCTGTAGTTCTGGAATACTTTGGTAGTTGTTTTGTAACTGTATTTATTTTTACACTCATATCTTTGAAATTATCCATTGGTATCTAAAAGCCCATTTCCATTGGATTTTATAGTTGCTAAAATTTAATTTTTTCGAAAAACGAAGTAACTCTTCTTTTTTAAATCCTCTTAATATCGAAACCAAACCATCTTCCCTTGACATAGCATTCAATTGAAAAACAAAACACAAGGATTGAAACAACCGGTAAGCGACAGCACTTCTATGTAAATCATTAATTACCACACCAAGGCTAGCATTTTCATAAAACGTGGTCATTATTTTGATAATTTCATCTTCCTTAAAATGATGTAAAGTCAAGGTGCACAATATAATATCGTACTTTAGCTCTTTAAAAGGTTTATCAAATATATCTTCACAGCGATACGCTATATTTGGATATTTTTTTGATAAGTCAATAGCATGATTTACCGTAAAATTGTTTGCGTCAACCCCAATTAGGTTAAATTTTAAATTATGCTGTATGCCATAATCGGCAAGTGTTCTCAACATATCGCCGTTACCACAACCCACATCAACAATCGTGATTTCAGTTGTTTTAGGACTTTTGGCAATCAACTTCTTCACTCCTAGTAAAGTTAACTTGTTTCCACCTAATAGCTGATTTATTTTAGCAATTTTATCTAAAGCTTCACGCAAAATTTCGCCTTCTAAAGCAAAATCATCCATGATCTCTGGTTCATCAGTTCTGTATTTAGTATTTAACAACATATCTGATTAAAGTATAATGGGTTTACCATGGGTTTTTCTTATAATTATTCTTAAAATGAATGGGAATCTAACTATTATACGCATAAGAAACTCTGAAAGTTTTTCTTTCTGTAAAATTTTCGATAATATTCGCCCCATTTTTAATCTATTACTAAAATTGTGATTCCATTGTTCCAAATATTTTTTTTCTAATGAAGTCCTAGATTTAATTTCGCCTTTACAATAAGCACCAACTAAATCGGAAGCGATTTTAGCACTATGAATAGCCATCGCCATTCCATTACCACACAAAGGATGTATGAGCCCAGCAGTATCGCCTATCATAAGAATACTATTTTCTACTGCGCTTTTTTCCTCGAAAGAAATCTGGCTTATCGTTAACGGCTTTTCAAAAATCATCGTACTGGTATCCAAAATTACTTTTAAGTGCGGATTTTTGGATACCACGTCTTGCTGATACTCTTGGATATTTTTGTGTTTTTTAAAAGTAGTATAATCCGCTAAATAGCAAATATTAATTGCGTCATTTTCCACTTTAGAAACACCACAATAACCTCCTTTAAAATTATGCAATCCAACCAAATCACTTGGAAAATTTCCTGAATAATGTGCTTTTACCGCTAGCCAGGATGATTTTTTCTGAATAAAACTTCTATTCAATTTCTGATCAATATTAGAACGTTTCCCAAAAGCGCCAATTACAATTTCTGCCTTTAGAATTGTACTATCTGAAGTTATTACTGTGAATTGATTCTCTTTAAAATTAATACTTTCAACAGTGTCTTGTATGATGCTACAACCATTTTCCAGCGCTTTATGATACAACAATTCGTCCAGTGCGTATCGACTGATCCCAAAACCTCCAAGTGGCAATTCAATAGTTATTGATTTTCCTTTTTCTGTCGAAAATTGCAGTTGACTAATGTTTGTAGGATGTAATTTAACAACACTGATATCCAGCCATTCTAGATAAGGTAACACTTCGTTTGAAATGTATTCTCCACAAACTTTATGTTTTGGAAATTCATTTTTTTCTATTAAAATAACGGGGACACCTATTTTAGATAAATGAATAGCTGACGTAAGTCCCGCTAATCCTCCACCAACAATTATAACAGACGCAGTCTTTTCCATAGTTTAGCTAATTTAGGTTATTTCCTGCGAAAAAAACAGCTTAAAATTAAAAAATAAAACTTCCAATGCTGAAGCAGCTTTCTTTATAAAATTATAAAAAGACTTCATATTTTATTTCGTTTTATATTTCATCCACAACTTCATAATTCAGTTAAGTACGAGCATCTTATAAATTAGAGAAAAAACAACCTGTATTTTATCAAGTTTGGCTATCTGATCTACATCATCTGAAACGTATTGACTTATTTAGTTCAACAAATTGTTTCACAATTTTTAGATATTTTTTGTTATAAAACAATTAAGTATTAGATTTGTTTACCTATGGATACAATCAATAGTAAGAGATCATTAATATTTATACCTATAACTCTATTAGTAGTTTATTTTTGTGCTGGAATTTTTTTTAATCCGGCTAATGCTATTTATATTAAACCTTTTATAATTCCAACTTTTATAATTTATGCGGTAATTAATAATTTTGAGAAACTTACTCTAAATTATTATTTATACGTTATTTTCTTTTATGTAAATGAGATACTAATTTTGTTTTGGGAAGATTCAATACTACTATTTAGAACTGCATTAGTAGCATCCTTTTTTTGTTATTTAGCACTAATAAATTTAGGCTATAATTCAATTAAAAACAAAAAACTTTACACTCTACCGCAAGGATTTTCACTTTTTATATTAACCATAAATTGTGTGTTTTTAATAGCAATCTTATATATTTTAATGTCTGTTATTAGTGATAGTTATCTTAACATCATTTTAATTTTTAATGCAGTAGTCGCTGTTTTTCTGGGTGTTACAGCCGTTTTATATCTGGGAAAATTTGGAAATAAAAAAGCATACTATTACTTTTTTGGTGCTTTTGCTTTAATTTTTAACGATGTTTTTGCCGCTATTGGAACTTATTTTATTCAAGATGTAGTTTTAAACACCTTTGATAGAGTATTGCATTTTACTTCGTTTTATCTAATTTACCTGTTTGCTATAACTGATAAAAAAAAGGTTGAAAATCTTTCGACAGATTCTCAACCTTAAACTTTATTATACTTTATTATCTTTAATTTCGTCCACAATTTCAGGATTCAGTAAAGTAGAAGTATCTCCGAAATTAGAAAAATCACCTTCTGCAATTTTCCTAAGAATTCTTCGCATAATTTTACCTGAACGCGTTTTGGGTAAACCAGAAACAAACTGTATTTTATCTAGTTTGGCTATCGGTCCTACATGATCTGAAATGTATTGATTTATTTCTTTAAACAAATTTTCTTTTTTCCTGATTTCTCCAGTTTCTTTTAAAATCACATAACCATAAAGTGCATTCCCTTTTATGTCATGAGGAAAGCCAACAATAGCACTCTCTGCAACTGCAGGATGTTCATTTATAGCATCTTCAATGGGAGCAGTACCCAGATTATGTCCTGAAACAATAACGACATCGTCCACACGACCCGTTATTCTATAATAGCCCACTTCATCACGTAAAGCACCATCACCAGTGAAATAAGTCCCTGGAAAGGCCGAAAAATAAGTGTCTTTATAACGCTGATGATTACCCCAAATTGTTCTTGCAATTCCGGGCCAAGGAAACTTAATACACAAACTTCCTACGACTTGATTTCCTTCTATTTCATTACGGTTTTCATCCATTAATACCGGCTGGATTCCCGGTAAGGGTAAAGTCGCATAAGTAGGTTTAGTTGGCGTTACAAATGCAATTGGAGAAATCATAATACCTCCAGTTTCAGTTTGCCACCAGGTGTCCACTACAGGGCATTTTTTTTGTCCTACATGGTCATTATACCAGTGCCATGCTTCTTCGTTAATGGGCTCTCCAACCGAACCAATTACTTTTAAGGTTTTTAAATGATGTTTTTGAACATATTCTAAATTTTCTTTGGCCAAAGCACGAATGGCTGTTGGCGCAGTATAAAATTGCGTAATTTTATGTTTTTCGATAATTTCCCAGAAACGACTAAAATCTGGATACGAAGGAACACCTTCAAAAATTACAGTTGTAGCTCCATTCAATAAAGGGCCATATAAAGAATAGGAATGTCCCGTTATCCAACCAATATCAGCAGTACACCAAAAGATGTCGTTTTCTTCGTAATTGAAGACATTTTTAAAAGTATAAGCGGTATAAACCATATATCCTGCCGTCGTATGTACCATTCCTTTTGGTTTTCCTGTCGAACCAGAAGTGTACAGAATAAACAAAGGATCCTCAGAATCCATTATTTCAGCAACACTATTGTCTGAAGCTTCATCTAATAAAGGCTGTAACCAAATATCTCTACCTTCTTTCATGGTAATTCCGGTACCGGTTCTTTTCACAACCAATACCTTTTCTACTGACGTACATTTTTCTAAGGCTTCGTCAATTATTTCTTTTAATTCGATTGTTTTATTTCCACGATAGCCACCATCTGATGTGATCACCATCTTACATTCACTGTCCATTATTCGTGTAGCCACGGCAGAAGCTGAAAATCCTGCAAAAACTACGGAATGAATAGCCCCAATTCTCGCACAGGCTAAAATTGAAACCGCTAATTCGGGGATCATTGGTAGATAAATACAAACTCGGTCTCCTTTGGCAATGCCTTTTTCGCGCAAAACGTTTGCCATTTTACAAACGCGCTGATGCAGTACGTTATAGGAAATATGTAAAGCTTCCTCATTTGGGTTATTGGGTTCAAAAATGATTGCCGTCTTTTCTCCTCTTTTATTAAGGTGTCTGTCAATACAGTTTTTAGCCATATTTACTTTTGCTTCGGTGAACCACTTAATTTCAGCTTCGGCCATATCAAATTCAACCACTTTATCCCATTGCTGGTACCAAGTAAAATTCTCTTCTGCGATTTTACCCCAAAATTTTCGGGGTTCACGGACAGATTTGTTATAATGTTTGAAGTATTGTTCGAAGTTTTGAATCTTATAGTAGCTCATGCTTATTTATTTTTTATAAAAGTATTAAAATTCTCTCTATTCCAAAAACAAAAAAATTTATAAATTCCCCTGATAAATTAAATACTCCATAATAATACAACGGCATAAACAAATATTTCTTAATAACATGTTGTTTTTGTACAATTTGATAGAACGCAAAAAAGACGAAGTAGATTTTCTACCCCGTCTTTTTTCATTAACAATATTTATAACAATTAATTTAATATTGAATAGACACCATTGATTAACCAAAAATCATAGCGTAAAAAACTTCAATAATACTATTTTAATATTCAGTACTTAAAACCCAATTTTTTGATTTTAAAAAATTTACTATTTGTAAAGGAACTACTTCACTTAACTTTTAGCTCGGTAGAAGTTAAGTGAATGTAATAAGCTTCCATATCCATTATTACTGTTTTAATATCTTGTTTACTAATCCAAAATAGTGGAAAACAAATAATACAGAGCAAATTACAGCACACCCTCCTGTGTGGCAATTCCTATTTTTTAGTTATCCAATTTTTTTCATTGCAGTCATGGACTCTCTAAGCCACTCGCCTGTTTCTTCAATAGGATGTTGACGGATACTTTTATTAACAGCAATCAAAACAGAATTTTCTGTGCTATTTGAATTAGAGAAAGGTTTGCCAATCACATTTGTTTCAATAGTTTTCATAAAATCAGCCAATAAAGGTTTACATGCATGATCAAATAAATAACAACCATATTCTGCAGTATCAGAAATAATTCTATTCATTTCATATAATTTTTTTCTAGCTACTGTATTGGCAATCAATGGCAATTCATGAAGGGACTCATAATAAGCTGACTCTTCAATAATTCCTGTCTCCGTCATCGTTTCAAAAGCCAATTCTACACCTGCTTTGACCATTGCAATCATCAATACTCCATTATCAAAGTATTCTTGTTCAGAAATAGTAGCCGAAGTAGCTGCTGTCTTCTCAAAATTAGTTTCGGCAGTTGCTGCTCTCCAAGTCAATAAGTTAACATCATCATTAGCCCAGTCAATCATCATATTTTTTGAAAATTCACCTGAAATGATATCATCCATATGTTTTTGAAATAAAGGACGCATAATGTCTTTTAACTCATCAGCTAACCGATAAGCTTCTACTTTTGAAGGATTATTCAAACGATCCATCATATTGGTAATTCCGCCATGTTTCAAAGCTTCAGTTACAGTTTCCCAACCGTATTGGATTAATTTTGAAGCATACGCTGGTTCAATTCCTTTTTCGACCATTTTATCAAAACATAAAATAGATCCGGTTTGTAGCATTCCGCAAAGAATTGTTTGCTCTCCCATTAAATCCGATTTTACTTCGGCAACAAAAGAAGAGTTCAGAACTCCTGCTTTATGACCTCCTGTAGCAACAGCATACGCTTTTGCTTGAGCAAAACCAACATTCTCAGGATCATTTTCAGGATGTACAGCTATTAAGGTAGGTACACCAAAACCTCTTTTATACTCTTCACGAACCTCAGATCCAGGACATTTTGGAGCACACATAATAACAGTAATGTCTTTACGTATTTGCATTCCTTCTTCTACAATATTAAATCCGTGAGAATAAGCTAATGTTGAACCTTTCTTCATCAATGGCATAATTGCAGTAACTACCGCAGTATGCTGCTTGTCTGGCGTAAGGTTACAAACTAAATCAGCTGTAGGGATTAAATCTTCATACGTTCCCACCGTAAAACCATTATCAGCAGCATTCATAAAAGAGGCTCTCTTTTGTGTAATTGCTTCGGCTCTTAGCGCATAAGAAATGTCTAAACCTGAATCTCTCATGTTTAAACCCTGGTTTAATCCTTGTGCTCCACAACCAACAATAACTACTTTTTTTCCTTTTAAAGCTGCTATACCATCAGCAAATTCGGATTGGTCCATGAATTCGCAAACGCCTAATTGTTCTAATTGTAATCTAAGTGGTAATGAATTGAAATAATTTGCCATTGTCTAATTTTTATTTATTTTTTAGTTCTTCTAATAGTGTTGATATTTCCATTTTCTCTTTGGAAACTGATATTCTTCCTGAACGTACAAACTGCATGATTCCGAAAGGTTTTAATTTATTGTATAGTTCCTCAATGTCAGAACGTCTTCCCGATTTTGAAATCACAAAAAAGTCTCTAGATACGGTAACTATTTCTGAGTTGCTTTCTTTTATTATATTTTGAATTAGCTTTTCGTCGAATAGTAATCCCGATTCTATTTTGAATAAGGCATTTTCCAAGAAAATAGTTTCCTCATCAATATGATAAAAGGCTTTTATAACCTCAATTTGTTTTTCGATTTGGCCTACAATATTTTGCACCCATTTTTCTGTAGTATGTACCACAATTACAAATCTAGAAACGTTTTCGATCTCTGATTCTGAAACATTTAAACTCAGTATATTAATGTGTCGCTTTAAGAATATACCTGATATTCTATTTAAGAGACCAACGTTGTTTTCTGAATAAACAGAAATGGTGAATGTTTGATTTTCCATAATATTAACTTAATCTGATATCAGAAACAGAAGCTCCTGTTGGAATCATAGGGAATACATTATTTTCTTTTTCTACCATAACCTCAAGGAAATAAGATTCTTTTGAAGCCATCATTTCGGCAACAGCAGCATCTAAATCTTCTCTTTTGGTTACTTTTTTAGCTTTGATATAATAGCCTTCTGCAATAGCAACAAAATTAGGGTTGGTCATTTCAGTAGAAGCATATCGCCTATCAAAAAATAATTGCTGCCACTGGCGCACCATTCCTAAAAATTCATTGTTTAGTATTACAATTTTAACCGGGACTTTCGTCTGAAAAATAGTTCCTAATTCTTGAATGGTCATTTGAAATCCGCCATCACCTATAATAGCAACCACTTCCCTATCTGGCATCCCCATCTTAGCACCAATCGCCGCCGGCAATGCAAAGCCCATTGTTCCTAATCCTCCAGAAGTAACATTACTTTTAGTCGAGTTGAATTTAGCATACCTGCACGTAAACATTTGGTGTTGGCCCACATCCGAGACCATTATTGCATCTCCTTTAGAATGTTTGTTAATCATTTCGATTGTTTCACCCATAGAAATTCCTTCTTTCTTAGGTTTCAATTCATCATTGATCACAGCCTCTAATTCAATTTTATATAATTCTTTGAACTCATTGTGCCAAGATTCATGTGCATTATTTTCGATAAAAGGAAGCAAAGCTGCTAGCGCTTCTTTAACGTCAGCTAAAACAGCCACTTCTGTTTTTACATTTTTGTCTATCTCAGCTGCATCAATTTCAAAGTGAATTACTTTGGCTTGTTTTGCATACGTTTCTAAATTTCCGGTTACACGGTCATCAAAACGCATTCCTAGCGCAATTAAAACATCACATTCATTGGTTAAAATATTAGGTGCATAATTTCCGTGCATTCCTAACATCCCAACGTTTAAAGGGTACTCTGTAGGCAATGCAGAAAGTCCTAAAATTGTCCAAGCAGCAGGTATTCCTGATTTTTCAACAAATGCTTTCAATAACTCTTCGGCTTGACCAAGAATAATCCCTTGACCAAAAACAATAAATGGTTTTTTAGCCTTGTTAATTAATTCCGCCGCTTCTTTTACTTTTTCAATATTCAAAGTAGGTTTTGGATTGTAGCTTCTAATTCCCGTACACTTTTTATAACTGAATTCGAATTCATCAAATTGTGCGTTTTTAGTAATATCTACTAAAACGGGTCCTGGACGTCCTGATCTGGCGATATAGAAAGCCTTTGCCATGATTTCTGGAATCTCAGAAGCTTCGGTAATTTGGTAATTCCATTTGGTTACTGGAGTTGAAATTCCAATAATATCAGTTTCCTGAAAGGCATCAGAACCCAGTAGATGTTTCCCTACCTGACCTGTGATACAAACCATAGGTGTCGAATCAATTTGCGCATCTGCAATTCCCGTTACCAAGTTTGTAGCTCCTGGACCTGAAGTTGCAATCGCTACTCCTACTTTTCCAGTAGCTCTTGCAAATCCTTGCGCTGCATGTGTAGCGCCTTGCTCATGACGTACTAAAACATGGTGCAATTGATCTTTAAATTTATATAACTCGTCATAAACTGGCATGATTGCTCCACCTGGATAACCGTAAACCAAATCTACTCCTTCTTCTAATAAGCATCTAATTACAGCTTCTGCACCAGATATTTTTTTTGTTCCCATCGGTATTTATTTATTCGCTTCAGCGCAAAGGCTCTAGGCTTTATTTGTCAGTAACACAACCTGTTGAGGCACTAGAAACTGATCGTACATATTTTAGTAATACTCCTTTTTTTACTTTTAAATCAGGCTGAACCCAATTGGCGCGCCTTGTTGCAAACTCTTCGTCAGAAATTTTCAGGTTAATAGTGTTTTTGACCGCATCAATAGTGATAATATCTCCATTTTTGACTAATGCAATTCCACCACCATCAAAAGCCTCTGGCGTAACGTGACCAACAACAAAGCCATGTGAACCACCAGAAAATCTACCGTCAGTAATTAAAGCTACACTTTTTCCTAATCCAGCACCCATAATGGCTGATGTAGGTTTAAGCATTTCCGGCATTCCTGGCCCACCTTTAGGTCCACAGTATCGAATGACGACTACATTACCTGGTTTTACTTCACCACCACGCACTCCAGTTATCACATCATGCTCGTTTTCATAAACAATTGCGTCACCTTCGAAGTATTCTCCTTCGTTACCGCTAATTTTTGCAACACAACCTTCTTCGGCAAGATTCCCGTATAGAATTTGGATATTTCCTGTTGCTTTTAATGCTTTCTGAATTTCGTGTATTACTTCTTGTCCATCATTCAAATCCGGAACAACAGCTAAGTTCTCCGCTAATGTTTTTCCGGTTACCGTTAAACAGTCTCCGTGCAACAGTCCTTGTTTTAATAAATATTTCATTACTGCAGGAACTCCACCAGCTTCATGCAGGTCTTCCATAAGATATTTACCACTTGGTTTCAAATCTGCAAGCAATGGTGTTTTATCACTAATATCTTGGAAATCTTTAAGTGTAATTTCGATGTCCACCGCATGTGCCATCGCAATTAAATGCATTACCGCATTGGTAGAACCACCTAAAACGGCTACCATCGTAATTGCATTTTCAAAAGCTTTACGTGTCATGATATCTCTAGGTTTGATATCTTTTTCTAACAAGATTCTGATTGCTTTTCCAGCATCGATACATTCTTGTTTTTTCTCTTCGCTTAATGCAGGATTAGAAGAACTAAAAGGTAAACTCATCCCTAAAGCTTCAATCGCCGAAGACATAGTGTTTGCGGTATACATTCCGCCACAAGCTCCTGCTCCAGGACACGCATTTTGAATTACTCCCTTGAAATCCTCAGGTTCAATCGTGTTGTTGAATTTTTTTCCTAATGCTTCAAATGCAGAAACAATGTTTAAAGATTCTCCTTTCCATTTACCGGAATGAATTGAACCTCCATAAACCATAATCGATGGACGATTTACTCTCCCCATAGCAATTACAGATCCTGGCATATTTTTATCACAACCGGGAACAGCGATTAAACCGTCATACCATTGAGCTCCCATTACTGTTTCGATAGAATCTGCAATGACATCTCGAGAAACCAAAGAAAAACGCATTCCGTCAGTTCCATTAGAAATACCGTCACTTACCCCAATAGTATTAAAAATTAATCCTACTAAATCTTCTTTCCAGACCCCTTTTCTAATTTCTTTAGCCAGTCCATTCAAGTGCATATTACAGGTATTGCCTTCGTAACCCATACTAACAATGCCAATTTGTGCTTTCTTTAAATCTTCTTCAGTCAGACCAATTCCGTACAACATGGCTTGCGCCGCAGGTTGTGTTTCGTCTTGAGTTATGGTCTTGCTATATTTATTTAATTCCATTTATTGTGATGTATCTGTATTTTTTTATTTAATTCGAAAAATTAAAAAGTATACTATATTTCTTTTTTTAAACAATAGTTGATTGCCCAATAGTGACATTATTACTATTAAAGTACATTAAGTCATCTTTGCTCAAAATAAAATTAGAGATAAACTCCCCAATATCGTCTGTTCCATATTTAGAATCTGGATTCAAATCGGTAGTTACCACTCCGTATCCAATAGCAATTTCGACTCCGTCATAAATCTTTTTAGCTTCTTCATGAAGTCCAAAATGTTCTAATAACATAGCAGCAGACAAGATACAGGCAACTGGGTTTGCAATATTTTTCCCTTTAGCTTGCGGATAAGATCCGTGTATTGGTTCAAATAATGCATTAGTAGTTCCTAAAGATGCTGAGGCTAATAATCCAATAGAGCCTGTTATTACGCTAGCTTCATCTGATAAGATATCACCGAACAAGTTTTCAGTCAAAATAACATCAAACTTTCTTGGATTAAGAATAATTTGCATGGCTGCATTATCTACAAACAAGAAGTCTAAAGCTACATCTGGGTAACTTTCGCTAACCGTTTTTACCACTCTTCTCCATAAACGAGATGTTTCAAGAACATTGGCTTTATCAACCATTGTTACTTTTTTTCTTCTATTTTGTGCCGATTTAAAAGCCAAATGTGCGATTCTTGTAATTTCTTCTTCTGAGTATTCACATAAATCAGAAGCTACAGTTCCTGATTCGTTTAGTTTTTTCTCTCCAAAATAAGAACCGCCTGTCAATTCTCTAAAAATAGTAAAATCAGCACCTTCAATTATTTCCTTTTTCAAAGGAGAAGCGTCTAATAATGCTGCATATGGTTTTATTGGTCGAATGTTTGCAAAAAGACCTAATTCCTTTCTCAGCCTCAATAATCCTTGCTCTGGACGAACTTTTGCGTCTGGATTATTATCGTATTTTGGATCACCGATAGCGCCAAACAACACTGCATCTGTATTAAGACAAAGGTTTAGTGTTTGCTCAGGAAGCGCGCTTCCTGTTTTATCTATAGCAATAGCGCCAATGAGTGCGTCTTCAAAAACAAATTCATGGTCGTATACAACTCCAACAGCATATAATGCTTTTTTTGCTTGTAAGATCACCTCAGGACCTATACCATCTCCTGATAATACTGCTATTTTTAAATTCATGGCTTCCGGTTATTAATTTCTTATTAAATCACTTTCTATTTTACAGGCTTCGATAATCTGATGTATATCATCATCAACCACTTCTTTTTTTACATCTGCGAATCTCAAAAACTCTATGTAAACTCTATCTAATTGTACTTTTGTAAGTTCATAACCTACTTTTTTTGCTCTATAAGCTAATGCAGCTCTACCACTTCTGGCTGTAAGAACGATTAAAGACTCATTAACACCTACATCTAAAGGATCCATAATCTCATACGTAGCTCTATTTTTAATCACACCATCCTGATGAATTCCTGAACTGTGTGCAAAAGCATTTGCTCCTACTATGGCTTTATTAGGCTGTACCATCATTCCCATACTTTCAGAAACCAAACGACTCATTTCGTTCAATTGTTTGGCATCAATATCAGTATATAAATTTAAATAAGGGTGTTGTTTGAAAATCATTACCACTTCTTCAAGCGCTGTATTTCCAGCTCTTTCTCCTATTCCATTAATAGTACATTCAATTTGTCGGGCTCCGTTAACAGCTCCTGAAATAGAATTGGCAGTCGCCATTCCTAAATCATTATGACAATGGCAGGAAAGAATAACGTTTTCGATTCCTTTTACATTTTCACGTAAATATTTAATTTTTGCTCCGTATTCCTCTGGCAGGCAGTATCCTGTCGTATCCGGTATATTTAATACCGTTGCTCCTGATTTTATTGCTTCCTCACAGACTCGAGCTAAAAATTCATTATCAGTTCTTCCAGCATCTTCAGCATAAAACTCCACATCTTCCACATAGGATTTAGCATGAGCAACTGCAAACTTTGCTCTAACAATAATATCTTCTCTTGTCGTATTTAATTTATGAACAATATGTGATTCAGAGGTACCTATTCCTGTATGAATGCGTGGTCTTTTAGCATATTTTAAAGCTGCTGCTGCAACATCTATATCATTTTTCACCGCTCTGGTTAATCCACAAACAGTCGCATTTTTTACAATTTTACTAATTTCAGAAACGGATAAAAAATCTCCAGGACTAGAAACAGGAAATCCAGCTTCGATTATATCAACACCCATTTCATCCAATCGATTTGCTATAACGAGTTTTTGTTTGGTATCTAATTTACATCCGGGAACCTGTTCTCCATCTCTTAAAGTAGTATCAAATATTTGGACTTTCTCTCTATTCATTTTCATTTATTTAATGTAATTTCACATCTCGATAACAAAGTTAGATTTCATTACAGTAAAATAAAATCCAATTTAATGAAATATACTGTTTATAAAGACAGCAAATACTTTTTAAAATATTGATTTACATACAATTAAGCTCCTATATTATACAATGGCTAACCATCAAAAAGATTTTTTATTCGTACTAATAAAATCCTTATCGAAATCAGAAAAAAGACAATTTAAGATTTTTGCAAGTCGACTTGAGACCAGTTCGAATACAAAATTTATCGAGCTGTTTAATATTTTGGACAAATCGGAAGTCTATGATGAAAAACTTATATTGAAAAGCGGCATCATCAAGAAAGTACAATTATCGAATTTAAAATCGTATTTGTACAAACAGATTCTAGTGAGTATTCGATTGAATATTCCAAGCCAAAACATTCGCTATCAGTTAAGAGAGCAAATTGACTTTGCTAGCATCCTATACAATAAAGGATTGTACAAGCAGAGCTTAAAATTACTGGATAAGACAAAAATCCAAGCATTAGAAAACGATGAAAAGTACATGGCTTTTGAAATTGTCGAATTTGAGAAATTAATCGAGTCCCAATACATCACCCGAAGTATTCAAGGAAGAGCAGATGAACTAGTAATTCAAGCCAAAGAATTAAACTATAAAAACACCATTTCCAGTAAGTTATCTAATTTATCCCTTCAACTCTATGGTATGATGTTGAAAACTGGTTATGTAAAAAGTGATGAAGAGTACCATTATATCGACGACTATTTTCACAAACATATTACTAAATTTGATGAAAGTAAATTTGGATTTCGTGAAAAATATTGGTTTTACAATGCTAACCTTTGGCGTAGTTTTTTGGTTCAGGACTTTTTAGCAAGTTATAAATACGCCTATAAATGGGTTACTCTATTTTATGACAATCCAAATATGATTTATTTGAATCCGGTATTTTTCATAAAAGGGAATCACTATTTACTCGAGTCCTTATTCATGTTGAAATACAAATCTAAATTTAAAAAATACTTACTAAAACTAGAAGAGACTATACAAGACCCTCGTTTTCCGGTGAATGACAATATTGCTTCCTTGTCTTTCTTATATCTGTATAACAATAAATTAAATTACCATATCCTAGAAGGCACTTTTGAAGAAAGTGAGTATCTGATTCCAGAAGTGTTAGAAAAGATTAAACTGCATAGCGAACATCTTGATGAACATCACGAAATGATGTTTTACTATAAAATAGCCTGTATTTATTTTGGTACTGAAAAGTATGCCGAATCCATCTACTATCTGGAGAAGATCATAAACAACAAAAACCTTACAATGCGTGAGGATTTGATGTGTTTTGCTCGTCTGCTTTATCTAATCGAGCATTACGAAATGGGGAAAGATTTTAATTTAGAATCCCAATTAAAAAGCACATACAAATTCTTATTAAAAATGAATGACATGCATGAAGTGCAGAAAGAAATCATTCGATTCATGAAAAACTTAAATTCGTTTTATCCAAGTGACATTAAGAAGGAGTTCATAAAAATGAGAGAACGATTTATTGAATTGGAAAAAAACACCTATGAAAAAAGAGCTTTCAATTATTTAGATATCATCTCATGGCTAGAAAGTAAAATAGAAAATAGAAAAATTGCCGATATAATAAGAGAGAAAGCAAAACTAAATAACCGGTAGTGAATCAAGTAACCTAGCATCAATTTGTCCTATAAAAAGAGTCCGCCTAAACTTAGATTTTAGACGGACTCCTTATTTTGGCTTCATTACTTATATTCTTTTCTCGCCCTAATTATGTCATCAAAAGAGCAACATTTTACAAACTCTTGCTCTCCATCGATTACGATGGGTAAAAAGATGAATTCTACTTCTGATAGATCTTCTTTTAAATAAAATGCGATATCGTCCAATTTATAAAACCATTCTTTATCAAATTGCACTTTATTTATTGTAGCGTCTTTCAGTATTAATTTTTCATTTAAAGGCTTCATCTTTGAAATCAATTTTTAGATTCTAATTTTTGACAAAATTACACTATCAAAGTAGAGTGGCCAAATTATAATAAAACGAGTTTTTCTAATTATTTCTAACAGCACCATTAACTATTTTGAAAATACACTTTTTCCTTTTTAGCATTAATTAAATCACTATTTTTATAGAAATAACAAAAGCTAAAAAAGATGAACGGATTTTTTAAAACAATTATCGCCGGTTACGGAGCTAAAAAAATGGGCTGTGGGTGCGTAGGAACAGTCATTATGTTTATAATCATCTACTACATTCTGGGTAAATTTTAGAACGCAGTAGATTTTAGTTACTTTTTTCTCTCTTTCATCATTAATTCCTTAATGTATTTTACAGGAGCGCTACCATAGCTCAAAAATTTCTCGTGGAATTGTTTTAGGTTAAATGTAGCACCTTCTTCTTTTTTAAGCATTTCCCTAAAATCATAAATTTCAGTGTAGCCCGTAAAGTAAGAACATAGTTGAACCTGAGATAAACTAACGCGATTCCATTTTCCCTCTGCTTCCGCTTGCTGCTGAAAAGCTTCAGTAACTAATAAATTCATGGCTTCTTCCTTACTCATGTTTTTAGTATGCACCCTATAATCTAAAATTGCATTAGAAGTCGTCCTTAAATTCCACTTATAATACATCAGCCACATTTCAGGTGAATTTTTGTATCCGCTTTCCAGCATCATTCTTTCGGCATAAACTGCCCAGCCTTCTACCATCGCTCCATTTCCAAAAATCGCTTTAATGAGACTTGGCGACTGATTGCTATACACCAATTGAGTATAATGTCCCGGTATTGCCTCATGAATGTTTAGGATTTGCAAAATATAATCATTGTATTCCCTTAAGTAACTCTCTGATTTTACTGCACTCCAGCCTGACATGCTTCCTACATTATAATAGGTGTTGGCATTTTTATCATATGGTCCAGGTGCCGAAATCGATGCTCCTGCAACTCCAGCCATATAACTCGGTTCCTTGCGCACAACCAGCGGCTTTGAAGGATCTATATAAAGTAAATCTTTGGCTTTTACATACGCAACGAGTTCAGGTATTTGTTTCTCTATCTCCGACTGAAATTTAGAAGGTGTAGTATGTTGTAGCGAAATTTTGTCTATTACCATTTTGATCAATTGCAACTTATCATCTGGCTTAGGTATTGATTTCATGTATTTTGGCCACAAGGAATCGGCCAAAACGAACATCTTTTCGTGCAGTTCCTTTTTATGATTTACTGCCTTTGCAAAAATAGTATCGGCACTATAGCTAGACTGAATGTCTAAATCAAATTTCTCAGCGTACAATTTCTCACCTAACCTAAAAGAGCGCGGCGTTTTATTGTTCAAATCCTTTAACCAATTGGCATAAACTACAATGGCATGAACCGCTGTTTTTGCTTTATCTCTAATTTCTTTTTTCTCGGTATTGGATAGTTTACTTTTTCCTAAAGCAGAAATCAAATCTTTTTCAAAAACAGATACTCCTCCTAAATTCTGAGAAATAGCAAGGGCGGTATGCTCTAATGTTGGGTTTTTAATATTTGCTTTTGCTGCTTCATAATAAACTGGAATGGCATCCATCTTAATATTAAAACTGTGTAGACGTACCTCTAAAGCATCATATTTTCCATTTAATATTTCTGCGAAAGCGCCACAAACATTATATTCTGCTGGATTCCATTCGTATGATTTTAGCTTATCAATTGAAAAAATAGAGCTTTTCAATTGATTTTGAATCATGTAAAAATCAATGATATTATTGTCTGAAAGGTTTTCCAAAGGATAATTTTGCAAGGAGTCCAATTGCGCATGAGCAAAATCTAATTGTCTTTTTTTGTACACGTTATCCGAAACTACCAAAACACTATCCAATTGATGATATCCTTGACTGGCAGCCCAATCCGGATACAATTCCCAAAGAGAAGTAACAAAATTTTCTTTGTATTTTTCGAAAGCTTTATTTGAATCGATTGGAGCTTTTGTTTCTTCTTTCTTCTGACATGAAAACAGTAAAACTAGGAACAGAATGGAGATAATATTTTTTTTCATTGGTTGTTTTTGAGATTTTAAAGATAAAAAAAAATGCTATTCAACGAACAGCATTTTAAAATCTATAATTAATACGCTAAAAGCGTCAATAAATCCTTTTCAAATCGGCCTTTCGGCAAATATTGATCTTCCAGTGCTTTTGTAAACGGAATGGGCGTATCTAAACTCGCTACTCTTCTGACAGGAGCATCTAGATATTTAAAGCATTCCTCCATAATCATCGCCGATATATCGCTGGCAATACCACCAAACATGCTGTCTTCCTGATAAATAATTACTTTCCCCGTTTTCTTAACGGAAGCAAAAATAGCTTCAGTATCCAAAGGTTGTAAAGTTCTTAAATCTAATAAATCGGCTGAAATTGTTGAATTTTTATCTAAAGTTTCTAATGCCCAATGTACGGCAGCTCCAAAAGCGATAATCGTAACATCGTTTCCTTTTTTTAATAAAGCAGCTTTGCCTAATGGTAAGGTGTAATAGTCTTTCGGGACTTCTTGATACACGCTACGGTATAATTGTTTGTGTTCAAAGAATAGTACTGGATTTGGGTCATTAATAGAAGCGCTTAGTAATCCTTTTGCATCATAAGGAAAAGCAGGATACACCACTTTTAATCCAGGAGTTTTAGTAAACCAAGCTTCATTGGTCTGTGAATGAAAAGGCCCAGCTTGTGTTCCGCCACCACAAGGCATTCGAACCACAACATCTGCATTTTCTAACCAACGGTAATGTGACTTCGCTAATAAATTCACGATAGGATTGAATCCTGTCGAAACAAAATCAGCAAACTGCATTTCGACAATCGCCTTGTATCCGTTGATGGACAATCCCATTCCGGCAGATACTACAGCACTCTCACATATAGGTGTATTGATTACGCGTTCTTTTCCAAATTGTGCTACAAATCCATCGGTGATTTTAAAAGCACCTCCATATTCAGCAACATCCTGACCCATGATAACCAAGTTATTATGACGCTCCATCGACTGCCTTAAACTATTAGAAATGGCGTCTATAAATCTTATTTTTTCTGCATCTTCTGAAGGATTAATTACTTCAGGGTTAAATGATTGAAAAACATCATTTAATTCTTCACTTAATATCGCCTCTATTTCTGGTTCTGCATTGGCAATAGCCAGATTTTCATCGATCTCTTTTTTGATTTCGCTTCTTAATGTGGTATCAAAATCGTCCGTAATGATTCCGTTTTCAATTAAAAAATTTCGATAATTTTCGACAGGATCTTTTGCGGCCCACACATCCATTAATTCTTGAGGAACATATTTAGTACCACTCGCCTCTTCATGGCCCCGCATTCTAAAAGTTTTAAATTCCAATAAAACTGGGCGCGGTCTTTCAATCATCGAAATTTTCAATTCTGAGAGTAAATTATATATTTCCAGAATGTTATTTCCGTCAATAATATGACTTTCCATCCCATATCCTTTTCCTTTGTCTGCAAGGTTTTCACAACGGTATTGCTCGTTTGTGGGTGTCGAAAGGCCGTATCCATTATTCTCAATAACAAACATCACAGGCAATTCCCAAACCGAAGCAATATTCAAAGCTTCATGAAAATCTCCCTCACTGGTAGCACCTTCACCGGTAAAAACTGCGGTAATTTTCCCGTTTTTCTTTAGTTTATTGCCTAATGCGATTCCGTCAGCAACGCCCAGCTGTGGCCCAAGATGCGAAATCATCCCGATAATTTTATATTGTTGTGTTCCAAAATGAAAACTTCTATCCCGTCCTTTAGTAAAACCATTGGCTTTTCCTTGCCATTGGGAGAACAAACGGTACAATGGAATATCACGACCGGTAAATACCCCTAAGTTTCGGTGCATTGGCAAGATGTATTCATCCTTATCCAAAACTGCCGTCACTCCCACCGAAATGGCCTCTTGTCCAATTCCTGAAAACCATTTGGATACTTTTCCTTGCCGAATAAGGATAAGCATCTTTTCTTCAATAAGCCTTGGTTTAAGGATTCGTTTATATAGATCAATTAAAGTTTCTTCAGTAAGGTTTTTTCTGTCAAAGTTCATTGTATTGGCTTTAGTACGCGATTCAAAGATAAAAAAATATAACAGTTTTGGTTAAAATTGTTATATTTTTTATCTTGTTTCAATCATTTAAAATTCTATTATAAAATTATTTAATATATTTGTATTTGTTAGGTTTTAAACGCCTTCTAAGTTATTAAAAAATAAGTATTATATGCAAAACATTCCTAGTGTTGACTTGCGTGATTTCCTTTCGGACGACCCGGAACGTAAACAAAAATTTGTAAATGAAATCGGAAGTGCATTTGAAGATATTGGCTTCGTAGCACTAAAAGGTCACTTCTTAGATGATCAATTGGTAGAAGAATTGTACGGTGAAATACGAAATTTTTTCGCTTTACCATTAGAAACTAAACATAGCTATGAAATCCCAGGAATTGGAGGGCAAAGAGGCTATGTTTCTTTTGGAACAGAACATGCCAAAGGAAGAAAAGAGGGAGATTTGAAAGAATTTTGGCATTTTGGTCAGTATGTGAGCGAAAATTCAAAATACGCTTCAGAATACCCAGAAAATGTAGAAGTTAAAGAATTACCCCGTTTCAACGCTGTAGGTAAAGAAGCTTACCAAATGCTGGAAAAAACCGGTGTTTATGTATTGAGAGCTTTAGCTTTGCGTTTAGGTCTGGACGAATTTTACTTTGACAATTATGCCAAAGACGGAAATTCGATTTTAAGACCTATTCATTACCCACCTATTACCTCAGAACCCGCAAACGCCCTTCGCGCCGCTGCTCATGGTGATATCAACTTGATAACCCTATTGATGGGAGCTCAAGGAAAAGGATTACAAGTTCAAAACCACAAAGGCGAATGGATTGATGCCATTGCTCAACCGGATGAATTAGTAATTAATGTGGGCGATATGTTATCGCGTCATACTAACAATAAATTGAAATCTACAATTCACCAAGTGGTTAACCCACCGAGAGAATTATGGGGAACTTCAAGATATTCAGTGCCGTTTTTTATGCACCCTGTTAGTGATATGCCGTTAAATTGTTTAGAAAACTGTATTGATGCAGATAACCCGAAACAGTTTGAAGATATTACCGCTGGTGACTATTTATACGAACGTTTAGTAGATTTAGGATTAATTAAAAAATAATCTTTAAATTTATCCTATCTGTAAAAAGACATTAGGTGTATTCTTAATGTCTTTTTCCTTTTTTACCATTAAGAAAATAACGTTTAATTCTGTAAAGAAGCGTAATTTTCTTAAAACCATAATGGCTTATAAATATATAATTAATAAAACATGGACTTACAAGACCAATTAAAAAATCTGTTTCCAGATCACGAACCAGCTCCAGTGGAAGCTGAGGAAGAAGTTGCCCATGAATTATACGTTCAAAAAGAACCTATGATTTGCAAATTCGAAAAAAGAAAAGGAAAAGCCACTACCATAATTGAAGGATACGAAGGTTCAGACGAAGATTTTAAAATTCTTGCTAAAGAAATTAAAACCAAGTTAAGCGTTGGCGGCACTTTTAAAGATGATTCCATTATCATTCAAGGAGACTACCGCGATAAAATTATGGAAATACTAAAGGTGAAAGGCTTTAAAGTAAAACGTGTGGGAGGTTAATAAAAAGTGATCAGTGATCAGTTTTTAGTATTCAGTCTAAAATAACTTAATAATTTTTCAAATACAAAAATCACCTAGCGCCTTTAGGGCAAAACATAAAAACATATGATACAATCATCAGAATTAATATTAAACCCAGACGGAAGTGTTTATCACTTGAATCTAAAACCGGAACATATTGCTCACGACATCATCTTTGTGGGTGATCAAAACCGTGTGGAAAAAATTACGCAATTCTTTGACAGCATCGAATTTTCTACACAAAAAAGAGAATTCAAAACTCAAACGGGAATGTTCAGAGGTAAACGAATATCGGTAATGTCAACAGGAATAGGCCCTGATAATATTGATATCGTAATCAACGAATTAGATGCCTTAGTAAATATTGATCTAGAAACCCGCAAACCAAAAGAAAAGCTGACTTCGCTAAATATCATCCGAATTGGAACTTCAGGCTCTTTACACGCTGATATTCCTGTGGATAGTTTTGTGATGGCTAAATTTGGATTAGGACTCGATAACATGCTTCGCTCCTATCTTATTGATGAAGTGTCAATCCTAGGGATGGAAGATGCTTTTGTAAAACATACTAATTGGGATGTGCGCAAAGGAAAACCTTACGTAATTGCCTGTTCAGAAAAACTGGAAAAAATCATTGAAAGCGACAAAATGCACAAAGGAATTACAGCAACTGCTGGAGGTTTTTATGGGCCTCAAGGTCGTATATTGCGTTTGAATATTCAAGACGAAAGTTTAAATTCTAAAATGGATAATTTCAAATTTGAAGATAATAGAATCACTAATCTCGAAATGGAAACTGCTGCAATATATGGTCTTTCCGCACTTTTAGGACACCATGCGTTATCATTAAATGCCATTATTGCAAATCGTGCTACAGGAACTTTTAGTGCAGATCCATACAAAGCAGTAGACGAGTTGATTGCGTATACTTTAGACAAATTAGCTAATTATTAATTGATTTAGCAGCTATTTCCCGTCTCGTCCAAAGACGAGATTACAATCTTTTTTTTGATGAAAACCTCAAAAAAAGATTTCCGGTTCCATTCGGCCGAAAATATATAGTACAAATGCCAACTCACTGTAACATGAATGCTACTATCGAAACTGATCGTTTAACACTAAGAAAAATTATTCCTTCCGATGCGGAAGGAATGTTTCTTTTGGATTCAAATCCAAATGTACATGAGTTTCTGGGTAATCATCCCGTTATTTCAATAGAAGAAAGCAGGAAATATATCGCCAATATCAGAAACCAATACCTTGAAAACGGAATAGGTCGCTATGCGGTTATTCTGAAAGAAACAAATACTTTTATAGGTTGGTGCGGCATAAAATTCATTACTGAACCAGAAAATGGTCATGTTAACTTCTACGAAATAGGTTATCGATTTATTGAAAATTATTGGGGACAAGGATTTGGTTACGAATCGGCAAAGGCCTGGCTCGATTACGGATTCACTACTATGGACATAAAAACAATGTATGCGTCCGCAAATATTGAAAATGTTGGTTCGCGTAGGATTCTAGAGAAACTAGGAATGCAACAAAAAAACGAGTTTGATTGGAAAGGGATTGCTTGTCTTTGGTATGAATTAAATGCAAATAATCAAGGTTGAAGAATAGACAACCTTTAGTTGGAAATTGTAGAAACCATAGAAGAGGTTGTTGAAGCCTTAAGCAATGGCTGTGCCGATTATTTTACTTAAGAACATATTATGACTAAACCCTTGGTGGAATATTACAAAGAATTCGAAACTGCTGCAGCACATTGACCTTCGACGCTTGTAAGGCACAATGCCTTATCGCTGGATGCTATTATTGCTAATCATGCTTCGGGAACTTTTAACCCTGATACATACAAAGCGGCAGACGAACTGATTGATTATACTTTAGATAAATTAGCGAAGTACTTTAAATTGAATATTGGAAAAAATTAAAGAAGTTAGCAAATCAAATTGCTAATTTTTTTTTAGAATTCGCTCTCCATTTATATAGTCTGACGGTCGCTGTCTAAGGATTTTGTAGAAAGTATTACTAAAAGTTGGCACACTATTATAGCCTACAGCTTGCGCCACTTCATTGACGGTAAGGTGTTTTTCTAACAATAATTCGATTGCTTTTAAAATTCTTCGAATAGTGAGGTATTGTATGAATGACATCCCTAAATCTTTTTGAAACAATCGATACAGTGAGCGCTCACTAAATCCGAATTGAACAGCTATTTTAGAAAATAAAATGCTTTCCCCTAAATTATCATCTAAGTACTTTACTATTTTTGTTAGCCGGACGTCTTTAGAAAAAGGCAAGGATAGTGGCAAGTTATTCAAACAAATTGTAGGTAAGATTGCTTTAATTGCTTTGGTTATATCATAATTTCTACTTCCTTTTATTAAATTTCCATCCCATCTATTGGTAAAAAGCATCATTTGAAGTAGCAAATCATTGATTGGATAAATCCCTTCGCTTTCATAAAAAGTATGCTCATTCTTTTTAACCGGAAAATATAAATTCCGCATTATTATATTTTGAGAATTGGTATGAATACTGTGCTCTACACCTTTCGGAATCCACATAAAATGGCGGGCTGGCAAGAAATAAGTATTGGTTTGTGTAATCACATAAACAATACCGCCTTCAGTATATAACATCTGAGCTTTGTCATGTTTATGGGTTGGAATTAGCAATTCGCCCATCAAATCATGATGGCAATAAATGCTCTTTTTATCAGTGTCAACTTTATTTATATAATATTTTTCTTCTATCATTTATCGATCTTAGAGTGTCCGAAATGAATACATATTTGTCTTTTTAAGATATTTTGTCAATTATAAATTTCAGTAATATTGTAATATTAATAATTTAAAATGTCAATTGTTTTTAATTCATTAATAAAACATACGGATTATTATTAAATTCCGTACTAAAAATATAAATTATGCACTTAGAGCGAATTCGATTTCAAAGTTACAAAGACAAAGTAATTTCTGCACAAGAAGCTGCCGATTTTTTAAAAGATAAAATGGTAGTTGGTACAAGTGGATTTACAAAAGCTGGTGATAGCAAAGCGGTACTTCCTGCCTTTGCCAAAAAAGCAGAATTCGAAAATGTCGCTATTACACTTATTACTGGCGCCTCGTTAGGACATAACACTGATGCTGATTTAGCCAAAAATAATGCATTATACAAAAGGATGCCTTTTCAGGCTGACAGTTCTCTGAGGCTAAAAATCAATGAAGGAAATGTCCTCTTCATTGACCAACACCTAAGTGAGACCGCTGAATTATTGGAAAATAAACATCTACCTAAACTAGATTTTGCTATTCTTGAAGCTACTTATATTGACGAAAAAGGAAATATTATACCTACGACTTCGGTGGGAAATTCGGCCACTTTCGCTCATTTAGCAGATAAAATTATTATCGAAATAAATACTTCCATACCTTTAAATTTCAAAGGATTACACGATATTTTTATGCATGAAAAATATCCAAATCGAGATGTTATCAATATCAAATCTTCCGATGATAGAATTGGAGTCGATTATATAACTATTGACCCGAAAAAAGTAGTCGGAATTGTATTTACAGAACTCCCAGATAGTGCTGCTTTGGTTAGTGCTCCGGATAAAAAAACAACTGCGATTGCTGATCATTTGCTTGCTTTTTTTGAAAATGAAATCAAAGTTGGCAGACTGACAAAATCATTAATGCCATTACAAGTTGGTATTGGAAAAGTTGCCAATGCAGTGATGTCAGGATTTTCAAGAGGAAATTTCGAAAATTTAGTCATGTATTCTGAAGTATTGCAAGACAGCACTTTTGAATTATTCGATTCCGGAAAAATGGATTTTGCTTCGGCATCATCGATTACCGTTTCGGAGGCCTGCTACAAACATGTCTTAGAAAATTTTGATGAATATAAAGACAAAATGATTCTTCGTCCTCAAAACATAAGTAATTCCGCAGAAGTGATTAGAAGATTGGGAATTATAGCTATTAATACCGCTATCGAATTTGATATTTATGGCAATGTAAATTCAACACATATTTCAGGGACTAAAATGATGAATGGCATTGGTGGATCTGGAGATTTTGCTAGAAATAGTTTTTTGAGCATTTTTGTCACACAGTCAGCATCTAAAGAATTCGATGCAATCTCTCATGTGGTACCCATGGTTCCTCATGTAGACCATACTGAACATGATGTAGATATTTTAGTAACTGAACAAGGACTGGCCGATTTGAGAGGATTGGCTCCAAGAGAACGCGTAAAAGTAATTATTGAAAATTGTGCCCATCCAGATTACAAAGAGGAACTATCTGATTATTACAATCGTGCTTGTTTAGGTGGCGGACAAACGCCTCACCTACTTGAAGAAGCTTTTTCTTTTTATAACCGATTAGCAAAAACAGGAAGTATGAAGCAAAAAAAATCAGTTGAATTATCTTCTTAAATATAGTTTTTTTTAGTTTTACATTTGTTGATTCCCTATTCATTTTGCCGATGTTTAGGGAATTTTTTTATTTCAATTTATAAGTATTTCTTTTATTTGAAATCCTCTTATCTCTTACTACCTTAGCAATAAATTTGTAAAATGAAAACAATAAAAATTGCGGGAGTACCGGAACATTTTAATTTACCTTGGCACTTATCCATAGAAAAAGGCGATTTTGAAGCTAATAATATTGATTTACAGTGGACCGATGTTCCTGAGGGAACAGGAAAAATGTGTCAGATGCTGCGCGATGGGGAGACTGATATTGCGGTAATTCTAACGGAAGGTATTGTAAAAGATATCGTTGCCGGCAATCATAGTAAGATTGTACAAATTTATGTGCAATCCCCTTTAATTTGGGGAATTCACGTAGCAGCTAAGTCAAAATACAAAAGCCTTTCTGATTTAGAAAATACAAAAGTAGCTATTTCCCGTTTGGGTTCTGGTTCTCAATTAATGGCTTACGTAAATGCAAATAAGCAAGGCTGGAAAGTAGATAACCTTCAGTTTGAAATTGTAAATACCATCGATGGAGCCGTTGAAGCCTTAAGCAATGGCAGTGCAGATTATTTTATGTGGGAACGTTTTATGACTAAACCCTTAGTAGACAAAGGAGTATTTAGAAGAATTGGGGACTGCCCAACGCCTTGGCCTTGCTTCGTAATTGCTGTTCGTAATGAAATAGTAGAAAATAACCCTGATGTGATTAAAAGCATCTTGAGTACTATCAATAAATCCACCAAAAGTTTCAAAGACATTCCAAATATAGACAGAATGCTAGCCGTTAATTACAATCAAAAAATAGAAGATATTCAGGAATGGCTATCATTAACAGAATGGTCAGAAAAACCATTAACAACCGAAATGTTAAACAATGTTCAAAATCAACTATTTCAACTGAAAATCATTGATAAAATAGGTACTTTTGATGAAATTGTAGAACTAATCTAGTTTTTTGATTTTTGGGTTCATTATGGTAAACATTAAAAACATTCCTTTTAAATATTATATACAAAAACTTCGGGTTAAAAAACCTTGGGATGACGTTATCATTTTTGTTATGAATATTTTAATTGCGATTCCTCTTTTCATTATTGCCCATGAGAATTTAATTGAGTTAAACTGGTTTTTTAATATTGACCGTATCCTCTTGTTCTTGCTAATAATCGTTGCAATACAGTTGGTTTTACGACTTTTAAGAACCATTATTATAATATGTATTTTCTTATATATTTTAGTTTTGTTTTACGGTACAGCATCTGGAAATTATGGTTTCAACAGTGTTTATGAAGATTATGATTCGATGTTATACACCATGTCTGATAATCCAAACCCGCAAGATATTATCATTGCGAAACTGTTGCCATTTCCCAATAAATCAAAAATTATTAATGCCATTGAGTATGAAAATCCCAGAGTAAGGAATTTTGCTGTAATGGCTACTTCAGAACACTTCAAAAATATAAAAGGCTACTCTGATTATAGAACCATAATTCAATGCTTTGCAGTGTTTAAAGAAATAAATAGTCGTTGGAATTATGTAAGTGACCCAAAAGACGGAGACTATATTGCAACTGCTAGTGAGTCCTTGAACTATTTCTCTGGAGATTGTGACGACCATTCTATTTTGATGGCTGCTGCTGTACGAGCCATTGGAGGAACTCCTCGACTAATTCACACTAAAGGGCATATTTACCCGGAAATTCTCATAGGTACCTTGAATGATCTGGAAACTGTCAATTATTTGATTAAAAATGTGCTTTTTGAAAAGGAAAGCTATAAAAAGCAACTGCACTACCATATAGATGAACGTGGTCAAGTTTGGCTTAACCTTGATTATACCGCTAAATACCCTGGAGGGCCTTTCCTATCAGAAGAAATACTGGGTGCCCTGACGCTCTACTAAGTGTAATTAGATTTCTAATTGTCCTAAAATTTCGTAGGAATGAAGTCTGGCTTCATGCTCATAAATAGCAGAGGCTACCATCAATTCATCGACTTTGGTTTTTTCAAGAAAATAGTCTAATTCTCTTTTTACTTTTTCGGATCCCCCTATGAAGGTATAGGCAATCATTTGTTGCAATGCCGCTTCTTCCATTGGATCCATAAAACCTTCCCCAGGATCAACCGCTTCTTTAAGCTGCTGTCTGTTTCCTGTTATAATTCCGAGGAACAATCTCTTAAAAGAAGTCGCTAATCGCTCCGCTTCATCATCAGAATCGGCTGCAATTACATTAATGCAAGCAATAACATAAGGTTCTTGTAATTGCTCTGAAGGTTGAAAATTATTACGGTATATTGCTATGGCGGTAAGTAGTTGAGCAGGGGCAAAATGACTAGCAAAAGCATAAGGCAATCCTTTTGCGGCGGCTAAATAAGCACTGTCAGTACTCGAACCTAAAATCCAGATTGGGACGTTTACCCCTTCTCCGGGAATAGCGCGAACTCGCCCTTTTTTATTTCCCTCAGAAAAATACAGTTGCAATTCTTCCACATTAGCTGGGAATTCCTGAGCCGCATGTTCATCTCTTTTCAAGGCTGCTGCCGTAAATTGATCTGTTCCTGGAGCACGACCTAATCCTAAATCAATTCGGTCAGGAAAAAGTGTGGCAAGGGTTCCAAATTGTTCTGCTACGATTAACGGTGCGTGATTAGGTAGCATAATGCCCCCTGAACCCACTCTTAAAGTAGTTGTTCCTGAAGCAACATATCCAATTAAAATAGAAGTTGCGCTACTGGCAATCCCTGGCATATTATGATGTTCTGCTAACCAATATCGATTATACCCCCACTTTTCGACATGCTGGGCAAGATCAAGACTGTTCTTAAAAGTATCGGAAGCACTACCACCTTCCCTAACTATTGCAAGGTCTAGAACTGATATTTTTGTATGGGAGTGATTATTTATATTCATGGATTTATTTTCTTATCGTAACTACAAAAGTAAGGATTGTATTATTTGTTTTGGCACAAACAAATACTAATAGGAAGTTAAAAAAGGGTATCTTAAACTTAACTTTTGAAGGTCATCTATTTTCTTTCTAGTTTTCATGTTCGATAGTTAAATTTCGCTATATTGAAGAAGTTTAAAAACGTAATTCAAATTCATTATGGAAAATTTAAAACTCAAAGCCTTTATACCTCTTTTTTATCTCGTATGGTCTGATGATCTCTTGAGTCAAAAAGAATTCTTGACTTTACAAAAGTTTATCGTTTCCCAGAGCTGGCTTTCGAAAGAGGAACAGGAATCTCTCCTTTCAAAAATTGCTGTGTCATCTCCACCATCTAGAGAAGTCGTGGCTAATTGGAAATCTGAAATTGAAATTATTCTTCAGAAAAACCCTTTAACAAGATCCCTTTTTGATATTTCAATTTTACTTTCTGAAAATGATAGAACCATCAGCGATCTTAAACCTGCTTTTGTAAAACTCGAAAATGATTTAGGGATATCAGGCGAAGAAGCAATGGCGGATTTCGAAACAATTGCAAATACCTTTACTTCAAATTATCAGACCAGCAATAGATTTGAAATAGAAAAACTAACTCAAATTCTGGATGGAAAACAAGCCGAAATTATTAAAAAAGTAAAATCTGTTATCAGCAGACCTGAGTTTGCATATGAAACTCCTACAGACACTGCTGTTTATCGTGAAAAAGTCTATGAGTGGTGTAAAATACTCGCAGATGAAAATCTAGGTAATATGGGTTATCCAAAACAATATGGCGGTGGCGGAAACATTCAAGATTATTTTGCAATCATGGAAACATTAAGTTACCATGATTTAAGCTTAGTAATAAAGTTTGGCGTACAATTTGGACTCTGGGGAATGAGCATTCAATCACTTGGCACAGAAAAACATTACAGTAAGTACTTAAAAGATATTGGCTCACTACAACTCCCTGGCTGTTTTGCAATGACAGAAACGAATCACGGTTCAAATGTCAAAGGAATGGAAACAACGGCGACCTATAATCATAAAAACCAAACATTTACCATTCATACACCGCATGAAAAGGCACAAAAAGAATACATTGGAAACGCTGCTGTACACGGACAAATGGCTACTGTTTTTGCAAAATTAATTATTGGTGAAACTGATTATGGGGTGAATGCCTTTATCGTTCCGCTTCGAGATACCAACAGTACAATTTTAAAAGGAATTACTATAGGTGATTGTGGACTTAAAATGGGACTTAATGGAGTCGATAATGGAACTATTCGTTTTGATAATGTAGTGATTCCAAAAGAGAATATGCTAGATCGCTTTGCCTCGATAAATGAAAAGGGAGAATTTGAAAGCCCAATTCCAAGTGATAATAGACGATTTTTTACCATGCTAGGAACTTTGGTTGGTGGCCGAATTGGAATTCCGAGATCTGCATTGGCTGCAGCCAAATCTGGTTTAACAATTGCAATTAGATATAGCAATAAGCGCAGACAATTTGGGCCCGAAGGAGGCTCAGAAGTTCCAATATTAAATTACCGTATCCATCAACGACGACTTCTTCCATTGCTGGCAAAAACATATGCAATCCATTTTGCATTGCAATACGTTACGAATCGTTTCGTTACTAAAAGCGAATCTGAAATGCAGGAGATTGAAGCCCTTGCCGCGGGTATGAAGGCCTACTCTACTTGGAGCACCACTGCTATTTTACAGGAATGTCGCGAGGCTTGCGGCGGCAAAGCTTATTTATCCGAAAATCGTATTGATGCTTTAAAAAATGATACTGAAATCTATACCACTTTTGAAGGCGACAATACCGTATTAATGCAACTAGTTGCCAAAAATCGTTTATCAGAATTTAGAAAATCATTTGGCAAAATGGATGCAATGGGAATGATTAATTATGTTTATGAGAATGCTAAAACGGCTATTTCTGAAAAGAATCCAATAGTAACCAGAAAAACGGATGATTCCCATTTAATTGATGAGGAGTTTCATTTACAAGCTTTTCAATACAGGGAAAAAACGACTTTGGCATCTGCAGCAAAGCGAATAAAAAAACTAATTGATAGCGGACTTGATCCTTATGATGCTTTTAATATTGTGCAGCATCAAATGATTGATGTCGCTCAGGCCTATCTTGAACGAGTTGTATTGGAGCAGTTTCAAGAGGCCATACAAGTAATTGAAGACAAAAATTGCAAAGAAGTCATGTTGAAATTATATCAATTGTATGCACTTTCGCAGATTGAAAAAAATAAAGGATGGTATCTTGAGGATGGTTATATGGAAGCTGTAAAAACAAAAGCCATACGCAAGATGGTCAATCAGTTGTGCTGGGAAATTAGACCAGATGCTGTTTCCTTGGTAAATGCATTTGATATTCCTGACAGTTGCCTTGCTGCGCCTATTGCATTCTAAGTGATATAGTAACCCTTAGCGCTTTTACTAGGTTCAATATGTTTATTATCAATCTCAGATAGTGTATTTTCAATCATAGCAGACATAGCGTCTAAGGCTAAGTCATTAGGTTCGATACCAAATGGATCTTCTAACTCATCTGCAATCGCTTCAAGAGCCACAAAGGTATAGGCAATAAAAACGATCACAAAAGGCAAAGTCCACAACATACTTTCCCCAAAACCAAAAGGAAGTAAAAAGCAATAAATATAGACTGTACGATGTAATAAAACACTGTAAGTATAAGGTATAGGAGTGCTGGCAATCCTTTCGCAACCTCCTATAATATCTGATAATTTATTGAGATTTTCATCAAAAGCGACCTGTGTTATACTGTCTAATTTCCCATCATTTTTGGCTTTATTTACCCAAAGTCCCAAGTTTTTTAAAATAACAATGGGTTTAAAAACAGCTGTTTGTAGTTTTTGATCATAATAATTTGCTAATAGGCGTTTCATATCAGCATCAGGATTTGTTTCTCTTAATTGATGTTTTAAAGCATGAACCAAAGCCATCAGCATTAGTATGAAATGAGTTCGCTGTTTTTCATAATCCTCCCCGTCTACCAGCGTATGTGATTGACGAGCAAGTGAACGCGTATCATTTAATAGTGCACCCCAAAGCTTTCTACCTTCCCAAAATCGATCGTAACTAACAGTATTTCTGAAACCCAAAAAAATAGCTAAGGCAATTCCAAAGAGAGTAAAAATTGCTGGGTTGATATAAAGATGGTATTCGAGTAAAGAATCTCTAAAGTAGACAATAGCGATCGTATATAGGAAAAGTATAAATAAGCGGGGTAATAATTGAGGAAGGACTGAACCGTTCCATTCAAACAACATTCCGAACCAGTTTGTTTTTTTCTTTGTAATCATTCAGTAAATTTAATGATTTATGCGTACTCCCTTGCTAAGTTTAGCTTTGATTAATTTTAAATTAACACCTTTTATATTTAATAAAATTAAGATCAAAAAAACTTCTCAATTTCTTGAGAAGTTGTACGCGCAATCAGAACCACTTTATATAGGTTATCTATAAAAACTTAGTATATAAACTGTTTTTAAAGACTAACTAATTCAAAATCAACCATTATATCTACTAATTGTCGAAATAAATTTTCAATGCTACCTTTTAATTTTTGCCCTCTAAAGTAATTTATAGTTATAAATCTGCTTGCAACCCACCTGAAAGCCACATAAAATAAATATTTTCCTTTACTCCTTTAGCGATTTTTCTACAAGAATAAGTATTGTTTAAATAGCCATAAAATAGAATTTTAAGTACCATTTTAGGGTGATAACTTGACGTTCCACCACCTTTATATTTCGAAAAGATGTTCAAAATCTCGAGTTTCTCAACAACTGAATCAATTAATCTTGCAGCATGATCCTTTGAGATTAAATCATTTAAATTTTACAAAAAAATTCTTGTTGATGAACAGAATGATGTTTAAAAACTGGCTACATAAACCTTAATTTTTTAACTTAAATAAACTAATAATCAAAATAGTAAACAAAAAAAACTGCCCAAAATTTACTTTTCGGACAGCCTTATCAGAGTCTATAAAGTTAGCTAAAAGCTATTTTAAAAAATCAGGATCTTTATATGCTGGATTTGGGTATTTATAAAACCCTTCACCAGTTGAAACACCTAATTTATTTTTATCAATAAAATTCTCTTTTAAGTATTTTACTGTTTTTATTTTTAACTCATCTTGGTTTTTCTCTACTGCGATTTTATTAATATTATAAGCTGTTGTAATACCTACTACATCTAGAATCGCAAAAGGTCCTAGAGGTGCTCCAGTTGCTTTCATCCAAGTTTTATCTATAGTGTGTGGATCAGCAACTTCATTCACAAGCAAGTTAGTTGCCGCACTTAACAAAGGCACTAATAAAGAATTAAGTATGTAACCTGGTTGCTCTTTATGTAGCGGTAAAGCCAGCATACCAATAGCTTTGGCAAAATTAACTAGATCTTCAAAAACTTTTGGATCTGTAGTAGCGTGTCCCATGATTTCTGCCGTGTTATGAATCCAAATCGTATTAGCAAAATGTAAGGCTAAAAATTTTGAAGGTCTTCCTGTAGCATCTGCAAATTCACTCGGTAAAAGCGTTGATGAGTTTGTAGCAAAAACAGTTTTTTCGGGGGCGACTTTAGCCAATTTATGGTAAAAATCAATTTTTATTGCTGGACTTTCCGGTACCGCTTCAATTAGCAAGTCTGCATTTGCAACTGCTGCAGCTAAATCAGAATTGTAACTAAGGTTTTGAAAGGTTTTATCTAATTGTTCTTGTGTTGCATTTAAATCTTTTTTATATGATTCACTCAAACTATTGAATTTTGTTTTTGCTTTTTCTAACACATCATCATTAATATCGTAAACGATGACATGAAAACCATGAAACGCTGTTTGAAACGCAATTTGGTATCCTAAAACACCACTTCCGGCAACGGTAATATTTTTATAATTCATATTTATAGTTTTTAATTTTTTAATAATATTTTAATCAAATATAGTACGATACTTATTTTAAAAGTTAGTTTTTACGGAATAACATGCTTGCTATTTACCAGCTGTTTTTTGCAAGATGAATAAAATAGTATCCTATTGAGTACCCTAAATTTACTAAAAAATTAAGCTTAATCAATTGAAAATAATCTCCAATACAATAAAATGCATCAGGGTATTTTTTAAAGAGTTCAGAATTACTGAATTGCAATATCATTTTTTAGAATAAAATTAGTATTACACTACTGTAATCAGTTATAAAAACGGATCAAATATAAAAAGTTACAAGAAAATATAAAGCAAAAAAAACCCCTCAATTTCTTGAGATTTTTTTTGCGATGAGTAACTGTTTACTAATCATTTCATGCAGAATTTGATAAGTATTACTTGACTACAACTGCGTTGACCTTTAAAAAAATAAACTCTAGAGAAACAGACTGACTGCTAATGCTTTTAATTAATCATTTTTATAAAACATATCAATTTTTTAATCCAGTCCTTTCTTTAATTTTAATGGCTCTTAATTGGATATCAGCTCCGATGAATACTGGGTTTTTTCTACAGTATTATTTTGAGAAATTTTTTGAATGTTTACGTCGAGAGTAATATCATTTTTAAAAATTCCATTCAATACAGCAATAATTTCTTCAGCGATTATCTCATTAGAATATCCTACAAACTGAATTAACTTATCTTTTCTTTGGTGCATTTTAAAACCTGCCAAAGGAAACTGAGACATACTATTGGAAATATCAATATTATTGATTTTTAAAGCTGATTTGGTAAAAAAAACTACTGGATTTCGAGCTTCTAAATCTATTAGATAGGGAGCACCATTTTCTATTATTAAACTACAAAAATCACCTGTCCTGTAGCGTATTAATGGCAAAAAAGGATTGCTCCCACCAGTAACTACCAGCTCCCCCCTTTCTCCATAAGGTAGTGGAATATCTTTATGTTCATCAAAAACTTCTAAGTATAGGTCGGGTCGAATGACTTTATGTCCTTTTTCGGTCGCATAAGCTATGTTTCTGCATTCTGTCATCGAATAAAGATCTATTACGGGACATCTGAAATAGCTCTCTAATTTATTTTTTGTGACTTTAGTTAATTTCATTGCTGAAGAAATCATCGCACTTGGAGATAATTTAGGTTCTAAATCCATTAATGCTGTAAATGCTATTGGATCACCAGTAAGGATTTGTGGATTGTATTTCTCAAGATACTTCTTTGCATCTTCTGGTTGATTCCAATCTGCAGGATTTAGATTTATTTTTAAAATACCTGCTCCCTCCAAATAGGTCGATAAAGAGGCATAGGTTAATGTTTTTTCTTGGGCACAAATTAGCGCAATTGCAGTCGTTTTTTTACCTTTTTTTATAGAAATACGAAAATCTTCTAGTACAGACTCTATTTGCGGAAGCCATTTCGCTTGGGTAGCGGTATCAAAAAGAACATCTAACTTCGGTCCGGTCGAACCAGATGTGTAATAAACCAATAATTCAGCTAAATTGGCTTCATTAGAAACAAATAAATGAGGATGCTTTCTAATATCTTCTCTAGCAATAGTTGAAAAAGATTCTAAGGTATTATTTTTATTCTGATAAAAAGGAACTGTTTTAACACACCATTGCAAATAGTCTGACAACCATATCGGAGAGCTCCCTTCTGTCCAAAATATTTTTTGATCGTAATAGCTCTTTTTGTGGGCTTTAACTTTTAAGAGGTTTGCCGCATTTAATCGGTCGCCGCTTTTAAAATTAAATTTTGGAGCAAACTCATCTTGTCTAAGTTTATTTAAAAAACTTAAATCATCAAGCAACGGAAATCGTTCCTCATCATTTAATGCTATTTGTGGATTACTACTCTCGTCCATATGTGTTTGCTGCTTCACGGGCTTTCTTCTCGGCCATTTCTCTTTTAATATTCATTATTCTTTCATGCGCTTCATACGATTGTCTTAAAACTTTTTGACGATCAACGCTACTTATAGAAGATAATTTATCTGCAGCCTCAGCAATACTTTCTCCGTTTGGTAGTATTTCAAAACAAAGCAATAACAAGCGAACCATTTCTTCCGCACGTTCCTCATCAGTAATCCATTCCTTATATTTTACATATTGAGTAACATGGTATAATCCTTCAAACCAAAAAAGGCGTAATTTATTTTCTAAAGCAGGTTTATTTCTAAAACTATGATGATACAATAACCAACAAGAAATATGAATCGCCTTCCAATAGTTATCATCAATACTATTAAAATTAATCTTCGCAGGTACATTTAACTCCTTTTTCAAAAAAATAGCACTCACCATTCTGTAAGTATCCGAAATCAGAGCAATAGAATCTAATCCATCCCTTGATAATAAATTGGAAGGTTTTAAGAAAATTTCGGGACACTTTTTTAAATGTGTAACCAGTTCAAAAAGATCGTATTTAGGCATAAGCATAATTTTGTTGTGAAAAATCTGATGCAAATTTCAAAAGTTCTGTTTCGTTTGTAACGTAATAAACATTCCAACCCATTTTTTTTAATCGGATTACCATATCTTTTTGATAATCAGGTTGCGAATGTAACACCATTGTTCCGTGACCACCTGCATTTTTTAAAGCGATTTCAGCTAGTTCCCAATGAGTTTGATTTGTTTCTGTATCAGAATCTAACATACTAAAAATATCATTGTCGGTAACAATTACAATATGTGATTTTTTATTCGGTTCCGTTTCAAATGGTTTTCGTAATCGTTCCATTCCATAGGCATAACCCGTGCCTAAATAAGACGTTATCGTGGTGAGTAAATCTGTTTCATCAGTAATAAAACCCTCTGTTTCTAAATAAGTCCCAGGTTCACCTGAAAGACAACCCATAACGGATGCTCCTGCACGCAAAGCAGATAATCCTATAATTGTAGCTGCAAGCACTGGCCATGAGAAATTTAGCTTTGGATTCATCATCGAACCAGAACAATCGATACCAATATAAACATTTAACGGATGCTCTGAAATATTATGATCAGAATCGGATCCGTAGGTTCGTTTTTGAGTAGTTATTCCTGGGAGAAATACTGGTGAAGCTATGGACGATTGTAACCAATCTAGCTCTTCAATTGGATCGCCAATATCCCAAGTTTCTAATCCTTCGGGTAGATCTAAAGATACATTTTCTGAAATTTCTACAGGAAAATCAATCAAATGAGACAAAGCAATTTCTTTATAATAAGCATTAATCAAACGTTGTTCATCAGCATTTGGATTAACCTGTTTCATCAAATCAATATAATTCCCAGGTCCCATATAGCTATTTCTAGGTCCAGATCCACCAACTTTGCTTTTTTCTATTCCTAAATTATCTTTATTCCCTTTATCATTTTTTAAACCAATAGCTTCCTTCCGCATATCGATTACGCCATCGTAACCTTCTAAATCGAGTTTAGTCATCCCCGAAATTTCAATAGCTCCAGAACCCGCATCCTCAGCATCTAATAGTATCAAAATCTTTTTACGAGCGTCATTAAACGTTTTGTCATCCATTAAATAAGGATATAACAACACCGCAAAACGACCGCCACCTTGAATCCAGTTTTTTGAATAACTTCTAATTAATGAAGCTAATAATGAAGCATCAGCATCTATTTTTTTACTATGAAACGACCAATTTACAGCTAGTTCACCACGATTCAATCTCCATAAATATTCATAGGTTCGCATCATTAGTGTCCATAATTCCGAAAAATTATCCTCTGAATTTATCGCTTTATAAACTTCTGATATTCTTAATTTATTGATGCGTTGCAATTTATCATTGATCAAAAAATCAGTGTACAAATTAGATACCATTGGTGCTCTATCCTCAATTCCAGGCAAAGCATAACGAATACGATTCAGTAAAATAGCATTGTCATATAAATTAGCCGGTGCCAAAATATGATGCCCTATTTCATGAGCTAGTACTTCAATAAAATAAGTAGAAATACCAAGGGCTACAATTTCTTCCAGATTAATAACAATACGATGATCTGTTAATCGAATCATGGCAAAACTACCTGTAAGCCCTTCCTTTTGGGCTTCTTGATTAGACAAACACCAAATAGGCTCTTGCAAACGCAACAAAGGGTTCCATTCTAGCTTAGCTTGTTGCCAATGCGATTTCCATACCGCTGCTGTTTTTTCTATTTCGGATTGATTATACATTTGCAATACTAAATAGATATATAAAATAAGAATTTTGCAGGGTATAAAACAAAGTGTCTTTTGTCTTTACTGACGATGTAATAATCTCTGAATCTATTTCTATATTATTTTTTATAAGCCACTTTTCTAAATTTTTTAATCGCTCAGAATTAGATAAAATATAGGTCGAATCTACTGTATGGGCAGGAATTAAAACCTTACCATATTGGTCTGCAAAAAGAGCGTAGCTACTTTTAGAATCGGTAACAAAAACATGCTCCTCTATTTTGGCAAGCATTGGAGGGTTTTCAAAAAAACCATCCATCCCTATAAATCCACCTTGCACACCTTGAAAATTGACGCTCTTATTGGGCCAAATAGTTTCAAATATTTGGTTTGAATTTTTATCAAAACCTATAGCTACAGTAATAATTTGCTGTAGATCCTCTGAAAGCTCATCAAAATCACTTTCTAATCGACTTCTTAAATGTGCCAAACCACACTTCCAAGCACATATACGTCCTACAATTTTAAAATCTTCTATTGTTTTGATTTCAGAGCAGGTCTTCTGCATGAGGTCACACCAATCAATCGATTTTTCGGATGCGTAGGTATGAATGTTTAAGAGTACTTCATTTAGTAATGAAATTATTTTTATTGGAAATCTCTGAACCAAATTAGGCATATGAACCATTAACAACCATGCGCTTTTGTATTCATCCTTGTAGCGAATAGCCTGCCCGCTTCCAATTAACTTCAACGATTCAATATAAAGCGCTTTCACTACTTCATGAATTTTTTCTGGAGCCGAGTTTACTGCTACAAATGCCGCTACAATTGGCTCCACAACTTCTACCATCCAACTGGTGATGTTTTGAGAGGGTAAATTGCCATACTTCATTTCGTTCTCATTGTACCATTGGTTGTACAATGCACTATTGTCTTTTAACTCTACAATAAGTTGAGGGAGGCTTATTTTTTCCATTGTAGCCATCTCTTATAATTGGTATAACGCTGATGTAGGTACTTTAATTTTAAAATATCATCTGCTCTATAACCGTATAATTTTTTTTCTTCAGACCATTTTTGTAATTGCTTTTCAATATTTAAAAGCCTACCATCAATTTCTTTAGAGGAAATATTTTCTAATCCTTTTTTAAATTCAGCTTCAAATTGATCAACAGGATCATTTCTATCTAGATCTTGGCTAACATACTCATCACAAGACAAATCAAACAAGTTGCGTAACCATACAATTCGATCTACGCGATAAACCTCATTACCAATTTGATCAAAAAAAGGAGATTCTAAATGTGGTGTCAAACTATCGTGCAAAACGAAAGGCAAAATTTGTCTTATATCTTCTAATTCTACTTTGTTATTCCCTCTAAAATAAGCCAATGCTTTAGAGAACATCAATAGCGTCATGATCTTTCGAACTGACAATCCATTTTTGGCTTGCGATCCTAAATCTTTAATCGGGTCTTTTCCGGTTTCTTTTCTAAAAAGAGAACGCATATCCATTCCAGACAATTTTGCGGTGTCCTTTGTCATGTATTCTAAACGATTGGATGCGGGCTCAAAAAATTCAAATTGGCGACAAAAAAACTCAATACGCTTTCGTAACGCAGGCTCAATTTGAACTCCTCTAATCTGTTTATTGATTGTATCCAACTCTTCTTCCGTAAAAATAATTTCTTCTGGAATAATTTCCTCTGGTTTAAAATGGAGCTCAATACGTTGCAATAAATCATCGATAAAACGAGTATTAAAATGCATGGCTCTAATTACAATATCAATACGATCTTTCAAGGCTTCGATAACTTGATAAGTCCCTCCTCCGGCATCATCATTAGCTGTTAAATACCATGCACCGTCAGGACATTCATAAATCTGATCGAAAATCTCAGCATAATTATCTGCTAAAACTGTTAATAAAGCTGATTGTGTCCTAGTAGGAATTCGATTATATTCATCAATAATTTTTACACGCATACCCAACCATTTTCGCCAAGCAATTCTAATATCTGAAGTTTTTTCGGCCTTTACCATATCCGAAGGTAACGGATGACCTAGCAAATCAGAAATTGTCATTTGCGGTTGACCGTGTTGTATGGCACGCATTACATCCTTATTATCATATCCTGCCAACAAAGCCATCAACACAGATGTAGCTGTTTTTCCACGCCCAGGACCACCAACAATGAGACATTTACCTCTTGCTGCTAAATTCAATAAAGGCATTAATACGAAGCTGGAGTAGCTTTGATCAGTAGGTAAATGAACAGGGACTTTACTATCTCCAAATAAAAACTTTTTAGGGTCACCATCGTTAAACTCTATATCATAATATGGACTAATAATGGCCGTATTGGTAATCCAAAAATAGGCTTGACGTAATTTTTCATCTAGGCTAATGGTAGCGATAGATTCATTTTGCGAATCATCACTTGAATAAAGATCTTCTATTTGAAATTTTTTGTTGTTTGTAACATCTTGCGGATTGGTAGGCGATTCTGGGACTTTCTTAAAAAAACCCATAGTTTTGTTTAATAAATCAGACATGGTTTTATTTTGGTTGTAAGTTAGTTAAATTTATTGTTTTCTACAGCAGACAAAATTTTTGAGACCTGTTCAATTCTCTCGTCAACCGTACCACTAAGCATAAAATAACGTAGATTTCTAGCGTCCAAATCTTCGATTATTTTTTGTTGAAACAAACTCCTTTTCACATCACCAGATCGATTCCAAGTATCCTCATAAGGGATATCAGTATCACATAAAAAGATTATATCGTGCCTACTTTCAGCTACTTTTGCTAAATTCTCTAAACCTGCAAGGGCATTTCCATGGTAATCCATTGAAAATAAATAGGTCGTAATTGCATTTGTATCTGAGAACAAAAACTGATTGGATTGTAACACCAACGCATCTTCTTTTTCAATGTGAATCTCAGCTATTTTTAAAAGATCTTCTAAGGTCAACCTTTTATTTATTTGATTGTTTTCCCAATATTCTCTACCATATTCAGGCATCCATTGGGTTTCAAAATGTTTTGCTAGTTTTTCTGCTAAAGTCGTTTTTCCAGTAGACGGCGCACCAAGCAATACTACTTTAGTAATCAAATCTTTATAAACTATAGGATGAATATACTCTTTATTTTTAAATGAATTCCCTCTGATTTTTGTAGCAGATATGGGAATAATATTTCTACTTAAATCAACCTGTCGATTGATTGCATTCAAAGCAGTACTCATATGTACACCGTATGGCTCGCTCGAATAAAAATGTGAAATAGTGCGGTTATTTAAAACAGACATGACATAGTCTTCTTGAATTTTCATAATTTCAGTTGAATATCCACTATCATTTGGTGAGTTCACACCTTCAATTACTACAATTTCGGGATATATATTCCTTATCCAAGCAGCTCGGGTCGCTAAAGGAATATTAATTATAGGATCATCATAAATTAGTACTATTAATTCATCTGTTTCCTTAATTGCAGTTTCTATAATTAATTGATGCCCTTTATGAAAAGGCGCAAATTTACCCAATGTCAATCCAACTTTATAATTGTCCTTCATATGTAAGCTCTTCTTGATATGCTTTTTTCCATTCAAAATAACCGATAATCGCCATTACTAAAAATACTGCGTATAATATAGTTGTAAAATACAAACCTTTGTAGGCATAAATTCCAATGGCGACTATATCAACTACGATCCAAAATAGCCAAGACCCCAATACTTTTTTTATCATCAAATACTGAGCAACTAGACTCGCAACCGTTGTAAAAGCATCAGCATACGGAAAGGATGCATCCGTATTCAATTGCATCATATATCCTAAAATTAGAGTTCCTAAAACCGTTACGACGATCCATAAAGTAGCTTTGGTAATTGATTTAACTCGTAATTTACTTTGATTAGTCCCGCCATACTTCCAACTATACCAACCAAAAAATTGAAGAAATATATAAATAATATGCAACATCATATCAGAATACAATTTCGATGTGTAGAAAACAAAACAGTATAATGTTACCTGAACTAAGCCAAAGTACCAACACAAAATATTTTGTCTGATTGTAAAATAAACAGCTAAAAACCCAAAGACTGCGCCTAAAACTTCGATTGTTGTATTCATATTATATCCGATAAAGATAGGAGAATGAAATTAATTTATAATTGATCAAGTCTAAAAGTTACAAGAAAATATAAAGCAAAAAAAAACTTCTCAATTTCTTGAGAAGTTTTGTGGGCGATGAGGGGTTCGAACCCCCGACCCCCTCGGTGTAAACGAGGTGCTCTGAACCAACTGAGCTAATCGCCCTATTTCACAATTCGAATAATTTCTTGTTCCTTATTGCGAGTGCAAATATAAGCCTAGATTTTATATTTACAAGCAAAAAATGAAAATAAATTAGTAATATTTTTACCAAAATCCCTTTCGTACTCACTTACAGCGCATTAATGCAAATAGTCCTTATCACTATTTCTTTGTAATGAATCACTATAGTATTACATTTGTATTATAAACAGCAAATAATGGCAAGGTTCAAAGAAAATGATTTACCAAAATCAAAAATTACCGCAAGTTCTCTCAACAAAGCAACTCTTATATTTAAATATGCAGACAATCACCGCTGGAAGTTTTATGTAGGATTAGTTTTTTTATTACTTACAGGAGCCACAGCATTGGCTTTCCCCAAATTAATGGGTATGTTGATTGACAGTGTGAAGAATAAAAGCTATACTGATGCCAATAACATTGCTTTATTACTGATTGGGATTCTTTTTATGCAATCCATTTTTTCGTTTTTCAGATTATCCCTGTTCATCAATTTTACGGAACATACTTTGGCCAACCTAAGACTGTCTTTATACAGCAACTTAGTAAAACTGCCGATGTCTTTCTTTTCGCAAAAGCGTGTTGGTGAATTAAATAGTAGAATCAGTTCCGATATTACACAAATTCAAGATACTTTAACTTCTACCATTGCTGAATTCCTTAGACAGTTAATTTTAATTGTGGGTGGAGTTGCGTTACTAGCCACCGAAAGTATCAAACTAACTCTATTAATGTTGTCAGTTGTTCCCTTAGTGGCTGTTGCTGCAGTTGTTTTTGGTCGGTTTATTCGAAAATTTTCAAAAAACGTTCAAGACCAAGTAGCTGAAAGTCAAGTTATCGTTGAGGAAACGATGCAAGGAATTAGTATTGTTAAGGCTTTTGCCAATGAGTGGTACGAAATTGCCCGTTATGACGGAAAAATAAAAGAAGTCGTGAAGTTAGCCATCAAAGGCGGAAAATACAGAGGGTACTTTGCATCCTTTATTATATTCTGTCTTTTTGGAGCTATCGTAGCCGTAGTTTGGTTTGGTGTTCGATTAAGCATCAGCGGAGAAATGAGTGTGGGACAATTGATCTCCTTTGTATTGTACTCTACGTTTGTAGGAGCTTCTTTTGGTGGAATTGCCGAATTGTATGCGCAAATCCAAAAAGCGATTGGTGCCACCGAGCGTGTTTTTGAATTATTGGAGGAAACTCCAGAAAAAATCAACTCAAAACAAAATACCTCTTCGATTCAAAAAATAAAAGGAAATGTTACTTTTAAAAATGTAGCCTTCAGTTATCCTTCAAGAAAGGAAATAAAAGTATTGAAGAACGTCAATTTTACGGCAAATTTTGGTCAAAAAATTGCCATCGTTGGACCTAGTGGAACGGGGAAATCAACTATTGCCTCTTTATTATTGCGTTTCTATGATATTGATTCTGGTGAAATACTAATTGACGGAAAAAATATTTATGATTTCGAATTAGAAAATCTTCGAGGCAATATGAGTATTGTTCCCCAAGATGTGATTCTTTTTGGAGGAACAATAAAAGAAAATATTGCTTACGGAAAACCAGATGCTACAGAAGAGGAAATTCTTTTGGCGTCCAAGCAAGCCAATGCTTTCAATTTTATCGAAGGTTTTCCTGAAAAATTTGAAACCATTGTGGGAGAACGAGGAATTAAACTTTCTGGAGGTCAAAGACAACGTATTGCAATTGCGAGAGCGTTACTTAAAAATCCAAGTATATTGATCCTCGATGAAGCAACGTCTTCACTGGACAGTGAAAGTGAAAGATTAGTGCAAGAAGCTTTAGAAATTTTAATGCAGGGAAGAACAAGTATAATTATCGCTCACCGTCTCTCTACTATACGTACTGCTGATCAAATATTAGTACTTGACAATGGCGAAATAACTGAACAAGGTACGCATCAAGAATTAATGACTTTAGAAAACGGAAAATATAAAAATTTGAGTAATTTACAGTTTAGTAATTCTTAATCTTCTCCCCTAACCCTCTACAAAGGAGAGTGAGTTGTCAAGAGTCCAAATTCAAAAAACGCTAATAAGTCTGGAAATCAGAATCAATTAGAAATACGATACCTTTGATTTTAAGTAGCAATTAGAAAGTGAAACTAAAAAAAAATTGACTGATAATTGGTTTGTGACATCGTATTAATAATTTATATTTTATAAAAATACTGGTTCAATAATTATCCCTGTTAAAACCGAGTTTGCAATAAAACATTTGGTGTGTGCACAGTGGTGTATTGCATTTATTATTATTTCATCTCGAATGTTGTTTCCCGTAAAGGTTGTTTTTGGTCGTAGATGGGTATGATCATAATTTTAAAAGATAAATTGTCTGACTCATTTTTCCAACTTCAATTAACTTTATGTCCTGCCACAGTAATTTTTTTAAATTTATTATTCTGGTTTGCGTTTCTTGTTCTTAAAATTGTTTTTTTTAAGCTCACTCCCTTTAGTATCAAAACGGGTTATGCTATCCTGACCTACAACATTTACGTAGGATAGTGGCTTTGCAACTTCAGGCTTTTTTTGTGTTTGTGCGCCATTTTGCCAAGCATCCGATTTGATTAGTTGATTATTTTCGCTTTCATCATTGATGTAGCATTCAAATTTATCACCTTGTCGCTTATATAATGATTTTTTTTTGTGAGGACCTACCCAAGGAGAATCGGTTTTAAAATTAGTTGACCAGGTTTGGCAACACAAATAGCTTCCACAAGGACCGATATCGCCAATTCGATTTGCTTCTTCACGTAACCCAATTTGACACATCTCTATCCGCACATGAAAGGCTTCGAAAAGGCATTTAATTAACTCCCGATAATCCACACGTCCTTCGGCAGTGTAATAAAATGTGGCTTTAGCTTTATCACCCTGATAATCTACATCGGTTAGTTTCATTGATAAACCGAGCTCTGTGGCTATCACGCGTGCTTTACGCATCGTATCAAATTCCATCTCTTTGGCACGTTTCCATTTAGTTGCATCATAGGGAGTAGCTTTCCGTTGAATTTTTTTAAAGATATCTTCCTTATTCACATTTTTTTTCTTGAGCTGCAAGCTTACCAGTTCACCAGTTAAGGAAACATGCCCAACATCATAACCACCCTTATTGCCATCAACTACAACTAATTCTCCATTTTTTAAATCTATGTCTTGATGGTTAAGATAAAATTCCTTTCGGGATCCTTTGAATTTTATCTCAATAATAGTGTAAACTTTATCATCAAGTGGTACAACAATATCCGATAGCCAGTCATATACATCGGATTGGCTGTGACCATAAGAATAGTATGAATCGCTAGTTTTGATTCCACTTAGAACAGAAGGACCTTCTGTTGAATAATTTTTCATATTGACTTATATATTAATTTCCTCTCGAGCGCGTTTGAAAGTTTGAAATTTCAGTTTAATAAAAGAAAGATAATCAAAATTCGTCTTCATCAATCCCTAGAAGCATATTGTAAACTTCTTGTAATTCCAATAACGTTTTTTTATTCCCCATTTTTTTGGCAATCTCAATTCCTCTTTTATAAGTTTCAGCTGCTTTGTCTACTTCATTCAGCGACTCATATAATTTCCCCAATTGATAATAACTCGCTACATAATTTTCATCATCATTTATCAATTTCAAAAAGCAATTTACAGCGGTATCATTTTCTTTAACCAAAACATATTCTAATGCCAATGCGTATTTCAGAAAAGAGTCGTTGCTATCTTCCTTTAAAAATTCCTGTAATTGTTCAATTCTATTATTCATTATTTTTTTTTTTGGTGAAAGTAGTAACCACAATAAAAAATCTTTTGCAAAATAATTCCAAGCCCAGTTGATGAATACAATTTGCTTATTTATTAGATTCCAAATAACATTTAATCTTTAAAAATGCCAAACGATAAATCGGTAATTATCGCGTTAAAATTAGAAGCTAATTTTTTTCTTTGTTGATTAACAATACTCCTCATAAGCGGCCTTTAGGTTTTCGGCAATCATCGCTCCCGACTTTCCTTCAATATGGTGGCGTTCTACAAAATGGACTAATTCTCCGTCTTTGAATAGGCCTACACAAGGTGATGAAGGAGGAAATGGGAAAAAATGTTTGCGTGCTTCTGCAGTGGCTTCAGTATCGAAACCTGCAAATACAGTTGTGATTCGGTCAGGGCGCTTGCTTGCGTCCAACGAAAGTTTTACTCCCGGTCGTGCGGCACCAGCAGCACATCCACAAACTGAATTGACAACTACTAAAACGGTACCTTTTGAATTAATGGCAGCATCTACTTGCTCAGCGTTGCGCAGGTCTTCAAAACCAGCAGATGTAAGTTCTTCCTTCATTGGTATTACTAATTGTTCTGGATACATAGTGTGATATTTAAAATAAAATTCAAGGTTTTAAAGAGAACCCTAATAAACTCTGTGATTTTTTTAATTTAAAATAGGAATCATTCGAATGAATAATCAATTTAAAAACATTGGTTAAAAAATATGCTTTTCAGCATGATAGGAAGAACGAATCATAGGGCCACTTTCCACATAACGAAACCCTTTTTCGAGACCTATTACCTTATATTTAGCAAATACTTCAGGATGAATAAATTCTACAACCGGCAAATGTTTTGGTGAAGGTTGCAAGTACTGCCCCATTGTTAATACATCGCAGCCTACTGCACGTAAATCATCCATTGTTTCATAAATCTCCTGTTCGGTTTCTCCTAATCCAAGCATAATTCCTGATTTAGTTTTCATTCCGGCCTCTTTCAGTCGTTGTAATACCTCGAGGCTTCGATCATATTTTGCCTGCACACGAACCTGTTTTGTTAACCTGCGAACCGTTTCTGTATTATGAGAAACGATGTCGGGATGTGCATCTATAATACGTTGAAGGTTTTCCCAACTGCCCATAAAATCTGGGATAAGCGTTTCAAATTTTGTTTCAGGACTCACTCTGCGAATCGCATTAATCGTTTCTACCCAAATAATGGAGCCGCCATCTTTTAAATCATCACGGTTAACCGAGGTAATTACGCAATGTTTCACATTCATTAGTCGCACGGATTCTGCTACACGCTCCGGTTCTTTTAAATCAACCGGCAACGGACGACCGGTAGCCACATTACAAAATCCGCAGGAACGGGTGCATATATTTCCTAGAATCATATAGGTGGCGGTACCTGCTCCCCAACATTCACCCATATTAGGACAACTGCCGCTTTCGCAAATGGTATGTAATTTATGAGTAGATACGATTTCTCGAACCTTTTTATATTCTTCGCCCATTGGCAGTTTCACTCTCAGCCAATCTGGTTTGGTTTTATACCTTGGCTCTTCTACTATTTTAATATCGTTATGTAACATTTTTAAAAAAATTGGGAATTATTAAAATAAAAGCAACCCTTTTATTTTTGGTTCCGGTTAAACATTTGTTCTATCCTAGACTAAAAAAAAGGGTAAAACGGTATAATATATTAGTTCATCATTTATATTGTTAAGTGATAATCGCGTAATTTATACTATATCTAATACTGTTGCCTTGGTATAGCTGTTATGCGGTTTCCGTAACTACATTTTTCACTTCGGGAAGCATTTCCCGCAGCATGTTTTGGACACCCATTTTCAAAGTAGTATTGGTCGAAGGACAGCCGTGACAAGAACCTTTGAGCATCACGGTTACTGTTCCGTTTTCGAAAGATTTAAAATTAATGGCGCCACCATCTCCTTCAACGGCTGGCCGAATATATTCATCAAGAATTGAAATTATTTTTTGTTCAATATCCCCAGAAATGTTTACCGGTACTTCTGATTTTTCTTCAATTAATTCGCCATTGAGAAGAGGTTCTTTTAGGGCAAGCTTTGCTTTAATTAGCTCCTTAATTTCCGGTATTACCTCATACCATTCAAAGCTTTCGTCCTTGGTTACGGTAATAAAATTGGAAGTAATAAAAACGCCTTTTACATAAGGAAGTTCAAATATTTTTGTGGCAAGAGGAGAAATGGCTGCCTTTTCTTTTGTGCGGAATTCAATACTTTCTCCTTCCTCATCGATTAATAAAAAGGTCAGTACAAATTTCATTGTGACGGGATTAGGCGTCATTTCGGTATAAATGGAGATTGGTGCGTTCATTTTTTTATATTTATTTAACCTTTTATCGAAAAAAGGATAGGTGTTATTTTAGTGATCTTACCATTTAACATCTGCCACTTGAGCTGGTGCTTTTGCATTTTGGATAGACACTTGTTGTGCCACTTTACGTGCCATTTCCATGTAGGCAATAGCTTGGGGTGTGTTTTCCTGCAGCACAGCGGGGCGACCTAGATCACCAGATTCACAAATATTTTGTACTAATGGTATTTCTCCCAACAACGGAACTTCTAATTCTTCGGCAAGTTTTTTTGCTCCGTCTTTACCAAAAATATAATAGCGTTTCTCCGGCTCGTCGGGCGGACTGAAATAGGCCATATTTTCTACAATACCTAAAACGGGTACATTTATCGACGGTAATTGAAACATTCCAACTCCTTTTTTGGCATCAGCCAAAGCCACAAATTGAGGGGTGCTTACAATTACAACTCCGTTCAAAGGAACGGTACCAACCAGTGATAAATGAATGTCGCCAGTTCCGGGAGGTAAATCAATAATCATATAATCTAATTCCCCCCATTCTGCTTCCTGAAACAATTGGACAACCGCTTTTGATGCCATTGGTCCACGCCAGACTAGTGCTTGGGAAGTATCTACAAAAAACCCGATTGATAATAATTTGACACCAAAACTTTCTACGGGAATCATTTTATTTACACCATTAATCGCTTTAATTTGTGGCTTTGCATCCATCACATCAAACATAATGGTTTGTGAAGGTCCATAAATATCAGCATCTACCAAACCAACCGATGCACCTATTTTTACCAAAGCCAAAGCCAGATTTGAAGCCACGGTTGATTTCCCAACACCACCTTTACCAGATGCTACTCCTATAATATTTTTAACATTTGGTAACAAAGGTCCACCGCTTTTTCGAGAGGAAACATCGGAAATCATTTTCACATTTACATTTGCTTCTTCATCTATAAAATGCAAAATCGAATTTACACAAGCCTTGTGAATCAATTCTTTCATTGGGCAGGCAGGCGTTGTAAGTACTACAGTAAAACTCACGTTTTTTCCCTCTACTTCTAAATCCTTAATCATACCAAGGGTTACCAAATCCTTTTTTAAATCAGGATCTTCGACATTTTTTAAAGCTTCTAAAACTTGTTCTTTTGTAATATTCATTTTGGCCTCCTTTTATTTCTTTAATTTTTTGTTCTAAAAACTATTTACTTCTCTTACCATAACCAATCTATCATCACCTACAGAAACCAAATAATTATTATAAGTACTCCAAATCAATTTATTTACCGAGTGTGTATGAGTATCAAAATTTTCTTTGGTGATGCGTTTTAATAATTGAAACGTTTTTGCATCCCAAATTTTGATGGTTTTATCACGGCTGGCAGTGGCAAAAAGTGTAGCATCGGGACTAAATACGATATCGTAAATTGCCCAATTATGTGCAGGAATTGACTTTAGTAAATCATAATTTCCTACTTGCCATATGTTTAAATGTGCATCTCTTCCTCCAGTCAAAAGAAATTTACCATCAGGGCTGTAACGCACAACATTTGATGCAAGTCCATGCCCAATAAAATCTTTTTTATAATCCAATGTATGCAGATCAAATACAAGAATATTACAATCCCCTAGTGCAACCGCTATTTCGGAAGTGGTATAATTAAAATCAATGCTGCGTACTTTTTCCTTGGATAGTTTTTTCATTTTAATCAATGACAAAGTATCGAGTGAGCAAACGGCAAAATTACCATCGCCACCAGCTGTATAAAAGCAATTGGTTTCTAAGGAATATTTGATATCAAAAATCGGTGCCGTATGATGTTGCAGCATTTTTATTTCTTCCTTTTTCTCTAAATCAAGGATGTGAACACTTCCGGTTGTTGTTCCCGCAAGCAATAATTTTTTTTCAGGAATATGACAAATAGCATAAACAGCAGCAGGTAAAGATGCTGAAAATTTTTCGGCTTGCAGAGTTTCTAAATTCCATAACGCGATAAACATATCGCTACCCGCTGTAAAAACAGTATGTTCAGATGTGCCTTTATCCATCGCATATACACAGCCGCTATGGCCAGTAAGTGTTGCGATATGTTTTATACCAATGTTTATTTTTTTTATTGTCTCCATTTTATTTTAAAAAATTATGCCCACACTATTTTATTTGTAAAGCTGTAACCTAGTGGATTATTGAAATTCTAATTAATTATTTTTGTATCGGGCTACTTTTATTTCGTTATTTCGAAACTATAGCTACTTCTGACGGTTATTATTGTGTTATAATCCCAGCATATTATAATTTTGGAATGATTATCAATAATTAGTTCCTCTCTCTCTTTTTTTATTTCTTTTAATACTATTCCATTTTTAATTCCTTTTATTACTAAATTCAGGAAGGAGATTATGGTTTTTTTGATTTTTGAGTAGCTATTCTATTCCTATTTAAAGAATATGGTATTTAATCGTTTTCCAAATTTAAATTTGTTTGGGCTGCTTGTATAACGGCACCATAGAACAAGCTTCGCCATACATAACACTTTTTGCAATTGGTCGTAAAAGCCTAGTGATTTCGACATAAGCCGCTTTAGGAACTGGCAGATGGCCACAACCCTTGATCACGATGCGAGCATCTTTATATTCATCGAAATTTAGTTTGTTAAGGATGTCATTATACAAAATGGTTTCCAGTGTTTCTAAATCGCCAAACACTACCTTTTTTACGTAAGGCTCTAATTGAATTGCTAACAACATATAAGCCCAAGTTGGAACAACAGCATCGGCAGAGCAAATAAGGGCAACATACTTATCTGTGTATTTGCTCCAATCTTCATTCTTAACAAATTCCCTAAAGTCTTTTTCTTTCAATATTAAACCTTGAAATAAATGCTCTTTTATATCCAATACTGCACGATTACCTTGAGGGCAAAACGTTTCGAGGTCAATGGTGATGATGCCACTTAATGCTACTTTATTAATTATTTCTTTTTCCATTTTACATAAATCCTAATTCGAGTTCTGCCTCTTCGTTCATCATTTCTTTTTCCCAAGGCGGGCTATAAGTCATTGTTATTTTTGCTGATTTAATTCCCTCTATTTCACGTAATTTTTGTTCTGTTTCAGGGGGCAAGGTTTCAGCTACAGGACAGGATGGTGATGTTAAAGTCATTAGAATAGTAAGATTGTTCTCTATATCAATATTGAGTTCGTAAATCAATCCTAACTCCCAAATATCAACTGGAATTTCCGGGTCGTAACAAGTTTTAAGGGTATTGATAGCCTTTTGCGCAAGCTCCATATTTTGTGTAATAATTTCTGCTGCCATATCTTTTATTCAAATGTTTTAGCAATCTTTCCTTCAATATAGTCACACAAAGCCTCAATTTTTACAGTGTTCACAACTTCCGAAGCGAAGGCGTGCATCAATAATTTTTTAGCATTTGTTAGACCTATTCCACGAGCCTGTAGGTAAAATATTTTTTCTTGATCTAATTTTCCGGTGGATGTCCCGTGCGAACATTTTACATCATCGGCATAAATTTCTAATTGCGGTTTTGTATTGATTGTTCCGTCTTCGCTTAGTAAAATATTTTTGTTGGATTGAAATGCATTTGTTTTTTGAGCATCTTTTCTAACAAATATTTTTCCATTAAAAGTAGCGGTTGACTTTCCGTCAATAATACCTTTGTAAAGCTCGTTGCTGTTGCAGTTTGGCTTGCGGTGATCTACGACAGTATGATTATCAACTACTTGATTTCCTGCAGTTATATACAATCCGTTCAAATGCGATTCGATATGTTCATCATCTAACACTAAAGTTAAATTATTGCGAACTAATGCGCCACTCAAGGTAAAAGTATGGGTAGAAAATACGCTTTGTTTCTTTTGAATTACTTGTGTGGTATTCATTAAATAACCCAACTCATTTTCATCCTGAATTTTATAATGATCAAGAATAGCGTGCTTATCGACTACAATTTCTGTTACTGCATTACTGAATGTTTTGGCTTTAGAATCAACCGTTTCAAACGATTCAATAATTTTTGCTTGCGCATTTTCATCCACAACGATTAAATTACGTGGATGAATAATGGTACTTTTGGATGCTGTTGAAATGTGAATGACGTGTATCGGTTTTTCAATTATCACATTTTTTGCAATATGAATAAACACGCCATCTTTAGTCATTGCGGTATTTAACGCTATGAATGGATCCGTTTTAATATCTGCATATTGCGCATAATGTTTTTCAAAAAGAGCAGAATTGCTAGTTGCCGCATTTACTAAACTGCAAATCGTTACCCCTTTTGGAAGATTTTCTAAATTGGATAATCCTTCCACAAAAATGCCGTTTTCGATAATTACATTATAAGCCTCTTTTAAAAATTTCAGCGGCTCAATTTGCTCATCGGTACAGTTTTTATTGGTCGAGAAATCAAATTCCCCTTTTAATATTGAACTGATAGGAGTATATTTATATTCTTCGTGATTTCTGGTTGGAATACCTTGTTTGTAAAAGCTTTCCATAGCCTGATCACGAAGTTGTGTATTGCCGAATAAAAATAATTTTGATGTCTCAAATTCAAAAATCAATTTTCCTTTTATCGTACTGGTTTTAATTGCTGTTTCCATTTTGTACTAAATTAAGCTTCTACTTCTTCTACTTCTTTAATAAAATCGTATCCTTTTTCTTCTAGTTCTAAAGCCAATTCTTTTGGCCCTGTTTTCACAATTTTTCCATTGTATAAAACGTGAACAACATCGGGGATAATATAATCCAACAACCTTTGATAATGCGTGATAACAATGGTTGCGTTATCTTTCGATTTTAATTTATTCACGCCGTTAGCAACAATTCGTAAGGCATCAATATCAAGTCCACTATCGGTTTCATCAAGTATGGAAAGTTTTGGCTCCAGCATCGCCATCTGAAATATTTCATTTCGTTTTTTTTCACCACCGCTAAAACCTTCGTTTATAGAGCGACTGATAAGTGCTTTATCTATCTCAACCAACTTTTGCTTTTCTTTCATCAGAGTTAAAAACTCTTTTGCTGCCAGAGGTTCCAAACCTTTATAAGCGCGAATTTCGCCAATAGCTGTTTTTAAAAAATTAATATTGCTTACCCCCGGAATTTCAATGGGATATTGAAACGCAAGAAATATGCCTTCTCTAGCTCTATCTTCGGCTTCTAGTTCTAATAAATTTATACCGTTATAGATTATTTCACCTTCTGTAACTTCGTATTCGGAACGCCCTGCAAGTACTGCAGATAAAGTGCTTTTTCCAGAACCGTTAGGGCCCATAATAGCATGTACTTCTCCCGCTTTTATTTCTAGATTAATTCCTCTTAATATTTCTTTCCCGTCAATTGACGCGTGTAGATTTTTTATTGATAGCATTTTTTTAAAATTTATGAGTTAAAATTTATAGGTTATAAAAGATCTCTCCTTATCCTACTGAGCCTTCCAAGGAAACCTCCAACAATTTTTGAGCTTCAACAGCAAACTCCATTGGCAATTGACTTAATACGTCTTTGCAATAGCCATTTACAATTAAACCAATGGCTTTTTCATTATCAATACCCCTTTGTTTGCAATAAAATAATTGGTCTTCACCAATTTTTGAAGTTGTTGCTTCATGCTCGACAATGGCGGTGTTGTTTTTTATTTCGATGTATGGAAAGGTATGTGCTCCGCATTGATCAGTCATCAATAAACTATCGCATTGTGAAAAATTACGGGCATTGTCTGCACCTTTTCCAATACGGACTAACCCTCTGTAACTGTTGTTGCTGTAACCTGCCGAAATCCCTTTGGATATGATAGTACTTTTAGTGTTTTTACCAATGTGGATCATTTTTGTTCCAGTATCGGCTTGCTGATAGTTATTGGTCAGGGCAACAGAATAGAATTCACCTATCGAATTGTCGCCTTTTAAAATCACCGATGGGTATTTCCATGTAATTGCAGAACCTGTTTCTACTTGTGTCCAAGAGATTTTAGAATTTTCTTCCAAACAAATACCACGTTTTGTAACAAAGTTGAAAATACCTCCTTTACCGTCTTTATCACCTGGATACCAGTTTTGTACGGTGCTGTATTTTATCTGTGCATCTTTATGTGCCACGAGCTCTACAACGGCTGCATGCAATTGATTTTCATCACGCATCGGTGCCGTACAGCCTTCAAGATAACTCACATATGAATCTTCATCAGCAATAATTAAGGTGCGTTCAAACTGACCAGTTCCAGCCGCTTCTATTCTGAAATAAGTGGAAAGTTCCATCGGACAACGAACTCCTTTTGGAATATAACAAAACGTGCCATCTGTAAATACAGCGGAGTTTAGTGCTGCATAAAAATTATCGGTGTAGGGAACAACAGAGCTCATGTATTTTTGTACCAATTCTGGATGTTCCTGAATTGCTTCGCCAAACGAACAAAAAATAATTCCTTTTTCTGCTAATGTTTCTTTATATGTTGTTGAGACCGAAACGCTGTCCACAATAATATCCAACGCTATTCTACTTTCCACACCTGTAAGGCGTTCTTGCTCTAAGATTGAAATACCGAGTTTCTGAAATGTTTTCAATAATTCAGGATCTACTTCATCTAAACTGTTTAGTACTTTTTTTGGTTTTGGAGCTGAGTAATATATGATATCTTGAAAATCTGGTTTTTGGTAAGAAACATGAGCCCAGTCTGGCTCCTTCATTGTTATCCAATGACGGAAAGCTGTTAAGCGATAGTCTAACATCCATTCGGGTTCCTTTTTTTTGGCAGAAATAAAACGAATAATATCTTCATTCAATCCTTTTGGTGCGTTGTCAGCTTCAAAATCGGTAACAAACCCGTATTTGTATTCCGTGCTGAGCTTTTGTTCTAAAACCTCGTTCATACTATTTAAATTTTACTATTGTTATTTTGTTCATCGGTAATTCCCAATCCCAAAAATCATTTTGATTAAATTATTAAATGCAAACTATCTTTTTTGGCAAATAATTCTTCTTCGCTTTCGCGCCAATCTTCATCATCTACACAGCAATCAACAGGACAAACTGCAGCACATTGAGGCTCATCATGAAAACCAACACATTCAGTGCATTTATCGGCTACTATGTAATAAACATCATTGGATACAGGTTCTTGCGGTTCATTTGCATCGGCAGTCAATCCGCTTTTTGAGGTAAACATTCCCTTTATGGCTGTTCCATCCGCGAAGCGCCATTCATCGCCGCCTTCGTAGATTGCATTATTCGGACATTCTGGTTCACAAGCGCCACAATTAATGCATTCGTCTGTAATTATAATTGCCATTTTTCTTTTTTTATATTGTTGAAAAGTCGAAAGCTTTTCCAAGAAACACTTACAAGCTTTAAACCTTAAATCTAATATTAAACGCCAAACGATTCTCCACAACCGCAAGTTCTGCTTGCATTTGGATTAACAAATACAAATCCTTTTCCGTTTAAGCCTCCCACATAATCGAGCTCCGTACCTATTAAGTAAAGGAAGCTTTTTTTGTCAACGGCAATCTTTATTCCTTTGTCTTCAAAAACCTTATCGCTCTCTGTAATCACATTGTCAAACACGAGTTTATAAGTAAGACCGGAACATCCGCCACCATCCACACCTACTCTAATAAAGGTTCCTTCTGGGCTGTTTTCGTTTGCTATTAAACTTAATGCGTGTTCTTTTGCATTTTCTGAAACTGTTATCATTCTATTTCTAATTAATGATTATTATAATTCTTTATTTTCTCCACTTATTTCTTCAAATAAACTTTTAAAAGTAACTGTAGCTTCTTTTTCACCATGGGACAAATCAGATAGTGTGATGGTATCTAGTAACTTATCTATTGCAGATTGAACTATGGTCCAAAGCGACCGAATGGAGCAATCTGTCGAATTGCTGCATATTTTCATTACGCCAACATGATTAACACAAAATTGTTCGTCAAATAACCGCCCGCCTAAGGCATTCAAAATGTCGTTTACTGTTATCATATTTGCAGGTCTGGCTAATACATATCCTCCAACATGTCCTTTGGTACTATTAATTAAACCTTCCATACGAAGGATTCGGGTCAATTTAGAAACATTAGGTTGCGATAATCCTTCCGCTTCACTGAGCTGAGGAATGCTCAAGCCGGACTGATCATTACATTTTGCAATCTGGACTAATAGTCTTAAGCCATATTCGTCTTGTGCTGTTATTTTCATTGTTTAAAAGTTTTATGTTTTAATAATGGATTTTTAATATTTAAAATAAACCTATAAGACAAATGTAAACGTTGTTTTTCAATATATACTAAAAAGTATATATTAATTTATACTAAAAAGTATATTGATAGGTTTAGTAAAAACTACTATAAAAAGTATCTCTTCATTTGAAACCTCTTTATTGTAACAAAGAGCAATCTGTTAAATGACTAACAACGCTTATTAATCTATGAAAATAACCTTTTGTTAATCATACGATTAACCTTAATTCAGTACCTCGGTAAAAAAAAGAGTTAAATTGACCTTGAAGGTTATTTTTTCAGGATACAGTCAACTGTCCAAAGAAGAACTTGACTTAAAAAAATAATAGAAAAGCAAAGGAATTGTGCTAACTATTATAGATAAATAATTAAACGAACTACGTTATTTTTATTAGCTATGAAACAAGCAAGTACTTTCGATTATAAAAAAAATGAAACAAAAAAGTGATGCATTATACTCAAAATCATCAATATAATAGGATAATATCTCCTACTTATATACTAATAACTATACTTAGAAGAGCTAGTAATTAAACGTAATTATATACAAAAAAGCTCCGATTTTGAAAAATTGGAGCTTTTTTTAATGAAAGAGATTTAAAAACTACTTGTCTTTTCTTCTTTTGCGTTCTGTCTTTATTAGTCCTAACTCGCGACTAGTTTGACCAGCTACTGAAGTATTTTCCTCTGCACGACGAATGAGGTATGGCATAACATCTTTTACGGGACCAAAGGGCAAATATTTGGCAACGTTATAATGATGATCCGCTAGGTTATAACTGATATTATCACTCATACCATACAATTGACCAAACCAAATTCTGTCATCCTTAGTAGGTATTCCCTTTGCTTCCATCAGCGACATTAAATTATAAGTACTTTCTTCATTATGAGTACCAGCAAAAACAGACATGTTGTCTATATGATCGATCATATAATGCACTGCTGCGTCGTAATTAGCGTCTGTAGCTTCCTTTGACGAACAAATGGGTGTTGGATATCCTTTTTCTTCAGCTCTGTTGTTTTCTTTTTCCATGTAAGCACCACGAACTAACTTCATTCCGATAAAAAAGCCTTCTTTTTTTGCCACATCATGCAACTTTTTTAAATAATCCAAACGATCCCAACGATACATTTGTAGCGTATTAAAAACAATTGCTTTTTCTTTATTGTATTTGCGCATCATCTCAGTAACTAAATCGTCAGCCGCATCTTGCATCCAACTTTCTTCTCCGTCAATAAGTAACGCTACATCTTTTTTATGTGCTTCACTGCAAACCAAATCAAAACGAGCCACTACTCGATCCCACTCTTCTTGCTCTTTTGAAGTTAATGTTTGTTTTGCTCCAAGTTTTTCATACAATTCAAAACGACCAAGGCCCGTTGGTTTAAAAACCGCAAATGGTATTGCCTGACGTTCTTTGGCAAATTCTACAGTTTTTAAAGTCATCGCCAAGGCAGCGTCAAATTGATCTTCTTCCTCTTTCCCTTCTACTGAATAATCCAATACCGAAGATACTCCTTTGGTATACATTCTATCAACAACAGAAAGGCAGTCATTTTCATTTACTCCTCCACAAAAATGATCGAAAACGGTAGCGCGTATCAAACCTTCCACTGGAAGATTAACATTTAATGCAAAATTAGTAACCGCTGCTCCTATTCGTACCAATGGTTGGTTGGATATCATTTTAAAAAGAAAGTAAGCTCTATCTAGTTCTGTATCACTTTTTAAAGCGAAGGCCACTTGCGTATTATTGAATATTTTGTCCATTTAACGATGTTTTTTTCACAAATATAAAGAGAGTTTTATAAATATTTATCAAATTAATAATAATAAAAAATACAATCCCTGTTTGACAATATTTTCAATAAACTTCTTATTAAAATTAATAATTTATAGATTTGTACTAATATTTTAAAAAATAAAAATGAATAAGAAAAATAATTCTACTACTTCTATAAAATCAGATTCCGTTTCTCCAAATAGTACTTATTATGATTTTATGTCTTTATTTTTCTTTAGTTGTTATTTAGTATTAGATTTCTTACCTGATTTTAAAAGTATAGAGATTATTGGTACTCAATTTTTTTACTTATCTGTTTTAAACTGCATAATTGTTGTCTATTTATATAAAAACCCTTCTTTGCTTTCGCAGAATTTGATTGGGGCTTTAAAAAAAGATTCGGTCTTTAAAACTTATATCGTATTTCTATTCTTTTGCGGAATTACATTATTTACTGCAAAAAACATTTCAATAGCTATAGTCAGTTTTACCGAGCTTCTGGTTGTATTAACTATGTTCTTCAATTTATATGTACTATTTTATAAAAGACTGTATTTGATCTATAAAGTTTCATTTATAGTAGGTATAAGTGTGTTTCTTCAAACATCCTTTACCTTTTTTCATTTATTCAAAGAAATTAAAACTAATGCTATTTTCACTGCGATTTCTAATTTAAAGGGAAATACTGGGAATATAAATGTTTATGCCGCTAGTTTGAGTATAAAAATTCCATTCATACTAATAGGAATTACTCATTTTTCAAAAATAAAAAAATGGGTTCTAACCCTGTCTCTCTTCTTAGCTGCTTTAACTATTTTACTAATAAGTGCTAGAGCCGCATATATTAGTATGTTTTTTATAATCCTACTATTCATAGTTTATTACTTAAAAACAAACACGTTAAAAAAGTCCAGTTTTATTAATGTTGTATATATAGGTATAGCATTAATTGCATCTTTTATAATAACAAATTCAGTATTTAAATACAATAATGGTAAAGATCGTTTTGAATCAGTGACAAGCAGAGTTACACAAATCGTTGACAAAAAAGAAGCTTCAATAAATGCACGATTAACCTATTGGAACACCGCATTATCTATTATTAAAAAAAATCCCGTGTTAGGTGTTGGAATAGGCAACTGGAAAATTGAAAGTTTGACCTATGAAAAAGCATATATAGATGATGCATTTATTTCGTCACATACTCATAATGATTTTCTAGAAATTGCAGCAGAAACGGGCGTGTTTAACGGATTAGTATATCTCTTGCTATTTATACTTTTATTAGTTAGGAATTTAAAAAAGATAGTTAGGAAGAACGACTCAACTAATAAAAATGTTGCAATTGTAACAACATTAGTATTGGTTAGTTATGGTATAGATGCACTCTTCAATTTTCCGCTATATCGATCTACAATGCAATTTAGTTTTGCCGTCCTTTTAGCTTTTACAATCTTAAATGATTCAAAAAAGGAAGTTGAAGAAAACAAAGAAGCTGAAAATTCGTTTTTTTCAATAGGAGTTATAGTTCTGTCTCTACTTACAATATATTTTACTTTTGTAACTTTAAGGACTTATCAACTTGAATATCAAATTAAATACAGTAAAATTAATTCGACTGAAATTAACGACAGATTCCCGAAGTTCCCTAATGTTGGAATCTATGCTGAATCCTTTGCTGAACATTTAGCAATTGCCTATTATAATGAAGATAATTATATAAAAGCCGCAGAGTACTTTAATGTGGCCAAAAACATTAACCCTTATTTAGGCATACCAGATTGGTATTTACATAAAATTGAAAAATCAAAAGGGAATAATGATGATGCCTATAAATATGCAAAAAATGCTTTTTACATGCGTCCTAGAAATAGTAATTATTTCCTAGATGCTTTAACTATGGCTTCAAAGAAAAAAGATACACTTGAAATACTAAAAATTCATAACTTATTTTCTAGCTATAGAAAAATGCCGAGTAACTGGAAAAATACTGCTTCGGCCTTATATAATTCCAATTATAAAATAAAGAAAATTATAGTATTTGTTGATCAAGGATTACTTTCTTTCCCAAAAGACACTGCCCTTTTAAAGCGAAAAAGAATATTAACCGAACGATTGAAAGGAGTAAAAAACAGCGATAATTTACTACCCCAAGATAATCCAGTTTCACCTTTGGCTAAGATAAATTATATGGTTGAGGCAAAAAAATTGGGGGATCAACTAAAATTTGAAAAAGCAATTGAATTCTATAAAATGGCATCTCAAGAAAATCCTGAAAAAAGAGTTATTTTACAGGACATCGGTATTTGTTATTATAAATTAAATAAAATTGATTTAGCAATAAAGTATTTAAAACAAACTTTGAATGATCCTAATTTAGAAAGTGGAAAGACTGAATATTTATTAGCTGGTTGTTATATGAATCTAAAGGACAAAGAAAACGGATGCAAATATTTGACAATAGCTTTTGATAAAAAGTATCCCAATACAGAAGTTCTTTTAAATAAACTTTGTAAATAATAAACGATCCATTTGATAAATTTTCTGATAAAAATAAATCATTGGTAAAAGAAAAATTAATTAATTTACAATAATTAAACAGAATAATGGAATTTGTTATTTTACTAAATTCAAAATGAATCTGATAAAATATTATTTAGAAAAACCTTAAATTCGCAAATTATACCAATTAATTATTGATGTATAAAAAATTATCTAAGAACTGAAGTTGTAATATTCGATATTGCATATAAAATAGTAAAACATGTCAAATTTATTAAAAACAATCGAAGCAAGTAATCATCCTATTCATTTCAATGAAAAAGGATATGAAGCTTTAAATTTACATTTAAACCAAAATAAATATTCCAAAGTTTTTGTAATTGTAGACATTCATACCAATGAATTTTGCTTGCCAATTTTTTTGCCCTACTTAGAAACAGAGTTGATAATTGAAATTATCGAATTTGAGGCTGGTGAAGAGAATAAAAATATTGAGACTTGCGTTCAAATATGGAACGTACTAACAGAACTTGGCGCTGATAGAAAAAGCCTCGTCATAAATCTTGGTGGCGGTGTTGTTACTGATTTAGGTGGCTTTGTAGCCTCAACCTTTAAACGAGGTATTGATTTTATCAATATTCCTACAACCTTGCTTTCAATGGTTGATGCTTCTGTAGGAGGAAAAAACGGAGTTGATTTAGGAAATTTAAAGAATCAAATAGGTGTTTTTAATTTGCCAATAATGGTACTTATAGATACACAATATCTAGAAACGCTTGCGCGAAATGAAATGCGCTCCGGTCTTGCCGAAATGCTAAAACATGGTTTGATCTTCGATAAAGCATATTGGGAACAATTTTTAGATCTGAAAGCAATTGACTTTGCCGATTTTGACGAGCTAATTTACCGTTCCGTTACAATTAAGAACGAAATAGTAACATTAGACCCTACTGAAAAAAATATCCGGAAATCATTAAACTTTGGTCATACACTGGGTCACGCGATTGAAAGTTATTTTCTTGAGAGTGAAAGTAAAACCACCTTATTACATGGAGAAGCCATTGCAGTAGGAATGATTCTGGAAAGTTATATCTCTTTCGACAAAGAATTGATAAGTGAAAGCGAGTATATTCAAATTAAAACTACAATAAAGTCTATCTTTGATGATATCGTATTTCTTGAAAATGACATCGAACCCATTCTAGAATTACTCATTCATGACAAGAAAAATGAATATGGTACCATACAATTTGCCTTGATAGAAGGCATTGGTAGAATAAAAATAAATCAATCTGTTGAAAATGAATTAATTCTTAAAGCATTTAACGATTATAAATCTTAAATATTTTTTAGTTAAAAGGATTGGATTACGTATATATTATTTTTTACATTTGCCGCAATGAAAAACAATCAAAAACAAGAGAATTACAGTTCAAATGAGAACCTAAACAATAAATCTTTTTTAAGGATATTGAAGCGTTTTTATTCGATCAAAGAATATTTTTGTTTTGATCTGTCTAACCATTTAAAAGTAGATCACGAAAAACTTCAGATTATTTATGCAAACATTAGGGTTTGAAAATTAGTTTAATTCTTAATACCAATTTAATTAATCTACAATACTAAAAGCTACATGAATACAAAATATTCCGATCTAATCAATCAAACGTATTACTTTCCACAAGAAGAATTTACTTTAAACAAAGACAATCTAAAGTTTCACAATATTGATTTGATGAAACTCGTTGAAGAGTATGGTACTCCATTAAAATTCACCTATTTACCTCAAATTTCAAATAACATCAACAAAGCCAAAAATTGGTTTCGTAAATCGATGGAGAAAAATAAATATGAGGCAAAGTATTATTATTGCTATTGTACAAAAAGCTCCCATTTTGAATTCATTATGAATGAAGCTTTTAAAAATAATATTCATGTTGAAACTTCTTCTGCTTTCGATATTAATATTGTTGAAAATTTGATGGCTAATGGAAAAATAAACAAAAGCACTTATGTTATATGTAACGGTTTCAAAAGAGACCAATACATCGAAAATATTGCAAGGTTAATTAATAACGGGCATAAAAATACCATTCCTATTATTGATAATTTTGAAGAGCTGGATTTACTTCAGGCAGAAATTAACGGAAAGTTCAAAATTGGAATTCGTATTGCTGCCGAGGAAGAACCAAAATTTGAGTTCTATACTTCCCGTCTTGGAATTGGGTATAAAAACATTGTTAGTTTTTACAAAAAACAAATTCAGGATAATGATAAATTGGAACTTAAAATGTTGCACTTTTTTATCAATACAGGAATCAACGATACGGCTTACTACTGGAATGAATTAGTGAAATGTATTAAAGTGTACATCGCATTAAAAAAAGAATGTCCTACATTGGATGGTTTAAATATTGGTGGTGGATTTCCTATAAAAAATTCATTAGCGTTTGAATACGATTATCAATACATGATTGATGAAATCATCAATCAGATTAAAATTGCCTGTGATGAGGCTGAAGTTGACGTTCCAAATATCTTTACTGAATTTGGTTCTTTTACCGTAGGAGAAAGCGGAGGCGCTATTTATCAAATTTTGTATCAAAAGCAACAAAATGATAGAGAAAAATGGAACATGATTGATTCTTCTTTTATCACTACTTTACCTGATACTTGGGCAATCAACAAACGTTTTATTATGTTGGCAATCAACCGTTGGAATGAAACTTACGAACGGGTTTTACTAGGTGGTTTAACTTGTGATAGTGATGATTATTACAATTCTGAGCAAAATATGAATGCCATCTATTTACCAAAATACAATAAGGAAAAACCATTATACATTGGATTTTTTAATACAGGGGCCTATCAAGAAACGATTGGCGGATACGGAGGTTTGCATCACTGTTTAATTCCACAACCCAAACACATCTTAATCAATAGAGATGAAAATGGAATCATAGCAACCGAAGTATTCTCAGAACAACAAACAGCCGATGACGTATTAAAAATTTTAGGTTACGACAAAAAATAAACAAATAAATACACAATTAGTCAATTTAAAAATTATTATATTTGAATCTAACCATTCAATGAGTTGATTTTTAAATCTTTAAACCAAATAAAATGAGTAAAGGACCTATAAGTCAGTTTATAGAAAAGCATTATTTGCATTTCAATTCTGCGGCTTTAGTAGATGCAGCAAAAGGCTATGAACAACAGCTAGCAAATGGAGCTAAAATGATGGTAACTCTTGCTGGAGCGATGAGTACTGCCGAAATTGGAAAGATTTTTGCAGAAATGATTCGTCAAGACAAAGTACAAATTATATCTTGTACAGGTGCAAATTTAGAAGAAGATATCATGAACTTGGTAGCTCATTCACATTACGAAAGAGTACCAAACTACCGTGATTTGACTCCAGAACAAGAATGGGACTTACTTGAAAGAGGGTTAAATCGAGTAACAGATACTTGTATTCCTGAGCATGAAGCATTCCGTCGTTTGCAAAAACACATCTACAAAATTTGGAAAGACGCTGATGACAAAGGAGAACGTTATTTACCGCATGAATTTATGTACAAAATGCTTTTATCAGGCGTTTTAGAAGAATATTACGAAATTGATTTGAAAGACAGTTGGATGTATGCTGCAGCAGAAAAAAACTTACCAATTATCTGTCCAGGATGGGAAGATAGTACTATGGGAAATATTTTTGCTTCCTATGTCATTAAAGGAGATTTAAAAGTCTCTACGATGAAATCTGGAATAGAATACATGACATTTTTAGCAGATTGGTATCCTAAAAATTCCGCTAATGGAGTAGGATTTTTCCAAATTGGTGGTGGTATAGCTGGAGATTTCCCAATTTGCGTGGTTCCAATGTTGTACCAAGATATGGAAATGCCAGAAACACCTTTTTGGAGTTATTTCTGCCAGATTTCAGATTCAACTACCAGTTACGGTTCGTATTCTGGAGCAGTACCGAATGAAAAAATTACTTGGGGTAAATTAGATATAAAAACACCTAAGTTTATTATTGAGTCAGATGCTACAATTGTGGCCCCTCTTATTTTTGCTTATTTATTAGATTTATAGAGTATCCTTATGAAAAGAGTAATTGTTGATTACGCAAAGCTAACCAATGAAATTTTAAACCTTTTGGTGGAAAAATTTCCTGATGGTTATGATGATTCAAATATCGTTCGTTTTAGAAACGCTAAAAATGAATTAATTGAAGCAGTTGAAGTACACACAGATGACACTAATTATTTAGTGAAAGTAAGTACCAAGTTAGCTGATCGAATTGAAAACTATGACGAAGATGATGAAATCGATGATGAAATCGAACCAATCATTCCAATAAAAGGACTTGATTTAGATGATGACAACGATGATGACGATGATGACGATGACAATCGCGATAAACCGGATGTTGATGAAGACGATGAAGATTCAGACAAGTCTGATTATTCTGATGACGAGGACGACGATGATGAAGATTAACTTCACTTAAAAATACAAAAGGAACTCTTAATCGAGTTCCTTTTTTTTAGCAGATTAATAAAATATGTATTTTTATTATTTATATCGAATTAAAATCAAAGGCACCATTCATTAAATGATCACATCCCAAATATTACATGACTCTTTAAAAGAAAATTTTGGTTTTGAAAAATTCAGAACCAACCAGGAGCAAATTATAAATACTATTTTATCCGGTCAAGATACCCTAGCAATTATGCCTACGGGCGGCGGAAAATCGATTTGTTTTCAATTGCCTGCACTTTTATTTCAGGGAATTACAATAGTAATATCACCGCTAATTGCTTTAATGAAAGATCAAGTAGATAGTTTAAAAGCAAATGGAATTCAGGCTTGTTTTATTAACAGTAGTCAATCTAATGAAGAACAGCAATTACACATTCAAAACCTAAAAGAAAATAAAGTCAAAATGGTTTATGTAGCTCCAGAAAGCTTGTCTTATTTAGAAAATGCATTTAGCCAGATCACCATAAGCCTTATCGCAATTGATGAAGCACATTGTATTTCTTCTTGGGGACATGACTTTAGACCTGCTTATACTAACTTGGGATATTTAAAAAATCGCTTCCCTTCTACTCCAATTTTAGCTTTAACTGCCACAGCAGATAAAGCTACACGTAAGGACATTAGCCAACAATTAAACTTAGTAAATCCTAAATCGTTTATCTCTTCTTTTGATCGAAAGAACCTTAGTTTAGAAGTACGCCCAGCACTCGACAGAGTCAAACAAATAATTGATTTCATCAGTGATAAGCCTACCGAATCAGGAATTATTTATTGCTTAAGCAGAAAGACAACAGAAGAACTTGCAGCAAAACTTAAAAAATCAGGAGTCAACGCAAAAGCATATCATGCCGGCTTAGACATTATGGTACGATCGCAAACTCAAGACGACTTTATTAATGATGATTGCCAAGTTGTTTGTGCTACTATTGCTTTTGGTATGGGAATCGACAAATCAAATGTTCGCTGGGTCATACATTATAATTTGCCCAAAAACATTGAAGGCTATTATCAGGAAATAGGAAGAGCTGGCCGCGATGGCCTACCTTCTGAAACTATTTTATTCGAAAGTTATGGAGATGTTATCCAATTACAGAAATTTGCTTCCCAAGGATTAAATGCAGAAGTACAACTGGCAAAGCTCGAACGAATGAAACAGTATGCGGACGCATTAAGTTGTCGGAGAAAAATACTACTGTCTTATTTTGGCGAACTAGTAACTGAAAATTGTGGAAACTGCGACATTTGTAAAAATCCACCTGAATTTTTTGACGGAACGATCATCGCACAGAAAGCCTTATCGGCCATTATTCGTCTGAAAGAATCAGAGCCACTGCCCGTTATTATTGATTTTTTGAGAGGTTCAAAGAATGCTTATATATTCGAAAATGAATATCAAAACCTAAAAACCTACGCCGTAGGGAGTGATATATCGTGGTACGACTGGAATCAGTATATTATTCAATTAATCAATCAAGGCTTGTGTGAAATTGCTTTTCACCGACAAAATAAAATTCGCTTGACCGCATTAGCACGTGAAGTTTTATTTGAAGGAGACAAAGTACAATTGACAACAGTTATAAAAGTCAACACCGAAAAAACAGAAACTAAAGCAACCAAAAGTAAATCAGCAGCCAACTCTCTTTTTGAAACCCTCCGCAAATTGCGTTATGAAATCTCTAAAGAGGAAAGTGTTCCTGCATATGTCATTTTCAGTGATGCTGCTTTACGCCAAATGGAAACAATACGGCCAATGAGTGATGACGAATTCATTACCATTGACGGAGTAGGAAAAGCAAAACTAGAGAAATATGGAGATGCCTTTATAAAAGCAATAATTGCATTTCAAAAAAACAAAGTAGTAAAACCTAAAAAAGAGGCAGGCACCTATAAAGAAACACTACTATTGTTTCAAAGCGGATTATCTACGCAGGAAATTGCGTTGAAGCGCAAATTAGGTATTGGCACAATTATGTCACATTTAGCGAAATTATATTTGGACGGAGAAACGATTGACTTACATCAATTTGTTTCTGAAGACGAAGTAAGTTTGATCGCTAAAGCCAAATTACATCTAGAAAGTCCGACAACTTTAAAACCGTATTATGATTACCTTGAAGAAAAAATAGCCTACGACAAAATAAGATTAGCTTTAGCTATTATCGAAAAAGAAAAACGGAACTAATAATCTATTCTTATGATTACTTCATTTCCACATTTTGTAAATCATCAGACACAAATCCTAATCTTAGGAACGATGCCAGGTGTTGTCTCACTTGAAAAGCAAGAATACTATGCGCACAAGAGAAATCACTTTTGGAAAATTATGTATACTCTTTTTGGAAACTCACACATTTCTGAAATTTTCGAAGAAAAAATAAAACTATTGCAATCTCATAAATTGGGATTGTGGGATGTTTTAGAAAATTGCGAACGAAAAGGAAGTTTGGATATTCATATAAAAAATCAAAAAGAGAATGATTTTGAATCGTTGTTCAATGAATTTCCCAGTATTCACAAAATAATTTTTAACGGAAAAGAAAGCCATCGTTATTTCGCTAAAAAGTTTGGAAAAATAGAAGGCATCACATATTATGTGATGCCTTCAACTAGTCCTGCAAATACTATGTCTTTTGAAAATAAATTAAAAATATGGTCGACTTGCTTCCAATAATTTATAAATATCTTTCCTGAAATATCTTTTGGTGATGCTTTTGATGACCAATAATGATAAACCCAATCGCACGTACTGAAACGGGACTGCTTGAAGCAACTCCCATTCTTGTTAACTGCTCTTCAGAAAAACTTTTAAACAGCGCTAAAGTAGATTGTCTTACCACCGCCAATTCTGTCAATAATCCTTGCAGATTTCTTTCGTTAGCATTGGTATTATCAACATAATCGTTTTCTTCAAAACCTGGTAAAGGGGTTTTATCATTTCTAGAAATACGCATGGCACGGTAACTAAAAACACGCTCGGTATCAATAAGGTGCTGAATGATGTCTTTTATAGTCCATTTTCCTTCCGCATAACGGTAATCGAATTTATCCATAGGGATGTTCTGTACAAATTTGATAAAATCATGAAGACATATTTCTAATTCTTCAATCATATTAACGTCGTCTAATACATGAACATAGCCCGCATAAAAGGGAGCATACTCCGTATCTGGTAATTGGTTTGATTTCATTTTTTTACTTGTTTATGCTGAGTTTCTACTTGCGTTTGTGTTTCCAAAAAGCGAACGCATTACTATTTTCTCATACACCTTTATTAAATTCTCATCTGGTACACTTTCTTTATTAAGCTCATTAATTCTTAATAAAGCATATTGCTGTATTGTCAATAATGGCAATACAATACGTTCTCTAATTTGAATAGATGCTTTACCATCGGGATAGTTTTCCATCAACTCTGTATGACCAGCAATTTTTAGTAACAATCGTTTAGATTCTAAAAATTCTTCATAAATAATTTGCCAGAATTCTCCAAATTCAGGATCGTTTTTCATGTAAGCCGTTAATGGAAAAAAGGACTTAGTAATTGACATCATACTGTTTTCTAAAAGTGTTTTAAAAAATAGAGAATTGTCATATAAGTCTTGAACTTTATCCCATTGCTCCGTATCTTCAAAATGTTTTAATGCTGTACCTACTCCAAAAAATCCCGGGACATTTTGCTTCAACTGACTCCAAGAACCAACAAATGGAATCGCTCTTAGATCATTAAAATCTAACTGTTCCGACTTCCCTCTTTTTGAAGGTCGGCTTCCTATATTAGTTCTAGCATAATACTTCAAAGTACTCATCTGTTCCAAATAAGGAATAAACTTTGGGTGATTCTTAAAACTTAGGTATTTTTTATAGCCTAAATTAGCTAATTGCCCCATTACATTCTTTTCATCTGGAGATAATTCATTCTTATTTTTACTAAACACCTGATTTGTAACCCCAGCACTTAATAAATTTTCCAAATTATATCTACAAGAGTCTAAAGTCCCAAAATTTGAACTTATTGTTTGTCCCTGAACAGTAATTTGAATTTCTTTATTTTCTATATTTGGACCTAAAGAAGCATAAAATTTGTGTGTTTTACCCCCACCACGTGCTGGTGGACCACCGCGTCCGTCAAAGAAAATCACCTTTACGCCATATTTCCTTGAAATCTCGGTAAGCGCTTCTTTCGCTTGATAGATACTCCAATTCGCCATTAAATACCCACCATCTTTTGTACCATCAGAGAAACCAACCATTATCGTTTGTTTCATTCCTCTATTTTTTAAATGATTTGCATACATCGGATTAGTATACAATTGCTCCATACTGTTGTGCGCATTCAATAAATCTTCAACTGACTCAAAAAGCGGCACAACATCCACTGTAGGCTCTTCCCAATCACATAAACGGATCATTGCAAAAGTTTCAAGCACGTTGAGTGCATTTTCATTATTACTTATTATATATCGGTTAGCACCAAGCTCTCCATTATTTTTCTGAATTACCTTTATCGCTTGAATTGACTCAATAGTCGACTTTGTTATTTCATTGTCAAAATCATTTGAGTTTATATCTCCTTTAACATTTGCCAACACCTCAAATTTCTCTCCTTCCGATAAATCATAATAATTTTCAGGAAAAATAGTTGAATTTGATTTTACATAAAAATCATGAATATCTTTAAAAACAGCATCATGTATTCTACTATTTTGACGGATATCTAAAGTAGCAAAATGAAAACCAAATAAGTTCACTTTAATAAGAAGTGCTTCTAATTGATCTAAATACAACGACTGATGCTGCTCTATAACAATTCTCTTTATCTTATTTAATTGCGCTTTAAACTCCTCTAAAGTGATATAGATTTCCCCTTTCGAATAAAAAACAGAACGGTAAAGTTTATGTTCAAGTTCAGCAACCAAAACATCTACATTAAAGAAAGTTAGCTTTCTTTTCAAATTTCTAATTTCAATATAATAACACTTTAATATTGACGTTCGCAATCGTTCGGCTACGTTCAATGTGATCTCAGTTGTCACAAACGGATTCCCATCACGATCTCCACCAGGCCAGAAGCCTAATTTTATCAAAGCATTTTGAATCGATTCACCATGAAAAACATTCTTCTGCAAGTAATGAACCATGTCTCCTGAAGTACTGTAAAACACATTCTCAAGGTACCAAATCAAACTAACCGCTTCATCAAATGGATTTGGTTTTTCGTTTTTTATAAAAGGTGTTTTGCCCAATTGAGCTAAAAGCTCTTTTATATTCAGTAAATTATTTCCGCGTATTGCGTCTGTTAAATCGTTAATGATACCGAGGACTGAACCAGGGTAAAACTGAGTAGGATGAGCCGTTAATACTGTTCTTACATTAAAGTTTTCCAGAAAATCGATCAACTCTTCCTTCTTTCCTTTTGCATCTGCTTTTTCTTTAATATCTCGTAACGATCCCCTACCTTCCATATTATTTACAATGGGAAAAGCAGCATCTTCGACTGCGTCAAAAAGAACGATTTGACGCTCAATGTATTGGATAAAACGAAACATGATATCAATTTTATCTGCTTCTTCATTACTATGCGAATACTTATTAGTAAAAAAATCCACAATTTCTTTTGGAGTCTGCAGTTTTTTAAAACCACTCTCGCAAACATCTGTAAATAAAGGAAGTAAAGCCCCTGTATTGTCTATAGAATCAAATGGCAAAGTAATAAATACACTATTGTAAATATTGTATTTAGAGAGGACGTTTTGGTTAAAACGCTCGATTTTTGGCAGCGTGTACATAATTTTGTTGTAGTTGGTTGAGTTTAGCGGAAAATAGTTATAAAAAAAATAACCCCAAGAACTAACTTGAGGTTATAATAAAATATAGCAATCAAGTGTATTACATGTTTTTAAATATCGTATGCATCAAGCGCTTCTTATCATTGATGCTTTCTTCCAATGAAATCATAGTTTCTGTTCTATAAACACCGTCAATATCATCAATCATAAAAATAACATCCTTGGCATGCTTTGTATCTTTGGCTCTAATTTTACAGAAAATATTAAATTTTCCAGTAGTTACAGAAGCCACAGTCACAAAAGGAATCTCATTAATACGCTGTAAAACGAATTTAGTTTGAGAAGTATTATTAAGAAATACCCCTACATAAGCAATAAATGAATACCCTAATTTGTCATAATCAAGCACTAATGACGAACCCATAATGATTCCTGCATCTTCCATTTTTTTAACTCTAACATGGACAGTTCCAGCAGAAATTAATAATTTCTTGGCAATATCTGTGAACGGAACTCTTGTGTTATCGATCAACATATCTAATATCTGGTGATCTACTTCATCTAAACGGAACTTACTCATATTTCTATAATTAATATTTATAATTGACTAATACAAAGTTTAAAAATATACATAAAAACAATAAATTGACGCAAAAAATTATTTTTTTATCAATCCATTAACAAATTTAACGTTATTTTCTAAATAAAAATTGGCTTTTTGATTTAATTTCGGAAAACTACCGTCTTTATCTTTATATTCTGCTTCTTTTGCATCATACTCGAAATGACCATAATATCCTTCTAAATCTCCAATCTCTACAAAATAAGCATTAAAAAACAGTTCGTTTTCTATTAACTCCTCTTTGTATTGTGCGGCAAAATTCGTAATTTTTTCAATACCATCATAATTTAATTTGACATTTTTATATAAAAAATCATAAAAAATGACTTTATTTTGAGGAATATTCAAATATTTGTTAATTCCGTTAACAACTATATCGTTTTCGCTAAGTATCGCAAAACTAGAAGTTAATGCCATAAAAATGTACTTTCTTGTTTTTTCTCTTTGATAATCCTCTTGAAAATGTCCTGCCTCAAATAATAAAGTAGGTACTCCAAGTGCCTGAAAAGTGTCTCCAATACAGTTTAGATTAAAAGAATCATCAAATCGACCTATCTGACCCGGTATATACTGCTGTAAGACCTTATTAATACCTGCAATAAGATTTATAGCCTTCAATCGAGATTCGTTTATTTCGCGCTCTTCGTTAAATGAAGGAGCCAAAAAAGAAACTGTAGCAGGCTTACCAGTACTTTCTACTCCAAAAATAGTACGCTGGTCATGCAGATTAAAGCAATAATTAGGTTGAAATGAATCAAAAACATCTCTCAACACCCTGCTTTCCGGCTGTGTTAAGTTTTGGGAATCCCTATTCAAATCAACTTCATTTGCGTTTACACGAGTATACCGCTGCGCACCATCTGGATTCAACATTGGAATACAACAAAAAGTAAACGTATTTAACAATTCCGCAGCAAGCACCGAACCATTATGTAGCACATTTAAAAAGTCAAACAAGGCTTTTGTGGTTGTACTTTCATTTCCGTGCATTTGAGACCAAAGCAATATTTTAGTTTTCCCTTCGCCAATTTGATAGCTATAAATTGGTTTTTTAAGCACCGATTCCCCAGTAACTGATAGTTGATTATTCGTGTTTAATCGGTTTAATAAAGGTTCTATTGATTCTAAAGGAAGATACCTTCCTTCAATAGACTGCTCTTTATTATCATTGAATAATTGTTCTAAATCCATAGTGTATTATTTGATTTACAAAAGTAAACATCTTTATTTTTACAATTGTAAACAGATTGAAATTGGTAGATTTTATAAATGTAAACAGTATTATACCGTTATATAAGCATTCGATGGAGTTGCTAAATGACAAATGTCACTCTGTTTACTATGATGAAACATATATTTAATTATCAGTATGTTAGCGTACCTATATTAATGCTTTAATGATGCTTAAATACTGAGTCGGATACAATTTACACTTGTGATTTTGCTATTCTTATTGGAATGTGTTACATTTGTAAATACATTAATTTGAATAGCTATTTACAATGGTAAACACTGAGGATTTTATTAAACGACTCGAAATTATATTGGATTATTATAGTTTAAATGCTTCGGCATTTGCTGACAAAATTGGCGTACAACGCTCCAGCTTGTCTCACCTTCTATCGGGCAGAAATAAACCCAGCTTGGATTTTATTCTTAAAATTCTTGATGTTTTTCCTGATGTAGATTTGTATTGGATTTTGAATGGGAAAGGCAGTTTTCCAAAAAATGACGAACCAATTCAAAATCAGGAAAAGAAATTAGATGAAATAATCAAACCAAATGCACCTGCTCCAATTCTAGAATCTATTGCTCCTCAAAACTTATTTTCAAATGAGAAAAACGATGGTGATAAAAATAGAGCCGTTGCGAAAAGTGAAAATATTAAAAATGCAGTGAACGAATCCATTTCGGGCGAAGTGGAAAAAATTGTGTTCTTTTATAAAAATGGTACTTTCAAAGTTTTTAAGCCAAACTAAAAAAGCCAACCCTTTTTTTAATAAGAGGATTGGCTTTTTTAAATGCGACTAATTTTAAGTTGGAATTATTCTTTAAATCCTTTTTCGGGAATTTTACCTTCTACTCCTTCAAAATGCTTTTTTAAAATAGTCAGGTCTTCTTCAATATTTCCTGTTGGCATTAGCGGAGCTCCAAGATTAACTTCTTTTTTTCCAAAATTAAATGCAACTGGAACTATGGGCACATTTGCTTTTAAAGCGATATAGTAAAATCCTGTTTTAAGTTGGTCTACTTTATTGCGTGTTCCTTCTGGAGCTACGGCAAGACGAAAAGTTTCTCTTCTGCTAAAAATGGCTGCAATCGAATCTACTTTATTCATTCCGCCAGATCGATCGAGCGGCTCTCCTCCCATGTATTTGAAATACCAACCCAAAGGAAAAGCAAACAATTCCTTTTTTCCCACAAAATTCATTTCTAGTCCTGTTATACCTCTAGTAAAAATACCTAGATAAAAATCATGAGCGCTGGTATGTGGCATAATCATCATCACACATTTTTTTATGACTGGGTCAATCGTACCTACAATTTTCCAACCCATAAGGCGGAAAAAGATCCATTTATAAATTTGTTTCTTCATTACTCTCTAATTTGTTGCAAAATATATAATTTAAAACTTATTTTTGATAAAAACCGTCTTTGATGTTTAAAAAAGTACTTAGTTACCTTATTCCTATTAATATTCACACCGTAAAATCTGCTTTAAGCAAATCCATTGAGATTACTTGGGCAAATGGTGAATTAGTATTGGATTCAGAAAATACTAATTATTCTTATGGCAGTTTACAACGTATTTTAAGATTAGGACTAAAAACCATTGGCTTCGACAAAATAAATAAAATGAATCACATTTTAGTGCTTGGCGTCGCTGGCGGTAGTGTTGTAAAAACGTTAGTTGATGAAATTAATTTTGATGGAAAAATTACTGGAGTCGAAATTGATCCCGAAATTATCAAAGTGGCCAATCACTATTTTAAACTGGATGAAATTCAACAACTAGAAATCGTAATTGATGATGCTTTTGAATTTGTTTTGAAAACCAAAGAGAAATACGATTTGATTATTATTGATGTTTTCCAGGATACTACAATGCCTAATTTTTTATATGAAACTTATTTTATCAATCGCATTTGCTATCTATTAAAAAGCAAAGGATTTGTACTCTTCAATACGATGCTTCTAAATAAGGAACACAACCTTAGAAATAAAAAATACATCTCAGATTTTTGCACCACTAATTACAGTATAAAATCGATACCCAGAATTGAAGTTCATAATGAGTTAATTGTTATCGAAAAAAAAGTCTAAAATAAATTAATGCTCCATTTTTTCCTTTTGATAAATAAAACATATATTTCGTACTTTCGATAGGAATAGCAAAACTAAATTTAATGAAAAAAGTCTTTCGCAAACTACTTTTAGGTAATGTTACCAAAATGGCAAAGCCAGAGTTTAATCCTGTTCAAAAGAGAATTCAGAATATAAAAGCAATTTGGAATAACGACCATCAGGATGATAACGGAATAGAAAAAATTGTTCGTTTATTCCTTTCGACTTCGCAGTTATTTTTTCCAGGAATTTATATTAAATATTTAGTTTCAAAAAAAGGAGCAGAATATGAAGACCTAGCAGTAGATTTCTATGTTTTGCTAAAAGTGAGTTTGCCATTATTGATTCTCATGAATCATTGGCAAAACCATCCTTTCATTCTTGGTATAATGGTTTATGTTATGCTAGAAACGATATTATACATTCCCACATTAATTTTTGCCTCTGATCTATTTTCAAAACCGCGTTCTTATAAAAGATCGATGCTATTGCTTTTCTTTAATTATATAGAAATGGTATTCGGTTTTGCAGCTTTGTATTCCTTCACTAATAATTTCAACAAACCCTTTACGCATTGGTTTGATGCTGTTTATTTTAGTACGGTAACTTCATCCACAATTGGGTATGGTGATTTTTATCCCATAGACCCTTTGGGGAAATTTTTAGTAAGTGTACAATCTACGATTGTGCTGATGTTTGTGGTTTTATTCTTGAATTTTTTCTCTACCAAAATAAAATCAAAAGGCTATTTTGACCAAGACAGTAACTAACAGTTTACAGCATCAGTCTTGCTTTTTCTAAATCTTCGGGAGTATCGATTCCAATCCCTACATGTGTAGTTTCAACCATTTTGATGCGTTTTCCAAATTCTAAGTAACGTAGTTGCTCTAGTTTTTCGGATGCTTCCAATGATTTCATAGGCAAACTATAAAAATCCAACAAGGCTTGCTTCCTGAAGGCATAAATCCCGATGTGCTGCATGTAACGAACCCCTACGTTCTTTTCTCTAGGATAAGGAATTACCGAACGCGAAAAATACAATGCAAAACCGTTTTGATCTGTTACTACTTTCACGTTATTGGGATTATTGATGACTTCCTCATCCTTAATTTCGCGCATTAGCGAAGCCAAATCGACCTGGCCGGCAGCATCTTTTCTGAAGATTTCAATCAATTTCATTAAAGGTTCCGTATCAATAAAAGGTTCGTCCCCTTGTACATTAACCACAATTTCCACATCTAGATTCGCAACTGCTTCTGCAATTCGATCACTCCCCGATTCATGCTCTTTGATGCTCATAATGGCTTTTCCTCCGTTAGAAACAATTTCTAAAAAAATTAAATCAGAATCCGTCACTACAAAAACATCATCAAACAATTGTGTGCTTACTGCTGCTTCATAGGTTCTTAAAATCACAGTTTTTCCTCCAAGGTCTTGCATCAATTTAGCAGGAAATCGTGTAGAGGCGTAACGGGCGGGAATGACGGCTATTATTTTCATAGTTATGTGTTTTTGCCACAAGGGCACAACTTTTGATTTTGTTTTTTAAATCAGGGATTGCTTTTAGTTCTCAAATATATTATTTTTTTTACATAATCGTCACCGAAGTCATACTCAATGAACCACCTAATAATTTATCATTGAATAAACTCAAGTCATCGTTTTTTACTTTTAATCCTAAAGTATAAATCAAAGGTAAATAATGTTCAGGTGTAGGAATTGCTAATTGTATAGCTTTACCTTGTTTTTCAAAATCAATCAAGGCTTGGAAGTTGCCATCTAATAAATAATGGTTTGTTTTTTCTCTGGCTTCTATCGCCCAGTCGAAACCGTAATTGTCTTTGTCCATTTTATGGAAATCGACTAATCGTAAATTATGGACAATATTTCCACTACCTATTATAAGAATCCCTTTTTGGCGCAGGCCACTTAGTTTCTGTGCTAACTCAAAATGGTATTGTGCTGGCTTACTATAATCAATACTCAACTGAATTACGGGAACATTAGCTTCCGGGTACAAATGTTTAATAACACTCCAAGCTCCATGATCGAGTCCCCATTCTTGGTCAAGCTCTACTTCCGTATGCAATAATAATTCTTTAGTTTCAAGAGCTAAATCAGGACTACCTTGGGCGGGGTATTGCACGTCAAACAAGGCTTGTGGAAAACCTCCAAAATCATGAATCGTTCGAGGCATCTCCATGGCAGTGACTTTGGTGCCTTTGGTAAACCAATGTGCCGAAATACACAAAACAGCATTGGGTTGCGGTAAGGTTTTGGCCAAGTTCCGAAAACCGGCCACAAACTGATTCTCCTCAATAGCATTCATAGGACTACCATGTCCTAAGAACAACACAGGCATTTTTTTGGTATTGGAAAAAGAACCAGAAATTTTATGTAAGTCGTTTAATGTATTCATAAATCTAAATTTTTAACGAGCATTTTTTATACCCAATAAATTTTAATCCTTTAAAGAGTATAAAGGCAGGAATACTCAATCTTAATGGAATCCAATTTTAATCCTCAAAATAATTCAGCTAAATATCTAATTCTTGGGTTTTGGAATCAAAATTCTTTTTAAATATCTATTTACTGGATTTTCAAACCAGATTAAACTAATATAACTTATTATGAGCGAAACGATTAAAATGATGGAAATAATTAAATATTCATTTGTAATATGAAGGAGCGATTTATTTAACATTAAGAAATATTTCAAAACTAGTTGATGAAACATATAAAAACCAAAACTTATTTCGCCTAGTAAAATCAAAGTGTTAGTAGATAATAATCTTGATACTACGCCTTTTTGGAATGCAAAAACCAGTATTAAAAAACTCATCGGTAACCAATAGTAAATGGAATATCGAACCACTAATGGAAGCTGGCTATGAAAAATAAAAAAAACAACTAATAATAGTATGGAACTAAATTCCAAGACATTATAATTAATGACCTTCTCTGTATTTTTTATTTTTAAATATAATTCGAAAAGAAGTATTCCAACGACAAAATCAAAAATCCTAAAAAATGGATTAACATAGAATAGATTTTTATAATAGATTGGAGGGATTACTAACATCAATATTGGCAGTAAAAGTAAAAATGGAATTAATAAGCCTTTACTGTATTTAAGAATTTTGAGTTTCGAAATTAAAAGGATTAAAAAGGGGAAAAGTAAATAGAAAAAAAGCTCATTAGATATACTCCATGACGGAGAGTTAAAAGAAAAGTATATTTTCTTTATTGGAACAAAACTTTGGGTCAATGTAGAATTAAAAAACAACTGTTTGAACCAAAGTGAAAGTTCAAAATTTACATTTTGAATCGTTATGGGTACAGCAATTAGTAAGGTTAATAGATGAAGCGGGTAGATTCGGGCAATTCTGGCGATATAAAAATTAGATTTTGATATTTTTTGATTTAACATCGAATCGCGGTAATTATAAGCAAGAATAAAACCACTTAAAATAAAAAAGAAACTAACTCCTATGTATCCTTCTTTCAAAATAGATTCATGAATCCACCGCAAAGTCGATGATTTACTTTTTGCCAAAAAAGTCATATGATGTACAAATATCATAAAAGCAAAAAGGAAGCGTAACGAAGTAAGCGGTTTAATCATTTATTTTTAAAAATTAGATTCGGTTATAACGGCGAAAAGAACGAAATTATTCCACAAAACTCTCGTCTTTAAAACCGATCAAATATAATTTATTTTTTGCTCTTGTCATAGCTGTATACAACCATCGGATGTAATCTCTATCAATTCCGTTTGGCAAATAAGGTTGTTCAATAAAAACAGTATTCCACTGCCCTCCTTGCGATTTATGACAGGTAATCGCATAAGAGAATTTTACTTGCAAGCCATTAAAATATTCGTTGGCTTTTACTTTTTGAAATTGCTTGTACTTGGTCTCCCCTTCATAGTCTTTCAAAACTTCCTGATATAATCTGTTTGATTCTTCGTAAGTCAAGGACGGTGATTCACTTTTTATAGTGTCTAATAATAGAACCGTTTCAAAAGGCTTTTGATCTGGATAATCGACCATTCTAATTTTTACATTGGCAAACTTAAAACCGTACAGTTCCTTAATATTGAAAATCTCTAATACTTCAATAATATCCCCATTGGCAATAAAACCAGCTTCATCTGAATCTTTCAACCAAAAATAATTGTTCTTAACTACCATCAGGAAATCGCCTGAGGACAATTCGCTTTCTTTATCGAGAATTTTGGTTCTAATTTGCTCATTATATTGATTGGCTCTTTTATTCGAACGAACAATAAAAGCGGTGTCTTCAATACTATAATTACTGTAGGCTGAGTTGATCGCATCCTGAATATCATAGCCATCAGTCAGGCGAACAATGTCTTTAAATTTTCGAACATTAAATTGGAATTCAGTGATGAAGGAATCTTTCAATAATTCCCGAAGTTCCGTTGCATTATACAATATTCCAGAATCTTCTTCTTGACGCATCACTTCGTCAAGTTCGATATATTCGACTTCCTTATTATAATTCAAACTCAATGTATGGGTATCCAATGCTGGACTAATATCTAAATTCACCGGAGGCAATTGAGCTGTATCTCCCAATAAAATCATCTTGCAATTTGTTCCTGAATACACATATGAAATCAAATCATCGAGCAAAGAACCGTTTTCGTACAATTTAGAATCCGAGTTGGTGTCCGAAATCATCGAGGCTTCATCAACGATAAATATGGTGTTTTTATGTTTGTTTTGTTGCAAGGTGAAAGAAACTCCCCCACCAGAAGACTTTTTTGGAAAATAGATTTTTTTATGAATCGTAAAAGCTGGTTTGTTCGAATAACTGGCGATTACTTTTGCGGCACGACCTGTTGGCGCAAGCAAAACATATTTTTTATTTATGTCCAAAAGGTTATTTACAATCGTCGAAATTACCGTCGTTTTACCCGTTCCTGCATAACCTTTAAGGACAAAAATCGTGTCGTTATCCGTTTCAGTTAAAAAAATAGCAATCTTTTGAAAAAAAATATCCTGTTTGTACGTGGGAGCAAAAGGGAATTTATTTCGTAAAAGACTATAAAACAAGGAGGAGTTCATCTGACATATTTTAACTGCAAAGTAAGGGTTTCAATATCAAAAACCAATGAAAATTTCAATTTCAATTTAGATATTAGTTTCATTTATCTCTTTTTTTAATTTCTATGGGATTTTGATATTCTCATTACTTTTTGTCACTGCCATTGGCATTGCTATTGTTATTTTAATTTGTAAGTTTGTCATCGCATTTAACTCGTTCCGTTTTCTACAAACAGAATGGATTATAAATCAGATTATGTCTACACAAAACACAAATATTACCGAAAAGAAATATAAAAAACTCTCCATCCAAGTTTCCTTGGCGGGATTGTCTTTTTGCTGTTTTGACACACTCAATAATACAATTACTTCCTTTAACGAAGTCCATTTTGATTCTTTTCACAAAGGAATTAAAATTGAAGATTTATTTTCGAATGCCTTTAGGGATCATCCTGAATTGAGCGAAACCTATGATGATGTCTTGATTATACACAATAACAATCTGTCTACATTTGTTCCCGCTCCACTTTTTGACGAAAATTTCCTGGGGAGTTATTTGCAATACAATACCAAGGTTTTTGATACTGATTTTTTTGCATACGACGAAATCAGTAATTACCAAATCAATTCTGTTTACATTCCTTATGTAAATATGAACAACTTTTTCATAGATCAATTTGGCACTTTCGATTATAAGCATGCAAATAGTATTTTAGTGACGAAGCTTTTGGATGCATCCAAAAATATTGATGACAAGAAAATGACGGCGCATTTCAGTCAAGGACACTTTGAGATTATTGTGATCCAAAATCAGAAGCTGTTATTATTCAATTCTTTTGATTATCAAACTCCCGAAGATTTCATTTACTATGTTTTGTTTACCGCAGAGCAATTGAGTTTAAATCCCGAAAATTTTCCGTTAGAATTGATAGGAAATATAGACACCGAAAGTGATTTTTTTAAAATAGCTTATAAATACATTCGTAACGTTTCACTTATTGACGTCGACGATTTACGATGGAACAATTATTTTTCTGAGGCCGAAAACAGAAATCATTTTATACTTTTCAACTCATGAGAATCATTTCAGGAAAATACAAGGGAAGACGCATTTCTCCCCCAAAAGGCTTGCCTGTTCGCCCCACTACCGATATGTCTAAAGAAGCATTATTCAATGTAATCAATAACCATTTTAATTTTGATGGTTTAAAAATATTGGACTTGTTCGCAGGAACCGGAAATATAAGTTATGAATTTGCCTCCAGAGGTAGCGCGCCAATTACATCAGTAGATGGCGATTTTGGTTGTGTAAAATTCATTAAACAAGTGGCTGCCGAATATGATTTTAATATCGCGGCAACTAAAAGTGATGTTTTTAAATTTTTAGAAAGAAACAATGCTAGTTTCGACATTATTTTTGCTGATCCACCTTACGCATTAGATCAAAAGATTTTTGAAAAAATTGTCTTATTGATTTTCGAAAAAAATACGCTTAATGATGACGGAATGATGATAATCGAGCATTCTAAATACACGAAGTTAGACCATATGGATAATTTTTCTTTCAAGAAAAGTTACGGTGGTTCTATTTTTAGTTTTTTCGAATTGAGTTCTGGTGACGAAGAATCAGATGCTGATCTGTTTGAAGGCAGCGAAGAAGAATAATCTATGTGTACTTATATAATACAAAAGCCTTCGCTTCGCGAAGGCTTTTATAATTTGGATTAAATTCTTAATACTTCAGTATGATAAATAAGAGAATAAATAGCATTAATTAGTTATTGGAAACCTCTGCTAATTTATCCAAAACCATTTTATAAGTTGGTAAATCCATTTCATATTTCAGTCCTTCATTAACAACAAATTCAGTCAAAGAAGCCAATTCAAATTTTCTACCGGCCAATACGTCGCGATGCATCGAAGAAGTTGCGTCTTTTGGTGTTTTCTCTAATTTATGAATCGTTTGCATAACAATATCATTAGGTAAATTCAATCCTTTTACCGCGGCTAGCATCGTAATCTCATTGAGGAGTTCAACATATACTGCTCTGCTAGAATCACTATTTATGATTTCGCCTATATTTTGATTTAAGTAGGAAGTAGCTGAAGCCAAAGCAGAAATGAAAATAAATTTCTCCCAAACCGTTTCCTCTATGTTATCAACGAGGTAGCTTTCTACTGACGCATTCTTAAAAATAGTTTGTAGTGCTTTTAACCTTCCTATTGGTGCGGTATCAGATCCAAAATACAATTTTTCATAAGGTCCCATTTTTTTAATGACTCCTGGGGATTCAATCATCGAAACGATATATACGCAGCCCTGTAAAACTTCATTATCAGGATAAAGGGTGCTTATTCTTTCTGTGGCGTCAACACCATTATATAAAGGTAAAAAAATTGTATTTTTAGTGATGCATTTTTCTAACGAAAGAAGACTTTCTTCTATATCATACGTTTTTGTCGCACAAATTAGATAATCGAGTTTTCCTATTGTTAGCGGATCATTAGAAACAATACTTGGAAAGGCAATAATTTCCTGATCATCAGTGATGATCTTTAATCCTGAAGCTGCAATTGCTTTTTGGGTTTCACCGCGAGCGATAAATACAATTTCGAATTGATCTGATTCGGCATAGGCTTTCGCCAAAAGTCCGCCAAAATAACCACCTACTCCACCCATTCCTAAAATTCCAATTCTTGTTAGCATATCTACAGTTTACAATAAAAATGAAACCATTAAGAAATTTAGAAAATTAAGCCTATTGACTTAATGAGACTTAATTTCTTAATGGTTCCCTTTTAGATTTCACAATCCCTTTTTATTAATTGTTGAATAAAAAAAACAGACCTATAAGCCGGATTCTGTATCCCGATAAATCGAGACCCTTATCATTTATCTAGATCATACATTACTGTATGACTCAAGCTATCTACCCTTCAACAACGGACGAGAAGCCCTTAAATGCTGATATACTTGATATTTCACCGCATAGAGTTTACCTGGTTTCACTACAGCATTACCTGTACATACTTTCTGTTGCACTTGTCCTAATCTCGCCTTTTCAGACAAAACCGACGGGGGTTACCCGCTATGCTTCTCTAAGGTGTCCGGACTTTCCTCCCTCTCGTCCCAAAAGACGAGACGACGATAAGGCGGTCTGTGGGGCGAAATTACAACAATTTTAACTCGAAGTCAAACATTAAATTTTACTTTAACAGCTATTTTACAAAGTCTTAATTTTAAATTACTTATCTTTAAATGTAATTTAAAACACTATCTATGAAACCTATATATCACTATTCAACCGTCTCTGAAGCCCTTGATGAATTATATGAACTAGGATTTACTTACGATTATAACATCAATCAGGAAGACATTATTGAGAAACCTGCTGAACATCAAGTAAAACATGTTTACAGATATGAAGGAGATTCTGATCCAGGCGATTCAGCTATAGTATATGGCATTACCTCTTCTGCTGGCAAAAAAGGGGTTTTTGTCGCTGGCTTTTCGGCCAAAACAAACAATGAAGCTGTAATTGTATTAGCTAAGTTATGTATTGAAAATAGTGACAATCAATGTAGAACATAGTCTAATTTCTTTAATTTAGTAAAAATTGGTTCGAAATAAAATCTCCTAGTACTATATAAAAATAAAAATTATGACTCAAATGTATCATTATGCCACTGTTTCGAAAGCCTTAGATGAGTTAAATGAAAATGGGTTTACCTATGACTTTAACCTTCACGAAGAAGATATTGTAAAAAACCCACAGAAATATGAGATTAAACATGTCTACCGATATGAAGGAAATACAGATCCTGGGGATGAAGCTGTAGTTTATGGCATACAATCAACCTCTGGAAAAAAAGGAGTCTTTGTTGCGGGATTTGCTGCAAATTCAATTAGTGATGCGGCTCAAGCACTGATAAATATTAGTATAAAAAACAGGATAAAATAAAAATTAGACTCTCTAATTTGACAATAAAGTTATTTTATATTTTTTGCAATTATAAATTTAAAAATGAATTAAAAAATACCATGGAAAATATTTATCATTATGCCACTGTTTCAAAAGCCTTAGAAGAATTAAAGGAAAAAGGATTTACATATGATTTTAATCTTCATGAAGACGATATTGTAAAAAATCCCAACAATTATCAAATTGTGCACATCTACCGCTACGAAGGAAATACAAACCCAGATGACGAAGCGATAGTTTACGGCATAACTACAAAATCTGGTGAAAACGGTGTTTTTGTCACTGGTTTTGCCGCAAATTCAGTTAGTGATGCGGCACAAGTACTAATTAAACTTACTATTGAAGGAAGAAAATAATAGTCTTCTTGATTTTGGCCTATAAAATTTTTAAAACAAAGCTCCAGTAAATTTTTGACTTGTGAGATAAAATCATCTGAAATTAGAAGTTATGAATTTAAAATTCAAGCTTTTAAATTGACAAAAGAGAACCGTAAAAAAACTGCTAAAAGACTTAAATCTATACTTTTTTTTAAGTCTTTTTGTATTGTAAAAACAGGAGTTCAATTTTCTAATTCCAATAATTTTAGAATTAAACAAATTATCATTTTCATAATATAATGGCAATGACTATATTTGCTTTCGAATAAAAATTCTATGGAACAATTTATTGTATCGGCTCGTAAGTATCGTCCTCAAACATTTAATGATGTAGTAGGACAAAAAGCCATTACTAATACTTTGCTGAATGCCATAGAAAGCAATCATCTAGCCTCTGCCCTATTATTTACGGGACCTAGAGGAGTTGGAAAAACGACCTGTGCTCGCATTTTAGCTAGAAAAATTAATCAACCGGGCTACGATGACCCTACTGAAGATTTTGCTTTTAATGTATTCGAATTAGATGCTGCGTCTAACAATTCAGTTGATGATATAAGGAACTTGATTGATCAGGTTCGCATTCCGCCACAAACTGGAAAATATAAAGTTTATATTATTGATGAGGTGCACATGTTATCTTCAGCGGCTTTTAATGCTTTTCTGAAAACACTGGAAGAACCGCCAAAGCACGCCATTTTCATATTGGCAACGACCGAAAAACATAAGATTATTCCAACCATATTATCGCGTTGTCAAATCTTTGACTTCAAAAGAATCACGGTAAAAGACGCTAAAGAACATCTTGCGGAAGTGGCAACTAGTCAAGGAATCATTTTTGAAGATGATGCCTTACACATTATTGCACAAAAAGCAGATGGTGCCATGCGTGATGCTTTGTCGATATTTGACCGAGTTGTTTCTTATTGCGGAACTAACTTGACACGTCAGGCCGTTACCGAGAACTTGAATGTACTCGATTATGAGACCTATATCACGGTTACAGATTTAATTCTTGAAAATAAAATTCCTGAGTTACTGATGGCTTTTAACGACATTCTTTCTAAGGGATTTGATGCGCATCATTTTGTATCTGGATTAGCCTCTCATTTTAGAGATTTACTAGTAAGCAAAACGCCTTCTACTTTATCTTTATTAGAAGTTGGTGAACAAGCTCAAAAAATGTACGGGTTACAAGCTCAGAAATGTAGCCAAGATTTTTTGTTGAAAGGAATCGCTATTGCAAATGATTGTGATTTAAAATACAAACTGAGTCAAAACCAGCGATTACTGGTTGAACTTTGCCTGATGCAACTCGCCTCTATCACTTATGATGGAGAAAAAAAAAAGTTGAGTCCTTTATAATTCCGCCTACTTATTTTAGAAAAAGAGATTACTCTATAGCAGATCAAACAAAAGCTACAGAGAATGCGCTTGCTCCATTGCAAGCAGTCTCAGAACCAAAAGAAATTGTAGTAGAAAAAAAACCTGAAATTAGCATTTCTGTTCCTTCCGTTAAAACGGATACCACATCAAATGAACCTAAGGTTTCAGCTTTTTCATTATCCAGTATTCGTGCTAAAAGAGCGTTGGAAGAAAGCAATAAAGCGTATGTAAAAGAAGTGGTTGATTTGCCTACTGAAGCTTTTTCAGAAACGGAGATGTTAGTACAATGGACTAAATATGCCAAGCGATTAGGTGATAAAGGATTTAAGATTATGGAATCCTTGTTACTCATCAATGATCCCGTTTTGAATGGATCTGACATTACGCTTGAACTGCCTAATGAAGGTTCGAAATTAGATTTTGAAAAAGAGTTAAATGGACTTTTGGGACATTTAAAAGGACATTTATACAATCATGATATTACAATCGAAGTTATTGTAAATGAAAGTTTTGAAAACAAAAAGAATTTCAATGATCAAGACCGCTACAATAGATTACATGAAATAAACCCTAGTATTGAACTGTTAAGAATCACATTTGGATTGGACTTAAACGGATAAAATCAAAATCAATTTTTAACACTTGTCCGAATTTATTTTTTTTCTATTTTTTTATCCCCTACTAACCAAATCATTAGTACCGAAACATAATAACTACGGAAATCAATTCGCTATAAAAAGAACAGAAAATTGCGACAAAATATAATATAAAGCTAAGCTTGCCTTTAGTGTCTTTCGCTACCGCTATTGCAATCCGTGATTCTTTGCCCTCATTTGCTATAATAGCATTCTGCAGCAGCCAAAAAGATATTGAACATAAAAATAATATTATTCCATAAAAAGTAAGTGTTTCTTTGGCAAAATAATGGACTCCCATCCACTTTGTAGAAATGGGAATTAACGACAGCCAAAATAAGAAATGTAAATTAGCCCAAAGTATTTGCTCATTAATTTTAGAAATACTTTGCATTAAATAGTAATGGTTTTTTCAATAAATTCCCACATAGGTAAAGCTCAATACGTAACTAAAAAAAGCTGGAAAAAGAGATGTCAAATCATTAAACGCATTTCCAACTTGACCATCAATTTCCAATACCATAATGGTAATTATGATTGCGAGCACTCCGTCGCTAAACATCTCCAATCGATATTTTTCTATTGGGTATTTTTAGGCAAAGACAATCTCAATAAAAAAGCAAATATTTAAAAATCAGTTATTTAACTTAAAATTTGAACCGCCCAATTTCTTTTATATTTTACCAAAATACATGGCCTTTACAATTCCATCCGATAATCCAATTTTAGGAACATAAATTTGTCTTGCTCCACTCCATTTCATTGCATTGAGATAGATTCTAGTAGCGGGAATAATAACATCGGCACGGTCTGGGTTTAACCCTAATTCGGAAATTCTTTGTTCATAAGTCAATGAATTCAAGAAAGAATATTGTGAAGTCATGTAAATATATGACAAAGGTTTTTCTTGCATTTTACCCGACATTTTAAATAATTTATTAATATTACCTCCAGAACCTATAAGGGTTACTTCTTCATAATCGACAGTTATTGTTTTAATCCATTTTTCAATTTCGTCCCATACTACATCACAAACCATATCATTTAACAATCGAACGGTTCCAGCTTTAAACGACCTAGAAGTTACGATTTTGCTATTCGAAAAAAGTGTAAATTCAGTACTACCACCACCAACATCCACAAAAAGATACGTTTGATCTGTTTTTAACAAGTGGTGCAAGTCTGTTGAAGCAATAATTGCTGCTTCTTTTTTTCCATCAATGATTTCTATATTAATAGTTGCTTTTTCCCTGATAAGATCTGCAACTTCCTTACCATTGTATGCTTCCCTCATTGCTGATGTTGCAAATGCCTTATACGACTGCACTTTATGTACTTTCATCAAGAGATTGAATGCTGTCATGGCGTCGCACATTCTATCAATATTTTCTTCGGATATTTCGCCTACAGTAAAAGCATCCTGTCCTAAACGAATAGGCACACGAACCAAAGAACTCTTATTAAACTGAGGTTCTTTACCCTCTTGCTCCACAATATTCACAATCAATAAGCGCATGGCATTAGATCCAATATCGATTGCTGCGTATTTTTTTATAGTAATCATTCTTGATTATGATTTTTAATTTACTTCTTTGTCGAAAAACGCAAAAAAATAAAATTGATGTTTTTAAAAAGTTTCAGCCAATAATTCGACTTTCTTTTGATAGTATTCATAGGTTTCTATTTGAGCTCTAAATACAGGGTCACTATTTCTTTCACGATACTTATTATCCAATAAAGCAGAATGAACACGTGCTTTTACATTTCCTTTCCAACCTAAATCAAAATTGTCAATCAATTCTTTTTTAATTCCCTGATCATATATTGGGCATGTTACTTCTACCCGTCCATCAAGATTGCGAGTCATAAAATCTGCCGAAGAAATAAAAACCTCTGTTTGTCCGGCATTTCCAAAGATATATATTCTGGAATGTTCCAGGTAATTATCAACAATGCTAATCGCTTCTATATTGGCACTCATTCCTTTAACACCAGGAATCAATGAACAAATGCCTCTTACTTCAAGCTGTATTTTTACCCCTGCATTACTGGCTTCATACAATTTATCAATCATCCCAAAGTCAGACAAACTATTCATTTTAAGTTTTATGTATGTTTTTCGTCCCGCTAATGCATGCAGAATCTCTCGATCAATTAATTTATAGAATCGAATACGAGTGTAATGTGGCGAAACAATTAGATGTTTATAGCGGTACAACCTATAATTAATATTAAAGAAATCAAATATTTTATTAATGTCTTTCAGAATCTGTTGATGGCTCGTAAACAGCGTGACATCCGTATATACCTTTGCCGTAGCTTCATTAAAATTTCCTGTTGATATAAAGCCGTATCTTTTTACTTTACCACTTTCAATTCTTTCAATAACACATATTTTACTGTGCACCTTTAGTCCTTTTACGCCAAAAATAAGTTCAATTCCCTCCGTTTGCATTTGTTCTGCATACGATATATTTGATGCTTCATCAAATCGAGCTTGCAATTCAATCTGAACTGTTACTTTTTTACCATTCTTAGCCGCATTGATTAGGGAACTTATAATTTGCGAATTCTTAGCTAATCGGTACAAAGTTATTTTAATTGTCGTGACCTTAGGGTCCAAAGCTGCTTCACGAAGAAATTTAGTGAGATAAGAAAAAGACTGATACGGCGCATTCAATAAATAATCTTTTTCACTAATTTTTTGCAATATACTTCCTTCCAGACTTAATCCAGGAATGGGTAAAGGATCATTTTTTGCATATAATAAATCGAATCTACCTAAACTTGGAAAATCCATATAATCTCTTCTATTATGATATCTACCACCTGGTATTATACTGTCTGTAGAATCAATGTTCATCTTATCCAAGAAGAAATTCAATGTGTCTTTTTCAATTAATTGATCGTATATAAAACGAACAGGCTCGCCTATTCTTCTGTCTTTTACACTTGTCGAAATTTTCTCCAGCATGCTCTTGCTCAAATCACTGTCAATGTCTAATTGAGCATCGCGGCTGATTTTTATCATATGTGCAGAAACACTTTCATAATCAAAAATATTAAAAATACTTTTTAAATTATGTCTGATTACATCATCAATAAGGATTATATATTGTTTTTCATCGGCTGAAGGTAAAACAACAAATCGATTCATTGTCTTCGGAATTTCGATAATGGCGTATCGAACTTCTGAGTTTTTTTTCATTACTAATTTGATTGCTAAATACCCCATATTATCTCTCAATAATGGAAATTCAGACAAATCATTTAATATAATAGTGACTAATTCAGGGCTCAATTTTTGTATGAAAAAATCTTTCAAATATATTTCTTGCTCTACTGAAATTTCATTCTCATTAATAATAAAAATATTTTCGCTTTCAAGTTCTGCTTCAATTTTTTTTAGAATTATAAGGCTTTCTGTTTGATCTTCTATTACAATCTCTGTAATATCTTTTACTAGCTTTTGCGCCGAAATACCTCCCAGAATTTTCTCTCCGGACTTACCAGAAAGACTTAATCTTCGTATTGCTGCAAAACGAACTCTAAAAAACTCATCTAAATTATTTGAAAAAATTCCTAAAAAACGTAATCTATCTAAAAGTGGTACTGATTCATCTGCTGCTTCTTGAAGTACTCTGGCATTAAAAGCTAACCAACTTTTCTCTCTATCTATATATCTTTGTTTTAACACTATTTCTATTTTAAATCTTTTGGAACAATTATTTTTTGGGTTATCCCTTTTTCAATTTCCGCCCAGTAATCGGTATCGAATTGTAAAGATATAAATCCAGCTGTAGGTACGTTACTAATAAAAGTATTTCCAAATTTATTAACAAAATTTGTAATGGCAGCATTATGTCCAAAAAGAATGATACTTTCTAAACTATTATCACTTGTTTTTATAATTTCTTCTAATTGTTTTTCATCAAATGTATAAAGCTCTTCTTTATATATAATACACTCTAACGGATATAAAATGTTTTGTGCAAAAATTGTAGCCGTATCTATTGCTCTTTTTGCAATACTACTCCATATCACATAAGTCTTAGGTAAATAATCGAAGAGATTTAATGACACTAAATGCGCATCTTTCACCCCTCGTTGATCTAATGGTCTATCACTATCTCGTAGAGGAGCATCCCAATTGGATTTAGCATGTCGTATTAATATCAAATTTTTCATATTTTAGAATTTTATTATAATCTTCAAATAAGATTTAAATCAAACAGAAAGATACGATTAATATTAGTTAAACATCTTTTTATCTGAAATAAAAATTACAATCATCTTTATTTTTTAACTTGCTAAACAATAGCTATTTACATTTAAATAATGTTTTTTTTATTAGCATTTTGCTTACTAAATATTTATCTTATAGATGTATTTATATTTAGCAAGAATTAACTTCAAAAATTATTATTAAATTTTACCCATTAATTTTTTTACAATTCTAGATCTAAATTTATTGATTGACAAATATCGAAATAACAAGCGTTAACGAATATTATTTATTATTTCAAGTACTAAAATGACTACTGATAGTTTATATATTTAAAAAATTAAAATTTATAAAGTACTATTGAAACAGTAAACAAACGAGTACCAATACCTTTTATATTGTTAAAATTTTAACATATAAACGATCTGTTTTTAGTAATTTTTAAAAAAGCAATACCTTAGTTTACATGAAATCTTATCAAAAAATGTGATTTAACGAGTATTTAGGCTATTCAAAGATAAATAAATTGGAAACTATTAATTATTCTTAATTTTGGATATAAGTAATTAGAAAATAGTTCTTACAATTATTAAAAACAGGAAAAAATCGCCTACGATGAAATAATCTTTTAACCCAAAAAGAGTGAGTTTCATTCCTGAAAATTATCAAAAAAAAATAAATTTAGTATCGTAACAAGGTAATTTATTTATCAACATATTGACACTATTTAAAAATTTATTGGAATAAATATAATGTTAATTGGAAAGTTTACCTACAACTGAAAATTTCTTTAACCCAAAAAAAGAATTTTTTCTTCCATTAAAATATTGAATAAAGGCTGATTTCGATATCGGAATCAATAAATTAGGAATTATTTTAAACGATTTAAAAGAAGATTTGCTACTAGCTTTTTAATTTTTCATACCCAATATGAAAAACATGATTTTTTAGATTTAGAATACCAATATTTTTTATTACATATTTATAGCTCATCAAGCAAAAGGTTACCTACTAACCAATACTTTCTTCCCAAAAAAAGAAAGAATATCCTTAAAATAGTTTCAATATTTCGCTTAGAATAATTTTCAATAATACGGAAAAAAATAATATTCAATTAATATATAATCAGTCCAGAATAATAACCCTAAATCATAATGTATGGAAACTAATTCTACTCAAACAACGAATAAAACTACAAAAATTTCAATTATTAAAATAGCGCTATTGAGCCTTTTTTTACTAGGGTTTACTTATTCTTATAGTCAAAGTAATTCCTGTAACGCTACTTTAAAAGTTGAAAAGGATAGAAATATTCAAAGCTCATCTTCTACAGCTGGATCTTATTACGTGATGATTCTCACAAATAATTCCTCATTTTCGGAAAACTTTTCTCTAAACACTTTTAATGTCAATAGCACTTGTTCTAATAATGATGGAACAAATACTTCAAGTAATGTAAACCTTGAAACATCTTTTTTTGATATTAATCAACAACCCATTTCTCAAATAATAATAAGTTCGGGTCAATCAGTTAATTTTTTAGTAAAAGTGAGTGTTCCTATTGGTACCGATTTTGACAAGTGGTGTTGTACACAAATAATTGCAGAATCATCCAATTGTCCTAACTACAAAGTAACTACCGTAGTTCATACACAAGTAATTAATCCAAATGAAGGATAACTAAAATAGAATGGAATTAGGCAGTTCACCCAAAAACTATTTAAAATGGAAAAAATTTTACACTTAATCACGAATCAGATATCAGGAATAAAAAAGATACATTTTGTATTAGCGTTCCTTATTGTATCTTCATATATGGTAGGTCAATCTATAGCTACAACAAAAAGCGTCACAAGCTCATCTTGCGGTGTCATTGATGTTGAGGTAGATTTCACAGGTGTTAATCCTATAAAGGGGCCTGTTGAAGTAATGTTAGTCATCGATGTGTCTGGCAGTATGGGATCTAATTCAGGTTATCCCACTTCTTTAAGCCGTGCTCAGGATGCTGCCATAGCTTTCGTTGATAAAATTTTAGCTGATCCTATCTCTGTAAATGGACTCAATCCAACTGGAAAAAACAGAGTTGGTTTGGTCTCATTCAGTGATAAAGCGTCGCTAAAGAAAACATTAACCAATTATAGTGATAAAGCCGCTTTGAAAACCGCAATAACTAATTTAAATGCTGGTGGATGGACAAATAATCAAGATGGCATTGTACTAGCTGATAAAGAGCTTACAGACTATGGAGTATTTGATTGCAGCACTTCTAGAAGTATCGTTTTATTATCTGATGGTGTTACTAATAGAACTGGCCCAACAGGTTCTGCTGGTACCCAATCTTGTAATACCCCAACTTTTCCAGCTACAACAACCTGCATAACAGCAGCTATTCAAGCTGCAACGGATGCGAAGACTACACCAAAAGGAAGCCCTTCCGTAACTTATAATAATCAAATATTCTCAATCGGTCTTTTTGGAGGAATATCCGGAAATGATGAAAATGTGGCTCGATTTACACTACAAAAAATTAGTACTACGACTGGTACCCCCTATTATTTTGAAACTCAATCTTCCGCTGACTTATCAGGTATTTATATTCAAATTGCCAATCAATTGAACTGGGTAGCAAAAGACCTTATAGTTACAGAAACCATACCTAGTGGTTACTCAATTAGCAACGTGATTTCTTCCAGCGGATACGTTTCTCCTTCCATACCTCCTACTATTGGGCCCGGAGCTATCACTTGGAAAACTGATTTACTAACTGTTACTCCAATTACTTTAACTTATAAACTAACACCCGATGGAACTGTTTGTGGTCCTCAAACAGTTAGTGCAACAGCATTTAAATATATTAACTCTAATTGTAGCACTGTTACTGGGCAGTCCGTTATTACTCCAGAATATTTCATAACTTGTAAACCTATTATAACTGGCACTTTAACCGCATGTGAGACAACCACATTAACTGCAATTACTAATACTATTTCTCCTATTTATTCTTGGTACAAAAATGGTACTATAATATCGCCGGCACAAAATAGTCCAACTCTTATTGCTACTTCTAGTGGTAATTACACAGTAAAAATTAAGAATAGTGCTGGTAGCCCTAAATGTGAGTTAAGCTCAGAACCGGTAACAGTAACCGTAAATGCTTTACCTATCTTAACAGTGGTAAACCCCGCTGCAGTATGTTCTCCTTCAACAGTAGATATTACCAGCAATACTGTTCAAACTACAAATACTGGAACAACAACTAAATATTATACTACTTTGGCTTTAGCCAATGCAGGTGGAGCATCAGATCTAACAACACCAGCGGCTGTTGCAACAACTGGAACCTATTATATCCGAAGTGAAGTGACTACTGGATGTTTTATCGTAAAATCAGTAGAAGTGACGGTAAACCCATTGCCAACATTAACAGTGGTAAACCCAGCTGCAGTATGTTCTCCTTCAACAGTAGATATTACCACCAATACCGTTCAAACTACAAATACTGGAACAACAACTAAATATTATACTACTTTGGCTTTAGCCAATGCAGGTGGAGCATCAGATCTAACAACACCAGCGGCTGTTGCAACAACTGGAACCTATTATATCCGAAGTGAAGTGGCTACTGGATGTTTTATCGTAAAATCAG
>NZ_FOFZ01000002.1 GCF_900111075.1 Flavobacterium frigoris
GAAGAAAATGTTCAAGAGAGCCGAAGAGAATGGATGCTTTTGATGATGGAACGAGCAGGTAAAAAGAATAGCAATGTAAAGCATAGACAATTTTGGCAACAAGATAATCACCCAATAGAGATTTGGTCGCTAAAGGTTTTTGAGCAAAAGCTTAACTATATTCATCAAAATCCTGTTGAATCAGGTTTTGTAACTGATCCAATAGGTTGGAAATACAGCAGTGCTAGAAATTATGGAAATAATGACCAAACACTTTTAGAGATAGACGTGAATTGATTTATAATGTGGGCACGAGCGGGGGATAGATATTATAAAACCAAGACAATCGCTAATGCTATTTATAATACAGAAACGGGAAAAAAAGATATTGATAATATGATAAAATTAGTAGATCAAGTTTTTCAATATAAAATGAGTAAATCTAAAGAGGAAGTGAGTAATAATAAATTTTTAGACAAATCACTTGATAACTATTGGTTTAAAGAAGGGATCGATGTAGAAACTTTTCCAGCTTTTGGAGTGTCGGCTTTAACATCAGATTTTGATGAAGATAAACTTGGACTATTTTGTATTGGCGGTACTCAAGCTGCAAAAGTGGGAGTGAAAGAATTTAAACCTATAATTGAGGGAAATAATGTAGGGTATGAAGCAACAGTAATTATTGAATATTTAGATGCATTTGGAGTTTCTGAAAGCGACTATACAAAAGATCTTGGAATACTGGGATCTAGTAATTTAGCTCAATATAATTATCGAGGAGGAGTTTTATCTCAATGGATTCTACAACACCAATATGGATATAAACCTTTTAATGACTATTTAACTTATGTTGTAAAAATGAAAAAAGTATGGAAAAAATAAAAGAAATATTTAGACATTTTATATTGTCAGAACTTGTGTCAATATTTTTCACTTTTATATTTGGTTTTTTTTTAATAAATAAAGATCCATTATGGTTATTTTTTTTCATTGTTTGCTCGTATGTTTTTTATATATCAAAATGGAATTTATTATTAACTCTTATTTTTTATTATATAAATCAAAACATATCAAAGATAATCTCAGTAATTAGTATTCTAGTATTGCTTTTTATTACTGTTTATTTGTTTTATAATCGGAATTATTATGAAAGTCTTTCATTAGATAAATACCCACATTCATTTATGAGAGCTAATATAGAAAAAATATTAATTTTTTTATGTTTAGTTATAAGTCACTTGTTAGTGAAGTTTGATTACATAATTTGGGCTAAGATGAAAAGATTTAAAAAAAACATTAAAAGATAGGCTTTATAAGCGGATCGTTGGAGTGTGCTGTGAATTACCAATAGTTGCGAACCTTGGTCAATGTTGTATAAGAGATGGAAGCAGGTCTTCTGCAATCGCTGTGCAAGCGGAGGTTTGACCCCCCGCTGGTTTGAGCGTATGCTAGCGCGAGCTTCTCGCTCGTGCCCACAAAGTAAAAACATTATTAATTCCCCACGCCGTCGCGAGCAAAAATAACTTCAAAGGCTAGCGCGACGCCTCTGGCTCGTGCCCACTATCATAAGCAGCTAAAACAAAAACCCAACCTACAACCCTAAAAAGTTGTAGTTTGTTGTTTTAGGGATAGTTATATTTATCAAAAAAGCAAATGAGCAGGAAATATAAATTTGCTTCCTCCCGAATCTTTTGGTGTGGTTCGTTCAAGAGAAACAAAACATTCTTATGTCTAAAAAACATGCTAGATTTTTAGCCCTGATGGAAGTGGCATCCTTTTTAGCCTCGTTCTCAAAACGAGACTAAAAAGATATAACGGACAGCAGGAATAGCTTCAAAAAAATAAAGAAATCTCTTCCAAATCAAGTTATCTTTGCCAAATGCCAAAAAAACCCCTTCTCCTACTTCCTCTATTTTCGTTTTTCCTACTAGGTCAAGCATAAAGTTACGCCGTTACGATAAGTACTTAGGTAAGGTAGCACTCACACAACTGGCACTCGGGACAAACGAACCCCAGAGGAAAACTAAAGTATTATATTGTACATAAAGCTTCTCAGTCATTTCGTTTATTTGACCTTAATTCCTTTTAAATAGGTATTCACGGGCTTCATTCCCAAAATGGCACTGTCTTCGATTTTCATAATGTCTTTATCATACATAACAAAGTCGGCCCATTTACCCACTTCAAGACTTCCTTTTTCTTTTTCTTCGAAATTAGAATAAGCAGCCCAAATAGTCATTCCTTTTAAGGTTTCCTCTCGCGTCAATGCATTTTCCATCTGGAAACCATCTCTAGGATATCCTTTACTGTCCTTTCTGGCTACAGCCGCATGAAAAGTCAACATTGGGTTCACTTCTTCGACAGGAAAATCAGTTCCTAAAGCTATAACACCCGCTTTTTGAAGTAATTTTTTATAAGCATAAGCATTCTTTAAACGCTCTTTTCCTAGTCTTTGCCCTGCCCAATACATGTCTGAAGTAGCGTGCGTAGGTTGAACGGAAGGAATAATTCCTAATTTAAAATAATCAAAATCAGCCTCTTGCACAACCTGCGCATGCTCTATTTTCCAACGCCTGTCTTTTTTACCTTCTAAAGCTGCTTTGTACACTTTCAATATTACCGTATTTGCAGAATCACCAATTGCATGTGTATTCAATTGAAAATTGGAAGCTGCAATTCTATTGGCGATCATTTTCATATCAGGTATAGGAGTAATTAATGCGCCAAACTGCTCAGGACTATCTGAATATGGCTTGTGCATACAGGCCCCACGAGAACCTAAGGCACCGTCACCATACATTTTAAAAGAACGAACATCCAGATTATCGGTTTTGTAAATACCTTTTTTTAGATATAAGTCCATGTTTTTTTGATTCACCGTAACCATTGCATAAACATTAAGCTTCATGACCTTAGCCTTTTGCAAACTATCGATTAAATCTATAACCTGAGGATCTAAACCAGCATCATTTACCGTAGTCAATCCGTAGTCGAACATGATTTTCTCCGCATCCAGCAGTGCCGTTATTTGTGTTTTTCTGCTTGGTTTTGGAATGATATTAAACACCAATTCCATTGGGTTATCAATTAAAATTCCTGTTGGTTCTCCATTTACTATTTCTATCTGCCCGCCAATTGCCTTTGTGTCTTTTGTAATATTTGCCAAGGACAATACTTTACTATTCACCACTATGGCGTGACCATCAACTCTGTTAAGCACTACAGGAATATTAGGAAAGTATTTGTCTAAAATTGCTTTAGAAGGAAATTCTTTAACTTCCCAGTCATTTTGATCCCAACCGTTTCCAACAATAAATTTAAGATTTTTCTTTTTCTGAAAAGCCTGAATCCGACTTATCACTTCCTTCATACTTTTAGTACCGCGCAAATCAACTTCCTGTAAATTTAGCCCGTAACCATAAAAATGACAGTGCGCATCAATTAAACCTGGATAGATAAACTTGCCTTTCGCATTGATCGTATTCGTAGATTCAAACTTATTGATAATCTCTTCATTTGTTCCAATGGCCACGATTTCTCCGTCACTTATAGCCATTGCTGTTGCAGTATCAAAAGTTTTGTTTACAGTATATATCGTAGCATCAGTAATTATGCAATCAACTGTAGCTTTATCCTTTTTTAAACAAGAAACAAGGGTAAATAAAGCAAGAATTAAAATATAGGGTTTCATATTGTGCGGTTTAGATAGGCTAATATAAAAAAGAAGCGCAAATAAAAAAAACTACTCCTTGTTATTTACATCGAATCCCGATACTATACTAATTTTTCAAAACAAAATAGAATAATAAATCCCTAAAATTTCAACACATTACCCATGTTGTTATTAATTTTAAACAAAAAAACGCTCTCATAAAGGAGAACGTTTTCTTAACTAATTAAAAATAAACTTTAAATTATGCTTTTGAATAAGCATCAGAATGCACATTAGCAACTGCTCTTCCCGAAGGATCATTCATGTTTTTAAATGCTTCATCCCATTCCAAAGCGATTTTTGTACTACAAGCCACACTAGCTTCTTGAGGCACACATAAGGCTGCGGCATCACTTGGAAAATGTTCATGAAAAATAGAACGGTAATAATATTCTTCTTTAGATGTAGGCGTCTGTAATGGGAAACGGAATTTTGCATTTGCCAATTGCTCATCTGTAACCTCAACAGCTACTACTTCTTTCAATTTATCAATCCAGCCGTATCCTACTCCATCACTAAACTGCTCTTTTTGTCTCCAAGCAACACTTGGCGGCAACATATCTTCAAAAGCTTTACGCACTACCCATTTTTCCATTGGATGTTCTTTGTTGATCATTTTATCTTGAGGGTTAATTCGCATCGCTACATCCATAAACTCTTTGTCTAAGAACGGTACACGTCCTTCGATTCCCCAAGCCGCTAAACTTTTGTTAGCTCGTAGACAGTCGTACATATGTAACTTCCCTAATTTACGTACATTTTCTTCATGGAATTCTTGAGCGTTTGGTGCTTTATGAAAATACAAATACCCTCCAAAAAGTTCATCAGCTCCTTCACCAGACAAAACCATTTTTATCCCCATTGACTTAATAACTCTTGCCATTAACCACATTGGGGTTGACGCTCTAATAGTAGTTACATCATATGTTTCCAAGTTATAAATTACGTCTTTAACCGCATCTAAACCTTCTTGAATTGTAAACTTAATTTCGTGATGAATAGTTCCAATATGATCTGCCACTATTTGAGCAGCTGCCAAATCTGGCGAACCTTCTAATCCTACAGAGAAAGAATGCAATTGCGGATACCAAGCATCAGCGACATCACCTGACTCTATACGTTTTTGCGCATATTTCTTAGCTATAGCCGAAGTAACCGAAGAATCCAATCCTCCTGAAAGTAATACTCCGTAAGGAACATCACTCATCAATTGTCTATGGACAGCTGCTTCCAGCGCTTCTTTGATAGCTGGAATACTTGTTTCGTTGTCTTTTACAGCATCATAATCTGTCCACTCTCTTTTGTACCATTGTACAAACTCACCATCTTTGCTAGTCATATAATGTCCTGGGGGAAACAATTGGATTTTTGTACAATATCCTTCCAATGCTTTTAATTCTGAAGCTACATAAAAAGTTCCGTGTTGGTCCCAACCAATATATAGTGGAATAATCCCCATATGGTCACGAGCTACAAAATACTCATCTTTATCCACATCATAGATCGCAAATCCGAAGATTCCATTCATTTCATCTATAAAATGAGGTCCTTTTTCTTTGTAAAGTGCTAAGATCACCTCGCAGTCACTTTCTGTCTGAAAGTTATATTTCCCCTCAAATTGTTTACGCAACGCTCTGTGGTTGTAAATTTCACCATTGGCAGCTAAAACTAATTTTCCGTCTTCACTAAATAACGGTTGCTTACCAGAAGCTGGATCAACAATTGCCAAACGCTCATGAGACATAATCGCTTTATCATTACTATAAATACCACTCCAGTCTGGTCCACGGTGACGAATGATTTTAGACATTTCTAATACTTGAGGTCTTAAAACTTCCGCTTTTTGTTTTAGGTCAAAGGCACATACTATTCCACACATAACTATATATTTTTAAACTGTTATATTTATTTTGATAAGCCAAAGATGCAATTACAGTTACAATTACAAAACACAAATCGCCAAATTGGTTACAATTATAAGTAATAATTGTAAATTAGACTCAAAACTGTAACTAAAAGAACATCGAGAATAGTTTCCAAGTTGAAAATAGTAATTTCATAACGTCTTCTAAAATAATAAAAGCATCTAAGAGGACTAATTAGAATGAATACTATGCAATCTCCTCTATCAAATACTTTGTAGTATTTATTTCGAATGTAAAACCTACCACATTCCCCATCAGTTTATTTCCTAAAGGTGATTGTGGAGACAAGGCAATAATATTAACTCCTTCTATATTAATTTTAGGCAATGCTAGACTAAGGTATAGGTAGATCCCATTTGCTTTCACTAAACTCCCTACTACTATGATTCCCGCAATTTTTGAAGGGTCAATTTTATCTAAAATTGCTTTTTGCGCAACCACTTCGCGTAGTTTATTATTCAGCTTTTCCTGTTCGAGATGCATCATGGATAATGCTGTCTCGTGCTTATCCCCGGCAGAACCTTTGGCATCATTTTTAGAATCCTCGGTAAGCGCCACAATCATATCTCTAAAAACATCAATTCTGTCTTGAACGAGTTGTGAGTAATACTGATATATCTTTTGTTTGAAAGTCATAATTATAAATTTTAAATACGGCAAATGCAAATGAGTTTGGCACATTTCGCTTGAGAAGCAACAGCACTATTTCACATTACAGCTACCAAAGTTATGTTATTATTGTAGAGTCTAACAACTTTTTTTAGAATCCTTTTCAGTATTTGTAGTGAGTTTTAATAGGAATTTCTAACTTTACATTTGATTCAAATACTAATTTCAACATATATAATTAAAACTATGAAAAAATCGACATTGATTACTACAATCGCTTTTGGCTTTATGATACTACTATCATCAAATGCAAATGCTCAGAAATTCCCTGATCTTGATAAGAGCCCTATGGATGTGGCTTCCTACCCCACCGATTATAAAAATGCTGACAAACTTGCAAAAGTAACCTACAGCAGACCGCAACTAAAAGGACGTAGTTTAGACGAACTTGCTCCAGCGGGGAAAGTATGGAGAACAGGCGCAAATGAAGCAGCAGAAATCACGCTTTACAAAGACATGAAATTAGGAGAAACTAAAATTAAGGCAGGTACTTATACTTTATATGCTATTCCAGAAAAAGACAACTACACTATAATTATCAGTAAAGATTTGAATGTTTGGGGATCTTATTTCTACAAAGAAGCTAATGATGTTGCTCGATTAAAAGTCCCTGTAACTGAAGGTACTGATTCATTAGAGTCTTTTTCTATGGTTTTCACCAAAGCGGATAATGGTATCGTTCTAAACTTAGGATGGGATAAAGTTAGAGTTGCAGTTCCGTTTACTGAATAAGACTACTTTACAGTATACAAAAAATGGCTTCCCAAATCAGGAAGCCATTTTTTTATGCTGTCGTTTAGGCTTTAAGCCAAATTAAAAATCAAACTTATAATTAGCACCTACCACGATTTGAAAACTTTGAACCGGGTAATTCAACCATTTTTGATAGCCGTTATTCGTGATATTATTAGCTCGTAGAAATCCAGTCAATTGACTGTTGTATTTATAACCTAAATGTGCATTAACATCAAAATAACTGTCTAATGTTATTGGGCTAGAATTTGTTACAAAAGCAGTATTGCTTTGTATATCCTTACGTTCCCCTACATAAAAAACAGTAGCTCCGGCAAACCATTTTGGCGTAATATTAAAATCAATATTAGAGTTCAACTTAATCGTTGGTAAATTCCAGGCCTCTTGCTCCAGATCGTTTGTATAACTACTAAAAGTTCCGCTGATTCCAAAAGTCACATCATCTGAAAAATTAGCTTTTAAGTCTCCTGAGAAACTCACCGTTTTCATATCATCATAAACGACTTGAAATGAATTTCCATAGGCATAGTCTTCATTTGACGTATTTTCATTGTAATCATTACTTTTATACAACGCCTTATTTCTTTCATTTATATAAGAGCCTCGAATATTATAACTCACATTATTCACTATTTTCCCTTTCAAACCAGCAAAAACATCATATTGTTGGTCTGTTGGCCTGATATCCAAAGTAGGTGATAAGAATAAATTTTCATTGGCAAAATCCATATAAGAGTTTTGCTCTAAGTTCCCCTCAGCACCGGCATAAAAAATCATTAAGTCCCCAACCACCTTGTACGAAGCATTAAAATTCGGATACACATACAATTTATTAGTACTGCTTTCATTATCTAAACTATAGAATATTTTAGCACCAATATTCAAGGTCCAATCCTCCTTTTGCATTACAAAACTAGGAGCTACACCCAAATTTGTATACCCATATTTTAAAGGTTCTGTATTAGTCTTTAAATAATTATTTTCAAAACTTCCTCCTACGTAATCAACGGTTATGTCTGTCCTAATAGACTCGTCCATCACATCGAATTGTAAAGACGGCTTGATATAAAATCTGTTTTCAGCAGAACCTAAAGCATCTGTAAAGCGATTAAACTTCATACTTGCTTCATTCAAAAAACCTTTATTAAAATCAATTTTACCACCAAAATAAATGGTGTTGTAAGTATGCTGTGGGTCAATTGCAAAAATCAAATCAGATCTATCAGCCGGGTTTAAAGAAGCGCCGAAATTTTCTGGTAATCCGTACCAGTTATAGATTTGGTTTTTATATCCTAAATCTAGATTCCAAGACATATCATTATAATTAGCCCCATACGTCAAATCGATGGATGAATCATAAAATCGATCGTCTAACTCTATACCGCTTATTCCGCCTTGTGAAGACAGATGACGAAACATTCCGCCTACATAATCATTGTTATCTAGTTCTTGGTTAACAAACAATTCAGCATTTAATGTTCTGTAATTTCCAAATCCCAGCGTAGCATAATTATTATACATATGCTCTTGTTTTGTTTTGTCTACCCCTTCTGCTTTTCCTTTTGAAGGCGTAAAAGTAGAAGCTACTGGAAAAGAAAAAATAGAATATTTAATCGTTTCTTTTTTAGCATTCCCGTCATCATCAAGAACGGGAGTCTCCTGTACTTTGAAAGCATCCGAAATGGCAGGCGTATAAGGCTTCACCACGTTGACAACCTCAGAGCCTATGTTTTCCTCTTTCTTTTGTGCAAAAGAAACCTGAAGCACCATTAGTAAAACGGCAATGATAATCTTATTTTGGAAATTGAATTTCATATTTTATTATTTTTTTAGAGTTAAGAAGAAAAGTTCTTGTCTTAATCTCCTGTTATTCTCTTTTCTTATTATTTTTTCTAACTAGTTTTTCGTCCCTATTCTATTTCCCATTCTCCTTTTGCAATGAGTTGCGTCTTACCACCGATTTTGATATCATAATGTCCATCAGATAATTTTCCTTCGAAAAAAATCTGTGAAGGCCTATTAATAAATTCTCCTTGATTATTAACTATATCAATCACAGGAGCGTAATATTTTAAAAGAAACGCTTGCAAACAGCTGCTCGCACTTCCTGTAGCAGCATCCTCTATCAACTGATTTTTTTCGATACACAACATTCTACTACTGAGCATTGCATCTTCAAGACAAAAAAAATACAATGCCTGATGCGCCGTTTTACAATGATCCTCTAGCCAATTCTCCGCTTTGCTTTTATCCAGTTCAATTTTTTCAAGTGTCTTTTTATCTTTAACAGCCACCATTACAAAAGCACTACCAGTAGTGACTTCTTGAATCTCAAATCGATTATCAAAATCATTCAATTCTAAGTTACTGAAAGACACAAAATCCTGTTTTGAAAAAACATCAAAAAATTCTGGTTGCGCTGCCTGTAACCAAACTAAACCTTCGGATTGATAAACTGGAATTGAGCCAATAGGAACTTTCACCGTACATTTTTGATGATTATTATTAAAAATTTTATTCATCAATACCCATGACGTCCCTATAATAGGATGTCCCGCAAACTGCATTTCCTTTGCTGGAGTGAATATTCTAATTTGCGCTGTCGCTTCATCAGGATTCATTTTAGTAATAAATGTACTTTCGGCAAAATTAATTTCAGCAGCTATTTTCTGCATCTGATCCTCCGCTATATTCTCAGCATTTAAAAAAACTGCCAATTGATTCCCAGCATACTTGCGATCTGAAAAAACATCAACGATGTAAAAAGGAATGTTCATTTTTTATGAATTATTTTAAAAATTTATATCAGGTAATCAAATTTACCTTACTTCATTTTTATTTTACAATCGATGAGTTTGTTTTCGACTCTTCTGTTTTAATCGCATCCAATTCTCTTTTCGCTTCGGAGATTACATCTGGAAAATCAGTAAAGTTTTCAATTACATTATCTAAAATATAAGTCGCTTGAAAACTATCTTTCAATCCGTAGAAATTCTTGGCCATTAGAATCAAACCTTTGGCACCAAAATAGCGGTAACCTGAATAATTTTTAGCTAATTTTTGAACCGCTGTATTTGAAGTCTCAAACTTTCCGTCTTTATTTTTAAAATAAGCATCATAATATAATGCTTCTGCCGCTAATTCTCCTTTTGCAATCGTAAGCAATTTAGCATATCCTGCTCTTGCTTTACTTTCATCTCCTGTTTGTATTGCTGAACGGGCAATAATAATTTGCGCATCACTTTTAACATTATCATCCGTTTTAGGATTACTCAACACTTTATCCGCATAAATAACGGAGCTTGAATAGTCTTTTTTCTCATAATAACATTTCATCAAATTAGATTGCGCAAACACTTTATTCTGAGGAAAATCAGCTTCATTTTCTAGACGAAGTAATACCGGAATCGCTTTTGCATTATCATTATTTTTCAATAAAATTTGAGACAAGCGCGCTAAAGATTGTTCCGTAAATTCATTTCTAGGCTGCCCTATTACGAATTCATAATTAGGAATAGATTTCACTTGCAAGCCTTCAGAAAAGTACGCTTGGGCTAAATAAAAATTAGCTTGTAAAGAATGTATTCCTCTTGGGAAACTAGAAGTATACGCCATAAATCCAGATATAGCCTGTTTGTTATTGTTTTGCTCAAATTGTTTTAATGCTGACTCATACGTATCGTTATCTAAATCCGCATCAGTAACTGCTACGAAATCTAAAGTTCGCACCCAAGTCGCATATTCGTCTACTCTTCCACCGTCAACATAAATTAAACGTGCCGTTGAAACAGCCTCAAGCGCCTCTGGAGTTTTAGGAAATTCAGCTGCTACTTTTTTAAATTTCGTTAAAGCATCCGCGTTTTTATCTGAATTGTAATAAATTAATCCTTGACGTAAAATTGATTTTGCAGTATAAGATCCGTTCTTAAATTCAGAAATTAAACGATCAAATGTTTTTAAAGCCAAATCTTGTTTTCCGCTTGCAACATAAGTGTTAGCCAATTCGTACATGGCATCGTCTCTATAGTTTGATTTTGGATACGATTGTAAAAAAGAATTCAGTTCCTCAATTTTTTTATCATTTTTAGCCACAAAACCATAACAAATCGCTTTTTGATAATAGGCATAATCCGCATCAACACCTTTCATATCGATTGCTTTATTGTAAGCGTCCATTGCAGGCCAATATTTTGACGTTACAAATTGACAATCGCCTAATCTCAAGTAAGAATCAGTCAATCGTACTTTATCGTCTTTTACTGCGTCAATTTGGTTTTGAAAGTAAGTTGCCGCCTGATCGTATTCTTTTAGCTTGAAATAAGTGTAGGCAATATTGTAATTGATGTTTTTATATTCTGGTGCAGACGAAGCACGAGACAATCCTGAAAATTGTTTAAAACTCAATAATGCATTTTTATAATCTTCTAAAACGTATTCTGTTTCTGCTTTCCAGAAAGCAGCCCTTGCTGTAATAGCTGGATCAACTTGCCCGTCGATAGATCTCCTGAACATTTTTAATGCTTCTGGATAGTTTCTGTCAGCATATAATTCTAAACCTCTGTAAAAAGTAACTTTTTGATACGCCAACTTATTCTCAGGACTTTTATTTTTTTCCAATAAAACCAATGCTTCCTTATAATTTTTTGAAGAGATATACGAATCAATCAATAATTTTTCTACTACGGAACGGCTGGCGTTATTAGGATATTTTTTTATAAAATCCAATAAAACTGCAGGTACACTTTGGTAGGAATTCCCTATTTCATAACTTAATTTCGCGTAGTTCAAACTCGCATCTTCCTGGATCGAAGTATCAAATGTCATTTCAGAGGCATTTTTAAAAGCATTCAATGCTTCCTGCTTTTTGTCTAACTTCAGGTAACTTTCCCCTAAATGATAATAAGCATTTTGCGCCACAAAATCTTTTCCGTTTATGATCTTATTGAATTGTGAAATGGCATTTTCAAAATTATTTTGCTTGTAATACGCATAACCCAATTGGTAAAAATCAGTATTATTCCATTTCGCTTTTTTTCCTTTATATTCTGCCAAATAGGGAATCGACTGCTCGTATTTTTTTAGGTTAAAATAGCTTTCGCCAATGATTTTATTGAGTTCTGATTTTTCAATTGCATTCGACTTAGCCATCGCTTTTTCACCTAGATCGATTGCTTTTTGAAAATTACCTAGTTTAAAATTCATGTCGGCTTGGTAATACGAAAGCTTTTCTTTGTATTTTTCTTCCCCAGACACAGCATCAAAATACTTCGTTGCTTCCTTATAGTCATCACCCTCATAAGCCATAAAACCTAAATAATACTTGGCTTGCGAACCGTATTCTTGCGAGTTTACCACCTTATTAAAATAAGTAGTTGCCTCTTTTTTATTTTTCGAATTAAAGAAACTATATCCTTTTTGGAAATTAAATTTATCTCTATCGCTCGCACTCAATTGACTTTCATTCACTTTTTCAAACCATTGTAAGGCTTGAGGATAGTTCGCTTGATCAAAATAATAATGGGCTACTTCGATAAATGCCTGATTGCTCTTCGCACTTGTAGGATAATCTGAAACGAAACGATCCATAAGCATGTCAGCATTGGCCTGATTCAAACGAATGGCGCAAGTCGCGTCATAATAAGAACAATCTGATTTTATTTCGTCATTGTTAGTTTCTGATTTTACTTTTTCGAATATAATTTTGGCGGAAGCAAACTGGCCATCATTAAACAATGACAGCGCTTTATTAAAATCTTTTAAATCATGGGTATATATTGTTGATTTTTGTGCCGAAACAGAAAAAGACACAACAAAAACCAGTAAATAGAGAAGCCAAGAAAGTTTACGCATTTTATTTTTTTTTTTAATATTCAAATGTATCATATTCTATGGTGTATAACGAATCTCCTCTCGGTTTTATTATGAATAAATATTTTAACAATGGCATTTTTAGTACTTAGCACTAGTTCAATCTATTTCTAAAAACCACAAACAACGCTCATTTGGATCTCCAGAACTATCATTATCCGCTTGTTAATTTATATTCGGGCTAATCCACCGTAATACATGAAATTTATTTTGAATACAACCGTTATCTTATTACTTTTACCCAATAAACAAATGCTAATTATGTCTCAAGCTATACTGTCTTTAAAAAACGTAACGATTCATCAAGAAGATAAAGTGATTTTATCAAATATTAATTTGGACGTAAACCGTGGTGAATTCTTATACATCATTGGAAAAACAGGCTCAGGAAAAAGTAGTTTGATGAAAACGCTTTATGCTGATATGCCCTTGACAGAAGGTGAAGCACACATTGTAGATTTTGATTTAGAAACCTTAAAAGAAGATGATATCCCGTTTTTAAGAAGAAAAATAGGTATTGTATTCCAAGATTTCAAATTACTTCCGGATCGTACTATTAAAGACAATATGCTATTTGTACTTAAAGCTACAGGCTGGACAGTTAAAGAGGAAATGGACCGAAAAATTGACGAAGTGTTGGATAAAGTTGGAATGAAAGAATATGCCAGCAAAATGCCACATCAAATTTCTGGTGGAGAACAACAACGTGTTGCCATTGCAAGAGCCTTACTTAATGACCCAGACCTTATCCTTGCTGATGAGCCAACCGGAAATTTAGATCCACAAACAAGCGCTGAAGTACTTGAGGTTTTGAGAAAAATCAACGCCAATGGAAAGACAATAATAATGGCTACCCACGATTATGCTCTATTAATGAAGTTTCCATCAAAGACCTTAAAATGCGAAGACACTAAAATATTTGAAGTAGTTCAAAGAACAGTATAGTTAGTTTTATTTCTTATAAACGTGTGGATTCTCTCTGATTCCCTTTTTAAACATTTTTCTTAAATTCATTCGTAAGAAAGTATCCATTTTCAAAATCGTATCTGTAAATGTATTTTCAGGTCTTCCTCGAAAAGAAGTAACATGGAATTTATCCGATGCAAAAACCGGTTTTTTTGAAAAATAATAATTTGAAATACAGCATCTAAATCCATTATAAACTATGGGAGAGACGGAGTGTAAGGATTCATTATGGGTTACCATCACTACCAATCTGTTAAATTTACTATGAACTGTAATTTGATCTTTCCGTAAACCAGCCGGCCACAATTCGAGGTTACCGCCGTATTCCTTATTCCAATCAGGAGTGACATAATATAATAAATTCAAAACTCGCCAACGTTCTCGGTCTTTATCGTGTGAATTATCCAAATGTGGATTCAGGAATTGTTTATTCCCCATCATTGAAAGTCCTCCAGCATAAAGAAATTCATCTGGAATTGGCGCTTCGATTTGACAAATTTCGCCAATCAAATCAACAATCTTATTGTCTTGAAAAGCATAAATAATTTCTTCCAATATAGGATTGTATAAATTCATCTGAGCTCCAACATATTTATCCTGCCGAATGCTTTTTTTCAAAACCAAATCTTCTGGTTTTGGAAAAACTTGATGTATTTTTGAGACAATTTCTAATGGCAACAAGTCATCAATAAAGAAATAGCCAATAGAATCACTTGAATCAGAAAACTGTTTTTCAACACTCTTTTTCTGGGAACCAATTTTATGATATATTAAATCAGATAGCACTTCTCTTTTCATTATTCCTGGTAATTATTTCATCAATTAGTTTAACATTTGTATTATCATTCAAGTTCAGTTCTAACACCTCAAATCTTCTATTAAAGTCTGTAAAAGACTTGTTGTTCAACTTTTTAATAGCCCGAATTAATTCTTCTTTACTTTCAACTTTACAACATAAATCTGAAATTAAAACATCGTCAATAATATTGTCATTTATTATAGAAAAACGACTATTGAATAATGAATTTATAATCTTTAATTTAGTGCCAGACTTTTGAAATGACCAAGTTACATTAATATGTGCCTGACCTAATAAACACTTTAAATCATCAAAATTTTTTAATTTGTCAAAAAACACATTCTCTCGTTTTTTAATTAAATTTTTCACGAATTTTTCGCCAGTACCTGAAGCAATTCTTAAATTATAATCAGGCAATTCTTTAAAAACCGAAACTAAAAACTCAACTGATTTTCTATTATCTGCAGTATTCAAATCTCCATGATATAAAACGAAATCACCTTTTCCTTTTAAATGACTAACAAAACTATTCCCATGAAAAACCGGGACATAGCATGAATTATTGAATTTCTTTGTCACATATCCCTCTTCAAAATGAGAAATAGTCAAAACTTTATCAAACTTGCTTATAATGTTCTCGTAGTATTTGAATTTAAAACTTTCGAAATAATAAAGTACTTTTCTAACTAACGATTTCTCGCTACTAGCGATTCCTTTAAAATAATCCTGTTCAATATTATGTAATCTCAATATTTTCAAATGATTAAGCAGCTTGCCTGAGTGCACCAAATAAGTAGTTTTCAATCCCTCGAACAAAATTGGCGCGTCAATTTTTTCTATATTGGCCAATAAGTCTTTGTTTCTTCTCGAAATTACAGAGTAGGGAATTTTAGAAAAAAATAAAAAGCTATTTTTTGATGAAGAATAAAAAAAAACTTTTTCAGTAATTAATTTTAATTCCGGAGAACACTTTACAATATCTGAAACAAAACAATGTAAATAAACTTTGTACCCTAACCGATGCAAAGCCTCTATTTTATAAAAAACATCAATTATTCCTCCGTATTTTGGCGGAAAAGGATTGTCAAAACTGATGATTTGAATACTTTTACTTAAATCCATAGTAACAAAAATAATGTATTTTAGCTATATTTGATAAACAAAAGATACTTATGCCTTTTTTCTCTGTAGTCATTCCATTATATAACAAGGAAAATTTTATTAAAAATACATTGAACAGTGTGTTATCTCAAACTTTTACGGACTTTGAAGTGCTGATTGTCAATGATGGATCGACGGACAACAGCGAAAAAATAATTGCAACATTTGATGATCCCAGAATTCGTTATTTCACAAAAGAAAACGGAGGAGCCTCGTCAGCACGAAATTACGGAATCGAAAAAGCACAATCCAATTACATTAGCTTTATAGATGCTGATGACTACTGGTATCCTACATTTTTAGAAGAAATGTTTGCAAGAACACATCGTTTTCCTGACATCAAAGTTTTTTCAGCAGCGATAGAAATCGAAACTTCAAAAAGTACATTTCCAGCACACTATTCAGTAGCAAAAACGGGGGATTTTGAAATTGTGAATTACTTCGCCGCAAGTACTAAGGAAACGGTAATTTGTACTTCCTGTGCTGTTTTTAACAAAACTATTTTCGAAGAGATAGGTACTTTTGACACCAAAATAAAAAGCGGTCAAGACACCGATATGTGGATTCGTATTGGGTTAAAATATCCCGTACTTTTTTCTTGGAAAATTTTAGCAAGGTACGTTTATGATGAAAATAGCCTATCAAAAAATAAAAACTATCTAGATACTAAAGTTGATTTTTCAAAATTCAAAGAAGAGGAAAAATCAAATCCCGACTTGAAAATATTTCTTGATTTAAATCGATTTTCGTTAGCTATAAAACACAAAACGGCCGGAAACAAAACACTCTTTCAAAATTATTACGACGCCATTGACTTAAAAAATTTAGCATTAAAAAAAAGGATACTATTGCTACTTCCCTCTTTTATTTTGAAACAATTAATTTCTTTAAAAACAGTTTTAACTAACTCTGGTTTTGGTTCATCGGTTTTTAAATAATTTAAAATCTTTATAATCGCGGATATAATCAGCTTCATCGAATACCGCTGAAGACATAACCAAACAAACGGCTCCCGAAGAAAAGTTTTCTAATTCTCTCCAAATCCCGTCTACTATCAACAATCCCATATTAGGTTTATTGAGTGTCATCACTTTTTTAGACTTTCCATCTTTTAATACCACATCAAAACTACCGCTTAGTGCGATTAAAAACTCTTGCTGCTCCATATGGCAATGGCCTCCTCTTCTACTTCCGCCAGGCACATCATATAAATAATATACTCTTTTTGCGTCAAAAGGGATAGTGTCTCCTTCAATTACCGAAAGATTACCTCTACGATCTTTAATTTTTGGAATTTTAATAAATTGAACGTCGTTATTAGTTGTCATTGTTTTTGTTTAAAATGGATTCCCATTGTTTTGAAATCGTTTCTATAGATAAATGTGCTACACTTTTAGCGGCATTTTTTTCACAAAAAGCATACAACTCGCGATCTGAAATCATACGGTTAAAAGCAGCTGCGAGAGTAATAGCATTGTAATTTTCCACCAACAAGCCATTATACTCATCAATGACTATTTCTTTTGGTCCTGAATTACAATCCACAGCGACAACCGGTATGCCTAAAGCTAAGGACTCTATAATCGACATTGGAAAACCTTCGTAATGACTCGTTAAAACCGTAAATCTAGCATTTTGAACAATATCAAACGGATTGCTATTAAAAGGCAAAATTATCACATAGTCTTCTAGTTGAAATTCTTTAATCGAATCTTGAATCTTGTTTAAGTCGGGACCATCTCCCAAAAGGAATAGTTGAAATCCCTGTAAAAACAATTTTGAAATAAAAAAAGCTTCAAGCATTAAGCTGAAATTCTTTACTTTTTCTTCAAATCGCCCAAAAAACAAGATGTAATCTACGGTAGTCGCAGTATCCTTACTAATTTGTATTCTAGAAAAGTCAAAAGGATTATGAATTGTCTTGGTATTCTTTAAATCAAATTTCAGCTTCACCTCTTTTTCAATAGCACCAGAAACACATACTATCTTAGCTGCCTTTCGATACAAAAACTGAGACCAAAATACAGACTTTGGAAAGTAGTTTTCTAATTTAAAACTATGAACGATAACTATCTTTTTTCTCCCTCCATAAATCCAATTCGTAATTATTTCTCTTAACAAATTATTCCTAGGTCTATTATCGATGATACAACTAATCTGTTTCTCCTTTAAATAGCGATTCAATAGAAACCCCTTTTTTATTTTCTTAAAAAAAGGAAATCGACTTTCAGTATCTATTCCCAAATTCAACAACTCACCTGCATATTCATAGTCAACGGCATCATTTATAATGATAGTATGCACTTCGATATTTAAATTTTCCAACATAAAACTCAACAACGAAGCAAATTTTTCCGCTCCCCCATTTCCTAATGAGGTCGAAATTATAGCGACTTTATTTGTGTTTTTTATCATTCCTGTCTAAAAGTAAATATATTTGTCAAATATACATATAAATGAAAGTTTTACTTGTTGGCGAATTTAGTAGGTTACATAACTCCCTTAAAGAAGGCTTGCAGGAATTGGGTCATGAAGTTTCCATTGTAGGACACCAAGATGGCTTTAAAAATTATCCAATTGATTACCCAATTAAAAAAAAATGGGACAACGGTTTTTTAAAAAAATTAAAAGTCGGAATTCATTTGCTGTCTGGTTTTGATGTCAGCTCGTATTTGACCTACCGCCAATTTAAAAAGAATCAAAATCACTTCGCCGGTTATGATGTCTTACAGCTTATCAATGAAAACAGCTTTTATTGCAACTATTTTTATGAAAAGAAAATCCTGAAACATCTATTCAAAAACAACTCCAAAACTTTCTTATTATCTTCTGGTTATGACTATTTAAACGTAAAATATTGCTTTGAAACCCCCAACTTTAAATCGGTAATTCAAGCTTATTTATTAGGTCGAATTAGTACTAAAAGTTTTGAAAACGTATTGAAATTCAAAACAAAATCGTTTAAGAAACTTCATCAATTAATTTACTCAAACATTGAAGGCATTATTGCCTCTGATCTGGATTATCATTTTCCTTTACTTCAAAATTCAAAATATTTAGGTCTAATTCCTAACCCAATCAACACCAACAAAATTGATTTTCAACCATTAGAAATCGAAGATAAACTTATCATTTTTCACGGAATCAACACCGCAAATTATCACAAGAAAGGAAATGATTTTTTCGAAAAAGCCTTAAAAATAATTGAGTCTAAATACGGGAACAAAGTAGAAATTATTACAACACGAGATGTTCCTTATGCCGCCTACATTAATTCCTATAATAAAGCGCATATTTTACTAGATCAAACGTATGCTCACGACCAAGGCTACAATGCCTTAGAGGCCATGGCTAAAGGAAAGGTGGTTTTTACGGGCGCAGAGCAGCAATTCATAGAGCATTACAACCTGTCTGCTAAAGTAGCCATCAATACCATCGCTGATGTGGATTATCTAGTCAACGAACTGTCTTTTTTAATTGAAAACCCCAATGAAATTATTGCAATTGGTAAACGTGCCAGAGCATTTATAGAGAAGGAGCATGATTATATCAAAATTGCTGAACGGTACATAAAAACCTGGTCCGAAAGCTAAAATAAGCTTTTCCTAAAATAAACCCCAAGCACCACTAAGTATACGAAATACGTCAAGGCATGCGCCATTACAATCCCTTCTAACCCATAAATTGAGACTAAGAATATACTGGAGAAGTAATTGATAGAAAGAGATAATAATTCAGTAAAAATAAAGGCTGCTGTAAGTTTTTTAGCAAAAAACTGATAGCCTAAAATCAACGAGGCCACTTTTAACACATCTCCTACTAACTGCCAAAAGAACAAAGTGGTCACCGGTAAAAACTCCTGCGTAAAAAGTAATTTTACAATATAAAAACGTAAAAAATAAACAATAGTCACCCCTACAATAAAAACAGGTAATATCCATTTATAATAACTCCAAAAAACGATTTTCGTTTCTTGATTATTTTTTACGACAGCAAGTTTAGGTAAAAAATAAACTGTCAAAATAGTACTTGCAAAAAGCATATAATATGTCGAAATACGCATCATCGTTTCCCAATAGCCCGCCTGGTTATAATCGAGCGTTTGAATAATATTATTTCGTATCGCAAGAAAAACTAAAGGTCCTAAAACGGATGAAACCAATGCCATTAATGAATAGGAAGACAAATTCTTTATGATCGCGAAATCAAAATCACTACGGCTGATTGATTTAAAAACATCAATTTCTTTGTTGACAAAATAGAAACTGACAAAAAATAATAAAGCCGGTGAAACAACAATCGCTAATAATGCTCCAAAGGTTCTATACTCCAAAATTAAAGCTATCGAAACTAGCAATCCGATAGCATTTCCGATACTGTTAATCCAAATCACCCTTTTAAAGCTACCCAAACCATTGAGAACGGAAATTAAAAAGATGGAGATGACATACCAGGGCAAGGCCAATGCTAATGCTCTGAAAATAGACTTATATTGGTAATTATTTCCAAATATTTCTTGGTTCCAAAATGCGGCAAATAAAAATAAAACGCCGCTTAAGAGAATAGCAACAACAACTAAACTTATAAAAATAGTGGACAATAATTTTTGAAGACGCGGCTTTTCTTCTTTAATCTCGGCTACATATTTCACAATTCCGTTTTGGAAACCCAAAGTAGAAATACTTTCTACTGAAGTCATAAAGTTTCTGAGATTCCCAACTAAAGCCATGCCACTTGGCCCAACAAAAACAGCTAGCAATTTAGACGTAACTAACCCAATTCCAATTTTTAATATAATGCTTAAGCTATTTAAAGAACTTATTTTAAACAGCTGTGATCGGTATATTTTTTTCAAAACTTCCAAATCAATATTTATTTAAAATTGCTATAATTAAAGTCACTTCTTCATCTGTCAAAACAGGACTTATAGGTAAACTCAATACCGTTTCATGTATTATTTCGGTAATAGGAAAAGACAGATCATTCCATTCAGATAACGCTTTTTGTTTATGCGGAGGAACTGGATAATGAATTACGGTCTGTATTCCATTTTCATGTAAATACTTTTGTAATTCCGCTCTTTTTTCTGTTCGAATCACAAACAAATGGAAGACATGATTATTTGAAGAATCCCATTTGGGCAACATTATTTTATCGTTTTTAATTTCTGCCAAATACCTTCTCGCAATCCTTCTACGTTGTTCATTTTCAGCATCTAAATGCGGTAATTTCACATTTAAAAAAGCGGCTTGCAACTCATCTAACCTTGAATTTACTCCCGCATACTCATTGTAGTATTTGGTTTCTGAACCATAATTACGAAGTGAAAATACGATTTTGGCTAATGCCGAATCATTCGTAATTATCGCACCACCATCCCCCAACGCTCCCAGATTTTTTCCAGGATAAAAACTGTACGCAGAAGCCCCCCCCGCCCCCGAACGGGGAGCTAGTAAAATTGCGAAATTATCATCCGATTGTGTTTTGGAATTTGGAATTTGGAAATTATAATTTGCTACCGCTCCATGAGCTTGAGCGGCATCTTCGACTACCAGCAAATTATGTTTAGCTGCAATAGTATTTATAGCATCCATTTCGGCTAATTGTCCATATAAGTGAACGGCCAAAATTGCTTTTGTCTTCAGAGTGATTTTTTCTACGATTAAATCTGGATTGATGTTATAAGTGTCCAACTTTGGCTCGACCAAAACCGGAATCAAACCTGCTTCTAAAATTGCCAGAATACTCGCGATATACGTATTGGCAGGAACGATGACTTCATCGCCTTTTTGTAATTTCTCCAACTGAATATAGCCTTTAAAAATCAGCGTTAAGGCATCAAAACCATTCCCAACTCCGATGCAGTGTTTTGCTTTACAAAAAGTAGCAAAATTAAATTCAAATTCTTTTACTTCATTCCCTAATATATACCATCCACTTGCTAAAACCAATTTCAATTTCTCTTGAAAAGCTGTTTCATAAGGCTCATTTATTTTCTTTAAATCAAGGAATGGTATCATATAAGATTCATTTTATAAAAATCCTGACTGTAAACAGAGCAACCCAATTCTTCTTTTTGTTTCAAAAGTCCAGCATGGTATCCTTTTTCATTATCTTCATTAACAATTCCCATATCGAAAAAAAGTTTACCTTCTCTCTTGTATTTTTTAATTAAAGTAATGAATAAAAAATCCAATGCACGCAACTCCTCCCCTTTTTTGGTTGTAGCTCCGTATTGTGATTTCACTACTGTATCCGTTTCAAACAGTGTTATTCCTGCAATTATATCATTGTTATAATACACAGAAAACTGTTTGATATTATTAAGAAAGTTGTTCTTTAACTTTGTTATTTCTTGTATTGTATGAACTGGTTTAGCATTATATTTCTCCCATAATCTTGGCTCCAAAACCAATTTCCAAAAAGCTTCCAATTGATCTTCTTCGACTATTTCTAAATCGGGATCTTCCATTTTCCTCAAATGCTTTAATTTGCTTTTTGAAATTGTTAATGGCAGTGCTAAATTTATGGCCATATTCATCTCTTTTTTATCTAGAAATGCTCCCTTTTTAAGTAGAAAAAAATCTATTTCATGATTTCCCCCAGAAGTATAAAAAGAAGGAATGGGTTTAAAATAAAAAAAACGCACCCTTTTCTCTTTAAAAAAAGATAAAATGGCGTCAATAATATCAGTTACTTTTTCGCTATTTATTTTAGAAGTATAAACTACCCCGCCATAAGTCAAACCTTGATGAGAATACACGGTCTCTCCAACTCTGTTTGCAGGTAATACCGCAATAAGTTTGTCTTCTTCAAAAACCAATAAGGAATAATCTTGAAATCGATCTGAATGGTATTCCATGAAATCCCGATGAAAAAGAAAAGTTGCATTTTTGGCTTTGCTTATAAAAGCATTCCAATTTGCATAATCGCTACCTTGATATTGTTTGACGTAATAATTTTTCACTATTAATTTTTAGACTTTGTGAAAGTAATCATTTTTTACTCGTTTTCTAAAGTGGGCAAATACCATTTGAATTTCACCGCCATTAAACGAACTGAAATAATTACCAATGAGGTTATTAAGTATAAAATATCATTCTCTAAATTGAATTTTTTTAGAATAAAAAAAACAATTCCGCCCAAGATACAAATAGTAGCATAAATTTCTTTTCTGAAAATTACCGGGATTTCAGTACATAAAATATCTCGAATAACACCTCCAAAACAAGCAGTCATGGTTCCTAAAGCAATGCAAACTGCAGGGTGTAGCCCAATATTAATTCCTTTTTCGAGACCAATCAAAGTAAAAACCCCAAGTCCAATCGTATCGAATAATAATAGCGACGTGCGAAGTCGGTCGAATTTCTTTCTAAATACTAGGGCTAAAACAAAGGCGATGCCTATCACGTATACGTACTCTAAATTAAGCATCCATCCCACAGGTGTGCTCCCAATCATCACATCGCGCAAGGTTCCTCCACCTACTGCTGTTACAAAGGCAATAATAAATACACCAAAAAGATCAAGCTTTTTACTCATAGCAGTCAACGCTCCCGACAAAGCAAAAGCAATTGTTCCTATAATATCCAATAAATGAAACATGATTTTTATGAATTTAAATTGAGGAAATCGTATTGTTTTCTCTAAAACAATTGCCGCAAAATTAAAGAAAAATACTGGCGTAAAGTAGTTCTGACAAACATATCTATCGAATCGCTTTCTAGATTTACAAATATTCTGTTTCAAATTTTTAAAACTGCCTGTTCTCTATGTATCTTTGTTTCCTAAATAATAATTAAATTTTAGAATATCTTGAAACAAATCACTTCAATTCAAAATCCATTCATAAAATCTTTGGTATTATTACAAGAAAAAGCTAAAAACCGCAAGCAAACAGGCACTTTCTTAATAGAAGGAAAACGCGAAATTTCCTTGGCACTAAAAGGAGGTTACGAAATAGAAACCATTCTATTTTATCCTGAAATTTGCACTGAAATTGAAGCGAAAAAAATATCAAGAACTACCGAGCTGATTGAAATCAACAAAGAGGTTTTTCAAAAGCTGGCGTATCGCGATACTACTGAGGGTATTTTGGCTATAGCCAAAATAAAATCGCAACAACTGTCTGATTTAAAGTTATCAGACAACCCATTGATTCTTGTTGCCGAAGCACCGGAGAAGCCAGGAAACATTGGTGCTTTATTGCGAACTGCAGACGCAGCTAATCTTGATGCCGTAATTATTGCAAATCCAAAAAGTGATCTTTATAACCCAAATATTGTTCGCTCCAGTGTAGGCTGTTTGTTCACAAACCAAATTGCAACAGGAACGACAGCAGAAATAATTACTTTCCTAAAAGAAAAAAAAATCAATTTCTATTGTGCGACTTTACAGAATTCAACGTCTTATCATACAGTAGATTACACTACACCAACAGCGCTAGTTGTAGGTACGGAAGCAACAGGTCTGACGCAAGATTGGCGTGATGCTGCCACACAAAATATTATAATCCCAATGCAGGGCGAAATCGACAGTATGAATGTTTCAGTTGCTGCAGCAATATTGATTTTTGAAGCTAAAAGGCAAAGAGGGTTTTAAAATTACATTTTTGATTCCACCATTAAACAAATAAGAATATGAAAAATAAATTATTCGCTCTAATAGCATTAATCACAACAACAGTTTCCTTCGGACAAATAACAGAACCGCAAGTGGACGCATTGGTAAACAAAACCTTAACTGCCTTTAATGTCCCCGGAATTGCGGTAGCGATTATAAAAGACGGAAAAGTAATTCTTGCTAAAGGATATGGAGTAAAATCTATCGATACAAAAGAAAAAGTGGATGCCAATACTTTATTTGGCATTGCTTCTAACAGTAAAGCTTTTACAAGCGCATCACTAGCCATATTAGTGGATGAAGGAAAAATAAAATGGGACGATAAAGTCATCAAATACCTTCCTAACTTTAAAATGTATAATGATTACGTAACTCAGGAATTCACCATCCGTGATTTATTGACACACAGAAGCGGGCTTGGGCTTGGAGCAGGAGATTTAATGATTTGGCCTGACGGAAGTAACTTTACAGCTACTGATATTATTCAAAACTTACAATACTTGAAGCCTGTTTCGGCTTTTAGAACTAAATATGATTATGACAATCTATTATATATTGTTGCTGGCGAAGTGATTCATGTAGTCAGCGGAAAAAGCTGGTGTGATTTTGTTGAGGAGCGTATTATGGCACCACTCGAAATGAATCACAGCGCAGCTTCATTTGTTCGCTTAAAAGATTCAACAAATATCATTGCCCCTCACGTACCCATCAATGGAAAGTTAAAAGTGATCAAACGCTACAAAAACCAACTTTTTGATGCAGCGGCCGGAATCTATTCTAGTGTGAACGATTTGAGCAAATGGGCAATTATGCAAATGAATAATGGAAAATATGGTCCTGAAAATAAGCAGTTATTTTCAGAGAAAGAGCATGATGAAATGTGGCAGTTACAAACTATTATTCCAACCAAAACTAGGGCTCCCTACAATACACATTTTAATGGGTATGGACTAGGTTGGTTTTTAAGTGATGTAAAAGGATACAAGCAAGTAACACATACTGGTGGACTTGAGGGAATTGTAACACAGACTACTTATATTCCTGAATTACAGTTAGGGATTATTGTATTGACAAACCAACAATCAGGTGCCGCATTTAACGCCATTACAAACACCATAAAAGACAGCTATTTAGATATTGTATCAGACGATTATGTGACAATATACAGTAACCGTATTAAAGCCAATGAAGAAAGTGCTGATAAAGTGACGGATGAAGTTTGGGCTACGGTTGCCAAAAACAAAAAAGACAAAGTAAAAGTTGACCTAACTTCAATTACAGGAACGTATCAAGACAAATGGTTTGGAGATGTTGTGATAAGCGAGAAAAAAGGGAGGTTATTTTTTGAATCGAAACGTTCTTCTCAACTTAGTGGAGAAGTGTTTTTCTATAAAAAAGGAAACTATGTAGTTAAGTGGAATAACGCCTATTTGCATGCTGATGCGCATCTCTTTTTTAGCTTTGATGAAAAAGGAAAAGCCCTTACTTTAAAAATGAATCCCATCTCTGATTTAACCGATTTTAGCTATGATTTTCAAGATTTGGATTTTATTCGAATCTAAAAAAAATAACCCTAAAACATCATTGAAAGACCAATCGGAATATTAAATATTAGGTAGAAATTTATCTCTTGCATATTTGCTAACTTATAGTTATTTTTAGAAAATGAACCATGCCGCTATGACAGAAATAGATATAGAAAAAGAGAACAAAGCAATTGCTCAGGAATACAAAGAATTACTGCGCATTAGTTACCAGACCTTGACTACTGAAGACAAGAAACTAATACGTAAAGCATTTGATGTTTCAGTAGAAGCTCATAAAGAACAACGAAGAAAATCAGGGGAAGCCTATATCTTCCACCCTATTGCCGTGGCAAAAATAGTCGCTTCAGAAATAGGATTGGGTGCCACTTCTATTGCCGCAGCATTATTACATGATGTTGTGGAAGACACTCCCACTACCGTTAAAGACATTGAACGGATTTTTAATCCAAAAGTGGCGCAACTTGTAGAAGGGTTAACTAAGATTTCGTTGGTTCAAAAAGATATGAACGTATCGATGCAAGCCGAAAATTTCCGTAAAATGTTATTGACGCTTAATGATGATGTGCGCGTTATCCTAATAAAAATAGCCGATAGATTGCACAACATGCAAACTATGGAGTCCATGGAAAACCATAAACAAGTCAAAATTGCCTCTGAGACTTTATATATCTATGCACCTCTTGCCCATCGTTTAGGATTATACAACATCAAAACAAAACTGGAAGATTTAGGGCTAAAATACACTGAACCTATCGTTTACAACAATATCGTTAGCAAAATTAAAGAGACAAAAGAACAACAAGATGCCTACATAAAAGACATCTCTGACGTGATTAAAAGCTCTTTAGACGCTGAAGGAGTTGAATATGTTATAAAAGGTCGTCCAAAATCTATCTATTCTATCAGAAGAAAAATGCTGGCTCAAAATGTAAGTTTTGATGAAGTCTATGATAAGTTTGCACTTCGGATCGTTTACAAAGCAAATCCGCACGATGAAAAATTTCTAGCATGGAAAATATATTCCATTGTAACCGACCATTATCGCCCGAGCCCAAGCCGTTTGCGCGATTGGATATCCTCTCCTAAATCTACCGGATATGAAGCATTGCACATTACGGTTATGGGACCAAAAGGGCGTTGGGTAGAAGTACAAGTACGCAGCGAGCGTATGGATGAGATTGCAGAAAAAGGGTATGCAGCTCATTACAAATATAAAAATGGCGCCACAGAAGAAGGTGGTTTGGATGTTTGGTTGAACTTACTTAAAGAAGCACTTGAAAATTCAGAAACCAGTGCCGTAGATTTTGTTGAGGATTTTAAAATGAATCTGTATTCAAAAGAGATCTATGTTTTTACCCCAAAAGGAGACATCAAATCGTTACCAAAGGGAGCCACTTCGCTGGATTTTGCATTTGGCATACATTCAGAAATAGGAATTAAGACTCGGGGAACGCGTGTAAACGGAAAATTAGTTCCTTTAAATTATGAATTAAAAAATGGCGATCAGGTCGAAATTATCACTTCTCAAAATCAAAAACCAACGATCAACTGGCTTGATTACGTAACCACATCCAGAGCAAAAAATAAGATTAGAAATGTCTTAAACGAGAATACTAAAAAAATTGCTGAAGACGGAAAAGAAGTTCTTACTCGTAAATTAAAACACTTAAAAATAACTTTAAATGAGAATGTAGTTAATGAGTTAGTCAATTTTTTCAAACTAAAAACCAGTTTAGATTTATTTTACAGAGTTGGGGTAGGATCAATTGAAAACCAACAACTTAAAGATTATGCTGCCCAAAAAAGCAATACATTAATCAATTTCTTTAAAAGCAAAATGAAACGTTCTGGGCAGACTGCCGATGCAGATCTGCACAAACAAGTACTGAGCAGCAATTATGACATGCTGGTATTTGGTAAGGAACAAGATAAACTAGATTACAAACTATCAGCCTGCTGTAATCCTATTCCAGGAGATCCAGTTTTCGGCTTTGTCACTATAAATGAAGGTATAAAAGTACATAAAAAAGATTGTCCAAATGCAATCGCAATGCAATCGAACTATGCGTATCGTATCATGCAAGCCAAATGGATTGATTCTTCACAACAAGAATTTAAGGCCATCATCAATATTACAGGAATGGATACGTTAGGACTTACAAATGAGTTGACTAAAGTAATTTCGAATAATATGCAGGTCAACATTCAAAGCATATCCTTGAACGGAGATGCTGGACTATTCAAAGGACAATTAATTGTTGTCGTTCAGAATAGTACTATACTGAATAAACTAATCGATAATATTAAAAAAATCGACGGAATCGATAAGGTAACCCGTGTTTATAAAAAATAAAAGCATTAGGATTAAAGCATAATTATCGGTTTTGCCGACTCGTTAAGGACTACAGTAATTAAGTTCTTTTTGTTTCAAAACTCACAATTTATGCTCTTATAAGTCTTTAAACTTGAAAACTATTAGAATAAATAATTTATCTTTGCCAGATATGACACTCATTTCAACAGATAACAACAAAAACCAAGAAATTGTAAAAAATGTATTTACAATGTATCTTGAAAAAAAAGGGCATCGAAAAACTCCAGAACGTTATTCTATCCTTCAAGAAATTTATGAAAGTGAAGAGCATTTTGATATAGAGAATCTTTATATCAAAATGAAAAACAAAAACTACCGTGTCAGTAGAGCTACTTTATACAATACAATTGAGTTATTATTGGACTGTGCTTTAGTTCGCAAACATCAGTTTGGTCAAAATCAAGCACATTACGAAAAATCATACTTCGATAAACAACATGATCATATTATCATGACAGATACGGGAGAAGTGATTGAATTTTGCGATCCAAGAATACAAAGCATCAAAAAAACAATCGAAGAAATATTTGATATTGAAATCACCAATCACTCCTTATATCTATACGGAGTTAAGAAAAAACCAATATCAGAAACTGAAATTTAAAAAATACGAATCACTTGCGAGAGGTTCAGCAAATAAATAATTAACTGCAAATAATAAACAGAATGACCGTAGATTTATTACTAGGATTACAATGGGGAGATGAAGGAAAAGGAAAAATTGTTGATGTACTTACTTCAAAATACGATATTATTGCTCGTTTTCAAGGTGGACCAAATGCTGGACATACTTTAGAATTTGACGGAATAAAACATGTCCTTAGAACTATTCCTTCTGGAATTTTTCACGATAATAACATTAATATTATTGGAAATGGTGTTGTAATCGACCCAGTTGTTTTTAAAGGTGAAGTTGACGGTTTAGCTAAATTTAATTTAGATATTAAATCGAAATTAATCATTTCAAGAAAAGCACATTTAATTTTACCAACTCACCGTTTGCTAGATGCTGCTTCTGAAGCTTCAAAAGGGAAAGCTAAAATTGGTTCTACATTGAAAGGTATTGGACCAACTTACATGGACAAAACCGGTAGAAACGGAATTCGTGTTGGCGATATCGAATTAGAAGATTTCAAAGAAAGATATCGAGCACTTGCTGACAAGCATGAAGCAATGATTGCATTTTATGATGTAAACATTCAATATAACTTAGAAGAACTTGAAAAAGAATTTTTTGAATCTATCGAAGATTTGAAAAAACTTGATTTTATTGATAGTGAAGAATATTTACACCAAGCTCAAAAAGCGGGTAAATCAATACTATGTGAAGGAGCTCAAGGTTCTTTACTGGATGTAGACTTTGGAACATATCCATTTGTAACTTCTTCTAATACTACTGCTGCAGGAGCTTGTACCGGTTTAGGAATTGCTCCTAACAAAATCAAAGAAGTATACGGAATATTCAAAGCTTACGTAACACGTGTAGGTAGCGGACCATTTCCTACTGAACTTTTTGACGAAGACGGTACTACAATGGCAAGAGTAGGAAATGAATTTGGATCTGTTACAGGAAGACAAAGACGTTGTGGTTGGTTAGACTTAGTAGCATTGAAATATGCTATTCAAGTAAATGGCGTTACACAATTAATGATGATGAAAGGTGATGTACTTTCAGGATTTGAAACTTTAAAAATCTGTACTGAGTACACCTATAAAGGTAAAAACATCGCTCACTTCCCTTACAACATTGAACCAGAAAATGTAACTCCAGTTTACAAAGAATTCAAAGGTTGGAAAGCAGATTTGACGGGTATGACTACATACGATGAATTACCAAAAGAACTAAAAGAATACATTGACTTTATTGAAAAAGAAGTTGAAGTTCCTATCAAAATTGTCTCTGTAGGGCCAGATAGAAAACAAACAATTACTAAATAAGATTAACTAACGCTCTGAAATTTCAGAGCGTTTTTTAATTATGAAAATATATCTTTTTTCAAAAGCCTATAAACATCCCGCAAATGCAAGATCCTCAAATAAAAATAAAACAAACAGAACTTCTTTCTGACAATTGGTACATATTAAATAAAGTAACTTTCGACTACCAAAAAAAAGATAATAGCTGGATTACTCAAAAAAGAGAAGTGTACGATCGTGGAAATGGATCAGCCATTTTACTTTATAATTCAAAACAAAAAACAGTAATTCTTACCCGACAGTTTCGTTTACCGACGTATCTAAATGAAAACAAATCAGGAATGATGATTGAGGTTTGCGCCGGCCTTTTAGACCAGGACAATCCAGAGCAATGCATCATTAGAGAAACGGAGGAAGAAACGGGATATCGCATTTCAAAAGTGGAAAAAGTAATGGAATCCTATATGTCTCCAGGCGCTGTAACCGAAATTTTACACTTATTTGTTGGTGAATATGACGAATCTATGAGGGTAAGCGATGGCGGTGGCGTCGCACATGAAGAAGAAAACATTGATGTTATGGAAATGTCTTATGACGAGGCCTATGCTATGATTGCATCTGGTGAAATTAAAGATGCTAAGACTATTATTCTATTACAGCATGCTAAAATAAACAATCTAGTTTAAAACCTCCCTTTAGAATTTAAGAACATGAATAACCAGACAAAAGGTGTTTTATTCGCACTATGCGCTACCCTACTTTGGTCGGTAAATTTTGTGATTGCAAGTGGCATAAAAGGTCATATTCCACCTGTGGGTTTGGCTTTTTGGAGATGGACGATCGCTTGTGTCGTTTTAGCTCCTTTTGCCATTAAGAGCACTATTAGAAATCGTGTAGAAATAAAGAAAAACATTCGTTTCCTTGCCCTCACTGCCGTTCTTGGAATCACCATATTTAACACGTTGATTTATTTTGCCGGAAAAACAACATCAGCGGTCAATCTATCTTTAATAGCCATTTCCATTCCCTTATTTATTGTAGCAATATCCCGAATTGCTTTCAAGGAAAAAGTAAGCAACACTAAAATTATTGGCATCTTAACAATCATACTCGGGGTTCTAATCTTAATTACGAAAGGTTCTTTACTATCCCTACTTCAAATTAAGTTTGCAATAGGTGATTTAATAATGTTGATTGCTTGTTTTTTCTTTGCGAGTTATACTATTTTGGTCAGGCTTAAGCCAAAGGGATTACCATCCAAAGTATTTCTATTTAGTGTTTTTGTTTTGGGAGTCCTTTTCCTCTTCCCTTTCTACCTTTGGGAACACCTCTATTACAAGAAAGTTATTTTTGACTCCACCACAATTTTTGCTGCCACTTATGTTGGCATTTTCGCCTCGCTAGTCTCCTATTATTTATGGAACGAAGCCATTACGTTAATTGGGACACAAAAAACAGCATTAATCTATTATTTAATACCTGTCTTTAGCGGAGTTTTAGCTTACTTGTTTCTAAATCAGAATATTGTTCTGAGCCAAATCATAAGTATGGGAATCATTATAGCGGGTTTGTTTATTACTAATCGCAAAAAAACTAGTTCCACTTACATCCTTTTTAAGCATAAAAAAAGTATAATAAAATAGCTTTCATTATACTTTTCAAATTTTAAAAATCTATAAAATCTTATTTGTTTGGCTGAGGAGTCATTCTCAAATAAGGCTTTATTTGCTGATATCCTTTTGGAAATTTTGCAGGTATATCATGGTCAGGAATTGAAGGAGAAATCACCACGTCATTCCCATCTTTCCAGTTTGCGGGTGTTGCCACACTGTATTCTGATGTGAGCTGCAGACTATCAATAACGCGCAGAATTTCATCAAAATTTCTTCCCGTAGAAGCTGGATAAGTCAATATCAATTTAATTTTTTTGTCAGGTGCAATTATAAAAACAGATCGAACAGTAAAGGTTTCATTTGCATTGGGGTGAATCATATCATAAAGATTTGCAACAGTCTTACTTTCGTCTGCAATAATCGGGTATTGCAAAGTAACATTTTGAGTTTCCTCAATATCTTTAATCCATTTTAGATGCGACTCTAATCCGTCGACACTTAATGCAATTACTTTTGTATTTCTTTTTTCAAACTCGGGATAATAATTCGCAACAGTTCCTAGTTCAGTAGTACAAACGGGCGTGAAATCGGCAGGATGCGAAAACAACACGCACCATGAATCTCCTATCCATTCATGGAAATTAATTTCCCCCATTGTTGTTTCTGCTGTAAAATCTGGAGCAATATCTCCTAATCGTAATGTTGCCATAGTTTCTTTATATTTTTATTAAAGTTAGTCAAAAAAAAGTGAACTAGACACGTAAGCAAACAAATATACCGAACCTATCGTCCGTTTTTTTTCATTTTTACATTGGGTAAAAAATAAGTAAAGACGCCCAACAAAGGCAGAAAAGAACTGATTTTATAAACATATTCTATACTGGTTTGATCAGCCAAATACCCCAAAAGAGCAGATCCTAACCCACCCATTCCAAAAGCAAAACCAAAAAACAAACCAGAGATCATACCTACTTTCCCCGGCATCAATTCTTGTGCAAATACTAAAATGGCCGAAAATGCCGAAGCAATAACAATTCCTATAACCACTGATAATATTCCTGTCCAAAATAAATTAGCGTAAGGCAAAAGCAAGGTAAAGGGAGCGGCTCCCAAAATTGAAATCCAAATGATGTATTTCCTTCCAAAACGATCCCCTAAAGGACCTCCAATTAATGTACCCGCCGCCACAGCAGCTAAGAAAACAAATAAATGAAACTGAGATTCTTGAATACTAAGTCCAAATTTTTTCATTAAATAAAATGTAAAATAGCTCGACATACTAGACATATAGAAAAATTTCGAAAAAATTAAAAGAAGTAATACTCCTATCGAAATTTGTATTTTTCTTTTCGAAAAAGGAACAGTCTCATCCTCGGTAGCTATTTTTTTAGCCGCACGCAAATTCAAATGGTTTTGGTACCAAACAGCAATCTTAGTCAAAACAAACATTCCTAAAATACCAACAATTACAAACCATATGATATTTGATTGACCATAAGGAGCCACAATTATAGCAACTAACAATGGCCCGATGGCGCTTCCGGTATTGCCACCCAGCTGAAAGATAGATTGGGCCAAACCTCTTTTCCCTCCAGAACCTAAAAAAGCAACACGAGATGCTTCTGGATGAAATATGGAAGAACCAATACCCACGAGGGAAACCGCCCCTAATATCATCCAAAAATGAGTAGACACAGATAATAAAGCTAGTCCCGAAATCGTAAACACCATACCAATTGCCAATGAATAAGGCTTTGGTTTTTTATCAGTATAAAAACCAATAAAGGGTTGTAATAAGGAGGCCGTCAGCTGATACACAAAAGTAATCAACCCGATCTGAGTGAAATTTAAGCTAAAATTCTCTTTAAGAATTGGGTAAGTAGACGGAATAACCGACTGCATTAAATCATTTATCAAATGAGCAAAAGCAATGGAAAACAAAACCGAATAAATAGTTTTTTTAGCTATTGCAGGATTATCTGCTTTTAAATCAGTATTAGAAATAGTATTCATATCGGAATAAAAAAAGAAAAAATTAAATAAAACGAAGTACAAAGTACCAAAACGCTAAAGTGATAAAAGAAATAGGGATTCCAAAACCAATCATCATACTACTTAAACGGGGCTTTAAACCATGTGTAGTCGCCAATATACTGGCAGTTATCATGGGCGCCATCGCTGACTCCATGATGGCCACTTCAATCATTTTAGAATTTTGATTTAAAATCACAACGTACAACACATAGATTATGGCCGGAGTCAATATCAGTTTATATAAAAGCCCAAGTCCCAAAAACCGCCAATGCTGGCTTCTACTTTCAAAACGAAGCTGCAGCCCAACTGAAATCAACGCCAATGGGGTAACTCCGCTACCTACTTTTTGCAGAATATATTGTATCCATTCATGGAAATCAAAATTTAATACATTCATTACACAGGCCACCACAAAAGTAATAAATGGAGGAAAAAATATTATTTTCTTAAAAATTTGAATGCCATTTGGCTCCCCTTTAGAGTACATAGTAGCTACCAGAATCCCTAAAGTAGAAAGCACTACAAAAGTTCCGGGTTGATCTACTAATATTGCGGTTTTCATTCCTTCCTGACCGTATAACGCTTCGATAATTGGAAAACCAAGGAACGAAGTATTCCCCAGACCTGCCGTTAAGATTAAGCATCCAGTCAGTTTTTTGGACCAACCATACTTTTTTCCTAAAAAGCGAAAAAACACAAACGAAACTGCAAACCCAATCCATGCCACGCCAATAGGAAATAACAATTGATTGTTCCAATGAATTTTAGGAATGTAATACAAGGCCAAAGCAGGAAGGCAAATATAAATTACAATCTTATTTAATAGCTTATAACTGTTAGCAGGAAATCGTTTTACACGTTGCAATACAATCCCAAGAATTAAATAAAAAAAGATAAGAATAAAGTTAGTCATCGTCTAAAAATTATATCAGCTAATTTAGCACTATCACTTGGTATAAATCAAAATTATTAGAATTGTATTTAACTATTTTTCAATAATACAATTTCAATGACATGAGCTAAACTATTCTAATTAAAAAGCGGATTAAATTCTAATAATTCATGTTTAAGTGTTAATTTTACTAAAATGATTATAACCTTTGGAAAACGACAAAATAAAACATACTGCCCTTAACGAGAAAGCTGGAATTCCACAGCCAGAAATATTTAGTCCATCTGTTGTAAAAAACATTCAAAAATATAGAAAAGTACAACCTTCATCTGATGAATTAGTTAAGGGAATTTTGTCAGGTAACATAACAGCTCTAAGCCGCGCTATTACTTTGGTAGAAAGTACGAATCCGGATCATTTAGTCAAAGCCAACGAAGTTATTAATGCTTGTTTGCCTCATGCAAATAAATCAGTTCGAATTGGAATTACAGGTGTTCCTGGCGTTGGAAAAAGCACCTTCATTGAAGCGTTTGGAAAACATTTAACTGGATTAGGAAAGAAAGTAGCTGTTCTAGCAGTTGATCCGAGCAGTACCATTTCGCACGGAAGTATTTTGGGTGATAAAACCCGCATGGAAGAATTGGTCAAAGACAAAAACGCTTACATACGCCCTTCTGCTTCTGGAGATACCTTAGGTGGCGTAGCCAGAAAAACACGCGAGACAATTACACTTTGTGAAGCTTGTGGCTTTGACACCATAATCATAGAAACGGTAGGCGTTGGTCAAAGTGAAACAGCGGTTCATAGTATGGTGGATTTCTTTTTGTTATTAAAAATTGCTGGAGCTGGTGATGAGTTACAAGGCATCAAACGCGGTATTATGGAAATGGCAGACGCGATTGTCATCAATAAAGCAGATGGAGATAACATTCGAAAAGCAAAACTTGCAAAAACGGAATTCAACAGAGCGCTACATTTATTTCCGGCAAAAAGATCAGGTTGGATTCCCACAACCGCTACCTGCAGTGCGATTACCCAAGATGGAATCCCAGATGTATGGGAAACGATTGCACAATTTGTCGAACTAACAAAAGGCAACGATTACTTTAATGTAAAACGTTCGGAGCAAAATGAATATTGGATGCTCGAAACCATCAACGAACAACTGAAGCTTCGTTTTTACAATAATCCAGAAATTCAAAAATTATTAGATTCAAACAAAAAAGCGGTGCAAAACGATGAAATATCACCTTTTGCAGCCGCTCAAATATTGTTAGAAAAGTATTTTAAAGGATAAATCTATTTGATATCTCATCTAGATTTACAGTAAAACAATATATTAATCGTTACTCTTTCTCGTAACGTTCCATTTCTCGATCATAAAATTCGTTAGCCAAAACTATTAATCCTTCCATTTCGGCATTTAATTCTCCTTCATCCAGATCTTCGGCTTCTTCAATAAATTCTACCTCATCATCTTTAAGATTGATAATAAATCTTGGATAATCTAAGTGAATGATAAAAATATCTTCTTGAAAATCAGTGTTGTCGCCTAGTAAAAATTTTGGTAATTCCATTTATAAATGTTAAATCATTAATTGCTAAATTCATTGCAACGATTAAATCAATAATCGTTGCAACAAATATAATCTATTTATCAGAAAGAATGATTGAAGAACTTCCTTTCCCATCCATAAAAATAATTTTTGTATTTGGTGATGCGGCTAGTTCTTTTTGTGCTTTTATGGATTCATATTGCAATTGTTTTCCCGTTAAACCAATAGAAATAATTCTTTGGTAATCAGCAATACCTTGTGCTTCTACTCTTTTGCGTTCTGCTTCTTGTTTTTCTTTTTGCAATACAAAAGTCATTTTTTGTGCGTCTTGTTCCGCATTAATTTTACTTTCAATAGATGCTTTTACTGAAGTAGGAAGATTAATATTTCTAATCAGCAATTGCTCTAGAATAAGACCTCTTGCTTTAAAGTCCTCTTGAATAGTGTTAAAAATACGATCTTGAAATTCAACTCTTTTAGTAGAGTACAAAGCTACCGCGTCATAATAGACTGCATTATCACGGATACGTGTACTAGTAACTGGACGCACAATTTTATCTTTGTAACTTACTCCGATTTCTTTAAAAATACGTGGAGCATCTGCCGCTGACACACGGTATAGAACAGTTAAATCAATCACTACTTCAAGTCCATCATTTGACAATACTCGAATCGCATCATCACCCACTTGATCTCCTTCAGACTGCCCTGAAGACATGGTGTAATTTTGAGTTCGAATATCAAAGTCAGTCACATCTAAAAGTGGGTTAATCACATTCAGTCCACTTGTAAGAATACCTGGTTCTACATTACCGTACAAGGATTTAACACCCACTGTACCCGCATTGATTTGTTTAAATGCTGAAGAGAATATTCCTCCAACAATTAATACTATTCCAATAATTTTAAAAAGACTTGAAAATTTTGACAGCGGATTTTGATCCGTTTTCAAAGTAAAGCTCATAACCACTAAGATTATGCCTAGAATAATAAGTATTATCATGTATTTTAATTTAGAATGTTTATTAGACTAATAAACAAATTAGAAGTTACAATGTTAGAATAACATTATTTTATAGATTTCTCTAAGATTAACTTTTTCGTCAATCGAGAGAAGCGAAGATACAAAAATAAAGCGGCAAAAGATAATCCTACCAGTAATCCTATCCAAATACCAGTAGCTTTCAAATCAGTGTATAACCCCAGGTAAATTGAAATTGGAAAACCAACAACCCAATACGCCACAAATGTAATATACATTGGTATTTTGACATCCTGCAAACCTCTTAAAGCACCCAAAACAACAACTTGAATTCCATCAGAAATTTGAAAAAATGCTGCCACAAATAGTAGCTGGGAGGCTATTAGAACAACTTCCTCAGTCTCAACTATGTGCTTCATGTCGTTAACATCCACAAACATTTGAGGTAAATATTGGTGAAAAACCACAAAAACAACAGCAAATACAGTCTCAAGAAGTATTGCTAATAAAAATATGGATCGCGCCACAAGCTGTAATCTCACATAATCCATCAATCCTTTCTGATTCCCTACTCTAATTGTTACAGCCACACTTAAACCCATTGCAAACATAAAAGTCAAAGAAGCTAAACTCAACGCAATCTGATTTGCAGCCTGGCTTGTCGTTCCCAAAACTCCTGAAAGCCAAATTGCCCCTGTAAACAAGCCTACCTCAAAAAACATTTGCATAGAGGAAGGCAAGCCTAAGTTGATAATTTTATTGAGCATCTTTTTCTTAATTTCCTTTAAACTAAAATTCTCAAAATAAGGATGGAATTTTGGCTTTCTAATCATGATGTAATGCATAAAAAGCAACATAACAATACGAGAAACTATCGTACCGATAGCAGCTCCCACAATTCCCATTTTAGGGAAAACCCAAATTCCATAAATCAAGAAGTAATTGATGACCACATTAATGACGTTCCCAATGATAGTAGCCCACATCGAATATTTAGTCTCTGATTTGCCATCAGCAAATTGCTTGTATGCCTGGAAAATAATAAGTGGAACAAGCGAGAAAGCAACAATATCAAGATAGGGCTTTGCCATTTCGACCACTATATCTGGTTGTCCCATGAAAGCAATCAAAGGCTTAAAAAAGAAAATAATCAAGAATAAGGTCAAACCTAAGATCGTGCATAAAAATAGCCCGTTATGAAATACACCTCTTCCTTCGTCAATATCATTCTTCCCGTCAGCTTCTGCTGCCAAGGGTGTTATAGCCGTAGAAAAACCAATACCGATTGACATTGCTACAAAAATAAAACTATTACCTAAAGAAACCGCTGCTAATTCTGTTGGACCTAGTTTTCCAACCATTATATTATCTACGATTCCCACAATTGTATGTCCAAGCATCCCCAAGATGATTGGATAGGCTAATCTTAAATTATAAGAAAACTCCTGAGTATATTTAGAAAAATTCACTTTACTTTTTTTTAATGGCAAATATAATTAGAAGCTATTGATAGTTCCTGTATTATTCAATTAATAACCGCACCTTTCTTAGAAAATTATTCCCTATTCAAGAATTATGTAAGAAAATCAAATAATTCTATAACTTTTCAAGCTTTTAATCGGCATACATTTGCATCAGTCAATTTGAGTGTACTTTTAACAACCAAACAAGACAAAATTTTATTTAACACTATAATTCATATTATGAAAACTGCAGGAAAAATTAAAATGGTATTCGCTTTCGCAATCACAATGATGTTTGCAAGTAACGTACAAGCACAAGAAACAACGGAAGTAAAAAATTACGATCAAGGATTCCGTTTAGGAATAGGTCTTAATGGAGGCGTACCTACAAATACTGATTTTTACAATTACTCTTTAGGTGCTGATGTTAGACTTCAATATGATTTAACTAAAAGAACATCTTTGACCTTAACTACAGGTTTTACTAACTTGTTTATTAACAACGGAGTTAAAGATCTAGGTTTCATTCCTGTAAAAGCTGGTTTCAAGGCTTTCGTATGGGAAGACCAATTTTATGTATTAGGTGAAATCGGTGGTGGATTAGCAGTAACAAACACTGACGTAAACAAAAAAAACACATACTTATGGGCTCCAGGTCTTGGATACGCTACTAAAGATATTGATGTAAGTTTACGTTATGAAGCCTATACTGAATATGATACAAATCAGATTGCACTTCGTGTAGCTTATGGTTTTGAACTATAATATTCCTTTGAATTAGTAAAAAAAATGCTCTGAAATTCAGAGCATTTTTTTTATTCTTTTGTTAGCATCTCTTTGTACAATTCGATGTTTTTTTCAATTTTCTCATCCATTTCAGGCATTTTAATGTCAGTATGTTTCTGCATTTCTTCCCAAATGATTTTACCCACAATATAACGACACATTTCTTTATCGTCTGCAGGAATTACAAACCAAGGCGCATACGATGTAGAAGTTTTGTTGATTGCTTCTTCATAATAATGCATATAATCATCCCAACGCTCTCTCTCTTTCAGATCTCCTACTGAGAACTTCCAATTGTGCTTTTTCTCTTCTAATCGTCGCAACAAACGTTCTCTCTGTTCCTCTTTACTCATGTGTAAAAAGAATTTCAACACTATGGTTCCATTTTGAGTAATATGTTTCTCGAAATTCTTAATTTGGTCCATCCTGTTTTCCCAAAAAACAGGTGTAATCGATGAAACATCTTCTATCTCTGGTAAGTTTTCATTTAAAATATACTCTGGATGCACCCGAGTAACTAATACATTCTCATAATGCGTTCTATTAAAAACGGCAAATTTCCCTTTTTCAGGCAATGCCAAATAATGTCGCCATAAATAATCATGTTCTAGCTCGGTCGAATTAGGTGTTTTAAAGCTATGTACCACAACGCCTCGGGAATTAAAGTCCTTAAAAACTTCCCGAATCAAGCTGTCTTTACCTGAAGTATCCATGCCCTGCAAACAAATCAAAACCCCATACCTATTGTGGGCATACATCGTATCCTGCAAATCACTCAACTTATCGATGACATCTTCTAATTTATCTTCTTTTTTGTCATCACTCGCACCAATATCTAAATTAGTCGGAAGTTTTGACAATTCTATCTTGTTAACTACTTTAAAATCTTCGGGATTAATCGATTTCATAGGGATTTTTTTATCTTTACTTTCTCAAATATAACAAATAATCAGGAGTAATCTTGATGATTTTTTGGAGCTTTTTCCAGCTATCCACTTCAATCTATTGTGCCGCCCCGAAGCTTCGGGGCTAGCACAATAGGATTTTCGTTACTATCTGGGCTAGGGATTTACGTTTTCAACATCAAATTATGAAAAAAATTACATTAGAATTATTCACAACAATTATCGGTATTGGTTCCGCATCAGGGATTTTTCTCCAAGGCAATTCTATCTATCTAATTGGTGACAACAGTGGCTTTTTATACGAATATAACGTCACTGATACCAGCCTTAACAAATACCCCCTCATCCAAAATCCAATTGAAAACATTGCAAAAAAGGACAAGCCCGACTTTGAATCCCTCACTCATTTTCAAGACACACTCTATATCTTTGGTTCGGGATCCACCGCACAAAGGAATGCGATGATCGAATTCGATTTAAAAACAAGAAAAAAATCAACGACTAATAATCTAGTTGATTTATATGCAGTCATGCAAAGTTTTGGAGACATAAAACCGGAAGATTTTAATTTAGAAGGCGCTATTTATGATGGCGAAAATTGGTACTTATTCAATCGTGCTAATGGAAGTAACAACAAAAATGTCATTTTAACCCTTCATGCCAAAAAATTAAACGAAGAATTTAGCCTTCTTTCTAACGATTACAAGCTCCCAAAAATAAAAGGCATTCGCACCAGCTTTACTGATGCAGTGTTGGTTGACAATAAAATTTATTTCTTGGCCACAGCCGAAAACACCGCCTCTACTTATGACGATGGAGAAATTTTAGGAAGTGTAATAGGCCGCATTGACTTGGAGTCTATGAAAATAGATTTTACAAAAAAAATTAGCCCCACAAATAAATTTGAAGGGCTAACCTTATTTTTAAAAACCAAGAATCAAATCCAATTTTTACTTTGTGAGGACAAGGATACAGATGCCTTAGAAAGTACTATTTACAAACTAAGTATGACCCTCAAGTAAAAAAATAGAATGTTATTCCTATAATTTAGCAGTCTGAACCGTTTCTCTATTTTTCTGTTCTTTTAGAATATCACTTAAGAAAGGCATTGTTTCTTCCTCAATTTGATTTTCTGAAATAGCTAATGCTTTTGGGTCACTAGCCAATTGTAGCCATGGTCTAGGCGCAGCAAAATCATAACTACCAAAAACGATTACAGGAGTCCCTTTTACTTTAACTGTTTCTGAATCGGCTAATTGCCATTCATCAGCCCAATCGTATAAATACTTAGCATCAGTCTCCTGAAGCCTCAAGCAAGAATGAGAAGCTGGGTAACCCGGTAAACTATATTGATGCCATCCAACACCTAATTTATTTTCTACGTTAAAATTCCAACGTAAATCCCACTCATCATCAAATGTGCTTGTAGTTTCCTCCGCTTTCCAATTCGTAAAAAACAGCCCTTCTGGCGTTTTATGTTTTTCGCTTCCCATGTTAGTAGGTCCCGTATAAATCAATTGCCCTTTTTCATAAGCAGCAAATGTTTGCGTAGGATACGAAAAAAAGATGACTTTTTTTATGTCTTTTAAATACGAAACAGTCATTGGAAAAGGAAGATAGAATTCAATATCGCCGCTCATATCCCCTGGAATTAAAATAGAATCCATTTGCTTGAAATTGACAGCATCGGTTCGGTTTACAGCGTATGCAATGCGAAGCGCTTTATTATCGACGCCATTTACAGCCAACCATTGTTTTGTGTTTTCGAAATGAAAAGAAACACTTTTCGGTTCTTGTCGCTTGATTACCGGATCGCTTTCAACACTTTCAACATCAGCTTGTTGTTTGCATGAAGCAAAAAGAATCAGGAGACTTATATTAAAAAGAAGGGCTAATTTTTTCATAGTTATTATTTATATTACAAAATTGACCTATTTTAGGAACTAAAGTGTTACATAATTATTTGAATAATTTATCAAATTTAAATATTTAGGCCCCGTAGAAATTAACTTTTTATTTACTTTCTCTTCTGCCATTAAAAAATTAGAATGGCTTAACTTTGCTACTAATAAACTAAAATTAGAACATAATGACTGACTTAAAAAATAAAAATGCGCTAATTACAGGTGCCGGAAAAGGAATAGGTAAAGCAATCGCTATTGCATTGGCAAAAGAAGGCGTAAATTTAATTTTAGTATCACGCACCCAATCTGATTTAGACGAGGTAGCTTCAGAAGTAACTAAATTAGGCGTAAAGTCATTGACACTTATAGCGGATGTTTCTGATATTTTTTCCGTAGATACAGCAGTGGCAGAAGCCCTGGATAAATTTAAAACGATTGACATATTAATCAATAATGCAGGAATTGCAGCTTTTGGTAAATTTTTAGAATTGGAACCTAAAGCATGGGAGCGCATCATTCAGGTGAACTTAATGGGAACGTACTATACAACTCGCGCGGTTTTACCTAATATGATCGCAAGACAAACTGGAGATATTATAAACATTTCTTCTACTGCAGGATTAAAAGGAAATGCGTTGACTAGTGCCTACAGCGCCTCTAAATTTGCCGTATTAGGACTAACTGAATCCTTAATGCAAGAAGTTCGCAAACACAACATTCGCGTTACTGCTTTAACACCAAGCACGGTGGCTACTGAAATGGCCAAAGATTTAAAACTAACTGACGGTAACCCTGAAAACGTGATGCAAGCTGAAGATGTAGCTGAATTAATCATCGCACAATTAAAATTAAACCGACGCGTATTTATAAAAGACGCAGGAATTTGGTCAACAAACCCGTAATATTAGTGGAAAGTCAAAAGACAACATACCACTGCTAAAAAAAACCATTAAGAGATTAAGTTCTATTAAGTTCTACCTTAATTTTCTTAATCTCTTAATGGTTTAAATTTTTAATTATTTTAAAGTGCCTACACCTCAACAGCTACAAATTCCATTCTAACACTTCCATCAGTGTCAATTGTAGTCAAATTGATTTCATGCAACGTATTCACTAATTCTGGATTCCACGGTGTTTTAACTTTAACGTAGTTTTCAGTAAAGCCATGAATGTAACCCTCTTTATTTTCACTTTCAAAAAGAACTGTTCTAGTACTTCCCAACTGGCTTTCATAGAAAGAACGGCGTTTTTTGACTGATAATCCACGCATCATTTTACTTCTTTTCACACGAACATTCTCAGGCACGACACCATCCATATCTGCAGCTTCCGTGTTATCACGTTCGGAATACTTGAAAACATGCAAATAAGAAATGTCCATTTCATTTAAGTAACGATAGGTTTCTAAGAAATGCTCATCGGTTTCTCCAGGGAAACCAACGATCACGTCCACGCCAATGCAGGCATGAGGCATCACTTCTCTAATCTTATTTACTCTCTCCGTGTATATTTCTCTTTGGTAACGACGCTTCATCAATTTCAGAATATCGTTACTTCCTGATTGCAACGGAATATGAAAATGAGGTACAAAAGTTCTGCTTTTCGAAACAAATTCTATGGTTTCATTTTTCAATAAATTAGGTTCAATAGACGAAATTCGCAAACGCTCTATTCCTTCTACTTTGTCTAATTCCTGAACTAATTCCAAGAAGGTGTGTTCGTGCTTTTTGTTTCCAAATTCCCCTTTTCCGTAATCTCCAATATTTACTCCGGTAAGAACAATTTCTTTAATATTTTGCTTCGAAATTTCGTAAGCATTTTTCAAAACATTATTCAATTCATCACTTCTAGAAATTCCTCTAGCCAGCGGAATTGTGCAATAGGTACATTTGTAATCACAACCGTCTTGCACTTTCAAGAAAGCACGGGTTCTGTCGCCTATCGAGTAACTTCCTACGTAGAAATCAGCATCAGCGATCTCACAGGAATGCACTTCTCCAAAATCGTTTTTGGACAAATCATTGATATAATCGATAATTTTAAATTTTTCTGTAGCTCCAAGAACCAAATCAACTCCATCAACTGCAGCTAATTCTTCTGGTTTCAACTGTGCATAACAACCCACAGCGGCTACAAAAGCTTTATTATTGAGCTTCATTGCTTTTTTGACCACTTGCTTAAACTGCTTGTCGGCATTTTCAGTAACGGAGCACGTATTGATTACATACATGTCAGAGACTTCTTCAAAATCTACACGATCGAAACCTTCGTCTTCAAAACTTCTAGCAATCGTAGAAGTTTCTGAAAAATTCAATTTGCAACCAAGCGTATAAAAGGCAACTTTTTTTCTGTTTTCCATAGGGATAAACTACGTTTTTAGTAGTAACTTATTATATTTACATCTTTGTAAAAAGAGTTTGCAAATTTACGTACAATATTCTTTAAAATGAAATCAATAATTCACTATATATCAACACTTTGTATTGTATTAACATTTGCTAGCTGTGGAAAAGACAGTACAGAAAATAAAGACCATCTTGTTTTTCGTTACAATGAAAGTGCTAATATCACTTCTCTTGACCCTGCTTTCTCAAAAGTACAATCAAACATCTGGGCTTGTAACCACATTTTCAATGGTTTACTACAACTGGACGAAAAATTAAATATCCAACCCGATATTGCCAAATCTTGGACTATTTCTGCTGATGCGAAAACCTATACTTTTAGGTTGCGAAATGACATCTATTTCCAAAAACACATCTTATTTGGTAAAGACAGCACCAGAATTGTAAAAGCCTCCGATTTTGAATACAGCCTCAACCGATTACTAGACGAGAAAGTAGCTTCTCCCGGTGGTTGGGTTTTACAAAACGTAGAAAGCTTCAAAGCACAAAATGACAGCGTTTTTGAAATCAAACTAACCAAACCTTTTCCCGCTTTTCTAGGTTTAATGGCCATGAAATATGCCTCGGTCGTACCAAAAGAAGTGGTGTCCCATTATAGTAGTGAATTTCGTTCACACCCTATAGGAACAGGTCCTTTCCAAATGAAACTATGGGAAGAAAACGTAAAACTGGTCTTGCGAAAAAACCCTTTATTTTATGAAAAAGACGAAAAAGGAAATTCACTGCCTTATCTAGAAGCCGTTGCTATTACTTTTTTACCAGACAAGCAAAGTGGTTTTCTACAATTCATACAAGGAAAATTAGATTTCACTTCCGGTCTTGATCCTTCCTATAAAGATGATATTCTGACCCAAAAGGGAGAACTACAGCCCAAATACAAAAACGAGATTAACCTGATTACTGGGCCTTACCTTAATACCGAGTACCTTGGATTTAGAATGGATGGCAACAACAAAGCAGTATTAGACTTACGTATTCGGCAAGCGATGAATTACGGTTTCGACCGCCAAAAAATGATTACCTATTTGCGAAATAATATGGGAACGCCGGCAGTAAATGGAATTATCCCTGCAGGTTTACCCAGTTTTAATAATGCCAAAGGATACTCCTACGATATCGAAAAAGCGAAAAAATTAGTGAATGAGTATAAGAAAGCTACGGGTGACAAAAATCCTGTTATTCAATTAAGCACGAATGCTTCTTATGTAGACATTGGAGAGTTTTTGCAACGAGAGTGGCAAAAAATAGGATTAGACGTTCAGGTCGATATAAGTCCTCCTTCTACGTTGCGTCAAGCTATTTCTACCGGTAAAGTTTCTTTTTTTAGAGCGAGTTGGATTGCTGATTACCCTGATGCTGAGAATTATTTATCGCTGTTTTACAGTAACAATTTCTCTCCAAACGGACCAAACTACACTCATTTTAAAAATGAAGAATTCGATCGTTTATACGAACAAGCGTTTAAGGAAACGGATGATCAAAAACGTTTTGTTTTGTATCAAAAAATGGACAAAATCATTATTGACCAAGCACCAATAATTCCTTTGTTTTATGACAAAGTAGCCCGGTTTACCAGAAAAAATATCACAGGCTTAGGAATTAACCCCTTGAATTTATTGAGTCTAAAAAAAGTGAGAAAAAAATTAAATCAATTTTAAAGAATAAGATACTAGACACGATCACAGTACTCTATTAAAAATTATTAGGAGTAATAGTAACAAATCATAGATTCCTGCATTTACTTTTAAAAAAAGACTTATTTTTGACGTGTAAAGAAAATTTGTCGAAGAAATCCTATCGAAAAGCCACAACAGCAAATTAAAACTCAACTATGAAAAATTTATACTCAACACTATTTTTAATTTTTTCCTGTATTACAATTTCACAAGCTCAAAGCAATAATATTACATCATCAAACCCATTTCCCACATTAAGCACATTGACTACCTGGGCTACTTACAATTCTCAAACTAAATTTGATTTAGAAATTAGAGCTTTAGGATTTACATTTGAAGAAAAAACAGCAGCTACAGCAACGACCTCCTATACTTACATTCGCAAAACTGCAGTTAGCAACATTAACTATACCGATCGTATTGTGTATAAAATTGCCAATAACAATTCTGCAAGTATCATTTCATTAGTAACCGCTTCAACTGATTTAGTTAGTTTTTACACGCCACAACTAATGAGTTATAAAAGTATGAAATGTGAAAATGAAATGGCCAAAGATGCTAAAACGACTTGCTCATGTTTCGAAAATGCTAAATTTTCAATAGATATTTGTGACGAAAGAGTAAAATTATCAATGGGTGACGGTAATACCTATTTCCTTTCAGTTGCAATAAAATAAAGCTGTATTTTTAATTTAAGATAAAACGTCTTACTACCTCAGCAACACCGTGGTCATTATTTGAGGCAACAATAACATTCGCTCTGTCTCTTAATTCAGGAGTAACGTTATCGACCCAAACACCTAAGCCCGCATATTCTATCATCGTCAAATCATTCCCTGCGTTCCCAACAGCGATAATTTCACTTTGCTGAATACCCAGTTTCTCTGCCAATATTTTTATACTTGCTGCTTTGTCTATACCATTTTGCGCCACTTCGAGGAAAAAAGGTTTTGACATACTCACGCTCAAATGAGGCATGGCTAGTTTCAAGTCCTTCTCCACTTCTTTTAGATAACTTGGCTCTTCCAATAAAATACATTTCACAGCCGATGAAGTAACAGCAGCCTTGAAATCCAATACTTTATTGTGCAATAAACCTGTAATATTTAGCTCAATATCGATATACTCTGAATTTGTTTCGCTCACTACTTTACCATCAAGATACGTAATGATATGCGTTTTACTTTTTATGCTATACTCGTACAACTCGTGTATTTGCTCCTGCGTTAAGGTTTGTTCAAAAATCACTTTGTCCTCTTTTAAATCGGTGATTACAGCGCCATTATAAGAAATCATATAGGAATTGTCCATTTTCAATTCCTTGGCATAAGCGGTCATTGCAGGCGTTGGTCTCCCCGATGCCAAAATAACATACACTCCTTTTTCCTGCGCTTGTAAAAGCATTTCTTTATTTTCTTCCGAAATTTTATGGTCGTCTGTCAACAAGGTATCATCCATATCTATAACCAGCATCTTATATTTCATCTATTTTATTATAATTGTGATGTAAATCATTAAAAAAGAAAACCCTGATATCATAATTGACAGCCAGGGTTTAATTTGTATGAATAATCAATTCTTTATTAAATACTTAATCTAAATTCTTCGATAACTGGATTTGCTTTTGCAAAATCAGTTTCCTGTATGAAAACCTCAACAGCCGAACCCGAACTTCCAAAACCCGCTAATCTAGCAGATTGAATATTATCTTTCATCACTGTATCAACACCTGCTGCTTCAATTTTTTCTTTTAAAGCCAATGCTAATATTTCACTTCCTGAAAACACTTTCATTAATCCCATGGTAATTTATTTTATATTATTTTGTATCCTCTTCTTCCTCATCCTCTTCTTCGCCTTCTTCTATTTCGAATAGATAAGGCTCTACCATCATTTTATCAGCAAGACTTTCTATTCGATCTGAAAGTCGATCTGCAAAGATAATGCGTTGTGTTTTACTGATACTGTTTGACATACGCATCAGTTTCGTTTCATGACGTAATTTCAATATAGGATCTGCATCATCAATAATAAACATTTTCAATCTGTTTACATTAAAACCTGCAGTGGTAAACATTTCGTTCAACTTAATTGGAGTCCCTATCAATACATCAACTCCACCTGAAATATAATTTTTGTCATATTCCATATCACCTCTATCGTGCACTCCGTATACTACTAGATCAGTATATCTTTCGAATTTTTCGAAGATAGCTTCCATTTCTAACACCTTGGCTTTATCTTCTACAATAATCAAAGCACGAGGCGACTGTTCTCCCTCGCAAACTAACTGCTGGATCACATTGATCACAATAGTGGTCGATTTTCCGCTTCCCTTTGGCGCAATAATAATACAATCTGCACCACTTTTCAAAGCAGAAAAAGTATCTTTTTGTAAAGTGTTAGCCTCGGTTAAACCGTTATCAACTAATCCTTCTCGTAACTTTTCGTTTATTTTCTTTAATTTCATTTGGTATTATTGAAAGAGTAAAAAACAGTAAAATTGAATTCCAATTGCTGTATTTTAATCATTAATTTATTTTTATTTACTAGCAAACAGCTTCACGTCATTTTTAGAAATTTCACTTCCTCCAAGGATAATCAAACGTTCCACTACATTACGTAGTTCCCGAATATTTCCAGTCCAATCGTATTCCTGCAATAGTTTAACAGCGTCTCCAGAAAACTTCTTCACTGCATTTCCTTGCTCAGAAGCAATTTTGTCTGCAAAATGCGAAATCAGCATCGGAATATCTTCGCGTCTTTCATTCAATGAAGGCACTTTGATCAAGATAACGGCCAGCCTATGGTATAAATCCTCACGGAAACGACCTTCTGCAATTTCGACTTTCAAATCTTTATTGGTAGCCGCCATGACACGAACATCTACTTTAATATCTTTATCTGCTCCTACTCTTGTAATCATGCTTTCTTGCAATGCACGCAGTACTTTGGCTTGAGCCGAAAGACTCATATCGCCAATTTCATCCAAGAAAATAGTTCCTTTATCTGCAGCTTCAAATTTACCAGCACGATCTTTTACTGCTGATGTAAAAGCTCCTTTTACGTGTCCAAACAATTCGCTTTCTATCAATTCAGAAGGAATCGCAGCACAGTTCACTTCAATTAAAGGAAAGTTTGCGCGTTCACTTTTTTCATGCAATTGATGCGCCACTAGTTCCTTACCCGTTCCGTTTGGCCCCGTTATAAGTACACGCGCATCTGTTTGGGCTACTTTATCAATCATCACTTTTATGTGCTCAATTGCTTCGCTATCCCCAATCATTTCGTAATTCTTGCTGACTTTCTTTCTTAAAATCTTATTTTCAACTACAAGTTGTTTTTTGTCCAATGCATTTCTGACCGTATTCAACAATCGGTTTAAATCCGGTGGTTTTGAGATATAATCAAAGGCACCCAGTCGCATTGTATTGATAGCCGTTTCCATATCACCATGACCAGAAATCATAACAATAGGAATTTCTGGTTTTATTTTTTTGACTGCTTCAAGTAATTCGACACCATCCATTTTTGGCATCTTTATATCGCACAAAACAAGATCGTAATCGTTATTTTTTATTTTTTCATAACCAGCCACACCATCCTCTGCATCTTCAACCTGATAGGTATCGCTCTCTTCAGAAAGTATTTTAGTCAGTACTCTTCGAATAGCGGCTTCGTCTTCTATGATTAATATTTTACTCATATCTATTTTGATTATTAGTATTTGGCTTTTTGAAGTTCCGTCTCAACGAAACAACAAGCAACCAAGTAAACTTTAATATTTAAGCCATTTGTATAACTCTTTCCACGTTGGTTTCTTTCCGTACATCAGGATTCCCACACGATATATTTTTGCTGCAAACCAAACTACTGAAAAGAAAGTGGCAAATAACAAGCTTACCGAGATGGCAATTTGCCACAAAGGTACGCCAAACGGAATTCGCATTAACATAACAATAGGCGATGTCAGCGGAATCATCGAAAAAACAACTGCTAGAGTACCGTGCGGATCATTGATTACACTAAAAAATCCTACATAAACACTCAGCATTAGAGGCATAATGATAGGCAGAAGAAATTGTTGAGAATCGGTTTGATTATCAACAGCGGCACCAATTGCAGCGTAAAAAGAGCTATATAAAAAGTATCCGCCAATGAAATAAACTACAAAACCAATCAATATACTCGCAATTGGCAAGTTCCACAACTCCTTGATATACATTTGTGCAGTACCAGACAATTCATGCTGTGCCTGATCCATCAATTCAGGTGAAACCCTTGCTGTTGGACCAACATTTACCCCAAAAAACAAGGAAGCAGCAAACATCAGCGAAAGTCCTATTATGGCCCATATAAAAAATTGAAGAATTCCTGCCAGTGAGGTTCCGATAATCTTACCAATCATCAACTGAAATGGCTTTACCGACGAGATAATTATTTCGATAATACGATTTGTTTTTTCTTCTATCACACTTCTCATCACCATATTACCATAAATGATAATAAACATCATAATCAGGTATCCAAATCCACCTCCAATGGCAATTTTTATTTCATTAAGCCCTTTTACACTTTGCTCACCTGAAGCCTTTGCCAAGCTTATATTAACCTTTGACTGGGCATTTCTAATCGCCAAAGTATCCAAATTTGCTTCTACTAGATTGGTTTTAGTGATTTTATTGGCAACGATATCCTGAACCTTTTCTATAAACGATATACTCGGACTACTGTTAGATATAAATTGAATTTTATTTTCTAAGTCGGCAGCATTAGTGGTATTCGGGATCAGCAACAAACCCTCATAATTTTCATTAGTGATACTATCTTTTAAGAATTTAGAATCAATTAAAGATAAATCAAGGTATTTATATTCACTTTTCGGATTGTTTTGCGCGATAAACTCTTTCACAAACAGACCCGACTCATCATGAATCGCAATTCGTTTTGTTTCTGCTTTCATCGAACTTAAATACCCCACAAATGCGGCAATACCCACAAATAGCAGCGGACTTAAAAAGGTCATAACTATAAAAGATTTATTACGCACTTTGGCAATAAACTCTCTTTTTATGATTAATGAAATAATACTCATTTAGATTTATGATTTATGATTAACGATTTTAGATTTCAGAAATCTAAAATCATAACATTAAAAATTATTTACTTTTCGCTTACTGTTTGAATAAAGATATCATTGACACTTGGGATTTTTTCGACAAAATGCGTGACTTGTCCTCTTTGTGTCAAGACCTGCAGCAATTCATTTGGCATAGCATTACCCAATTGGATTTCCAGTTTCAATTCTTTGCCCAGAGATTTAAAATTCGCAGGAGAAACCGTAAACTTCTGAGTGATATCATACATCAGACCTTCTACATTCTCAGATACAATACCTACCTCAAAACTATTGGTTTTAAATTGGCGTTTAACATCGTCTAACTTTCCTTCAATCAGCTTATTTGATTTATGGATTAGAGCAATATGATCACACAATTCTTCGACACTTTCCATACGGTGTGTAGAAAATATAATCGTAGCTCCCTCATCTCGCAACGCCAGAATTTCATCTTTAATTACATTTGCATTCACTGGATCAAAACCAGAAAAAGGTTCATCAAAAATCAACAATTTAGGTTTGTGCAAGACACAAACGACAAATTGAATTTTTTGAGCCATCCCTTTAGAAAGTTCTTGAATTTTTTTATTCCACCACCCTTGAATTCCTAATCTATCAAACCAATATTCCAATTGTTTTTTGGCTTCTGCTTTTGACAGCCCTTTCATTTGAGCCAAATACAAACATTGCTCGCCTACTTTCATACTCGTATATAACCCTCTTTCTTCTGGAAGATAGCCTATGTATTGTACGTGTTTGGGCTGCAGTTTTTCACCGTCAAGGATGATCTCACCGCTATCAGGCAACGTAATTTGATTTATGATTCGGATTAAAGATGTTTTTCCGGCACCATTTGGACCTAAAAGCCCATAAATACTGCCTTTAGGAACCGTTAATGAAACTTCGTTAAGCGCCACATAATCACCATATTGCTTTACGACTTTATTGACTTCAAGTAGAGTACTCATGCTGAAATTTGAATTTGTGTAAAAGTAAATAATTAGTATCGAAATAGATATAATTGTTACATAAAAAAACCCACCCTCATTTTCACAAGGATGGGAAACTTATATTTAATTTTTAACCTTTATAAAAATTAAGAAAACATATCTTTTACTTTCTCGAAAAATGATTTGTCTGATTTTTCAGGATTTGGAACAAAATGTTCATCACTCATATTATTTTCGAAAAATAACTTTTGCTCTTTACTCATTGTTTTAGGAGTCCATACATTTACATGCACTAATAAATCACCACTTGCGTAACCATTTATATTTGGAATACCTTTTCCTTTAAGTCTAAGAATCTTACCAGATTGAATTCCTTCTTCTAATTTGATTCTAACTTTTCCGTTTATAGCTTCGATATCTTTGGAAACTCCAAGAATCGCTTCAGGAAAACTAATGTATAAGTCATAATGCAAGTTCTCTCCTTCACGCTTCAAAAACTCATGTTCTAACTCTTCGATAGCTACAATTAAATCACCTGGAACACTGTTTCCTGGCGCATCGTTTCCTTTGTTAGAAACTTTTAACTGCATTCCATCAACAACTCCCGCAGGAATTTTTATAGAAACCGTTTCATCTTCAACAATCATTCCTTGAGAATCTGCTTCTGACGGTTTTTTATCTAGAATCTGACCTGATCCACCACAAGTAGGGCAGGTAGATGCTGATTGCATTCTTCCTAGAATCGTGTTAGTAACACGCATTACTTGTCCTTGACCATTACAAGTAGAACATGTTTTATAAGACACACCTGGCGCCTGAACTTTACGTTTTACTTTTACTTTTTTCTCGACACCATTAGCAATTTCCTCTAATGTCAATTTTACTTTGATTCGTAGGTTGCTTCCTTTAGTTCTGCGTTGAGCTCCGCCTCCGCCTCCAAATCCGCCACCACCACCAAAGGCGCTACCGAAAATATCACCAAATTGGCTGAAGATATCATCCATGTTCATTCCAGCATGACCTCCGCCTCCGCCAAAACCTCCAGAACCATCAAAAGCTTGATGACCATACTGATCGTATTTTGCTTTTTTGTTCGGATCGCTTAATATTTCATAAGCTTCAGCAGCTACTTTGAACTTTTCTTCTGCCGATTTGTCTCCAGGGTTTTTGTCAGGGTGATGTTCTAATGCTTTTTTTCTGTAAGCTTTCTTTATCGCTGCTGCATCAGCACCTTTTGAAATGCCTAATATCTCGTAAAAATCTTTTTTCATCTTTATTTTTTCTTGTGAAAGTACGGACGCGATTAACTGCGTCTAAACCTGTCTACATTACTGCCCTATAACAACTTTAGGAAATCGAATAATTTTATCTCCTAATTTATATCCTTTTTCAAGAACATCTACAATTTTCCCTTTCATATTTGGAGCAGGAATTTGAGTAATTGCTTCAGCAAAATCAGCATCAAATGAATCACCAGCTTTAACATCTACTTGTTCTAATCCTTTTGAAACTAGCGTGCTTTTCAATTTTTCATGAATAAGCTCTACTCCTTTCAATAGTAATTCGTCTTCTGATTTAAGTATTTCGACCAATGCTCTGTCAAAATCATCTAAAACAGGTAGCATTGCTAAAAGAACCTCTTGATTTGCTGTCTTATACAAGTCAATACGTTCTTTTGAAGTTCGTCTTTTGTAATTTTCAAATTCTGCAAATAATCGTAAATATTTATCTTTTTCTTTCGCTAAGTCTTGTGTCAATTGCTCCTCAACACTTAACTCATCAGCAACAATTTGTTCTTCAGTCGCATTGTTATCTAATGTTACATCATCCATCTCTTTATCGATTTCTGTATTTTCAGTAGTCATATTACCTGTATTTTTAAAAATATTCTTAAACTTCATTTTTTTTACTTTTCTTTGAATTGCAAAAGTACTGCCAATTCTAACTAAATGTCAAATTGTCATTCTTTTTTTTAGTAGCAATTATTTACGATAGATGGAATTATAGTCTATCTTTTTTACAATTATTTAAATTTTAATAAAATTTTAAGACTATTACGATTTTCTTTCTATAAGTTTGTTGTCGGTTCTAATCTAGATTAAATTTTTAATCTGTTAAAAAACAAATTTAAGGTTGGTTTCTAAATATTATTAATTCAAGAATACCTTATATTAAAAAAAGCTTTGTTTACTAACAAAGCTTTTTTTTTATGCCTAGAATTTAATTTACAATAACCCGTTTTTCAAACCTTCAAAATCAAGAGAAACCTGCTCTCCAGTTACTAAGTTTTTAAGTGAATACGTATTTGATTCAATTTCCTGCTCTCCTATTATTACCGCAAAAGGAATATTTCTTTTATCAGCATGTTGAAACTGTTTTGCCATTTTTGTATTATCCGGATACAATTCTACTTTTATCCCGGCAGCTCTTAATTTTTGTATTGTCTGTAAAGCATAAAAAGCTTCGGCATCACCGTAATTAATAAACAACGCTTTTGATGTTGCTGTAACCGTTTCTGGGAAAAGATTTAATTCTTCGACCACCAAATATATACGATCCAATCCAAAAGAAATCCCAACACCACTCATGTTTTTCAATCCGAAAATCCCAGTTAAATCATCATATCGACCTCCACCACCGATGGAGCCCATAGCTACTTCTTTAGGAGGCGCTACTTCAAATATTGCACCAGTGTAATAATTCAGTCCACGAGCAAGTGTAACATCAAGATCTAGTATTGCCGATGTTAATCCCAATTTCATTACATTTCCGCAAATAAAACGCAATTCTTCAACTCCTTTCATCCCTTGATCTGAAGAAGCCAAAAGCAGCCCTAGTTTTTCGATTTTCTCAGCAATTGTTCCTGTGAAATTAAAAAGAGGTTGGACTTTTTCTATCGCTTCTGCTCCAATTCCCTTTTCTATCATTTCTTTTTTTACACCATCCTCGCCTATCTTATCTAGTTTATCAAGCGCAACAGTAAAGTCAATCAGTTTATCAGAAGCACCAATCACTTCAGCTATTCCTGATAATATTTTTCTATTGTTAATTTTAACGATCACTCCTTTCAAACCTAATTCGGTAAAAACAGTGTCATAAAGTTGCACTAATTCTACTTCTTGCCACAAAGATTTAGACCCAACTACATCAGCATCACATTGAAAAAACTCTCTAAAACGCCCTTTCTGAGGTCTATCAGCACGCCAAACCGGTTGGATTTGGTATCTTTTAAAAGGGAATTCGATATCATTTTGATGTTGCACTACATAACGAGCAAAGGGAACGGTCAAATCATAACGCAAGGCTTTCTCTGAAATACTCGATGTCAACTTTGTACTGTCTTTATTTTCTAAATGCGTAGCATTAGCTTTCGCCAAAAAATCCCCAGAATTTAGAATCTTGAAAATCAAACGATCTCCTTCTTCTCCATATTTTCCCATTAAGGTTTCTGAATTTTCAAACGATGGTGTTTCTATTGGTTGAAAACCAAATTTCTCAAAATTATTCTTAATGATTTGGATAATATATTGACGTTTTGCCACCTCAGCAGGTGAAAAATCTCTAGTTCCTTTAGGGATGCTCGGTTTTGATGCCATTGTTTTTAATTTAGGATTTATAATTTAGGATTCAGGATTTAAACAGATGGTAAACAATTCCCAATTCGTAAACTCCCAATTCGTAAATTCAGATTGCAAATATCTTATTTTTAAAATAAATAACACTCCTTCCAAAACAAACTTGTAACAAAAATTGTATTTTCGTGTCAAACTACCATGATGCTAAATTTATTCAAAGAAAACGTACGAATTGCTTTTGGTTCTATTAGGACCCAAATATTGCGTACCTCGCTCACCGTATTAATTATCGCTATAGGAATTACAGCTTTAGTGGGTATTCTGACTGTGGTTTCTGCCTTGGAGAACACTATCTCTTCTGATTTTGCATCCATGGGAGCCAATACTTTTAACGTCAAGCAATACGAAAACACAGCGCAAAGACGAGGAGGAGACGAACGTGAAATTATAAATCCTATTATTTCCTACCCCGAAGCAGTCGATTTTAAAAATAAATACGATTATCCCTTTACAGAAACTTCCCTATCCTTTACGGCAACTTCTACTGCAGAAGTAAAATATGAAGCGACAAAAACAGATCCTGAAATTGCAGTTGTTGGTGTTGACGAATATTTTATGACCAATTCCGGTTTAGAAACAAGCTTGGGGAGAAATTTTACGGGTTTTGATATTGACAACAACAACTATGTTTGTGTAGTAGGCTCTGATTTTGGTAAAGGACTACTTAAAGACATTAATCCCATTGGAAAAACAATATCGATACGCGGCGCCCGGTTCAAAGTAATAGGCATCCTGAAAGAGAAAGGTTCCACTTTTGGCAACAAACAAGATTTACGAGTTTTAATTCCGATTCAAGTCGCCCGATCCTTATTTACGGCACCAAACATTAATTATACCATGAGCATTATGGTTTCCAATAAAGAATTATTGGACCAAGCCATAGACCATGCCATCATTACCATGCGTAATGTTCGAAAGTTAAGCCCAGTTAGAGACAATAATTTTGGGGTTGTGCGCAGTGATGATCTTATCAATAGAATCCTTGGGATTACCAAATACCTTGGCTTAGCTTCCTGGTTGATAGGAATTATTACTGTTTTAGGATCTTCTATTGCCTTGATGAATATCATGATTGTTTCGGTAACTGAAAGAACACGAGAAATAGGCGTTAGAAAAGCATTGGGAGCCAAAAGATCCACCGTTGCCATTCAGTTTTTCATAGAGACTTTACTCATTGGTCAACTGGGAGGTATTGTAGGAATCATTTTAGGTATTTTAATCGGTTTCGGAATAGCAACTGCATTAAGCTTTGCATTTGTTATTCCTTGGGGCGCCATAATGGCTGCTTTTTTCACTAGTTTCATGGTTGCTATCGTTTCCGGATTGTATCCTGCTATTAGAGCCGCTTATCTAGACCCGATTGAAGCTTTGCGATACGAGTAATTCTATGACAAACCAGGTCTTTTATTGACTTTTAAAGAGTTGCTAAAAATCTTAAATCGTCCCTCGTAACATTCTGTCATTGCCATAAATATCTTTTCGTAATTCAATGTTTTTGAAATTCATATTCTCCAGCAAAGCGACCATGTCTTTCCCTAAATATTGATTAATCTCAAAAAATAACTGTCCGTTGTCCGAAAGATTTTTCTTTGCCAATGCTGCGATTATTTTATAAAAAATCAATGCATCATCATCTTCTACAAAAAGAGCCAAATGAGGTTCGTTATCCAAAACATTTTTCTTTATTTCCTGTTTCTCTAAATTCCGAACATAAGGAGGATTCGAAACAATGATATCAAATTGTTCCTTTAAATCCTCTGTCTCTAGAATATTCTGGGTTATGAATTTTACATCTACTTGGTTTAGAATAGCATTTTTTTTGGCTGTGGCCAAAGCCTTTTCAGAAACATCAATTGCGTAAACTTTAGCATTCGGTATATTTTTAGCCAATGAAATAGCCATGCACCCGCTTCCCGTTCCAATATCTAGAATCTTTAAATCTTTCAATTCTTCAACCTTTGAATTTCCCTTAATAATCCATTCCACCAATTCTTCGGTCTCGGGTCTCGGAATCAATACGTTTTCATTTACTTCAAAATCTAATCCATAAAAACTAGTTTTCCCCAGTAAGTATTGAATGGGAATCTCCAACTTCAATTGCTCTAGGATCGAACTCCAAAGTATTATTTCCTTTTCCGAAAAAACCAACTCGGGATTCAGAGCTAAATCAATTCTTTTCAACTGACGCTTTTCCTCTAGTATCAGGTAAAAAAAACTCTCGGCTTCACCTTCATCATAAATCGGAAGTAGTTCTTGAATAAATTGGCTTCTGTATTCTTTAATTTTCATGGTGTTTGTATTTCAACTTTCTGAAATAAATTTTTAAACTACTCCTTCTTATTTCTATTTCAATATTAAAAAAGGAACAAGGAATTTTGAATGTTCAATTTTGGAATTTTATAACTTCTTAAGCATCCAAACTGGACAAGAAACATGACCCGTACTTCCCATGGGAGCATCGATGTATTCGAAACCTACTTTTTTGTATAATTTTTGAGCATCATGCATAAAAGGCATTGTTTCCAAATAACAATTTTCGAAACCAAAATCTTTCGCGCTTTGCAGACATACAGCCATTACTTGACCCCCTATCCCCTGACCACGTGTTTCAGGCAAAAAATACATTTTTTGTAATTCGCAAATGGTTGCAGCTTCATTTTCAAGAGGAGCCACTCCCGCCGAACCAACTATTTTTCCATTATTTTCAACAACATAATAAACTGATTTGGGTTTATTGTATTCCTCAAACATTAAGTCTAAATACGGATCAGCATAAGCCGTCCCTACTTTTGGGATATTCAATTCATCAAAAACCGCTCTTATTAACTGAGCAACAGCTTTATTATCTCTTTTTTCTATTTTTCTAATAATCCAATTTTCCATTCTGTATAACTGCTTGTTTATAAAAAGACAAAAATAGAAATTGTTTACCGTTATTTTCAGAAGTTTCAAAACTAATCCCAAAGATTATAGGCAAACCCCAAAAATAACTACTTTTGCATTGTGAAGAGACATGAAAAATACATCCAGCGATGCATCCAATTAGCCAAAAACGGCCTAGGAACCACCTATCCTAATCCGATGGTGGGTAGCGTAATTGTTTATGAAGATAGAATTATAGGAGAAGGCTGGCATAAAAAAGCGGGAGAACCTCACGCCGAAGTAAATGCCATCAATTCCGTCAAAGACAAATCCTTATTAAAAAAAGCAACCATTTACGTAAGCTTAGAACCTTGCAGTCATTTTGGAAAAACACCTCCTTGTTCTGATTTAATCATAAAAAATGAAATTCCACAGGTAGTTATCGGAACGGTTGACCCAAATATAAAAGTGGCGGGAAACGGAATAAAAAAATTAATCGAAGCTGGAATAGAAGTAACCGTTGGGATTCTTGAAAACGAATGCCACGAACTGAACAAACGGTTTTTTACTTTTCATCAAAAGAAAAGACCCTTTATTATTTTAAAATGGGCAGAAAGTCAAGACGGTTTTATCTCTCCCAAAACAAAGTCAGAACAAAAACCGGTTTGGATCACTAACAGCTATTCAAGGCAATTAGTTCATAAATGGAGAAGTGAAGAACAGGCAATTCTTGTGGGAACGCAAACAGTCATTGACGACAATCCAAAATTAGATGTAAGAGACTGGTCGGGAAACAATCCTACCAGAATTGTTTTGGATCAAAACAGTCGCATAGCAGAAAATAGTCATATACTTGACAATCAAGTAAAAACAATTATTTTTTCAAAAACAAAAACGAATACCGACAAAGAAAACCTTACCTTTGAAATCCTTGATTTTAAAAAAAACATAGCAAGCCAACTGGCAGATGCCATATACAAACATCAAATTCAATCGGTGATTATTGAAGGAGGCCGGCAAACACTGCAAACTTTCATTGATGCTAATCTCTGGGATGAAGCACGAGTTTTTAAAGGCAATATCTTTTTTAAAGAAGGCACAAAAGCTCCGATACTAAGCGGATCTTATTTGGAAAAACACATAATAGTTCAAGATGAACTTCTAATATCCAGAAACCATGATTAACGCAATTATTTTTGATTTTGGAGATGTATTTATTAATTTAGACAAACAAGCTACTGTTGACGGACTACGAAATTTAGGACTTACGGAGTGGAATGACGATTTAAACCAGTTGAATATTCAATTTGAAACCGGTAAAATATCCCCTGAAAAATTCATTGGCGGCATTCAAAAACACATTCCGACTGCTAGTACTGATGAGATTTTAAAAGCATGGAATGCCATTTTACTAGATTTCCCTTTATATCGATTAGAATTTCTACAAATGCTATCTAAAAAATACCGCTTGTTTTTACTCAGCAACACTGATGCAATACATATCGAAACATTCGAACAAAATAATGGTGCGTCTTTTTACGGTGATTTTTACAAGTGCTTTGAAAAAGTTTATTTTTCGTTTGAAATAGCGATGAGAAAGCCAAATCTTGAAATTTACAACTACGTTTTAAACAAACATGATTTGCAAGCAAAGCGCACTCTATTCATCGATGACAAAAAAGAAAACACAGACGCTGCGCTATCACTAGGGTTTCAAGTATGGAATTTACAGGTAGGCCAAGAAGATGTGGTAGACTTATTCAATAAAAATATAATTTAGAAAACCGCTTTTGGAAATTAAAGACACCTACAATACCATCGCATTCGCGTCGGAAGAAATAATATATAAAGAAAAAAACAGTAAATTTTTTGGCTCAGCCTATCCTATTCAATCAGAAGACGAAGTAAAACCGATTATTGAAGGCTTAAGGAAAAAGCATCCAAATGCAGGTCATTTTTGTTATGCCTACCAAATAGGTACCGACACGCTTTCTTACCGAGCCAATGACGATGGAGAACCAAGCAATAGCGCAGGAATGCCTATTTATGGCCAAATTCAGTCCTTTTCTCTCACAAAGACACTAGTAGTAGTCGCTCGACTTTTTGGAGGCGTTAAACTAGGCGTTGGCGGATTAATATCTGCTTACAAAACAACCGCACAACTCACGCTTGAAAGTTGTGAAATTATCGAAAAAACGATAGATATCCATTATCAAGTTTCCTTTGATTATAAAAACATGAATAAAGTCATGCGAGTAATTAAAGAAAAAAAGCTAGAGATCGTATCTCAAGAAATGGAGATAAACGAAGAAACTGGTTTACCGATAGGAAAAATCGAGATAAAAACGCGAAAAAAAAATGCCGAAATGATTTTCGACATTTTCAATTCTATATTTGAAATTGACATAAATATTACAGAATAAATATTTTTTTTCCTTAATTTTTACATTTTTAAAAGCTTCTCCAAGACATACTCGGGTGGAAGTGTCGGCCGGGCCGTCTTCATGTTCACAAAAACCAAAATTGAGCTAGCAATTGTTAACAACTCCTCCTGCTCATTGTAAATTTCATAATCAAATTCAATCTTAACGGAGCTCTGACTTTTAAAAATAGTTTTTACCCTCAAAAGGTCATCGTAACGGGCTGGTTTTTTATAATTTATATTCAAAGAAACCACCGGAAGCATAATCCCATTTTCTTCCATCCATTTATAAGAAATCCCAAGGTTTCTAAGCCATTCCACGCGTCCCATCTCAAAATACTGAGCATAATTCCCATGATAAACAACCCCCATTTGATCCGTTTCAGCATACCGTACCCGTACGTTAAATTCGTGTTCTTTCATATTATATTTTATTTATTTTTATTACATTTTTAGCTTCCAAATACTACTTACAACAATAATACTACATAATCAACCCCTAAATATTTTTTTTTACAGAAATTTGTTCACATATTTGTTACCCCGAAAAATAGTGCTTTTTTAAGCATTATTTAATAAGACAAAGATTACTAAATAAAATAATTTACATAGAATTTATGAACAAAACTGCTCAATCAGTATGGGAAAACTGCTTGTCTTTTATAAAAGACAACATTCAGGATCAAGCATTCAAAACTTGGTTTGAACCTATTAAATCAGTTGAACTTACCGATAACGCATTATATATTCAAGTACCAAGTAAATTTTTCTACGAATGGCTAGAAGAGCACTATGTAAAATTATTAAAAGTAGCCTTAACTAAAGAACTTGGTAAAAACGCGAAGTTACTTTATAAAATTAAGATGGAAAACACTTATGGCAACAAACAACCGTTTACGGAACAATTGCCAAGTGCGAATCGGGCACCGATGAAACCCCAAAATATTGAAGCTCCTTTTAAAAACCTAGACCCAGAATTAAAAAATCCATTTGTAATTCCTGGAATTAGAAATTTAAAAATTGAATCGCAGCTGAATGCAAACTATAGTTTTGACAATTTTCTTGAAGGAGACTCAAATAGATTAGCCCGTTCAGCAGGTATGGCTGTTGCCAATAAACCAGGAGGAACCTCCTTCAACCCATTATTAATTTTTGGTGGTGTAGGGCTAGGTAAAACACACTTAGCACATGCAATAGGTGTAGAAATTAAAGATAAATATCCAGAAAAAACAGTTTTATATATTTCAGCTGAAATTTTTACCCAACAATATATTGATTCAGTAAAGAAAAATAACCGAAATGATTTTATTCATTTCTATCAGCTTATTGATGTTTTAATTATTGATGATGTACAATTCCTATCTGGTAAATCGGGGACACAGGATGTATTTTTCCACATCTTTAATTACTTACATCAAAATGGAAAACAGGTTATTCTTACTTCTGATAAGGCACCCGTTGACATGCAAGATATCGAGCAACGCTTGTTATCTCGATTCAAATGGGGATTGTCTGCAGAATTGCACCAACCGGATTACGAAACTAGAATCTCTATCTTGAAAAACATTCTGTATCGTGATGGTGTTGAGATTCCAGAAGAAATCATAGAATATGTAGCGCGTAATATCAAATCGAATGTAAGAGAACTTGAAGGAGCGATAATCTCTCTAATCGCTCAGTCTTCTTTCAATAAAAAAGAAGTAACAATCGAATTAGCAAAAAGCGTCGTTGAAAAATTTGTGAAAAATGTAAAACGCGAAATTTCGATCGATTATATTCAGAAAACAGTTTCCGATTATTTTCAATTGGATTTAGAAACGTTGCAGTCGAAAACTAGAAAGAGGCATGTAGTGCAAGCAAGACAATTAGCGATGTTTTTTGCGAAGAAATTTACAAAAGCTTCTTTGGCGAATATTGGACACCAAATTGGAGATCGTGATCATGCGACTGTATTGCACGCTTGTAAAACGGTTGACAATCTTGTAGCTACCGACAAACAATTCAAGAAATTTGTTGAAGATATCCATAAAAAATTAACGCTATAAACGCATCATGTCCATAAAAATTTTAATGGTTTGTTTGGGAAATATTTGTCGGTCACCCTTGGCCGAAGGCATTTTAGCCTCTAAACTCCCCAAAAATAAATTCACTGTAGCTTCTGCAGGAACAGGATCTTGGCATATAGGTCATGCTCCAGACGCACGTTCGATAGCCGCGGCAAAAAACCACAACCTTGACATTTCCAATCAAAGAGGACGTCAATTCAAAACCACCGATTTTGATACTTATGATTATATCTATGTAATGGACAATTCTAATTATACGGATGTAATTAATCTTACAGAAAACACAGCCCACAAAGACAAAGTACAAATCATATTAAATGAATTGTATCCAAACGAAAACGTAGACGTTCCAGATCCGTATTTCGGAATGACAAACGGATTTGAGATTGTCTATGGTATGCTCGATGAAGTTTGTGATATCATAGCCGACAAATTAATAGCTAAGCACGCTTAAATTACTATTCTTTCGATTTTTAAACTTGTCGAAAGGTTTAATTATCTATTTAATCCTCTATTTTTGTCAAACAATTTCGATTAAAAAACATAAACGTATCCATAATGAAACCAGCTACTCTTTTAGGAAAACTATATTTAATCCCTACAACAATGGGAGATTGTGATCCGATGGATGTTTTACCGAAGACCGTAAAAAGAACTATAGATTTCATTGATTACTATATTGTTGAGAATGAAAAAACAGCTCGTAAATCAATCAAAGAAGTACATCCCGAAAAAAAACAATCAGAATTAATTCTTTTTGTTTTGAACAAACGTACCGAAGTGAAAGAACACCAAGACTTCATCCAACCTTTATTGGAAGGTAAAAATGTTGGTCTAATGAGTGAAGCGGGATGTCCTGGTGTGGCAGATCCTGGCGCTGTAATCGTTAAACTAGCGCATGAAAATGGCATACAAGTGGTACCGTTAGTAGGACCTTCTTCCATTCTTTTAGCTATGATGGCCTCAGGAATGAACGGACAAAGCTTTACTTTTCACGGTTATTTACCTATCGATAAAGACGAAAAAAGAGTCAGTTTTAAAACTCTCGAAAGAACCTCTTTCGAAAAAAATCAGTCTCAAATTTTCATTGAAACACCGTACCGTAATAATAACTTACTAGAAGATTTATTACAGACGTTGCATCCAGAAACCCATTTATGCATTGCCACAGACATCACATTACCAACCGAGTACATCAAAACCAAGAGAATTTCGGCTTGGAAAAAAGAAAAAATCGACCTGCATAAACGTCCGACTATTTTTATTATCCATAAAATGTAATTTTGTGAATACAAAAGAATAATTTAAATATAAATTAGCATCCCTAAACCTTTAAACTATTTAAATAAAAGTAACTAGTAGAGATATTCGTGTATTCTTATTAGGTATGTTAGCTTTTTTAATATTTGAATCAATCTATAGCTGGAAAGAATCTAAAGATGCCTCTATGAAAGCCTATGACGACGGAAGAAATCCCGCTTCTACTATCGTGATAAAATAAAACTCTCCTGAATAAACTAAAAAGCAATCATAAAAAAAGAGATCAGTCAATAAGCAATCTTTTTTTCATGATTGCTTGTTCATTAACAGTTGTCTTCCAAAGATTTAACGACTAGTCTTATTTTACTTTATGACTCAAAGTAAAATAAAAAATCAAAATGACCACTTTAAATACTGATAATCAATATTTTATAATTAAATTTATTAACCCTTAATCTTTAACTTAATCAATTATGTTAAATTTTAAAAAAATATAATTATGAAAAACAGTATTTTTAAGGGAGGATTATTGGTAGTTATCATGTCTTTGATGGTAGCTTGTAATCAAAAGAAAGAAGTTCCCGCAGTCCTGGTTGACAAAGAGGCAATCAAAACTGAAATTCAAGCAATGGAAAATGCTTTTGCCGAAGCCTACAATAACGGAAACCCCGACGGAATAATTTACTATGCGGAGGATGCTGTTAGTTTTTCAAACGGTAAAATGCCCATAGAAGGAAAAAAAGCGATTCATGAATCCATGAAAACCGAATTACTTACTTTCCCAAAAGGCGCAAAAATCGCTTTCGAAACTCAAGAAATCCATCCTTCAATTGATGGGAATATGGTAGTCGAAATCGGCCGATATAAGGTAACGGACTCCACAGATACAAAAATCAATAGCGGACATTTTATCAGTCTTTTTGAAAAAAAGGACGGAAAATACATTTGCATCAGAGATATGGGGAATTCAGATATGCCCATGGCGAAAAAATAAAAACAATAAAGAAAGACACTCCGCAAGAAGTGTCTTTCTTTATTTTATCTAGCACTTCTGAATCTTAAAGAAACAGCATATTAACTCAAACCATTTGCTTACTTTTAGAGTACTAAAAAGAAAGGTATGTCAAAACTTCCAAATATTGGTACGAGTATTTTTACCGTAATGTCAAAAATGGCTACAGAACATGGCGCCATTAATCTTTCGCAGGGTTTCCCTAATTTTCCTGTTGATTCTCTATTAACCGATATTGTCACCCAGCTGGCCAAAGAGAATGTACATCAATACCTTCCCATGGCGGGCTACCCACCTCTACTATCTAACATAGCGCTTCTGGTTAAAAAATCCTACCGAAGAATTATTCTGCCAGAAATAGAGATATTGATAACTGCGGGCGCTACACAGGCTATTTTTACCACTATTCAAGCTTTAGTTGAGACTGACGACGAAGTAATTATTCTAGATCCAAGCTATGACTGTTATGAAGCTCCTGTATTATTGTGCAACGCAACGCCGGTACGCGTTTCTCTAAACGATGATTATACCCCAAATTGGGATACTATCGCAAAAGCATGTTCTGCGAATACTAAAATGATTATCATCAATAATCCACATAATCCAACTGGAAAGATTCTGACCCAATCCGATTTTGAAGCCTTAGAATCGATACTCAAAAAATATCCAAAAATTATCGTCCTCTCTGATGAAGTTTATGAATACATCACTTTTGAAGAAAAACATATTTCGGCGCATACTCGCATCAATCTCCTGAACCGTTGTGTCATGGTTTCTTCGTTTGGGAAATCATTTCATGTTACTGGTTGGAAAGTAGGCTATCTTGTCGCCCCGGAACATTTAATGAACGAAATTAAAAAAGTACATCAATTTTTAGTTTTTAGCGTCAACAGTCTTTGCCAAGTAGCAATAAGCGAGTACCTAGATGTAGTTTCGATTGAAGGAATTGGAATTTTATATCAGGAGAAAAGGGATCACTTCAGAGAACTATTGAAAACAAGTAGGTTCGAACTCCTTCCATGTGAAGGTACATATTTTCAAGTAGCTTCCTACGCCGCTATTTCTAATGAAAATGATGTAGATTTTTGTAAACGATTAATCACGGAATATGGTGTAGCTGCGATTCCTATTTCGAGTTTCTATGAAAATGGAAAAGATCTTCATTTAATCCGTTTTTGTTTTGCAAAAGACAATGCGACTCTAGAAGAAGCGGCAAAAAGGTTATGCAAAATCTAAGCCTATGAATTTTTGATTTTAATATGCGTGCATACTATTTAAATTTTTCTATATTTACAATGCCAAAAAAAAATAAAACTAATTATGAGTTATACCGATAAAATGTTGCGCGATGATGCGCTAAAAGGAAAAGTAATAGTTGTTACTGGTGGCGGTAGCGGTTTAGGAAAAGCAATGACCAAGTATTTCCTGGAACTGGGAGCAAATGTTGCCATTACTTCAAGAGACTTAGACAAATTAAAAAATACTGCTTCAGAACTAGAGGTAGCAACCGGAGGAACTTGTTTGCCGCTACAATGTGACGTACGTCATTATGATCAAGTAGAAAACATGTTGCAAAGTGTATTGAAAGCCTTTGGGAAAGTGGATGTTTTGCTAAATAATGCAGCAGGAAATTTCATTTCCCCAACAGAAAGATTATCTGCGAACGCCTTTGATACGGTTATTGATATCGTTTTAAAAGGAACAAAAAACTGTACACTTGCTTTTGGTAAACATTGGATTGATACCAAACAAAAGTCTTCAACGGTATTAAACATAGTAACTACGTATGCTTGGACTGGTTCGGCTTATGTTGTACCTAGCGCTACTGCAAAAGCAGGAGTTCTTGCCATGACGCGAAGTCTTGCTGTAGAATGGGCAAAGTACGGAATCCGTACGAACGCAATAGCACCTGGACCTTTCCCTACCAAAGGAGCATGGGACAGATTGATGCCAGGTGATCTTGCCGAAAAATTTGATATGGCAAAAAAAGTACCGCTACAGCGTGTGGGAGACCACCAGGAATTAGCCAATTTAGCCGCTTACATGGTTTCTGATTTCTCTGCTTATATAAATGGTGAAGTCGTGGTTATTGACGGTGGTGAATGGTTGAAAGGCGCTGGTCAATTTAATATGTTGGAAGCTATTCCTGAAGAACTTTGGGACCAACTGGAAATGATGATAAAAGCAAAGAAGAATAAATAAGTAAGATCTGAATTCTTTTTAAAAAGAGAGAGCCATTTGTTTGGTTCTCTCTTTTTGTTTTTAATACTACCACTTCTTCCTCACTACTAGTTCAATTTGGTAAATTTCGTTTTTTTTTCCAATGATCATTTAATAGCCCGGATAGTAGTGAAAAGCGTTGCAGCCCAAAAGCTATTCTTTTCCTGACCTAAAAAAGCGACTAGAAGAAGCTCTTTATAGGGCATCGGAAAAACAGCTTTCGGGCAAAAACTTGAAACGGATAGCCGGAATAGCTACTTCATTTAAAACCCAATATTTTATGCGAAAAATAAAAATCACTCCCGATTTAATTCCTATTTTTGCACTACCAATTTATAACAACACCATTATATGCTCATTATAGGGATTGCAGGCGGAACAGGAAGCGGAAAAACTACCGTAGTTCATCAGATTATGAATGAATTACCTGAGACAGAAGTCGGAATTATTTCTCAGGATTCTTATTATAAAGAGAACCACAACTTATCTTTTGACGAGCGGGCTTTAATTAATTTTGATCATCCTCGCGCTATAGATTTCGAATTGTTAGTTGCCCATTTAAAAGAGCTTAAAGAAGAGAAAACAATACAGCAGCCCGTCTATTCTTTTGTTACTCATAACAGAACGGAAGACACCATTACTACTCATCCCAGAAAAGTAATGATTGTGGAAGGGATTTTAATACTGGCCAACCCAGAGTTACGCGATTTGTTTGACGTAAAAATTTATGTTCATGCTGATTCTGACGAAAGACTGATTCGCCGTATGAAACGAGACATTGCCGAACGCGGACGTGATATGGACGAGGTTCTTAGCAGATATCAAAACACCCTAAAACCAATGCATCAGCAGTTTATAGAGCCTACTAAAGCATTTGCAGACATTATCATACCGAATGATAAATACAATACGGTTGCAATTGACGTAGTTCGTGCCGTAATAAATCAAAGAATTCTATAATTTTATTGTAATTTTATCACGTTACAATTTTAAGAAACAATCCTGATTGTTATCGGGAAATGTTTTCTGTTTCAATTCAGGTCAAGACGATTAATTTTTACTGTACTCGGAAATAAATAAAACATGACAAATCCGCATAAAGACAAACCTTGGTTTAAATTTTTAAGCAATAAATATGTGTGGGTGTTGTTGTTTTTTTCAACTTGGATGATTTTTCTGGATAACTATTCGTATTTTGACCATCGATTTCTAGACAATCAAGTCAGCGAACTCGAGGATAACAAAGAGTACTACCAGGAAGAAATTAAAAAAGACGAAAAGCAGATTAAACAATTGAAGAACCCAGAACAAATAGAAAAATATGCTCGCGAAAAGTATTACATGAAAAAAGATAGCGAGGATATTTACATCATAGAATTTGAAGGTGACAGCATAGAAAAAAAATAATAAATCTTGAATTATTAAAAATCAAAATTAAAATGGCTACTAATTTATTCGAAGATTTCGATCCTGTTTCTTCCAAACAATGGAAACAAAAAATCCAATTTGAACTAAAGGGAGCAGATTACAATGAAACCTTAATCTGGAATTCGCCAGAAGACATTAAGGTGAAACCTTTTTATCATAAAGATGAGTTTACAAAAGCTGCTACCGTAAACACGAAAGCAGCTGAATTTAAAATTTGTCAAAACATTTTTGTTTTCGACATTGAAAAATCAGTGGAAAGAGCTTTGGATACTTTAAACAGAGGTGCAGACAGTCTTCGTTTTACCATAGAAAATGATACTATCGACGTAGCGAAACTTTTGGAAAAACTTCCTTTAGAAAACGTTGCTGTTTACTTCAATTTTAAATTTTTCTCAATCGATTTCGTTAAAAAAATCGATGCAATAATACATCAGAAAAAGGCCATTGCGTATTACAGCCTAGATCCAATAGGGCAATTAGCTCGAGACGGCAATTGGTTTACTACTAAGGATAAAAACAATTTTGATTCGCTGAACTTACTGTCTACAGCGATTCCAAATAGTTCTATAATCAGTGTTGACGCTACTTTATATCAAAATGCTGGAGCTAACATGGTTCAGCAGCTTGCTTATACCTTAGCACATGTCAATGAATATTTCAACAGAATTCCAGTTATCAGTCAGCCGATAGTTATAGAGGTTGCTGTGGGTACTAATTATTTCTTTGAAATTGCAAAACTAAGAGCATTGCGATTGCTTTTTAATTTAGTAGCTAAAGAATACAACCATAACTTAGAATGTCATCTTTTAGTTTCTCCTACAAAACGGAATAAAACGCTTTATGATTACAATGTAAACATGTTGCGTACTACAACTGAATGTATGTCGGCAATCCTAGGAGGTGCAGATGCAATTGCTAATCTACCTTACGATTCACTATATCATAAAGACAATGAATTTGGAGATAGAATTGCCAGAAATCAATTGTTGGTTCTAAAAAACGAAAGCTATTTTGACAAGGTAAATAACCCTGCGGACGGAAGTTATTATATTGAAACATTGACTATTCAATTAGCCGAAAAAGCATTGACTTTATTCAAAGATATCGAAGCCAATGGCGGTTTTCTTAAACAATTGAATGAAGGCATCATCAAAAGGAAAATTCAGGAAAGCGCTGATAAAGAACAGGAACTTTTTGACTCAGGAAAAGAAGTCTTGCTAGGAACTAATAAATACCCAAACAAAGACGACAAGATGAAACAGGATTTAGAATTATTTCCTTTTGTAAAAGTCAAGCCAAGAAAAACCTTGATCACTCCAATAATCGAAAAACGATTAGCCGAAAAAGTAGAACAAGAACGTCTGGATTTAGAAAAATAGTGTAGAACTGCAATCAGTCAACAATACGTATAAATTAGTGTCACAAATGATAAGAAATGACCTCCAACATATTCAATTAGATAGTCAAAAGTCGAAAGAAGAACCGGCGTTGCAAGAACAAGATGCTTCAACTGCAGACTTTTTTACGGCTGAAGGCATTGAACTCAAACCCACCTATTCTAAAAAAGATATTGAAAACCTAAAGCATCTTGATTTTGGTGCTGGCTTTGCACCAAATTTAAGGGGGCCCTATACCACAATGTATGTGCGTCGCCCTTGGACAATTCGTCAATATGCCGGATTTTCAACTGCCGAAGAAAGCAATGCTTTCTATAGACGAAATCTAGCCGCAGGACAAAAAGGATTATCTATCGCTTTTGATTTACCTACACACCGTGGTTATGATTCAGATCACGAACGCGTTGTGGGTGATGTAGGAAAAGCAGGAGTTGCTATTGACTCTGTCGAAGATATGAAAGTATTGTTTGATCAGATTCCCTTAGATGAAATGTCAGTTTCAATGACTATGAATGGTGCAGTATTGCCTATTATGGCTTTCTATATTGTTGCTGCCGAAGAGTCAGGGGTAAAACCAGAGCAACTTTCAGGAACCATACAAAATGACATTCTAAAGGAGTTTATGGTGCGTAATACGTACATCTATCCTCCTACTCCTTCGATGAAAATTATTGCAGATATCTTTGAATACACGAGCAAGAAAATGCCGAAATTCAATTCCATATCCATTTCCGGCTATCATATGCAGGAAGCAGGTGCAACCGCCGATATTGAATTAGCGTATACACTAGCCGATGGACTAGAATACATCAGAACGGGATTATCAACCGGAATGAAAATTGATGAGTTCGCTCCGCGCCTTTCTTTTTTCTGGGCTATTGGGATGAACCATTTTATGGAAATTGCGAAAATGCGTGCCGGAAGAATGATTTGGGCTAAACTAGTAAAACAGTTTAATCCAAAAGATGATAAATCATTGGCTTTAAGAACCCACTGCCAAACTAGTGGTTGGAGTTTAACAGAACAAGACCCTTTTAATAATGTAGCCCGTACCTGTATTGAAGCATCGGCAGCAGCTTTTGGAGGAACGCAATCGTTACACACCAATGCATTGGACGAAGCCATTGCTTTACCAACAGACTTCTCTGCTCGAATTGCAAGAAACACACAGATATTTTTACAAGAAGAAACTAAAATCACTAAAACAGTGGATCCTTGGGCAGGAAGCTATTATGTAGAAAGTTTGACTAATGAGATTGCTGAAAGTGCCTGGAAACTCATCGAAGAAGTGGAAGAGCTTGGCGGAATGACGAAAGCCATCGAAGCTGGCATTCCGAAACTTAGAATTGAAGAAGCGGCGGCAAGAAAACAGGCGCGTATAGATAGCGGCCAGGATATTATTGTAGGTGTAAACCAATACCGACTCGACAAAGAAGATCCTTTACTTATTTTAGATGTGGACAACCAAATGGTTCGAAAACAGCAATTGGAGCAATTGGACCGCATTAAAGCCAGCAGAGATAGTGAAAAAGTACAGAAATCATTGGATAAATTAATCCTTTGCGCGAAAACCGGAGAAGGAAACTTACTGGAATTAGCTGTGGATGCAGCAAGAAATCGAACTACATTAGGTGAAATCAGTGATGCCTTAGAAACGGTTTTTGGACGATATAAAGCACAAATTAAATCCTTTAGTGGCGTGTATAGTAAAGAAATAAAAGACGACAAAAGCTTTGAAAAAGCCAAACAGCTAGCCAATGCCTTTGCAAAACAGGAAGGCCGTCGCCCTAGAATCATGATTGCCAAAATGGGGCAAGATGGTCATGATCGTGGTGCAAAAGTAGTTGCTACGGGATATGCTGATGTTGGTTTTGACGTGGATATTGGCCCTCTATTTCAAACTCCAGCCGAAGCAGCGAAACAAGCTATAGAAAATGACGTTCATATTCTGGGTGTTTCCTCATTAGCAGCAGGACATAAAACCCTAGTCCCCCAAGTAATTGAAGAATTAAAAAAATACGGACGAGAAGACATCATGGTGGTTGTAGGAGGAGTAATTCCCTCACAGGATTATCAATTCTTATTTGATGCTGGCGCCGTTGCTGTTTTTGGACCTGGAACAAAAATAAGCGATGCTGCAATAAAAATATTAGAAATACTTATCGGAGAATAACCCCCAATTTGCACGATATAATAAATAGAAAAACACCAACCAAAAGTTGGTGTTTTTCTATTTATGTTCGAAAATGAATCAAAAAAAAGCTCCTCATAATTAAAACCAATCGTAACAAATAAAACAAACCGCAAATGCTAAAGTCAAATCGTTTGGCTACAAAATCATTGGTATACAAGAACTAAAAACAATTGACTAATGATGCTTATTAAAACGCACATTTGTATATTAAATTTTGAACACAACCCAAAAACGGCATATAATACTACCACCATATTGTTAATTAACAAAACTTAAATACCACATTAACTGCTACTTAAACCATAAAATATTAAATTTACATCTAATTGCAATTTTATTTCAAAAGCTCCAAAACGCAAATAATTATTTAAAAAAATAATTTAGTCTAAATTGAAAAACTAAAAAAAGTAAGTGATTTACAGATCTAAAATTTACTCTAAATCATGTCATTAATCATTTAAATCTAAATATTATGAAAGCGTTTATGCATGTATTAATACTATCTTTAGGGTTAACCACTCTATCTTACTCACAAGAAACAAATGCTGGTAGTATGAGTATGGAAAATTTACCAGCTGTAGTAATTAAAAGTGCTGGAGATGACTTTTCGGTATACCTGCCTGACAGAAATGCTGATCCTAAGGTCAGAGCGCTGCAAGACAACTTCATCGCCTATGATTTAGGTAAAAACTATGAAGGTTATGAAACCTATCTCGTATATATGGAAGTAACAGGAGGTACATTAACAGCCACTTATAATGAAAACGGGAAATTAATTCGTGTTGTAGAAAATTACAAGGATGTAGTATTACCAAGTAAATTAATCTACGAAATCTATAAAAAATTCCCAGGATGGGAGATCGTAAATGATAAATATCTATATTCTCAAGAAGAAGGAGATATTCTAAAAAAACAGTATAATATAAAAATTAAAAAAGGAAAAGAAAGTCGTAAATTGAAGGTTCATCCTGATGGTGAACTTATAACTGAAAACTAAAATAGAAACCATTTTAACTGCCCCGTAAACATGGGGCAGGTTCTTTTTCTTTAGCGAAATCAGACTGTCCCAAATTCACAAGAAATCTAAATGATAAATCATCTGGTTCAGGTTATAGAAGCTCCATTATTTTAGCGTAAGAAGTTGATTTATCCTAATAAAAAAAAATTTAAATAATCGTTTTTATTAACAGGTAACGAGGAAACCCTTAACGTAAAATTCGCAATAAAAAAACTAAATTTACAATAAATAAACACGTATTAACTACAAATAAACACAATACATCAACTAATACTATTAAAAATTAAAGATGTAATAATTATAATGAAAAGTAAGAAGTCCCTAAATTTAAATTATTTTAACCGACGGTAAATATTAATTTAAAACTAATTATCATGAAAACATTTATTGTTACTTTATTATTTTTGAGTTTAACTATTTCATCTTATTCTCAAGAAAAAGTACAGACCGCTACGAAAGAAGGAATGATGAAAATAGAAGAATTACCCGCTGTAGTTATTAAAAGTGCAGGAGAAGACTTTTCAATTTATCTACCAGATAGAAATGCAGATCCCAAAGTTCGAAAATTACAAGATAATTTCATCGCCTACGATTTAGGTAAAAATTTTGAAGGTTACGATACCTATTTAGTAACTATGGAAATAAAAGGAGGATCTTTGGCCGCTACCTATGATGAAAAAGGGAAATTAATTCGAGTTGTCGAAAATTACAAGGATGTAAAGTTACCCGCTCCTGTAATTTACTCCGTCTATAAAGCATATCCCGGATGGGAAATTGTCAATGACAAGTATTTATATTCCCAAGAAGAGGGAGACATCTTAAAAAAACAGTATAACTTAAAAATTAAAAATGGAAATGACAGCCGTAAATTAACAGTTCATGCTGATGGTGCGATTCTTGCTGAAAGATAAGCACCATAAAATTGACTTCCTTCTAGCTGCCCAAAATTTGGGCAGTTTTTTTTGTTAAACCAAAGTGCTTTAAAATTATAATCAGAATGATTTTAACCTATTTTTTTTTACACATTTTAAAAAGACCCTTCATAAAATATCCTTTTTATACATTGAATCGCGATAAGTCCTAATAAAAAAAACTTTTAAAAACCATTTTTATTAACAATATTCATAGAAAAAATTAACATAAAAAGGTCAGAAAAACAACTAACTTTATATTAAGATGATTTAATTAGACACACTTGAATCAAACTTATTTAATTTTAGACATTTAAAGAAGAAATGAACTAAATAAAAATTAAATCACGCATGAAGAATCTATAATACCAAATATTAATTTAAAACTAAACGTTATGAAATCATTTATTATTACTTTGTTGTTTTTAAGCATGACTGTTTCGTCTTATTCCCAAGATAAAACAGTGAAACAAGATAGAGAAGAAGGCCTGATGAAAGTGGAAGAACTACCTCCCGTTGTAATTAAAAGAGTGGGGTCTGATTTTTCAGTTTATATCCCAGACAATAATCCTGACACAGATGTCAGAAGGTTAGAAGAAAAGTTCATTGCCTATGATATTGGTACGGACTACGAAGGTGCCGAAACTTATCTTTTAATCATGCAAACTAAAGACGGCTCTTTGTCAGCTACTTATAATGAAAAAGGGAAGTTAATTCGCGTAGTGGAGAATTACAAAGATGTACGATTGCCTAATGAACTACTGTACTCCATTTATAGAACCTATCCGGATTGGACAATTGTTAACGATAAATATTTATATACCCAAGAAGATGGTGATGTCCTGAAAAAACAGTACAATCTTAAAATTAAAAAAGGAAAAGAAACGATGAAACTGACTGTTCGCCCAAATGGGGACATTTTAAAAGTCCGATAAAAAAAGAGGCAGTCTCAATTGAGACTGCCTCTTTTTTATACACTATTGTAAATTAGTTTAGACTTGCAATTGCATTTACATTTGCCACTATTAATGAAGTATCATATCCTCCAAATGCTTCCATATAACTTCGGATTGAAGTCCCATAAGCATCTTTGATGAATTTTTTTCCATTGTATTTAAAATATTTCTTTACAGAACCTGCACCACCAAGATGTGCTGCTGCCAAAATTCCGGATTCCGTGACCAAAATCCCATTTACCACCTTACCATCGTATTTCTCGATGATATCCTGTAATATCCATTTGTTTTTTGATAAAAGAGCTACAAAGGCTCTCTCTTGCATCTTAGGACTACGAAGGAATAAAGAAGTATCGTATATTCCGACAGATTTTAGGGTTTCGTTACCAAACTGGTATTTCCCTAAATAACCGAGAGAATTGATTTTTTTGTATTTGTTTTCAGATTCTCTATATCCGATTGCTTCTTTGAAACCAATAAATAAATTTCCAGTAAAAGGGATATTCATATTGGTGTAATCGTCCTGCTGTAACGATGGAAATAAGTACCTAATTCCATCTGTGTTTTTTATTAGAAACCATTGATTTGCTTCAATCTCGAGAGGTTTAAAACCCGAGCTTAAAAAAGCTATAATAACAGTTAAACTTGTATAAAAATACCATTTCTTTACCATAAATTGTTTTTCTTCAAAACGCTGTCCCGTTAAGAAATTTCTGCCTGCAAAGATACAATAAAATTCATAAAGCTGAAAATCAACCTGTTAAACTTGTCTAAAAATACGATAAGTGACCCGTAAACCCCTCGCCATGTGAGTATTCAACCGTTGGTGCCGGGATTTTTAAAGTGTTCAAAACGGAGAAAATTGTCTTCAAAAAATGGGATTTTGTTTCAATTTTCGTCAGGTCAACGTCCAAACTCAAATAAAACCGTCTCATTCTTTCCGTTTTTGGCATCGGGAAAAGCCCGCTATTTTCACCATTTCCAGTAATCATTCCGTCCGCTCCATAACCAATAGCAAAATTGAGCCATTTGGGTATCTTTGAGCCTTTGGAAAAGGAGTATAAGTTGGCCGAAAGCCAATACGTTTGTCCATTGTAATCTTTCAGAATTTGCTCAGCAAGGGAGCTTCCTAAAACATTGGGTCTGTACTGGGCATATTGAGTAGTATGAAAAGAAAATTTCGGTGTGATGCGTTGCTCATTCCATAATAATTCCTGTGAAACGTATAAAGCAGTCCCTGAAGCATTCGCGATTATATCTCCTGGCGAAGCACCCCATTCTGAAGAAAACCCGTCTAAGACCTCCACAGCAGTCAAAAAAGCAAAACCTAGACCCGCCCCGTAGATCAATTGCTCTTTTTGGGTTGTTCCGCTCCATTCCTGCATTTCTGCCCCCAATCTGCCTATATGATAAGAGGAATACAAATGACCCACCTTATCCATCTGCAGCCACTCTTCATTATCATTGATAAAATGAAAGTTAGATCTTTCATAATCGGCATACCAAAATTGGTTTAAACCTACCAAGGCTCCCGAGACCAATGCGGCTTCCGTAAAAATTACCGAATTTCTCCTGCTTGAATTTAATGAGTCTGAAGGCTTCAAGAAACCATTCAGTCTGTTTTGTCCAAAACTAATATGAAACCACAGCAGTAAAAAAAGTAAAAAAAAACAATTGCTTTTACCCTTCAAAATTATCTTTTTACCCCTTGGGCGTTAATCCAATCTGAATATTTCTTAGCATTTATATTATGCTCCGGTAAAGTAGCTGCAAATTCATGATAACCAAAACGCTCGACACTGGCACAAAAATAGATGTAATCGTTCTTTTCAGGATTGATTACAGCTTCTAAAGCGGTGATGTCTGGCATGGCAATCGGACCTGGAGGAAGTCCGATATTCATATAAGTATTGTAAGGCGACGCCATTATTAAGTCATTATAAAAAACTCGTTTAATCACTTGGTCGAAGTCATTTGATTTTAATTTCAAAGCATAAATCACCGTAGGATCAGCCTGAAGTGGCATTTCCAGTCTCAATCGATTTAGATACACTCCCGCAATTCTAGGTCTTTCATCTTTTTTTACGGATTCTTTATGTACGATCGAAGCTAAAATTGTTGCTTCAACAGGAGTTAAACCTTGCTGAGCTGCTTTTGCAACACGTTCTTTATTCCAGAAATTAAGGTATTCCTTGATCATTTTATCACGAAATTTTTCGGCTGTTGTGTTCCAATAGAATTCATAGGTATTAGGGATAAACATAACCAAAACATTTTCGGGAGTAAAACCATTTTCCTTTAGAAAAATAGAATCTTTAAAAGAGGTCAGTAATGACAAACTATCGGCTTCAATTTGAGAGCCAACCCGTCCAGCAAAATTTTCCAAGCGTTCTTGATTGTTGAATGCTAATTTTACAGGAACATTCATTCGCATCGCTTTTACAAGAGCATAGCTATTCATTCCTTTGGTGAATAAAAAACGACCCGATTTTACATTTTGAGCATAGCTCATTTTGTCAGCTACCATTTCGAAGCGATCCATATTAGCCACATAAGGTGCTATTATTTTCTTAACCCCTTCATAATTAGAATCTGTGGGGACATGTATGAATACTTCTTTTTCAGTAAATTTTGTGTTGTCGGCAAAAATCTGTCTTACCAGGATAAATCCATAAATAATTAATCCTGAGACTACAATTATGGATACAATTGATATAATTTTTTTTAAGTTCAAAGCTAAAATTTTAAAATTGTTGATTAATTAATTGGAAAAACGCCTCGTCTTTATAACTGCCGCTTACTAGATTCCAATCTTTTTTTACACCGATACATTCGAAGCCAAATTTAGTAAAAAGAGCTTTACTTGCTTCATTTTCGGTACCAATATTTGCATACAATTGATGCAAATTAAGGTTATGGAACGCATATTGTATTAGTAGTCCTAATGCTTCCGAACCAATATTTTGCTTTCGGTTCTCAAGTCCCTGAATTACAATCCCTACTCCTGCCCTGTTATTTTTTGGATCAAAATCAAATAAATCAATTAATCCCACCGCAGGAAAGTCCTCGTCTTGACAAATCGCCAGTCGCAATTGCTTGGCTTCATAAATATCCTGATGCGCATTCTCGAGGTATTGTTTGACTAAAAACCTACTGTATGGAGTATTTGTATTGCTTACTTCCCACACAGTCTGTTCGTTTTCTATGGCATAAATGAACTCCAAATCATTTGGTTCAAGCGCTCGGATGTATATGTGTTCTCCTTTTAGAGTTATCATTATTGAAGTTGAAAGTTAGAGATTAAAAATTAAAGGTTAGTTTAAACCTCGATTGTTCCTTCAAAGACAAACTCAGCGGGGCCTTTGAGGAATACATTAGTATAATTATTGTCTTTTTTATCGAAAGAAACGACGAGCTTTCCGCCCTCCACATTCAAATTTATGGAAGTCGCATCTGTTGTTCCCGTTGCATTCATTGCTATCGCAGTAGCAGTAGCACCGGTTCCGCAAGCCAATGTCTCATCTTCCACGCCTCTTTCATAGGTGCGTAACGAAAAAGTAGTCGCGTCTATTTTCTTTACAAAATTGATATTACTTCCTTGTTTTCCGTACAATTCACTGTATCGAATGGCGGCGCCTTGTTCTTTTACATTATAATTTTCTAAATCTTCGACTACCTGAACGTGATGTGGGGAACCTGTATCCAGAAAGGTATAATCTGATTCTTTTTTAATATTCAAAACATCAATCATTTGCAGCGATACGATGCCGTCTTCGTCAACTGTTGCATGGTGCATGCCATCTACAGCATTAAACGTAGTACTGTTTTCAACCACGTTTATTTTTTTGGCGAAAGCCACCAAACATCTTCCTCCATTACCGCACATGGTACTTTGGCTTCCGTCTGAATTGTAATACACCATTTTAAAATCAGATTTGGGATCGTTTTCTAATAAAATAAGACCATCTCCTCCTATCCCAAAACGTCTGTCACATAAATGAGCTACGAGCTTGGTGTTTTCTTTTGGAAAAGTTCCCAGACGATTGTCAATCATCACAAAATCATTTCCGGTTCCTTGGTATTTATAAAATTCTATTTGCATTATGTCTAAGTTGTATTTCACAAAAGTACGAACTATTAATGAAATGTTAATCACTGTTAAAGAGCGTTAAACTGTTTTTTGAACACCTTATTTAACCCTATTTTTACAATACAAATAACGTAAAACTTACTCTATTATGAATCGATTTTCGCAGCTATTTTTGGCTTCTCTGTTAAGTGGTGCCGTAACATTAGGGGCTTACAAATTATTATTTGATACTAATGACTATTTTTCTTCGAATAAAAATCCGTTAACCACGCTATCTAGTGAATCCTATATCAGAAAAGTAGGCCTATCTCCTGATGTCATTGACTTTACGGAAGCGGCCGAAAAAACAATACACACGGTAGTCCATGTAAAAAACGTATCCTATAAAACCGTTTCAAACCCGATGCTGGAATACTTCTACGGATACAAAGGAGGACAGACACAGGAGCAAGTGGGAACTGGCTCAGGTGTAATTATCTCAGCCGATGGTTATATCGTAACGAATAATCATGTGATAAAAGACGCTTCAGAAATTGAAATTACCTTAAATAATAAAAAATCATACAAAGCAAAACTCATTGGTACCGACTCAAAAATGGATATCGCTTTGTTAAAAATCGATGCTGACGAAAAACTCCCTTATACCACGTTTGGAAATTCTGATTCGGTAAAAATTGGAGAATGGGTTCTAGCGGTCGGAAATCCATATAACTTAACCTCAACGGTAACTGCTGGTATTGTTTCGGCGAAAGCCAGAGACTTGGGAACTAGCGGAATTCAATCTTTTATTCAAACAGATGCTGCGGTAAATCCAGGAAACAGTGGTGGTGCTTTAGTAAACACCCGTGGTGACTTGATAGGAATCAATACGATGATTTCTTCTATGACTGGCTCCTATGTTGGTTACTCTTTTGCTGTACCGTCTAATATTGCCCGAAAAATTATTGAAGATCTTATGGAATACGGTAACGTACAACGTGGAATCTTGGGGGTTGAAGGTGGAGAATTAAATGCAACTGCTTCCAGAGAATTAGGAATTAACCAAACCGAAGGATTTTACATTGGCGCCGTTACAAAAAATTCAGGTGCTGAAAGATCTGGACTTCAAAAAGGAGATATCATAGTAAAACTAGACGGACAGAAGATTGCCACTTATGCAGACCTTTCTGGATACATTAACACCAAGAGACCTAATGATAAAATACAGGTTACCTATACTAGAGACGGAGAAAATCGCATCGTTCCTGTACTGCTAAGTAAAAACGAATTCTTCAGTACTGAATTCAAAGGAATCGAACTAGAAAATATTAATACCACCGACAAAAAGAAATTCAATATCAATTATGGTGTCAAAATTAAATCTATAACCAATGAAAATTTAATGCAATACAGCGCTGAATTAAAAGGCAATATCATTCTGAGTATTGATAATGAAAAAGCAAAAGATATCGAAACGGTCTCCAAACTTTTAAATAATAAAGAAGAAAACCAAAACATACGACTCGAAATGATCAATAAAAACGGGGAAGTATTCAGAATCATTATCTAACACCTGCCCGCTTTCGATAAAAACAAAGCCAGTCCGCAAAACGCACTGGCTTTTTTTATTAAAAAAAAACATTAAAATAGTTCACGAAATCGATTGAAATGGGTACTTTTGCGCCAAATTTAAGACAACAAGTACTAAATTATTTTCAAATTTTCAATATGAGCAAGACACCTTTGTATCAAAAAGAAGTTTCATTTCAGGTCGACAGAAGACGTGCAGGAGTAGAATTAATTAAAATTGTCAGCGATTTATGGTATGACAAATCCATAGAAATGGTTTTGTTTAAAAATCAATTGATAGACAAAAACGTAAATGAAATCATCAATTTACATCAGTATGCCGCAGAATTTGTAGGCAAACCGATTACCATTTTCGACTCGGTAGAAATTGCCAAAGTCGTTTTATCGTTGGATTTACCACCATCAAAATTAGATATTGGTAAACTGACTTACGAGTACGTATTAGAAGACGAAAAATATCCCGATGCAAGACATTTTGTATTGGACAAATTAAAAGAAGCCAAATCATCAGAAGAAATTCAGCCGAAAGATGTGGTATTATATGGTTTTGGTAGAATTGGACGTTTATTAGCCAGAGAGCTAATGTCTAAAACTGGAAAAGGAAACCAATTACGATTGAGAGCCATTGTTACTAGAGATAAAAATGATGCTTCGACCCTTGAAAAAAGAGCTTCGTTATTGCGTTATGATTCCATTCATGGTGATTTTCAAGGTTCTGTAACTGCCGATGTTAAAAACAATGCGTTAATCATCAACGGTACAACTGTTCACATTATTACAGCAAACTCTCCAGAAGAAATTGATTATACTACTTACGGAATTGATCATGCTTTGATAATCGATAATACAGGTGCTTTTACAACTAAAGAAGCATTAAGCAGACATTTAGTTTCAAAAGGAGCGCATAAAGTATTATTGACTGCTCCTGGTAAAGGAGTTCCAAATATTGTTCATGGTGTAAATCAAAACGAATACAATCCAGACGATATTGATATTTTCTCTGCTGCTTCTTGTACAACAAATGCCATCACTCCTATACTTAAAGCAGTTGAAGATACTTTAGGTGTAGTAAAAGGACATTTAGAAACGATACACTCCTATACAAATGACCAAAACTTGGTCGACAACATGCACAAAAAATACCGTCGTGGTCGAGCTGCAGCCTTGAATATGGTAATTACTGAAACGGGAGCAGGAACTGCTGTCGCTAAAGCGTTACCGTCATTGGAAGGTAAATTGACCTCTAATGCGATTCGTGTTCCTGTTCCTAACGGATCGTTAGTTGTTTTGAATCTTGAAGTATCAAAAGAAACTTCAATTGAAGAAATCAATGCCATTATGAAAAAATATGCATTGGAAGGCGAGTTAGTAGAGCAAATTAAATATTCAACAAATAACGAACTAGTTTCATCCGATATCGTTGGTACATCTGCACCTTCAATTTATGACAGTAATGCCACTATCGTTTCTAATGACGGCAAAAATATCGTGTTATACATCTGGTATGACAATGAATATGGCTACAGTCATCAAGTAATAAGATTGGCAAAATATATTGCTAAAGTAAGACGTTTCACGTATTACTAGCCTATAGCTTACAGGTTTGGCAATGCCGTTTCAATTTTTAGTTTTTAGTTTTTAGTTCAAGTTTTAGATTAAGATTTACAGCAGCCCAACCTGGATTTAATAGAAAATCCCTCCCGTTAGTAAGACGAGAGGGATTTTTTTTTGAAATTATTTTTAAAGAATGCCACTGATTTTTTCTACCACATAGAAACATAGATTTTTTCTTAGTTTACAAAAGAAGTGTCACTTTAATCAAAGAGCAAACTATCTGAAAAATAATTTTCTTTGCCATTCCTCTATTTACATAGTAAAGCTATGATTCTATGTGGTAGGCTTTTCTTTATCACGAAAAATTAAACCATATAAGTTATATAAGTTTTTAAAAGCTTCTTCGATGAATAGCGCATTAGAATCGCAGCATCCCGACTGACATTAAATAGAAAATCCGTTCCGTCTCGTTTTTAAGAACGAGACGGAACGGATTTATTTTAAACTTATTGGTAAAGAACACTTTTTATTACAATAAAAAAATATTTAAACTTAATACTGACCATTGACAAACTATTCCTTAGCCTTTGTCAAATAATAAACAGGAATACCCATTAGCATAATCAGGACGCCCCAACCGCTCGTACTTGTTTTAGTGTATAATAAAGCAATACAAATTGCACTAGCTATAACAATATAGAGAGCAGGTAAAAAAGGATATCCAAAAGCTCTATATGGCCTTTCAGCATCTGGCATTTTTTTGCGAAGAATAAATATCCCTAAAATCGTAAGTATATAAAAGATCAAAACGATGATTACTACAAAGTCAAGTAAATCACCATACTTCCCTGTTAGACACAAGGCCGAAGCCCAAAAACACTGTACCCAGATAGACCATTCTGGAACACTAGCTTTATTCAGCTGAGCCGCTTTTTTAAAGAAAACACCGTCTTGCGCCATCGTATAATATACTCTGGCACCGGCCATAATCAGTCCGTTGTTACACGCAAAAGTCGAAATCATAATCATCACAGCAATAATATACGTCCCTATAGATCCAAAAATATATTGCGAAGCCACCACAGCCACACGGTCTGATTCGGCAGTAGCAATTTCTTGCAACGGCACTACAGCCAGATACATTAGATTTGCCAAAACATAAATCACACTAACAATTAAAGTTCCAAGAAACAAACTCAGTCCTACATTGCGTTTTGGATTTTTAATCTCCCCTGCGATAAAAGTCACTCCTTCCCAAGCGACACTCGAAAACATCGAGCCCACCAAAGCTGCTGAAATTGCAGAAATCAAAGTCACTCCGCTTATCGGCATCCAGGAACCACTTGCTACGTCAAGTGACGACGATGCCCATGCATTTGTCCAGTTAGCATCCCAAACCTCAGCTTTAGCTGCAAAAAATCCAAATAGGATCAGACCTGCCAACGATAAAATTTTAATCACCGTTAAAACCGTTTGAAGAATCTTAGAGTTTTTCACTCCGCGGCTGTTAATATAACTCAGTAAAATAATGGTAAAAATGGAAACAATCTGAGCGGCATTCAATTTGAAATCACCTATTTCATATAAGATATTTTTATCACTAAAAGCTGGAAATAAATATGCTGCAAACTTAGAGAAGGCAACTCCCACCGCAGCGATTGTACCCGTTTGTATCACGGCAAAGAAGCTCCAGCCGTAGAGAAAACCAACGAGTTTTCCGTAAGCTTCCTTAATATATACATACTGTCCGCCTGCTTTAGGGAACATGGAACTCAACTCACCGTAACTCACAGCGGCAATCACCGTAATGGTTCCGGTAAGCACCCACATAGCGATCAGCCATCCGGCCGAACCCAATTGGCGCACCATATCTGAACTCACTATAAATATTCCCGAACCGATCATGGAACCCACCACCAGCATAGTTCCATCCAGTAATCCGAGTTCTCTCTTAAAATCGTCTTGATTCTCTTCTTGCATTATTTTTGGTTTTTGGTTTTTGGTTTTTGGTTTTTGGTTTTTGGTTGGCTAAAGATATACTTTTTTTAGAAATCCCAAATATTTTGTTCCCCGAAGTAGAGTCAAATCCAAAATTAAAGATTACTACACTACAATCTATATAGTATCAGGGCGTGTCCCTACCTCCACTCCGTTACGGTACGGTCAAGCTATTCGCTACAATCTCACTTGTCTCGTCTCGTTTTTAAACGAGACGAGACAAGTGAGGATTTTCACTACTATCCCTCACGCAACGAAACGATATAATCAATGACTACAACGGTGAAATAAGACGATTCAGTTTACGCCCGTGTCATACGATGGTGCAATTGCATTCCACGAATGTACTGCATCACAAACGGAGATTCCTCCTTTGTCGGAATGACAAGATAATTAAAATGAAAAAGCCGAATTAATTAATTAATTGTGAATAAAACAATATATATTTGAGTAACGGATTATGAGCTATTGAGAAACGCATATTTACTAGTTCACAGTAATTTCACAACACTGCAACAAACAATCGAAAAATTAAAAATGCAACCATTACAAATAGATAGACTCCTAACGGAAAGATTAATTCTTATTCCGTTTACAATACAAATTTGCAAAAATATTATGAACGATGACTTTGGTGATTTATCTATAATGGGATTAACGAAAGGTAAAAGCTGGCCTGATGCTGATGTTATAGAAACTTTACCCAAAATAATTAATAATTTATCTCAGGTTGAATCACCTACTGGATTTGAATCATGGATAATCATCAAAAATGACACATTAGAAATAATTGGCGACTTAGGTTTTAAAGGGTTCAATCATGACGAAGAAAATATCGATATTGGATATGGTATCATAAAAGAAGAAAGAAAAAATGGTTATGCGGAAGAAGCCTCAAAAGGACTTATAAAATGGGCCTTTTCAAACAAATTTGTAAAGGAAATAACCGCACGATGTTTAATTGACAATATTAGTTCTATCAATCTACTAAAGAAATTAAATTTTATGGAAATGAAGAATGACAACGAAATGGTGTATTGGACATTACAAAACAAAGAATAATCCGCGCCAGTAATGCATCGCAATTAAAACCCCTCCTTTGTAGCAATGACCAGATTGAGTAAAAAAAGCTGCATTTATTAAAAATGCAGCTTTTTTTATAGTGTAAACAGAAAACGGTTTTCTTTATTTCGTTTTCATTGGTGGCAAATCAAATGCCTTTGATTCATGTTCAAAACTGCTGCGGTGTGAACCATCACAAAAAGGTTTATTAGAAGACAATCCACAACGACAAAGACCTAAAGCAGTTCTTCCTTCCAGTCCATATACTTTACCATCACAATCCATTATTTCGAAATCCCCTTCGATCTTAATAGATCCGTTGTTATTGATAATTAGTTTTGTTTTGCTCATAATGCTATTTATTTTTTTGAGTTCAAAGATTGCAAAATATATGCTCATCATTTCGCATAGCCGTATTTTTTTTGGATTCAAAGCCCTAATTTATCTTTATTCTATTTTACGCCATCGCTGTCACACTACTAAAGAAATTCTATTGTCAACTACAACCGAAAAAAGACAAGTCATTACACGAGCAGTTTGTTTATTTTTTTGTACTTTTAATATCCTCTTTAAATGAAAATTATCGCTTGAGTAATCCCCTCTTCGGCAAGACATTAAAAGTAATTTAGAGCTAAAATCTTCGGCATAGAAATACTGGATTCGCTAGTCAAAATAAGTCTCCCATTTTAGCGATGCATTTTTAAACCGCGCCTGATCATATAAACGAATAGTTAACTAATAAATCGATAGTATGGAAAATTTAAAACGCAAACTAAAAAATGATTTTAATTGGGAAGCACAGTGGCAACAATTATATATATTAACAGAACAATGGTACTCTGACATACAATTTTACAAAGAGGACTTGAAATTTTTATATCATCTTGTTGACAAATATTTCATGGGACTAACTCATAATGCGAACTTAGATGAAATGCGCGAAGTAGCCAAAGAGCTATCTAACGAAAGTAAATGTAGCGATGAATTACAAGACAAAATCGCCCTGCATTTAAAACACCTCGCTGAACTCATCGATGCTCCCTATAAATATGATTCCCACCAAATAAGAAGCGAACACGAAAAATTAGATAATGAGATTATTTCTTTTGTAAATAAATTTAGAAATAACAAAAAAGAAATATTCGCCATTACTGAGAAAGTGATGAAAAAAGAAATTCAAAAAAGGCTGATGTCATAGTGTAATAATTTACGGCAGAAAACTTAGTCGTCAAAATTATACTACGGAAAAAATTTATTGAAAAATAAAAAGGAATCTGATAACCAGAAGGTAACAACTTTTTTACACTCCTATTAACTGTGGTAGTCCCAAATACTAAATGTAGATTTTGGTCTCGTAAATAACTTCCCGTTCTACCTCCCTTTTTTTTGACTGTACACAAAAAATAAGCCTTAATTTAGTGGCAGCAAAAAGCAAGTCTGATAATCTAGTAATCTTTTTTTTTTAGAGACTCAGCAGCTGCAAAAAAAAACATCACAGTATATTTAAAAATTATGGAAGCATTAAAATTAGGATGGCTTGGCCTCGGAAACATGGGAAATCCAATGGCAAAAAACTTATTGAAAGCAGGTTTTGAAGTAGTCGTATTCAATCGTAGCAAACACAAGGAAAAGGAATTAGTCGACTTAGGGGCAACTTCAGCAGCCAGCATCCAAGAGTTGATACAAACATCCGATGTGGTGATTACCATGTTGTCCAACGATGAGGCCGTCAAAGAAGTTTTTGAAAACGAGAATGGTTTGCTGTCTCAAGACAATCCTGAAAAACTGATCATTAATATGAGTACCGTTTCTCCGGAAACTTCTCGCTACTTAGCCACAATATGTGCCACCCGCAAGATTCATTTTATTGACGCTCCTGTTTCTGGAAGCGTTAAGCCGGCTCAGGACGGCACCTTAGTTATTTTAGTAGGCGCCAGTGATGAAGATTATGTGCTTGCCAAACCTATTTTTAATGTTTTGGGAAAAGTTTCTATTCCTGTGGGCACCCCCGGAAAAGCCAGTTCAGCTAAATTAGCGATTAATTACTTGCTAGGACTAAACCTTCAGGGATTAGCAGAAACCATTATTTTTGCAGAGAAAAACGGCGTACGAAAAGAAGATATGCTCTCCATCATTAATGAAGGTGCTTGTGGGAACGGCATCACTACTATCAAAGCCAATTCTATTTTAAAGGACGATTACCCTGCAGCTTTTGCACTCAAACACCTAGTTAAGGATTTGAGACTGGCCAAGGAAGCTGGATTAGATTCGCCACTAATACACCCATTGTATGACAGCTATGAAACTGCTCAAAAAGAAGGATTAGGTGATGAAGATGTAATGGCAATCATAACGAGTCTTAGAAATAAATAAAGTCGATTTCCTTCTGCTATAAAAATATGCGGAGTCTGCAGCCACTAAAAATTTAAATAATCACAATCTAAAAATAAAGAAACAATATGGGAATATTCTCGGCACTTCTTGGTAACGCAGGAGCGGTAACTCAAGAACAATTAACAAAGGAATACGGGCAACTTTTAATCGACGGAGAAGAGATTGAATTGGGCTTTAAACTGATTCGGGACACTTTTATATTCACCACCAAACGTCTAATATTAGTTGACAAACAAGGCTTGACAGGAAGCAAAACCGAATACAAATCCATTTTCTTATAAAAGCATTTCCAGATTCAGCATTGAGACTGCAGGTACTTTTGACCTTGATGCCGAATTAAAAATTTGGGTTTCCAGTGAATTACAACCCAGCATAAAAAAGCAATTTAATAAGTCAGTTAATGTATATGAAGTGCAAAAAGTACTAGCACATCATGTTTTAAAATAAACCAAAACTTGCTGTAGATTAAATCCTGTTAATTATTTTAATCTGTGGCAAAAACGTCTTAAAAGCTAAAACTAAATGCACTAAAGCACTTATTTTTAGCTTTTTTCTTTCCGTACCTCACAAAATAGATCAATGGTGCGGTATTATGCTGACTAAGTTATTTTTGAATTGTATTTTTAATTTTCAAATCGCTTATCCAAATAGTCTTTAAGTACAGAAACCTGTATGAGTACCATTATAGATAAGGAGACTAAAGCATAGGATACAGTTTTTGAAACTGTTATTTCAGGTAATTGGTCAAAAATACTACTATAGGTTAAAACACCGAAATCTAGTATCCAATTCTGGCTTTCTTGTTGCATTCCAAAAAAAGAATAAGCAATCAAGACTACAAAACCCACAAAAATAGCAATCCAAACCGTTCTTGAAATTAAAGGTTTATAAATAGTACTCTCACTTTGCTTTTTAGCTGCCAATTGAGTCATTATTTGAGCTGTAAAATCAAACGACGGAGTCTCAAGTGAGGCTTTTAAAATAACTTTTTTGACCAAGTTATCCATTTGTTTATCTATCTTCTCGTGCATAATGTTCAATTATTTCTGGTTCTAAACGTTCTTTTAAAATAGCCGCTAATTTTTTCCTGCTTCTAAAGAGTTTGACTTTGACATTATTGGCCGTCAAACCCACAATTTTTGAAACCTCCTCTAAAGATTGTTCCTCATAATAATACAAGGTCAATAGAAAACGATCTTCATATGGTAATAAATGTAAACATTCTAGTATTTCTTGCCTTTGTTCCTGTTCTTCTAAAGCCTCCAGTGCGTTGTCTAAATCAACAATTTGACGTTCCGTGAAATCATCTATTGGAACCACATTATATTGTTGCTTATATTTCTTTAATCTGTCCAAACACCCATTATAAGTTATTCTGTAAATCCAAGTCGAAAATTTAGAATCTCCTTTAAACTTAACCAACGATTGAAATACCTTAATGAAAGTATCCTGCGCCACTTCCTCCGCTTCTTCCCTATTCTTAAGCATCCGCAACGCTAAGGTAAAGACCAAATCTTTATAACGGTCGACCAAAACAGCAAACGCATTGCTATCTCCTGCCACAATTTTTGTGATATAATATTGGTCGTTGGTTTGGTTCATATAATGATAAGACTACAGTAAATGTGTTTTGGTTACAATAAGATTAAAAATAATTATAAAAAAAAGAATTTTTCCACGAACCACGTTACTTTCTAATTTTACTTTCACAAAAAAACAAGGATCATCACAAACAAAAAAAAACAAAGTAACCTTGCAACTTTGTGCCTTAACCACTATATAAAAAATAATTTAAAAAACGTGTAACCTAAACGGCACATCCATCGTCCTAAGCTAGGAACACATTAAAACAATCAATTAAAAACAAACACTTATGGGACCAGTAGTCATGATTCTTATTGTTATTTTCGGGGCAATTTTCGGAGTATTTTATCTATTTTTTTCAACTCGAAATAAAGAGCGTTTAGCCCTTATCGAAAAAGGGGCAGACGCCAGTATTTTCATGAGCAAAAGACAAGATGCAACTCCCATTTCGAAAGTGCTAATTTTAAATTTCGCACTTCTATTAATGGGAATTGGAGCCGGAATATTATTAGCATTAATCCTGCAGGAAGGTTTTGGAATTACAAATGAAGCCATTTATCCGGGAACCATCTTTCTAACAGCAGGAATCGGACTGTTCAGCGGTTTTAAAATGACAAAAGAGCTAGATAAAAAATAAACTCACTTTAAATCATCAATCATTACAAGCCGCTACTTAATCAATAGCGGCTTTTCTTCATATGTACAAAAAGATATAAATACGGATGTAATGTCCACTAAAATAAATTTAGACCAGCTCACATAAAAAAAACTCCCAAGTAGCCTTGGGAGTTTTATATTTATTGTACATTTTATAAAAATCTAATGCTGTATTACTTATAGCACACGGTTAATTTGAGACACTTTTTTTCTATAGTACTTCTCTTTAATGGAAGAAATCATAACTCCTCCGCTTACCGAAGCATGAATGAATTTGATATCACCATCTATAGCTTCTACTACCATCCCGACATGGTTGATTTGTCTTCTACCGTTTGTTTTAAAGAAAATCAAATCTCCTTTTTGAGCATCGTCATTGTCAATCTTAACTCCATATTGCGATTGTTCAATAGACGTACGTGGCAATTGAATATCAAAATTACCAAAAGTGGTACACATCAATCCAGAACAGTCAAAACCATCCTTTGTAGTTCCACCCGTGCGGTATCTTGTCCCAATATTTTCTGAAGCCGTAGAAACCAATTGGTCTAAGAAATCAGTACCGTGAAAAGATTTTACATTGTATTCTGAATCCGAATTCCCCATCTTAATAGCCGATCCAGATGTCGCATTTGAAACAATGGCCTCAATAGCTTTATTACTTCGAATGCTTAATTTATAACCTATTGGAAGACCCTTAACAATTTTCGGATTTTGTCTTTCTAATTCTCTTACTGAAATCCCGTATTCTTTTGCGATTCCATATTTTGTTTCTTTAGCCAATACTTCCCTTACCACTTCTGTTTCAACAGCGACAGCGCTAACAACAGCTTCTACGATGGTTGGTGTTTCAGTTTTCGAAACTACTTTATCGACTACAATGATTGATTCTGCTTTTGCGCTTTTACTTTCGGGGTTAGACTGCATTGCAGTTTCAGATTCCTTTTTTATTTCTTTTTCAACAACTACCGCTACTAAATTATTTGCTCCCTTTCCAGGAATTACAATTTTTTGACCAATTTTTAAAGCTTCCGTTTCAAGAATCGGATTTGCTTTATTTAAATCGGCAACTGTAATTCCGTATTCTTTTGCGATAGAGTACTTTGTTTCGTTCGCTACGATTTCACGAACAACGCCTTCGCTTGTCGCTTCTTTTGTATTATTCGATTCTAAAACAAGTTTTACTTCTTCTTTTTGAGTTATTTTTTTTTCCGGAAGAATGTTTTTTTGAATTTCTTTTATAGGTTCAGCAACAATTACGGTAGGATTTTGATTTGATTGTGTTCCTGGGATTCTAATTTCATATCCTTTTTTTAACCCTGATTTCTTTAATGTAGGGTTAATCTTGTATAAGTCTTCAACGGCAACTCCATATTGTCTCGCTATTCCGTAAAGTGTTTCTTTGGGGAAGACTGTATGCTTTTTTTCAGGATAAGGAGTGTCAATTTCTGATTCGGTATCCTTGTTTTTTGATACAGCCGCGGGGATTAATAGAACTTCTTTGAATTTTATACCTTTCCTCGCATCAGGATTGAGTTCGTAAATAGCACTGGGCTTTATGTTATAATGTGCTGCGATCTGGCTAATAGTTTCTCCCTTGGAAACGGTATGCTCTGTATACTTTTCTTGTGAAAAAATATTTACGCTACTTAATAAAACAAATAAAAAGACCCAACTATAAAACCGCATAAACTTAATTTAAATTTTACCCAACAACTCTTATATTCCTGAACAACAAAACAATAATACAATTTATTTTTTACAATAGCATAAATCGTACTACAATAACATCAATACCTGAAGATATCGCACATCTAAAATGCTAATTTAGCATATAAATACAGATTTCTTACTATTTTAACACCTCTTTATAATCATTTTAACAAACTTAAAAAACACAAAAAAAACGCTCTGTTTTCACAGAACGTTTTTTATATAATTCTATACTTAAAATTATGCTTTTCCAGCTGCAATTAAATTTAAAGCTGAACCCGCAACGAACCAACCAATTTGCCCTTCGTTATAAGTATGATTTGCCAAGATAATATCTTTGCTTCCATCCTCGTGAACGAATTCTAATGTTAAAGGTTTTCCTGGAGCGAAATCTACTAAATCCGTAAAGTTAATAGTATCGTTCTCTTGAATTTTATCATAATCCGCTTCAGTAGCAAATGTTAATCCTAACAACCCTTGTTTTTTAAGGTTTGTTTCATGGATACGAGCAAATGATTTCACTAATACTGCTTTCACTCCTAAGAAACGAGGCTCCATTGCCGCGTGCTCACGTGAGGACCCTTCACCGTAATTATGATCTCCCACAACAATTGAAGGAACGCCCGCCGCTTTATAAGCACGAGCAACCGCAGGAACTGCGTCATAATCTCCAGTTAATTGATTCTTAACTGTATTTGTCTTTTGGTTGAATGCATTGATAGCACCAATCAACATATTATTTGAGATATTATCTAAATGCCCACGGAAACGCAACCATGGTCCTGCCATAGAAATGTGATCAGTAGTACATTTTCCAAATGCTTTTATAAGTAATTTAGCACCTATAATATTTTTCCCGTCCCATGGAGCAAACGGAGCCAATAATTGTAAACGTTCTGAAGTTTCGCTAACAGATACTTGAATACCTGAACCGTCAGCTGCCGGAGCTTGGAAGCCTGGGTCTTCTGCATCAAATCCGTTTTTAGGTAATTCATCACCTGTTGGTGCTTCCAGCATCACTTCTTCACCATCTTCATTGATTAAAGTATCTGTCAATGGATTGAATCCTAAATCACCTGCAATCGCCATAGCAGTTACCAATTCTGGCGAACCTACGAAAGCCATAGTATTTGGGTTTCCATCAGCACGTTTAGAGAAATTACGGTTGAAAGAGTGAACGATTGTGTTGCGCTCTTCTTTTTCAGCTCCTTCTCTATCCCACATACCAATACATGGCCCACAAGCATTTGCGAAAACTGTCGCTCCCATTTTATCGAAAACATCTATAAATCCGTCACGTTCTATCGTGTAACGAACCACTTCAGAACCTGGAGTAATCGTAAACTTGGACTTTATTTTTAATTTTTTATCTGTAACTTGTTTAGCTATTGAAGCTGCACGCGCAATATCTTCATAAGAAGAATTGGTACAAGAACCAATCAAAGCTACTTCGATTTTCAAAGGCCAGTTATTTTTAATAGCTGTTTCTTTCATTTTAGAAATTGGCGTAGCTAAATCTGGTGTGAAAGGTCCGTTTAAATGTGGCTGTAATTCTGATAAGTTAATTTCGATAACTTGATCAAAATACTTTTCCGGGTTAGCATATACTTCAGGATCTCCTGTTAAGTAATCTGCAACTTTATCTGCGGCATCAGCTACATCAGCTCTCTTAGTAGAACGTAAGTAACGTCCCATTGAATCATCATAACCAAAAGTAGAAGTGGTAGCTCCTATCTCAGCGCCCATGTTACATATGGTTCCTTTTCCTGTACAAGACATTGAAGTAGCTCCTTCACCGAAGTATTCAACAATAGCACCAGTTCCACCTTTTACAGTAAGAATTCCAGCAACTTTAAGAATTACATCTTTTGGAGCTGTCCATCCTGACAACTTCCCTGTTAATTTAACACCTATAAGTTTTGGAAATTTTAATTCCCATGCCATTCCTGACATTACATCTACGGCATCTGCTCCACCTACACCAATAGCAACCATTCCTAATCCACCTGCATTTACAGTATGTGAATCAGTACCGATCATCATTCCTCCAGGAAAAGCATAGTTTTCAAGAACTACTTGGTGAATAATCCCAGCTCCCGGTTTCCAAAAACCAATTCCGTATTTATCAGAAACTGACGAAAGAAAATCAAAAACTTCATTACTTTGTGTTTTTGCTCTGGCCAAATCGGTTACAGCATTAACCTTAGCCTGAATCAAGTGATCACAATGCACCGTTGTAGGAACGGCAACCTTAGCTTTTCCAGCATGCATAAATTGCAACAAAGCCATTTGAGCCGTTGCATCTTGACAAGCAACTCTGTCTGGAGAAAAATCAACATAATCAGTTCCCCTAGCAAAAGCTTTGGAGGGCATACCATCCCAAAGGTGGTTGTATAAAATTTTCTCTGTCAAAGTAAGTGGGTGACCAACAATCTCACGTGCAGCATCAACACGACTTGTCATGTTGTCATACACTTTTTTTATCATTTCAATATCAAACGCCATATATATAATTATTTTTTATTATTGTTCTTTAGATATCACAAGGTACAAAAAATAGAGGAGCTATAAAAATAAAAAAAGCCTGAATCATAGACTCAGGCTTTTAGATATAATTAACTAATCTCAGTGATTACATCACTAACAATTTATGAGATGGTGCAAATTGAGTTAGATTAATACCCTTTACTGCAGCTTTATACTCCTCCATAGTAGGAGTTCTACCTAAGATTGTAGACAATACGACAACAGGTGTTGATGAAAGTAATGACTCTCCTTTTTTACCTTCAGAATCTTCTACAACTCTTCCTTGGAAAAGACGAGTAGAAGTTGCCATTACTGTATCCCCTTTTTCTGCTTTTTCTTGGTTCCCCATGCAAAGGTTACATCCTGGACGCTCTAGATATAAGATATTTTCGTATCCAGTACGCGCTACTCCTTTTGGAGCATTGTCATCAAATTCGAAACCAGAGTATTTTTGTAAAACTTCCCAGTCTCCTTCAGCTTTCAATTCATCTACGATATTGTAAGTTGGAGGCGCAACGACAAGCGGTGCTTTAAACTCCACTTTACCATATTGCTCATCTATATTCTTCAACATTTGAGAAAGAATTTTCAAATCTCCTTTGTGAACCATACAAGATCCAACAAAACCAAGATCTACTTTTTTCACTCCTCCGTAAAAAGAAAGCGGTCTAATAGTATCGTGTGTATATCTCTTAGAAACATCTGCATTATTAACATCTGGATCGGCAATCATAGGCTCTTCAACTAAATCAAGATCAATAACAACTTCAGCAAAATACTTAGCATTTGCATCTGGAGTTAAAGCTGGTTTCTCACCTGACCTAATATCTGCGATTCTCTTATCGGCAATAGCTATCAATCCTTTAAGAACTTGCTTAGCATTATCCATTCCTTTGTCAATCATGATCTGAATTCTTCTCTTAGCGATCATTAACGATTCGATCAAAGTTTCATCTTCAGAAATACAGATAGAAGCTTTCGCTTTCATCTCTGCAGTCCAGTCTGTAAAAGTAAATGCTTGATCAGCAGTAAGGGTACCTAAGTGAACCTCAATGATTCTTCCTTGGAACACATTCTCTCCACCAAATTGTTTCAACATTTGAGATTGAGTAGCATGAACTACATCACGGAAATCCATATAGGTTTTCATATCTCCTTTGAACGTAACTTTTACCGACTCTGGAATTGGCATTGAAGCCTCACCGGTAGCCAATGCAAGCGCAACTGTTCCGGAGTCTGCACCAAAAGCAACTCCTTTTGACATTCTTGTATGAGAGTCACCACCAATAATGATCGCCCACTCATCAACAGTAATATCATTTAGTACTTTATGAATTACATCCGTCATTGCAAGATATTCTCCTTTAGGGTCACGAGCAGTAATCAAACCGAAGTCATTCATGAACTTCATCAATCTAGGAATATTTGCCTTAGATTTATTGTCCCAAACTGAAGCTGTATGACAACCTGATTGGTACGCACCGTCAACGATTGGTGAAATCACAGTTGCAGCCATAGACTCCAATTCCTGAGAAGTCATCAAACCAGTTGTGTCTTGTGAACCAACAATGTTTACTTCTACACGTACATCAGAACCTGCGTGTAAAACTTTACCTGGAGTTGTTCCAACGGCGTTTTTATTAAATATTTTCTCTACTGCCGTAAGCCCTTGTCCTTCGATCGAAACTTCTTTTGACGGAGCAAAAACTGGAACGATATCAATTCCTAAAGTTTTCGATGCAAAAGTTTGTAATTTTTTACCGAATACAATAGCGTATGAACCACCCGCTTTTATAAATTCCATTTTTTGAGGAGTGAACGCTTTAGAAATATCTATCAGCTCTTTGTCCCCATTGTATAATTTCTTAGTTTTTGTATTGATGGTAAGAACTGTACCTGTAGCAACAGAATAGGCTTCTTCTAAAACAACATCACCGTTTTCATTGCGTACAGCGTTTCCTTTTTCATCAACTACTTTTACCCAGTTTTGAAGGTCTAAACCAATTCCACCAGTAACATCAACAGTAGTCAAGAAAATTGGAGAAATTCCGTTTGTTCCTGCTACAATTGGAGCAATGTTAATAAAAGGAACATAAGGACTTGCTTTTTCACCAGTCCAAAGCGCCACGTTGTTTACACCTGACATTCTTGATGAACCTACACCCATAGTACCTTTTTCAGCAATCAACATCACACTTTTATCAGGATGCTGTGCTTGCAAGGCTTGAATTTCATCTTGAGCTTCAGGAGAAATTAGACATTTACCATGAAGTTCACGATCTGAACGGGAATGCGCTTGGTTTCCTGGAGAAAGCAAATCAGTTGAAATATCTCCTTCACCAGCAATATAAGTAACTACCTTAATCTCTTCTGCTACTTCTGGAAGTTTTGTGAAAAATTCAGCTTTAGCATAGCTCTCTAAAATTTCTTCAGCAATTTCGTTACCGCTTTTGAATGCTACTTCTAAACGAGCTGTATCAGCCTCGTAAAGGAAAAATTGAGTCTTAAGAACCTTTGCTGCTTCTTTTGCAATAGCAACATCATTACCTAACGCTAAATCAAGCAAAACCTCAATCGAAGGCCCACCTTTCATGTGTGATAACAACTCAAATGCAAAAATAGGAGTAATTTCTTTTACTACAGATTCTTCAAGAATAATCTCCTTTAAAAACGCAGCCTTCACACCAGCAGCAGGAGTAGTTCCTGGAACAGTGTTATAAGTAAAGAATTTAAGAGACTCTTCGCGGTGTGCGTTATCTGAATCTTTAATTTGTGTAATGATTTCGCTTAGTAATTCAGCGCCATCAATCGGTTTTGGGTTAAGTCCCTGACCTCTTCGTTCTTCGATTTCCTGTAGATAATCGTTATAAATGTTCATAGTACAATTCTTTTCAATGTTAAAGGCTGATTTTTTTGATCATCTCAAAATCAAAAGCCATACTATTTAGGTATTTTATTTGTTTTTTTTCGCAATGCAAATTAACGAATTTAAGCCGAGAATTAAAAAAAATTTAACAGAAGTGGTCTTTTTAAAAATTATTATTACTTAATACTAATTTTTAATACACATAATTGACAAAATGTAAAAATTTTAACATCATAATGATTAATCCGTAATTAATCATTTATTTTCGCATTATTCCTAAAGTTCGAAAATTGTTACAAATAAGAAAACGTTATAGTTCAGATCAAAATTTAAGTTCAAAGAAACCAAAAAATCACATTTTACAGCAATTTAGCAATTATCATTTCTTCTGTTATACCCTCAGCATCCGCTTTATAGTTCTTAATTATTCTATGACGAAGTATTCCGGTTGCAACAGCTTTTACATTCTCAATATCGGGTGAAAATTTACCGTTAAAGGCAGCGTGTGCTTTGGCTGCTAATATTAAATTCTGAGAAGCTCTTGGACCTGCTCCCCAATCCAAATAACTTTTAATATATTCATCAGACAATGGGTTGTCTGGACGCGTTTTACTAACTAAGGTCACAGCATATTCAATAACATTATCCGCTACGGGAATTCTGCGAATCAATTGCTGAAAATCTATGATTTCCTGCGCAGTAAACAATGGACTAATGGTAGTTTTATTATCTGAAGTGGTACGCTTTACTACCTGAACCTCCTCTTCAAACGAAGGATACTCGAGTTTAATAGCAAACATAAAACGGTCTAATTGCGCCTCAGGCAAAGGATAGGTTCCTTCTTGTTCTATTGGATTTTGAGTAGCCAAAACAAAATAAGGCAAGTTCAACTTATAATTTTCACCCGCAATAGTAACAGATCGCTCTTGCATCGCTTCTAGTAAAGCTGCTTGGGTTTTAGGCGGCGTACGATTGATTTCATCGGCCAGAATAATATTCGAAAAAATAGGTCCCTTTAAAAATTTAAATTGACGGTTCTCATCTAATATTTCACTTCCCAAAATATCTGAAGGCATTAAATCTGGAGTAAACTGTATCCTTTTAAAATCAAGTCCCAAAGCCTGAGCAAGTGTATTCACCATTAAAGTCTTGGCTAATCCAGGAACCCCTACAAGCAGCGCATGTCCTCCAGAAAAAATACAGAGTAAAACTTGATCTACCACCGCATCCTGACCTACAATAATTTTCGCTATTTCGCTTTTTAATTCATTTCGTTTTTGAACCAAATCATGTATTGCTGCTACGTCCGACATTTCTTATAGGGATTTAAATTAAAAAAGAGTTAACTCTATGAATTCATAAAGCTAACTCTTTTTATTTATTTTAGAAAAATATAAAATTATTTTTTTAACCAATCGTTTGTAAAGGCACAATCTCTATATTCTCCAAGAATTTTAATGTAGGTTTCTTTGATCGTTTCGTCGAACCATTTTCCAATTGCTCTAATTTGCTTTTCTTTCAATGCTAAATCCTTAATCTTAATATAATCCGTAGCATAATCAGCAATGTGCTCATTGATTCTATTTGTCACTGTAATTATCTTGAAGCTTTTCTTCCCGTTTTCATCTGTATCTAAAACTGGTTGAGAAATCGCATCATCTTTCAAATTGGAAACCTCACTATAGAGACTAGGATCCATTTTTGTCATTTCAAAACGAGTATCTTGAGTTTTCGGATTGATTAAAGACCCGCCATTTGCTCTGGTTTCTTTTTGATCAGATTCTGTTCTAGCCGCTTCAGCAAATGTTATTTTTTTATCTACAATCTTATTTCTAATCAAAGTAATTTTCTCTTTAGCTGAAGTCAGGGCATCTTCGGATACAGTAGGAGTTAATAATATATGGCGCAATTCAATTTCCTGTCCTTTTATTTTTTCAACATAAATAATATGAAAACCAAAATCAGTTTCGAAAGGAGCAGAAATTTCTCCTTCTTGCAAACTAAAAGCAACCTCTTTAAATTCTTTTACAAACGGCGTTTTTCTATTCATTTTATAATATCCTCCATTAGGAACTGAAGCTTTATCTTGCGAGTACAATACTGCTTTAGTTGAAAAGCTAGAACCTGCTTCAACGTCCTTTTTAAACTCATTAAGTTTATCTATTACCTTTTGTTTTTCGGCTTCTGAAATCTTTGGAGTAACTACAATTTGCGCTACTTCCATTTCCGCTCCAAAAAGAGGCAATTCATCTTTAGGAATTGATTTGAAAAAATTACGAACTTCTTCTGGTGTAATTTCTACTTCTTCAACAATTTTCTTCTGCATTTCTGAAGAAAGCTTATTCTCTTTCAAAATATCAAAGAAATAACTTCTAAACTCTTCTTCAGAATTTTTCTTATAATACTTGATCACTTTTTCCATGGAACCTATTTGACCTACCATATAACTTAAACGCTCCTCAAGCATACTCTTTACTTCAGCATCTGTTACTTTAACACTATCCTGAATGGCTTGATGTGCATATAATTTATCCTCCAATAATTTTCCTAACATTTGACATCGCGTAATGTCTTTTATGGAATTACCCTGACTTGACAACTCTAAATAAGACTTGTCTATATCTGAATCCAAAACAATGTAATCTCCTACAGTGGCAATAATACCATCGATCTTTTGTCTTTCGTTGGTCTTGATTTTCTTAACAGGCGTAACTACAGAATCTCTAATTATTTCTTGTGCTCTGGTAATATTGCTTGAAAACAGTAAAAGAAAAAATATAAGTGCAATTCTACTATTTATGGACTTCATTTGTATTGTTTTTAATGGCATTATATCAATTTTATATTTTAGTAAAGTATTCTAATTTAAATTCCTCGAGACCTCATTTATAAAGACCCTGCGACCCGTCGCCAAATATACACTTTAACTATCAGGAAATAAAAATGTTCTTACAAACAGTTTCCCAAAGTTAAAACGAACAAAAATAACAATTCAATTACATAATACAAGTTTCCCCACTAGTATTAACAAAAAATTATAAGCGCGTTTGATCATTCTGAAATTCACTCCTTCTCATACGCCCTAATCAAAAATAGCACTGCAATTTAACCACTTACAAATCTACTCATTACGACCCTCCGTAATTGCATAATAATTCGCCTCAAATAAGTCTATACTTTAATATAATTTATTCCTCTAACTAATTATTTTGATTTCTAAGCCCTGAAAAAATTAAAAAAAACGCAAACAATAAACATATAAACAGCTCATTTCTAATAAAATATAAATACTTATCAACACTACAACGTTTTCGTACGTACGAATGGAAATTCAAAAGATATACCATATACTATTTTACATACATTAGCCCAATAACAACACTATTATTCGTAAAATAACTACTAAAATAAATTATTATAATTATTAAAAACTATAGATAATAATGAATATCCTAATTATTAACTTTTAATACAAAAGCTTCTTGGTCGTACATATAAAAAAATAATACCCAAATAGATTAATTAACCAACCTACAAAATTATGAAAAAACCAAATTTAAGAATTGCAACATTAGCCGCATTGGCTGTGTGCCTTTTCTCCTGTAATTCAAATGACGAATTACAAGGACCAACTGCAGAAATTAAGGCATTAAGTAAAGTAGTTGACGTCACTCACCATGACGGCCATCCGTTCAGTACTTGAAAATCCATGACAACTTCAACTACAGGAAAATATGTAGCAAATCCAGGAGGTGGCGTAATGATGCAAGCTTTTTACTGGGACGTGCCTGCCGGTGGAAACTGGTGGAATACATTAGGCACAAAAGTAACAGCATGGTCAAACGCAGGTATTGGATCCATTTGGCTTCCTCCGGTATCTAAAGCACAGAACGGTGCTTTTTCTATGGGATATGACCCTACTGACTATTTTGATTTTGGAAATTACAACCAAAATGGGACTATAGAAACGCGTTTTGGTTCTAAAACAGAATTGGTAAGTTTAATTACAAAAGCACATACCGCAAATATGCAGGTTTATGCTGATATGGTTCTAAATCACAATAGCGGAGGACAGTTAGAAAGCAATCCTTTTACAGGAACCCAAACCTATACTAATTTCACTGGCGTTGCTTCTGGAAAATTCCCTAGAACAAGTGCTGACTTTTATAAAAATGCCTACGCTAATAATGACGAAGGTGCTTTTGGTGGGTTTCCTGACTTAGCACACGTTGCACCAAATGTTCAAAACTGGCTTTGGCTGAGAACAGATGGCGTTGGTAAGTATTACAAAAACACTATGAAATTTGACGGTTGGAGATTTGACTATGTTAAAGGTTTTGGTCCTTGGGTAGTTAAAGATTGGAACACTAATGTTGGTGGTTTTTCAGTTGGAGAATACTGGGATTCAAACGTAAACACATTAGAATGGTGGGCAAATAATGCCAACAGCTCTGTATTTGATTTTGCTTGTTATTACAAAATGAATGATGCATTTGACGGTAATAATTTAGCTCTTTTGAATGACGACATGATGTGGAAAAGAAATCCATACAAAGCAGTCACGTTTGTTACCAACCATGATACAGATGAAATATATAATAAGCAATTGGCATATGCATATATTCAAACTCATGAAGGTTATCCAACAATTTTTTACAGAGATTACGAAGAATGGCTGGACAAAGCAAAAATGAATAACTTGATTTGGATTCACAATCAAAAAGCTACTGGTACAACATCCATTTTATATGCAGATAATGATGAATACATCGCCAGAAGAAATGGGTATAATGGAAACCCAGGATTAGTTGTTTACATCAATAATTCTTCTTCATGGCAAGAAAGATGGGTTCCTACTAATTGGGCCAATGCACAAATAAAGGACTTTACAGGTTACTCTACATGGATTCCTACAACGCAAGGCGACAAATGGGTTAAAATCCAGTGCCCTCCAAACGGTTATTCTGTTTGGTCAATCAACATGTAAACCCTAAATATTTCGAATATAAATAAGGCTGTTTTAAAAGACAGCCTCATTTTTTTTATTCACATTTATAAATAGTACTTTTGCACACTATTTACATCATACATGAGCTTTTTAAAAGAAATACAAAGAAGAAGAACTTTCGGGATTATATCTCATCCCGATGCAGGTAAAACAACGCTTACAGAAAAACTCCTACTTTTTGGTGGTGCTATTCAAGAAGCGGGTGCTGTTAAAAATAATAAAATCAAAAAAGGAGCCACGAGTGATTTCATGGAAATTGAACGTCAGAGAGGAATTTCTGTTTCTACCTCCGTTTTGGCATTTAATTACAAAGAGAAAAAAATAAATATTCTTGATACCCCAGGGCATAAGGATTTTGCCGAAGATACATTTAGAACCTTAACCGCTGTTGACAGTGTCATAGTGGTAATTGACGTTGCTAAAGGTGTTGAGGAACAAACGGAAAAATTAGTCGCCGTATGTAGATTGCGAAAAATTCCCATTATTGTATTCATCAATAAGATGGATCGTGAAGGTAAAGATGCTTTTGACCTTATGGACGAAGTAGAGCAAAAACTGGGACTAACGGTTACACCACTCAGTTTTCCTATAGGAATGGGTTATGACTTCCAAGGAATATACAATTTATGGGAACAAAATATTAATTTATTTAGTGGAGACAACCGTAAAAACATTGAAGAAACCATCGCTTTTTCGGATGTTCAAAATCCTGAATTAGAAAAAATTATCGGGCAGAAACCCGCTGATACTTTACGTGAAGAGCTAGAATTAATCGATGAAGTCTATCCAAAATTTGATCGTCAAGACTATTTGGATGGAAAATTGCAACCAGTCTTTTTTGGGTCCGCATTGAATAATTTTGGAGTTCGTGAACTTTTAGATTGTTTTGTTGAAATTGCTCCATCACCAAGACCAAAAGAGTCGGAAACTAGATTAGTCGACCCAACAGAAGAAAAAATGACTGGATTTGTTTTTAAAATCCATGCTAATATGGATCCAAAACACAGAGACAGATTAGCTTTTATAAAAATTGTATCCGGTACTTTTGAAAGAAACAAACCGTATTATCACGTACGTCAAAAAAAGAACTTGAAATTTTCAAGTCCAAACGCCTTTTTTGCCGAAAAGAAAGAAATCGTTGATATCTCTTATCCAGGTGATATTGTAGGATTACACGATACAGGGAATTTTAAAATTGGAGATACCTTAACCGAAGGAGAGATTATGAGCTTTAAAGGTATTCCGAGTTTTTCTCCAGAACACTTTAGATACATTAATAATGCAGACCCAATGAAAGCCAAACAGCTTGACAAAGGGATCGACCAGTTGATGGATGAAGGGGTAGCACAGTTGTTTACTCTTGAAATGAATAATAGAAAAATTATTGGAACGGTAGGTGCACTTCAATATGAGGTAATCCAATACCGTCTAGAACATGAGTACGGAGCAAAATGTACCTACGAGAATTTCCCTGTTCATAAAGCCTGTTGGGTAAAACCAAATGACCCAAAGAATGATGAGTTTAAAGAATTTAAGCGTATCAAGCAGAAGTTCTTAGCTAAAGACAAATATGGCCAATTAGTTTTCCTTGCTGATTCAGATTTCACAATCAAAATGACGGAAAATAAATATCCAAGTGTAAAATTATTTTTTACTTCAGAATTTGAATAGTATCTTTTAAATTCAATATATAAAAAAACGCTAATTTAAAAATTAGCGTTTTTTTGTGGTTATATATTTTTGATTTAAAATCTTATATTAAGCTATTGCAATTTCAAAGTTAACGGCTTTCTTTAAAAAAGCTTTAATTAACAAACGATTGGGTGCCAATCCAGAAGTCATAATTTGCTTTTTTGTATTGATTCCTTCATTTGAAATTGTACTGTTAGGATCTTGTTTCGAACCCATGAACCAAAGAACAAATTCTACATTTGACGCTGCCTTATTATCTTCTTTTACTTCATTAGAGCTGTTATTTGTAGTAGATTCAACTACACTATTACCTGAACTTTGACTAAATACAGAAACATTCGATACTAAAACAAAAAGAAACAAAAAGAAAATAGTTAGTGTTTTTTTAGAGTAGTTACATTTAGAAAAGTTGTTCATAGGGGGCTTTGTTTTCGAAAAAGACAATTTATATCTTTAATTCTTGTACAAAACTAAAGCATCAATAACCTTCTTTAAAATATTTCCGATATACGGCCATAAAAAACGTTTATCTACAGAAACCGCCCATAAAAAAACCACAAAAAAGGAATTTACTCGATGGTTATCAGATTTTAGACAAAAACACAGTCATTCTACACCTATAATATCAAACCAAGCACCGCGACATTATAGCACAAAAAAAGGCTCCATTTCTGGAGCCTTTTTCTATAACATTATGCTTGTCCTGCTGGACCAAAATTTAAAGGTATCGGAGGTTGTTCGGTGTCTTTAATTTCGCCATGGGCTTGTTCAAAACGGTGAATATTTTCTCCAATTGCTTTTAATAATCTTTTGGCATGCTGCGGTGTCAAGACAATTCTTGATTTCACTTTGGCCTTAGGAATACCAGGCATGATACTTACAAAATCGAGAACAAATTCTGATGAAGAATGATTGATAATAGCTAAGTTAGAATAAATTCCTTCCGCTGTTTTCTCATCTAATTCAATATTAATCTGCTCCTGTTGTTGATTAGAATTACTCATATCTTAGTTTTAATAAATATATTCCTCTTTATTTGCCATCATATCATTGTAATCTTCCTTAGAACCTACAATTGTATGATCGTACTCTCTCATACCTGTACCTGCAGGAATTCTATGTCCTACAATTACATTTTCTTTCAATCCTTCTAAGTAATCAATCTTACCTGCAACCGCAGCTTCGTTTAATACTTTAGTAGTCTCTTGGAAAGAAGCCGCAGAGATAAATGATTTTGTTTGTAGCGATGCTCTTGTGATCCCTTGTAAAACAGGAGTACCAGTTGCAGTGATAACATCACGAGCTACAACAATATTTTTATCGTTACGTTTCAGTAATGAATTTTCATCACGTAACTCACGTGGAGAAACGATTTGACCTTCTTTCAAGTTAGCTGAATCACCAGCATCCTCAACTACTTTCATACCATATAATTTATCGTTTTGAAGGATAAAATCTTTAGTGTGAATTAATTGATCTTCTAAGAATAAGGTATCACCTGGATCTTGAACTCTAACTTTACGCATCATTTGACGTATTACTACTTCAAAGTGCTTATCATTAATTTTCACCCCTTGTAAACGGTATACTTCTTGAATCTCATTTACCAAGTACTGTTGAACAGCAGCTGGTCCTTTAATTCTTAAAATATCTTCTGGAGTAATTGCTCCGTCAGACAATGGTACACCAGCTCTAACGAAGTCATTCTCTTGAACAAGAATTTGACTTGAAAGTTTAACTAAATACTTTCTAACATCACCAAATTTAGATTCGATGATAATCTCACGGTTACCTCTTTTAATTTTTCCAAAAGAAACAACACCATCAATTTCAGAAACTACAGCTGGATTAGAAGGGTTACGAGCTTCTAGCAATTCAGTAATTCTAGGTAAACCTCCTGTAATATCTCCTGATTTAGAAGAACGACGTGGAATCTTAACTAATACTTTACCTGCTTTAATTTTCTCACCATCTTCAACCATCAAGTGGGCTCCAACAGGTAAGTTATAAGAACGTATCAACTCGCCATCTTTACCGTAAACCAATAAAGTAGGAATTAATTTTTTAGCTCTAGACTCAGAAATTACTTTTTCTTGGAAACCAGTTTGCTCATCAATTTCAACAATGAAAGACTGACCTTGCTCTAACTCTTCGTAAGCAATTTTACCAGTGAATTCCGAAACAATAACTCCATTATATGGATCCCATTTACAGATAACTTCACCTTTCTCAACTGACTGACCATCTTTTACAAAAATACTAGATCCGTAAGGAATATTATGTGTATTTAAAAGAATTCCAGTTTTCTCGTCAATTAATTTTAACTCAGTAGAACGAGAAACAACGATATCAACGGCATTTCCGTCATTATCTTCACCTTTAACAGTTTTTAAATCTTCAATTTCAAGTTTACCCTTGAATTTTGTTATGATACTTGATTCCTCAGAAATACCACCCGCTACCCCTCCAACGTGGAAAGTACGTAATGTTAACTGTGTTCCTGGCTCACCAATAGATTGTGCTGCAATAACTCCTACTGCCTCACCTCTTTGTGTCATTTTTCCAGTAGCTAAGTTTCTACCGTAACATTTAGCACAAATACCTTTCAACGCTTCACATACAAGAGGAGAACGAACTTCTACTTTCTCGATTGGAGAAGCATCGATCGTTTTCATAATAGCCTCAGTGATTTGTTGTCCAGCTTCTACTAAAACATCATTAGTTAAAGGATTCACTACATCTTGCAATGCAACACGTCCTAAGATTCTTTCTCCTAATGATTCAACAATTTCCTCATTCTTTTTCAATGCTGATACTTCAACACCTCTTAATGTTCCACAATCTTCGATGTTAACAATAACATCTTGAGAAACATCATGCAATCTTCTTGTTAAATATCCTGCATCTGCCGTTTTCAAGGCAGTATCCGCAAGACCTTTACGCGCACCGTGAGTAGAAATAAAGTACTCAAGGATTGAAAGACCTTCTTTAAAATTAGAAAGAATTGGATTTTCAATAATTTCACCACCACCAGCAGTCGATTTTTTAGGCTTAGCCATCAAACCACGCATACCAGTTAACTGACGAATTTGTTCTTTGGAACCCCTTGCTCCAGAATCAAGCATCATGTACACCGAGTTGAAACCTTGTTGGTCTTCTCTAATGTTTTTCATTGCTAATTCTGTCAATTGAGCATTGGCAGAAGTCCATACATCAATAACTTGGTTGTAACGTTCGTTATTGGTAATAAGACCCATGTTATAATTTACAGAAATACCTTCAACTTGCTCTCTGGCATCTGCGATTAATTTTGGTTTTTGATCTGGAATTCTAATATCCCCTAAAGAGAATGATAATCCACCTTTAAAGGCAAATTTGTATCCCATATCTTTCATGTTATCCAAGAAGGCAGCCGTTTCAGGTACGCTAGTTGAATTTAATACATGTCCGATAATGTCTCTAAGGTTTTTCTTAGTCAATACATCATTGATATATCCTGCCGCTTCTGGTACAACCTCATTAAAGATTACACGACCGGCAGTAGTTTGAATAATTTTAAACACTAATTCTCCAGCGTCATTAAAATCTTTTGCTCTAATTCTCACTCTAGCATTCAATTCTAATCTTCCTTCGTTTAAAGCGATATTAACTTCCTCAGCAGAATAGAAAGTCAAATCTTGACCTAAAATTTTCTTTTCTGGAGTTGACAAACGTTCTTTGGTCATATAATAAAGACCCAAGACCATATCCTGAGAAGGTACTGTAATTGGCGCACCATTTGCAGGATTCAGAATGTTATGAGAAGCCAACATTAACAATTGTGCTTCAAGGATAGCTTCCGGTCCTAATGGTAAATGTACCGCCATTTGATCCCCATCAAAATCCGCATTAAATGCAGTACAAACTAAAGGGTGCAATTGTATTGCTTTACCTTCAATTAATTTTGGTTGGAAAGCTTGAATACCTAGTCTGTGCAAAGTAGGGGCACGATTCAGTAAAATCGGGTGACCTTTAATTACGTTTTCAAGGATATCCCAAACTACAGGCTCTTTCTTGTCTATTATTTTCTTAGCTGATTTTACAGTTTTAACAATACCTCTTTCGATTAATTTACGAATCACAAAAGGCTTGTATAATTCGGCTGCCATATCTTTAGGGATACCACATTCGAACAATTTCAACTCAGGTCCAACAACAATTACCGAACGAGCAGAATAATCCACACGTTTTCCAAGTAAGTTTTGACGGAAACGTCCTTGCTTACCTTTAAGGGAATCAGATAATGATTTTAAGGGTCTGTTTGATTCTGTTTTTACAGCAGAAGCTTTACGTGTATTATCAAATAATGAATCTACTGATTCTTGCAACATACGTTTTTCGTTTCTTAAGATCACTTCTGGAGCCTTGATCTCCATTAATCTTTTTAAACGGTTGTTACGAATAATTACACGACGGTATAAATCATTTAAATCTGAAGTTGCAAAACGACCTCCATCAAGTGGCACAAGTGGACGTAATTCTGGCGGAATAACTGGTACCACTTTCATAATCATCCATTCAGGACGATTCTCACGGTTCAAGTTAGACTCACGAAAAGATTCAACTACTTGTAATCTTTTTAATGCTTCTGTTTTACGTTGTTTAGACGTTTCAGTGTTAGCATTATGTCTTAATTGGTAAGACAATTCATCTAGATCAATTCTTGCTAATAAATCCATGATACACTCTGCTCCCATTTTGGCAACAAATTTATTAGGATCAAAATCGTCAAGATATTGATTATCTGCAGGAAGAGTATCTAAGATATTCAAATATTCTTCTTCTGTTAAGAAATCTAATCTTTTTACTGATTCACCTTCACCATTTACTGCAATACCTGCTTGGATTACTACATATCTCTCATAGTAAATGATCATATCTAATTTCTTAGACGGAAGACCAAGTATGTATCCAATTTTATTAGGAAGGGAACGGAAATACCAGATATGAGCGATTGGCACAACAAGGTTGATGTGACCTACTCTATCTCTACGTACTTTTTTCTCAGTAACTTCAACACCACAACGGTCACAAATGATTCCTTTGTAGCGAATTCTTTTGTACTTACCACAAGCACATTCAAAATCTTTAACTGGTCCAAAAATTCGTTCACAGAAAAGACCGTCACGCTCAGGCTTGTGCGTACGGTAGTTGATAGTTTCCGGCTTTAAAACTTCACCTCTTGATTCTTTCAAGATAGATTCTGGAGAAGCTAAACCAATAGATATTTTATTGAATCTTTTTACAGGATTCTTATCTTTATTGTTATTATTATTTCTATTATTCATCATAGTTTTTACTATTGATTTAATTGCAATTAAAAATTGATTATAGTACGCAGCGTGCTGCGCTTCTACCTGGATTACTTCTCTAAACTTTAAACTTCTATTAAAGCGCTAGTTATATAAAACTCATTTTATATAAAAAATCGGAACGGTTTACGAGGCTAAATCCTAAAAACTCTTATAAATGAGTAAACAGTTTTCAGGTATTACTACCTAAAAACTGCATTACTACAAACTTTTATTTATTCTTCTAATCTAATGTCAAGTCCAAGACCTTTCAATTCATGCATCAATACATTGAATGATTCAGGTAATCCTGGCTCCGGCATAGATTCGCCTTTTACGATTGCTTCGTAAGTTTTAGCTCTACCAATTACATCATCAGACTTCACAGTCAAGATTTCTCTTAGTGTACTTGACGCTCCATAAGCCTCAAGTGCCCAAACTTCCATCTCTCCAAAACGTTGTCCACCAAATTGTGCTTTACCACCAAGAGGTTGTTGCGTAATTAATGAGTATGGTCCGATTGAACGTGCGTGCATCTTATCATCAACCATATGTCCTAATTTCAACATATAGATTACACCAACAGTTGCTGCTTGATGAAAACGTTCTCCTGTACCACCATCATAAAGATAAGTATGTCCAAAACGTGGTATTCCAGCTTCGTCAGTCAATTCATTAATTTGGTCTAGAGAAGCACCATCAAAAATTGGAGTAGCATATTTTCTACCCAAATTCTGTCCAGCCCAACCTAAAACAGTTTCATAAATTTGACCAATATTCATACGTGAAGGTACACCTAATGGGTTCAACACAATATCAACTGGCGTTCCGTCTTCAAGGAAAGGCATGTCTTCATGACGAACGATACGAGCAACGATACCTTTGTTACCGTGACGTCCTGCCATTTTATCCCCAACTTTCAACTTACGTTTTTTGGCAATATATACTTTAGCTAATTTCAAAATTCCAGCTGGTAATTCATCACCAACAGAAATTGTAAACTTCTCTCTTCTTAATGCGCCTTGTAAATCATTCAACTTAATTTTATAGTTATGAATTAATTCATTCACCATTTTATTAGTTGAGTCATCCGCAACCCATTGACCTTTGCTTAAGTGAGCAAAATCTTCAACAGCATAAAGCATTTTTTGAGTGTATTTTTTACCTTTTGGTAAAACTTCTTCACCCAAATCATTCATCACACCCTGAGATGTTTTCCCATTAACGATCAAGAAAAGTTTTTCTACTAACTTATCTTTTAATTCAACAAACTTCACTTCATATTCCATTTCAAGTGCTCCTAAAGCATCCTTGTCCTGTGTACGTTTGCGTTTGTCTTTTACTGCTCTTGCAAACAATTTTTTGTCAAGAACTACACCATGTAAAGATGGAGATGCTTTTAATGAAGCATCTTTTACATCACCTGCTTTATCCCCGAAGATTGCACGAAGCAATTTCTCTTCTGGAGTAGGATCTGATTCCCCTTTTGGAGTAATTTTTCCGATAAGAATGTCACCCGGTTTAACCTCGGCTCCAATTCTAATCATACCATTTTCATCTAAGTCTTTAGTAGCCTCTTCAGAAACGTTTGGTATATCATTTGTCAATTCTTCGTTACCTAACTTAGTATCTCTAACTTCTAATGAATAATCATCAACGTGAATAGAGGTAAAAATATCATCGCGAACCACTTTTTCAGAAATTACAATCGCATCCTCAAAGTTATACCCTTTCCATGGCATAAACGCAACTTTAAGGTTTCTACCTAAAGCTAATTCACCATTTTGAGTTGCATATCCTTCTGACAATACTTGACCTAGAACAACTCTATCCCCTTTTCTTACAATAGGTTTAAGGTTGATACTTGTCCCTTGATTGGTTTTTCTAAATTTAATTAAATTGTATGTTTTCTCATCAGAATCAAAACTCACCATTCTTTCTTCTTCAGAACGATCGTATTTAATAGTAATGATGTTTGCATCTACATATTCTATAACTCCATCACCTTCTGCGTTAATTAAAACTCTAGAATCTGAAGCTACTTGACGCTCTAAACCAGTTCCAACGATTGGTGCTTCAGGACGTATTAATGGTACGGCTTGACGCATCATGTTAGATCCCATCAACGCTCTATTCGCATCATCATGTTCCAAGAAAGGAATTAAAGATGCAGAAATTGAAGCAATTTGATTTGGAGCTACATCCGCATAATCAACTTTTGTAGGGTCAATTACAGGGAAATCCCCTTCTTGACGTGCAATTACATTTTCAGCAAGAATTTTTCCAGAATCATCCATCTCAATATTCGCTTGAGAGATCAACATTCCTTCTTCTTCTTCAGCGCTTAAGTAAATAGGTGTTGAAACTAAATCAACCACTCCATTAGTTACTTTACGGTAAGGTGTTTCAATGAAACCCATTCCGTTCACTTTAGCATAAACTCCAAGAGATGAAATCAAACCAATGTTTGGTCCCTCTGGTGTTTCAATAGGACATAAACGTCCGTAGTGCGTATAGTGAACATCACGTACCTCAAATCCAGCTCTTTCTCTCGAAAGTCCACCTGGTCCTAGCGCAGATAATCTTCTTTTGTGCGTTATCTCGGCAAGTGGATTCGTTTGATCCATAAACTGAGACAATTGGTTTGTTCCAAAGAAAGAGTTGATAACAGACGATAATGTTTTAGCATTAATCAAATCTATTGGTGTAAACACCTCGTTATCTCTAACGTTCATACGCTCTCTAATAGTTCTAGCCATACGTGCTAAACCAACACCGAATTGTTGAGACAATTGTTCTCCAACTGTTCTTACACGACGGTTTGATAAGTGATCAATATCATCAATATCTGCTTTCGCGTTGATTAATTCGATCAAATATTTTACAATGGTAATAATATCTTCTTTGGTAAGCACTTGCTTTTCCATTGGAATATCAAGACCAAGTTTTTTATTCATTCTGTAACGACCTACTTCACCTAAGTTGTAACGTTGATCAGAGAAGAATAATTTATCAATAATACCACGAGCGGTTTCTTCATCAGGCGGTTCTGCATTACGCAGTTGTCTGTAAATATGCTCAACAGCTTCTTTTTCAGAGTTTGTTGGATCTTTTTGTAACGTGTTATGGATGATAGCATAATCAGCTTGATTAGCATCTTCCTTGTGTAACAAAATAGATTTAACGTTAGAATCAATGATTTCTTCCACATTATCTTTATCGATAATTGTATCTCTATCAAGGGTTATTTCGTTACGTTCGATAGAAACTACTTCACCAGTATCTTCATCTACGAAATCTTCATGCCATGTATTTAATACACGAGCAGCTAATTTTCTACCGATATATTTTTTAAGTCCTGTTTTAGAAACTTTAATTTCCTCAGCAAGGTCGAAAATTTCAAGAATATCCTTATCTCTTTCGAAACCAATTGCACGGAATAAAGTGGTAACAGGTAACTTTTTCTTTCTATCAATATAAGCGTACATTACGCTATTAATATCTGTAGAAAATTCTATCCAAGAACCTTTAAAAGGAATTACTCTGGCAGAATATAATTTTGTTCCATTAGCATGAAAAGACTGTCCAAAGAAAACCCCTGGAGATCTATGTAGCTGAGAAACAACAACACGTTCCGCTCCGTTGATTACAAAGGTACCGCTTGGCGTCATGTAAGGAATTGTACCAAGATAAACATCTTGAACAATAGTTTCAAAATCTTCGTGCTCTGGATCTGTACAATACAATTTCAATCTTGCTTTTAAGGGCACACTATGTGTTAAACCTCTTTCAATACATTCTTGAATTGTATAACGTGGTGGATCCACGAAGTAGTCAAGGAATTCCAATACAAAATTATTTCTTGTATCTGTAATTGGAAAATTTTCCATGAAGGTATTATAAAGTCCTTCATTGCCTCTTTCATCAGATTTAGTTTCTAATTGAAAAAAATCTTGAAAAGATTTAACCTGAACATCAAGAAAATCTGGATATGCAGGAATATTTTTTGTAGAGGCAAAATTCAATCTTTCGGTCTGATTTGTTATCATCAATGGACAAAATTTTGATTATAAAAGTAATTTTTATTGGTATAAATATTTCTAATTATACATTAATTTTAAAACCACTACATCTTTAAAAATCAATTTAAGATAACTACTTTCTTATTATCTGTCAATTTTTTTTCCTCGTAATGGGATAAAATGGGTTTGCTATCACAACTTATTATTCAATAAATAAGACAGACTTTTGTTATACGAAAAATGGTTTAGGTCTTTGGATGTGTACCCAAGACCTAAACCTAATTCCTAAACTATGTTTAACTATTTAAGCTCAACAACAGCTCCAGCTTCTTCTAAAGATTTTTTCAAAGCTTCTGCTTCATCTTTAGTTACACCTTCTTTAACGTTACTTGGAGCGCTATCAACTACATCTTTAGCTTCTTTCAAACCTAAACCTGTAAGTTCTTTTACCATTTTTACAACTGCTAATTTAGAAGCACCAGCTTCTTTCAATACAACTGTAAATTCTGTTTGTACTTCTTCAGCAGCACCTTCACTACCACCTGAAACTACAACAGCTGCAGCAGCTGGTTCGATTCCGTACTCATCTTTTAATATTGTTGCTAATTCGTTAACTTCTTTTACAGTTAAATTAACTAATTGTTCTGCGAATTGTTTCAAATCTGCCATTTTTTCTATCGTTTTAAAATGATTTGTAAAATTATATTTTGTTTATTGTGCGCATTGTAAATAATAAAAACTAAGTTTTACTCTATTTTTATTATGCTTCTGTTTCAGCAACCTCTTCTTTAGCGAATTGGTTTTGAAGTGCAGAAATAACTTTTTGTGCTGGTGATTGAAGTAATCCAATAATTTCACCAATAAGTTCTTCTTTAGATTTAATAGTCGCTAACGCTTCTAATTGATCATCTCCAATATAAACCTCAGCATTAATATAGGCTCCTTTCAAAACCGGTTTTGCCGATTTTTTACGGAAATCTTTTATTATCTTACCAGGCCCATTTGCTACCTCTGAAATGAATATAGCACTATTACCAGTCAATACTGACGGTAAGTCACCATAATCATTAGCTGAAGCTTCCATTGCTTTTGCAAGCAAAGTGTTTTTTATAACCTCTAATTTAATACCTGCTTTATAACAAGCTCTTCTCAACTTTGAAGTTGCATCTGCATTTAATCCAGAAATATCTGCTACGTAAACAATATTTGTACCAGCTAACTGTGCAGTTAAATCTTCAATCGCGATTGATTTTTCTTCTCTAGTCATACTAAAAATTATTAACTACCAATTATACTGCTTTTGGGTCTAATGCAATAGCAGGACTCATAGTGCTTGTAAGGTAGATACTTTTGATATACACACCTTTAGCAGCAGTTGGCTTAAGTTTGATTAATGTTTGAATAATTTCGTGTGCATTGTCAACAATTTGCTCAGCTCCAAAAGAAACTTTACCAATTCCTGCATGCACGATACCAGTTTTATCAACTTTGAAATCGATTTTACCAGCTTTAACCTCTGCAACAGCTTTTGCAACATCCATAGTTACAGTACCTGTTTTAGGGTTTGGCATTAAACCTCTAGGCCCTAAAATACGACCTAATGGACCTAATTTACCCATAACGCTTGGCATAGTGATGATAACATCAACATCCGTCCAACCGTCTTTAATTTTTTGTAAATACTCGTCAAGACCTACATAGTCTGCCCCAGCTTCTTTAGCTTCCGCTTCTTTATCCGGAGTAACTAATGCTAATACTTTAACATCTTTACCAGTTCCATGAGGCAATGTTACCACACCTCTAACCATTTGATTCGCTTTTCTTGGATCTACACCCAAACGTACTGCGATATCAACAGACTCATCAAATTTTGCAGACGCAACAACTTTAATTAATGCCGCAGCATCTTTCAAAGAGTACATTCTGTTTTTGTCAATTTTTGAAGCAGCCTCTTTTTGCTTTTTTGTCAATTTTGCCATGTCTTTCTTTTAATTAAAAAGGAGCGTCTCCTGATACAGTTATACCCATAGATCTAGCTGTTCCAGCAACCATACTCATTGCAGACTCCGTAGTGAACGCATTTAAGTCAGGCATCTTGTCTTCAGCAATAGCTCTAATTTGTTCCCAAGTAACACTAGCTACTTTTTTACGATTAGGCTCACCAGAACCAGATTTTAGCTTCGCAGCTTCCAATAACTGAACAGCTGCAGGCGGAGTTTTAACAACAAATTCGAATGATTTGTCTTTATACACAGTAATTTGTACTGGGCATATTTTGCCGGCTTTATCTTGAGTTCTAGCATTGAATTGCTTACAGAACTCCATGATGTTTACACCAGCAGCTCCTAAAGCAGGTCCAACCGGTGGCGATGGATTCGCAGCACCTCCCTTAACTTGTAGTTTAACTACTTTACTAATTTCTTTAGCCATTTTTTAAAAAATTTAACACCACAATCATTAAGAAGCGATTGCGATGGATATTATATGTAACAAAATATTATACTTTTTCAACTTGCATAAACCCTAATTCTAATGGAGTTTTTCTTCCGAAAATTTTCACCATTACTTCAAGTTTACGCTTCTCTTCATTAATTTTTTCAACTGTACCGTTGAAACCGTTAAAAGGTCCATCAATAACCTTAATAGTCTCACCTAAATTGAATGGTATAGATCGAGTATCTGCATTAACTGCTAACTCATCGACTTTACCTAGCATTCTATTTACTTCTGAAAGTCTTAATGGAACCGGCTCTCCTCCTTTAGTTTCACCAAGAAAACCAATAACACTAGTTATTCCTTTTATAATATGAGGTATTTCACCTATCAGATTCGCTTCTATCATGACATAACCAGGAAAATAAACTTTATCCTTGATTAATTTCTTTCCATCTTTTACAGTTACTACTTTTTCCGTCGGAACTAAAACTTGAGAAACATAGTCACCCATCTCTAATCTAGAGATTTCGTTTTCTATGTAAGCTTTCACTTTATTCTCTTGCCCACTTACCGCACGAACAACATACCACTTTTTTAGATTATTATCTGTCATCACAAAAATTAGGCTTTTATCCAATTAAAAAATCCAGCTAATGCTTTCGCAAAAAACTCATCTACTCCCCATGTTGCCAAAGCGAATAATACTGAGAAAATAGCAACAACAATCGTTAGACGTTGCACTTCAGGCCACTCTGGCCAAGTCATATTTGACTTTAATTCCTCAAATGATTCTGATATGTAATTAATTATTTTTGCCATTATGATATATTTTTTTTGCACGGGCGGAGGGATTCGAACCCCCATCAACGGTTTTGGAGACCGCTATTCTACCCTTGAACTACGCCCGTTTGTGAAAAACCAGTAACAGCACGAAGCGTTACTGGTTTTGTAATTATTTATAGAATTATGCTACAATCTCAGTTACCTGACCTGCACCTACAGTTCTACCACCTTCACGGATAGCAAAACGTAATCCAACATTCATAGCGATTGGGCTCAACAAAGCAACATTGATTGTTAAGTTATCTCCAGGCATAACCATCTCTACACCTTCTGGTAAAGTAATAACACCTGTTACATCAGTTGTACGTACGTAGAACTGTGGACGATAGTTATTATGGAATGGTGTATGACGACCACCTTCTTCTTTTTTCAAGATATAAACCTCAGCTTTAAAAGTAGCGTGTGGTTTAACTGATCCTGGCTTAATGATAACCATTCCTCTTTTGATAGATTCTTTATCAACACCACGTAACAATAAACCTACGTTATCTCCAGCTTCACCTCTATCAAGGATTTTACGGAACATCTCAACTCCTGTAATAGTAGAAGTTAATTTTTCAGCTCCCATACCAATGATTTCAACAGCATCTCCTGTATTAGCAATACCTGTTTCGATACGACCTGTAGCAACAGTTCCACGACCAGTAATTGTAAACACATCCTCAACCGGCATCAAGAAAGGCTTTTCAGTATCACGTACTGGCTCTTCAATCCACGCATCAACCGCAGCCATCAATTCGATGATTTTTGGTACCCACGCTGGATCATTATTCAAACCTCCTAAAGCAGAACCTTGAACAACTGGACAATTATCACCGTCATATTCATAGAAAGACAATAAGTCTCTAATTTCCATTTCAACAAGTTCTAATAATTCCTCATCATCAACCATATCCACTTTATTCATGAATACAACCATTCTAGGAATACCAACTTGGCGACCTAATAGAATATGCTCACGTGTTTGTGGCATTGGCCCATCAGTTGCTGCTACAACAAGAATAGCACCATCCATCTGAGCAGCACCAGTAACCATGTTCTTTACGTAATCCGCGTGACCTGGACAGTCAACGTGAGCGTAATGACGATTAGCAGTTTCATACTCAACGTGTGATGTATTAATTGTAATACCTCTTTCTTTTTCTTCTGGAGCATTATCAATTTGATCAAATGATTTTGCTTGACAGTAACCTGCATCAGATAACACTTTAGTTATCGCTGCAGTTAATGTAGTTTTTCCGTGATCCACGTGCCCAATTGTACCAATGTTTAAGTGGGGCTTGTTACGGTTAAAGGTTTCTTTTGCCATTTTACTTAATTTTTAATCTATTTATATATTTAATTTCAATCTCTTACTTACTTGAGCCAATGTCGGGAATTGAACCCGAGACCTCTTCCTTACCAAGGAAGCACTCTACCCCTGAGCTACACCGGCAGAGTTTTTACTTTTAGATTTAAAATCTAAAATTGTGGGGAGAGCAGGATTCGAACCTGCGAAGTTTACACAGCAGATTTACAGTCTGCCCTCGTTGGCCGCTTGAGTATCTCCCCTCTTTTCTTACTTTATTTCAACCCATCAAAACCTCAGTTTCATTTTGAGCCGGCGGAGGGACTCGAACCCACGACCTGCTGATTACAAATCAGCTGCTCTAGCCAACTGAGCTACGCTGGCAAATTCAATAAAAAAAGTCCGCTATTTCTAACGGACTGCAAATGTATAGATTTTATCTCTCAATCAAAACATTTTTTTAAAAAACTTTCAGATTAAATATGTGTTCTTATTTTTTCTTTCCTTTTCACTAACAATCTCTCTAAAGATTCAGCCGATAACTCGATAGCCTCTTCAAATGTTTTGCATTGTTTTTTTACCATAAAATCATCACCAGGGACATTCATCTTCACCTCAGCAACCTTATTCTCCTTATCACTTGTCTTTTCAACTTTCAAATAGACATCGGCAGACACTACCTTATCGTAGTACTTCTCCAACTTATCCATTCTCTCTTGAACATAACCTACTAATTTTCCGTCAACAGCAAAGTTAACTGCGTGAACATTTACCTTCATAATCAATTTTTTTAATGGTTAAACATTTTTTGAACTATTACTTATTCCTTGGATGCGCATCTTCATATACTTTTTTGAGCTCTGACAAACTACTGTGTGTATAAATTTGTGTTGAAGCCAAACTGGAATGTCCTAACAATTCTTTCAGTGAATTTAAATCAGCTCCGTTATTTAATAAATGAGTCGCAAATGTATGACGTAAAATATGCGGACTTTTTTTTACTTTTTCAGAGACAGGACTAAAGTAAGAATTTATTAACCGATACACAAAGGATTCATTTAATTTTAACCCTTTTTTTGAAATAAAAAGACAATCAAAACCCCTAACACTTTCTATACGAGACCTCTCGTCAAGATACAAAGAAAGTTGTTCTACTATAATTGACAAAATAGGCAAAATCCTCTCCTTATTTCTTTTACCAAGTACCTTTATTGTACTGTTAGAAAAACTAATATCGCTAATTTTCAAATGAATCAGTTCTGTTCGCCTAATTCCGGTCGTATAAAACAAATCTATTATTAATTTATTTCTAACTCCTTCAAAACCCACAGGACTTTCCATGCCCTTCAACACCTCCGAAACTTCCTTCTCAGAAAACGGAATCTGGAGTACCTTAGCTGTTTTTAGTGCCTTATGCTTTAGCATCGGACTAATCTGTATTTGTTGTATCTTTAATAGAAACTTATAAAAAGCCTTTAGGGACGCCATTTTTCTATTAACAGAAACATTAGACATTCCAGCATCCACAAGTGACACAATCCAACTTCTAATCTGATTGTAATTTACCTGATCTATATTTTCTTGATCAAAATGTATCGTATTGAATGTCTGGAAGTTTGTTACATCATTCAAATAAGCACTTACAGTATGTGTAGAATACTTTTTCTCCTTTTGCAAATAATCCCGAAACGCATTTATAGTAGCCACCATATAAAATAAAAAAACCGTTAGCATCAAAGTTATAAAACTTTAATGACTAACGGTAATTACCATGCAAAAAGAACTACTTAGTTTTCTAAGTTGTCTTTCATGTTTTGAATATAAGCTGCTTTTTGAACTTTAATTCTATTTTTTACAGAAGGCTTAATAAAAGCAGTACGTGCTCTTAACTGACGAACAGTTCCTGTTTTATCAAATTTTCTTTTATAGCGCTTTAATGCTCTATCTATATTTTCTCCGTCTTTAATTGGTATAATTAACATAATTTTGACACCCCCTTTCGTTAAGTGTGCAAAAGTAGTTATTATTTTGACTTATCAGTCATCAATCACCAATTTATTTTTGGTGTGCCGGCAAAACACTATTTATTTCCAAAATAAATTCTCTTTTGCCGTCAGGCTATCCGCTGCAATCTTTTACTCCGCAAGGCTTCATAAAAGGATTTCCACTACTATCCTTCACACATAAAAAAAGAGCCAATAACTAAATTGACTCTTCTAATACTTTCCACTGGCTATTACTCCACCGCTGGCTTATAATTTTTATTATCTATAATCATTTTTGACAATATCTCTTTAAGTATCTCCGAAGTTCCGCCTCCTATCGGCCCCAAACGACTGTCTCTTAATAAACGTGCTAAAGGATATTCTTCCATATAACCGTAACCTCCCAGCATTTGCAAACAACTATAGATTGTTTCATCAGCCACTTTTGTAGATTTCAATTTAGCCATAGTAGCTTCTTTTACTACATATTCTCCTTTATTTAATCGCGCTACGGCAGCATAATTAAACACTTTACAATGCTCTACATCTGTCGCATGTTCTACTATTGTATGTCTCAATGCTTGAAACTTATCTATTGTTTTCCCAAAAGCCTCACGTTGCGACATATATTCTATTGTATAATCAATTGCATACTCCGCTCTTGCATGCCCATTTATAGCCATAATCAAACGTTCTAAAGCAAAATGTTGCATAATGTAAGGAAAACCCTTTCCCTCTTCACCCATCAAATTCTCTAAAGGGATTTCAACGTTGTTAAATGCAATTTCTGCAGTATCTGACGCTCTCCAACCTAATTTATCTAATTTTGTCGCAGAAACCCCGCTCGTTTTTGTATCTAATAAAAATATGCTTATTCCTTTATTCCCAAGTTCAGGACTTGTTTTGGCTGCAACTATATAATAATCCGCATAAACGCCATTAGTGATAAATGTTTTCGAACCATTAATAACATATTTATCTCCTGTTTTAATAGCAGTAGTGCGCATACCCGCAACATCACTACCTCCAAAAGGTTCCGTAATACACAAAGCCCCTATTTTGTCACCTAAAATACTTGGTGCTAAATAATCTTGTTTAATTCTCTCGTCCCCTTCTGCATTCAAATGTGTCATGGCTAAATAAGAATGTGCCCACATCGCAGCTGCAAAACCAGCTGATTTAATTTTCTGAAGTTCTTCTAAAAAAATAACGGTGTAAAATAAATCTAAATTTAATCCGCCATAAGCCTCCGGATAATTTATTCCAAAAAAGCCCATATCGCCGAACTTTTTCCATATAAAACGCTCTATTGTACCTGTTTTCTCCCATTTTTCAATATGAGGCACAACTTCTTTTTGTAAAAACCCTCTTAAACTCTCTCTAAATGATTGATGTTCTTCTGTGAAATAACTTGAATTCATATAACTAATATTATTTTTAACAAATTGATGTGATTGAAACGAAAAGCAACAGCTTTATGTTTCAGGACTTGGTTTTTTTGAGTTACACAATCGAGCGACGTTTTATAGAAATAGAAACCTACGACAAAACAACCATTTTGCAGTAAATTAAAAAATTTCAAACTAGCTAATTATAAACTTCTAATTAAAGTCCAAATATAAGGCAATTATATTTGCCTTATCAACAGGAAATCCCTTAATTTTTGTTAAATCCTCAATATTTCTAATATCTCCGTTCATACTCCTATAGGTCACAATTTCTTTTGCAAGAGCATATCTAAAATAAGAGAACTGAGAAATTTCTTTTAAAGAAGCGTTATTTATGGCGATTTTATTAACTAAAGGTAAAGTGTACACTTTAAAATGAGAATTAAGATTTGCAACAACTTCAGGAGACAAACCCCAGACATCAGTCATCTGATCCATGGACACAAATCCACCAAGACTTTCTTTTAACTTTAGGATTCGTAGCGAAATCGCTTCTCCTATTCCATAAATTTTAATTAGATCTTCTTGTGTCGCACGGTTAATATCTATTAAAACTATTTTTTCTTTTTTGGCAAAACCCATCTTTTCATATTTAATGTACCCCCTACTTTCTGCTTTATTTTTTACCCAATTCGGAAATTTAAAATAAGGCGCTATAACATTTAACAACGAATCTGAAATTTGAGTAACGGCTTGAAATTCTTTTGGAGAGTTAACATATTTATTTTCTTTTCTATAATCCAATAGTCTGTCAATTTCAAGAACAGACATTCCGAGCTTGTATCCTTTATAATCGGTAATGAAATTGGGATTAAACAGATATATCTTTTTACTATACTTTGGATTTGACTCTTTTAATGAATCAATTTTAGATTGCATCGAAAGCCATTTCTGTTTATTAGGAGAAATGGTTTGCAGTGAACTGAAATCAAAGAAATAATAAACCGATTGCAAAACGATTATTATTGCAAACAATATCAAAATACCTGCGCGTTGCTCTGCGGAAAACGCGAAATAACTCCTTATACCTCTTAAATGCATTTTGAAAGAAATAAATGTAAAGAAATTTTGACCATTTTCACTGCTTTTAAAAATTAACTACTCGCTGTTATTAAAGCCTAAATTTAGAAAATAATTTTTGAAATATACATTTCTAAAAAAATAATAATCTAAATATCAGCGTTTAATTACTACTTACATAACGAAATCCATAATCCATGTTGCATTTAATTCTGAAAAACTTGACTAAACTAAAGCACCACAATAAATTTATTTCCATATTAATTTATATAATAACTTTTATTTTTTATAAAATAAATAATACATTTGGGCACTATTAATACTAAAACTAATAAATATATGTCAATTTGGAAAACAAAACCACTTTCGGTTTTATTAAATGAAGCATCAGAAGATGAAAAAGGGCTAAAAAGAACTTTATCTTCAAGATCCCTAGTTGCTTTAGGAGTTGGTGCAATTATCGGAGCGGGTTTATTTTCCTTAACTGGAATTGCTGCTGCTGAACATGCTGGACCTGCAGTTACACTTTCATTTATTTTAGCAGCTGTAGGCTGTGCCTTTGCTGGACTATGCTATGCTGAATTTGCTTCAATGATACCCGTTGCAGGTAGTGCTTATACGTATTCCTATGCAACTATGGGAGAATTCATGGCTTGGATTATTGGTTGGGATTTAGTTCTTGAATATGCTTTAGGAGCTGCAACCGTTGGGGTCAGCTGGTCGCGATACTTACTCGAATTATTAAATAAATATGGTGTACATCTAAATCCAAAATTTATATGTTCCCCCTGGGAAACCTTAACATTGGGTGACGGTACCATCATAGATGGCGGCTACATCAATCTACCAGCTATCTTAATAGTATCTGCACTATCATTATTATTAATAAGAGGAACCCAAGAGTCTGCTTCTATAAATAATATATTAGTGGTATTAAAAGTTATCGTTGTAATTATGTTTATTGTTTTAGGATGGGATTATATAGACCCTGCAAATTACTCTCCATATATTCCTGAAAATACTGGCGTTAAAGGTCAATTTGGTTGGTCTGGAATTGCTGCCGGAGCCGGAACCGTCTTCTTTGCCTTCATTGGTTTTGATGCTGTTTCAACTGCTGCACAAGAAGCAAAAAACCCTCAAAAAGGGATGCCAATTGGTATTTTAGGTTCATTAGTTATCTGTACAATACTATATGTGTTGTTTGCTCACGTTATGACTGGTCTAGTACCTTATTACAAATTTGCAGGTGATGCAAAACCTGCTGCGACAGCATTTGCGGTAACTGGATATTCTTTCCTTCAAACAGGATTAATTGTGGCTATTTTAGCTGGGTATACTTCTGTGATGCTTGTGATGTTAATGGGACAAAGTCGTGTTTTCTACACTATGAGTAAAGATGGACTTTTACCTCCTTTATTTGGACAAATACATTCAAAATTCCGTACTCCTTATAAAACAAACCTTTTCTTTATGGTTTTCGTTAGTTTATTTGCTGGTTTTGTTCCGGTAAGCGATCTGGGACACATGGTAAGTATTGGAACCTTGCTTGCTTTCGTATTAGTATGTATTGGTGTGTTAGTAATGCGTAAAAAAATGCCAGATGCACCAAGATCTTTCAAAACTCCATTTGTTCCTTATGTACCGATTGCAGGAGTTTTAGTTTGTACTTACTTAATGTACTCTCTACCCTATGAAAGTTGGATTCGATTAGTTCTTTGGATGGCAATTGGTGTTGCTCTGTATTTTGTTTACGGTAAAAAGCACAGTAAATTAAATAATCCGGATAAATAGACTTATTCTAATATAAAAAAGGGATGATAAAGTATTTAAATACTTTATCATCCCTTTTTCTTTGCACCTATTTTAAGTTTTGTTACAAGTCAAATACAGAAGTTCTCTTAGCACGAATCAAATCCTTTAGCCTAATCCAAAAGGCTAGCGTTAAATACACTCCAAACCATAATCCAACCGTAACAAATGATATATAAATAAAGAACAGTCTTACGCTCGTCACCCTCATTCCTAAACTATCTGCTAGACGCGATGATACATGGAAGCCATACTTTTCAAAAAAGTATTTAAGCTTAATTATTCTAGGTACACTTTGTCCCATTGCATTATTTTTATAATCTATTTTACAAAAGTACGAAATTATTATTTCTCGAAATTAAAACAGATAAGAATCAGTCCGTTTTCATTAATTCCATACCGATCGCACATTCTAAACATTTGCCTTTAGAACAGTACTCATTCTTAAGTTGTAGCATCGATTGTGTTTCAAAAGCACTTACTGACTTCACTCCAAAAGATTTAAATTTATCTATAATAGCATTTTTTTCTGGTGCAACTTGATCCAGCAATTGGATTAAATCTTCCGCAATCTCCTCTCCCTTACTTTTAGCATAAGCAAATTGAATTGGCATTAAGGTATTTACAATAATCAAATCTATAAATGACTTTGACAGCATCTTCTTCTTCTTTGAACTTTCCTTATCAAATTGATAATGGTCTTGCCAATAAGAAGAAGCGGAAACCTGAAAAAGATCATAGATTACCTTAACCGAAGTAATCTCGCTTATTTGTGAAAACAGATTTTGATTGCTATGATACAAATTGGCAAACTGTGAGAGTCGTATCGTGGGAAAATTATCAGGGCGGTGCTTAAAAAACTCAACGGGATTACCGCTGCATTTTTCTATTTGGTATTTGTGCAATAAATAGTAATACCTGAATTTTAAATCTTTAAAATAATTATCCTCCTTTTCAACGTCTAATAACCCTGCATTACCAAAGAGTAAGCTTTCCAAATTTTCGACCTCAAAACTTTCCTTTCTTATAATAGAAAACGGAATGGAAGTCGCTATTTTCAGAAAGGTTTCCCCGTTCGTATTCAATCCGAAGTTTTTTGCCAACAGACAAAACAAAACCGCCTCCCAATCGTTATTAGTTTGTCGTAGCAACTCAAAAACAGGTTTGGACTTTCTTTCTAAACGTTCAAAAAACAAGCGCTCTTGCCAGTTTTTTAAAATAAAAGGAGAAATAGCAGCTAACTGCTTTTCACAGAAAATCCATGCCTTTGGAGACATTAATGACTGATAATTAACAATCGTATCTTGGTCGACATACTTCTTAAGTTCCAGAACAGGAATTTCAGTATTGTTTTTTCTATAAATTTCAGTATCGTGTTCCCAAACTACATGCAGAATTACGTTTTCGTATGCCGCATCTCTTTCGTGATGATGCACATACCAATCAGAAGATTTAAGGTGAATCTCTACGTTTCCCGCCCACATTTGATCATCGATTGTGATTTGAGCATTAAAAAAATCAGGACCTGCCAGTTCTAAATACTGCCCCACATTGGCAATCGTGATTTGCTCGTGATTTGAAGTTTTCAAATTTAGGACATCAAACTTCTTAAATTTCCAGAGGTAATGGAGAAAATCTTCTTTCATCGTAAAGCCTTGTAGTTAAGAGACTAAAGTAATGAAAAAACAAACAACTTGTACTTCCTATTAAATTTCGAAAACTATCTCAGTAAATACAATTTGGCGCAAGCCCGAGCATCTGACAAAGCTTCATGGTGATTCAATTGAATTTTCATTGTACGGCAGCAATCACTAAGCTTTGTTGGTTTTAATCCTTTGGCTTTGTATATTTTCACGGTACATTCCCAGCGAGCTGACAAATTCAAATCCTCATAATTTAAACCACACAGCGCCATTGATTTGGCCAAAACATTTCTGTCGAAGCTTTCATTATGCGCCACAACAACTCTATTCTGGAGTCGTTTTTGGATTTCAGGAAATATCTGTGCAAATGATTTGGCATTCACCGTATCCCTTGGATAAATTCCATGCACTTGAATTGTAAAAGGGGAATACAGATTGTTTGGCGGTTTAATCAAACTGACAAACTCGTCTACTATTACTCCATTCTCAACTGTCACTATTCCCACTGAACAAGGGTGAAATGCAGTAGCCGTTTCAAAATCTATTGCCGTAAATGTCATTCTGTTTTATTTATTGTTTCTGAAAAAACCACGAATTTAACGAATTTAATTCGTCAATTCCGTGGTCTATACAATGTAATTATCGGAACTAAAAACTATTTAATAGAACCTATAATATCATATTTTGTAATAATATGGTGTCTTCCTTTTCCTAAATCAATTAATACCGCCGCATTATCTCTGGTAAACAATTTAGAAACTTCTTCGATTGTCGTTCCCAGTTGCACGATAGGATAAGGACTTCCCATGATTTCCCGAATTGGTCTTTCGGCTGAGTTTTTATCTTGCACATAACTTTGGAATAAGTCAGACTCATCCAGAGAACCTACAAATCCTGTAATATCCATAACTGGTATTTGTGAGATTTTATATTTACGCATTCTTTCAATCGCATGTGAAACCAATTCTTCTGTACGAGCTACAATTAATGGCTTATCAATATGATCTTTGATTACATCTTCGGCTTTTGTAACTTCCTCTTCAAGAAAACCACGTTCGCGCATCCAATCATCATTGAACATCTTCCCTACATAACGGCTTCCTGAATCATGAAACAAAACAACAACTACATCTTCTGGTTTGAAATGCTCCTTTAGTTGCAACAGCCCTTTTATGGCAGCTCCAGCTGAATTCCCAACGAAAATCCCTTCTTCAAGAGCAATTTTTCGGGTGTATACTGCAGCATCTTTATCTGTTACTTTGGTAAAACCATCAATCAAAGAAAAATCTACATTCAATGGCAAAATATCTTCTCCAATTCCTTCTGTTATATAAGAATAAATCTCGTTTTCATCAAAAATACCTGTTTCATGGTATTTTTTAAATACGGAACCATAGGTGTCAATTCCCCAAATCTTAATATTAGGATTTTTTTCTTTAAGGTATTTTCCAACACCGGAAATGGTTCCTCCAGTACCAACACCTGATACAAAATGAGTAATTTTACCCTCTGTTTGCTCCCAAATTTCTGGGCCTGTTTGCTCGTAATGTGCAATAGCATTCGACGGATTGTCATATTGATTTACATACCAAGAATTAGGTGTTTCAGTCGCTAATCTTTTAGAAACAGAATAATAGGAACGGGGATCCGTAGGCTCCACATCTGTAGGACATACCACAACTTTTGCTCCAACAGCGCGAAGAATGTCCATTTTTTCTTTAGATTGTTTATCCGAAATCACACAAATTAATTTGTATCCCTTGATAATAGCTACTAAAGCCAGTCCCATTCCTGTATTTCCGGAAGTCCCTTCAATAATAGTTCCTCCTGGTTTTAGTCTACCGTCAGCCTCAGCATCTTCAATCATTTTTACCGCCATTCTATCTTTTACAGAATTACCGGGATTAAAAGTTTCTACTTTAGCTAGCACTAATGCATCTATTCCTTCAGTAACTTTATTTAACTTCACTAACGGTGTATTGCCTATTGTGCCTAATATATTTTCTGCGTATTGCATTTAATTGTAATTTTTAAGATTGTAATTTGTTATAAATACTTTTGCAAAGATAGTATTTTGTTAGAAAACATTCCTGCTTCTGCAAAATTGCGTTCTTGATTACTTCCTGTACTTTTATTTAATTAGAAGTACAGTGAATTTCATTTAAGGCAACATCCTTTAAGTAATTGTGGTCGAACCAATGAATACAGATCATTCCGAAGAGTCTGGAGTAGTAGACGACTCCAAAAAAAACGAAGGAATTAATTAAAGAAGTTCCAGATTAGCCCAAAACGAATCATGAAATCACGATACGGATTATTAGGAGCAGAGTAGAAATTATTTCCTGTTAGAGACGAATTAAAATGCTCTGCTTTCAAGTAAATTCTAGTTCTTTGAATCCGTGCATTAATAAAAAAATCAAAGTTTGGATAATTTCCAATTTCTTTTTTATTCTGAATAAAGAACTCTCCGATTACCGGATTATAATCATTTGCCAAATAGTTTGTGAAATAATTTAAGGTAATCCCGGTTTGTAAAAACAAGGCTTTTTTGAACAAATAATTAGTGTAATAAATGGTGTTTCTAGTCACAATTTGAGGAACGTTTAAGATTGCATCCTGTTGACTCACTTTTTGATATAAAACGGTATTGTCAAGCGCAAATCTTCCGAATTTAATTTCTTTATTTGCCTTAACAGAAACATAATTTATGGTATTCCCATATTGATTTGGATTCACAATTTGCTGACTTTCATCAGTAGCAATATTTTCAAAATAGAGATGATCATCTAACGTCAAAAACTGTACTGATGCTTCTACCCATGGAGTTATCGCATTAGCCGTGACCGAGTTTATTTTTTCATTCTTAAAATTATTAGACCAGTTGTAATTAATATAACTGCTTTGATACAAATTGTAATTGTCATTGGGTAACTTATTCAAGTTTTGGTATCCAAAAGAGAATTGATAATCATCATTAAAATCATAATTTAATTTAGCCTCCAAATTTGATAGGGATTGATTCGTCACTGATCTTGAATACAGGAACTTCCCATTCCATTTCTTTTTTTGATATTCATACTGTCCTCCGGCACTGTTAATGTTTCTGGTTAGTGAAGCTGGAATAGTTTTGTCATCCCTAATTAATATTTGGCTGTAGTAATAATTGCTTCTGAAGTCATCTGCAAAAAACTGAAACTTCCCAAGCGTTGTGTTTTCATACATCAAGCCCAGTTTATTATACATTTTGTTATAATGTGTCTGGTCGTTAATACCACTTGTAACATAAGAATCTCCAAATCTATAAACTGTTTGTACGCCTACAGTTGAAGGCACCGTTGCCTGATTGTATTCAAAAAATTTATTCTCGTAATTAAATTGATGGCTCACATATAAATTGTTAGCTCCTTTCTTAGCATTTATTCTCATAAAGTGATCTAAGAATACACGCTTGCCTTTTAGAAAGGATTTAGCATCTTTAAAATAAATCTCGAGTCTTTGTCTATTATCATACTTAGGGTCTTCATTTTCAAAATCACTGATGGTGGTAATTCCACCATTTTCCTCATTTAAGATGTCCTGATAGGTAAAATGTGCATTCGCAAAATAGCGTTTATTTAGCGTATTATAACTTGTGGTATATCTGAAATTTCCTGTGCTTGACAACTGATTAATATATTTTCCCTCAGAACGCAGGCCTTTGTAAGCAATAGAAAAATTAAGCCTTGGCGAAATGTTTAATGTAAAAAAAGCATCCAGAGATTGTCCCTTTTGCATCACCGATTTGAAATACAATTCAGTAACTGGAGTGGCTACAGAGCTATATTTTATTTGGTTTGCTTCCAGAAAATTAAAATGCTTGGCCTTGAAGCCAAATTCCGGATAAGGAGTAAACTGCGTTAAACTATATTGTAAGGTATTATAAGTTTGTCCCTCATTAGCGAAAGCCAAAAGTCCAAAATTATCCTTTCGTAAATAATTAAAACTATATTCTCTTTGAATGGTCAGTGAAGTGTCTAAATAAGTAGTGTCGCGTTCTATAGAAATAAAACGGTATTGATCCATTGCTGCGACTTTGTCAATCAATTGTCCCTCCTTAACTCTACCTATACTTGCATCCAAACGATCTTTACTTTGGGCTAATAAAAAAGATGGCAATAATAAAAATAACCATAAACTAGACTGCTTCATAAACATATTGTAAGTGGGTAAAGATAAAAAAAAAACCATCCCAGATTTGGGATGGTTTAAAATGTTTCGACAAAAAAATTAAAGTTTTAAACTAGGCCAATTTGTATTGTCGGTTCTAGTAAGAGTAGTTAATCCTTTTTCACCAAAACCACTAGCCCAATTAAAAGTTAATTTATTACCACTTACAACAAGATTTGTAAAGGTATATGCTTCACCGTAATTATCTGTACCGCTATATGCGATTTTATTACAAACATCAGTCAACTTTAAGCCAGTAGCGGCAGTATCTCCGTATGCAGCAAAATACAATGCTCGGAACCCACCGAATGACCCATCAGATATTGTATAAACCCCAGCAGCGGCAGTAGCTTCAAAAACTACATTTCCAGTTACTGGCCCTGGAACAGATCTTCCACCTGCATCTGGAGAAGAGATATTAGTTGTTGAATAAGCATACGTACCTGCTAAATCTGATGAACAAAATTTATATATTGACAGTGTAAATAAATTTTTGCTTGGTTCAACAGTGGCGTCACCAATTTTATCCAAACTTAAAATTAAGGATACAGTTTGACCAACATTCAAATTATCAAAGTTACCTTTTACAATAATTTCACCTGAATAAGACCCCGCAGGAATAACTAAACTGGCCGCATCAATTTGATATTGCGCTGGTAAAGCAGTAGAGGCCTGAGCAACACTAACTTCAATAACTCTTGCAGCAGTTGACTTTGATGATATCTCAACTTTAATTTTGAATGTAGACTCTACCCCTTCTTTTACTGGCAATGAACCAGAAGCCGTAGGAAAATCAGCAAGCGATAAATCACCTTTATAAAAAATCTTGTCTTCCTGACAGCCTGTAATTACTCCGAAAAATAAAACAACAGCAGTTATTTTTAATAAATATTTTTTCATAATTTAATTTTAATAATTAATTTGTAACATACCCTGGATTTTGTTGTAGGGGATTAACATTAATTTCTGCTTGTGGAATTGGCAACGTAAATCTATAATCGCCATTATTTATATTAACAGGATTAGTAGCAGAACCATTCACAGCATCGCGAGCATATCGATCAGTACCAGTAACACCCGCATCTGATCCTAGTCTTTTTAAATCTATGTATCTGTGTCCTTCAAAAGAAAGTTCCTTTCTTCTCTCTAACAACACATCAGCTAAAGCGCCGGTAACATTTGCATAAACAGGAGTTGGAACAACACCTCCAGTATAGCTTCGAGCTTGTCTAACCTGTTGAATCAAACCAGCAGCTCCAGGTAAATCTCCACTTCTAATTAAACACTCTGCCTTAATAAAATATATTTCCGATAAACGGAAAACTTTTAAATCATTAGCAGTGTGTCCACCTGTTTTACCGGGATACTTATCAATAACAATCTCTTCATTAGTTCTTGAAGCTGTTGCTGGTGTAGTAGATATAGAAGCTGAACGGTCAACAAAACACCATCTTCTATAGTCTTCTGCTCCTCCACCTAAACTACTTTGATAAGCAGTAAAAAGATTCCTTCCCATATCGTATAACGGACCACCTGTAAGATAAGAACCATTAGTGTTATAAGTACTACTAAAGTTAACTTTGTTAACAGGTCTATCAAGAGCAAATAAAATTTCACCCTGAGCAGCATCAACCCACATTTTTCTGTAAACAGGACTTACTGCAGATACCCATTGATCAACCTGATATAATGCTCTTTGGATAGGAAAACCAGATCCAGGATCAACATTTATAGTAGTACTTCCAGTCCCTGCACCTTGAGGCACGGTAGCAGCAGAAGTAGCAGGAAAATTAGGAACAGTTACAGTACATGTTGATAGAATCCTACCTGAAGTACTAATAACAGAATTAGCATACTTTAAAGCCTCAGGATAGTTTTTTCTGTATAAGTACATTCTAGCTCGAAAAGACTTAATAAAATTAGTGTTAACAAATTTATAAGCATTAGTTCCTGTTGGTTCAATTAAATTTGCATCTACATAAGTTAAATCACTTTCAATAAAATCAAAAACTTTACCATTTGTAGATCTAGGAATATCTTGACTCGCCGCAGGAACAAAATCCACAATCATAACTCCAGGAGCAGCATTATCACTCAAATCAGTAGAATAATAAGTCAATAGCTCAAAATGAGCAAAAGCCCTCAAAGCTCTTGCTTGAGCTATTATCGAATTATATGCAGGAAGTTCTGCAGCTGTTGGTGTATATAAAGCAGCACCTCTAATTAATCGATTACAATAATTAATTAAATTATAATGACTATTCCAAATACCTGCTGCGTAGCCGTTAGTAGTTACCATGAAAAACCTTTGAGTATCATTTACTGTAAGGCCACTTCCAATTGCAACCTCATCTGTTAACAAAGAGGATACAGTAATATCATTTTCAAGGTTTAATCTATCATATGTTTCATTTAAAAACAATTGCATATTGCCTATAGATGTAAACAAGGCCGCGTCATTTAACTCACCTTTTTGAGTTATTTCTAATGCATCGTTGCACGATAGCAACATTGCAAAGAGACTAAAAAGTACTATTCTTTTTTTCATTTTTATTTTTTTAAAAATTAACATCGATTCCAAAAGTATATAATCTTGGAGTTGGGAAATAACCAGTTGTAGAAGATTTAAAACTCTCAGGATCAAATCCTTTCCATTTAGTTAGAGTTAAAATATTTTCACCTTGCAATCTAAAACGTATACTTTTCATAAACGTTTTATCTAAAAATTTAGCTGGCACATTGTAACCTATACTTAAATTTCTTAAACGAACATAAGAGGCATCCATTAAGAATCTGTCGGATAAATCTCCTGAATCGATATTTGAAGCATCCCAAGACGGCACATTAGTATTCATGTTTGTAGGAGTCCAAGCATTTAATATATCAGCAGAAACAGGTAAAGGATCAACGTTTCTAATATCCATCAAACCTGAATAATCCACATCAAATCTGAAAAAATCAGCTGCATAAGTAAAGGCTGCATCAAGGAAGAACCCTTTATAGGAAGCATTAAGACCAAAACCACCTTGATAAACTGGCAAAGCATTTCTATCCGTTAATCTTCTGTCTTCATCTTTAGGACTTTCAGTTAAATCCCCACTTTTGTTTAAGAACAACAGATTCCCATTAGCAGGATTTACGCCTTGATAAGGGACTACATAATATTGATTACTAGGCCCTCCAATTGCATTTGCAAAATCAGTACCTATTCTTTGTTTTCCAGTACCATCATTAAGCACACCTAAATCATCGATCTCATTACGATTATATGATCCATTACCATAAACTGATAATTTAAATTCAGAATTCTTAAGCACATCATATTTAAGAGAAAGCTCTATACCTTTATTTAACAAAGAGCCATTATTTCCATTAAGGAAGGTCACCCCATTAGATGAAGAAACTGGAATAGAAGTATATAAGTCTGTTGTTAGTCTTCTATAAAAGTCAAGCGAACCAGATAATCTATCTTTAAAATTAAAATCCAAACCAATGTTAGCTTGAGCAGTAGTTTCCCACTTTAAATCTGTATTTGCAATAGACGAAACACCAAAAGAAGCTACGTTACCATACCCTGTCTGAGTACTATTTAAATCTCTAACCGCTTGTGCAGCTCCAAAAATCGTAGCAACATCACTATCCTCACCTCTTGCAATAACATTTTGATTTCCAGTTGTACCATAAGAAGCTCTTAACTTAAGATCTCTGATAAAATTATTGTCTATCAAGAAATCTTCTTTAGCAATATTCCATCTACCTGCAACTGACCAAAAAGTACCCCATTTATTATCACCCACAAATCTATAACTTCCATCTCTTCTTACAGAAGCAGCAAATCCATATTTAGAATCATAATCATAATCCAAAGTCCCAAAATAAGAAAATAAACCAGCATCTACTCTATTAGCACCTTCTATTGGCGCATAGGTAATAGGTAAAGCTGCACTATAAGGTATATAACCCGTTCCTGCCCCTGGATACCATGTCAAAGGGTTAAGACCAGTTTGTCGGAAAAAATTAGATCTTCTATGAGCTTTTAAATATTCAGTGAATAATGACACATCAAGTGTATGCTTTCCACCAAATTCTTTATTGTAATTAAGCTGGTTAGTAGAATTAAAAGTAAATTCTCTAGCAGAACTTTGAGTTTCACTTCCATGGAATGCCTGACCAGCTCCAACAGCTCTTACAACAGATAAATAAGCATCTGGTCCAATAGCGAAAGTTCTTTTATCTTCTGCGTAATCAACACCTGCTGTAGTCCTAAATGTTAAATCGTCTGTCAATTTATATCCTAAATTTCCAGAAATTATAGTTTTAAATTCTTCATAAAAACTAGGAGCATTTTTTCCTTTATACAAATCGAGAAGCATAAACGGAATAAGATTTAACGAAGGAGATCCAAAGTCATTAAATAATTTCTGACCACTTACATATGTTGCTGGATCAAAATAAGCAGCTGAAGTAAGATATCCAGTTAAAGGATTCTGCAATACATTACTGTTAATTGCTGCTCTATTTTCTTGCTCAAGTTGGTTTCTTTTAGAAAAAGCAGAAGTTATATTTAAACCGTAAGTTGCTCTTTTATTTGATGATCTACCAGAAAAATTAGATCTTAAAGTGAACCTCTTAAAGTCAGATGTAGGAACAATCCCATCTTGTTGAAAATATCCTAAGGAGGTAAAGTTTTTACTATTTTCACCACCAACGCTAAAACTTACATCTTGACTAGAAGTTGTTCCTGTTCTAAAGAAAATCTTTGACCAATCCGTATCTATAGCATAAGCATCAATATTAGCTGGATCGACTAGCACTCCTCCTGGAGCAGAACCTGAAAAACCAGGACCTGAGCCATATTGCTTTTGAATATTTAAATGCTGTTTCGCATTAACTAAGTTATAATCATCTCCTCTAAATTCAGATGTACCATAAGAAGAAGAAAAATTTACATTTAAATCAGATTTAAAATCACCTTGCTTTGTTGTTATAACAATTACACCATTAGAACCTCTATTACCATAAATAGATGTGGCCGAAGCATCTTTCAATACTGAAACTGTTTCAATATCATTTTGATTCAAGTTTCTAAAGAACGCTTGAGTTAATGGAACTCCATCAATCACGTACAAAGGATCTGTACTCGCATTCAAAGATCCTTGACCTCTAATGATAACATCAATCTTGTTACTACCAGGCTGACCTGAAGACAAAGCAATATTTGCTCCAGCTAACTGACCTTGTAAAGATTGCAAAACATTCACATTAGGTCTTCCTTCGATTGTCTTTGAAGAGACAGTTTGAGTTGCTCCAATTGCTTTGGCTTTAGTAGATGTTCTACCATAACCTTGAATTACAACTTCCTCTAATGCTTTCCCGAATTCCTCTAATTTTACATTAATTGTATTTGAAGCACCTACTACCTTAGTTGTTTCCTTCATCCCAAGAAAAGAAAAAATTAAAACATCTCCAGTTTTTGCTTTAAGAGAGTAGTTACCATCAAAGTCTGTTTGAACGCCTGCCTTAGTACCTTTGACTAGAACATTTACCCCAGGTAATGCTCCAGAAGCATCTGAAACTACACCCTTAACTGTTCGCTCTTGCGCAAACATAAATTGCATAGATAACGTTATCAGTAACGTTAAAATCCATTTGAATTTTGATCTCATTATTTAAATTTTTGAATTAGTTAGGACAAATATGCTAATTATATCTTAAATAAAAAAATAAACAAATCACAAATTTAACGTTTTAATAACAGTAGTAAGGAGACGTTCTTAAAAAATGACCATACTCTCACGCTTTCACCCTCAAAAAAACACAGATTTTATTCCCATGAAAAAAGCGTTAGCAAAAAAAAACTACAAAAAGTGATCGGATGCAGCCAAACCGTAAAAATGATTAAACAATATATAGTCCATTATTATCTGCTATTTAGCCATTTCCGTTATATCATTTGTCTAAAGTCTTATATACACTTATGTTTCTTCCGCAATTCCTCTATCACTAGACTTGGAAGAGTTAGCACCTGAAATCAGAGCATTCCAATAACACATTTCGAACGATATGCCAATAGCCTAAATATATTGTAACCACAATTGAAGCTTTTTTTCATAAATTTGCTTTATGCTGCAACTTAATTTTTCAAAACTCCTTTTAGAATCTGGAACCGATGAGGCCGGCCGAGGTTGTCTTGCAGGACCTGTTACTGCCGCGGCTGTAATCCTTCCTTCTGATTTTGAAAACATAATTCTAAACGACAGCAAACAATTATCTGAGAAAGCGAGAGAAAAATTACGCCCTTTTATTGAGCAGCAAGCCGTTACTTTTGCTGTAACTCACCTAGAACCTTTAGAAATTGATGACATCAATATTTTGAATGCCTCGATAAAAGCAATGCAGGAATGCGTTTTGAAACTCAATCCGCAACCTGAATATATTATTGTAGATGGGAACAGTCCTTTTATTCGAAAAAAAGGGATCAAGAACAGTAGTGGGAAAATTTTTACTCCTGCAGAGCTTACTATTTTGACCTCCATTCCGAGTAGCAGTATTGTAAAAGGAGATGCCAAATTCATGAGTATTGCCGCCGCATCCGTATTGGCAAAAACGTATCGGGATGATTACATGAACAGGATTCACGAAGAATTTCCAATGTACAACTGGAAACAAAACAAAGGATATCCAACAAAAGAACACCGAGAAGCAATTAGAAAATATGGCGTTACTAAATACCACAGAATGAGTTTTAGATTGTTGCCTGAGCAGCAGAAATTTGATTTTTGATTGTAAATTAACGATTTTTGATCTCAGATTTTAAACTAAAGAACTTCTTATACCTTCTCAGTATAGAAAATACTGTAAAATTTTTCAGCCCCAAAATCTAACACTTAGTTTGTCATTCCGACGAAGGAGGAATCCCCGTTATGTGAGTGGCTTGATGAGATTCCTCCTTTGTCGGAATGACAAGATTGTGGTTTTGTTCTATTACAGTATATTCAAAAATAAAATAGTATTATATTTTTTGATTCCAGATTTATACTAAATACAAAATTCTGATTCGATATTGAAATTTGTTATGGTGCTATATATTGAAATTCACAACCAAACAATGCAGTTAAATGTTTCAATATTTTTTCTTTTACTTCGTCCTCATTTACTTTTTCAACACCAAGTTCCACATTTAAAGAAGTTACCGCTTTACCACGAATTCCGCATGGAATGATATTATCGAAGTAACCTAAATCAGCATTTACGTTTAACGCAAATCCGTGCATGGTGACCCAGCGTGAAGCACGAACTCCCAACGCACATATTTTGCGTGCAAATGGTGTTCCTACACCTAACCAAACCCCTGTTTCGCCTTCGCTTCGACCGCATGCTATACCATATTCCTGTAAAGTAAGAATAATGGCTTCTTCCAAAAAGCGTAAATATTTATGAATATCAGTAAAGAAATTATCTAAGTCTAAAATAGGATACCCTACAATTTGTCCAGGCCCATGATAGGTAATATCACCGCCACGATTGATCTTGTAAAAGGTGGCGCCTTTGTCTTCGAGTTGTTTTTCGGACAACAATAAATTAGATAAATCACCGCTTTTTCCTAAGGTGTATACATGTGGGTGCTCTACAAACAAAAAATAATTTGGAGTCTCTAAAGTGAGTTCCTCTCGCCTATTTCTGATTTTTAGATCAACGATTCCTTTGAACAGTTCTTCTTGGTATTCCCAAGTTTCCTTGTAGTCTTTATTTCCTAAATCTTGAAGTTGGATTGTTTTGTTCATTTGAAATTGTTAGGAGTTGCGAAGCACGAAGCAAGGCAATCTATTTTCGTTCACTTATTTGTTGGATACAAAGGTACTATTAATTCTCGTTTTATGCCATGAAGGCACAAAGTCACAAAGTTTGTTGGTTAACGAATTTTTTAAAATAATAATTTATTCCAACACTACCTCAAGATTTGTACTTGTAGGGTTTTGTAGAAAGTCAACTATATTGAATTGTAATTCCAGCGATTTTTTATCGGAGCTAATTATTGCGTTGTGATTTGAAACAGCTTTTATTTTTCGTGGAAAATGATACTTAATTATGTAGGTCTGTACTAGCTTAAAGCTAGCAAGCTTCGTTTTATAGATTTCCAATTTTTCTTTTTCTGTTATAAAAATAGCCTCATCTGTAATGGTCACAATTCTATTAAACTGATTTCCGTTTAAAGTATAGCGAATATTATAATAATGCTCTTCGGCCGTTAAGGCGTAATTGTGCCTAATGTCATCCGCATAGTCTTGTGTTTTTGTCAAGTCTGCAATGTCTTCTACTTTCTTGAAATCTTGAGAAATTGTTGTTCTGTATTCTTTATCAAAAGCGCTTTTTTTCATGTGCACTTTTACGTTTTTAAAGCAGTTAAATAGTTCTTGCTCTTTTGGCGTGTACTTAATAAAATTAGCATTGTATTTATTGATGTATTCATCAAATACATAAGTGGTATCCTGAAAGACGGTTTCTTTTGAATACTCTTCTTTGGCAATTTGCATGTAGCTGTTTTCGTTTCTATGGCTATCATATTCAATATTCCCAGAATTATCTGGATTAATATGTAAAGTTTCAGTGACTTCACAACTCGATAAAAGGACTAGTAACAACAAAAGGCAGGTGTATTTCATATTCTATTTTTTAAAGTTCAAAAATACTAGACTTTTATATAACGACATGCTTTTTAACAAAATATTCTTACAAATACAACTCGTTGTGATCTAGCCCCGATTGAAAGCGATATCCCACGCTCATTTTTGGCGTGGATAAAACGGAAAGCGGGACAGCTCGATATTGAATTTCGACTCCTTGTGCTCCAGAAATTCCACTTTAGAATATTCCTATTTTAGCAGTTGTTCACTTTGCAACTTTAAGACATAAAGACTATCTTTGCGCTCTTAAAATAAGCACAAAAATGGCATTATCAGAACAAGAAAACATCCGAAGAGAAAAACTTCAAGCCTTACGCAACTTAGGAATCAATCCTTATCCCGCTAATCTTTTTCCTGTAAATCATACTTCGAAGCAGATAAAATCGCAGTTTGAAGAAGGAAAGAAGGTAATTGTGGCCGGACGTTTGATGAGTGTGAGAGATCAAGGAAAAGCTTGTTTTGCCGAATTGCAAGATAGCGAAGGCCGTATTCAATTGTACGTCAATCGTGATGTTTTGTGTACTGGTGATGATAAAACATTGTACAATCAGGTATTCAAAAAATTAACCGATTTGGGTGATTTTATTGGTATCGAAGGAGAATTGTTTACGACTAAAGTGGGTGCACAATGTATTCGTGTTGATGGATTCACTTTCTTGAGTAAAACATTGCGTCCATTGCCATTACCAAAGGTAGATGAAGATGGAAAAGTACACGATGCCTTTAATGATGCTGAATTGCGTTACAGAATGCGTTATGTAGATTTAACCGTGAACGAGCATGTGAAAGAAACGTTTATCAAGAGAACAAAAATGTTCAACGCGATGCGTTCTTTCTTTAACGACAGAGGGTATCTTGAAGTAGAAACTCCTGTTTTACAACCGATTCCTGGTGGTGCTGCAGCGCGTCCGTTTATCACACACCACAACTCCCTTGACATGCCATTATACATGCGTATTGCTAATGAGTTGTATTTAAAAAGATTGATTGTTGGTGGTTTTGAAGGGGTTTATGAGTTTTCTAAAAATTTCCGAAATGAAGGAATGGATAGAACGCACAACCCAGAATTTACCGCTATGGAAATATATGTAGCCTACAAAGACTACAACTGGATGATGGAATTTGCCGAAGACCTTCTTGAACATTGCGCGATTGCCGTTAACGGAACGAGCGAAGCTACTTTTGGCGAGCATAAAATCAACTTCAAAGCTCCTTATGCACGTGTAACAATGACTGATTCTATCAAGCATTTTACTGGTTTTGATATTTCAGGTAAAAGTGAAGCTGAATTATTTGATGCAGCAAGAGGCATGGGAATTGACGTGGATGCTACGATGGGTAAAGGGAAATTAATTGATGAGATTTTTGGCGCTAAATGCGAAGGAAATTATATTCAGCCAACATTCATTACAGACTATCCAAAGGAAATGTCACCCTTGTGTAAAGAACACAGAGACAATCCAGAATTGACGGAGCGTTTTGAATTAATGGTTTGCGGTAAAGAAGTGGCGAATGCTTACTCTGAGCTGAATGATCCAATTGACCAACGCAGCCGTTTTGAAGAGCAAATGCGTTTGTCTGAAAAAGGAGATGATGAAGCAACAGGAATAATTGACGAAGATTTTCTTAGAGCATTAGAATATGGAATGCCTCCAACATCTGGTATGGGAATAGGAATGGATCGTTTGATTATGTATTTGACTAATAATGCTTCTATTCAAGAAGTGTTGCTATTTCCACAAATGAGACCAGAGAAAAAACAAGTTCAAGTGGAACTGGAAGACGATGAAAAACTAATTGTTTCTTTATTGCAGGCTAATGAGAACCAAATGGAATTTGGATTACTAAAAATAAAATCAGAATTGAGCGGTAAAAAATGGGACAAAGCCATGAAAAACTTATCTTCTCTAGGAATGACTGAAGTCGTTGTTGACGGAGAAACTAAGGCTTGTCGCTTGAAAGAATAAGTAATTCTTAAAATTATAGTAAAAACGGTCATCTAAAAATTAGGTGACCGTTTTTTTTTTGAATATGCACCGGTGATTATTTTCTATAAAAAATGAGTAGCAATTAAAATTATAAATTTCTATCTACTTCTCTTCTATAATAACGATTCCAGTGAGGGAAAAGCCCGAACTTTTAAAAACTTTCTAAAAAAAAATTCTTGTACCTGTAATAATCCAGAACTTTAGCCACTAATTAAGAAAAAACAATAGTGAGTAGCGATTTTTACACCACATTCATTTTACCCTATTCAGGAATTATCATTAAGATCTGCAGGGCTTATACGAATACCCAAGAGGATTTTGAGGATTACTATCAAGAGGTCTGTTTACATATTTGGAGAAGTCATGCCAGTTTTCGAGAACAATCGGAGTGGTCAACCTGGGTTTACAGGATATCATTAAATGTATGCTTGACTTTACTGAAGAAAAAAAAGAAACATAATTTTGTTTCTAATTCTTTGCCTGAAGAGGCAATAGAGGACAGCCGTTCTTTTGTAGATGAATCACTTAACCAACTCTATCAGGCAATCAGACAATTATCTGATGTGGACAGGGCGGTCATTATGCTTTATCTGGAAGAAAAGTCATATCAGGAAATCGCCGAAATTATTGGAACAAACCCAAACAACATCGGGGTGCGCATTAAACGAATTAAAGAACGATTAAAAAAATTATTAGATGAAAAAGTCAATTGAAACAATTTGGAAAGAAGGTTTTTTAAAAAACGATCCTCTAGTAGCGCCCAAACTGAACAATCTCTATAGTCAGAAATCGATAGATATTGTAGATAAATTTAGAAGAATGTATAAAATAAATCGGGTTGCAATCCTTGCATTTGCATTTATAATTTTGCCTCTTTCTTTTCTAGTCAAAATACCCTACATGGGCATCGGTATGTTCGTTTTATTCAACATACTAGCCGCAATAGCTCAGAAATTCAGTAGAAGCCTAAACAAACTGGACAAAACCGAAAGCAGCTACCAATACCTGATTTCGTTTGACAATTGGGTTAAAGAAATGGTTTCAACAAACACTAAACTCTCTCGATTTTTATATCCTTACGTTTTCATAACGATGACTGGTGGATTTTGGTTTGGAAGTATTGGAGGGGATATTCCGGGCAATACATTTTTAAACCACTTTATTGAGCGGTTCCCCGACAGCTATTTGGTCTTGGGTTTTCCCCTTATACTACTAGTTGTAGCATTCACAATCATCAGTTTACTAGCCTACTTTGGCGGACAAATAGGGAATTTCGATTTGAACCTTGTTTATGGAAGAATTCTAAAAAAACTAGATGAAATGCTCGCTGACATGGATGAATTAACAGCCTAATGGCTATTCGTCGAGCAATACATAAGCTTGTTTTGATTATCTATATATCACAACATGACTTACGGAAAAGATAAAAAAGCGGCTTGAAATTTCAAGCCGCTTTTTCTATTTATACCACTTCCATTTCTGGAATTTTGACACTTAACAGCTCTTCTTTATAGAAAGTAAGTAGATATTGATTCTTATCATTTTCAGAAGAAATAGTCGTTGAAAATAAGGTTCGATAGTAGTCAATTCCCTCTCCTAAATTCTTTTTGAATGCATTCCATTTTTTAATTTGACCCGCCGTAATCTCTTCAGATACTCCTTTGATTTCATTTTTTAGATAATCGATATACATCGTCAATTCTTTGACAAACATATTCGGCCGATTTGTTGTGGTCAATACGTCAGCATTCCCGTAAATGTGTTGCACCATTTTAGAAAGTGATACTTCCTGATCAAAATAAGCCATATTGGGTCCGGGACAAATAACAACCCCTTGCGCCTGCCCTTTGATTTTCATGTCATTCTCTAAATAAGAAGCATTGGCCAAACCTACACAAAGACAAGATTTCTCGGTAATTTTGGTTTTTGCGTTTTCAAACATTTCTACTGTCAAAGTCTCTTTCTTACTATCCAATTCCTCCAATTTCAAATCCTGGAATTTCTTGGAAGCAGAACAGATTCCTTTTGCCCCATATTCTTTGCTTAACGCCAAAAATTTCTTCGGGCAGGAGCTTCCTGCGTTGCTTTCCTGAATTCTTTTTAGTTTCAATAGTTCATTAGTTGTGCCTTTCAAAGTATTAAAAGGAATTCCCAAAGGAGAAATATGACTCAAATACAAGTCTTCTTCTTTGGCTTTCGCCAATAACTTACGGGTCTCTTTATCAACCGAAGTCGCTTCAGGAACTAATAAAAAAGGTGAACCCCAACCCACAGAATCCACTTGATAGTAGTCCAACAAAAAGTTATGTTCTGCAGCTGTTCCTACCCCACCTTGAACAGTGATTTTTAATTCTAATGGATGCTCAGGAACATGTTTTCCTTTTTGCCCTAAGGCCTTCACCATTAGTTCGTGCGCCGATTGGATCAATTGGTCTTTTTTTTGTTTGAACTCTTCTAAAATAGGTCCCAAAAGATGCCCTTCGGTCGCAAAAGCGTGACCTCCGCAGTTCAGCCCTGATTCGATTCGGTATTCAGAAACCCAAAGTCCTTTTTTAGCCAAAAAATTCCCTTGAATCATAGCCGAACGGAAATCACTCACTTTGAGAATAATTTTCTTGTTTAATTTATTCTCAAAATCCGGGAAAAACACATCAAAATTTTCAAAATAGCTATACAATCTTGGATTCATCCCCGCAGAAAGTACCACCGAAGAAGTCAATGAACTGTTAGCAAAACCACGAAGAGAGGCATGGGCATCATTAAATTCCGTTGACAATTGCTCGTCTTTAATAAAATTGTCCTTGTCTACTTTAGTCATGATATTGACGTCAATCTCACCAGCTATCAGATTGTTTTCAAGAAAACTTTTGATATTGTCTTTAAAGGCAACACCTTCATCGATTAAATGCTGCAAGCCCAGTTTTATCTCAGACTTGTTAGGCAACATCGCGATGTAATTTTCTAAAGCTAATTTACTTTCAGCCAGTTCGTTTTTGAAATTCTCGAATTTATCTTTTACGATTTTGTCTACCAAATTCAAATAAGAAGTAATACGTTCCGCACGGTAATCCTGTATTTTTTGAGTTATTTCCTGGTAAGGCAAATTAAATTTAGTGCTGTAAAAGGCATTCATTTTTTCAATTAAATCATCATCTATAATCGAAATTACAGAGGAGATTCCATACTTCGCCACCCTAATCGGACTGTCAATCGTATATGCCAGTCCCATTACAGGGATATGAAAAGTATGTAAGGGTTTAGTTGTTGTTGTCATTCGTCAAATTTTATCTATTGTAATAGACCGCAAATTTCATAAATGCAAACCGTTAAAAAGCTGATAATTATCATTTTATTAAAGTAAAAAAGAGATGACTTTTGCGTTAGTATGCTAAAAATAAGCCAATGTCCCTTTACTAAACATCCAGTTAATTATGTCGATCGATGTTAATTTAATTTTCCCCAGAGTGCAGTCGCAACAAAAGATAAAAAAAATGAAATCGCTATTCATGAAGGAGCAGCGGCTTATTTTTACTATCAAAATATTGACGGCGGTATGACTGTGCAACTCCAACATTAAAGCTAACGAATTCACACAAGATCATTTTTGTGATGGAGAAAGATTTAGCGAATCGCCCCTGTTCATTGATGGAAAGTGTCCTTCAATGCAGTTACAATTCTGGACAGCGACATTCTAAAATTATCAAAAAAGGATTTATCGTAAGATTGTGTTGAAAAAAAAGAAATCTTTTGTGAAATTAAGTCATGCTTTGGTGTCATAATATTGAGATAATACTTCTTCCTAAAAGAGAGATTGAATAATAATATCTAAAGTTCGAAAAATAGTACAATTACAATACTTATTCAAAAATACTTATAAACAAAAAAGCAATACCGATTCTATAGAATTAGTATTGCTTTTTTTATTTTAGAAACTAGGTAATCTCAAAATTCCTATAAAGTATAATTTAAGTTTACACTCCATCTATAATTAGCCTCTATATTGCCACTTGATAAATTTTGATTGATGGGAAGCATTGCATTAATTCCCAACGAAAGTTTGTCTTTTCCTACTTCAAGACCAAACTTGCTAAAAAGAATATCTCCAGCTGTATTTATAACCTTTTCACCATATTGCTTGTTCGTTTCATAGACTTCGCCTGCAAAACCAACTTGCGGAACCAGCTGTACCGTTTTCAAGTCTAAAAGATAGAAGAAAGTACTTCCGTAATTCAATTGGTTACCAAATTGGTACTTCTTAGAATTCTCTGTTTTGATGTTGTAATTTATCATACTATTCAGTCCTAAATTTTCTTTCTTGATCATATATTCGGTAACAAAAAGATAATCCCAGCTTCCGGTTCCCAATTGAAAACTTTGATTAACTGTACCTAAATTATTAGATTCTTCAAATTTTCCTGTGGGCATTTTCACACCACCGCCTATTTGTATATTATGAGTAAAAACAGCACTATCCTTTTGTGTCTTATACACAGAATAGGTTGCCATAAGGGTAATGTCCCCCAGACCGCTGATTTTTTCAGTTCCAGTAGTTAATTCTCTATTATGAAAATGATACGGAATCAAAGCGGCGATTTGGATTTTTTCGTTAACAGGAATTTTAGTCCAAATTTGAGTCGTATTAAAGTTTTCGTCAATCCATGGCGAATTAGCAAAAATCCCATCTCTACTAGAGTAACTTTGATTGAAGTATCGAATACCAATAAAGTTACTATTCAGCATCGAACTGAATCCCATACTTCCTCCGCTGGCAGAACATCCGCAAGCATCACAGTCAAAATCCATGGCGGCATCGAGTTGCATTTTCTGGAAAGTAAATCCAGAAATACTATCTTTTACAGGAGCAGCTTTAACAAATTGAATGGATAAAAAAGTAAGTAGGCTTATTATTATTGTATTTTTCATTGTAATTAAAATTCTGAAAATCGTTTATCAGTAAGATATTGATTGTCGGTTAATGTTTTTAGAAATGCTATTAGCTGTACTTTCTCCGTTTCAGAAAGTGCGATTCCCAATTTTCCATTTTGTTTTAAAATAGGATCTAATGTTGCTGAATCAACAACTCCAGAACTGTAGTGATTAAGCACTGCCTCGAGTGTTCCAAAACGACCATCATGCATATACGGTTCAGATACCTCAACATTACGCAAACTAGGTACTTTGAATTTGTAATAATCTTGTCCTTGTTGAGTTACTCTATAACGCCCAACATCATTGATTAATGGATTAATGGCAAGTCCGCTGTTTCTAAAAGCATCATCAGTCATCAGATCTGTTGCATGACAAGAAGCACATTTGGTATTAAATAGCGCATAACCAGCTGCTTCGTCACTAGTAAGCGTTCCTCCTGATTCATTGCGTCTGTAATGATCGAATTTTGAATTAGAAGAAGTCAGCATGACCATAAATTGAGAAAGTGCTTTGAGCATGTTCTCAATAGAAACGGTGCCGTCATCAAAAGAAGCTTTAAAGAGTTCACGGTAGCTTTTATCCCCTTTCATCATGGCAAGAATGGTATTTAAATTACCATTCATTTCTATTTCGCTAGTCAAAGGAATGATGGGTTGCAGGTCTAAATGTGACGAAGCTCCGTCATACATAAAAATACGTTGAAAAGCCATGTTTTGAATAGCGGGCGCATTTCTGGTTCCCAAGGCATTATCTACACCATGACTTACGGTGTGTCCATGATGGGTGAAGGCATTTTCTTGCAGGTGACAAAATCCACAAGATACTAGTCCGTCAGAAGCTAAGCGACCATCATAAAATAGTTTTTTACCGAGCTCAAACCCTTTTTCTGTTGGAGGATTTATAGTAATATCATAGGCTAAATCCGGGAAATTTGAAGGCACTACAAAATTTAATGGTAGATTTACATAGGTGTCATCTTGATCAGAGCAACTAAATACTAACGGAAGGAGTAGCCAAAGAAAATGTTTTATTTTCATGATTTGGAATTTTAAAAGAAGTACAAAAGTGATGGAATAGCCCCGGTTGCAGCGGCATCCTTTTTTTATTTTCAAAAAAAGATACAGCGAAAAACGGGACTCGACTTGTTTAAACCACCACTCCTGTGCTCCTAAAAAATGAAATTAATCGTTATGAACGTGGTCAACAGTAAACATAGTAGCTACGTTTTGAGTGACTAGAGGTAAGTTTGCACCTCCCATAATCATCGCGCCTGTTCCGTTAGGATTATTATCAGAAAGCTTGATTACATTGGTACTATTTAACACTTTAGACAAATCGGTAACGATATGAATTTGAGGCGTAATGTTACTTCTTACTAATGCTTTCGTCTTTAAATCAAGGATAATCGTTGCGTAGTTATAATCTGTTCCTGTTTGTCCGGTATGTACCTTAAACGGTAAAGCAGTCCCTACGGTAGCTGATGTAAAAGTACCTTCAAAAGCTATAAATTTATATCCTGCTGACCAGCTCCACATCATTCCTTCTGCCTGTGCTTTTGCCAAGAAATCAGCTTGTCCTGTTGCTCCCAGCTCCCACTGCGCTTTATCTACTCCAACTCCAAAAGTTACTTTAGTATAGTTCGCCGCAGGCACATTTTTTAAGTCTAAAACATGACTAGTTGCAGTTGCTTCATCTACGATAAAATAGCTGTCGCTTTTAGGATACGTAAAAGTAGTTCCGTCTTCTTTAGTCAAAACTATATTACTGATGATGTATTTTATAGCCGTAATTTTAAGTACTTCATTACTGGCAGTTGTATTTGCTTGTGTTTCAAGAATTAAATCGTTTCCGTTGAAAGAGTTATCAAATTCTAAAGCTACTTTCCCTGTCCCTGAAACTGTTGTTTCATCATTAGAACATGCGGTCAATGCAGCGCTCATAGCTAAAACAGCTACCGCCTTGTATAGTAAATTTTTCATTTCTTTAAGTGTAATTTCTTTTTTATAATTTTTTAAATAAGCTGCGCCAAAAGAACTCCTCATAGGCTTTGGCCAAAGGGAATCAGACGCAAAAAAAATACGATATTGTTAAGAAATGAAAATTGGTGGGTGAAAAACAAAAGAGCTGTCTAAATACGAATACAAATTAGCATAACTGCAATTTAATTCTTGGTTGGTCCCATTTTGAAAAGAGAGAAAATTAAAAGAAGTCGTTTCTGTAACAAAAAGATCTACAAATGGATTTGAACTTTGCTTTTTATCAGAAGAAATGGGTTTGTCATCTTCTGAAGCTTTTGCCAGTTCTTTCATCAAGTGACATTTTCCATTACATTTCAATTCAGGTTTATCTTTATTGATACAAAGTACTTTTGAAATATAATCATAATTGACGGCGTAGTCTATAACCGGAAAGATTGGCTTTAGAAATAAAACGAGAATAATTATGACTGCACACTTTTTCACTTTGCAAAGATAGATTTTCATTTTCAATTTTATGTGATAAATATCACTTTTACTAAACTTATGTTAAGGATTAAACCTTAATCAGCTAAACGCATCTTATACATATAATCCTAAAACAATAGAAATGAAAAAATTAATTATTGCCGCATTATTAGTTGTTAGTATGACTAGTTTTGCACAAGACCGAAAAGACATGCCTAAAAGAGCAGAAATGGAAAAATTTACTCCTGAGCAACGCAACCAGCTGATGTTGAAAAAAATGACACTAGAACTGGACTTGAGCGCAAAACAGCAAGAACAGATGAAAAGTATCATTGCTGAACAAACTGCTAAACGAGAATCTCGCATGAATGAGTGGAAAGCAAATAAAGATACCGATTCAAAACTTTCTTCAGACGAGCGTTTCGCAAGAAAAAGCCAAATGCTTGACGAGCAAATTGCCATGAAAGCCAAAATGAAAACTATCTTATCTGCTGATCAATTTGAAAAATGGGACGCTATGAAAAGTAAACACCACAAAAGAGGATCACACAGAATGCATAAAAAAATGGATCACAAAATGGATCACAAAAAAGAAATGCAGAAATAAAAAAAAACTTCCGGCTTTCGCCGGAAGTTTTTTTGTTTAAAAAGTTTTAGATACTTTATCAATCGCTCGAATCGTAAAGTCTAAATCTTCATAGGTAAGCGCATCCGTAATAAACCAAGTTTCATAAGCCGATGGCGCAATATAAATTCCCTCTTGCAATAATCCGTGAAAGAATTTTTTGAACGTCTCATTGTCTCCATTTGCAGCAGTTTTAAAATCAACTACGGGAGTAGCGTCAAAATGTACTGAAATCATAGATCCAATTCTATTAATCGTGTAAACCACATTATTTGCTTTTAAAACGGCATCAATTCCTTTATGCAAATAAGCTGTTTTCTCCTCTAGTCTTTCAAAAATAGCCGCATCATTATTTAACGCTTGCAACATCGCTAGTCCCGCGGCCATCGCCAAAGGATTTCCTGATAAGGTTCCTGCTTGGTATACGGGTCCTAGTGGCGCGAGATAGTCCATTATTTCTGCACGAGCAGCGAAAGCACCTACGGGTAGCCCGCCACCAATTACTTTTCCGAAACAAATAATATCTGCATCAACATTCAATAATTCCTGCACTCCACCGCGTGCCAATCGGAATCCGGTCATCACCTCGTCAAAAATAAGTAGTATACCATTGTCGGTACAAAGTTGGCGCAAGCCTTCTAAGAAACCGTTATTCGGCGGGATACAACCCATATTTCCTGCAACTGGCTCCACTATTATAGTGGCGATTTCATTTTTATTGGCCTCAATTAAGATCTTTACGCTTTCTAAATCATTGTACTTCGCTAATAAAGTATCTTTAGCTGTTCCGGCAGTTACTCCAGGACTGTTAGGCGATCCAAAAGTTACTGCTCCACTCCCTGCCTGAATCAAAAACGAATCAGAATGTCCGTGGTAACAACCTGCAAATTTTATTATTTTATCTTTCTTTGTATACCCACGAGCTAACCTTACCGCGCTCATGCAGGCTTCTGTACCTGAATTCACAAACCTGATTTTATCAATATTAGGCACCATCGAAACAGCCAAAGCTGCAATTTGTGTTTCCAATTCCGTTGGCATACCAAAAGAAGTACCCAACTTCGCTTTCTCAATTACGGCTTGTACCACCGGTTCAAAAGCATGACCTAAAATCATAGGACCCCAAGAATTAATATAATCAATTAAACGATTTCCATCTTCGTCGTACATATAAGCACCCTTGGCACGTTGCACAAAAATTGGAGTTCCCCCTACTGCTTTGAACGCTCTTACCGGCGAATTTACTCCTCCTGGAATTACCTTTTCTGCTTCAGCAAAAAGCTGACTACTTCTTTGATATAACATGTATAATTTTGATATTTTATTTAAATTATGCTTTTTTCGATTCTAGCTTCTATTATTTCACTTTCAATTTTTGTCCAATTGAAAGGGTATTGGCTGACAGATTATTGATTTGCTTTAATTCAGTAACCAATAAATTATATTTTTTTGATATCGAATACAAAGTATCTCCTTTTTGCACTTCATACAAAGACCTATTCTGATTATCAATAGCCGCTATTCTTGTACGTTGATTTTCAATTGGCACATACTCTTCACCCATAACAATGGCATCATACTGTCCCAAATGGTACCGTTCGATATAGGATATTAACTTGTCTGGGTATTTTGGATCAGTTGCATAACCAGCTCTTCTAAGTCCATTTGCCCATCCCTTATAGTCTACTTTTGACAACTTGAATAAACTTGCATACCTACTCCTACCTGTCAAAAATAAGGCATGATCATTAAACGACTCTGCAGGTTCATAATATTTTCTAAAACATTCCTGACTCGAATCATCATCATGTCTGACCGATTCTCCAGTCCAACCCTCATGGCATTTTATCCCAAAATGATTGTTGGCCCTAATGCATAAATCACCTTTTCCTGCTCCAGATTCCAATATTCCCTGAGCTAAAATAATACTTGCTGGGATTCCGTAAATTCTCATATTACTCATAGCAATATCTTTATACTGAGAAATATACTTGCCTATCACATCAGTCCCAACGTACGTTACCGAGGTTGATTCTATTACTTCATCTTCCCTGTCAACTTGTTCTTGTTCTTTCTTTAGTATCGACTTGACTTCATTTGTCTTTTTGATTGCACGCGCCGCCACTTTTTTTGAACTTGAAGGCACCGCTTTTTTTGTCACTATCACAGGTTTTGTTACATTACAACTCAGTAAGGTAAGTAGTGTAAATACTAGTAGGATTTTTTTAAACATGGGCGTTTATTATTGATAATTGTTTCTTTCTTAATTTTGTATTCATCCCTTCGATTCCCTGAAGTCCACCAGTATGAACCAGCAAAATTTTTGATTCAGCCGGAAAATAATTCTTCTCTATCCTATCCATCACTCCAAAAACCATCTTTCCAGTATAAATAGGATCCAAAGGAATATTATTTTTTTCAAAAAATTGATTGATAAAAGCAACTAAATCCTGATTCACTTTACCATATCCACCAAAATGGTACTCGGTTATTAGCTCCCAATTTTCATCCGGAATCGTGGTTACAAAACTACGAATTTCATCTTTTAAAAAGTCCCCTTTTAAAGCAGGAAATCCTAAAACTTTTTGATGTGGCAATGCACTGTTAATAATTCCAGCTATAGTTCCCCCAGTTCCCACTGAACAACAAATGTAATTAAACTGTTCGTCTTCTTTGGTTAGAATTTCCTGGCAACCTTTTATTGCTAGTTCATTAGTACCGCCCTCTGGAATAAGGTAAAAGTCGCCGTATTGCTGCTTTAAGCTTTCCAAAAATGGAATCTCGCTTTTTAATCGGTAGTCTTCTCTTGAGACAAATTCGAATTGCATACCACAGTCTTGGGCGAATTGCAAGGTTGGGTTAGTCGCTATTTTATCACGCAATTCATCCCCTCGAATAATCCCGATGGTTTTGAATCCATTTTCTTTTCCGGCAAATGCAACTGCGGCAATATGATTTGAATAAGCTCCACCAAAAGTGAGCAGCGTTTCCTGATTCTCCTCTTTTGCCTGAAGCAAATTATACTTTAGCTTTCTAAACTTATTCCCTGAAATAAAAGGATGAATCAAATCTTCACGTTTGATAGTTACCGAAATCGAGTTTGGGAATTTTATAATGAGTCTTTGATTCAAACTGGGTAATTTTTCTCAAAGATAAAACTTAATATAATAAAAATGCAATCGATACCGATTGCATTTAAATTTCACGTCTTAAAAATTAGTTTTTTATGATTATTTTCTTTCCGATGTCAGGATTTTCAGTAGTAATTAATATAACTATATAGATTCCGTCACTTAATCCAGCAGTTGAAAAGCTGTAATCAGTATTAGAACCTAAATCTTTTTTAGTAAAAATCAACTTGCCCACTATATCATATAGATTACAGGCAACCAATTCTTTTTGTTTTGGATTGTTAATAGTTAAATTTTTGGTAGCATTATTTTGGTACATGATAAAATTTGAACTTTCAGCAGAATCAATTCCTAATGTCACTTCTTTCTTAAAAGTAATTTCAAATTGAGTATTATTAACTCCTTCTGGTAATGTTACATCGTAGAAACTATTTTTAATATCATGATAAACATCTAAAATTTTGTCATGTATATAAATATTTTCAGCGTCGGTAAAATTCAGAATTTGATTAACAGTGATTTTATAATTTGCTTCAGCAGTATTTTTAAACCCAATTGCAATTTTCCTATCGACATCAAAATTTAAAGCATTAATAACATATTCATTATCATCCAAAACAAAATAAATATCTGCAGGACCATCACTTGTTGAGATGGCATCCATTGCATGATCAACTCCGTCTGTTGCTTCTGGAATAAATGCTAAAGCAAGTTGACGTACACCTTGACTGTTAAGTAAAGTATTTAATCTGATTTGTGGCGTTGCTTCAACAATTATTTTTGTATAATCAAAACCCGAAACAGATTCAATACCAGATAAATAGATACTACTTTTATTCGTTTTAGAACTATTTAAGTTTTTTTCAAACTGTGAATTATTTACAGCACCTTCTTTAACAAATACTCTATAACTATTTTTCATATTAACAGTTCCATTAGCAGAACCGCCTATCATAAAACCCTGTCCTACAGGACTAAAACGCCTTTCATAATTTGCCCCCATTCCAGTTTGGGTAATTTGATTACCAGATCCATCATAAGAATAAAAGGTTGCAGGAACATAAATACCTACACTATTTAACGCACCTGGCGAAAAAGTCCCATATCCTCCTTTATAGTCGGCTATAAAATGTGAATTTACTGTTTTATCCTGTTCCCAGAAATAAGCGATACCTGTTGAATTAGTTGCATCGGTCAAAAAAGCAGAAAGATCAATTGCTGAAGGATAGGGATTTCCTGTCAAAGTTAATTTTTCAAATAAAACTGGAATCGAAATAGTACCGTCATTCGGTTTTCCCCTAAAATCATATCGCTGTTTGCTTCCTGGGTTATTTTGAACCCCATTTAAACTAGTAGTATTAGTTCCAGAACTACCTTTCATTGTAAAGCCTTCCGCAGCGTTTATTGTAGAAGCAGCGCCTACATAAACCCAATTTGACGAAGCAACAGCTGGTAATTTCCAAATCCAATATGGAGCAATAGCAAAAGGCGAGGCAGTACCATTATAATTATTTGTTGCTAAAATAGTCGGGGCATTACTAGTAGTTAAATCAACAATATCTTTAAGTTGAGTAATCCCAAATGGAGAGTTCCCTGCAGAGGCTAAACTTCCACCCACTGGGGAACACCAGTAATTGTACTGAAAGTTATTAGTAGTTCCTTCTTGAAACACAGACAGACTACCCTCTCCTTTGTTAGAACTTGTTCCTGAAGCCCCTTGTAGCAATTGAGCATCATTCCTAAGATAAAAATTACTGGTTGCAGTATTCAATTCTAAATCCTGTTTTATAAAAACCGCGACATTACTGGAATAAACATAACTACCGTTACTGACATACATTTGACTTTGTACGGGCATTTGAAATAAAAACCCAGCAACTACCAAAAATGATTGTTTAAGTATTTTTGTATTCATATTTATTACGTTTAATTGTTCGAAATCTAATTGTGCTTTGATAGTTCTAATCTACTCGTTTATAAAAAATTGTCCTACGCTTATCCTAAAAGCCAGTAACTTATTTTTTATTACTCTGAATCAAATATAAGATTAAAAATAAAAATTATATCGACAATAAGCATTTAAAATCGACAAACTACATGTATTTTACTAAAATTAAGATATTATCTTACAAATATAAAAAAAACACATCACGTCTAAAAAAATGCTAAAACTCATCGTATTGATTCAAATAACTATTTGACAATCGATCATTATACTCTCATTGATAATAATGAAATACAGATTTAAGTTGTAATGGAAAAGTAGTTTAAGATATGCTGTTGTTTGTAATTAGCTTTTGATAATTACACTCGATGGGGTGCTACCCTATTTATGTAGCAATAAATATTTCGCAAATCTTAGAAGAGATCTGCTTTTCAAATAGTCTAAATTTGTTTCGTTAGTATACGCTTCCCGCTCAAAACTAATATTTCTGTAGGCCAACTCTCTGTTTCTATACTGAACTAATCGAACAAGATACTCCAGAAAGTACCATATAAAAAAAGGAAGTATTAATAATTCTAACTGCTGGCGCAGGTGTATTTTTTCATGATTGAGAAAAACAAGGTTTTCTTTGTCCATAGCATATCGCACGAAAATGAATGGAAAAGTGGTTAATCCACGAAAGCCTTTAGGTACTAGATATTTTGTAACGATCAGAAACATTAGAAAGTAGTTTATAATTTTTCAATTCTATACAAGCAAAGTAATAAAATAAATGGATGGTTTATAAAATACTTCACATAATTCCCTGAAAAGCAATTTTCGCTCTTTTTTAAAAATACAATAAACAAACCAATTACATGATTGATCCTAAAAATGTCTATAGTAAATGATGAAGTTGTTTCTAAAAAATAATCTCCGAAAGAAAAAAAAATTAAAACCACTCCTAACCAACTGTTTTTTTGTTTAAAAAAGTATCCTCTTGTGTAAAACTTATTGATCAAACTAGTTCCCACAAAACAGAGAATAAGCACCACAATTAAATATTTAGCAACAACAAGAGAGATTCGTTATAAAAATTATAAATTTGTAATAATTAAGGAGTTCTTTTTAATGAAATATTCAATAATTTGAATAGGCGACTAAACCGAACCACCACAAATCTATTTACAACAGCATACTTTCAAACATGATTAACGAGAATGATCCAAATAAATTAATCGAAGGAGAAGATTTTTATTACACGCCAGAAGGTTATAGATGCTTTACTGAAAAGCATCACCTAAAAAGAGGGTATTGTTGCAAAAGCGGATGCCGTCACTGCCCCTATGGCTATGACAAAAAAACAGGTACAAACAAAAAGTAGTCATCTTTAACTGCAGTTGTTATAAAACAAAAAAACAAAATGGATATTTGTTCCCAGAAATTTAGAATCAAAATTCACAAATCCTACCATCGGTCGGATATTCGTTATCCCTAGTGATCTCATAACGCTCAGTATACTGACATAAGAAATAGATTCCAAGGAATCTGTTTTAGCGAAAAACCACTTACATAAACTAACGAATTAAAATAAAATGAATTTTCAAGAACAAATCCAACAAGGAATCCCTACAATACTACCTCAACAAAAACCGTATGAGGTAGCTATCAATCACGCGCCAAAACGAAAAGAAATCCTTTCAGCTGACGAAAAAAAACTAGCTTTAAAAAATGCTTTGCGTTATTTTGAACCGCAACATCATGCCGAATTAATACAAGAGTTTCGTCAGGAGCTGGAAACCTACGGTCGTATTTACATGTACCGCTTTCGCCCGGATTATGAAATGCGAGCGCGTACAATTAATGAATACCCTGGAAAATGTGAGCAAGCAAAAGCCATAATGTTGATGATTCAAAACAATCTGGATTATGCAGTAGCACAGCATCCTCATGAATTAATCACCTATGGTGGCAACGGAGCTGTTTTTCAAAACTGGGCACAGTACCTATTGACAATGAAATACCTGTCAGAAATGACAGACGAGCAAACATTAACCATGTATTCCGGTCATCCTATGGGATTATTTCCTTCTCATAAAGAAGCGCCAAGAGTAGTTGTAACTAACGGAATGGTAATTCCTAATTATTCTCAGCCAGATGATTGGGAAAAAATGAACGCCTTAGGCGTGTCACAATATGGGCAAATGACTGCTGGTAGTTATATGTACATCGGGCCACAAGGAATTGTGCACGGCACAACTATTACGGTACTGAATGCTTTTCGAAAAATAAAACAAAGCCCTACAGGAGGTTTATTTGTTACTTCCGGATTAGGCGGCATGAGTGGCGCCCAACCAAAAGCAGGAAATATCGCAGGTTGCATTACCGTTTGTGCGGAAGTAAATGCCAAAATTACCCACATACGTCACAGCCAAGGTTGGATCAACGAAGTGATCGAAGACATTGATGAATTGGTAAAAAGAGTTGCTTTGGCGAAAGCTAATAAAGAAATTGTATCGATTGCCTACCTTGGAAATGTGGTAGACGTTTGGGAAAAATTTGACGAACAAAACATACACATTGATTTAGGAAGTGACCAAACCTCCTTACATAATCCCTGGGCAGGAGGATATTACCCTGTTGGAATTTCGTTTGAAGAAGCAAATACGATGATGGCAGAAAATCCTGTTTTATTCAAGGAAAAAGTACAAGAAACATTACGTAAACACACTTACGCCATCAATAAACACACTGCCAAAGGAACGTATTTCTTTGATTATGGAAATGCTTTTTTACTAGAAGCTTCTCGCGCTGGAGCGGATATAATGGCAGAAAACGATATAGATTTCAGATATCCAAGTTACGTACAAGATATCATGGGACCCATGTGTTTTGATTACGGATTTGGCCCTTTCCGCTGGGTTTGTGCTTCAGGAAAACCAGAAGATTTACAAAAAACAGATGCCATCGCCTGCCAAGTACTGGAAGAAATGGCAAAAACAGCACCAGTTGAAATTCAGCAACAAATGCAGGATAACATTCAATGGATAAAAGGCGCACAAGATAACAAATTAGTTGTAGGATCTCAAGCTCGTATTTTATATGCCGATGCTGAAGGTCGTGTGAAAATTGCGGAAGCATTTAACCAGGCTATTGCCAAAGGAGATATTGCAACGGTAGTTCTTGGACGGGATCATCATGATGTTTCTGGAACAGATTCACCTTACAGAGAAACTTCTAATATCTACGATGGCTCCCGTTTTACGGCTGATATGGCGATACAAAACGTAATAGGAGACAGTTTTCGTGGAGCTACCTGGGTATCCATTCACAATGGCGGTGGAGTAGGCTGGGGAGAGGTAATAAACGGTGGTTTCGGCATGGTTCTTGATGGTTCTAAAGAAGCTTCAAGACGCTTACAATCAATGCTTTTCTGGGATGTCAACAATGGTATTTCAAGAAGAAGTTGGGCTCGTAACGAAGGAGCTTTATTTGCAATAAAAAGAGCAATGGAAGCAGAACCTTTATTAAAGGTCACGATCCCTAATATTGTTGCAGATAATTTATTGGATTTTTAAAAATTTGAACGTACCTTTAGTAATCAAACAATTAGCCATGAAAGCAATTAAACTCCTTCCCGTACTTTTCCTTTTCATATTAGCTGCTTGTAGCTCTGTTAGAGTGAATGCAGATTATGACAAAAATGTAGACTTTACCCAATATAGAACCTACGCCTTTCACAAAAGTGGCATCGACAAAGTACAAATATCTGAATTTGACAAAAAACGTATCCTTTATGCCATCGATAACGAGCTAAGCAAAATGGGAATGACCAAAAGCGAAAACCCCGATTTGTTAATTAATATTTTTACCAAAGAAAGAGAAAGATTGGAAGTAAATCAATTTAATGCTGGATGGGGTTACGGATGGGGATATGGGTGGAATCCTTATTTGTGGGGAGGACGCAATTATGTAAGCTCTTCTACAGAAGGAACTTTATACATTGACCTGATCGATGCCAAGAAAAAAGAATTAGTATGGGAAGGTGAAGGCGTAGGTTACTTAACCGAAAATCGTGACCAAAAAGAAAAACAAATTAATGAGTTTGTTGCTAAAATTTTAGCACAGTTTCCACCAAAATAACAAATCCATAAACCGTATATACTAGAAATGGCCTACCTTTGCGTAGGCTTTTTTTATATCCAATTATGACAAAACTTACAGACATTACTACCCTCGAAGACATCAAATTACTTGTTGATACTTTTTATTCCAAAGTACAAAAAGACGAATTTATAGGCCCAATATTTAATGAAAAGATAGGCGATCGCTGGCCAGAACATCTGGAAAAAATGTACCGCTTCTGGCAAACCATCTTACTTGAAGTTCATACCTATTCCGGCAGTCCGTTCCCTCCACATAAACAATTACCGGTTGCCAAAGAACATTTTGACCGCTGGATGGAAATTTTCACCACCACAACAGATGAGTTATTTTCTGGTGCTATTGCAGAGGAAGCAAAACTACGTGCCAAGAATATGGCAGAAATGTTCAATTATAAAATTGACTATTTTAGAAATGCCGCACAAAACGGAGATCTTTTAAATTTGAAATAACACTCGATGCGCAAATTATTATTACTTGCTTTTTTACCCTTTAGTTTCCTTTCTTGCTCTACTGCAAAAACAAATGAAACAGCAAACAGCAATCCTAGATTAACGCTGTTAAACAGCATTGAAATTCCGTTCAATAAAGAATTTAAAAATACAGTCGTTGGCGGATTATCTAGCATCGATTATGATGCAAAGAATGATCTTTACTATTTTATTTGTGACGATAGAGCCGTCTATAATGACGCTCGTTTTTATACTGCCAAAATACATTTGACCGCCAATAAAATCGATAGTCTAGCCTTTCAAAATGTAGTTTCTTTAAAAAATGCTGCTGGCAAAAAATACAGCAACTGGGAGACACAACCCAACTCCTCTATTGATCCCGAAGAATTACGCTACAACCCAAAAACCAACACCGTAGTTTGGAGCAGTGAAGGCGCCCGCGTTATCGCCAAAGACTTTTCGGTATTGCAGAATCCAGCAATCCAAACAGCCGCTGTTAACGGAAATTTTGTAAATGAATTTGATTTACCCGCCAATCTCAACATGCAAAAAGAAGAAAAAGGACCTCGTAGCAACGGCGTACTCGAAGGCATCACTTTTAACAAAAAATACACGACGCTGTACACCAACGTTGAAGAACCTTTGTACGAAGACGACACCGAAGCTACAACAACTAAAGGCGGTTTGATTCGAATATTTAAATTTGACACAAAATCTAGAAAAAATACAGCACAATATGCATATGAATTAGATCCCATTGCGCACGAGCCCAATCCTAAAAATGGTTTTGCGGTAAATGGAGTTTCTGCTATTCAATATTATAGCAAAGACCAATTGCTAGTGATAGAACGCTCCTACTCTGTAGGAAAACAAGCTTGTACGATAAAAGTCTATTTATGTGATTTCTCAAAAGCAACTGATGTAAAAAAAATTGCTTCTTTGCAAAACCAAGAATTTACTATGGCTTCCAAAAAACTAATCCTAAACATGGATAACTTGGGGATTTTTATTGATAATATCGAAGGGTTGACTTTTGGCCCAAAACTGGCTAATGGCAAGCAATCTTTACTTTTTGTATCTGATAATAATTTCTCTGATAAACAAAAAACGCAAGTGTTGCTTTTTGAATTTGATTAAATTTTAGAATTTGATTTTCAATACCATCAATAGCTCCGATCTAAATACCGTGGCCATTTTAATACATATCTAATTTACTAGGATTTTGCTTGCCGTTAAAGATATCTACAACTAAGATTGTAGTATCATTTCGTTCGTATATAATTTTATATGACCAAATACTGAAATGACGGAACTTTTCTTTATTTATGATGGGATCCATGGCATACTCATAACGTTCATCTTTTAAAGATTCCACTAAATCAATTATCTTATTTAAAACGTTTTCAGCATTTTGAGGACTGTCCTCAAAAATATAATTGTAAATATCAGAAAGTGAGTTTCGAGCTTCCTGAGACCAAACTACCTTCATTTCTTTTTACCTAAAACATGGTTTTTCACCTCCTCTGACGTGTAGGTTTCTGCTCCATCTGCAACGGATTCACTAATGGACTCGATGTGTTCAACATATTGTGATTTAGTCAAAGTCTTTCCCTCAATAGTTCGAGCTACTATAACATCTCCATTCAAGATTGTGTCTATTTTCTCTAAAATAGTTTTATCTTGAACATCTATTAGTTTCTTGATTATCTTGTTTTTATAAGCTTCGATATTCATAACGCATTTATTTTATAACGTAAAGATACGACTTTTTAAAAACGGATAATCATTTTTAGATTAACCAACTTATACTCATTTTATTCATACCTTGGCTATAATGTTTTTCTTTAAAAAGATCACTTCACTAAAGAAAATGACTATCTATTTAGAACCTAACCCTACCAACTTGTCATTTCGACAAAGGAGAAACCACGATTTAGAAACTCCATTAACTGTTATCTATGTAAACAAGTGTTCCTATTCTTTACATAATCCGATTGCTCTGCCTCTTGTAACAACTAGATTTGTTAATAATTTATAGTGAACAATCCACTGTGAGATTCTTCCTTCGTCAGAATGACAAAGTTGGGCAAATTGTTTACGGAATGTTTTGAGTGCGTGTTTTATCGTGATTGCTTTGCTTCATACTTCGCAACTACTCGCAATGACTCGGTTGATAAGTAATTAAAACGAATAATCATTAATGAGACTCATCCTTCGTTTGAATGATAAGCTAAATGGTTTGAAAGTATCGAATCGTGAATTAAACCACATCAGCTCCCCTAGCCCCGATTGCAATGAAAAGCTTTTTATGAAAGTCGTTTTAGTTTTTCTTGATTATAAAAAGCGACTCCTCTCCCCAGCCCTCTCCAAAAGAAAGGGAGAAAATAGGAAAACGGCCTTTTATTTGCTTTTTTATCAACTTTAGAAAAACGAACGGCTAAATAAAAACTTGTAATGAAAAGCGGGAAATGGCTCCCAGAATTCGTACTTTTGTGCTATAACTACAACGTTTTCGACATGAACACAAATATTGAAAGTAATCCCTTATTAGACCGATTGCCAAAACACTTGAAGCAATTTATTAAGCCTCAAGATTATAGTGACTACACGCCTATCAATCAAGCGGTGTGGCGTTATGTTATGCGTAAAAACGTGGATTACTTGTCAAAAGTGGCTCATCGTTCATATCTAGAAGGATTAAAAAAAACGGGAATAGAAATCGATAATATCCCGAGTATGTACGGTATGAACCGTATCCTGACCGAAATTGGTTGGGCTGCCGTAGCTGTGGACGGATTTATTCCGCCTAATGCTTTTATGGAATTTCAGGCATATAATGTGCTGGTTATTGCTTCAGACATTCGTCAACTCGAACATATAGAATACACGCCAGCACCAGATATTATTCACGAAGGTGCCGGTCACGCCCCTATTATCGCCAATCCGGAATATGCGGAATATTTGCGTCGTTTTGGAGAAATAGGTTGTAAAGCCATATCCTCTGATAAGGATTACCAAATGTATGAAGCCATCCGATTACTTTCGATTGTCAAAGAAGCGGAAGACACACCACAGGCAACTATTGATGTAGCCGAAAAAGCGGTAGAAGATTTGCAAAACAATATGGGCGAACTATCTGAAATGGCCCAAATAAGAAACCTACATTGGTGGACTGTGGAATACGGCCTAATAGGAACTGTTGAAAACCCTAAAATTTATGGAGCTGGACTTTTATCTTCAATTGGAGAAAGCGCCCATTGCATGACGGATCAAGTAGAGAAATTCCCTTATGATATTACGGCTGCCCAAAAAAGTTTTGACATTACAAAGTTGCAACCTCAGCTTTATGTAACTCCAAATTTTGCTTATCTAAATCTGGTTTTGGAGGAGTTTGCTAATAAAATGGCATTGAGAACAGGTGGTTTATCTGGAATCGAAAAACTGGTTAACTCGAATGCTTTAGGAACAATCGAATTAAGTACTGGCTTACAAATATCGGGAGTTTTTACCAATGTAATTGAGCATGAAGGGAAACCGATTTACATACAAACGACAGGAAAAACAGCACTAGCCTCCCGCGAAAAAGAATTAGTAGGTCACGGAACAGCAACTCATGCCGAAGGTTTTGGTAGTCCAATCGGAAAACTGAAAGGCATCAACATAGCCATCGAAGACATGAGTCCAAAAGACTTAAACGCTTACAGCATAACGGAAAGCAACAGTGTAAAACTAGAATTTGAAGGAGACATTACGGTTGAAGGAGAAATCATCACTGGTTCCAGAAATTTACAAGGAGCAATTATCCTTATCCGTTTTAAAAACTGTACCGTTACACATGGAGAAACGATTCTATTTCAACCGGAGTGGGGTATTTACGATATGGCAGTGGGTAAAAAAGTAGTTTCGGCATTTTCTGGACCTGCTGATGTGAATAGTTTTGACCTGATTACACATATGCCTTCTAGCACCACTATTAAGGCAAAGCATACTGCTGAGCGCGACGACCTGGAAGTCTTATACCAAACTGTCCGAATCATAAGAGAATCCAAAGACATATACGCTTCCTTAGCTCCTATTCTTCATAAGCTAAAAAAAGATCATCCTAAAGACTGGTTGCTTGCTGTTGAAATTGCTGAACTCCTTAAAAACAGAAATGAGACCCAACTACTGGATGAAGTTCTAAACCACCTTGAAGATTTAAAACAGAAAAGACCAGAAATAGCTCATTTGATTAGCGGAGGTCTGGACTTAATTTTTCGCCCTATTATAACATTATAATTTCCCCCACTTTTAAATAAAAAGTATTTTAATAGTTTACACGCTGCCCTACATCTCTTGTTTGGCAGCGTATTTTTTTAGTCCTTAAAACAGATTACCTCCTTTTTGCTTTAAAACGAGAATAGTTCAACGGAATAGCGGAATACAGCTAAAGAAAAACAGCAATCAGGCTGATTCAGGATAAAAAAGCCTATATTTAAATTTCAAAAGGAAATCTGAATATGGGTACTAAAGACAGTAAAATGATTCGCATCGTAGAAAATAATATTTTTTGCAGCCAGATCACTCCACTGAATTGCACAAATCAATCCGTACTCATTTTTCTTCATGATGCATTGGGATGTTCTGAAAGTTGGAAAGAATTCCCTGTTCAACTTTGCGACAAACTAGAAACAAGAGGTTTTTTGTATGATCGATTAGGTCATGGAAAATCAGATACCTTAGATTCGAAATGGTCAAAAGGCTACCTTGAAGCGGAAGCTTATTTTCTGAGAGAAATTATACTATCACAAAATTTCACAAATTTTATTTTGATTGGCTCGAGCGACGGTGCCAGCATCGCGCTATTATATGCCGCCAAATACCCAGATTGTCAAGCAATCATAAGTATTGCAGGACACGTCAAAGTGGAAGAAGCGACTAAGGCAGGTATTAGAAATACCATTCAAAATTCAGAAAAAATCATTGCTCAATTAGAAAAATACCATAGCAATAAAACAGCACGTCTTTTTCAAAATTGGAAAAACTGCTGGCTTTCAGAGGGATTTAGCAATTGGAATATAGAAGATGAGCTCCAAAAAATTCAATGCCCGAGCCTTATCCTGCAAGGTGAAAAAGACGAGTATGCCACACAAGAACATTGTACCAACATTGCCAAAAAAATAGGAAGTACTGCATTACCCATTATTATTGAGGGCTGCAGACATTTTCCATACAAAGAAAACCCTTTTCTTATATCGCAAAAAATCAATTCCTTTTTAAATAAAAGATTATGAAAAAATACAGCTACACAAGCGGCATCAGTGATGAACCTTTATTAGGTCTAACAATAGGCGAAGCTTTTGAAGATACCGTAAATCGGTTTCCCAAAAACGAGGCTGTTGTTTCTAGACATCAGAATATTCGTTATACCTACGAGCAACTAGAAATTCGGGTAAACCAATGTGCCAAGGCATTTTTAGCGATTGATATACAAAAAGGTTATCGCGTGGGCATATGCGCCAGCAACTGTGTAGAATGGTTAATTGTTCAAATCGCAACGGCCAAAATAGGTGCGATTTTAGTAAATATAAATCCCAGTTATCGCACTTACGAACTAGAATATGCCTTAAATCATTCCGGATGTAAATCGATTGTGATTGCTGATAAAAACAAACATACGGACTATAGTGAAATGCTTTTTGAATTAATCCCTAATCTCAAAAACAACACTCTTCCTACTTTTGATTGTAATGAATTTCCGTTGTTAAGATCGGTTATTTCTTTAAGTCAGACCAATCTTGAAGGAATACTGATGTGGGAAGAATTTATCGATATGGGAATCCACATTGATTATCATAAATTAGAAACCAGACAACGTCTTCTTTCTTTTGACGATCCGATCAACATCCAATTTACAAGTGGCACAACAGGAAGTCCAAAGGGAGCCACATTAAGCCATCATAATATCTTAAACAACGCTTATTTTACTTCTAAAACACAGCGCATCACTGAAAAAGACAAAATCGTAATACCAGTTCCCCTCTACCATTGTTTTGGTATGGTATTAGGGAATTTAGGTTGCATCAGTCAAGGAGCAACTATGATCTACCCGAGTGAAACCTTTGATGCCGAAGCAACTTTAAAGGCGATTTCTGAAGAAAAGGCCACTGCCCTTTTTGGAGTACCCACAATGTTTTTTGCTGAGCTAGACCACCCTGATCTTAAACAATATGATCTCAGCAGTTTGCGAACAGGAATTATGGCTGGATCGCTATGTCCATCAGAACTGATGAGAAAGGTGCAAACCGAAATGCATTTAGTCGAAATGGAAATTGGTTACGGCATGACAGAAACGAGTCCGCTGAGCACTCAAACTAGGCACGATGCTCCATTTGACAAAAGAGTCAGCACCGTGGGTCGAGTTTTGCCGCATACCGAGATAAAAATCATCCATCCAGAGACTCATCAAGTCGTTCCCATCGGCGAATCAGGAGAGCTTTGTACTCGCGGATACTGCGTAATGCTCGGTTATTGGAATGACCCCATTAGAACAAAAGAATCTATTGACACCGCCGGCTGGATGCATAGTGGCGATTTGGCGACGATGGATGAAGAAGGCTATATTAATATTGTGGGAAGAATCAAAGACATGATTATCCGTGGCGGCGAAAATATTTACCCAAAGGTTATAGAAGAGTTTCTATATACCCATGACAAAATAAAAGAAGTATCAGTTTTTGGAATACCGGATGAAAAATATGGAGAGCAAGTATGTGTTTGGATTCAAATGCATGACAAATCAGAACTCACGGCTTCAGAAATAAAAGAATATTGTAGAGGAAAAATAGCTCATTATACCATTCCTGGTCAGGTAAAATTTGTCACTGAATTTCCGATGACTGTTACCGGTAAAATTCGTAAAGTCGAGATGAGAGAAGCAATGATGGCTGAATTAGGACTTACAAAATAATAAAAAAAAGGGTTTAAATCAGTCTACTGTTTAAACCCTTTTTATTGAATCGAAAAACAAATTGCAAACGCGTCACAATTTTATTTTCTGTCCAAAATCTTTTTCGCTTTCAATTACAACCCCCTCATATTTTAATGTCCATCCTAAACTATTGGTAAGAATTAAGAACTTAGACAACTCGCTAACTAACCTGTTTTGAGCATTTGTTTTAAGTGTTGACTTTTCTATTTTTTTGGCCAGATTTGCTTTTACTGATTTATTAATTTTATTATAATCATCTCCGGTAAAAGGATTTAGCTTGCTTTGTTCTACATCATAAAACTGAATATCTGGACTAATTTTAATTTCCTCTTTTGGAATATATAAAATGGAAATCATTTTGTTTTTTTCGTCAATATCATATTTCATTTTATGCAAATCATATGCGACAGTTACATCTGCATTAACGACTATCAAAGCCTTTTTATCGAATGTAAGCATTCCCATTAGGTATTTTTCCTGATTCTTATATGTAATCACTTCAGAAAAATGCCCTTCCGTTACTACTAGTTTACCTACATTGACAATTTGTTGCTGTATCAAGCTCGTATTGTAATCTATTCCTGAATCGTCCTCTTTCTTGAATTCACAATATTTAAACAATAATACAACGACGACTATCATTGCCATAAAAATAAGTAATCTTCTTAGCATAATTAAAATTTCATGAATGAATATTGAGAGACCAATGTAGTAATTTTATCCTTTAGTTTAGCTTCAAATTTTTGATGACTTTCTGAACTAGGATTAAAAGGTTTATGAGATAAACTTTTTTGGATATTTTCTACTTCCTCCATTGCAACTAAAGCGGCTTCTGAAATATTAGCTTCCTTGAAACGTTTCCAAATATAATCAATCGCAACCTGGCTGGGATGCAACATATCTTCGTTATAAAAACGATAATCCCGAAGTTCATCCATCATGATTTCATAACTGGGAAAGTATTCCGTTTTCAGTTGGTAGCATTCTGTTATCAAAACTTGATGAATAGCAGCTATTAAATGGGACTTACTTAATTGATTTTCGACAAAACCATCTTTGATGTGTCGCACTGGTGAAACCGTAAAAATGATTTTTACTTCCCGATTAATTGAATGAATTAAATCGATTGTATTTTGAATACTTTTTTGAATTATATCTATCGCCAACAGTTCTTTCTTAAACTGTTTTTGAGGAACTTTATGACAATTGGCAACGATCGCGTTGCTTTCAATATTTTGATATGCCCAAGCCGTCCCAAACGTTATAATGATGTGTGAAGCTTCGCTTAGCTGTTTCCAAGTTAATTGGATGATTTTATTCAAATCATTTATTAACTCAAGTGGATTAGCATTACTTAAATCAGAATGTGCAGCATAACAATGCCAGCGTTCATTGTAAAAAAAAATATCGGCCTCCGTAAATACTTTTTCTGCAACAGCGAAGGCAATAAATTTTTCGATTGCCAGCGGATGAAATAAAATTCCAAACGGATTACAGAAATTCTGAAATTTAAAATAATGCAGTTTCTCTGACATATTTACCGCAAAGCAAGAGCCCAAAGACATAATCTTCGAATTGTAATCTATCGAATGAGTACTTTTAGGAATGGGTATTTGAGTTCTGAAATTCATAGGATTATATTAAATCGTTTCAAAAATACAAAATTTGATCTCTATGAAATAAAAAATGAACCCAGAAACGTTACAATGTTCTTGAGTTCATCAAATAAATTAAAATCAACTTAGCAGTTAAATTTCATTAATATAATTTATTTTCATCAACATCTTCTTCTAAGATATAAATTCCTTTTTAGTTTATTGAGCAATTAAAATTTAATTTAGAATCTTTATTTGTGATTTAAAAACCCTTTCGATTTGCCTGCGCAAAAGGAAAGGGTTAGTCATTTTAATGAGTAAGAAAAACTATTTTACAAAATCCACCGCTTTGTTTAAAGCTTCTGCAATTCCATCCACATTTTTTCCACCTGCAGTAGCAAAGAAAGGTTGTCCACCTCCTCCACCTTGTATGTACTTCCCTAATTCACGAACCACTTGTCCAGCATTTAGGCTTTTATCAGCTACTAATTCTTTAGAAATATAACAGCTTAACATTGGTTTTCCTTCTTCGGCTGTAGCCAAAACCAAAAACATATTAGTTCCTAAATTCCCTAAATCATAAGCTAAATCTTTAGCTCCTTCTGGGTTAAGATCTACTTGTACTGCCAGAAATTGTACTCCGTTTATTTCTTGGATTTGTTGCGCCAATTCTGTTTTTAATCCTTTTGCTTTATCTCTAATTAATTGCTCTACTTGCTTTTTTAATTTGGCATTTTCCTCCTGTACTGAAACTACCGCTTTAATAACATCTTGCGGGTTTTTCAGAGCAAGCTTAATCTCGTTCAATGCATTTTCCTGAGAAGCAAAGAAGACCTTAACTGCATCACCAGTAATCGCTTCTATACGTCGAATCCCTGCAGCAACAGCTCCTTCTGAAACGATTTTGAAATACCAGATTTCGCCAGTATTCTTCACGTGAATTCCTCCACAAAGTTCCATGCTTTCGCCAAATTTAATTGCACGAACATGATCTCCATATTTCTCACCAAACAAAGCCATCGCTCCTTCTTCTACCGCTTGCGCGAAAGGAATATCTCTGCGCTCTATTAATGGTAATTGTTCTTGAATTCTAGCATTAACGAAGTCTTCTACTTGCTGCAGTTCTTCATCAGTCACTTTTGCAAAATGAGAAAAGTCAAAACGCAAATGGTTTGGACTTACTAACGATCCTTTTTGTTCCACATGTGTTCCTAATATGCTTCTCAATGCCTGATGCATCAAGTGGGTCGCAGAGTGATTTTTTGTAGTATCTGATCTTAATTTACTATCTACTTTAGCTACAAAACCACCGTTTACATTCTCCGGCAATTTTTTAGTGAAATGCAGAATTAAATTATTCTCTTTTTTAGTATCTATAATTTGGATGGTTTCATTTGCCGAAACTAAAACCCCTTTATCTCCCACTTGTCCTCCACCTTCAGGATAAAACGGTGTGTTATCTAAAACGATTTGGTACATCACACCCTCTTTTTTAGAGTCCACCTTACGAATGCGGGTAATTTTTGCTTCACTTTCTGTTTGATCATAACCTACGAAAGTTTCTGTATTTCCTTCTACTAAAATTTTCCAATCATCTGTTGAAACTTCAGAGGCAGCACGAGAACGTGATTTTTGTTCTTGCATGGCTTTATCAAAACCAGCTTCGTCCAGACTGAAACCTCTTTCTCTCAGAATCAAAGCCGTCAAATCGATTGGAAAACCAAACGTATCGTATAATTCAAATGCTTTTGCTCCCGGCACTTCTTTTCCTTGATTTGTAGCAATTACGTTATCTAACAACTGTAACCCTTGATCTAGTGTGCGCAAAAAAGAAGTTTCTTCTTCTCTAATTACATTTGTTACTAAGCCTTGTTGTTTTTTGATTTCAGGGAAAAACTCTCCCATTTGGTCCGCTAAAACAGCAACCAACTTAAATATAAAAGGTTCTTTGGTATTCAAAAAAGTAAATCCATAACGTATTGCACGACGCAAAATACGACGAATTACATATCCCGCTCCAGTATTAGAAGGCAATTGTCCGTCGGCAATAGCAAAAGCTACTGCACGCACGTGATCCACAATTACACGAATCGCAATATTGGTTTTATTTTGATCTTCACTTATCTCCTTTACTTCGTTCGAAGTATATTTCAATCCTGTAATTTCCTCCACTTTTTCAATAAGCGGTGTAAACACGTCCGTATCATAATTTGAAGTAGTATTTTGCATTGCCATACACAAACGCTCAAACCCCATTCCGGTATCTACGTGTTGTGCCGGTAATTTTTCAAGAGAACCATCGGCTTTACGGTTGAATTCCATAAATACGTTGTTCCAAATTTCAACGACTTGTGGATGATCCGCATTAACTAAGCTTCTACCTGTAACTGCCGCTCTTTCTTCATCAGTACGCAAATCGATATGAATTTCAGAACATGGTCCGCATGGTCCTTGGTCTCCCATTTCCCAAAAATTGTCTTTTTTGTTTCCAAGGATAATGCGATCTTCAGGAACGAACTGTTTCCAAATATCAAATGCTTCTTGATCAAAAGGCACATTCTCTGCTTCGTTTCCTTCGAAAACAGAAACATACAAACGGTCTTTATCTAATTTTAAAACTTCGGTTAAAAATTCCCAAGCCCAAGGCAAGGCTTCTTCTTTGAAATAATCACCAAAAGACCAGTTACCTAGCATCTCGAACATAGTATGGTGATAGGTATCAAACCCTACATCTTCTAAATCATTATGTTTTCCTGAAACACGAAGACATTTTTGAGTGTCGGCAATTCTATTACTTTTTGGTGTGGCATTACCCAAAAAATATTCTTTAAACTGTGCCATTCCTGAGTTATTAAACATCAAGGTTGGATCATCTTTAAGTACTATGGGTGCCGAAGGAACAATTAAATGTCCTTTGCTTTCAAAAAAGTCTAAAAATTGTTTACGTACGTCTTGTGATTTCATTATTTTATTTTTTTTGCCACTAAGGCGCTAAGGCACAAAGTTTTTTTATTTATGTATTGCTCTAAAGCATTTCATGCCCCAGATAGTAGTGGAAAGCTTCGAGATTGAGTAATCATTTTTTTCTTGAAACGGCAGAGCGACCAGCGGAAGCTCCTGCTGTATCATTAGAAAAAACGATTACTAAACGAGAACTTGCAACGAATAGCTGGAATAGGCACATTATTTTATTTATTATTGAAAAAACGCGAGAACAAATGAAACATTTATTAAATTTGTTCATCTTACATTTTACAATGTGCAAAAATAGGGTATTTTAAAATATGGCGAAAGTAAAATATTATTACGATTCGGAAAATCTAGCGTATAGAAAAATAAAAACAAAAAAAAGATGGAAATTTGGTTTTGCCGCCTTGTTTTTAGTGGCTTCGGCATTGTTTGGCTCACTTATATTTGTGCTTTTATTAAACACACCTTACTTTGACACACCGAAAGACCGGCTACTAATTCGTGAAAATGACAATTTAAAATTGAATTACGCCGTTTTAGACAAAAGAATGGATCAGCTTGACAATGTAATTGAAGCGATTGAAGAACGGGATAATAATTTATACCGAACTTATTTCAACACAGCGCCGATACCAGAAGAAGAACGCAAATCAGGATTTAGTGGCGAAGATAGATATGCTGCTTTACAGGGTTATGACAATACGCAGCTGGTACTTAATACAACAAAAAGAGTAGATGTTCTTACCAAAGAATTGGCTATACAATCTAAGTCGCTCGATTACATTTTAAAACTGGCAAAAGCCAAAAACAAATTATTGTCTGCCATTCCTGCCATTCAGCCTGTCATGAACGAAAATTTAAAACGAATGGCTTCTGGTTTTGGATACCGGACAGATCCATTTACTAAAGCCCGTAAAATGCATAAGGGGATGGACTTTACGGCTAAACAAGGCACACCTATTTTTGCAACTGGAGACGGAGTTGTAGCACAAGCGGACAACAGGGCTTCCGGTTACGGGAATCATATCGTCCTTAGGCATGGTTATGGATACGAGACCTTGTATGGCCATTTAAGCAAATACAATGTCAAAGCGGGACAAAGAGTGAAACGAGGAGACATTATAGGTTATGTGGGAAGTACAGGTAGATCTGAAGGTCCACATTTACATTATGAAGTACACAAAGACGGTAAAGTAGTTAATCCGCTTAATTTTTATTATGGAAACATTTCGGCAGTGGAATATGTTGCCATTTCAAAATTAGCGAACCAGGAAAATCAATCATTAGACTAATGCACATAGAGCTACAACCAGATAAAAGATATTATAGCATTGGTGAAATCGCCAAAGCTTTTGATGTAAACGCTTCGCTGATTCGGTTTTGGGATAATGAATTTGATATTCTGAAACCAAAGAAAAATGCTAAGGGGAATAGAATGTTTACTCCGGAAGACATTAAGAACCTGCAACTTATTTATCATTTGGTAAAAGAAAGAGGGTTCACCTTAGAAGGGGCTAAAACACATTTGAAAGAAGGACAGAAGAAAACATTGGATAAATTTGAAATTATCCGAAAATTAGAAACAATAAGAACACAATTAACAAATATTAAAAATCAACTTTAAATTAAACAAACATGAAAAGATTTTTGCCTTGGATTATCGGAGCCGTTGTTATCATCGGAATATACAGCTATGTAAAAGGAATCAATAATACTGCTGTAGTTTACGAGCAGGGAATTAACGAGTCCTGGGGTAATGTTCAAACTTCTTATCAAAGAAGAAATGACTTAATCGGAAACTTAGTGAATACTGTAAAAGGTGCTGCTGATTTCGAAAAAAGTACTTTGACTGCCGTTATTGAAGCACGTGCCAAAGCGACTTCGGTTACTGTTGACCCTACAAATATCACTCCGGAACAATTAGCACAATTCAATCAAGCACAAAGCGGCGTGAGCAGTTCTCTTTCCAGATTGTTGGTTAGTGTAGAACGTTACCCTGAATTAAAAGCAAACCAAAATTTCTTGAAATTACAGGATGAATTAGCTAGTACAGAAAATCAAATTCTTACAGCCAGAACGCGTTTTAACGAAGCGGTAAAACCATACAACAATCATATCAAAATTTTCCCAAACTCAATCTTTGCAGGTATGTTCGGATTTAAGGAAAAACCATATTTCGAAGCTGTTGTAGGTGCTGAAAAACCAGTTGAAGTAAAATTCTAAATCCCCTAAATTAAAAAGGGCAGTTTTAAAATAAACCATTAAGGAATTTAGATTATTAAGAAATAATGAATCTTGTTTCTTAATGGTTTATTATTTTAAAATGAATCAGCCCTCTTTATCTATTAATTCTAAATAAAAAAGCAACTCATGTCAAAAGTAGAAGATTTTTTAACCCAAGAAGAAGAACAAGAAATTGTTGAAGCTATTCGTGTGGCCGAAAAAAATACCTCTGGAGAAATCAGAGTGCATCTCGAGAAAACGACTGCTTTAGATCCTTATGATCGTGCACTTGAAGTTTTTAACGAACTAAAAATGGACCAAACTGAACTTAAAAATGGGGTTTTAATTTACCTTGCCGTGAAAGACAGAACATTTGTGATTTGTGGTGACCAAGGGATAAATGATATTGTAACTAATACGTTCTGGGATAGTACGAAAGATATCATGGTTGCTCATTTTAAAAACGGTAATTTTAAACAAGGATTAATTGACGGAATCCTAAGAGCAGGCGAAGAACTTAAGAAACATTTTCCGTGGTCTGAAGATGACACGAATGAACTATCAAACGAAATATCTAAAGGATAATGATTTTACAAAAAAAGAATACAACCCTTTTACTACACTTACTTATTGGTCTTTTTATAACGCAAATAGGGTTTGCACAATTTACAATTCCAAAGAAACCCGATTTTCAAACTAGTGTTTATGATTATGCCAATGTATTAAGTGCATCAGAAAAAACACAGTTAGAAGAAAAACTCGTTAAGTATGCGGATACCACAACTACCCAGATTGTAGTTATTACTATTGAAAGCCTAAAAGGAGAAGACATAGGTATACTAACACCAAAATGGGGACAAGAATGGGGAATTGGAGGAACTCAAAAGGATGATAACGGAGTCCTTATTTTATTGGCTAAAGCCGAAAGAAAAATATGGATATCACCTGGCTATGGCCTTGAAGATCGCCTAACAGCAGGAATTGGTGGTGAAATAACTCGAAATATTATATTACCCGAATTTAGAGCTGGAAGCTACTATAATGGTTTAGATAAAGGAACTGACGCGCTATTTGATGTTTTTAAAGGAAAATACAAAGGAGAGCGAAAGCAAACCAAAGGAAAAGATTTTCCTATTTTACCTTTTATCATTATTATTGTTATCATTCTTGTATTGATTTCAAAAAATAAAGGTGGTGGTAACTCTGGTAATCGCGGTGGCGGTGGACCCAGTTTACTGGATGTCATTCTCTTAAGCAGTCTTGGCCGTGGAGGCGGAGGCGGAGGTTTTGGAGGTGGATCTTCTGGAGGAGGTTTTGGCGGCGGCGGATTCGGTGGTGGATTTGGCGGCGGCGGATTTTCTGGAGGAGGTTCTGGAGGAAGTTGGTAAACAAGATTCACTCTATTCAATTATAAAAAAAGCTGCAATTTGCAGCTTTTTTTTATGGTTATTCTCTATTTGATTTTTTACCACAACGCAGAAAGTAATTTATATGGACTTATTTCTTGGTCACTTAGACTTTGTAGGTTATTCTAAATTTTAATAATTGATTACCAATTAGTTAACTATATTTTTTAACTATTAATTGTAAATTTAATAGAAAAAAGCCATGAAAAATTTCGCAATAAAAGTCGTGTGGTTTACCACAGCATTTGTATTTGTTTTTGCCGGTTTATGTCTAACTGACATAGTAGTACCCATACTCCTAAGTTTACTTATTTTTGGAGAATTATTAATTCTATTTATGGTTTACACGGTACTGACTGATAAATACACCACTACAAAAACGTTTAAGGATTGGTACGGTGATCATCCTATGAATACTTTAGATGACTAGAGATAAAACTAGTAGAATTTGCCTAATTAAAAAAATCCCGATTTCTCGGGATTTTTTTACTAGTCAATGTTACAGTAAATTTCAATTGGCTTTCTCCGTAAGTAATGTTCCCCTTATATTTTTATGTCGTCTAAAAAAGAAACATAAAAATATTATCTTACTTGACTTTTTAGCACAAGACGATGAAGCAGTTTAGGGAAAAATCGTTTTAAATAAATGCCCAGCACTTCTTTTCCTCCTATATAAGATTCAAACGAATTAGATTCGACAGCTTTGACTAATTTTCTAGCGAAGACCGATACCGGCATACCGTTCAGGGTTGCTTGATCGTTACTTTTTTGTTTTGACCCATCTCCCGTCAGTGCGTTTACTGCGACATTCGTTTGTATGAATCCCGGACAAATGATTGTGACATTGATATTGTCTTTTTGATGCTCCATTCGCAACACGTCAAAAAAGCCATGTAACGCATGTTTCGCTCCGCAATAACCAGAACGATATGGAGAACCAAATTTTCCCATCAAACTGGTTATGGTTACAAAACGTCCTTTTCTATTCGAAATAAAATGCGGTAATAGCGCTTTTGTAATAGCAACCGTTCCTAAATAATCTACTTCAATGAGTTTTTTGTCTACCTCAAAATCAGTGTCAACTAAAAGTGAACGTTGACTCACTCCACCATTATTGATTAGGACATCAATTTTCCCAAAAAAAGAAATGGCTTTTACAACATGCTTTTTGGCATTATTGAAATCTGCCAAATCAAACGAAAGAATTTCGACTTCGGTATTCGAACATTTTGCTTTGACACGTTCGAGATTTTCAACATTACGAGCAGGAAAGTATAAGTTTGCAGTTTCTTTGGCTTAATTCATACGCCAAAGCTTCCCCGATGCCGCTGGAAGCTCCAGTGATCCAAACTACTTTATTATTTATAGATGCCATTTTTTATTATAAATGTAAAAAAGTTTACCGAGTTATGACTAACTCGATAAACTTTCTGTTATAAATATGGAAATAAAAATTATTTCTCTCTAATGTAAATATCAATTGGTACTCCAGAGAAGTCCCAGTTGTCTCTGATTTTATTTTCAAGGTAACGTTTGTAAGGCTCTTTTACATATTGTGGCATATTAGCAAAAAACACAAACTGTGGTGTTTTCGTTGGCAATTGCATACAATATTTGATTTTTACATATTTCCCTTTTGTTGCAGGTGGTGGATACGCTTCAATCACTTTCAACATGTATTCATTGAATTTAGAAGTTGCAATACGTTGTTGTCTACTTTCGTACACTTTTACAGTTGCTTCCAATGCTTTCAATAAACGTTGTTTAGTTAATGCAGAAACAAAAAGAATAGGCACATCCGTAAATGGCATTAACTCTTCTCTGATTTTTTCTTCATAGTCTCTTGTTGACATGGTTTCTTTTTCGACCAAATCCCATTTGTTAACAAGAATAACAACACCTTTTCTGTTTTTTTCGGCTAACCAAAAAATACTTTGATCTTGACCTTCAAATCCACGAGTTGCATCAATTATCAGGATACAAATATCAGAATGCTCGATGGCACGCACCGAACGCATTACAGAATAAAATTCTAAATCTTCTTTTACTTTGGCCTTACGACGAATTCCAGCAGTATCAACCAAGTTAAATTCGAAACCAAAACGGTCAAATTTTGTATCAATAGAATCCCGAGTAGTACCCGCAATATCAGTAACAATATATCTGTCTTTACCAATTAATGCATTGATAAAACTTGATTTTCCCGCATTTGGCCTTCCTACTACTGCAAAACGAGGCAATTCGATTTCTTCCTGTGTTGGTTCTGGTTTTATAGGAAATGCATCAATTAATGCGTCCAATAAATCCCCAGTTCCACTTCCTGAAATACTTGCAAAAGTGTAATATTCTCCTAGACCTAAGTTATAGAATTCAATCGCATCTTTTTCCCGCATCGCATTATCCACCTTATTTACAGCAAGTAAAACCGGTTTAGTCACTTTACGCAATAGTCTCGCAACAGCATCATCCATTGGAGTAATCCCTTCTTCGACATCAACAACAAATATAATAACATCTGCTTCATCGATGGCTAATTCTACTTGCTTACGGATTTCGCCTTCAAAAACGTCATCAGAGCCACGTACATATCCTCCCGTATCGATTACAGAAAATTCCTTTCCGTTCCACTCACTTTTTCCGTAGTTTCTGTCACGGGTAACTCCCGAAACTGAATCTACAATAGCTTCTCTTCTTTGTATCAGCCTATTAAAAAGGGTTGATTTCCCTACATTAGGTCTTCCTACTATCGCAACAATGTTATTCATAATACTAATTTCAATATTTTGCAAAGGTAGTGTTTAATCCCGTCAATATCAATTTTTTTGATATATTAGCACATCCTTACCTTTTTAACAGATATAACTTTACTACTATGGAAACCAATAATGAATTAAGACTTCGTTTACGATTTTACAAAGATGTTCCAGAAAACACAGACATAGTACTTCAAAAATTTGAAGATTATAAAAAATCAAACTGCGACGATTATTCTGTAAAAACGGGTGGTACCCACATTTGGCTAAATATAAAAGACAACAAAAGATCCTACTATTCCCCGCATTTACATTTAGAATTGGAACCGAAAAATGAGAACGAAACACATATAAGAGGATTATTTGGCCCCGACCCCACCTTATGGACTCTTTTCATGTTTCTTCATTTTATAATTGCGGGAATCTTTCTAACATTTAGCGGAATAGCCTACTCCGACTATGTTTTAAAAAACAGCATGACATTCGATTTTATAGTTATTGGACTTATGGTATTTTCCTGGTTCCTATTGTATTTTATTGCAAAACAAATCCGCGAAAATGGTCATGATCAAATGAATGAATTAGAAACCCTGTTCTTAAAGATTCTAGCATCCTAATTATTAAAAATATATTTGATCCCGATCGAATTGAGCAAAAAAAAATCAATATCAAAATTTGAATTCTAATATTGATTTTTCATATTATAAGATCTGCCGGAACTAAACGCTATGTTTCTTACTGTTTACTCTTAATTTCGAATCAAAACGATAAACAACAAGCTTATTGGTTGTAACCAAAACGCTTTAACATGTTCACGTTACTTCTCCAGTTTTTATTCACTTTTACATACAGTTCGATGTGGATTTGTTTTCCAAAGAATTTCTCTAAATCAGCACGAGCATCCATCCCTACTTTCTTTAGTGCAGCTCCCTTATGTCCAATAATAATCCCTTTTTGAGTTTCACGCTCTACCATAATCAAAGAACGGATTCTTATGATGTTTTCATCTTCAAAGAACTCTTCTGTTACAATTTCGACTGCGTATGGAATTTCTTTGCTGTAATTCAATAAAATTTTCTCCCGAATGGTTTCGTTTACAAAGAAACGTTCTGGTTTGTCCGTAAGTTGATCTTTTGGATAATAGGCTGGTGATTCTGGTAAAAGTGAAATTATTCTTTGAAAAACTTCTGGAACATTAAAATTCTGCAAGGCAGATATAGGATATATTTCTGCATTAGGCACCTTCTCCGTCCAAAAAGCCACTTGTTTTTCTAATTGTTCCTGATTAGAATTGTCAATTTTATTCAACAATAATAACACAGGTATTTTTGAATGAATGATTTTATTAAAGAACGCTTCATCTTTTAAGTCTTGCTCCCCTATTTCTACCATGTAAATTAAAATGTCAGCATCTTCAAAAGCGGACTTTACAAAGTTCATCATCGATGCTTGCATTTCGTACGCGGGCTTAATGATCCCCGGCGTATCAGACAAAATCATTTGAAAATCTTCTCCGTTTACGATCCCAAGGATTCTATGACGAGTCGTTTGTGCCTTAGACGTAATGATAGACAATCTTTCCCCTACAAAGGCATTCATTAATGTGGACTTCCCAACGTTTGGATTCCCGATGATATTTACAAAACCTGCTTTATGTGACATTTAATATATTATTTATTTTACAAAGGTAGTTATATCAAGTGAATAGATAAAATAAAACATTTTTTAAAATTTTTGTTGCAAATGATAAAATTCGTTGTACCTTTGCACCCGAAACAACGCGGGATAGAGCAGTAGGCAGCTCGTCGGGCTCATAACCCGAAGGTCACTGGTTCGAGTCCAGTTCCCGCTACTAAGTTAATTTTATTGAGATTAAAAACGCACATCGCGGGATAGAGCAGTAGGCAGCTCGTCGGGCTCATAACCCGAAGGTCACTGGTTCGAGTCCAGTTCCCGCTACTAAGAAAGCTTCACAGCAATGTGAAGCTTTTTTTTATTTATACCTATAGATAAAAAGAATCGTGGGAGATTTTTTAGGAATCAAGGCGCAAACCTACGGAGTAATACATCAGTTAGCCCAAGAAGACAAAACAACTAAAGAACCAACTTGGGAGAGAATAGAATTATAACTACTGCGCTCAAAATAAAAGACTAACACGCTTTCTACTTGAACGACAAAGAATATCCCATATTTCCTTAAAATCAAATACTTCATAACGATTCTGCTAGCGAGATTTATTCGTATAAAAAAACCCATGATGCAGGAGCAGTATGGGCTTGAAGTAACTAAACCAATTAAAAATAAAAACCACTTTAGAGCAACTAAAATTTATTTTACGCAAATTCTAATCTTCAGAAACGATAGGTCTTTCAATATCAAACGAAACATCTAATAAAATTGCTACACCATTGTCATTAACCATTGTCATATTTAAAGTATCCAACAAGGCTAATTTTCTTGATATTAAACCACTAAATTGATTATAAGAAATATTCATTTCTTTTAAATTGCTTAATTTTTCTAACTCATACGGAACTCGTCCATCCATATTATTTTCAAACAAGCTTAAGTTTTCAAGCCCTTTTAAATTTGCAATTTCAGCACTTAATTTACCACTTAACTTATTACTACTCAAAAGCAATACCTTTAATGTAGAAACGCCATAAAGTGAATTTGGTATTTCACCCTCCAATTCATTATTAAAAGCAGCCAAAGTCTCTAAATGCTTCAAGTTTCCAATTTGATCTGGCAATTCTCCAGAAAGTCTATTCATATAAAGTTGAAGAGTAACCAAATTATTCATCTCTCCTACTGAAGATGGAATAGTCCCAGTCAATCTGTTAAATGACAGATCTAAAACTTCTAGTTGTTTTAAATTTCCTAAAGCAAATGGTATTAGACCCGATAATACATTTTTATGTAAATTCAATTCTTTTAAATCCGTAAGATTCACGATTTCATTTGGTATTTCTCCAACAAGATTATTATCTGCTAGATTTATTGATACCACTTTATCCCCTTCCAAAACAACTCCATACCAAGTTGATACAGGAGAAGATAAATCCCATTTGGTGTTCCAATTAGCTCCGTTTGTTGCCGTATACAATTTCAAAAGCACTGTCTTATCTGAGACTGAGACTTTGGCCATCATTGAAATTGATGCCAAACCCATTAGTAGTAGAGTAAAAATATTTTTCATAACCTTGAATTTATACTTGTTCGAATGATTAAATATACACAATACATAGATTATCGACAAATAAAATCGACGAAATACATGATATTATACTATAAAAATATAATTTTCTTACATTAAATTGATTTATGCAATTTATAAAATAAATGTTACATTTTTTTTAACTCAAAAAATAACGTTATGGAAATCAATTTTATAGCACTATTAACTGCCGCCATATCAACATTATTGGTCGGTTTTGTCTGATATCATCCAAAAGCTTTTGGAACAATCTGGATGAAAGAAGCCGGCATGACCGAGGATAAAATCAAAGGAGGCAACATGGCTTTAATTTTTGGAATGGCGGTATTTTATGCTTTTCTAATTGCGCTGACTCTTCAATTTTTAGTTATTCATCAATGGGGTGCAGTAGGCAAGATTAGTGGTGACCCTGCTTTAGCAAAACCTTCTTATGCGAATTTTATGGCTGATTACGGAACTGCTTTCCGCACATTTAAACACGGCCTGCTTCACAGTTTTATCGCTGGTTTGTTTATTGCATTGCCAATTATTGGAACCAATGCGTTATTCGAAAAAAGAAGTTGGAAATACACTTTAATAAATGGTGGTTTTTGGATTGTTTGCCTTATGTTAATGGGTGGTATAATTTGCGCTTGGACTTAATAATACATATATAAATCCCATCTCCCTATTAAAAGGGAATGGGATTTATGATAATTTGCAAAAGCCTCGCGTTCAACTTTCATTTATGTCGGACTGCACCATAATAGAATAACTACTACTTTAAAGCATTAAACAAAATCTCCACTGGATGTAATGCATGACGTCCCGTTCCGTCAGCAATTTGATGACGACAACTGGTTCCAGAAGCAGATATTAAAGTTGTAATCTCTTCTGCTCTAATGGCCGGGAACAAAACGAGCTCTCCAATATTCATAGAAATTTCATAATGTTCTTTTTCATATCCAAACGAACCCGCCATACCGCAACAACCACTTGGAATATTAAGAACAGAATAGTTTTTAGGCAGTGATAATATTTTTTTTAGCGGCACTAAAGATGATAATGCTTTCTGAAAACAGTGTCCGTGCATTCGAATGCGTTCTTCTGCATCCGTAAACAAACTGGCAGTGATATTACCCACTTCCATTTCATTAGCTAAAAATTCCTCTATTAAAAAAGTACGATTCGCAAATTCCTTGGCTTTTGTTTTCAAATTCCCACGACACAAATCAGGATATTCATCTCTAAAACTTAAAATCGCCGATGGCTCGATACCGATTAAAATAGCATCTTCTGGGATGCTTATGTTAAAATCTGCTATGTTTTGCTCAGCAATTTTCCGAGCTACTTTTACCATTCCTTTAGACAAATAAGTCCTTCCGCTAATTCCGATTTCTGGAACTATCACTTTATAGCCCAACTGATTTAATAACTTTACCGCTGTCTGACCAATAGTTACATCATAAAAATTTAAAAATTCGTCGTTGTACAAGTACACCGTTGGCTTATTAAAATTACCATATTGCGGATAACTTCTAAACCATTTGGCAAAGGTGATTTTATGCATCGTGGGTAAATTTCGCTCCGTTGCAAAACCTGTCATTTTCTTAATCACCATACCTAAAATTCCTTTTGTCGAAAAATTATAAACTCCGGGAAAATTAGCAAACAGTTTATTTATTGTAGGTGTATTTCCAATTAATCTAGAGCGGAATTTCACCCCATGCTTATCATGATATTGCTGCAACGTTTCGGCTTTTAGTTTCGCCATATCCACATTCGAAGGACATTCTGACTTACATCCTTTACAGCTTAAACACAAATCTAACACTTCAAGCAAGGCTTCACTATCAAATTTATTTTGTTTATCGGAATGCGTTATGGTTTCGCGAAGCATATTAGCTCTGGCACGGGTAGTGTGTTTTTCATCACGTGTTGCCATATAACTTGGACACATGGTTCCACCACTTTTTTCTGTTTTTCTGCAATCTCCTGATCCATTACACATTTCTGCAGCACGAAGAATTCCGTTAGTTTCCGAAAAATCAAAATAAGTTTCTGGCATTGGCGTATCTTGACCTGCGGTATAACGCAACGAACTATCCATCGGTGGTGTATCCACTATTTTCCCTGGATTGAACACATTCCAAGGATCCCAAGTGTGTTTTATATCTTTAAAAAGCTGGTAAATCTCCTCGCCTAGCATTAACGAAATAAATTCTCCTCTCAACCGACCATCACCGTGCTCGCCACTTAATGACCCCTTATATTTTTTCACTAGATGCGCAATATCAGTCGCAATGGTTCTAAAAAGCGCTGCACCTTCTTTGGTTTTTAAATCAATGATAGGACGCAAATGCAATTCGCCTGTTGCAGCATGCGCATAATGCACACAATTCAGATTACGTTGTTTTAAAATTGCATTAAAATCCTCGATAAAATCCGGTAAATCATTTACATCTACGGCGGTATCTTCTATAACTGCAACCGCTTTAGCGTCACCTGGTATATTAGACAATAATCCCAAGCCTGCTTTTCTTAGCGTCCAAACTTTATTGGTATCTTCTCCAAAAACAATTGGAAAATGATGCCCTAGATTTTTGGCTCTCATTTGAGCTTCCATTTTTTCGGCTATGGTTAGAATTTCTTCTTTAGAATCACGCAAAAATTCGACCACCAAAATCGCTTTGGGGTCACCCTGAACAAAGAATCTATTTTTACTTTGCTCGATATTTTCTTTGGTACAATCTAAGATATAATGATCTATCAATTCCACACTATCAGGATGGAATTTTAAGGCTTCTAAATTTGCTTGCAAAGATTCGTTGATACTATCAAAATGCACGCAAACTAATCCTGAAAATGGTTTTAATTCATCTACTAGATTCAGTTTTATTTCGGTCGAAAAAAATAAGGTTCCCTCCGATCCTGCGATTAGCTTACAGAAATTAAATTTCTCGTCAAAACCCCCAAAAGGATTACTAGCTGCTAATAAATCAAGTGCATAACCCGTATTGCGGCGCGGAATTGATTTTTTAGGATAATTTTCATCGAATAAATTCCTGTTAATCTGATTTGATAAAATGGTTTTCGCCTGAAGGTAAATATTCTGCTCCAGTTCGCTAACCACATTTATTCCGTTGCATTTGTCTTCAAACTCTTCATTAGTCAATGCTCCAAATGTCACCTCGTTTCCATCAGCCAAAAACCCTTTTATTTCCAACAAATGTTCTCTTGTCGAGCCATAAATCACGGATCTGGCACCACAAGCATTGTTCCCTACCATTCCGCCAATCATACAACGGTTACTAGTGGAAGTCTCCGGACCAAAAAACAGCTGATATGGTTTTAAATGTAAGTTTAACTCGTCGCGAATCACTCCTGGCTGAACCCAAGCTGTTTTATTCCCTTTGTCAACTGAAAGTATTTGGGTGAAATCCTGAGAAATATCTACTATTATCCCGCCTCCTACAACCTGCCCCGCGAGTGAAGTACCAGCAGCTCTGGGAATAACGCTAGTTTTATTGTCGCGGGCAAATTGGATAATTTTTTGAATATCCTGTTTAGTTGAAGGTATTGCCACAGCAAGCGGCATTTCTCGATAAGCACTAGCATCTGTAGCATAAAGCGTACGCATGGTCTCATCAAAAAACAATTTCCCTTCTATTTGATCTGCTAAACCTTGAAGATTCATTATGCTATATATTTATCAATTTAAAAAAACCTATTTAACTAAGGTTTTGCAATTTTACATCTGTGCTTTCGAATATTTTATCTGCAGACGCAGCAATAAAACCTTGGTACAACTCTCCGTTTTCCATTGGGTAGCGAAGCGCAAACTCATAATAGCATGAAGGAATTTCTTTTGCACCTTCATCAAAATTAATAGTACACAAGTCAGCTAATGTACTAGATTGCTCTAGTAATTGCTCAGGAGTCCCTTTAATTTCTCCACCAGAACCATTCATTTTCCAATTATTATCTTTCAAATAAGTGTTTAACTCTTCTAAATTTTTGAAGTTCAATAAAGCATTAACATTAATTGTAAAATGGTTTGCTCTAAAACCATATATATACATCCAAGCAGCATATTCAGACTCTTCTAACAAAGAAGCATAAGCATTATACGAATTTGCATTCCAAACTGCACCGCTTAAAACTAAGTCTTCCTTTTCAAAAACATTTTGATCACACGTATCTAAAAGCACTTTAACCGAATTTTGTAAACTTTCAGAACAATTTTCTAATTCTAATTCTGAAATAAAAATCCTTGGTGCGTTAGCATCAGTAGCATGCTCATAATGTTTTGCATACAGTTTTTTAGATTCGAAAAAATACTCGCCTTTAGCAACATATCCTGCATTTACAAATGGTTTTTCTAATACAGAAATATTCACACGCATATCATTAAATGTTCTGATGGCAATATGGTCATTTTCAATTTTTTCGCCATTTTGTTCCAGCAACGCATGGATTTTTTTGGCAGATGGGGTGATACTCATGTATTGTTCCCATAATTTTGACAGTAGAAGATCTTTATTCATAACACAAATTTTTAATTAATAAATATGACACAAATTTACACCCTAAATAACAAAATCGACACTAGACATATTCTTTTATAAATTTTATGATATTTTAATACTGTAAAAGTGTAAATTTGACATTATTTACACGTAGGGTTTCCTTGTTTATAATCAAAACTGTATTTCAATCGGTTAATAGATTATGATTCTTACTTTAACTATGTCTTTTAAATCCTAATAATTAATTACTTCGGGCACGAAAAACATACTTTCAAACTATCCAATAAACAAATTAAATATGCCTAAAAACAGCCTTGACGAAAATATTGATTACATCAATCAACAAATCATAAGAATGCTAAGTGCTGACGGACGCATGGCATACTCAGAAATAGCAAAAGAATTGAAGATCTCAAACTCTTTAGTACATCAACGGGTAAAAAAGCTGCAGGACACAGGAATAATAAGTGGATTTTCAATACAGTTGAATGCAAAAAAAATTGGATATGAAACGATTACCTATACGGGAATCGCAACCAAGGAGGCACGATTTGCCTATTCCATAGCCGAAAAATTAAAAGAGATCCCCGAAGTTGTGGAATGTCATTTTGTATCAGGCAAATACGCTTTGTTTTTAAAAATTGTGGCCGCCAATAATGAAGAGTTTAGAAAGGTACTTTATGAAACTATACACAATATTGAAGGTGTGGGTAGCACAGATTCGTTCATTTCCTTTGGATCTGCCTTCCATAAAAATATCTCCTTATTATAAAGCATAGATTAAAATAGTGTTTCAATGGCTTTCGCCAAATTAAAGTCTTTATCCGTCAAACCGTTTGCATCATGAGTTGACAAGCGAATATTAACCTTATTATAGACATTGAAAAGCTCGGGATGGTGCCCTTGTTTCTCAGCTAAAATCCCCACTTGAACTATAAAACCAAGCGCCTCACTAAAATTCTTGAAAAGAAATTTCTTTTCGATTCCGCTATCATTAAACTTCCAGTCTTTTAGATCTTTTAATATCGGTTGAGCAGTTATTTCATTGTATACATTCATGATTCCTGTTTTTATTAAAATTAGTTAAAATTTGCCTAATTGCATTGCAATTTAACTTAATATATTAATTTAGACCAATCCTAATTTTTAGATCCATTGAGCTCTCCTTTTTCCTTTCAAATTTATTCTTCCGTTAAAAATATTCCTTCAGATTGGGACTCGTTGGCGGCAAACAACCTATTTCTTTCTCGTGCTTACTTAGAGACATTAGCTGTTTCGGCTCCAAAAAATATGCAGTGTCATTTTATCGGACTTTTTCTTAATGACCAATTAGTTGGGATAGCAATGACGCAGTATATCAATTTAAGTGAGCTAAACTCCTTTGGAGAAAGAGATCACTGTCTAAAAACAATAGTACGCGACTTTGTCTTTAAAAATTTCAGTTCGAATGTCCTAGTGATGGGTAACAATATGCTGACTGGTCAAAACGGATGGTGTTTCGGGTCAAAATTGCCAGCATCAGAAGGATTAGCTTTATTAAAAAAAGCGACTGAGGAGTTAAAGATTAATTTCCACGCAAACGGTATAAAAATACATCTTACAATCTTTAAAGATTTTGCTGAAGAAAGAGTTTCGTTTTTTAAAATACCCGAGTTTAAATTGTTTTTCCTGTTTACAACCCAACCTAATATGATTTTCAATATTAGGAATTCCTGGTCTAGCTTTGATGATTATATAGCGGACCTATCTAAAAAATACCGCGATCAATACAAAAGAGCTCGAAAAAAAGCGGAAGGAATTTCGAAAAGGAAGTTATCTCTTGAAGAAATCACGAATTACAATGAAAGAATATTTGAATTGTATATGAATGTGGCTAAGAACGCGCCGTTCAATACTTTTTATTTAACTGAAAATCATTTTAAAACTTTAAAAACAGTATTAAAAGACAAATTTCTTTTTTATGGATACTTTGTTGGCGATGAACTAATTGGATTCAATACACTGATAAAAAACGGAACTGATATTGATACCTATTTTCTAGGTTATGACGAATTCTACCAACGCGAAAAAATGTTATACCTGAACATGCTCTACGACATGATAGGCTTCTCCATTAACAAAGGATACAGCCGTATTATTTTTGCTAGAACAGCATTAGAAATTAAAAGTTCTGTGGGAGCAAAACCCATGGATATGTTTGGAATGATGCAACATAGCAATCCTATTTTAAATCTGTTCGTCTCCAAAACTTTTCGCTATTTTGAACCTAAAATGGAATGGAAGCAACGCAATCCCTTTAAATAAAGAAACATCAAGGAATAGCAACTTTTAATTTGTAAGGAGAAATAGCTACATTCAGTTCTGTTTCTCTACCACAATATTCCCCGTCAATTTGAAAACTTACCGGTGAATGCAATTTAATATTCGCTCGATCAGTTGAAATAATTTCTACATCTCCAGATTCGATTGGTATATTACCGGTAATAATTTTAGCAAAAATGCTCAAATCCAAATTTTTCAAAACTACCAATTCAAACTTTCCATCATTCATTATGCCCTCGGGATTAATAACTACACCTGTTCCGTATTTTTTAGAATTGGCTATAACTATCATTTGCGCTATACATTCTATTATTTGACCATTAGCAGTAATTGTGGCTGTGAATGGTTCTTCTTTATCGGCTAACGTATTATAAACTTGTAAAGCATACCCTAACTTTCCATGCACAGCACTATTCTCGTAGTTTTTTATGAGTTCTGCATTTAATCCTAGATCACTAAGATGTAAACTATTCTTATCATTTATAACGATCATATCCATTTCCATAAATGCATAATGAAAAGCTATTGGCAGGCTTTCCTCCAGTTTTTTAGGAATATTTAAATCTGTAGCTAATCCATTAGCAGAACCAGCTGGTATTATTCCGAAAATAACATCTACGCCTTCCAATGCTTCAGCGACTAATTTTATGGTTCCATCACCTCCGGCTACAATAACCCTTTCCGGTTTGAATGTATCATATAAGCTCTTTATTTTAGAAATATCATCAATAGCTGTAGTGGTAAACAACACAAAATTCAACCCTTCCTTATCTGCAAAAAGCGAAGTTGCTTCAATGATTTCTGATTTGTCAATCCCTCCCGCAACAGGGTTCACAATCAATACAATATTATTTTTCACCGTTTTATTTCTTTTATTGATTAAAAATAATTAATTTTCAACAGACTTCAAAAGTAGTAAACAAAATGAAACCGATCCTAAAATTATATCGTGGTTATGCAAATGAGCAAGAACTAATTGTGATGGGACATGTTTTTAAACCAACAAAAAAAAAGGAATACGATTTTCTTTCAAAAAATTTAAAAAATGCACGGTCAGTAATCGGTTTGTTTCGAATTAAAACACAAGCAAATGCAGACGTATACTTAGTCCATAATGATATAAATATACATACAAAAACGCTTGCTGACGGTTACTTCAAATTTTGCATCCCTTTAGAACAATGTTCTGATTATGGCTGGATCGATTATGAAGTAAGTATCATTTATAAGAATGAAACTATAGTAACTAAAGAAAGCTACATCCGACCGCGGATAGGCAATTTAGGTATCATATCTGATATTGATGATACATTTTTAGTTTCGTATACCCTTAATCCATTTAAAAAATTATACCATCTCTTATTCAGAAATGTCAACTCCAGAAAAGTTTTTGAAGATGTTGTCCCACATTTTCAAGCTTTAAGTTCTTCAGGCAGAGCCCATGTAGGGGAATTAAATGCTTTTTTTTACGTCTCAAGCAGTGAGTGGAATCTATATCGATTTCTTGTGCTGTTTACAGAAATCCACAAATTACCTAAGGCTGTTTTACTTTTAAAAGACATTAAAACAAGTCTATTTAATTTCTTATGGTCGGGAAGAGGAGGTCACAATCACAAGTTTGAAAAAATAAAACACATTTTAGAATTCTATCCCAGTTTAAAGTATGTCTTGATAGGAGATGACTCTCAACATGATCCTTTTTTATATGAAGCCATAAGCAAGATTTTCCCCATGACCGTGACAGCAGTTTATATACGGCAAACTGGAAAATACAAAAAAGACAAGGTAGCTAAAGTGCTGAAAAACCTAGAAACATTGGATGTTTCAGTGTGCTATTTTAAAAATAGTGCACAAGCGATTTCACATTCTAAGAAGACAGGTCTAATTTCATAAAAAAGAATTTATTCTGTTCAAAGACGCAATAGCCCAGATGACAATGAAATCCTTTTACAGCCTCGTTATATTTTTTCTTAGACTAAAAGAGCGACCTACGGAAGCTCCTTTTAGGCTTTAGAAAAAAATAAACGAGACCAGAAAGGATGTAATGAACAGCTGGAAAAAGCTCCTAAAAAATTCTAAAACAACCTCTTAATTAGGCTTTATCTATCTCATCTTGAACTTTTTCCCAATCTAAAAGTAATTTATCCAACTCTGCTTTCTTTTTATTGTATGCTTTAAAGAAAGAAGCATCTTCGATATTTTTATTGTAATTTGAAGCTAACATTTTGTCGTCATTCTGAATGTCTTTTTCTACTTGCTTAATTTGACTTTCAACTTTACTCAAACGATTCTGCAACGCTTTCCCCTTTTTTTGTTCTTCATACGAAGCTTTATTACTGTCCTTGGGAGCCGCTGCTTTAAGTGCATCTTTCTTCTCGACCTCACGCATATTTTCTAAATTACGCTGTTCTAAGAAGTAGTTAACATCTCCTAAGTATTCTTTTATCTTTTGATCTCTGAACTCATAAACAATGTTTGACATTCCCTGAAGAAAATCCCTGTCGTGAGAAACCAGAAGTAAAGTTCCTTCATACTTTTGTAACGCTGCTTTTAAAACATTCTTAGATTTAATATCCAAGTGATTTGTAGGCTCATCCATTACCAACACATTTATAGGCTGTAATAACAATTTACAAAGCGCCAGACGGTTTCTTTCTCCTCCTGAAAGTACTTTTACCTTTTTCTCTACATCGTCGCCACGAAAGAGGAATGAACCCAACATATCGCGCACTTTTGAACGATTGGTATCTGAAGCGGCATCTTCCATAGTTTGAAGTAAAGTAATCTCACCATCCAGATACTCCGCCTGATTTTGCGCAAAATAACCTACTTGTACATTGTGCCCTAACTTTATATCTCCTTCATATTCAAATTCATTGACTATCGCTTTAATGAAAGTTGATTTACCTTGTCCGTTTTGACCGACAAAAGCGATCTTACTTCCACGTTCTACCAACAGTGAAATGTCTTTTAAAATGGTTTTATCTCCATAGCTTTTTGTAACATGGTCTGCTTCAATTACCACTCTTCCGGGAACCTTAGAAAGTGGAAACGAAATATTCATCACAGAATTGTCATCTTCATCCACCTCTATGCGTTCTATTTTATCCAGTTTCTTAATCATCGATTGTGCCATGGAAGCTTTGGATGCTTTGGCACGGAATTTTTCGATTAATTTTTCTGTCTCCTCGATTTTCTTGGCTTGATTTTTTTGTGTGGCCAATTGTTTTTCGCGTATTTCATGACGCAACTCTAAATATTGAGAATAAGGCTTATTGAAATCGTATGCTTTACCCAATGAAATTTCTATTGTTCTATTGGTTACATTATCTAAAAACATCTTATCGTGAGAAACAATTACGACAACTCCAGCATAGTTACGTAAAAAACTTTCTAACCAAATGATACTCTCAATATCCAAGTGATTCGTAGGCTCATCGAGTAACAAAACATCATTAGCTTGCAATAATAACTTCGCTAATTCAATCCGCATACGCCATCCTCCAGAAAAAGTTTCTGTTTGATTATTAAAGACTTCTCTTTTAAAACCTAAACCTAAAAGGATTTTTTCAGTATCTCCAACATAATTATATCCTCCCAACAATTCGAAACGATGCGTATAATCAGATAAATCCTCTATGATTTGACTGTACTCATCACTTTCATAATCAGTACGAGTCACCAATAAATGATTGATTTCTTCTAATTTCTTTTCTACAACTTTAATATCTATAAACGCCTCGTAAGCTTCTTCCAGTACCGTTCTTCCTTGCTCAAAATCAATATCCTGACGCAAAAAACCCATTCTCACTTCTTTTTCCTGTGCGATACTTCCTGAATCAGGAGCAAAATCTTTCGCTAAAATTTTAAGCATTGTAGATTTACCTGCACCATTCTTTCCAACAAGACCAACACGGTCTCCGGCACCTAATCTAAAAGTAACTTCTTCAAATAAATAAGAACCCCCAAACGAGACAGATAAATTGTGTATATTAAGCATGTATAATGATTTTATTCCTTTTCGAATGCGTAAATTTGCAACTCCAAAAAAGGAAAAATTAAATTTTTTGCAAATGTTAAAAAAAGGATCCAAACTATATAGTATTTTAACAGGAACTTGTCCTAAATGTCAGAAAGAAAGTATGTATTTAGATCAAAACCCACTCCATTTGGGTAATATTCTAAAAATGCACGAAAATTGCAGCCATTGTGGGTTGAAATACCAAATTGAACCTTCGTTTTTTTACGGCGCTATGTATGTAAGTTACGGACTAAATGTAGCGATTGGAATTGCTGCCTTTGTAATTTCGTATGTGCTATTGAATTCCTCTCTAAAAGTAGCTTTTATTTCAATAATAGCTTCTCTTCTAGTTCTATTTCCGCTTGTATTACGATGGTCAAGAAATATATACATTAATATGTTTGTCTCTTATGATCCCACTTTTAAACAATAACAAAATTATCTCTGTCCTTTCGGCAGAAATCTTTTTATATCAATTGCGGCATCCAACGGAATATCATTTTCTATAGCATTATATAAAGCCTTAGCCATAGAGGGACCTAACATCACTCCTCTTGTACCTAATCCATTTAGTATATGTATCGACCCATACAACGAATGAGTCCCTACTAAGGGCCGTCTATCTTTTACTGTTGGTCGAACTCCAGCAAAATGCTCAACGATAGTAAAGTCACAGCTAATAATTTCTTTAATTCTATCGATTAATTCCTGTTTACCTTCTGCTGTGACTACATCTGTTTTATCTTTCCAGTTGTAAGTTGCACCCACTTTAAAAAGGTCGTTGCCCAAAGGCAAAATAAAAACGCTTGTATTTACAATAACGTCCAGATCAAGATCAGGAGCTTTAACAATAAACAATTCTCCTTTTGTACCGTCTAATGGTAAATCCTTAAAATAAGGATTAGCATGCATCCCAAAACCCTCTGCAAAAATAATATGTCTTGCTTCAATATCTTTATATCGAATATCATTACCCACAACACGCAACGATTCATAATCAAATGATTCTTCCCTGAATAAATTATTACTCAAAAGATACTTCTTATATTTTTTTAATAGAACAGCCGTATCAACATGACCTGTCTGTAATACTTCTCCATAATTGAATGGAGAATCAATTCCCGAATATTTTTTCGTAATCAATTCTGTAGATAAAAATGGCGCCAATGTTAATTTATCTGACGCTGCAAACCAATTATTTTGTTCTTCAATCGAAAAAAACTTCCTAAGAATAGGCTTCTTAAAATCGACTTTAGTTTTAAGTTTATCTTCCAAAATACTGTAGAACTCGTTCATCAAAACCAACTGCTCTTGTGCTTGCCATACTTCACTAAAACGTTTAAGAATTACTGGATTGTATAATCCACCTGCTATCCTTGAAGAATTTTGAGAATTGTTATCCATCACTAAAATAGTTTTATTATGCTGTAACGCAATTTCAGAAAATCCAATACCAGCAAGACCCGAACCTATAATTAAATAATCAATCATACTATAAAAGTAATAGTTAAAATAAAACACAAAGAAAGAACAATAAAAGAACTAACCTTAAAAATGAGGCAAAAAAAAACTCTTATCAATTACGATAAGAGTTTTTCTATATTCTAATGAAAAACGAAATTAATAATTCCACATATCTGATTCAAAATCACGTATTTTTTCTTTCACTCTTTCCGATTCTAGCAATTGATTCTGAGCATTATCTTTCATATACTCATCAATTGCTCTGTCTCCATATACATTTTCTTCTTTGTAAATAAAACTATTAAAGTGTCTAGAGTTCAATATTTGGTCAAAAGAAATCGGCATTGAAGAATTGGCATCATTAAAAGCTTTTGCCTCATGCAATACCTCTCTTGCAGCTGGGAAGAAAATCCAAAATAATTCAATATAATCTTTTTCGTCACTGTTCATTGTATACACATCTGGAGTAACCGGACAAATACCCAACAAACGATATTTTAATTCACTTTGACGTTTATCAAAATACCAATATCCTTTAATTTTATATTGAGTAACATCCTGAGCTGTTAAATCAGATCGCATAATATATTCAGGAGAAACACTCTGTCCTGCATTTACTTGCTCTCTACCTGCATCAGTAGTATCGACACGACTTAAAGCACCTTGAATGTCCTTGTATGACTTTTTTGTATTAAAATAACTGTCAGAATACACTTCTGTAATCGCACCGCTTTTTACAGCTTTGGTCAATACATCATACAATGAACGTCTGTCAGAACCAATATTTGCCGTATCGATAGGAAAATACAAAGCGAAATTAATTTTTTCACTAAGATCTATGATTTCCCATACGGTTTTACCCATCAAAATATCTCTATCATGCACGTAACCATAAGCCAATGGTTTATCATTGTCTGATATGAGTTGCGCAGCAGTTTTAAGACCTATTTCATTTGGTGTTTTTGCATTTAGCAAATTAGATTGTGCAAAAGAAGAACAACCCCCAGCAATGGAAATAACAACTAGTAAAAAATTTCTAACATTCATCATAATATAATTATAAGATATTGAAGTAGCCCTTAACGGCAACTTACTTATTATTGTATTTCAAAAATAACTGGAGCCGTTCTAGGCAATAAATAACTACCTGCACCAACAAGCCTAGTTTTAATTTCCGAAATCGTAACTTGATCTCCTCTTCCTGCTTTAGAAAGAACCGACTTACACTGTGCATTTAACTTGTCCCCTTGAACAACCACTGTTGGCTGACCAGTAACTTTCAAATTAAATCCTAACACATTTAAACCAACTTCAAAATCAAAATCTTCAAGTTTAGCACCAATTGTAGCAATCTCTAAATTCGATTTAGGTCCTTTAACGACACCTGTTTCTCCTCTAATGGTACCTGTGGGACCAGGAATACCTTTAATTCTATATACTCTTTTGTCATTTGCAACTTTTCCGTCAGACATTTTACCTGAAACACTAATTACAACTTCATTTCCTCCACCTGGGCTCATATTGTACTTACCGTTTCCAACCTTAGTTAAACCAGGCGCGGAAGCAGAAACGTCACTATCAGAAATACCAGCAAAGGAAATAGACATTGGGTTTACAACACCTCTGTATACTACATTCATCTTATCTGCAGAAATCGTAGCTGAGTTAGGTCTTGGAACAACCACATACTTACCTTCAAATTTTAGAGGAACCGTTTTCCCGTCTTCAAGAAAAGAAAATTGTCCTGCTATTTTTTGCTCACCTACACCACCCGCCGTCATCGATATCACTGCCTGACCATTGACAATTTTTCCTGGGCCAGAAAAAGAAGTTGGTTTTGTATTATCGTCATATCTACCTAGAACTACCTTACCAGTAACAGCTTCGCCTTGAAAATAAGCGTTTTTATCTAATACAACTATCGCTTGATAATTGTTATATGATGCAGCTGCAACAGCAGCTTTACCTAGCGCAGAACTATAAACATCCAATTCCGCTTTATTAATATCATTTTGCCAAACCGACAGCTTTGCTACAGTCGCGATGGCTGGAAAGCCTTTAAAGTGATACGATAAAAATTTATCTTTTAATCCTTCTTTATTTTTAACATCAGAAACATCAAACTTAGTTTCAATTTCTTTAATAATTGAAGTGTATTTTCTATCTGATCCTAAAGCAACCTTCATATCTGCTTTGTATCGCTCTATGCTAGCTATAATTTCGTTACCTTTTTTAGAGTAACCTTCTCCTGCAAACCAATCATCGATATTATCACCTTTATCCATTTCCTCATAAGGTAATTTTCCTGTTTCTGGATCTATTTCAAAACCTTTTGTAGCTTGTGCCTTTAAAGATGCAATATAATTAAAAAAATTATCTGTAATAGTTTTTACTTTATGAGCTGTCTCCGCAGCTACTATAAACTCACCTTTTGCCTCACCTGCCTTCGCTTCTAAAGCACTTAACATTTGCTCATTAGATAATTTAGAAGTTTCATTTGACGTTTCAAATTTTTCATTCATCAATCCAAAACCTGAAATAACTTCTTTTGATACATTCATTGCCAACATAGCGATAAAAACCAGATACATAAGGTTTATCATCTTCTGTCTAGGGGTTAGTTTTCCTCCTGCCATATTTTCTAATAATTAGTTAGTTGTTATATTTTGTATAGTTCGAAACTAATTACCCTTTGTTACCCATTGCAGAAAGCATTCCACCATAAACATTGTTCAATGAAGACAAGTTTGTAGTCAATGATTGCATTTGATCTTTTAATTTTAAGTTGTTCTCAAGAACTTCTTCATTGATTTGTGCGTTTCTAGAAGCACCTTGCAACTGTATTTTATATAAACTGTTCAATGATTCCATTTGAGCGGCTGCCATAGTTAACTCTTCACTATATTTTTTAGTAGAAGCCATAGATTCAGCAGTTGGAGCAATACTTTTTGCAGCTGATTCAAAATTTTTGATACTACTTCCTAAACTTGCCATTAATTCACCATCAATTTTAGCATCTTTCAGCATAGCGTCTAATTTTTGAGACAACATTCCTTGTGAATCTGCAGGAGCTTCCATTTTTTTCTTCGATTCTCCTTTAATTCCATTCGCTAATTCTGGATAAACCAATGTCCAATCTAACTCATCATCAACGGGTTCAAACGCAGAAAGCGCAAAAATTAAGGCTTCAGTTAATAGTCCAATTGAAAGCATTAACGTCCCTGTTAATGGCCCAAGTTCGAAATGTGTTATTTTAAATAATGCACCCACGATTACTACTGCAGCACCCATTCCATATGCGAAATTCATTGCCTTTTTACTTAATAATGCCATAATTTTTTTTGATTTAGGAGGTTTTTTTTATTTGTTATTAATTTTCTTTCCGTTTCCGGTGGTTTGCAATCCCATGTAATCCTGAACAGTTCTAAAACCGATAAAACTTCGTGCAGAATCAGCATATTCGAAATCCCTTGTACTTACCTGTAGGAAATAAGCAACGTCTTTCCATGAACCTCCACGAACTACCTTACGTTTATTAGACGCATCTAAAACGTTAGGATTCATTGAGGAAACATACTCATATGCGTTAGGATCGTAGGAAGAGTCTGTCCATTCTGAAACATTCCCTGCCATATTATATAAATTGTAACCATTTGGCTCATATGACTTCGCTTCCACAGTATACAATGCTTGATCAGCTGCATAATCTCCTCTGTTCGGCTTGAAATTTGCTAGAAAACAACCTCTATCACTTTTAGTATAAGGCCCTCCCCATGGATATGTAGCTGATTCTAAACCACCTCTAGCAGAATATTCCCATTCTGCCTCTGTAGGCAATCTAAAAGCGTTCACTAAATCACGACCTTTCTTCTTTGATTTAATATAATTGTTTTTATTAAGTGTTCTCCATGCACAAAAAGCTTTTGCTTGTGTCCATTTTACCCCAACAACAGGATAATCACCATACGCTTTATGCCAGAAATAATCATTATGCATTGGCTCATTATAAGAATAAGCAAAATCTTTAATCCATACTGTTGTATCAGGATAAATTTTAACTTCTTCTGTTTTTATAAAATCTTTTCTTTTCCCAACCTTAGCTTTTGCCGCAGCTTGAATATCCATCCACGAATAACGAAATTTCAATTTATCAACATCAATCGTTCGTAATCCATTGTAAGACTCTTCTAGAGGCAGATACATAGAATCCATTACTTCAACGTAATATTCATCTGGATATAATTTAGGATCTTTTATCAACTTCACTTTTCTGTTAAGCTTTCTTCCAGCATACTGATCATCTTCCGTACCAATACTATAATAATTATCATACATGTATTTGTCGTATGCAGTCATTTTTTCAGGATCTGAATCATTGAAAGCAAAATCGCCAATACTACCAGCATTTTTACCTTTGCCTTTTGTATCTTCACCTTTTATACCACTCATATCTGCAAGAATAGCCAAACGCATTCTAATAGTAGAATCTTTAACCCATTCCACAAACTCACGATACTCACTATTTGTTATTTCAGTTTCATCCATATAGAATGATCTAACAGTTACTGTTTTTGTTGGAGCGTCTTGTATTGAAGCAATATCATCATCAGATTTACCCATAATAAAAGCGCCTCCTGGCACTAAAGTCATACCGTATGGTTTCTCAGGATGCCATTTACCTCCTTTAACTCCTACCAATTCACCTTTGTCACTTGACTTACCACAGCCGACTAACAGTACTAATATTGCCATAAATGCAATGAACTTCTTCATATAAATGTGGGTTATTTATTCATTATTCTTAAAGTCTGTAAACCTATTTATTATTTTTTAAAAAAACAATTATTTTAAACTAAACATTCTTCAATAATAGAATTAAATTAGTTGTATAAAAATCCTGGCTCTAAATGTTATTTTTTCGCTGTGCCTTCCACCATCTTTCTGGCAGTTCCTGATTACACGCGTTTAAATATTCATCGTAAGAACAAGGTAATAACGTATTTCTCTTTAATTTATTATTCCCGTTTGAAATAAATGGTATTTCTATCCACCATCTATCCGTTTTGTCACTTTTATAAAAAACAAGAACCTCATCTTCGAGAGGCACAATGTATTTAATATAATTTTCACGGCTGCCAAAAGGATATTCATTAGATCGGTAATGAAACCCTTCTATAAAGTACCATATTATCTGCGCGATTAGAACAGATTCCTGAGCTGAATTATTATGATTGAATAAGCCAAATATAGAAACTTTATCACTAATTCCTGCATATCTTGACAAAGAACATATTTCCTTTCCATTAAAACCGTTGGGGGTGAAAGAATTAAAATTACCAGAATCCGATGATTTTACGGAGTTCAAATCAAGACTAACTACGTCCGCATCCCTAAATACTGGTTCAGCTAAAGCAATGTTGTTAGAAATTTCTCCTAATCTGTAGCTATCAAAAAACAACTTTTCGACCAAATCAATCTCTTCTTGCGAATTATAATAAGTCTGATAGCCAATATTGCAATAATTGAACAGATTGTTAGGTTCATCTATTATTATTTTAGTCAAATAAGATGAAGCAGACATCTCATCATTTTCTTTTCCAAAATCGAACTTACTGTCTACTGAAACTAAATTCACCATTTGTTCCAATTCGTCAAAAGCCCTGTAAAGCGCAAATGTTAAATCTTGGGAACCACCGATAACTATAGGTACAATTTTTTTCTTAATTAAATTTGAGACCACTTTTCGCAAAGCAAAATAAGAGTCTTCTATAGAATTCCCAGCCAAAATATCCCCTAAATCAGCAATTGAAGCATCCCAATTACCCGGAAACATAGTATACAATTCTTTACGAATTGCTGATAAATCAACATTTTCTGTAGCTTTACCACCTCCGCGGTTCTCTAATACCCCAATTACAGCGATATTAATCTTATTTAAATCCGGAAACTGGTTTTTTGTATGAAAAACTACCTTACTTCCCAACTGTTGAGAAGTCAACCCCTGAACTAATTCAAGAATTTCAGTATCGACAGGTTCTAAAAAATCAAATTCCATTCTATTTCTTTTTTGCTACAGGTTTCTTAACCGCTGGCTTTTTAGCAGCTGCTTTCTTAGCTGGCGCTTTTTTGGCAGCCACTTTTTTTGCAGGTGTCTTCTTAGCTATCATTTCCTGAACTTCTTCCAAGGTCAATTTTGTAGCATCAACTTCTTTTGGAAGTTCAATTTTTATCTTTCCTTTGGTTATAACAGAGCGCCCCCAACGTGCTTTTTCAACTAAAATTCCTTCCTCTTCCCAGTTATGCAAAACCTTGTCAATATTTTTCTGCAATTTATCTTCAATCAAGGCTTCAATATCTGATTGTGACAAATTATCAAAATTATATTTCTTACTTACATTAATAAACAAACCATTCCATTTGATAAAAGGACCAAAACGACCAACGCCTTTCTGAACACCCTCGCTTTTATAGACTGCAATAGGCGCATCAGCAATTGCTTTTTCATCAATTAATTCTTTTGCTCTATCAAAATCTACATCTAAAGGATTTTCTCCTTTTGGCAAGGACACAAAAGCAGCTCCGTGACGAATGTAAGGACCATAGCGGCCATTACTTACCTCAACTTCCTCTTCTTTATATACCCCTAAATTTTTTGGAAGTAAAAACAAATTCAAAGCTTCTTCCAAACCAATATTTCCAATATTTTGGTCAGGCATTAAACTAGCGAATTTTTTCTCTTCATCATCTGCTTCTCCAATTTGAGCCATTGGCCCAAATTTCCCCAAACGAACAGAGACTTGTTTCCCGGTTTTTGGATCTTTTCCTAGAATTCTTTCTCCACTTTCTCTTTCGGCATTTGCCTCTACATCTTTTACTGTTGGATGAAATTGATCGTAAAACTCTTTCATCATAACCGCCCAATCAACATTTCCTTCGGCAATTTCATCAAAATCTTGCTCTACTTTTGCAGTGAAATTATAATCTAATATATTCCCGAAATTTTTTACTAAGAAATCAGTAACGATGGTCCCAATGTCTGTTGGTACTAATTTTCCTTTATCGGAACCTGTATTCTCTTTTAGTAAATTCTCCTCTAATTTTCCGGATTGCAAAATCAATTGCGTATACTTTCTCTCTTGTCCGTCAAGATTTCCTTTCTCAACATAGTTTCTGTTGATAATAGTAGAAATGGTAGGCGCATAGGTTGACGGACGACCAATTCCTAGTTCTTCCAGTTTTTTAACCAAAGAAGCTTCTGTATAACGCGCCGGAGGTCTTGAATAACGCTCCGTTGCTGTTATATAATTGTTTTGAAGTTTTTCATTGACTTTCATCGCTGGCAACATTCCTTCTTGCTCTTCTTCATCGTCATCATGACCTTCCAAGTATACTTTTAGGAAACCTTCAAAAAGTAAAACCTCGCCAGAAGCCGTAAAAATTTCACTGTGATTGTTAGCTTCAATTTTTACGTTTGTTCTTTCCAACTTTGCATCACTCATTTGCGAAGCCAAAGTTCTTTTCCAAATCAAATCATATAAACGGGCTTGATCTCTATCGATATTTACCGTATGACGCGACATGTCTGTAGGACGAATCGCCTCATGCGCTTCTTGTGCCCCTTTACTTTTATTGACAAAAGTTCTCGGTTTAGAGAATTCTTTGCCGTAAGATTTAATGATTTCTGCCTCGGCAGCTTCCATCGCATCTTTAGAAAGGTTTACACTATCCGTTCTCATATAAGTTATAAGACCGGCTTCATATAAGCGTTGTGCTAATTGCATTGTAATCCCAACAGGTAAATACAATTTTCTTGCTGCTTCTTGCTGTAAAGTTGAAGTCGTAAAAGGTCCTGTTGGCGATTTTTTGGTTGGTTTTGTTTCTAAATCCGCCACCTTATAAGTAGAACCGATATTTTTGTTTAAAAAATCTTCTGCTTCATTTTTAGTATTGAAATTCTTTGGAAGTTTTGCTTTGAATGACTTTCCTGATTCATTGGTAAACTCGGCAACAATAGAATAACTTGCTACTGCATTAAAGTTCTGAATATCTCTTTCGCGCTCCACAATTAAACGAACCGAAACCGATTGCACGCGACCTGCTGAAAGTCCGCCTTTTATTTTCCTCCATAATACAGGAGACAATTCATACCCTACTAATCGATCTAAAACACGACGAGCTTGTTGTGCATTTACTAAATTATAATCAATTTCACGTGGATTATCAATCGCTTTTAGAATAGCAGTTTTGGTAATTTCATGAAATACGATTCGTTTTGTTTTTGCTTTATCTAATTTTAATTCTTCGGCTAGATGCCAAGAAATAGCTTCTCCCTCGCGATCCTCATCACTTGCCAACCAAACCATTTCGGCTTTTTTAGCTAATCCTTTTAACTTAGTGACTAAGGCTTTCTTATCAGGTGAAACTTCATATTTAGGTTTAAAACCATTCTCTACATCTACTCCTATTTCTTTAGAAGGCAAGTCGGCAATATGCCCATAACTTGACTCCACTTGAAAATCACTTCCTAAAAATTTCTCGATTGTTTTCGCCTTTGCAGGGGACTCCACTATTACTAAATTCTTTGCCATTGCTCTATTTTTCTGGGACAAAAGTATCTATTTTTTTTAAATATAGCACTTTTGAGAATTTTAAAAGTAGTCTTTACTACTAATAAGGATCAAAATACGGCCGCACTTTAGGGAAGGCACTAAAAAAGTGCTTAAACAAAATAATCTGAAAATTATTAAAAAGGAGCAGAACCGTTGTGTTTTAGCTCCTTTTTAGTTGTTATAATACGCTGTAGTCTAAGAAAAGTGAATTTGAATCAAAAAAGGCAATTAAATAAAATCAAAGTCTTACTTAATTGCCTTTTTTATCAATTATTGAAAAAGAGATACTTTTTCAGTGCCCTCCACTTTAGGCCGCTTTATCAGCAATAAACCATAAGTACAAACAATCAAACATTTATATATTAATAACTTACAAACCCTAAGATAAAAAACCAAATTATAATTTCCCCGCTACAACAACATTAATTCCGATTTCTTCGAGTTTCATTTTAGTTTCGACATCAATACCCTCATCAGTAATTAGTACATCTATTTTGTTCAGGTTACAAATTTTACCAAAACCTCTAATATTCATTTTTGTCGAATCGGCGAGGACGATAACTTTCTCAGCAACGTCAATCATTGCTTGATTTAAATGCGCTTCTAGAGCATTTGAAGTACTCAAACCAAATTCTAAATGAACGCCATCAGTACCTAAAAATAATTTATTACAAGAAAATTGACTCAAAATAGCTTCAGCAATAGGTCCAACGGCTGAAGTGGAGCTGTCTCGAATATCCCCACCTAATTGAATTATGTCAATACTAGGCTCTTTACATAACTCTAAAGAAACCTTTAACGATGGAGTAAGTACTGTTAATTTATGAAAACCTTTAATAATTCGGGACAAATAATGAATATTAGAACCCGAACCTAAAATAATATAATCGCTGTTGCTTATGTATTTCAATGCTTCTTCTGCAATTTGCATCTTCTGCTCCACCTGCATTTCCTCCTTGTCATCAATATTACGCTCAAAAGCATACAGCGGTTTTTTACTTGCTCCGCCATGGGTCCTATGCAATAACTTTTCATTTTCTAAAAAATTCAAATCCTTTCGTATTGTTACGGTTGAAACATTATGAGCTTCACATAGGTCAACCACATTGACATATCCCTTTTGCTCTAACTCGTTAAGTATGTCTTGTTGTCTCCTGTTAATCAAAGCCTGTTTTATTAGTTATTACTACACAAAATAACATATTTTTTTTGAAAAATACAATTTTAACACATTGTTTTTGATAAAATAGCAAAACTTTCATTTTGTTTCATTAAGTTTGTAATGTGAAAGTAAATATATTAATATTACAATTAAAAAACACATTATGAAACTAAACGAACAATTATCAAAACTAAAACAGACTCCAGAATGGGATGTCATCATTATAGGTGGAGGAGCTAGCGGTCTTGGAACTGCAGTTGATGCCGCCAGCAGAGGATACAAAACTATTTTAGTTGAAGCAGTAGATTTCGCAAAAGGAACCTCGAGCAGAAGCACTAAATTAGTTCATGGTGGCGTACGCTATCTAGAGCAAGGTGATATCGCTCTCGTTAGAGAAGCACTAAAAGAACGAGGCCTGATGGCAGAAAACGCTAGACATCTTGTTAAAAATCAATCCTTTGTCATACCAAACTACACCTGGTGGGGTGGTTACTTCTATACACTAGGATTAACTCTCTATGACCTATTAGCCGGAAAATTAAGCTTAGGCCGATCAAAATATATTTCAAAGAAAAAAACGATTGAACTACTCCCAACAATAGAGCAAAAAGGATTGGTCAGTGGTGTTATCTATCAAGATGGTCAATTTGACGATTCGCGCTTAGCTATAAACATAGCACAAACAGCAGTAGAAAAGGGCGCTTGTATTTTAAACTACACTAAAGTTGTTAATTTACTAAAAAACAGTAACAATCAAGTCACTGGCGTTCAGGTTAAAAATCAAGAAACTGGAGAATTATTCGACCTAAAAGGAAAAGCCATTATAAATGCAACGGGGGTCTTCACTAATGCTATAATGAAACTAAACGATACCGTTTATAAAAAATACATTGTACCAAGTCAAGGAATACATCTTGTATTTGATAAATCATTTCTACCAAGCGATCACGCATTGATGATACCAAAAACAAGTGACGGAAGGGTTTTATTTGCAGTGCCTTGGCATAATAAAATAGTATTAGGAACAACCGACACCTTGATAAAAAGCCATAGTCTTGAACCAATTGCATTAGAAACTGAAATCGAATTTGTTCTAGAAACAGCACAGAGATTCTTAGCAAAAAAACCTACCCGTGCAGACGTTCTTTCTGTTTATGCAGGGTTACGACCATTAGCTGCACCAAAGGAGCCAGGTAAAAGCACTAAAGAAGTTTCCAGAAGTCATAAAATAATTGTTTCAGAAACAGGACTAATAACGATTACTGGAGGAAAATGGACTACGTATAGAAAAATTGCCGAAGACATTATTGATAAGGCAATACAGGTACGTCATTTACCAAAAAAGAAATGCAAAACAGAACACATTGCAATTCACGGAAACAAAATAACGAATGCAAAAGACCGCGAAAATCATTTATACATCTACGGAACGGACATTCCTAAAATCATAGAGCTACAAAATCAAGAACCCGAATTAAAAGAAAAACTACATCCTGATTACGAATACACTATGGCAGAGGTAGTATGGGCAATTCGTTATGAAATGGCTAGAACAATTGATGATGTTTTAGCAAGAAGAGTGCGCTTATTATTCTTAGATGCTCGTGCAGCTATTGCTTCTTGTGAAAAAGTTGCACAATTATTAGCAAAAGAACTTGGACATGACGAAATATGGACGCAAAATCAAATAGCTGAGTTTACAACTATTGCTAATGGTTTCCTCCTATCCGGTTTTAAAAAATAATTCTATTAACCAAATCTATAATAGCCATGAAAAAAAAATTAATCTTAACACTAGATCAAGGAACAACTTCGTCTAGAGCAATCGTCTTTAACCATGACGGAGAAATAGTGAGTGTTTCACAAAAACCTTTTGAACAGCTATTCCCAAAACCGGGATGGGTCGAACATGATCCTAAAGAAATTTGGTCTTCTCAAATCAGTTGCGCTGCAGAGGTGATTGCGAAAGTTGGTATTACAGGCAAAGAAATAGCTGCAATAGGAATCACTAATCAACGCGAAACAACAATAGTTTGGGACCGGGAAACTAGCGAGCCATTGTACAACGCCATAGTTTGGCAAGATCGTCGAACAGCAAAATATTGTAATGAATTAAAAGCAGCAGGCCATGCAGACATGATTCAAAAAAAGACTGGACTCGTTTTAGACGCTTATTTTTCTGGAACAAAAGTAAAATGGATTTTAGACAATGTAGAAGGAGCGCGGGAAAAAGCAGAACAAGGAAAGCTATGTTTTGGTACTGTTGACACCTGGCTAATATGGAAACTAACTCGAGGTAAAATGTTCATGACCGATGTTTCTAATGCAAGCCGAACTTTGTTATTAAACATCCATACCTTAGAATGGGATACGGAACTACTTGAATTATTCGATATACCAAGAGCAATGTTACCAGAGGTAAAACAAAGCAGCGAAGTATACGGAGAAACTAGCACTACCCTATTCTCTACAAAAATTCCAATTGCAGGTGTAGCAGGAGATCAACAAGCAGCACTTTTTGGACAATTATGTACCGAACCTGGAATGGTAAAAAACACTTATGGAACTGGTTGCTTTATGCTAATGAATACGGGAAACAAACCTGTTTATTCTAAAAATAATTTACTGACTACCGTAGCTTGGAAAATCAACGGCAAAACAACCTATGCTTTAGAAGGAAGTGTTTTTGTAGGCGGAGCAGCAGTACAATGGTTGCGAGACGGTGCAAAAATGATCGATTCAGCAGAAGACATCGAAGCATTAGCCGCAAGTGTACCAGACAATGGAGGTGTTTATTTTGTACCTGCATTAACCGGTTTAGGAGCACCGCATTGGGATCAATATGCCAGAGGAGCCATTCTAGGTATTACCAGAGGAACAACAAACGCACACATAGCAAGAGCAACCATAGAAGGAATTACTTATCAAGTATATGACTTAGTAAAGTCAATGGAAGCCGATTTTGGCGAAAAAGGAAAAGAGTTACGAGTCGATGGTGGAGCAGCTGTTAATAATTTAATGATGCAATTTCAATCTGATTTGTTTGGCTTTAATGTAATCCGACCGAAGATGCTTGAAACAACAGCACTAGGAGCGGCCTACTTAGCAGGACTGGCTGTCGGTTACTGGAAAAGTATTGACGAATTACAAGAACAATGGTCTATTGACCGTGTGTTTTCTCCTGAAATGCCAAAAGTCGAAGTAGACAAACTAGTAAGAAACTGGGATAAAGCCGTAGGACGTGCAGAAAACTGGATCGAAGACTAACTATAAATCATAAAAACATAAGATATGACACCATTTATAGCCGAAATAATTGGCACGATGTTAATGATTCTATTAGGAAACGGAGTTGTTGCAAACGTAGTTCTTAAAGGAACAAAAGGAAATAATTCAGGATGGATTGTAATTACTACCGCATGGGCATTTGCCGTTTTTGTAGGCGTAGTTGTCGCAGGACCAGTAAGTGGCGCGCATTTAAACCCCATCGTTACACTTGGACTAGCACTTATAGGCAAATTTGCTTGGAGCCAAGTAGCAACTTATGTTACTGCCCAAATAATTGGAGCTATGCTAGGCGCTTTTCTAGTTTGGCTCTCTCACAAAGATCATTTTGCCGCTACAGAAGATGAAACTGGAAAATTAGCTTGCTTTAGCACAGTACCAGCGATACGAAATTATTCTTCTAATTTAATCAGTGAAATCATAGGGACATTTGTCTTAATATTTGTAATTTTTTATCTTGGAGGACCAGAAATTAGTATGGCAGTTGCTGTAGATGCTAAAATTGGATTAGGTTCGATAGGCGCTCTACCGGTTGCAATTCTAGTATGGGCGATTGGATTAAGCCTAGGTGGGACAACGGGATATGCTATAAATCCAGCAAGAGACTTAAGTCCAAGAATTGTGCACTCCTTACTTCTTAAAGGGAGTAGCGACTGGAGTTATGCTTGGGTACCAATTGTCGGTCCGATAATAGGATCAAGTTTAGCTTCATTATGCTATTTAATGCTCAGTTAAAACCTCACTTACATAGATCAAATAAAATGAAAAAAGCACTAATTGTCGCTGTAATTTTACTTACAGGATTAACTGGATACGCTCAAAAAACAGCTATTTCAGACACAATAGAAACACCTAAGCAAGAGATCAAAAAATCTCGATTAGACTTTAATGTCAATCTTAGAACGAGCCACCTTTGGAGAGGCTTGGTGATCAACGACGGGATGACTGCCACCGGTTACCTCCATTATGCCCTAGACAAAAAACAACACTTTACCGTTGGTTTTTGGGGAGGAGCAGGATTTGCTGGTAACTATACTGAAATAAATTATTTTGTTCAATACCAAAAAAATGACTTATCCATTGGTTTATGGAATCTATTTAACACTAAGGGAATAGAAAATCCAGAGGTGTTCAATTATGATAAAAACACTACCACACATCTCATCGATTTAAGAACATCCTACCGCTTTCCATCGACATTTCCACTGCGAGTTGAGGCAGACGTATTACTGTATAGCGGTTTAAACGATCGCGAACTAAACAACGAAAATCAGTACCGAAGCAGATACTCCACTTACGTGGAAGTAAGCTACCCAATTATTAGAGACCAAAAAGTAAATTTAAATCTATTTCTGGGAGCAGCCTTTCCAATAATTGGAAGCAAACATTTACATACTAGCAACGTCGAAAGTAATTTTGATATTGTAAACGCAGGAATGGCACTCACCAAAAATATTGAAATATTTGATTATAAATTACCTGTTTCTGCAACCGCTATGTGGAATCCTGCTAACAAAATTGCAAGAATCCAGTTGGACGTAAGCTTGTTCTAACTTATAATTTTAATTTGTTAGTAAAAACTCTCTTTTAGAAATAGGAGGGAGTTTTTCATTTCTAAATATAATCTATTCCCTAGCCCAGATTAAAGTGAAAATCCTTTTCTCTCGTTTCTTTAACGAGAGAAAAGATTGTAACGGAAAGCTGGAAATAGCTCCATACTACGATTATGCAAGCTAATACAAATAAAAACCAAAAACATTGTTAAATCTTCATATGACATCTTGTCATATCTATTGCGATTGCCTTATCTTTGTGGCTTGAAAAAATATGATGGAAAAGATAATTGAAGAAAGCAAACAAGGCGAAAGTCTTGTACTGGAAAACAAACCCGAGAATACTAAAAAACTCTTTATAGAAAGCTATGGCTGTGCGATGAATTTTTCGGACAGTGAAATTGTAGCTTCCATATTGTCCACGAACGGATACAATACTACTCAAATTCTAGAAGAAGCCGATTTAGTTCTAGTAAATACCTGTTCCATTCGTGATAAAGCAGAGCAAACAGTAAGGAAACGGTTAGAGAAATACAATGCTGTGAAGCGTATTAACCCAAAAATGAAGGTTGGGGTTTTAGGTTGTATGGCAGAACGTTTGAAAGACAAATTCCTAGAAGAAGAAAAAATTGTGGATCTAGTTGTGGGTCCTGACGCCTATAAAGACTTACCTAATTTATTGGCAGAAGTTGAAGAAGGACGTGACGCCATCAACGTGATTTTATCTAAGGATGAAACTTACGGAGATATTTCACCGGTGCGATTGATGAGTAACGGTATTACCGCTTTGGTTTCCATCACTCGTGGTTGTGATAATATGTGTACGTTTTGTGTGGTCCCTTTTACACGCGGACGCGAACGCAGCCGTGAACCACAAAGTATAATGAAGGAAATTCAGGATTTGTGGGACAAAGGCTTTAAGGAAATCACGCTTCTTGGGCAAAATGTGGACAGCTACCTTTGGTATGGTGGCGGATTAAAAAAAGATTTCGCGACCGCTTCTGAAATGCAAAAAGCAACTGCCGTTGATTTTGACCAATTATTAGAAATGGTGGCTATTGGTTTTCCAAAGATGCGTATTCGCTTTTCGACTTCAAATCCGCAGGATATGCACGAAAGCGTTTTGCACGTAATTGCAAAACATCCTAATATTTGCAAACACATTCATTTACCAGTTCAATCAGGAAGCAATAGAATCTTGAAGGAAATGAACCGTTTGCATACCCGTGAAGAATATATGACTTTGATTGACAAAATAAGGACTATCATTCCAAACGGATCTATTTCACAAGATATGATTGCTGGCTTTCCCACGGAAACAGAACAAGACCATCAAGACACCTTGAGCTTAATGGAGTATGTGCGATATAATTTTGGATACATGTACTCCTACTCTGAAAGACCTGGAACATTGGCAGGAAGAAAAATGGAAGACGATGTAACTGATGAAACCAAAGCTAGAAGATTACAAGAAATTGTAGACTTGCAACAAAAACACGCTTGGTCGCGCTCTGAAGAATTTATTGGACAAACGGTAGAGGTTTTAGTCGAAAAAGTTTCTAAAAAATCTACTGAAGAATTTTCTGGAAGAAACTCACAAAGTATCACAGTAGTTTTCCCGAAAGAAGCGTACGCTATTGGTGACTTTGTAAATGTAAAAATAACATCTTGTACTAGCGGAACTCTCAAAGGGGAAGCAGTGGGATTTAGTGAAATGAATTAAAAAAGTGTGAAGTTTAAACAATATAGAACATGGATACAGTTCAAGCTATAAAACAACGATTTGAGATTATCGGTAATGACCCGAAGCTTAATCGTGCGATAGAAAAAGCCATTCAGGTTGCGCCTACTGACATTTCAGTATTAGTCGTGGGTGAAAGTGGTGTTGGAAAAGAAAGCATTCCCAAAATCATACATTCCCTTTCACACAGAAAACACGGGAAATACATTGCTGTAAACTGTGGTGCTATACCAGAAGGAACAATTGACAGTGAACTTTTTGGTCATGAGAAAGGTGCTTTTACAGGAGCAACAAGTACTCGTGAAGGCTATTTTGAAGTAGCGGATGGCGGAACTATTTTTCTTGATGAAGTTGGCGAGCTCCCGTTAACAACTCAAGTTCGATTACTTCGTATTCTAGAAAATGGCGAATTTATGAAAGTTGGTTCTTCTCAAGTTCAAAAAACAGATGTGAGAATTGTAGCCGCTACCAATGTCAATTTATTTGATGCTATCGAAAAAGGAAAATTTAGAGAAGACTTATATTACCGTTTAAGTACCGTTGACATTTTACTGCCTCCATTGCGAGACAGAAAAGATGACATTCATTTATTATTCAGAAAATTTGCTGCTGACTTTGCCTTCAAATACAAAATGCCTCCACTAAAACTGGATGAAGGCGCAGTGCAAGTATTACAAAAATTTCGCTGGAGCGGAAACATTCGTCAGCTGCGTAATGTTGCTGAACAGGTTTCTGTTCTAGAGACTAATCGCGACATTACTGCTGCTGTTTTACAATCTTATTTACCTTCTGAAGGAAGTAATTTACCTTCAGTAATAAAAGATAAGAAAAGCGAGAGCGATTTTAGTAACGAAAGAGAAATTTTGTACAAAGTCCTTTTTGACATGAAAAGCGATTTACATGATCTAAAAAAACTTACTTTAGAATTGATGGAAAATGGCAGTTCTAAAGTTCAGGAAACCAATAAAAACCTGATTACAAAAATATATGGATCTAAAGAAAATGATAATGAAATTGACTTTGAAGAAGAACCGAGAACAGCCTTAATTTCGAGCCAAAGCAATGAAGGAAACTATCAGGAGAATGACGATAATTACCTTTTTGCAGAAACTGTGGAAGAGGAAGAAGAAGTATTGAGATTAGAGCAAAAGGAAATCGAAATGATTAAAAAATCATTAGAGAAAAATAAAGGAAAAAGAAAAGCAGCAGCAGATGAATTAGGTATTTCTGAAAGGACTTTATATCGAAAAATCAAACAATTCGATTTGTAACACAAATAAAACGTCAAAAATCAATTCTATAATCCAAATTAGTATATTTGGCAAAATTGAAAATTATAAATTCGATCGAGTTGGAATTTGAATTTTCAAAAATTGGAACTTTCAAAACTAAATATGAAAAAAATATATTCTTTACTAGCCCTATTTTCGTTATTTATTTTAACTGGTTGCTCGGTATATAACTTTACGGGTACCGGAAAGATCGATGCGAAAACATTTCAAGTAAACTTTTTCCAAAATAATGCAGAGCTAGTTGAACCTGGAATTGATAGAACCTTTACACTTGCCTTACAAGATATAATCCAGAATCAAACTAATCTAAATTTAACAAAAAATGGCGGCGATTTAACTTACGAAGGAGAGATTGTCGATTATAGAATAAGCCCAATGACAGCTACTGCAGATCAGCAAGCTGCTCAGAATCGATTAAAAATTAGAATAAACGTTCGATTTACTAATAGAAATAAGGAAATCGATAATTTCGAAAAAACGTTTGAGTTCTTTTATGATTATCCAGCTGCTCAACAACTTTCTGGTGCCACTTTAAATAGTGCCATTAAAATAATTTTTGAAAGAATCACACAAGACATATTTAATGAATCCCTAGCAAAATGGTAATCATTCCTAGCAATTCGATTTAAAAAATCTGAAATCTGAAAATGAACGTAACTACTTATACAACCTTAATCAATAAACCAAACACTATTTCTGAGCTACAAACTTTAGCTTTAGAAAAAGTACTGGATGAATTTCCTTTTTTTCAAAGCGCAAGAGCTTTGCGATTAAAAGGACTATACAGCCAAAATAGTTTTAAGTATAATTTTGCTTTAAAAGTTACGGCAGCACATACAGCTGACAGAACGGTATTGTTTGACTTCATAACTTCGGAGAGCTTTACCGCCATTCAAAAAGAATTGTATGATAAAAAAGCACTTGAGCTTCTAGATATAGATGTTGTTGACGGCGAAATAATTACTCCTCAAGAGAAATCAGAGCCTAAAAAGAACACATTAGAACAATCTATTCTAACCTCTATAAAAGAATCCACTGTTGCTGACCTGACTGTTAATTTAAATCTTGTTGAGGAGAAACTAGCCATCGGTACTCCCTTAGATTTTTCAAAGAACGAGCAACATTCTTTCCAGGAATGGCTACAATTATCCAGAACACAACCGATCGACAGGGAGAATGAAAAAATTAACACCCCACAACCGATACCACAAAACGAGGGTAAAAAGAAAAAAGCAGCATTAATCGATAAGTTTATTGAAACTAGCCCAAAGATTTTGCCAGTTAAACATGGAGTAGGCTCTACCGTTCGAATTGAAATAAATACGAACGACCATTCGTCGCTAATGACCGAAACTTTAGCCAAGGTATATTTAGAACAAAAAAAATATCAAAAAGCAATTCAAGCTTATGAAATATTAATTTTGAAATATCCAGAAAAAAGTAGTTTCTTTGCAAACCGTATAGCGGATATTAAGATTTTACAACAAAATAATAATTAAACAATGAGCACATTTTCAATTTTTTTAGTTTTAATAACAATAGTTTGTTTTCTATTGATTGTAGTAATAATGGTTCAAAACCCTAAAGGCGGTGGACTATCATCTACAATAGGTGGTTCTCAAATGTTAGGTGGAGTACAAAAAACAACTGACTTTTTAGATAAAAGCACTTGGACACTAGCTACAATACTAATAGCGTTAATATTATTATCAAGTTTAAGTTTCACAGGAACATTAAGCGATACGGATTCTAAAATTATTGATAACACAGAAAATGCAGCTCCAGTTGTACCTACTACACCAATACAAGACGTACCAGCTACAAAATAATCTATCACCTATATTATAAAAAATGCCAGCCTGTCAAAGCTGGCATTTTTTATAAGAAATTATGTCAGTTCAGCAAGGGTGGCATAATTTCTGACTTTCAATACACACTAATATAATTTAAAAAAAAAAAATCATGGCTTTAAACATTAAACCACTTTCTGACCGCGTTCTTATAGAACCAGTAGCTGCTGAAACTAAAACTGCGTCAGGGATTTTTATTCCAGATACTGCTAAAGAGAAACCACAAAAAGGAACTGTTGTTGCAGTTGGAAATGGTACAAAAGAACATACAATGACTGTAAAGGTTGGAGATAGCGTTCTTTACGGAAAATATGCTGGAACTGAATTGAAATTAGAAGGTAAAGATTATTTGATAATGAGAGAAGATGATATTCTTGCAATAATATAATCGCAAAAATAAATCTAAAATAGTACCGACAAGTTGTAACTTGTCTCTTCAAAAAATTTAACAAAATAAAAGAAATGGCAAAAGATATAAAATTTGATATAGAAGCACGTGACGGATTAAAACGTGGCGTTGATGCATTAGCTAATGCAGTTAAAGTTACCCTAGGACCAAAAGGTCGTAATGTAATTATTGGAAAATCATTTGGTGGACCAACAGTAACAAAAGATGGAGTTACTGTAGCTAAAGAAATTGAATTGAAAGACCCATTAGAAAACATGGGCGCTCAAATGGTAAAAGAAGTAGCATCAAAAACCAATGATTTAGCAGGAGATGGAACTACAACTGCAACTGTTTTAGCACAAGCAATTGTAAAAGAAGGGTTGAAAAACGTTGCTGCAGGAGCAAATCCAATGGATTTGAAACGCGGTATCGATAAAGCAGTAGAAGCTATTGTTGCTGACTTAGCAAAACAATCAAAAGTTGTAGGTACTGACTCAGACAAAATCAAACAAATCGCCTCTATTTCTGCAAATAATGACGAAGTAATAGGCGAACTAATTGCTGCTGCTTTCGCAAAAGTAGGAAAAGAAGGTGTAATCACGGTTGAAGAAGCTAAAGGAACAGATACATATGTAGATGTTGTAGAAGGAATGCAATTTGACAGAGGATACCTTTCTCCATATTTTGTTACCAATTCTGAAAAAATGGAAGTAGAATTAGAGAATCCTTATATTTTGTTATACGACAAAAAGGTTTCTTCTCTAAAAGAATTATTACCTGTTCTTGAGCCAGTTGCTCAATCTGGAAAACCGTTATTAATTATTGCTGAAGATGTAGATGGTGAAGCACTATCAACATTAGTTGTAAATAAATTACGTGGAGCTTTAAAAATCGCTGCTGTAAAAGCACCAGGTTTTGGAGACAGAAGAAAAGCAATGCTTGAAGATATTGCCATCTTAACTGGCGGAACTGTAATCTCTGAAGAAAGAGGATATACTCTTGAGAATACTACTTTAGAAATGTTAGGTACTGCTAAAAAAGTAACTATCGACAAAGACAACTCTACGATTGTAAGTGGTGCTGGTGAAGCTGACATGATTAAAAATCGTGTAAACCAAATTAAAGGTCAAATGGAAGCGACAACTTCTGATTATGACAAAGAAAAATTACAGGAACGTTTAGCTAAATTAGCTGGTGGAGTTGCTGTTCTTTATGTTGGTGCTGCTTCTGAAGTAGAAATGAAAGAGAAAAAAGACAGAGTTGATGATGCATTGCATGCAACGCGCGCAGCTGTAGAAGAAGGAATTGTTGCTGGTGGTGGTGTTGCATTATTAAGAGCTAAAAATGTATTAAGTGCTATAAAAGCAGACAATGCAGATGAGGCAACAGGAATACAAATTATATCTCGTGCTGTTGAAGCTCCATTAAGAACCATTGTTGAAAATGCAGGTCTTGAAGGTTCTGTTGTTGTTGCAAAAGTAGCTGAAGGAAAAGGTGATTTTGGTTACAATGCTAAAACAGACGAATATGTAGATATGTTGAAAGCTGGAATTATCGATCCTAAAAAAGTAACACGTGTAGCGTTAGAAAATGCTGCGTCAGTTGCTGGAATGATTTTGACTACTGAATGTGCTTTGATTGACATTAAAGAAGAAAACGGCGGAGGAATGCCTATGGGTGGCGGTATGCCTGGAATGATGTAATATCAAACCATTTTATATATAAAAATCCGTTCTGTTTAATTACAGGACGGATTTTTCATTTATACTGTGATATGCCGAAGTATCAATCCTAAAAAATAATACGTGGAGTATTAGAATATGCTGCGTCAGTTGTAAAAATGATATTAAAGAAGAAAACACACTTGCAACACCAATGGATGACCTTATGCTGAGAGTATCGCAATACCGAAATCCTTTTATAAAAAATCCGTCCCGTTATTACACGGGACGGATTTTTTATTTTTACTTATATTTGAAAAATACTATTGATTGTTCGTTTTCTATATATCTTTTTTGTCCTCCGTCACCTTGGTTTTTTTAGCAAGTTTAAGAAGCACTGGAGAAAGTGTTAATACCACTAACCCAATAATTATTAATTCAATATGGTTCTTTAAGTCTATTTGATAGTTATCAAGTAAAAACCCATATAAATAATGACCTGCAAAAATCAATGTAAAGGACCACAGAAATGAACTTACAACATTGTAAAACATGAACTTCTTTTTGTCCATAGTTACAATTCCAGCTACAATAGGAGCAAAAGTTCTAAATATAGGCAAGAATCTGGCAAAAATAATAGCCCTACCTCCGTGTCTTTCAAAGAAATCTTTAGATTGCACAAGATATTTTTTCTTAAACCAAAAAGTATCCTTTTTATTATAGAGATAATACCCGCTTTTAGACCCAAACCAATACCCCATTACATTACCTAGAACACCTGCCACTGCCACTGAGCTAGACAAGATCATAACATTAATAAAAGCACTGTCTATAAAGAATACATTCTCTATTAACTCTCTATTATAGATCCCCGCCAAAAAAAGCAAACTATCACCCGGTAAAAAGAAACCAGCAAAGAGTCCTGTTTCAGCAAAAACGATAAATAACACAATATAGATACCTAGTTTTATTCCATTTATATCAAAATGAATATAAAAAAGAGGGTCTATTAAATTCTTCCAATCAAAACTATTCATTCTTTGGGGTTTAATGCTTAAATTATATGTGCGTGAAAGTAGTTATAAATTATATTAACCACAATTTATTGGATAATTTTAAAGTTTAATTAACGCTAAAATCATCATTTGAAATGACTGAGTCCTTTAAATAGTTATCGCTTTTATCAATTACATATTTTTGACATTGGAAGTTTAGAATCAAAACCAGTCAATTCTATTTTTTTTAGGCAAAACACAAGCGGAATTATTTCAAAAACAAATCCCAAAGATGTCTCTTTGGGATTTGTTTTTGACCACAGCTATAAAAAACTTAGAGCTCAAATTCCTGTCCCATTAAAGGGATAGAACAATCAAATCCATAAGTCTCGTTTATTTTTATGCGAAGTTCATCTGCTGGTTGATTTTCACTATGAACTAAAAATACTTTTTCCGGTTTGTTCTCTAATGCAGAAAGCCAATTAAGCAACCCCTTTTGATCCGCATGTGCTGAGAGCCCTTCTATTTCAAGAATCTTTGCTTCTACGGGATAATATTTTCCATAAATCTTAACTTCTTTGGCTCCTTCAAGTAATTTTCGTCCCCGTGTACCTTCTGCTTGATAGCCCACAATAATTACGGTGGTCTCAGGTAAAATGATGTAGCGTTCTAAATAACTCAGAACTCTTCCTCCTGTCACCATTCCACTTGCAGCAATCACTACTTTTGGATGTTTATTATAAATTGCATCAATCGTTTCTTGATAATCAGTAATCATAGTAAACATTTTATTTATTGCTATACAATCTTCTAATGATACCTTATGCCACTTTCTATTTTCAAAAAATATCTCAAAAGCACTCACTCCCATAGGCGAATCTATAATATAAGGCATATCAGGGATTTTACCTTCTTCTTTGAGTTGCCATAGCAAATACATGATCATTTGTGCTCGTTCCACCGCAAAGCTAGGTATAATGACTGTCCCTCCCCTCTGAAACGTATTATTAATATACATTTCTAATTCTGACTTGGGATCACTGTCAGGATGAAGACGATCTCCATATGTACTCTCCAGAAACACATAATCTGCTTTTTTGGGTTTTGTTGGCGGATACATTAAAACATCGTTATCCCGGCCAATATCACCAGAAAAAACTAATATTTTATTTTCGAGCTTTAGCTCAATACTGCACGCTCCAATGATATGTCCAGCATTAACAAAAACTGCTGAAATTTCAGCATCCAAAGGCACAGCTTCATTTGTATTAACGACCCTAAAATGTGGAAAAACTTTTCTAGCTTGCTCTACATTATATAGTGGCTCTGCAACTTCGTGTTTAGAATACTTTTCTTTATTCGCTTTTTCAGCTTCCTCTTCCTGAATTTTACCACTATCTAAAAGAATAAGTTCAGCAATTTCTTTTGTAGGGCCTGAACAATATATTTTACCTTTAAAACCTTGATCAACTAACCTTGGCAACCAACCGCAATGATCTAAATGCCCATGCGTCAGAAGAACAAAATCAATAGTAGAAGCTAAAACTGGCAATGGCTGCCAGTTCAGTTCCCGCAAAGGCTTAATACCTTGAAAAAGTCCGCAATCTATCAAAATCCGAATCCCATTACTTTCAATCAATGTTTTTGAACCTGTTACTGTTCCTGCCGCTCCAATAAATTTTACTTTCATGATCCCGTTTTTAAGATTAAAAAATCAAACCAATACTTACTTTAAATACATCTGACTAACTCTCTTACTTCTTTTAAAACATTTTTAATCCTGTTAGAACTCAACCCAATTTTCTCTAATTTATCAGAATTATTTATTAATTCTTTCGCCAAGATTACGTCTAATATTAATAATTTATCCTTTTCCACCAGAGACAATGTAGTCAGACAAGTCACAGGATAAAGGCAATCAATATCATTTTTAGTTTTCAAATTATTGCCTTTCGGATAATCCCAGCTCAATAAATTCATACCTGAACATTTCGCAAAAACTATTGCATCAGATGTAAATCGATTATTAGTTACTATCCAGCATTTTGAAATGATTTCATTTTTCGAGAAAACAATTTGTTTTCTTTCTCTCAAATCATTAAATCTTGAAAAAACATATAAAGGAACTTTTACGTCCGACTTATTTTCTCGTGCCGAATGAAATTTACATTCAATCATTTCCAACTCATTGTCTTTCTTAATCAAAACGTCAATTTCATGCGATACACATTTACCAGGCAAAATTAAATTAGTAACCGTTTGATAACCTTCCGCATCAAAAAGGCGTGCGATATATTTTTCGAAGAAAAACCCGGCAGGCCCTAATGACTGTAGAGCCGATCTTAAATTATATCGCGCCGCATGTGAATTAGCCTCTTTTTTCAACAAAGCAAAAGCGCGTTTATAAATTTTTTTTGTAGAAATTCCCTCGTAGATTTCACTACTGATTTTATGCAAGATATCCTCAACCACCAAATCGTCTGCTCCAGATTTCATTAATGACTTTCGAAGTTTTTCAGGATCAAAATCAACAATATCTCCAGAATGTTTAATTATCTTCATACCTATAAATTATTTAACTGTCGAGTTAAAAAGTTACAATTAAAGATACTTAAAAAAAACTATTTACTTAGCTTTTGATAATAAAATGCGGGAATAAACAATATCACAAAAATAGGCTGAATAAGAAATCGCCTTACATAAAAAAGCGTCAAATTATCGTGAGCTCCATTGAAGTGAATTGTAACGTAGAATAAAGAAATTAAAACTAGAAAGAAAAAGACATATAGAAAAAAAACAAACTTAATCATTGTAACATCCTGAAAAAGCGCATAAATCAACCCTAATGACAAGATTGTGTTTAACCCATAACGAAGCAGCAACCCCATCAACAACTGAAAAGAATTGTAGGACGGCAATGGCAAGGAGTTATAGTCACTTTTAAAATAATTCAAAAAAGGATCATAAAATAATTGATCTTCATAAGCACGGACCACAGCAAGTAATACTACGAATACCAATCCGAGAACAATTCTTAGCTTATGTGACAGCAGTTGTTTTAGCATATAATGAAAATTTACGTACCCAAATTACCCATAGAAGGAAAACTACCCCATAAATGAATAGTGGAAATAATACACTGTGAAGCAAAGACACCTGCCTAGGAAAATGATAGATTAATACACTCAACATAGCGATACGAATCACATTTAATATATAAATGACTATACTTCCGCCAAAAACAAAAAATAACGTTGGTTTTAACTTCCCTGAAAATGAAACAACAAATGAAATAAATAGAATAATAACACTAATAGCATTACATCCCTCAATTATCCGTGCAACATATTTATGATTATAGAGTAATTTTATAGAAGATCCCATTTTGTTTTCCTCGATAGCTGCATCCGTTGGAAATAAATCCAACAACTGTTCCGTATTCCTAGCAACTACTTTAGTAATAGAATCAATCTTATTATCTTCAAACCTTCTCAAAAAACCTTGATATAATAACGTAAGAATGATATAAGTCAAAAAAAACTTTATTAAAAAAAGCAAAAAGGGTTTATATAAGATAAAATATTTTTTCAAAATCTAATTTTTAACAAATTTATATAATTTTTAAAAGAGACTTTAAATACTTTTGCTTAAAAATTAGAAAATATGACATTTCAAGAATTACAACCAAAGGTAACTGCAATTACAATAAATAACAGTCTTTCCAGAGACGAAAAACTTTTATCAGTTTGCCAGCTTTTAAAAGACAACGTAGACTATTACAATTGGGTTGGATTCTACTTTGCTAATCATGACACAAAAACTTTACATTTAGGCCCCTATGTAGGAGCGGAGACTGATCATACTGTTATTCCTTTCGGTAAAGGAATTTGTGGACAGGTGGCAGTTTCTAATGATAATTTTGTTGTTCCCGATGTAGCGGCACAAGACAATTACATCGCTTGTAGCTTTACAGTAAAGTCAGAAATTGTGGTTCCCTTATTTGTACACGGAAAAAACATTGGTCAAATTGATATTGACAGCCATGTAATAGATCCTTTTACAGAAGAAGACGAATGGTTTTTGGAATTTGTAAATAAAGAGATTGCAAAAACGTTTCTTGTTTAATTCTTTGAGCACTACAGCCGTAAATCTTAGCTAAAAATTATATTGCCATATTGAAAATAAATATTATCTTTGCACCCGTCTTACAATAGCTGTAGGACATACATAAAAATCATTAAACAAATATTGGAATGTATTTAACTAAAGAGATTAAAGAAGAAATCTTCGCTAAACACGGAGAAAAAACAAACACAGGTAAATCAGAAGCTCAAATTGCTTTGTTCACTTTCAGAATTAGCCACCTAACAGAACACTTGAAAAAAAATCGTCACGATTATAACACAGAGCGTTCATTAGTATTGCTAGTAGGAAAAAGAAGATCTTTGTTGGATTACTTGAAAAAGAAAGAAATCAACAGATATCGTGAGATTATCAAAGTATTGGGTATCAGAAAATAATCAATATACTAAAGAGGCGCGAGAGTGCCTCTTTTTGTTTTTACCCCCAAACCCCTAAAGGGGCAAAATTAAGAATAAAAAAAGTTTGGTTTTTCATTGGGTTTTAGGCATTAACTACGCAAACAACAACTACAACACAACTAGAACCCATGTTTAACTAAAAAAAATAAATTTATGATTCCACAATTATTTGTAGAAACTATCGATTTAGGTGATGGCAGAAACATCACAATCGAGACAGGTCGTTTAGCCAAACAAGCAGACGGATCTGTAGTAATTAGAATAGGAAAGACTGTTATTTTAGGAACAGTAGTTTCTTCAAGAAAAGCAAGTCCAGGTATCGACTTTTTACCTCTTACGGTAGATTATCGTGAGAAATTTGCTGCAGCTGGTCGTTTTCCAGGTGGTTTTTTCAAAAGAGAAGCAAGACCAAGTGATAGCGAAGTATTAACAATGCGTCTTGTTGACCGTGTTTTACGTCCGCTTTTCCCTAGTGACTACCATGCCGAAGTTCAGGTAATGATTCAATTAATGTCTTTTGACGAAGATGTAATGCCAGATGCATTAGCAGGTTTAGCAGCATCAGCAGCTTTAGCTCTATCTGACATTCCATTCGAAACATTAATCTCTGAAGCTAGAGTAGGTCGTATCGACGGAAAATTCATCATCAACCCAAGTCGTGCACAATTAGAATTATCAGATATTGATATGATGATTGGAGCTTCTATGGATTCTATCGCAATGGTAGAAGGTGAAATGAAAGAGATTTCAGAAGCAGAAATGCTTAGCGCCATTAAATTTGCTCACGAACATATCAAAAATCAAATTGCTGCACAAGAAAGATTGGTAGCTGCTTTTGGAAAAAAAGAAGTTCGTACTTACGAAGGAGAAAGAGAAGACGAAGCTATTTACGCTAAAGTAAAAGCAGCATCTTACGATAAAATCTACGCTATTGCTAGCAAAGGTTCTTCTAAACAAGAGCGCACTGCTGCATTTGATGAAGTTAAAGAAGAAGTTAAAGCCTTATTTACTGAAGAAGAATTAGCAGTAGATGGCGAATTAGTTTCTAAATATTTCAAAAAAACCAACAAAGAAGCGGTTCGTAACGTAACCCTAGATTTAGGAACACGTTTAGACGGTAGAAAAACTACAGAAATTAGAGATATCTGGTGTGAAGTAGATTACTTACCATCTGTACACGGATCTGCATTGTTTACACGTGGAGAAACTCAAGCATTGGCAACAGCAACTTTAGGAACGTCTAGAGAAGCAAACCAAATTGACTCTCCATCTCAACAAGGTGAAGAAAAATTCTACTTACACTATAACTTCCCTCCTTTCTCAACTGGTGAGGCACGTCCTTTAAGAGGAACTTCTAGAAGAGAAGTTGGTCACGGAAACTTAGCGCAAAGAGCGTTGAAAAACATGATTCCTGCTGATTGTCCTTACACAATCCGCGTCGTATCTGAAGTATTAGAATCTAACGGTTCTTCTTCTATGGCAACAGTTTGTGCTGGAACATTATCATTAATGGATGCTGGTATCCAAATGATTCGTCCCGTTTCTGGAATTGCAATGGGATTAATTACTGACGGAGACCGTTATGCGGTATTGTCTGATATTCTTGGTGATGAAGATCACTTAGGAGATATGGACTTTAAAGTAACTGGAACTTCTGAAGGAATTACAGCTTGTCAAATGGACATCAAGATTGACGGATTGAAGTATGAGATTATGGAAGCAGCATTAGCGCAAGCTCGTGACGGTCGTTTACATATCCTTGGAATATTAATCGAAACTTTAGCAGCTCCAAAAGAAGATGTTAAAGCTTACGCTCCAAAAATCATTACAAGAAGAATTCCTAATGCATTTATCGGTGCTTTGATTGGACCTGGTGGAAAAGTGATTCAAGAATTACAAAAAACTACAGGAACAACAATTGTTATCAACGAAGACCCTGCTACGGAAGAAGGAGTTATCGAAATTTTAGGAACTGATCCTGCTGGAATCGAAGCAGTATTGGCTAAAATCAAGTCGATCACTTTCAAGCCTAAAATGAATGAGTCTTACGAAGTGAAAGTAATCAAAATGTTAGATTTTGGTGCAGTAGTAGAATACCTTGAAGCTCCAGGAAATGAAGTGTTACTTCACGTATCTGAGCTAGCATGGGAACGCACAGAAAATGTTTCTGACGTTGTCAACATGGGCGATGTTTTCCAAGTGAAATACTTAGGTATGGATCCGAAAACAAGAAAAGAAAAAGTGTCAAGAAAAGCACTTATGCCAAGACCTCCACGTGAGGAAAGAAAAGAGTAATCAGATCTTAGTTTACTAAAGGTTCATTTATAAAAAACCCCAATTCATTCATTTGAAATGGGGTTTTTGACTTTTATCAAAATATTTTCATCCTTTTGTAACTTTCTAGCAACTTCATACGTATAATTACTTGTACACTTAAAAACTGAGGACACAAAAACATGAGACAACTTAAAATCACCAAGCAGGTTACCAATCGTGAAACTGCTTCATTAGACAAATATTTACAAGAAATTGGAAAAGTTGACCTTATTACCGCTGACGAAGAAGTAGAATTAGCACAAAAGATTAAAGCCGGGGATCAAAAAGCCCTTGAAAAATTAACAAAAGCAAATTTACGTTTCGTTGTTTCGGTAGCAAAACAATACCAAAATCAAGGATTAACACTTCCTGATTTAATTAACGAAGGAAATCTAGGTCTTATTAAAGCGGCTCAACGTTTTGATGAAACACGTGGTTTCAAATTCATCTCGTACGCTGTATGGTGGATTCGTCAATCGATACTACAAGCTTTGGCAGAACAATCTCGTATCGTTCGTTTGCCTTTAAATAAAATTGGTTCTATCAATAAAATCAACAAAATGTATGCCTTATTAGAGCAATCTAACGAGCGTCCACCATCTGCTGAGGAAATTGCAAAAGAACTAGACATGACAGTAAATGATGTAAAAGAGTCTATGAAAAACTCTGGCCGTCACTTATCAATGGATGCACCTCTTGTTGAAGGAGAAGATTCTAACCTATACGATGTATTGCGTTCCGGTGAATCTCCAAACCCAGACAGAGAATTAATCCACGAATCATTACGTACCGAAATCGAGCGTTCATTAGAAACATTAACTCCAAGAGAGGCTGATGTAGTTCGTTTGTACTTTGGACTTGGTGACCAACACCCAATGACTTTGGAAGAAATTGGAGAGACTTTCGACCTAACTCGTGAGCGTGTACGTCAAATCAAGGAAAAAGCGATCCGTAGATTGAAACATACTTCTAGAAGTAAAATACTTAAAACATACCTAGGTTAAAAATATTCCCCAATTAAAATGGTTAAACTATTAAACATTTTAATTCAAAATGAACAACAGTTTGATTGACTGTTCGTTTTTTGATTGATGATTGAAACTCCGGCTGATTACCGGAGTTTTATTTTTTATCAAAAAAACTCTCGGTCTGTTCGAGCTAAGCTCTCGGGTTTCCGAAGTTTTTTATTATTAGCCCCTACCCCAATAAGGGGAATTGAAAACTGCCGATCTTTTTTATTATTGCAATTGAATTTTGTAAATGCAATTGATTTGGGCGTAACCCTTCGTAAAAACTTCGGGTCGGGCTTTCCATTACAATCTTTTTTATATAATACGCTATCGCTCCATAAATAAAAAAGGATTTCCATTGCAATCCCTTACGCACTAAACGTGCTTCACCCCGAAGTTGTCCACGCAAAAAAACTTTCGCATTTGTTTTAAATAACCTAATTTTGCAGAAACTACAACTAAAGAATCTGAAACAAACTCAGATTAAACAACAACACAATGAAAAACACACTTATTGCACCATCAGTATTGGCAGCCGATTTTGGAAATCTGCAACGCGACATCGAAATGATTAACAATAGCGAAGCAGACTGGTTTCATATTGACATTATGGACGGTGTTTTTGTTCCAAACATTTCTTACGGAATGCCAGTTTTGGAAGCAATTAACAAACACGCTAAGAAAACGATTGATGTACATTTGATGATCGTAGATCCAGACCGTTACATCAAAACTTTTGCCGATTTAGGCGCTAACATTCTTAGTGTACACTATGAAGCTTGTACACATCTTCATAGAACGTTACAGGCCATCAAAGCGGAAGGAATGAAAGCCGGAGTAGCAATCAACCCTCACACTAATATTGACTTATTAGAAGACGTTATCAACGATATCGACTTAGTTTGCATCATGAGCGTGAATCCTGGATTTGGAGGACAATCCTTTATTGAAAATACCTATGCAAAAGTTCAAAAACTAAAAGCTTTAATCACTAGAAAAGGAGCTACAACATTAATTGAAGTTGATGGTGGTGTTACTAACAAAAATGCAAAGCAACTCGTAGAAGCCGGAGCAGATGTTCTGGTAGCAGGAAGCTATGTATTTAAGGCTACAAATCCTACAGAAACTATTGCCGATTTGAAAAAATTGACAGCCATCTAAAAAATGTTTCTTTTATAAAAGAAGAGAAGTCCCGTGCTACAACTTTAGCACGGGACTTCTTTTTATATTTCTTCTTTATACTGATCTAATAAATATTTCATTAAATCTGTTGTAGTAACAATACCCATTAGTATCTCATTCTCACATACAGGTAAAGCATGAAATTCATTTTTAGATAAGATTTCAGCAGCCTGATGTATTGTCGTTTCTGGAGAAATCGCAATTATATCTTTGGCCATTACCTGTTTCACCGCAAACATATTGAACACAACAGATTCGACATTGTTAGCCTCGTCGTCGGCAGCATCTGCATACGAGACTCGCAGCAAATCACTATAACTGAGCATTCCCACTATTATGTCTTTATTCACTACTGGAATATGTCTAATTTTATGCTTTTTAAATAAGGCTTCGGCTTTCGTTAAATCATCAGAAAGATTCAACTTAATAATGTTTTTAGTCATAATAGTCGACACTGGTACATTTTGTTTCATGACATCATAGTTTATAATTACACTTAAATTTACAACTAAAAAAGCAGAGCACAACGAACTTAACTCTTAAATCAAGACATTTGCTTTAATAAAAATGCCCCATACTATTTTAAAAATGTTTTTGTTTAGTCAAGAATTCACTCTAATAAATTAATAGCCCGACAAAATTAGTGGAATTAGTTTTCTTTTAAGTTTTATAATTTGCGCCAATTTGTGAAATTCGTGGCAAATTTTTTTTGTTTTTTTATAAAAATTAAAAGAGAGTGTCATACTTGTAAATAATACTATTAAACATGTCTTAAAAGCTAAATTTATAACTTTGAATCGTTTTCATTAAAATTAATCATATCCCGTACATTAGAATAAAGCTCCGGAAACTCTTCCTTAAAAACTTGTGGCGTCTCAAAGAAATGCTCTAAAATTACTGCCAAAAACTCCACCTTATTTGTATAAGCATATATCCTGAAATAATTGGACAAAACCAGTTTATCTAGTACATTGGGCTGAACTAAATACTCTTGTATTTTGACATAAGCACTCGAAAAAACAACCGCACTTTGATCCCTACTCTTCAAACCATGAAAATACAGCGCATGGCTAAACTCATGTATACCAAGATTAAGATTGTCACTATCATAATAATATCCTTCCTGAAAATCTTTCCAAGAGAAAACTAATGCTTTAAGTCGCGGATTAAACTCTCCCTTATGATACTCATCACGTATTGTAGATAAATAATGTTGTGGATAAATGATTATCTTATCAAAAACAGCAATCAGGTAATGTCGCATCCCAAAAGTCATCATTACATAAGTGGCTGCAATCAGCACTTTACTCTGATCCGTAACAACAAAACCATCCTTGCCAAAAAATGGATACTTTGTAATAAAAGCAGCCATACGATGCTCAAAAAAAAGTTTCCTCTTTTCAGATAACCTTTGATAAAAAGCGCACTCCATTCTTAGAACATCTCGTTGTATAGAACTAAGTTTTCGTCTAAATGGATACCAATGTATATAAAACGGTTTATTAAAAATTAGCACATATAGAGGTTCAAAAACCAATACAGCCATAATAATACCGAGCAATACAATTAGAAAAAATTGAAATATACTAATCATCTTTATTGTCTTTGCTATGTTGTTCCTTCAAAACTATTGTATTTATAAACAAAAAAAAGCAACAAAATAACAAAACTTATATTGTCATTTGTTGCTTCTATAGATGTAGTGGCCGAGACAGGGTTCGAACCTGCAACCCTCAGAGTCGAAATCTGATATTCTATCCAGTTGAACTACTCAGCCATCTAATTTTAGATTATTGATTAACGATTTTAGATTTGTGATTTAAAATCGTTAATCAACAACTTTATTATTAAACCAATAATTTCTTAACTATTGCAGAGATCGTTTTCCCTTCGGCTGTTCCTCCAAGTTGTGCTGAGGCTAATCCCATCACTTTACCCATTGATGCAATTCCTGAAGCTCCCGTTTCTGCGATGATTTTTGCAATCACAACTTCTACTTCAGATTCTGTTAATTGTGCAGGTAAGAATTTTTCGATTACTGCGATTTGTGCCAATTCTGGCTCCGCTAAATCCATACGATTTTGCTCCGTGAAAATTTTAGCGCTGTCCTTACGGGTTTTTACTAACCTTTGAAGCAATTTAATTTCGTCTGCTTCAGTGATTTCCTCTTTTGAACCTGAAGCGGTCTGAGCTAAAAGAATTTCAGATTTAATCGCTCTTAAGGCTTCTAAAGCTACTGTATCCTTAGCTCTCATGGCAGTTTTAATATCGTCCATGATTTGTATTGATAAACTCATATTAATTTATGATTTTAGATTTTAGATTTTAGATTTCCCTTCATACTAAAAAAAACGAACACTGTAAACTGAACACTTTCTATATGCCCCTGATGGTAGTGAAAAGCCTTTTTTGAGAAACTGCATTTTTTCTTGAACTTAAAAAGCGACCAAAGGAAGCTCTTTTAAGGACTTTGAAAAAAGCATTTTCGAGAAAAAGCTTGAAACGACAGCAGGATTAGGGCCCCGCAAATTTAAATAAATTTACTGGAATTAACAAAAAGATTGCTTTGTTCCTGACAATGAAAAAAAAATAACCCGAAAATTAAATTCAATTTTCGGGTTAAATCATATTGGTTTGCGTGTCTATTAATCTACATTGTCATGTAAAAAAGAGTTATTAGAGCGCAACTGTAAATCATTGTTGCTATCAGTCCCAACTGAAATCCTCGAATTTGTATTGTTTGACTGTGTATTTGAGATGTCTATTCCTAATCTTTTATAGGCAGGCTCCCTTTCATACTCATCAATTTTAGATACGTTATTATGAAACTTATAATTGAATTCTTTTAGTTTTTTTCTTCTCTCATCAGCTCTAAGCTTCAAAGTTTCTTCAATTGTCATTTCCATAGGAGAGATTTCCTCTAATCCTGAAGGAGCCTCCGTTGCTGAATCCACTTTTTTCATCGTGATATTTAACTCCGCAGGAATAACTTCTTCCACTACTTTTACAGCTGGTTTAGAACTCGCGAAATTATCCTCGACCTCCATATACTCTTCAAGAGAATATTTGACAATTCCTTTATCTGTTACTTCAGTCACGGGCACAAATTGAACAGGCTGATTCACCTTAATATCACGTGTTTCGTTAGTCAATTCAAACAATAGCTTATCCTCTTCCACTTTTTGTACTGGTTCCGGTCTATGTATTGGTAAATCAAAAGAAAAAGTAGTTTGTTCTTGTCTTTCTATCGCTTTAGGTTGTTGTACCTCTTTTACCTCTGCTACTTTTGGAGAAGTAAAAGTGAAATCAATATCTTTAATAGGAGAAACGATTTCGAAAGTAACATCTAAGTTTTTAATAAACTCAGACATCGCCATCAATTCTTCGTTTCCTGCAACAGGAACTACCGATTGTGGAGTAACAGTGTCTTCTACTAAATCAAAAACAATTCTTTCATCAGAACCTGAAACCGTTTTCTCAGCATTTAAATCAAATGCCGCTACTGTATTTTGCGATAGGTTATGAACACTTCTTTGCTCATCCTCTAGTGTATGAATTATTTTTTTTGGCTCTGTATTTACAATTCCGTTTTGTTGTTCAATGTCAAAACCCGTTGCAATAATAGTAACTGCAATGGCATCACCCAATGTTTCGTCTTCACCAACACCCATAATAATATTGGCATTGTGACCCGCTTCATTTTGAATATGGTCGTTAATTTCCCCTATTTCATCTAAAGTGATTTCATTAGAACCAGAAACGATGAGCAACAATACGTTTTTGGCACCAGTGATTTTATTATCATTTAGTAAAGGAGAGTCTAAAGCAGATATTATTGCCTCTTTAGCTCTGTTTTCACCCTCGGCAGTAGCCGATCCCATTATTGCAGTTCCGCTATTAGACAAAACGGTCTTAGCATCTCTTAAATCGATATTTTGAGTGTAGTGGTGTGTTATTACTTCTGCGATTCCTCTTGACGCAGTAGCCAAAACTTCATCCGCTTTTGAAAACCCAGCTTTGAAACCTAGATTTCCATAAACTTCTCTTAATTTATTGTTGTTGATAACAATTAAAGAGTCTACCTGTTTGCGTAGTTTCTCGATTCCAATTTTAGCTTGTTCTTGACGAACTTTACCTTCAAATAAGAACGGAAGTGTTACAATACCTACAGTAAGAATTTCTCTTTCTTTAGCCAACTGCGCGATTACTGGAGCAGCACCTGTACCGGTACCCCCACCCATTCCGGCAGTTATGAATACCATCTTAGTATTGCGATCCAATAATTTTTCGATATCGACAATACTTTCAATAGCCGATTGTTGTCCTACATCTGGATTTGCACCAGCTCCTAATCCTTCCGTTAAGCCTACTCCTAACTGGATTTTATTTGGCACTGAACTGTTTTGTAATGCCTGAGAATCAGTATTACAAACAATAAAATCCACCCCTTTAATTCCTTGTTTAAACATGTGGTTTACAGCATTACTTCCGCCTCCACCTACACCAATTACTTTGATTACATTTGATTGGTTTTTTGGTAAATCAAATGAAATACTTCCAAATTCTGAGTTGCTCATCATTTTATTTGGTTTTTGATATTAATTATTAATTGTTGTATTTTTAATTTGGGTCGATGCCCTACTCTGCGTTATCTAAAAAATCTTTAATCTTATCGACATAACGATCAAAAAATGATCTTTTTATCTTGTCTCCAGTAGATTCTTCATTCTTCGCTTTACTCGTTGTTTCAACTTCTTCCTCTTCGACCATTCTATCATAATGATCCACAACTGGGGCACGATAAGCAGCTGCTTTTGGCGGAGCTATTTCATCCATTTTGACAGCACTATGTGTTTTATTCTCGATGCTATTCATTACTAATCCTACCGCTGTAGCATATAATGGACTAGAAAATTCTTCGTCTGAATCACCAGCTAAATGCTCGTTTGGATATCCTATTCTGGTATCCATCCCTGTGATGTATTCCACTAACTGCTTAATATGCTTCAATTGAGCACCTCCACCCGTCAGAACGATTCCTGCAATTAATTTTTTGCGAGGATCTTCATGTCCATAGGCTTTGATTTCCGTAAAAACCTGCTCCACAATTTCCACAACACGTGCGTGAATTATTTTTGACAAGTTTTTTAAAGAAATTTCTTTTGGCTCTCTTCCTCTTAATCCAGGAATAGAAACAATTTCATTATCTCTGTTTTCACCGGGCCAAGCGGAACCAAATTTTACTTTTAATAATTCTGCTTGTTTTTCAATAATTGAACATCCTTCTTTTATATCATCAGAAATTACATTTCCTCCAAAAGGAATAACTGCTGTGTGACGTATAATTCCATCTTTAAAAATAGCTAAATCTGTAGTTCCTCCACCTATGTCAATCAAGGCAACTCCAGCTTCTTTTTCTTCCTGACTCAATACAGCGTCAGAGGAAGCTAATGGTTCCAATGTCAATCCTGATAATTCAATTCCTGAACTCTGAATACAACGACCCACATTTCTAATTGAAGAGGCTTGACCAACTACAACGTGAAAACTAGATTCTAGTCTTCCGCCATACATTCCTATAGGCTCTTTGATTTCAGATTGACCGTCAATTTTAAATTCTTGAGGTAAGACATGTATAATTTCTTCCCCTGGCAACATAGCCAATTTATTCACCTGATCAATCAGAAGTTGAATATCAGCTCCTCCTATTACTTCTTCAGGATTATTTCTACTGATATAATCCGTATGCTGAATACTGCGTATGTGTTGACCTGCAATTCCTACTACAACATCCTTAATTTTATAACCTGAGTTATTCTCAGCTTCTTGAATTGCTTGTTGGATTGACTGAATGGTTTGCGTAATATTATTCACTACTCCCCTGGCAACACCTAAACTTTTAGATTTACCAACTCCTAGAATCTCCAACTTACCATATTCGTTTTTCTTGCCTATCATGGCAACAATTTTGGTTGTCCCAATATCTAGACCCACTGCAACATTCTCTTTTTCCATTATCTATTTATTTAGTGCAAACTACTTGTTTTGTAAATCTCAGGTCTATTTTTTTATATTTATACAACGAACTGTCTAAAACTGCTTTTTGAAAAAAAGCCTTATAATCTTTGAATTTTTGTTCCATATCTGCGGAATTTCCAAAATCAATCTCATATTTATAATTCCTATTCAGCATTTTCAACCTTCCATTGTGCATAATTTCAACAGCAATGATGTTTTTTTTCAAAAAATCATCATCATAAATAACCCGAAATAATTGGGCGTATTTTTCGGTATTATTTCTATTAATCATCCCTGAAACAAGTGGAACTCTGGCCGTAAAATTATTTGACAATGGCATTACACTCCCTTCATAATCAATATAAAAAGAGTCATTCCCGTCAAAAACCCTTGCTACCGGAGTCTTTTGTTTTACTACTGCTTTTAGAACACCATCAATACTCACAAATACATCTGATTTCTCAATCATCTTATTTGAATTCAGTCTTCTCTCTAGCTCATTCAAAGCTACTTCATCTTTTCCAATGCTTGAAGCGTTCTTATTATTTTCTATTAACAATTTATTAACCGTTTCTCTTTTTACAAAAAGAGCATTATCTCCAACAAAAACAACTACAGATTTAGTGAGTTTTCTTTTTTCATTTCGATTTGAAGTAAATGAAAAAAGGAAAATCACAACCCCAATCATGAGCACTAATCTCGTATTTGTCCAGTTAAATATTTTCATTGAGCACTTTTTTAATTGACCCTACTAATTCTCCAATATCTCCTGCTCCTATCGTCACGATTATTTGAGCATCACTCTCCAGAATAGTTCCTATCACGTTCTCTTTTGAAACTAATTTCTTATTTTTATTATCTACCTTACCCAATAACCATTCCGATGTTATTCCTTCCATCGGTAATTCACGAGCAGGATAAATATCCATCAACAAAAGCTCGTCAAATTGAGATAGACTCTTGGCAAAATCATCCGCAAAATCTTTTGTTCTGCTGAACAAATGGGGCTGAAATACCGCAAGAATCTTCTTATCGGGATATAATTCTCTAACCGCTTGATAGACAGCATTAATCTCAGTAGGATGATGTGCATAATCATCGATATACACTAAATCATCCGTTTTTATTTGATAAGAAAATCGTCTTCTTATCCCTTTAAATGAAGCTAAAGCTATTGCAATAGCATCGGTTGGGGTGCCGAAATTTATTGCCATTGCTATAGCCATTAGAGCGTTCATTAAATTATGTTTTCCCGGCAATCCAAAACGAAAATCTTTTAAAATTCCATTTGGCGTTTTTACATCAAAGATGTAACTCCCATTATCAATTCTAACATTTATAGCACTATAAACAGCATCTTCATTGACCGCCACAGTAACTCCTTCTAGAGGCAACTCTTTAGTTATAAATAATCTGCTTTTATCTTCTACTTTGTTTGCAAACTCCACAAATGATTCTTCTATCGCATCACTAGTCCCATAAATATCTAAATGATCTGCATCCATTGATGTAATACAAGCAATATTGGGGTGCAAATGCAAAAATGAACGGTCAAATTCATCAGCCTCAACTACGGTAACTGTTTTTCCGTCTCCTACCAAATTCGAATTATAATTTTCAACTATTCCTCCTATAAAAGCAGTAACATCTGCGCCGCTGTCATATAAAATATGACCTAAAATACTGGATGTAGTTGTTTTCCCGTGCGTTCCCGCAACCGCAAAACAAAACGTATCCTTAGTTACTATCCCTAGAACTTCTGCTCTTTTCTTAATATGATATTCACGCTCTTTAAAATAGTTCCATTCTGAATGTGTTCCAGGAACAGCAGGCGTAATAATAACTAAAGTATTTTCGACAAAATAATCTTTGGGAACCAAATCAATACTGTCTTCAAAATGAATTGCAATACCACTCTCTATCAATTCTTTTGTCAAAGTCGTAGGGGTTTTATCATAACCCGCAACTTGTTTCCCAATATTTTTAAAATACCGAGCCAAAGCACTCATTCCGATGCCACCGATGCCGATGAAGTAGACGTTATGTATTTGGTTTAAGTTCATATTGATTTAACTATGTTTTTATTTGTTTTTAATTAGTTTCACAATTTCGTCAACAATTTGTTTTGTCGCTTTCGGCATTGCTAACTGTTTAATATTTTCACTTAATTGATTTTGCTTTCCTTTATCTTTTAATAATGCTTCAAAAACCAAGCTAAACTCTGCATCAAGCTCAGATTCTTTCAATAAAAGTGCCCCTTTTTTATCAACAATAGCTTTTGCATTTTTAGTTTGATGATCTTCAGCTACATTAGGCGAAGGGATAAATAATACTGGCTTCCCTACAATACATAACTCTGACACTGACGATGCTCCCGCTCTGGAAATAATAACATCTGCAGCTGCGTACACAAAATCCATTCTTTCGATAAAAGCGACAACCTGAACAGTATTTGAATTGTATTTTTTATAATCCTCAAAATACAATTTCCCACATTGCCAGATTATCTGCACCTCTTGGTTTTGAATATTTTCTAATTCTTTTTCGATCAACTGATTTACTCTTCTTGCGCCAAGGCTTCCGCCAAGAACCAATAGTGTTTTTTTAGTAGCATCTAAATTAAAGTACTCAATAGCAGCTACTCTTTTACTTTCAATGTCAATTAAATCCTCACGAACAGGATTCCCTGTCAAGACCATTTTATCTTTGGGAAAAAATCGTTCTAAATTTTCATATGCAACACAGATTGCATCCGCTTTTTTACTTAATAACTTATTCGTAATTCCCGGAAATGAATTTTGTTCTTGAATCACCGTAGGAATTTCCATCATACTAGCCATTTTCAATAATGGTCCGCTAGCAAAACCACCGGTTCCAATCACTACATCCGGTTTAAACTCTTTTATGATTTGTTTTGCTTTCCATAAACTATCTACTAATTTCAATGGAAACATCATGTTTTCTAAAGTTATTCTTCTTTGTAAACCCGCAATCCACAATCCTTTAATTTGGAAACCGGCTTGAGGTACTTTTTGCATTTCCATTTTATCTTTGGCACCCACAAAAAGAAATTCAGCATCAGGAAAGCGTAATTTTAATTCATTGGCAATAGCAATCGCAGGATAGATATGACCACCTGTTCCTCCACCACTTAATATGAATTTATATTGCCTCATTATATTGAAATTATTTAATTTTAAATTATTTTATCCCTTAAAAATATTATCTATTCAAAACTGCGCTCATTGGGTTTGCCGCTTTGTCTGTAATCGAATAATCCTCTATGACTTCCTTTTCTGAATCTAATTCGGCATCGATTAGTTTTTGAAGCGCTTCTTCACGCTTAGCGGCAGTCTTCAGTTCTTCCTCAATTTCTTCGTCTTTCTTCGTCACACTTATAATGATTCCCAGCGCAAAACAAGTCATCCAAATCGAACTACCTCCACTACTTATCAATGGCAACGTCTGACCCGTTACCGGCAACAACTCTACCGCGACGGCCATATTAACCATAGCTTGAAAAATCATCGGAAAACCGAGACCCACAACAACTAACTTTCCAAAAAGTGTATTGGCCTTATGCGAAGCAATCACGAATCGAAACAACAATAATAAATATAAAATAAGAACTAGAAAACCACCTACAAGACCATATTCTTCTACTATAATGGCATAAATAAAATCAGACGAGGATTGCGGTAAAAAATTCTTCTGAACACTTTTACCAGGACCCAGTCCATATATTTTACCCGATGCTATAGCAATTTTTGCTTTCTCAATTTGGTAATCATCTTCATCAGGTTTGTCTGAACTGAAATTTTCGATTCTGCTTTCCCAAGTTGTTACTCTACTAAAAAATCGCGAGTCAGGAAAAGCTTTAGCTACAAGAACAAAAAAAGCAAGAAATAGAATTCCAGAACCTATAATAGCTCCAATATATTTTAATGGGTATTTTCCAATAAACACCAACATGAGTATCATTGCAAAAATTAATGCGGTAGTCGAGAAATTGGCCGGTAAAATTAGAATCAAAGTAATAAACACAGGCAACCAAAGCTCCCATAACGAGACCTTAAAAGTAATTGGCTCTTCTCTAGTTTTAGACAAATATCTAGCGACAAATATGAATAAGACAACAGATGCCAAAGTGGAAGTCTGGAATGATATTCCTATAAAAGGAACTTGAATCCATCTACTGGCATTTGCTCCAGCGATCACGGTTCCTTTGACTAATGTATAAAGCAACAAAATCCAAACAACTGGCAATGCCACTTTAGATATTGCTCTAAAATAATGATATGGCACTCGGTGTACAAGAAAAATAATTAGAAAACCAATACATATATGTGCTAAATGCTTTACCAAATAACCCAAGGTATTTCCTGTTCCATGTCCTAAATAAGCCAAATTACTACTCGCACTAAAAACAGGCATAAACGAAAACAAAGCTAATAAAGCCACGAATGACCATATTACTTTATCTCCTTTTAGATTGCTTATTAGTTGTTTCATTTTTATTATTTTATTTCCAAAAAAGACATTGTCATTCGACTATAGATTATGAACCGCTTGTTTAAATTGATTTCCTCTATCTTCATAATTCTCAAACAAATCAAAACTAGCACAGGCAGGTGACAATAAAACGGCATCCCCTTTTTCTGTTAATCGTTGTGCCATTCTAACAGCATCATTCATATTCGTAACTTCAACCATCATATCAACAACGTTACCAAAAGCATCAATTATTTTTTTATTATCAACTCCAAGACAAATGATAGCTTTCACTTTTTCACGTACTAATGACATTAATTCATTGTAATCATTTCCTTTATCAACACCTCCAACAATCCAAACTGTTGGCATGTTCATACTGTCCAATGCAAAAAAAGTAGCGTTTACATTAGTCGCTTTGGAATCATTGATATATTGTACATTCTGGATCTTCAATACTTTCTCAAGACGGTGCTCCACTCCTTGAAAATTAGATAAACTTTCACGGATTGTTGCTTTTCTTATTTGCATCAATTTTGCCACAGAGGTTGCTGCCATTGCATTTTTCATATTATGTTTTCCTTCTAATGCAATAGATTCTGTTTCCATTAAAAATTCATCTTGATTGATTTTTACTTCCATTTTATTGTTTTGTATAAAGGCTCCTTCGTTGAATGTTTTTGTCAATGAAAAAGGGATTAGTTTTGCTTTCGTTTTATTGTTTTCTAACCATGTTGTTATGGCTTCATCATCTGCGTCATAAATGAGGTAATCATCCTCGGTTTGATTCATTGTGATTCTGAACTTTGAATTAATATAATTTTGATAATTATATTCGTATCGATCTAAATGATCCGGACTAATATTCGTAATAATAGCAATGTGCGGTTTGTAATCCACGATTCCGTCCAACTGGAAACTACTCAATTCAAGTACGTACGAATCGTAGGTGTCATCTACAACTTGCTCAGCAAAACTTTTACCTATATTTCCGCCTAATCCTACATTTAATCCTGCCGATTTAAGCAAGTGATAGATTAACATAGTTGTTGTCGTCTTTCCGTTGCTTCCCGTAATTCCAATTGTAACTGCTTTTGTGAAAGGAGCCGCAAACTCTATTTCAGAAATTACCGGAATTCCTTTTTCAATCAATTTTTTAACAATCGGAGCTTTCTCTGGAATCCCTGGACTTTTCATGACTACATCAGCATTTAGAATTAAATCCTCTGTATGTCTTTCCTCTTCCCAATCAATACCGTTACTTATAAGAACTTCCTTGTAATTGTTTTTTATTTTTCCAAAATCAGATACAAAAACATCATATCCTTTTTTCTTACCTAAAATGGCAGTACCTACTCCACTTTCTCCTCCTCCTAAAACTACTAGTCTCATACTATCTTAATTTTAGAGTAATAATCGAAAGTATCGCTAACAATATCGCTACAATCCAAAATCGGGTTACAATCTTACTTTCATGATATCCCTTCTTTTGATAGTGATGATGCAACGGCGCCATCAGGAAAATCCTTCGGCCTTCGCCAAAGCGTTTTTTGGTATATTTAAAATAACTAACCTGCAATACCACAGATAAATTTTCGACTAAAAAAACACCACATAATAGCGGAATTAATAATTCTTTACGAACCGCAATTGCCAGCACCGCGATAATCCCACCGATAGTCAGACTTCCAGTATCACCCATAAACACCGATGCCGGATAGGAATTGTACCAAAGAAACCCAATAAGCGATCCCACAAATGCCGCAATAAACACCGTCATTTCTCCTGAATTAGGGATATACATGATATTTAAATAATTAGAGAAAATAATATTTCCGGAAACGAAGGTGAAAATCCCCAATGCTAAAACCGATATCGCCGAGGTGCCCGCAGCGAGTCCATCGATTCCGTCTGTTAAGTTTGCTCCGTTTGAAACCGCTGTGATGATAAAAATAACAACTGGGATAAAAATTGCCCAGGCCCATTTTTCATATCCTTCACCCGTCCAAGCCAATAATTCCGCATAGTCGAATTCATTATTTTTAAAAAACGGAATTGTAGTGGCTGTAGATTTTTCTTCAACTGGACTTTCGGTGATAACCGTTTCTGTTGTGGTTCTAAAAACATCTCCTTTTCCTGTATCCGTTCTCACGGTTACTGCAGGACTAAAATAAAGAACAGTCCCAACAATAAGACCTAACCCCACTTGTCCAAAAACTTTAAAAATCCCTTTTAATCCTTGCTTGTCTTTTTTAAATATTTTGATATAGTCATCTACAAACCCAATTGTTCCCATCCACAAAGTTGTTACAATCAGCAACAAAATGTAAATGTTTTGTAGTTTTGCAAACAGCATAACAGGCACCAGAATAGCAAATATGATGATTAAACCTCCCATAGTTGGCGTCCCCGCTTTTTCATTTTGACCCGCTAATCCCAATTCACGAACCGTCTCCCCCACTTGCTGATTTTGCAAAAAACGGATGATTCTTTTTCCATAAACTGTAGACAATAGCAAAGAAAGTATAAAGGCTAATGCCGATCTAAATGTTATGTATTGAAACACTCCAGTCCCTGGAATATTTAATGTTTTGTCTAAGTATTCAAATAAATAATACAGCATATTTTTACTATTTATGAAGTTGTTCTAATATCTCTTTCACTATTTTCATGTCGTCAAAATCATGACGCACACCATTGATTTCCTGATAGGTTTCATGTCCTTTTCCTGCAATCAAAATAATATCGTTTGGCTGCGCCAATTGACAAGCTGTTTTTATAGCTTGCTTTCTGTCCGTTATCGCCAATACTTTTTTATAATTCTCTGCCGCAACACCTACTTCCATCTCCTGGATAATCGTATCTGGATTTTCATTTCTTGGATTATCAGACGTAAGAATTACTTTATCACTCAATTCAGAGGCGATAGTCGCCATAATTGGTCGTTTGGTTTTATCTCTGTTTCCACCGCAACCTACAACAGTAATCAACTGCTCATTTTTAGTTCGAATATCATTAGTTGTTTTCAAAACATTCTCCAGCGCATCAGGAGTATGAGCATAATCGACAATTACTGTGATATTTGTAGTAGAAACAATGTATTGAAATCTTCCTGAAACACTTTCTAGCTCAGACAATAAACGAAGTGTTTCTAAACTGTCCATTCCTAATTCAACTGCAGTTCCATAAATTGCCAAAACATTATAGGCATTAAAAGTTCCTATTAGTTTAACCCAAATTTCATTCCCATCAATCTTCAAAAGCAAACCTGACAATTGATTTTCGAGAATCTGAGCTTTATAATCTGCGTATGATTTTAAAGCATAAGTTCGTTTATTCGCTACTGTATTTTGCAACATTACAGCACCATTTTTATCATCAACATTAGTTAAGACAAAAGCATTTTTTGGAAGGTTGTCAAAAAATGATTTTTTCACATCTCTATATTCAGCAAAAGTGGGATGGTAATCCAAATGATCATGTGATAAATTAGTAAAAACTCCACCTACGAAATGCAATGCTTCTGTTCGCTTTTGATGAATCCCGTGAGAACTCACTTCCATAAAACAATACTCAACACCTGCATTTCTCATTTCTGCTAAATAATGATTAATAGTGATTGAATCTGGCGTAGTATGTGTGGCTTTGTATTCGATTTCATCAACCAATATCTTAACAGTAGAAATCAATCCTACTTTAAAACCTGCTTTTTTGAATAATTGATATAATAAAGAAGCGATAGTAGTCTTCCCGTTTGTTCCGGTAATACCAACCAACTTTAAATTTTCAGATGGATTTCCAAAATAATTAGCCGCCATGAAGGCCAATGCTTTATTGGTGTCTTTCACCTGTATGTATGTGATTCCTTTTTCGAAATTTTCTGGAAAAGTATCACAAACGATTGCTATAGCCCCTAATTCGATTGCTTTTTGAATGAACTCATGTCCATCTGAAACAGAACCACGTATAGCTACAAAAATGTCGTTCTTTTCAATTTTTCTTGAATCAAATTCGATTTTACCTACAGCAACTTCAGCCGAACCATGTACGGCTTCGATTGTAACTTTGTATAATATGTCTTTTAGTATAATCACAGTAATTCTAATGTTATAGTTGTGTTATTTATTATATTGTGACCCGCTTGAAGCGATTGTGTCGTAACCTTCCCTTTACCAACTACTTTTACTTTTAAATGCAAATTTTCTAATAAAGCAATTGCATCCATTGCAGGCATACCTTTTACATTTGGAATTAGCTGCTGTGGCTTTTGTAATTTAGCAAAATAGTTGTTGTAATTATTTTCTTGTTTTGGGACTTTTCTGTTTATGTTTTTTATTTCATTTGTCGATGGCACATCTGTAAAAATCTTTTGTGCAATTCTTTTAAAAACAGGCCCCGCAACATCGGCTCCATAATAATTATTTTTTGCTGTATTAGGTTTATGTACTACTACAATACATGAATATTTAGGATGATCTGCTGGAAAATATCCAACAAAAGAAGACGCATAATACAAGGCAGACTTTCCTTCTTTCCCACCATAATTCATCTGAACTGTTCCTGTTTTTCCTGCCATAGAAAAATCTTTCGAATATAATTTAGAACCCGTTCCTTTTTTAACAACATTCTGCAAGACAGCCTTTAATTTTCTAATTGTCTCTGGCGAACAAACCTTTGCATTAATCACTTCTGTATCGAATTTCTTAATTGTTTTGTTCCATTCTTTAATTTCGGAAACAAACTGCGGCTTTACCATTACTCCATTATTTGCTACAGAGTTATAAAATGCCAATGTCTGCATTGGAGTAACTGAAACTTCGTATCCAAATGCCATCCACGGAAGTGAAATTCCTGACCAGCTTTTATCGCCAGGATGTGGAATAATCGGTTTTCCTTCTCCTTTAAGATCCAATCCTAAAGTTTTATCCAAACCAAAATTTCTAATATGATTTACAAATTTTGATGGATTGCTTTTGTAATTCTCATAAACCGCCTGAACCATAACTGTATTTGATGAAAGTTCAAATCCACGAGCTAACGAAATTTTCCCATAACCACCCGTATGTGAATCGCGTACAGATCTTCCATAATACTTAACTATACCTCCATGACTATCATAAACCGTACTCGTATCAGCTACCTTGTCTTCTAGAATTGCCATTAAATCAACTAATTTAAACGTCGACCCTGGTTCGTGGGATTCAGCAACGGCATAATTAGTAGTTTCATAATAAGTTCCATCATCGGCTCTGCCTAAATTAGAAATAGCTCGTACTTTTCCAGTTTCGGTTTCCATTACCACGACACAACCATGATCTGCCTCATACTCTTGCAATTGTTTTAATAAAGCATGATGTGCAATATCTTGTATGTAAACATCTATAGTTGAGATTACATCGTAGCCGTCTTGCGGATCCACTTCGTTAACATCACGAATGGGTTTCCACTGTCCTTTTGCTATTTTTTGTTTCAGAATTTTACCGTCTTTACCATTCAAATATTTTCTATACGCCCATTCGATTCCTTTACCGTCATAAGTCCCTGCAGGAGTCATTCTTTCATAGCCAATTGTACGTTCGGCAATTTTACCTATTGGATGTTCCCTAACCGTTTTTTGTTCGATGATAATTCCACCTTTATATGCACCTAATTTAAACAAGGGAAATCCTTTAATTTTTATATAATCTGTATAACTCAAATCCCGGGCAATTAAGTAATAACGATTATTATTTGCTCTCGCTCTTCTCAGTTCATTTTGATAAAAACTACTTGATTTACCCAAAACGAATGCCAGCGAATCAGATAGTGACTGAACATTCTTCTCAAATATTTCCATTTTTGGCGCTAAAGCATCGAAACGTATTTCATAATTAGGAATTGAAGTTGCCAATAAGCTTCCATCCGAGGAATAAATATTTCCTTTATTTGAAGGAATAACAAAATTTTTAACCGTTCTCTCTTTGGCTAATTTCCTATAATAATCCCCTTCAACCCACTGAATATTAGTTAATTTAATAGCAATAGCGATCGCTACCAAAAAGATAGCAAATGCAACGAGATAGATTCTATATGATATGTGTTTATCTTCTACTGCCATATTTTTTTTAGAAAAGTTTTCTCTTCTTCTTTTTTTACTTTTATTTTAATTGGAGGAACAGTCGATGGGAAAATTTGTTTTTCCATCATTTTTTCAGAAACAGTAGATTCCATTTTCAACTTCATCAACTGAGAACGTCTATCAACAAATTCGGATCTTAATTCTTTCACTTCGGTTGTTAATTTGGCAATTTTAAAAACTTTTTGTTCAAAACGCTGCGTATTAGCAATCATGATTATCGCTAAAAGAATAAGAAAAACGATAAAACGCCAATTTTTCATCGCGTCATCATCGATTAGAAATCTCGCTTTTAATATGTTATAAACACCGTTTTTCATTCTGAATTATATCTTTTCTGCTATTCTTAATTTAGCACTACGAGCTCTATTATTTAACTTTATCTCTTCTTTGTCTGGCACTATTAGCTTCCCGATCGTCTTAAACGGCACAGAAAAATTACCATAAAAGTCGCGCTCAGGCTCGCCTTCAAACATCCCGTTTTTTACATATCGCTTCACCAATCTATCTTCTAATGAGTGATATGAAATAACGCTTAATCGACCTCCTGGTTTTAACACTTCTAATGACTGCTCCAAGAATTCTTTTAGAACATCCATTTCTTGATTTACCTCAATTCGAATAGCTTGATAGATTTGAGCTAGTATTTTATTTCTTACTCTCTCTGGTAAATATTTTGCCAAAACCTCCTTTAACTCATCGGTAGTCTTAATAAGCTGTACTTCTCTAGCCTCAACAATGGTCCTTGCCAAAACAGGAGCATTTTTCAATTCTCCATAATCCAAAAACACTCTCTTTAAGTCTGCCTCGTCATATTCATTAACTACTTTGTAAGCATTTAAGTCATTTTTTTGACTCATTCTCATATCCAATCCAGCATCAAAACGAGTAGAAAAACCCCTTTCTGCAACATCAAATTGGTGAGAGGAAACTCCCAAATCAGCTAAAATTCCATCCACACTTTTCAAACCGTAAAAACGCAAGAAACGTTTGATGAATCTAAAATTCTCGTTAATAAGCGTAAATCGCTCATCTGGTAAAGCATTTGCCAAAGCGTCCTCATCCTGATCAAAAGCAAACAATTTCCCGTTTGGCCCTAACCTACTTAATATTTCTTTCGAATGCCCTCCTCCACCGAAGGTTACATCTACATACACGCCATCAGGCTTGATATTTAAACCATCTACTGATGCTTGAAGCAAAACCGGATTATGATATTCCATTGTCGTCGTCATTTATATTTCCCATTACCTCTTCTGCTAAATCTGCAAAATCTACGTCTTCACCATTTATCGATGTCTCGTATAAATCTTTGTCCCAAATCTCCACTATGTTAACAGCGGAAGAAAACACAACCTCTTTAGTAATACTACCAAAAGCCACTAAATCTTTAGGGATCAGCAGTCTCCCTAAAGAATCTATTTCTACCACTTTTACACCCGCGGTGAATCTTCGAATAAAATCATTATTCTTCTTTACAAAGCGATTTAACTTATTGATTTTTGCCATCATCACATTCCATTCTTCCATAGGATATAATTCCAAACAAGGCTGAAAAACAGAACGCTTCAAAACGAAACCGCTTTGAAGGGAAAGTGTCAATTGCTTTTTCAAAGGCGCCGGCAACAGCACCCTTCCTTTAGCATCGACCTTACATTCATATGTTCCAACAATTGTATTCAAAAGAATAGTTTTAAAATGATATAGAGCAAAAATATGAAAAATATCACCACTATCTACCACTATCTACCACTTTGTTAATAAGTTTAACCACATCCAAGCAAAATACCTTAGAGGCAAGACTCACAGACTGTCAGACTATTAGCTATTTTATAAGTTATTCACAACAAAGTTTAAACTATGTAAATTCCGACCTGATTATTTTCAAAATTTTAACTAAAACACCTTTTTACTTACAATAGAAAAACACCTTAAAAAGAACTTTTTTTATATAATATTCACGCTCTTAATGACAAATAAGTTCAAAAGGCATTAATAGGAGCAAAAAATGTTTTCAAAAATTCTTTTTAATTTTTTAAATACTATATTTGTGAAAATTGAAAATCCGTATTCAAAAACATGGAAAAAAACTATAAGAAGGAAGGTAAATACAGCTATTATGAAGCTGGAGAAGGAACGCCAATTGTAATCTTACACGGGCTAATGGGGGGATTGAGTAATTTTGATGCCGTAGCCAGTCATTTTTCTGAAAAAGGATACAAAATTGTTATTCCGGATCTACCTATCTATACCCAAAATATTTTAAAAACAAACGTAAAAAGTTTCGCTAAATACGTTAAGGATTTTATCACTTTTAAAGGATTTGACAGAGTAATTCTTCTTGGGAATTCACTTGGAGGACATATTGCTTTATACCATACAAAAATGTACCCTGAAAAAGTGGCAGGACTTGTAATAACAGGAAGTTCCGGATTGTATGAAAGCGCCATGGGCGATAGTTATCCAAAAAGAGGTGACTATGAGTATATCAAGAAAAAAGCTGAAGACGTATTCTACGACCCTGCAATTGCTACACCAGAATTAATTGACGAAGTTTACGCAACAGTTAACGACAGAATAAAACTGATCAAAACATTAACAATTGCCAAAAGTGCTATTCGTCATAATATGGCGAAAGATCTTCCAAAGATGCATGTACGAACTTGTATTATTTGGGGTAAAAACGACAAAGTAACCCCTCCGGATGTTGCTGAAGAATTTAATAAATTATTACCCAACTCAAGCTTATACTGGATTGACAAATGTGGTCACGCAGCAATGATGGAACATCCAGAAGAGTTCAATCGTTTGCTTGAAGAATGGCTAACTAAATCCAATTTATAAGTACCTCTCTTCCATAAAAGAAGTTTTATACAAAAAAATATGAAAATCAATACCGCCGAATTTGTAATTAGCAACTCCGATGTGAGCAAATGTCCAAAAGACCGTTTGCCAGAATACGCTTTTATAGGCAGGTCTAATGTTGGAAAGTCCTCATTAATCAATATGCTGACCAACCAAAAAAAATTAGCTAAAACATCTGGAAGACCCGGAAAAACACAGCTAATTAATCATTTCCTAATCAACAACAATTGGTTCTTAGTTGATTTACCTGGATATGGTTATGCTAAAGTATCCAAAAAAACAAAATCAGTTTTCCAACAGTTTATAACCGATTATTTTGAAACAAGAGAACAGTTGGTTTGTGCTTTTGTTTTAATCGATATCCGTCATGAAGCTCAAACAATCGATATTGAATTCATGTCTTATATGGGAGAGAGCGAAATTCCTTTTTGTATAATTTTTACTAAAGCAGACAAGATCAGTAAAGTAAAAATTGATTCGCATATTGCGGCATATAAGAAAAGTATGTTTGCTAATAATTGGGCCGAAATGCCACAATATTTCGTAACCTCTGCAACAGAATCGTTAGGAAAAGAAGATGTTTTAAACTATATCGACGAAGTAAATCAAGAAATTTTCAAGAGCGGTGGTCAGTTTTAAAAAATAGAGCACGTTCACTTCCAAATAAAAAAAACATCCCAAAACTTAAATTTAAGCTTTGGGATGTTTTGCTTTACAGAAGAATTTGATCTTACTTCTTCAATTCTAGTTTTTCTGCAAAATACTCGCAAAAATCCCTCATAGTATCCGCCATTTTTTCATCATTTGTGGCACGTTGAAAAGTATCTGACATTGCCACCAAGGTTTGATGGAAGAAAATTTTCATTTCATCTACAGGCATCTCTTTTGTCCATAAATCAATACGCATACTTTCTTTGGCTTTACCATCCCACACAGACAACATAATTGCCTTTGCCTCTTCCAACTCTACTCCTCCGTCTTTTGCCGACCACAATAGTTTTTCCGGAACACGGTTTTCATCTAATTCTACAAGAAATTTAATTTCTGATCTGTTTTTATCTGACATTACTTTTTAGGTTTGTATTTTGATTTTTCAAATATTTCTTTAGCATTTGTATCTAATAATTGCTGCAAAGATACTTCATTGTTTTTCATATAGGAGCGAACTATTTGCCATCCTATCCAACCACCAACTTGGCCCGGTGTTTCATTATCGATTTCTAAATAAAATTTAGAAAAAGGTGCTGGACTTATAAAACGCGGAATCAGTTTTTGATCATCACTATAGAGCATTTCTTTTTCGATAAAATAGCGCCACATATAACTCTCATTTTGATTACACCACTCTATCTGCTCGTTTGTATATCCCATCTTATCGGCATCGCTATAATCAGGCAGCAACACATCCTTCATGTACAATTCCTTTCCTGAATTTATCATTTTAGACAATAAATTTTTAGAAGTATCTGGCGCTACTTTTCGTTTGTAAAAACTCGCAACTACGTCAGGCATAATTTGGCTTTCCTCGAAGTTCTGCTTTATATACTTAGGAAACTGATAGAACTTATGCTCTTTTCCCAAGTACATTTCGAGCGAAATAATTACAAGACTATCCGCATAAATGACTTTATTATTATAATCCATTTCAGAAATTACAGTAATCACTTTTGGCGTCTTCGTTTCAGGAAAATAATATTTCATATGCTTAAAAAGCTCTTCCAGGTCCTTTTTGACAGGTTCGAAATTCGCATATTTTTTCTGAACTTCTGAATATAATTCTCTCCAAAGAGGATCCTGCATTTTATTTAACCACACGGCGTCATCATTTCCTGGAGGAAAGAAAAAAGGAAACTGTTTTCTTACTTTATATAGGTCTTTTGGTTCCGTTTCAAAAAACACTTTATCGAATCGCTCTACCTTTATTTCTACAGCAACATCATTGATTGCATTCTCTGTTTTGCTTTTTTTACCACATGATAGTAAAAAAAGACATATAAGCATCAAAATGTGAGATTTTTTCATTATTTTTTTTTTAAATTTGCACTCTATAGAATGAGAAAAAGAAGCGCGCACTTGAATGATTTTGCAAATATACATTCCTGCTTGTTAAAACGTAAACTATTATGATTAAAAAAAACACGCTTCAAGTTGAAAGTGCGAACACCCATATTGTCAATTGGCTAAAAACATATGCTGAAAACGCAAAAGTAAATGGCTTTGTTGTTGGGATATCCGGCGGAGTAGATTCAGCGGTAACCTCAACTTTGTGTGCACAAACGGGACTAAAGGTTTTATGTATTGAAATGCCTATTCATCAACATGAAAGCCATGTTAGCCGCGGACGTGAGCATATTCAACAATTGAAAGATAGATTTTCAAATGTTTCAGATACACTGGCAGATCTAACATCTGTTTTTGAAACTTTCAAAAATGAGGTTCCTACTGACTTTGAAGAACATAAGCTAAATCTAACACTTGCAAATACACGTGCTCGTTTGCGAATGACCACTTTATATTATTTTGCAGGAGTGCATGGATTATTAGTAGCGGGGACAGGAAATAAAGTAGAAGATTTTGGCGTTGGCTTTTTTACAAAATATGGAGATGGTGGCGTAGACCTTAGTCCAATTGCCGATTTAATGAAATCGGAAGTATTTATGTTAGCCGAATACTTAAAAGTTCCTGCTTCCATTTTAAACGCGGCTCCATCTGACGGACTGTTTGGTGACGAAAAAACGGATGAAGCACAGTTAGGTGCTACTTATGATGAATTAGAATGGGCTATGATTCAAGACCAAGAAGGAAAAGCGATCACTGACTTCTCTGCAAGAGAAAAAATAGTGTTTGAAATATACAAACGCTTGAATAAAATTAACCAACACAAAATGAAAGAAATACCTGTTTGTTTAGTTAATCGGTATTAATAGTCTTTTTATCCATATAATTAGGAATAATACCTAAATTTTTTTATATTTAATAACAATTTGTGACAAAAAACTCTAAAACTAAAAATCATGATAAAAGTATGCGTAGCAGATAACTACCCGGTAGTTCATTTCGGAGTGAAATCGTATTTTAAAGATCACGCCGAAATATCATTAGTTGCCAATGTTGGTAATTTTTTAATGATTCGTGATATTCTTCTAACCAAAGAAATTGATGTTTTAATTTTAGACTTAGAATTAGAAGGTCTTTCCAGTATTTTTGAAGTCAAATCTATTTTGAAAAACTTTCCGAAGACGAAAATTATTATATTCAGCGGTCTTTCAGAACAGATTTATGCACCAAATGCAATTAAAGCAGGTGTTTCAGGATTTGTTCACAAAACAGAAAAATTGGAGACCTTAGGTCAATCAATTATTAAAGTGAATCAAGGAAAGATCATCATGAATGAAACCGTGAAGAAAAACCTAGCCTTAATTGCGAAACAAAGCAAAAGCGAACGTTTGTATCGAAAACTTTCCAATCGTGAGGTTGAAGTGTTGCGTTATTTAAGTGGAGGTAAAAAGAATCACGAAATTGCTGAAATTCTAGGCCTTAACGAGAAAACGATAAGTACCTACAAATTGCGTTTGTTAACGAAACTCAATGTTACTAATCTAGTTGATTTAGTAAACAAAGCAAAAACATTAGAAATAGTATAATTAAAATCGAGACATAACCCGTCCTAATTTTTTCGAAAAAGCAGAAGTTAGACCGAGATAATCTCTAATCATAGTCATAGGCTCCGTATTATCTGATTCAGATGTTATGGAGCTTTTTATTTCTTCAATAATTTTACCCACTAAATACCAGCGCAGCGTTAAAATAGTCTCTGAGACATTTTGACCTATCGTGTCCTTTTTATATTTTGGAAAAATATTTTGTCCCTCCCAATTGTGCAAAACAACTCTTTCATCTTCCATTAAAATATCAGTAACCTCTTGGGCAAACTCTGGCTGCAAATGCATCAAATATTGTTCTAAACTGAATCCATCATTTTGAAGAAAATAGTTAATCAGATCATTGAATATATCCCGAAACAACGGATTTGCTAATTCAACCTCATCTTCTTGTAGGCTCAAATAGATTCTATGAAATACTTTGTATTCCTTTTTTTCAATCACATGTTCAATCTCACCTTCTCCATTTGATTTTAAAAGTACATCTTCAAATTCTTCCGTTTTATCACCATAGAGAAGCAATATCTCTATTATTTTTCGTTCTAAACGATAAAGAATATCCACCTTTTCAGCATCGGTAGGATTTTCATTTTTCACAACTTCTAACGCCTTGTATTCTTGCTTTTGTTTTTTACCAACCTCAGCATTGTCTTTCTGAACTAACTGTGCCAAAGTACTGATTAGCACCTGCTCTGAAATATCCATTATTCGGGAACATTCCTGGATGTATATTTCACGTTGGATTCTATCTGGTATTTTAGAAATACTAACTACCATATCCCGAATCAAATCGGCTTTCTTTATTGGATCATTCTTTGCTTCATTCATCAAAAGCGATGCTTTAAACTGAATGAAATCTTTTGCATTGTTTTCGAGATAAGCGACTAAATCATCATGAGATGTTTTCTTGGCAAAACTGTCTGGATCTTCTCCATCTGGAAAAGTACAAACCTTTACATTCATCCCCTCTTCCAGAATCAAATCGATTCCTCGAACGGAAGCACGCAATCCAGCAGCATCACCATCAAAAAGGACAGTAATATTTTTTGTTAGCCTATTAATTAAACGAATTTGATCTGGTGTCAATGCTGTCCCAGAAGATGCAACTACGTTCTCAATTCCAGATTGATTAAACTGAATAACGTCAGTATAACCTTCGACCAAAAAACAATTATTAAGTTTGGCAATAGACTGTTTGGCTTGAAAGATCCCGTACAATACCTTACTCTTATGGTAAATATCGCTTTCTGGTGAGTTTAAATATTTGGCTGCCTTTTTATCATTGGTCAATATTCTTCCTCCAAAACCAAGTACCCTTCCTGACATACTTTGTATCGGAAACATAACGCGGCTTTTGAAACGGTCAAAGGGTCTGTCTTCTCTAGCAATTGTTAAACCTGTACTTTCCAGAAACTCTAATTTATAACCTTTTCCAAGTGCTTCTTTCGTAAAGGCATCCCAAGTATCCGGAGAATATCCAAGACTAAACTTTTCAATGGTTTCATTAGTAAACCCTCTTTCTTTAAAATAAGAAAGACCAATAGCTTTTCCTTCTTCAGATTTTAAAAGTGTTTTATGAAAATAGTCTTTTGCAAATTCAGAAACTAAGTACATACTCTCTCGAATATCTGTATTTGCCTTTTCTTCGTTTGTCTGCTCTGTTTCCTCTATTTCTATATTGTATTTCCAGGCTAAGTACCGAATGGCTTCTGGGTAGGTAAAATGTTCGTGTTCCATCAAGAAAGCAACTGAATTACCCCCTTTTCCAGAACTAAAATCTTTCCAAATTCCTTTGGCTGGGGAAACCATAAAGGATGGAGAACGCTCGTCAGAGAACGGACTTAGTCCTTTAAAATTACTTCCTGCCCTTTTTAATTGGACAAAATCACCAATAACCTCCTCTACTCGAGCAGTTTCAAAAACAGTATCTATAGTCGCTTTAGAAATCAATTTAATTTAGGGTAAAAGTTATAAAGGCTCAAAGTTACAAAGTTTTTAAATAGCAAAAACCCTTTCCTGATTCAATATCTGAAAGGGTTTTTTAACTAACTCAAACTAAACCTAATTAAAATCAAATCGAACGCCTAACGACACATTATTTTGCTTAACAGCATTGTCTTTGAACAGAGGATTTAAATCATATTTTAAATACAAACTGGTCGCTCCATAACCCACATAACCGCTTAATCCATATATAAAACTATCCACATTAAAATCACCTTTAGTTATTTCTCTCGACTTGTATTCATCACTGTCATACTTGATATATTGCTTCGATTTCAGGTTTGTTCCAACATATCCTCCTAAACCGAATCTAAAACTGTCATGTGTTTTAAAATAAGTCTTCCCATCTCTTAATTTCGGCTTGGTGAAGTCAAATTCTAAATGCAACGGAAAAACTAAATTCACATTCTTAAAACGAGAATCCTCTTGGCGAATTGGATTTACCTCCAAATTTGTTTGCTTGCCATCTATTACAAAACGCCTATTATCAGTAACTCGTAAATTATTGTACATTAACGAAAATCCATATTTGGCATGTAACAAATTGTTGTTTTTAAAAATCCTTGTATTGTATGTCAATCCCCATTCGTAGAAATGAGAACCCCAATATCTAAAATCTGATTTAGCTGCAGTACCATCTATAACAACATTATTTAAACCCGTTGCAAGAACCACTTGAGTTGTCGTTCTTTTTGACTGACGATCTTCTTTTTCACTTTGCCCTTTATAAACCTTCATAGAAGTAAAATTAATCTCCGTTTTATTTTCCCCAATGGAATCAGTGCTACCTCCTATAATAATCATTGTCCCGCCGGACCGATCTCCATCTGATTCCATATTGCTAATTTTACCCTCCACTTGCGCTTGCACTAAATCTTTTAGTTCCTCCTGAGAAACAGCGACTTTGTTTTCAATGATTGTTGCTCTTGCCTGCGCCAATTGTTGCTTTTTTAAATCAGCCTGTTCTTGTGAAATGCTTCCTTTTTCTAATTGGAGATTTACTTCCTCTACTTCGACTTTTAAGGCTTCTTTTTGCTCCTTAGTAACATTTTCAATTTTTAAAGCAATTTTTTTCGCTTGCTTTTCAAAGGTCTCTTGCCCTAGCATTTTACTCGCCATAAGGCATAAAAAAATTGCTAAGTAAATGGTGAAATTTCTCATGATGATTTAATTTTAAAATTGATTGATGATTTATTCTAGATTACGATTGGCAAAGGCCAATTTTACAGTTTGGTAATTTTTACTCACTTTACTAATTACTTTCTCCCTGAAAGAAAGTTCTAATTCAGTATCAACTTGCGACAATAAATACGATGCATCCACAGTTACCTTGTTACTTTTCATAACGACATCGCTACTTGCTGCAACTTGAGCAATTATTTCTTCAACAGTAGGCGTTGATTTCTCTGCAATTAACACAGACTTGTTTTTATTGTTTTGCCAATGTGGTGTATTGACTTGATTGATGATTGAACGCTCCGTTTTATTATTACTATTATTAGTTACTACTCTTTCTTTCTTTATGGTTTTATCAAGTCGCTTTTCTGATACTACCACTGCTTTTTCGTCAGGGATTGAAGCTGTATTCATCAATTCTCCTTCTTCTATCACTTTCTCCTCAAGACCTCTTTTTTCATTCTCTTTATGATGTATAACTACTCCATTTCCCTGCTCTATACTTTTCGTTTCTGTTAGATAACTAAAAACTGTCCCAATCAGTAAAAACCCAAATATACTGGCTGCTATATAAATCCAAGAGAAGTTCTTCTTCCTTTTTGTGTTTTGATCTTCATCTAACATCAGATCCAGTTTTCCCCAGGCTGCGCTCGAAGGCTGAATAGTGCTACTTTCCAGCTTCTGTTTTATTTGGCTTTCCAAGTTACTTAGTTCCATACTCGTAATTTTTTATTGTATTAATCTGCTGCTGCAAAATCTTTCTAGCGTGCGACAATTGCGATTTTGATGTGCCTTCATTAATCCCTAACATCGTGGCAATTTCCTTATGCTTAAACCCTTCGATGGCATATAAATTAAAAACCATTTTACAACCATCCGGCAGACTATCGATTAAAAGTTGAATGTCCGCTGTTGAAAATTCACATTCGATTGGATTAAAACTTTCTTCAACATAAATTTCATCTTCGATAAACTTAACCTTCTTATGAGCTCTAATATAAGAAATGCATTCATTGACCATTATTCGTCTAACCCATCCTTCAAAGCTTCCCTTATGCTGGAACGCTTTTAAATTTGTAAAAACTTTCATAAAAGCAGCAATCATGACATCTTCTGCTTGTTGCAAGTCTTTAATGTATTGCCTACAAATGCCTAACATTTTAGGAGAAAACCGACTATAAATAAACTGCTGTGCCTTTCGATTATTCTCGATGGCCAACCGAATCATTTCAGTTTCTTCTTGATGTAAGTTGATTACTTTCATTGTTAGTGTTCAGTGTACAGTTTTTAGTGTTCAGTTAAAACACTAATAATAGGCTTCTATATACATAGACGAGAATGGATGCAAAAAGGTTGCATGGAAAAATATAAATTAAAAAAATTAGACGGTCACACACTTGTAATAACAACATTATCAGTCATTTAAATCGATTTAAATAATTTTACAATTATCTTATTTTCTGACTAACTAATTATTTTTTTCTTTCGATTACATAATTCACCATCAAGATTAAGGCATCTTTGAAATCTGAATTAGGATAATTATCCAATAATAAAAGTGCTTCCTGCTGAAATTCAATCATTTTATTTTCGGCATAAAGCAATCCGTCATTATTTTTCACAAAAGCAATAACTTCTTTAACGCGTTTTTTGTCTTTGTTGTGATTTTTAATCGAATTAATCAACCATGACTTTTCTTTAGAAGTACAGGTATTTAGAACATGGATTAGTGGCAAAGTCATTTTTTGTTCCTTAATGTCGATACCTGTGGGTTTCCCAATAGCATCTTCAGTATAATCAAACAAATCATCTTTAATTTGAAAAGCCATTCCAATGAGCTCGCCAAACTTTCTCATATTCTCTACCTGAATCTCATCCTCAATAACTGATTTTGCTCCAAGAGCGCAACAGGCGGCAATAAGTGTAGCCGTTTTTTTTCGAATAATTTCGTAATAAATATCTTCTGTGATATCAAGCCTTCTCGCTTTTTCTATTTGGAGTAATTCGCCTTCGCTCATTTCACGAACAGCGATTGAAATTATCTTCAACAAATCAAAATCACCGTTGTCTATAGAAAGTAACAATCCTTTGGATAATAAATAGTCGCCAACAAGTACTGCAATTTTATTTTTCCAAAGCGCATTGATAGAGAAAAAACCTCTACGACGATTACTGTCGTCCACTACGTCATCATGAACTAAGGTTGCGGTATGAATTAGTTCAATAACACAAGCACCACGATAGGTTCTTTCATTAACTATTCCTGCAGAAACCATCTTAGCGGTTAGAAAAACAAACATCGGGCGCATTTGCTTGCCCTTTCGATTCACTATATAGTATGTGATTCTGTTCAACAACGCCACTTGCGAAGTCATCGATTCATAGAACTTTTTTTCAAAAAGTTCCATTTCTTTAAAGATGGGCTGTTTTATTTGTGAAGTAACATTCATTTAGAATTCAAAGTTACACCTTTTAACAAATATATATAGCCTTACCATTAATTTTAATACAATCTGTGTTAAATAATACACATCTTACAAAGCGTCCAAATCAGAAAATTTACACAGCTAACCTATTCTTAATTGTACTGAATACTTTGTTAAACTTAACTTAATCTAACCCGACAATCGGAATTTTAAGTTTGCCCAACAAAACAAAACAACAAAAAAATGAAGATTTCAAGAAAAAATTTACTCTTTCTTTTACTTTTATTCTGTGTGCATTTAGTGAATGCCCAAACAAAATCAATATCAGGAAAAGTAACAGATTCGTCAGGTTTCCCACTTACCGGTACAACTATTTTAGTCAAAGGCACGAAAACTGCAACCATTGCAGACGGAAATGGTAATTACAACATTAAAACTGAAAAAGGAAAAACATTAGTCTTCTCATTTATGGGCTTTACTTCTAAAGAAGTATTAATTAACAATGAAGAAAACCAAAATATAGTACTTGATGACAATTCAGTATCTCTAGGAGAAGTTGTTGTAACTGCTCTTGGAATTAAAAGAGATAAACGTGCGTTAGGATATGCGTCACAAGAGTTAAAATCAGATGATATTAATAAAGTGAACTCAGCTAATTTTGTTTCAAATCTAACAGGTAAAATATCAGGGGTGCAAATTTCTGGCTCTGGTAATGGAATCGCGAGTTCGTCAAGAATTACGATTCGCGGGGACAAATCATTAAACATTAATAACAATGGCCCCTTATTTATTGTAGATGGAATTCCTATTAACAATAACGTCTATGGCGTGGGAGGCTCTTCAACAAGTCAAGCTGATTTACCTACAGATTATGGAAATGGTGCGTCAGAAATTAATCAAGAAAATATTGAAAGTGTAAATGTACTAAAAGGGGCAGCAGCATCTGCTTTATATGGTTCTCGCGCTGCTAACGGTGTTATTGTAATTACAACTAAATCAGGCAAGAAAAGCAAAGGTTTAGGGGTTTCAATTTCCTCTTCTTTTATGACAAGCGAAGCATTAAGATTACCTGAAATTCAAGGTGTGTATGGCGCTGGTTCTAAACAAATTTACGATGCAGGTGCAGATACAAATTTAGGCCCTCGTTTTGACTCTGGCATTTCATTATTACAAAACGGAAGTCCAGGATATTCTGTAGGACAAGGGCAAGTATTACCCTTTGAATTTAGATACAACCTAAATGATTTTTTTAGAAAAGGAAGTTCTATTTCAAATTCAGTTTCTGTTTCTGGTTCTGATGAAAAAACGAATTTCAGATTGAGTTACGGAAAAACAACCAGCGAAGACATTGTTCCTAACTCTAATTTAAAAAGAGAAAACATCAGTTTGAATCTTAATTATAACATTTCAAATAAGTGGAAACTGGCTACTGTAGCTACATATACTAAAAGTTCCAGTGACAATACTCCGGTTACTGGCTACGGAAGCCAAGGTATCATGTATAATTTACTTTGGAACCATACCAATGTTGACTTAGACTGGCTGAAAGATTATTGGATTGTAAAAGATGTAAAACAAAATAGCATGTTTGGCTGGGGAGACAATCCATTCAAGATTGCTTATGAAAACATCAATGCCTTTAAAAAAGGGCGCATTTTTGGAAACATTTCCTCTACTTATGAAATCAGCAATGATTTCTCATTCATGGCGAGAATAGGTATGGATAATTCAAATGATTTTAGATGGTCACGCAGACCTATTGGATCGTCACGATACACACAAGGAATGTACCGCGAGCAAACCATTGCATTTACAGAATACAATGCTGATATGTTGCTTTCTTATGATCATACTTTTGGCGATTTCTCCTTTAAAATTTCTTACGGAGCAAATAGCATGAATCAATACACGTCTGAAAGTAAAATTGAAGGACAAGGAATTAGTATTCCCGGCATTTACAATTTGCAAAATATCAATGTGATGCCTATACAATCTCGAAACATTTACAAAAAGCGCATTAATAGTATGTATAGTTTGGTAAATATAGGATATAAAGATTACTTGTATTTAGACTTAACAGCTAGAAATGACTGGTCATCAACCCTACCTGCAGACAACAACTCTTATTTTTATCCTTCTGCTTCATTAAGTTTTATTCCAACATCATTATTTGAAATGAATGAGAATATTGACTTCTTAAAATTAAGAGTAAATGCTGCCTCTGTAGGGAATGATACTGATCCGTATCGATTAGTAAAAACTTATGATAACGGCTCTTTGCCAGGAACATTAACTAATCCTAATACTATTTTAAACAGTAATCTAAAACCTGAAATTGCCACCTCATACGAAGCGGGAATTGAAGCACAATTTTTTAAAAAGAGAATAACATTAGATGCAAGTTACTATATCACCAACTCTAAAAACCAAATTGTAGGTTTAGATATTTCTCAGGCTGCAGGTTTTAATTCTAATGTGATTAATGCAGGTAAAATTCAAAACAAAGGAATCGAAATCGGTTTAGGACTTACTCCAGTTAGAACCAAAAATTTTGAATGGTCGCTTAACGCCAATTTTACTCAAAACCGAGGTACTGTAAAAGAACTAACTCCAGGAATTGATAATTATATTATCGCCCAAGGCCCCAATGGAGGTACTATTGAAGCTCGTGTAGGAGAACGAATGGGAGATTTATATGGTCGTGGTTATTTAAGAAGTCCAGACAACCAAATTGTGTATGACAATACAGGATCACCAATATTAGATACTAAAATAAAAAAAATAGGAAACTATAATCCAGATTGGATGTTAGGACTTGCTACTAATTTAAGATATAAAAACATCAGTTTAAATGCGCTGTTTGACGTAAGACATGGCGGAAAAATCTATTCAATGACAAATGCTATAGGAATGGAAAGTGGCATACTTGCCGTTTCATTACCAGGCAGAGAAACAGGAATAATAGGCGAAGGTGTTGTACAAAATACCGACGGATCTTACAGTCCTAATACTACTTCAATAAGCGCTGAAAACTGGTATTACTCTAATGCGTTTCGTAGAGACAACATAGAGGCTAATTCATTTGATGCGTCTTATGTCAAATTAAGAGAAGTGAGTTTGAATTATAGATTTTCTGAAAAATGGACTAAAGCCGTAAAAATGCAAAATGTAAGCATTGGTCTAGTAGGGAATAATTTAGCGCTTTGGACGAAAGTACCTAACATTGATCCAGAAACTCAAGCAATAAGCGGCGGTACATTACTACCTGGATTTGAAGTATTGCAACTGCCTTCATCCAGAAACTACGGAATCAAATTAAATGCTTCATTCTAAAAAAATTATCATGAAAAAAATCATATTATTTACATTATTATTAAGCGTCAGTATTTCTTGTACTGATGGTTTTGAAGAAATAAACACTAATAAAAATCAACCTACTACCTCACAATCTAAGCAGTTACTACCTAACGTTATTTTTAACTTAGCAAACACTAACGTTACAAATTCATTCAACTTTGGTGACATTCTTGCTCAATATGGCGGTAACTACGAGTACAACGAACTAGACGTTTACAACTGGGGCGCTGACAATCGTTTTTGGGGAATGTACAAATGGCTTAATGATATTTATGACATTAAAAAACAAGCAATCGCATTAAATGATAAGAACTACGAGGCTATAAGTCTTATTCTTGAAACGTATACTATGAGCATTATTACTGATTCTTATGGTTATGCGCCTTATCTTGAAGCATCAAAAGGAGAAGAAGGAATTTTGAAACCAAAATACGATTCGCAAGAAGCAATTTACACACAGCTGCTCTTAAATTTAGATCAGGCAAATGCTATCATTGATACCAAAACAAAGGTTGAAGGCGACTTATTATTTGGTGGAGACATGTTGAAATGGAAAAAATTTGCCAATTCACTTCATTTAAGACTTTTGATGCGCATTTCTAATAAAGTAAACGTGAGTACTAAACTAAACGAAATCATTTCTAAACCTGCTCAATATCCTGTATTTGCATCTAATGCTGATAATGCTACTTATTTTTATTCAGGAAGTTATCCTAATATTTCTCCAATGAGTGATGGTATAAATAGATTGTATGGGTACAATATTGTTATTCCATCTACTAATTTGGTAAACACATTGTTTGCAAATAATGACCCAAGACTTGAAGAGTGGATTGATCCAATTGTAGGAACTACAAATCATTTAGGACTTGAGCCAGGACTTACTTTAGACCAAATAGGTGAGCCAAAAAAATATTCAAGAAGAGCCGAAGATTATTTCTATACCAAAACAAAAATAACGGCAATATTCATGACGTATAGCGAGCTGAATTTCTTGTTAGCAGAAGCAAGCCAGCGCAATCTTATTACAACGGGATCTGCTCAAGCGTATTACAATACTGCGGTAGAAGCTTCTTTTAAACAATGGAATGTGCTTATTCCTACAGATTACTTGACTACTACTGCTCCATATAACGCTACTACTGAAGTTTTATATACTCAAAAATGGTTAGCTTTATATCATACCGGAGTAGAATCATGGTTTGACTGGAAGAGAACTGGAAAACCTAGTTTTATTAAAGCGGGTCCTGGAGCAAAAAATAATGGCAAAGTTCCAAGACGCATTATGTATCCTAGCTTAGAACAGTCTGTAAATGCCGAAAACAATAGTGCCGCTTTACAAAAAATGGGTGGCGATGATATTAACGCAAAAGTATGGTGGGATAATTTTTAATTTTAAAAACAACAAACATGAAAAAAATATTTTTAATTTTGATTCTTTTTAGTGCTATTGTTACAAAAGCACAACAAGCTGAAAACATAATTATCATTACAACCGATGGTTTTAGATGGCAAGAGGCCTTCAAGGGAATGGATGAAACATTGGCTAGAGATAAAAAGTTTAATCAAAATGACAGCAGCTATATCTATAAAAAATACTGGGCTGAAAACATTAATGAACGCAGGGAAAAACTAATGCCTTTTATGTGGTCTGTATTAGCAAAAAAAGGACAAATTTATGGCAATAGAAGCCTTGGAAACAAGGTTAATAATGCCAATCCATACTGGTTTAGCTATCCTGGGTACAACGAAATAATGACTGGTTATGCCGATACATTAATCAATTCTAATCACTATCCTGTAAATCCTAATGTTACTATTTTAGAATATTTAAACAAGCAAGCAAAAATAAAAGGAAAAATAGCCGCTTTTGGCGCTTGGGATGCTTTTGATAATATTTTGAATGAAAAACGAGCTGGTTTTCCTGTAATCTCAGCATTTGACAATGTAGGTGGTAAAAATCCCACAGAGAAACAAAAACTAATTAATGCCATGCTAGCCGATTCTTTTAAACCTTTCCACGAAGAAGAATGCCTAGATGTTTACACACATTATGGTGCATTGGAAGAATTAAAAACAACTAAACCACGTGTCCTCTATATTTCTTATGGAGAAACAGACGAATGGGCGCATGCTGGTTTTTACCGTTCCTATCTAGATGCGGCACATCAAGTGGATGCGTGGATAAGAGAAATTTGGAATTTTGTTCAAAATGACCCACAATACAAAGACAAAACGGCTTTAGTTTTCACTACTGATCATGGTCGTGGTGATAAAGTAAAAGCAGAATGGACGAGTCATGGTAATAAGTTTCAAGGATCTGATGAAATATGGTTTGCAGCTATGGGACCAAAAATTGAAGCTAAAGGAGAAATGAAAACAGAATCTCAATTGTACCAAAATCAATTTGCACAAACAATGGCAAAAATTATGGGATATACCTTTGAAGCGGAGCACCCAATTGCAAAAGAGATTATAGGAGTAGTGCAATAAAAAAAACACTTATCAAAAAAAAGGGTTTGACTAATCAGTCAAACCCTTTTTTATTTCGATTCCCATCCTATATTTGATAAAACTAAGCTTGTTTATTCGCTAGTTGTCCGCAGGCAGCGTCAATATCTTTTCCTCTACTTCTGCGCACTTTTACCACAATTCCGCTTGCTTCTAATGCTTTAATATAAGCATTTGTCGCTTCCTCTGAAGCTTGCTGAAATTCGCCGTCATCAATAGGGTTATACTCTATCAAGTTCACTTTACAAGGAACGTATTTACAAAATTTAACTAAGGCATCAATGGACTCTTTATTATCATTAATATCCTTCCAAACCACATATTCATAGGAAATTTTGCTTTTGGTTTTTCTGTACCAATATTCCAATGATTCGCGTAAATCAGCCAAAGGGAAATTTTTACTGAAAGGCATAATTTTAGAACGGATCTCATCAATTGCAGAATGCAGTGACACGGCCAACTTGACTTTCACATCGTCATCTGCTAATTTTTTAATCATTTTAGGCACTCCTGAGGTGGAAACCATAATTCGTTTTGGAGACATTCCTAAACCTTCTGATGAAGTAATCATTTCGATTGCTTTCATCATATTATTATAGTTCATGAGCGGTTCTCCCATTCCCATAAAAACAATATTTGACAAAGGGTGATTGTAATACAAACGACTCTCTTTATCTATCGCCAATACCTGATCGTAAATCTCATCTGGCTCTAAATTTCTCATTCTTTTTAATCGTGCTGTAGCACAAAAATTACAATCTAAACTACAACCCACCTGGCTAGAAACACAGGCTGTTGTTCTGGTATTAGTAGGAATCAAAACAGACTCTACTACTAAACCATCATGCAAACGAACTGCATTTTTTATGGTTCCGTCGTCAGAACGTTGAATTGTATCCACCTTAATGTGATTGATAACAAAGTTACTTTCTAACATGGCTCGTGTTTCCTTAGAAATATTAGTCATATCCTCAAAACTGTGAGCCCCCTTGCTCCACAACCATTCGTATACTTGATTCCCGCGAAAAGCTTTGTCCCCATGGGTAACAAAAAATTCACGTAATAATTCTTTAGATACGGCTCGAATGTCTTTTTTCTCAATTTGCATGCTGCAAATTTAATGACTATTTCTTGATTTGTTGTTTTGATAATTTAATAACTTTACACCAAATTGAAAAAACCAGTACAAATGCACTTCATTTCCCAAGACTTAGAAGATTATATTGAGCAACACTCTGAAAAAGAGCCTGAATTATTAGCCGCTTTAAATAAAGAAACCTACCAAAAAATTTTATTGCCTCGCATGTTAAGCGGGCATTTTCAGGGACGCGTTTTGAGCATGCTAGCTAAATTGATTCGCCCAGTGAATATTCTCGAAATCGGAACGTATACGGGCTATTCTGCTTTGTGTTTGTGCGAGGGAATGCAAGAAAACGGCATACTACATACCATTGACATCAAAGAAGAACTAATTGATTTCCAAAGAAAGCATTTTGACAAGTCGCCTTGGGGAAAACAAATAGTTCAGCATCTAGGTGAAGCAGTGGACATTATACCTACATTGGATGTGAAATTTGATTTGGTTTTTATTGACGCTGATAAGGAAAACTACATTAATTATTTCAATATCATTTTGCCAAAAATGAATAAAGGAGGGATTATCCTTTCGGACAATGTTTTATGGAGCGGAAAGGTTCTAGAACCAATTCATCCAAATGATCTGAGCACAAAAATACTGGTAGAATACAATGTATTATTAAAAAATGACCCAAGGGTTGAAACTGTTTTGTTGCCTATTCGTGATGGATTGACGGTAAGTCGAGTATTGTAATTTTTATTTTTAGCCCAGATGGAAATAAAAATCCTTAGGGATAAAAATGAATTTTTTCTAAACAAAAAAGAGCGACCAACGGAAGCTCCTTTATTGTTATTGAAAAAACCATTTTCATCCCTAAGATTGAAATGAACAGCTGGAATTGCTCCTGAAAATTAAAGCGGAAAATATCTTTTTTGGACTACTTGATATATTTTAAAGACTGAATACCCTGAAAATATCCCGAATAAATATCCACAAATAATATCTATCGGATAATGCAAGCCTAGGTAAATCCTACTATAAGCGAAGACTAGTGGCCATAAAAACAGTAAGTAGCCATATTTGTAATGACGGTATATAACACTATAAATAAATGTGGCAACTGCCATACTATTTGCAGCGTGACCTGAGAAAAAACTAAAGGAAGTACGACTTTGAACTACTCGTATTATGGCATTAATTTCAGGGTTACTGCAGGGACGCAGTCTTTGAAATCCATTTTTAAACAAGTTAGTTACTTGGTCCGTGAATGCAATTAAAACGGCGATAGCTAAAATAAAATAGAGCGTTTGTTTTGCTCCTAATTTATTATAAATAAAGTATAAAAGCACGAGAAAAAAAGGAGTCCAATAGAGTTGTTGGGTAATTATTAGCCATAAACCATCATACCTTTCTGAACCTAAACTATTCAAGTAGATGAGTAATTCAGTATCCAGAGACAGAATTTTATCGAGCATTATTTACTGCGTTTTACAGGTCCAGTAATCTCTTCTATATCTTCCTTAACTTTAGTAGCCTGAGTAATGGAATCACCCATAAGGTCATTCTTAACTTTATCAATCTGGGTATTAAAGTTACCCGTCATATCTGACAAGGATTTTGCATCAAGACCATTAGCCTCAACCCCTTTTTGAATTTCACTTTTTATGTCGTTAGTCGCATGTTTTAATTGCGCCATAGCCTTACCCATAGTTCGAGCCATTTCTGGTACTTTATCTGAACCAAAAAGCATTAGCACAATAAACAGTATAAAAACTAACTCTCCTCCTCCTATACCAAACATAACTATTAATTTTAATTGCTGCAAAGATACCAAATTTAGAATCCCTGACTTTTAAATTTTTCATAAAAAAAAGACTCAAAATTGAGTCTTTTTTTTTAAGCTTATTACTTAGTCAAATTTACTTTTTACTTCTCCTTTTGGCCAAGTATTATTAGTCACATCAATATCTGCTGTTTCTAATTTAGGATCAATTTGAATTTTTTTGATTGCTTTCTCAGTAGCATACACCTTTTTAGCACTCTCGTTATTCTTTCTCCAAATTTGAGCTGGATATTTGAAGTTTTCAATTGTACCATCCTCATATGTGATTTCAACTAGTATAGGCATAATCATTCCGCCTGGTTTATTGAACTCTACTTCATAAAAGTATTTTGGAGATTTAAGACTTCCTTTTTCTTCAGCTGTAAGTGTACTTACATAATCCGAAAGCAATTTTACATCCTCAATTTTAAGCGCTTTCTTTTGATTTGGTTTTAACTCTGCATTGTTCTCTGCAACTAAATAAACAAATGGTCCTTTATCCAAACCAAAACGACCTTTTCTTACCTTGGCGTCTTTTAATTCTTTTGTAGCCGTTTCAGAAACATAATATTGTTTTACTTCTTTAATACCAATATCTACAAAGTCAGTGGAGTAAAACCACCCTCTAAAGAACCAGTCCAGATCAACAGCAGAAGCGTCTTCCATTGTTCTAAAGAAGTCTTCTGGAGTAGGATGCTTGAATTTCCAACGGTTTGCATATACTTTAAAAGCATAATCAAACAATTCTCTACCCATTATCGTTTCTCTTAGAATATTCAATCCTGTCGCAGGTTTTCCGTATGCATTGTTTCCAAACTGTATGATAGTTTCTGAATTTGACATTATAGGTTCCAAGAAATTTTGATCCCCACTCATATACGGTACAATATTTTTTGCAGGACCACGTCTTGAAGGAAAGTTAGTTCCTAATTCCTGCTCTGCCATGAACTCCATAAAAGAGTTTAATCCTTCATCCATCCATGTCCATTGACGCTCGTCTGAATTCACAATCATTGGAAAAAAGTTGTGCCCTACTTCGTGAATCACAACACCCATCATCCCATTTTTAATTTGCTCGCTTGTCACTCCATTTTCATCAGGACGACCAAAATTCCAACAAATCATTGGGTATTCCATTCCTTGATCTTCTGCAGAAACTGAAACTGCTTTCGGATAAGGGTAATCAAAAGTATGTGAAGAATAGCTTTTTAATGTGTGCGCTACTGTTACTGTTGACGTTTCTCCCCAAAGCGGATTTGCTTCTTTAGGATAAATTGAAACAGCCATCGTAGTTGAATTACTTAATTGTACAGCCATTGCATCAAGAATAAATTTTCTTGAAGTTGCTATACCAAAATCTCTAACGTTTTTAGCGCTGAACTTCCATGTTTTTTTCTTGTCAGAAAACCCTTTTTCAGCTGCTTCAGCTTCCGCCTGCGTAACAATTACTACAGGTTTATCGAATGTTTTTTGAGCTAACTCATATCTTTTTACTTGAGCCGGTGTAAACACTTCGCTTCTGTTCATCAATTCTCCTGTTGCCTCCATAACGTGATCTGCAGGAACAGTTATGTTAACGTCAAAATTTCCAAAAGGCACAGCGAATTCACCACTTCCCCAGAATTGCATATTTTGCCAACCCTCAACATCATTGTAAACTGCCATTCTAGGATAGAATTGTGCAATTACATAAATCTTGTTTCCTTCTTTTTCGAATAGTTCATATCCAGAACGACCCCCTTCTTTTTGGTAATCATTGATATTATACCACCATTTAACTGAAAATGAAATTGAAGTACCCGGTTTCAATGGAGAAGCCAAATCTATCCTCATCATCGTATGATTGATAGTATAAGTCATTAGAGCTCCTTTGACATCTTTAACGTACTCAATATTAAACCCACGATCTAAATCTTTCTTTAAAAATTTATCAGCAAAACCAGAAGCTGGAAAAGTTTGTGTAATTCTCTCGCTTTCAGCTAGAGGAGATTCAGAATCTTTAGCCGCTTGATTTTGATCCAATTGAACCCATAAATAATCTAGATTATCTGGCGAATTGTTATAATAAGTAACCGTTTCAGAACCACTTAATTTAGCGTTTTTATCATCTAACTCAATGTCTATTTTATAATCTGCTTGTTGTTGGTAATAAGCTGGACCGGGAGCACCTGCAGCATTACGAAACATATTAGGCGTGGCTAATAAATCGTACATCTGACTGAACTTATTTGTATCGTACTTACCTGATTGCTTTGGAGTTACCGTTGTTGCTTTTTCTTGAGCAAATAACATTGCCGGAAGAATAAAAAATAATGTGATTTTTTTCATGGATAGAATTCGAATTATTTAAGTGCGTGAAAATACTGTTTTTTACCAAATAACGGTTATTTAATCAGAATTTTAACATTCGTTTAGTTGAAGAAGCGGTGAAAAGAAAACTCTGTTTCGTCCCTAAAACAGTGAAGTGAGCAATGTTTTGCTGCTCTGAATCCCAATCAACTAAAATAGCGTTATACACTTCTAGTGATTTTAATTTAGGAATGTCTTTTATACTTGAATAGCAAATAAGAACATCCCCTTCTAATTCTTTACTTAAGAAATTAACAGGCCTAGATTGCCCGTTGACTTTTACTGTAAAGTATTCAGATAAATACTTTTTGAGCAAAACCAGATCTTCAGGAGATTCTTTGTCTGTACCGATATAAAGCTTCTTCTTGTACTTTTTTTCCAGGGCTTTATTCAAGTCATCTACAAAAATTCTGGAGGTAATTTGTAACATTTCCTTTTCAGGCGCATAATTAATTTGATACACCGCTACATAAAATTTATGAAATCCAAAAGAAGTTAAGCTCAGGAAGAAGATTCCGAAAAAGAGATATAATATTGTTTTTTTCATTTTACAAAAATAGCAATTCTTTTGTACCCCTAGTTTACTGTAGCAAGAAAATCAATAAGTTGAAATGAATTCCCCTTACTAAAAGCAAAATCTGATTTGGAAGTACACATAAAAAAGTATATCCTCTACATTTACCTAAAAAGTGGTGATTTTTTTATATTCTTTATTTTTTGTGATTAGAAAATCCATAAGTTGAAATTCTTCACTGGGTTGCATTAACATTCTTGATTTAGGGTCGTTCTCACAAAAAACAAGAAAGAGTTTAATCTCATCATCTTTTAAATTCAACGTATTAGCAAAAAAAGAATAATTAACTTTTTTCAAAACAAGCTCTGAGAAGCTTGTATCTTTGTAAAAGTCGATTTTTTCAGGATTGTTTCTTCGCAGTATTTTTACAACATCTTTGTATATTCTAACAAAGTCCGTCCCGTACTCAATACTTCCATCTCGCGGCATCGCTGTATTTTTTAGCGCAGACTTCTCATCACCAAAATACATCAAATCGACATATTTTTGAGAGCCTCCATTAACTGGATTAAGTTCTTTTTTGGCTGCGATTAACACTTCCTTCAATTCATTTGTAAACACTTCAAGTGTTACAACAAATTGAGGGGTAATGAAATCTTTTTCAGAAAGCACAATTTTTTTTGATTTAAATGTCAAACTCGAAAAAACCAGTGTGTCATTCACTTTAGCCATAACAGTAAAAAAACCGTATTGATTGACAACGGCACCCGTTTTTGAATTAGCATCAAAAACAATTACATTTTCGACTGGCGCCAAATCATTTCTAACCTGACCTTTCAATGTTTTTCTAGATTCATTCTGCCCAAAGCAAAACTGGCAAAACAAAGAGAATAATAAGATTCCAATTTTAGTTTTCATTTGATATAATTTTATTGTATTTCTTGGCTAAAGTAATAATTAGGAATTGAGATAATGTTTTATTCCTTGAATTCAAAGACGCAACTAAATCGCTATCCTCAACACAATAATATTGAAATCCCCGGATGTACTCTTCAGGGATATTTAATGTTTCCGTATAATATTCAGCTAAAAAAAGGTAGTCTAACTTGACTAACATTTGTTCTTTATATTCCACTGCAACTTCTTTTTTAAGCATGGCTTTTCGTCCTGAAATCGCATTCAAAAGTCCGTCGATACCTCCACCAGAGGTCGCAGTATAATACTTTCTTTCGGCAGCAGTGTATTTTTTTTGTCCAAAAGGGATAATCCCTAAATTCTCTGCGCTTATCTGAGTATTTTTATCAACGACAACCTCTTTTAAGTCAATACTTTCAACAATCATTTGAAATTGAACAATCTCAGCGGACAAATCTAGTTTACTAACTCGTCTACGTAAAGTTACGAGATTTACAGCAGAAAAAACTAAAATATCCCCTTCTTTTACAAAAAGAAAAAACAATCCTTCTTTATCAGAAGCTGTCGACCGCTCTGTCGTTAAGTTTAAAATATTCACACCTTCTACAGCAATTGAAACAAAACTAATTTTTCCATGAATTCTTTTAGAATCCACACCTTGCCCTGAAACAACTTGAACAAGTAAAATCAGAAAGAAGATAAAAGTATTATTCGTTTTCACAGGCAATGATTTCATTATATTTTACAGCTAATTCCCCTAATAAGAATTCAGTGATTACTTTGTTTTTTGATTCTAAAATTACGGTGAATCTATCGTTATCTACAGCATAATATTCAAACCCTTTAACGTAGTCTGCTGGAATCTTCAGCTTATCTACAAAATGACTCCTGTCAAACATAGATTCTAGCTCCTTTATAAAAAACTCCTTCTTCTCCACCTTCATTTCTTTTTTTAGCATCGCCGTCCTGCCGCTCAGAAAATTAATCAATGGATCAAATCCCATCGGATTCATTTTACCGGAACTTGCAGTTGCATATTTACGTTCCGCAGGCGTATAGGATATTTGGTTTTCCGGAATAATACCTAGTGAAACTGCATTGATGTTATCATATCGCCGAATTACCACTTCATTTAACTGATTCATTATTGGCGTCATTTTTACAAAAAAAAGTCCTTTTGCAAAATCCTCTTCCATTAATACAATTCGTCTGCTTTTATACTGCACCGACGAAAACAACAATGTATCCCCAGCTAACCCAGGTATCACAAAATACCCTTCTCCATCTGTAATTGCTGCTTTTTCAGTGGCTAGATTAATAATATAAATTCCGTCGACGTTAAATCCATCCCCATTTACCATCCCCTTTAATTCAGGAGAAACAGATCCGTGTGCCACAGCAGCAGTCGTAAAAACTAGTAAAAAAAGAAACCTCAACCTTACCATAATAATTATTTATATCACCCAACTATTGTTAAGCAGTAAAAGTATCTTAATCCGTTCCAAATTAATTACTAAGGACTTGGTAAAAAAAAGTTAATAAAAAACGAAAAATACAAAAATAAGAAACCCGATTTTATACCTTTAGCCGGAATAAAACAACACAAAAAATGAAAAACATTATCATTGCAAGCACATCTACACTGCACGGAAGTGACTATTTAGAATACCTATTACCCGAGTTAAAAATCCATTTTAAACATTGTACAACGGTACTTTTTATTCCATACGCAAGACCTAGTGGCATTTCGCATGAAGAATACACTGCAAAGGCTGCTTCGGCTTTCGCCAAAATAAATATAGCGATAAAAGGAATTCATGAATATGATGATGCCGCATCAGCCGTCGAAAGCGCAGAAGGGATTTTTACAGGCGGAGGAAATACTTTTGTATTGGTATCTCAATTGTACAAAAACAACATCATGATCGCTCTTGCAGAAACCGTAAAAAAAGGAACTCCTTATCTAGGGACCAGCGCGGGAAGCGTTATTTGCGGGCTAAGTATGCAAACTACTAATGACATGCCTATTGTTTATCCACCAAGTTTTAAAACCTTAGGACTAATTCCTTTTGACATTAACGCACATTTTTTAGACGCAGACTTACAATCTAAACATATGGGCGAAACACGCGACACCAGAATAAAAGAATTTCATGCCTACAACAACATTCCTGTTTTAGGATTGCGAGAAGGAAGTTGGCTAAAAGTAGATGGCGATAAAATAATAGTAAAAGGAGAACTGTCAGCCAAACTTTTTATACAAAATCAGATGCCTGAAGAACTTCAAACCGGAACTGACATCAGTTATGTCAAATAAAAAAGCCGAAACAATTAAGTTTCGGCTTTAAAGAGCGAAAGACGAGGCTCGAACTCGCGACAACCAGCTTGGAAGGCTGGAGCTCTACCAACTGAGCTACTTTCGCATTAACAGGGTGCAAATATACAAACTAATTCGAACCAACGCAAGTTTTATTTAAAAAAAATTAAAAACCTTTATTTTGCGAAATTAAGAATGATCCAGTACTATTTTCAACCCTCTTCGAAATGTATAAAAACAGGGCTATTGTACCAATAAAAAAAGCCGAAACAATTAAGTTTCGGCTTTGAAGAGCGAAAGACGAGGCTCGAACTCGCGACAACCAGCTTGGAAGGCTGGAGCTCTACCAACTGAGCTACTTTCGCATTACTATGGTGCAAATATAAATAATAAGTTGGCTTTGAAACAAGTTTTTTGATGAAAATTTTACAAAAAAAATACAGTTAAATTATAACCGTTTTAAAATTAAATTGTTACAACTTATATTTTTTTACGACAGGATGCCTTTTCTTAAAAAAGTAACATTCACAACCCTATTTTTAGTCCCATAAGAAGTGTTAAGACATAGCAAGCTCATCTAAAATGGTACATTCCATCGTGATGATTTAGAAACAACGTCCCGTTTTTCGCCTGTTGTTCAATCAAGATTCAACAGAAATACTTCTTAACACACAAAAAAACTATTTATTCGAAGAAAATAATCAATCTCAAATTTAAGGAATGACCATTTTAGAAACGTGAAGGAATAAAAATTTAATACTCACTCCCCTCCAAATCTTGTTATAAAAAAAGACGCCGTTTGTAGCTTTACAAACGGCGTCTTTTTTTGTGCTTAAACAAGTTTACGAAACTAACTTGGAAGCTATTTTATAGCTATCTGAAGGATAATAAATAAACAAACAGGACTTGTCTTTAATTGTTTGTATTATATCGGAAGCAAGATTCAAGGGAATTGCAGGGCAACCCAAACTTCTCCCTAGTCGTTTATTGTTTTGTATAAAAGAACTAGAAACATAATCAGCGCCATGAATAACAACTGCTCTGTCTCTGGCATTACTATTAATTCCTTTTTCTAAGCCATCTAATCTTAGTGATTTACCGTGCTTTCCACTATATATTTCACCTGTTGCATAAAACCCTAGACTGCTTTTAAAAGATTCAGCTGAATTTGAAAAACTAGTAGCAAATTCATCTCCAGTATTTCTACCGTGAGCGACTAAAGAATTATATAAAATTGTATTAGTGGTCAGGTCAATCACCCAAAGTCTTTTAGAATTGGACGACATACTAAAGTCAATAAGAGTCAGTATATTTTTACTAACTAATCCTTTCTCTTTTAATAAGTAGAACCCTTTAAGTGCTTCTGTGAAACTTTCTTTTTGTGGTAAAGGATATTGGTCAGAGTGTAGGTTGCTGTAAACGGTCTCTTCATTGGTGTCTGAACTCGATTTGACTACTTCAATTCGGGCGACCTTTTTGGCTTCCGGAAAGAATAATTTACTTGAGGTTAATGAAATAAACAATAATAATAGAGCTGGGGAAATTTTATAAATCATTGATTTTTATTACGTTATAAACTTAAATTCTAAGATTGCAAATATAGAACTAAAAACAAGTTTTTTTAAAAAAAGAACGCTAAAAAGCTAATATTTAAGACCTTTGTAATTTTATTACTACATTAAAAACCTTGATTATATTTGCTTTAGATGTTAATTATATTATTTTTGCTTAAACATACTACTAAATTATGCATAAATCAACCTATTTACCAATATTATTTTTATTTATTTTCAATTTTACTGCCAATAGTCAAAAAAAGAGCCTTATAGCGAAATCTACTACAGAAATTATTACTATCGATGGTAAATTTAGTGAGAATTCTTGGATAACAAATACTGAAGTAGCCACTGATTTTGTGATGTTTGAACCCGACAATGGTAAGCAAATAAGCGCTGACAAAAAAACAGATATAAAAGTACTTTATGACAATGAAGCACTTTACATTCTGGCAGTAATGCATGACAATGCTCCTGAAAAAATACAAAAAGAAGTTACCAAGCGAGATGTCTTTGGGGTATCTGATCACTTTTCAGTTTCTATAAATGGATTTAATGACGGGCAACAAGATTTTAGATTTTATGTGAGTGCCGCGGGAGTACAAATGGATTGTTTAGCAACCGAAGACAATGAAGATTTTTCCTGGGATGGCATTTGGGAAAGTAAAGTGGGCTTGACGGACTTTGGATGGGTAGTAGAAATGAAAATTCCATACGCCGCTCTACGTTTTTCCAATGCACAAAAACAAACTTGGGGTTTGAATTTCATGCGGGAAATAAAACGCGATGTTCAAAAGTACACTTGGAATCGTGTTGACACAAAAATTGGAGCCGTAATTGCGCAAGAAGGAACGCTCGAAGGAATTGAGAATATAAAACCACCCATACGTCTTTTCTTTATACCTTATACTTCTGCCTATTACCAAGAAGATGATTTTACAGCCGACAGAACTGTTAAAGCTGGACTTGACATAAAGTATGGTATTAGTGACTCTTTTACACTAGACGCGATTTTAGTGCCGGATTTTGGACAAACAAAATTCGACAATGCTATTTTAAACTTAGAACCATTCGAACAAAAACTAGCGGAAAATAGACCTTTTTTTACAGAAGGAACAAATCTATTTAATATTGGAAATATATTCTATTCGAGAAGAATAGGAGGTTCACCTAGCACCGAACCGACAATAGCAGCCAATGAGGAAATTACTAAATACCCAAGCTCAGTCGATTTAATCAATGCTGTAAAAGTATCTGGCCGAACCGAGAACGGCTTAGGGATTGGGTTCTTGAATGGAATTACCGAAAAAACATATGCCACAATTCTTAACAATGACACCAAACAGACTAGAAAAGAAGTAATACAACCTTTGACTAATTATAATGTCCTCGTTTTTGATCAACGTTTCAGACAAAATTCATCAATCTCATTTGTAAACACAAACACAACCCAAAATGGTAGTTTTAGAGATGCAAATGTCTCTGCTTTATTATTTGATCTTAGCACTAAGGCAAATTCATATAATTTGTATGGAGACTTTAAATACAGTGCAATAAACGATATAGAGGATTACAATGGTTTTAAATCCTCATTAAATTTTGCCAAAACGATTGGGAAATATCGCTACGCATTTTCTGGAAGATACACCTCTAAAGAATACGATAACAACGACTTAGGTATAAATTTTTATACAAATTACTACAATTTTTACACCAATCTAAGTTACCGAATACTAAACCCAACAAAAACTTTCAATACTTTCAAGTTTTTTAATGAATTCAGTGTACTATATGACATTACTACTGGCAAACTTCAAGAGGGATACTATAAACCAACGATTAAAGCGACCTCAAAGCGAAATCATTATTATGAACTAAGTTTTAATATAAGTCCATTTGAAACATTTGATTTTTATGAACCCAGAAGCTACGGTCGATATTTACAAGTACCTAAAAGTATAGGTGGCTACTTAGGTGTCGAATTTAATCGAAACAACGCCTTTACTTTCGATTTTACGCCAAGTTTTACAAAATATGACCAAGGAGGAAGAATTAATTACGGACTTGCAATTGGCCCAAAATACAGAGTAAATGACAAGTTCTCTGTCCTTTTAGTAATCGACTATCTTCATAAAAAAAATGATATTGGATGGGTTGATTTTAAAAATTCGGATATCATAATCGCTAACCGAAATAGAGAAATTTTACAAAATGATCTTACAGGTAAATATGCCATCAATAATAAAATGACTCTTAATCTAACGGCTCGTTATTACTGGTCGTACTCTGATAACCAAGCTTTTTTTACTCTGCAAGACAATGGTGATTTATCACAAAATGACACCTACACTTTAAATCGAAACAGAAATTTTAACTCATGGAATTTTGATTTATCCTACTCCTGGTGGTTTGCACCAGGAAGTGAATTATCTGTCTTATACCGCAATTATGCACAAGAAGGCAGTCGTAATGTCGAAAAAAGATTGAACACCAACCTGAAAAATGTGTTTGATAGTAATATGACTAATATACTGTCAGTAAGCGTTCGCTATTTCATCGATTATAATGTTATAAAAAACAAATTTTGATTTTTTTCACAATAAACTGTAACAATCTGTTTTGGAATTAGTCTATTATCTAAAGTCATTTATAGTACAATTTTGGCAGCATGCTAAACATAAAAAAATGGCTTTCGACTACCTTCATTTCATCAACAGATAATTACATGAAAAACCTTTTTTTGATCTTATGCGTTTTAGTATACACTTTTGGCTACAGCCAAAAAAAAGTTTTACAAACTAAGTTCATAACTGACAACATTACAATAGACGGAAAAATAGATGAAGAAATATGGAAGTCAGCACCTATCGCCACTGATTTCATTATGTATCAACCCGATAATGGCAAAGTTATCCCTGAAAATAAAAGAACCGAAGTAAAGGTTTTATATGACAATGACGCGATTTATATCGCTGCTTTACTGTATGACAATGAGCCTACTAAAATCTTACGCGAAATCACAAAAAGAGATGACTTTGGTACATCAGATTTTTTCGGAATTTTTATTAATGGATATAATGATGGACAACAGAATTTTCAATTTTTTGTTTCAGCATCAGATGGACAAGCGGATTGTATCTCAACTGAAAGTACTGGGGAAGACTATTCATGGGATGCAATCTGGAAAAGTAAAGCGATAATAACTGATTTTGGTTGGGTTGTAGAAATGAGGATTCCTTATGCTGCATTGCGTTTCTCAGCTGAAGACAAACAAACTTGGGGGCTTAACTTTTTTAGAGAAATTAGACGTGACCGTCAAAAATATACTTGGAATTTCATTGATTCAAAAGTAGGTAGCTTTATACAGCAATCTGGAGTTCTTGAAGGAATTAAAAACATCAAGCCTCCTACTCGATTATTTCTTTTGCCCTATACTTCCTTTTATCTAAATTCAAATTCTAGCCAAAAAACAACAGGCACCTTGAAAGGAGGATTAGATATAAAATATGGAATTAATGATGCTTTCACCTTAGATGCTATGCTAATACCTGATTTTGGACAAACAAAATATGATGATAAACTATTAATTCTAGGTCCATTTGAACAGCAATTTAATGAGAATCGATCGTTTTTTACTGAAGGCACCGACTTATTTAGTAAAGGGAATTTATTGTATTCAAGAAGAATTGGCGGAAGACCTTCAATATACCCAACGACTACTGATAAGGAAACAATCACCGACAACCCATCAAGTGTGAACCTAATCAACGCTTTAAAAATTTCAGGGAGAACAAAAGGAGGGTTAGGAATTGGAATTTTAAATGCAGTAACCGAAAAAACCTATGCCACTATTGAGAATACAATAACAAAAGAAACTCGTAGGGAAGAAGTCGCGCCTTTAACTAATTATAATGTACTAGTTTTAGATCAACGCTTTAGAAAGAACTCCTCCATATCCTTTATTAATACCAATGTCACTAGAAACGCGCAATTTCGCGATGCAAATGTATCAGCCTTAGTTTGGGATTTAAACACAAAGAAAAATACTTATAACCTTTCTGGTAATTTTAAATATAGTTATATCAATGCTTTGGAAGAAAAAAAAGGTTTTTCCACCACAATGAATTTTGCGGAAACTAGCGGAAAATACAGATATAGTTTTGGTGCTGATCTAGTCACTAAAAAGTATGACAACAACGACTTGGGTATCAATTTCGAGACTAACTACTACTCAATTTATGGAAATGCGAATTATAGGATTTTAAACCCAACAAAACACTTTAACACGTTTAGAGTTAACTACAATTTATATACACAGTTTCATAAGGAAACGGGTAAAACTCAAGGAAACAACATCAACATAAACGTAAATATTGACACCAAAAAAAATCATTATGTAGGATTTGGAACCAATATAAGTCCAATTAAATCTTACGATTTCTACGAAGCCAGAGATAATAATAGATACGTAATTCTCCCTGAAAGATATAATGCTTGGCTTTATATCTCGACTAATTATAATAACAAATTCGCATTTGACTTTAATCCTTATTATGCCATCTTTAATGAAACGAATAGAAACACTTTTGAAATTTCACTAGGGCCTAGATATCGTTTTAATAACAAGTTTTCTTTAAACTACAATTTTTATTTCGAAAGAAAAAACAACGATAAAGGATTTGTAGATCGCATTGCTGATCTAAACACAACTAATCCACAAATAATAATTTTCGCTAATAGAAAAGTAGCCACCTACTCCAATACTCTTTCAGGGAAATACTCCATTAGCAGCCGAATGAATTTTGATTTAGCTATTCGTCAATATTGGTCTTATGCCGAAAATAAAAACTACTTATCATTAGAACAAAACGGAAAACTAGTCGATTATACCAATTACGCTACTAATAAAAACTCTAATTTTTATTCTTGGAATTTTGATTTATCATACTCTTGGTGGTTTGCCCCCGGTAGTCAAATTTCTGTTTTATATCGAAATAATGGAGCTAATTTTGAAAGAGAAATCAATAAAAAATTTGGCGAAAAATTCACTAATTTACTGAACAATGAGGCCTTGAATCATACCTTTTCAATAAGTGTCAAATACTTCATTGATTATAATACCATAAAAAACAAATTCTAAGGTGCATTAATTTTAAAAAAAGACACATTAAGTAGCAAAATTAACATTATTTGGGTACGTTCTTTCCTGAATGTATAATAGTGATTTTGTTCGCTTCGAAGATTTTAGAAATACTTTATCTTTGTTTAAAATAAATTATAATGAACAAAAAAGTAATACTTATGATATTAGATGGTTGGGGAAAATCCCCTGACCCTAAAGTATCTGCAATCGACAATGCTAATATTCCGTTTATAAATAGTCTTTATAAAAATTACCCAAGCGCCCAACTTCGCACCGATGGCTTAAATGTAGGTTTGCCAGATGGACAAATGGGAAATAGTGAAGTAGGACACATGAACCTTGGTGCGGGAAGAATCGTTTATCAGGATTTAGCCAAAATAAATCTGGCTGTTGCCAATAAAACATTGGCCAAAGAGCAAGTCCTTAAGGATGCCTTCCAATATGCAAAAGACAATCATAAAAAAGTGCATTTTTTAGGATTGGTTTCAGATGGAGGAGTGCATTCTCATACCTCCCATTTAAGAGGATTGATTGACGCAACCCAAGATTACGGATTGAAAGAAGTTTTTGTACATGCTTTCACTGATGGTCGTGATGTTGATCCAAAATCAGGAAAAAAATACATCCAAGATCTTGAAAATTATATCGCAAACACTACTGTAAAAATAGCCTCCATAATAGGTAGATATTACGCCATGGATCGTGATAAGCGCTGGGAAAGAGTAAAACTAGCCTACGACCTATTGGTAAACGGAAAAGGAACACCATCAAAAAACGCAGTGGTGAGTATCGAAGAAAGCTATGCAAACAATGTGACAGATGAATTTATTCATCCCATTGTAGTGACCGATTCAAATGATGAACCATTGGCGACTATTGAAGAAGATGATGTTGTTATTTTCTTTAACTTTAGAACTGACAGAGGTAGAGAATTGACAGAAGCCCTTTCTCAGCAAGATTTTCACGAAGAGAACATGCACAAATTAAATTTGTATTATGTAACCTTGACTAATTATGATGAATCGTATAACAATGTAAAAGTTGTCTATAACAAAGACAATATTACCGAAACTTTGGGAGAAGTTTTAGAAAAGGCAAACAAGACTCAAATTAGAATTGCTGAAACAGAGAAATATCCTCACGTTACATTTTTCTTTTCAGGTGGTAGAGAAATTCCATTTAGAGGCGAAAAAAGGATATTGAAAAATTCTCCAAAAGTGGCTACTTACGATTTACAGCCAGAGATGAGTGCTTTTGAATTAACTGATGCCTTAGTTCCAGAACTTGAAAAAGGAGATGTCGATTTTGTATGCCTTAATTTTGCTAATGGCGACATGGTGGGTCATACCGGAATTATGAGTGCAGCAATCAAAGCATGTGAAGCAGTTGACAAATGTGTCGAAAGAGTAGTTACAGCGGCATTAGCTAATGATTACACCACAATCGTAATTGCAGATCACGGAAACTGTGAAACGATGATCAACCCTGACGGTAGCCCAAATACGGCACATACTACCAACCCTGTCCCTATTATTTTAGTAGACAAAGAATTAAAACAAATTCAAAATGGAGTTCTAGGTGATATTGCTCCAACTATTTTAGAATTAATGGGAATTGAAAAACCCGCAGTGATGACGCAACATTCGTTGATTTAAGCCATTATTATAACTACCTGGTTTTAAGGGCTATTCATATCGAATAGCCTTTTTTATAAAAATAATCTAGGTATTACTATTATTTTCGATAGTAATACTATTATATTTGCGCTTATTAATCTCAAAAAAAAATGCTGTGAAAAATTTACTTCTTCAATGTTTGATTATAACGCTACTATTTAATAGCAATAGTAATGCTCAAAATACTACTTCACTCTCAAACCCTGAGACGATTATTCGTCTTGATTTAAGCAACAACAAAATTGATTTAGAAAAAGTAGACTTCTCTAAGTTTGTTAATTTAGAATATCTAAGTTTAAAGGATGATCATTTAAAAGAACTACCTAAAGAATTGTTCTTGCTGAAAAAATTAAAAACATTAGATTTAAGTGGAAACGATTTTAAGGTGCTACCTAAAGACTTTTCAAGACTTAAAACCCTAGAAAATTTGTATTTAAATGATGAGGAAAACTTAGACTTACCTCAATCATTAAACATTTTAGCAAAGTTGCCAAATCTAAAATCGTTATATCTCGATAATGATCGAATCAATTATATGCCTAGTGAAATGTTAAAACTTCAAAATTTAGAGTATTTGAGTTTGCGTCAAAATGAATTAAAGGAATTCCCGAAAAACATTAATTCTTTATCTCACTTAAAGCATTTATATTTGAATGAAAATAGCGTACCGCTTGACAACGTCGAACTTAAAAATATTAATTTTGGTTTTGAAATCGATTTTTAAACGTAAACAATTCAAATGCATAGTTTAATCACAAATATAAAAATTCAAATTTCAGATAAAATCTTTGTAAAAGATCCTGAAACATCAGTTCTTGGAAAAAAGATAATTAAAGAAAGTATCATTTTAATAGATGAGATAGGGTTTGATAACTTTACTTTTAAAAAATTAGGTGCAAAAATTAATTCTAACGAAAGTTCAATCTATCGATACTTTGAAAACAAACATAAATTATTGTTGTATCTTTCTTCATGGTATTGGAGTTGGATTGAGTACAAATTATTTTTTGCCACAACCAACGTTGACGATTCATTTGAAAAATTAAAAAAAGCGATAACTGTAGTAACAGAGAAAATTGAAGATGATCTGGCTACAGAACATATAAACGAATCCGTTTTAAATAAAATAGTCATTACCGAATTCACAAAAACGCTCCATACTAAAGAGGTTGACGAAGAAAACAAGGAAGGATTCTTTTTAATTTACAAACGAGTAATTACTCGATTAGTAGAATTAATAACTGAAGTAAATCCTGAATATCAATATGCTAGAAGTCTTGCGTCTTCGATCATTGAAGGGGCACTTCATCAGCATTTTTTAAGAGATCATTTAAAAACAATTACTAATTGTAACGAGGAAATCAGTCCAACTGCATTTTACCTTAACCTTATTTTAACTTTACTAAAAAAAAATAGATCATGACCCCTCTAAAACGACTTTACAACTTATTAGAGCTCGATAAGAAAGATTTAACCCAATTGTTCTTTTATGCTATCATAGCAGGATTAATAAGCTTATCATTACCTCTAGGAATTCAAGCAATTATTAATTTTATTCAATCAGGCAGAGTGAGTGTTTCATGGATTGTCCTTGTCATTCTTGTGGTTGTTGGGGTTGCTTTAGTAGGCCTACTATCCTTAATGCAATTAAGAATTACTGAAAATCTACAACAAAAAATATTTGTACGTTCTTCCTTTGAGTTTGCAGCACGGTTACCCAAAATAAAATTTGAAGAGCTATACAACCACTATCCCCCAGAATTAGCAAATCGCTTTTTTGATACGCTTACAATTCAAAAAGGGGCTTCAAAATTATTATTAGATTTTCCTGCAGCAATACTGCAAATAGCTTTCGGAATCATTCTATTATCTTTATATCACCCCTTTTTCCTTGCATTAGGAGCGCTTTTATTTTTTCTTTTATATTTTATTTTTAAATTTTCATTCAATCCAGGAGTACAAACCAGCCTAAATGAATCTAAATACAAATATAAAGTGGCAAGCTGGCTTCAAGAAATAGGCCGTAATAATTATAGTTTTAGAGACGAGCTGAATTTTAAATACGCCTTACAAAAAAATGATAATCTAGTGGGTATTTATCTAAACAACAGAGAACAGCATTTTAATATTATAAAGAGACAATTTACACAGTTAATTTTTTTCAAAATAATTATTACAGCGAGTTTATTGTCGGTGGGAGGGTATTTAGTGCTCAACCAATTAATGAATATTGGACAATTTGTTGCCTCTGAAATCATTATTTTGTTACTGATCAATTCAGTTGAAAAAATAATTATTGGGCTAGAAACCTTTTATGATGTTTTAACTGCTGTTGAAAAAATTGGACAAATCACAGACCTAGAGTTAGAAGAAGAATCAAAAACTAATGTTTTAAATTGTTTAACGAGTATCACCTTAGCGACAAATAATCTGCGATTCAAATTTCCAGATTCGAAAGACAACATTTTGAAAAACTTAAACTTGAAAATTGAACAAGGGGAAAAAATACTTCTTGAAGGAGAGAACGCTTCTGGCAAAACAACCCTAATTAGATTGTTATCCGGGTTGATACAGCCTACTTCTGGTTCTTTTTATATCAATGACGAGACCTTTCAAAAACTTGATTTACAACACTATAGATCCCATACAGGAACAATTATTAAAGGTGAAACGCCCTTTGAAGGAACGATTCTAGAAAACATTACTTTCAATGATAGTTCCATAAGTCAAGAAGATTTAAAATGGGCTTTAGATGGTGTCCAGTTAACCTCCTTTATTAAAACGTTGCCTAATGGATTAAACACCTTATTATTTCCAGAAGGCAGACAACTGTCATCGTCAAATGCACAAAAAATACTATTAGCCCGCAGTATTATTCACAAACCAAAGATCTTGTTTTATGAAGATCCTACAGATGCAATGGATGAAAAAGTCGCTAATGAAATAATTGATTTTATAACCTCTGATAAAAATAAGTGGACCATTATTACTTCGTCGAAAAATCCATATTGGAATGTGAATTGCACCCGAAAAATAATCATGCACGAAGGACAAGTACTTTTAGACACTAAAAAATAGAAAAATGCTTAATATATCTGACAATAATAAAACTCAGCTTCAATCTTTGGATAAATACAAAACCATCCAAAATTTGAGTAATAAAGTACCGTATAAAATCCTAAATCGAATAATTACGCTAATTTCAATACTTGGATTTGCTATACTTTTCTTGCCTTGGACACAAAATATCTCTGGTACTGGTGCCGTTACAACTTTGAAGCCCAACCAAAGACCGCAATCAATTCAAAGTGTAATATCTGGTCGTTTAGAAAAATGGTATGTTCAAGAAGGAGACTTTGTAAATAAAGGGGACACAATCCTTTATATCTCTGAAATTAAAGAGGATTATATGGATCCAAATTTAGTAGAAAATACCAAAAACCAAGTGAATGCAAAAAAGCAATCTTTAGAGTCTTACGGTTTTAAAGTAACTACCCTTTCTAATCAAATTCAATCTATTAAAAATGAACAAAAATTAAAAATCGAACAGGCTCAAAATAAAATTAAACAATCTGTTCTAAAAATAAAAAGCGACAGTATCGACCTAGTAGCTGTAAAAACAACCGTGAAAATTGCAAACACGCAATACAATAGATCGCTTCAACTCAATAATGAAGGTCTTAAACCCTTATCTGATGTAGAGGAAAAACGTTTAAAGCTTCAAGAAGCTGATGCAAAAATCATAACCCAAGAAAATAAGCTACTCACAAGTAAAAACGAGTACATCAATTCTAAAGTCGAAATCAATAGAATTAATGCCGAGTATGCCGAAAAGATTGCCAAAACACAAAGTGATCAATACACGGCATTAAGCAATCAGTTCGATACTGAGGCGCAGGTAAGTAAACTGGAAAACCAATACGTAAATTATAGTATTCGAAATGGTCTCTATTACATTAAAGCAGCACAAAGTGGCTATATCAATAGAGCATTGCAATCTGGTATAGGAGAAACTATTAAGGAGGGAACTCCCATTGTAACGATAATGCCCGCTGAGTATGACATCGCTGTTGAAACCTATGTCAACCCTATCGATCTTCCTTTACTGAGCACAGGCACAAAAGTTAGAGTGTGGTTTGATGGATGGCCAACGATCGTGTTTTCAGGATGGCCTGACATTTCATACGGTACCTTTGGTGGAAAAATTGTCGCAATAGGTAATTTTATAAGCCCGAACGGCCGATACAGAGTGTTGATTGCGCCAGATCAAAGCGAGGCAAAATGGCCAAAACAACTTAGCATTGGTTCAGGAGCACAAACAATTGCCTTGTTAAAAACTGTTCCTATCTGGTTTGAAGTTTGGAGAAATTTAAATGGATTCCCCCCTAATTATTACACAACAACAACTACAGAAACTAACCCAAAGAAATAATGAAATACGTACTTCTCCTTTTTCTGTTGGTAGGATTTTCTGTCTTCGGACAAAAAAACAACGCAAGTGAATTCACCTATAATGAATATCTTGCCTATGTGAAAAAATACCATCCACTAGTAAAAAATGCCAATTTAGAAATTAGTAAAGCACAGGCGAACCTCCTGATGGCTCGTGGTGGTTTTGACCCTAAAATCGAAGTTGATTTTAATAAAAAACAATTTAAAGGCACCGAGTATTATTCGATTTTGAACAGCAGCTTTAAGATCCCCACCTGGTATGGAATTGAGATTAAAGCTGGTTTTGACAATAACGAAGGGATTTACTTGAACCCTGAAAATACAGTTCCGAATAAAGGATTAACATCACTAGGAATAAGTGTTCCATTAGGACAAGGTTTGCTAATCAACCAAAGAATGGCTGATGTAAGAAAAGCCAAAATACAAATCCAACTGAGCCAAGCAGAGCGAAAACTACAAGCTATTGCTGTTTTATATGATGCTTCTCTATCTTATTTTAATTGGAAAAAAGCCCACAATGAAGTTAAATTGTATGAAAATTATAAAGTAAATGCAGAAACTCGATATAAAGGAATTCAATCTTTAATTAAACAAGGTGACAAACCGGCAATTGACAGTATAGAAGCTGGAATCATTGTGAAAAATAGATTGCTTAGTTTAGAAGATGCCCAACTTAAATTAAACAAAGCAAAACTGGAATTATCTAATTTTCTTTGGTTAGAGAACAATATTCCGCTAGAACTTTCAGATGCGCTAATTCCAGAAAGCCAATTGGAATTCACTATTCAAGAAACTTTAAAAACAAATGATTTAGTAAATCAGGACTTTGACATTGCTAATCATCCAAAAATAAACGCTCTTACTTCCAAAATCGATATTTTAACTATTGAAAAGAAATTAAAAGCGAATATGTTATTGCCCAAAATTGATATTGGTTATACTTATTTGTCTGAACCAAGCTATATTGACAACTATCAATTTCAAGATTACAAAATTGGTTTGGATTTTTATTTTCCTCTGTTTTTAAGAAAAGAGCGTGGAAGTTTAAAATTGGCCAAGTACAAAATACAGGAAACTGAGTTCGTTTTGAATTTAGAGAAAGTTCAGTTAACCAATAAAATCAATGCTCAAAAATTTGAAATCGAATCACTTTCGAAACAGAAAGCATTAATTAAGGCTCTGGTTAAAGACAATGGTACCATGCTTAATGCCGAAGAACGCTTGTTTTCTATTGGCGAAAGCTCGCTTTTTTTAATCAACACTCGCGAAAACAATTTGGTTAGCGCACAGCTTGCACAAATAATATTAGAGAATCGTTTTTACGTTTCCAATTCGGAACTTTTTAAAATCATGGCCAATCCTGATTAAATAATTTTAAAATCGTACTTTTGCCAACTGAAAATAAGAAAGTATGATTATAGTTAAATCTCGTGAAGAAATAGAATTAATGCGCGAAAGTGCTTTAATAGTATCGAAAACATTAGGAATGATTGCTTCTGAAATTAAAGAAGGAGTTACTACATTACATTTAGATAAATTAGCAGAAGAATTCATTCGTGACCATGGTGCTGTTCCTAGTTTCCTTGGTTTATATGGGTTCCCAAACTCTTTATGCATGAGTCCAAATGCGCAAGTGGTACACGGAATTCCAAACAATACGCCTCTTAAGAGTGGTGATGTTATATCAGTAGATTGTGGCGCTTACAAAAATGGATACCATGGAGATCATGCCTATTCATTCGAAATTGGCGAAGTAGATCCGGAAACAAAAAAACTATTGCAAATTACCAAAGAATCCTTGTACGTAGGTATCCGCGAATTTAAAGCTGGAAATCGCGTAGAAGATGTTGGTAATGCCATTCAAAAATATACAGAATCGTACGGATACGGAGTAGTTCGCGAATTAGTTGGACATGGACTTGGGCAAAAAATGCACGAAGATCCAGAGATGCCTAATTACGGAAAGCGCGGTCGTGGTAAACTTTTTGTCGAGGGTATGGTTGTAGCTATAGAGCCTATGATCAATCTGGGAACTAAAAACATCAAACAGCACAAGGACGGCTGGACAATAACCACCGCTGATAATAAACCAAGTGCTCATTTTGAACACGACGTAGCACTTATTAACGGCAAACCGGAAATATTATCCACATTTGCTTATGTGTATCAAGCCTTAGGAATTGTGAGTACTGAAGAGGATGAATTTAGAAAAGTGCCGTTAGTTTTATAGAATTTCGCAAAGCAGCACTAAGATTCGCTAAGTTTTAAAAGTGATTTTATGGAAAATAGCCCTCTAGAATTAAGCGAAGAGTTAAATGCGCTTTCCTATAAAGTTATAGGATTAGCTATTGAAGTACATCGCACTTTAGGGCAAGGACTTTTAGAATCAGCTTATCAAGCGTGTTTGATTTATGAACTTCAAAAAGCCGGATTAAAGGTTGAAAAAGAAATACCACTTCCTATCAACTATAAACAAATCAAACTAGAACAAGGCTATCGAATCGACTTACTGCATAGAAGGCAAGTTGGTTATTGAATTAAAAACTGTTGAAGAATTTACTTCAGTTCATTTTGCACAAATACTCACATATTTAAAATTAGGCAATTATTCATTAGGGTTATTGATTAATTTTAATTCTAAAACATTAAAAAATAACATAAAACGATTCATTAATTCACAAAATAATTTTTAATTACTTTGTGAATTTCTGTGAATCCTTAGCGAATCTCTGTGTAACAACTTATGAAAAAACTGTTTAAATTAATACTCAATACCATCCCACGCCCATTGCTTATTCGTTTAAGTTATGTCGCTAGACCTGTTTTAGCTTTAGCTTTAAAAGGAGATAAATTTACCGATCCTATTGACGGAAAAAGTTTTAAAACGTTCTTGCCTTATGGCTACGGAACGCAAAGAAACAATGTACTATCACCAAGTACACTTTCTTTAGAAAGACATCGTTTACTTTGGCTGTTTCTAAATAACGAATCTGATTTTTTTACTTCCAATGTAAAAAAGAAAGTACTTCACTTCGCTCCTGAGCAGGCATTCTATAAATTATTTAGAACCCAGAAAAATCTGGATTACACGACCACTGATTTATTCTCTCCGTTAGCAGATGTAAAAGCAGATATTTGCGATTTACCATTTGAAGACAATCAGTACGACGTTATTTTGTGTAATCATGTTTTAGAGCACATCCCAGATGACACTAAAGCAATGCAAGAACTATATCGTGTTTTAAAACCTGGCGGAATGGCGATTTTACAAATTCCACAAGACCTATCAAGAGCGACTACTTTTTCTGATGACACCATTACGGATCAAAAAGAACGCGCTAAAATATTTGGACAATACGATCATGTTCGCATATATGGCCGTGATTATTTTGATAAACTAAGAAGCATCGGATTTAAAGTAATCGAAGAAGATTATACTAATAAAATTGCTCCAGAATTAGTCGAAAAGTACTGTTTGGCAAAAGGGGAAGTCATCCCTGTTTGTTTTAAATAGCACATTTAAAACTCGGCAAGTAATTGGCATAATAATGGTGTTGCATAATTCGTTATATTTACCATTCCGCAATTTAATAATTATGCTTCATTCCTTTTTTCGAAAAATAATACTGCTATTCATTATCACTTCAGCTTCTGCACAAGTAGAAAATGAAATTGCACCTCCATTTAACATCAAGACCGTTTCGTTTATTCAGAACAATCAAAATGTTGTTCCGATATTTCAATTAGGCAGCGGATTCCAATTGCAATTTGATGATTTATATGGAAATGAAGCAGATTATTATTACGAAATCATTCATTGTGACTACAACTGGAAACATTCTGAAATCCCTAAAAACGAATACTTGCAAGGTTTTGACAACCAAAGAATTCAGAATTACACCAACTCCTTTAATACGTTACAGATTTATTCGCATTATACCTTATCTATCCCAAATCAATTTACACAACAGCTACGTTTGAGTGGGAATTACATCCTGAAAATTTTAAACAACGATAAAGAAGTTGTGTTTACAAGAAAATTCATTTTGTATGAAGACTTGGTCACGGTTCCCATTCAAGTAAAACGAGCAAGAACGGTAAGCAATTTAGAATACAAACACAACCTAGATTTTTCTATAAAATCGAATACCATTACTTTTCAAAACCCTTTAAAAAATGTAAAAGTGGTATTGCTACAAAATGGAAAGTTCAATAGTGAAATAAAAAATATTCCACCGCAATACACTATTGGTAATGATTTAATATACAAATACGATACTGAAACTCAATACTGGGCAGGCAATGAATTTTTGTATTTTGAAAATAAAGATGTTAGAGCCGCCAATAATAACATATCACGAGTTGATTCAAGTACAGAAATCTATAATTCCTCTTTATACACAAATAATGCTCGTGCAAATTTCCCTTATTCCGTTTACGAAGATGTAAATGGTAATTTTGTCGTTCGCAATTTAAACGCTGCTAATAGTGCCATTGAAGCTGATTACGCTTGGGTTTATTTTAGCCTCTCTGCTCCTGCTTTTAATAACGACAACGAAATCTACATTAACGGGATGTTTAATAATTACAGTCTGACTCCTGAATTCAAGATGGATTATAATCCAAAAAAAGGGATTTATGAAAAAGCCCTTTTGATAAAACAAGGATTTACAAATTTTGAATACGTAGTTGTTGACCGTAAAGGAGCTATCGATAATGAAAACGCAATAGACGGCAATTTTTATCAAACTGAAAATGATTATTCAATTTTAGTCTACTATCGCGAAAATACAGATCGATATGACAGAGTAGTTGGAAAAGGAAACGCTAACTCCTTAAACATCATCAATTAAAAAAATAGTTCGAAAAGCCTCGATACAAAGTCAAAATTTTGTAAATTTGTTATCTAATAGACACTTAACTACTATTTTATAATGGTATCTCAAATAACAAGAGGAATAAAAATTTCGGTATTGACTAGTTTTGAAGGCACATACTTCAAGAACTATAAGATCCACTTTGCCTTTAGTTATCAGGTAACAATAGAGAACCATAGTAAAGATTCTGTTCAACTAACTTCTCGTCATTGGGAAATTTATGATTCTTTAAACAATATCGAAGTAGTTGATGGTGAAGGGATTATTGGAAAAAAACCAGTTTTAAAACCTGGTGAACTTCATACTTATAGTTCTGGATGTCTTTTATCTTCTCCTTATGGCGCTATGAAAGGTTATTTTAATATGATTAACTTCACGAGTACAAAAAACTTTAAAGTTTTTATACCCACATTTAAATTATGTGCTCCGTTTGCATTGAATTAATCTTTGCTCTGCTGAATATATTTCTCTTTCTTATCCTTTATTTACCATATTTTTAAATTATCCTTTGTACTTTTGTTGTGAAATAAATTATTCGTAATATTTCGAATAATATATTTATTCAATTGTCTAATCTTATCTGTAAACTAACAGATTAACAAATTACAATATCATGCTAAAAGGATTTTTTCACGTACCAAAAGCGGTAAACGAACCAGTAAAAGGGTATGCACCAAATTCACCTGAAAAAGCAGCCGTTCAAGCAGCTTATACTAAAATGTGGAATTCTAAAATTGACGTACCTCTATATATTGGAAGCGAAGAAATTAGAACTGGAAACACTAAAAACATGTCGGCACCACACGACCATAAACATATCGTAGGGACTTATCATCTTGCTGAAAAATCGCATGTTGAGAAAGCCATTGCAAATGCATTGGAATCTAGAACTGCATGGGCTAATATGGCTTGGGAACAACGCGCAGCTATTTTCTTAAAAGCAGCTGAATTGATCGCAGGGCCTTACAGAGCTAGAATAAATGCTGCAACAATGATTGCACAATCTAAAAATGTACACCAAGCAGAAATTGACGCTTCTTGTGAGCTAATTGATTTTTTACGTTTTAACGTAGAATTCATGACACAAATTTATGGTGATCAACCAACGTCTACTTCAGATATGTGGAACCGTTTAGAGTACAGACCTCTTGAAGGATTTGTATATGCGATCACTCCATTTAACTTTACAGCAATTGCTGCTAATCTTCCTGCAAGTGCAGCGATGATGGGTAACGTTGTAATTTGGAAACCAAGTGATAGCCAAGTATTCTCAGCACAAATTATTATTGAAGTATTCAAAGAAGCAGGTGTTCCTGATGGAGTTATCAATGTGGTTTTTGGAGATGCTCAAATGATTACTGACACTGTTTTGGCAAGTCGTGATTTTGCCGGATTGCACTTTACAGGATCAACTCATGTATTTAAAGATATCTGGGCTAAAATAGGAACAAACATCCATCACTATAAAACATACCCAAGAATCGTAGGAGAAACTGGAGGAAAAGATTTTATTATCGCTCACTCTAGCGCTAATCCAAAACAAGTTTCTACAGGAATTGTGCGTGGTGCTTTTGAATTTCAAGGTCAAAAATGTTCAGCAGCTTCAAGAGCTTACGTACCAAAAAGTATATGGCCAGCTGTAAAAGAGCAAATTATTACTGATGTAAAATCAATGAAAATGGGATCTCCTGAAGACTTTGGTAATTTTATTACTGCAGTGATTCACGAAGGTTCATTTGATAAACTAGTTAGTTTTATTGACCAAGCTAAAAAAGATACTGACGCTGAAATCATCGTTGGAGGAAACTACGACAAATCAGTAGGATACTTTATTGAGCCTACAGTTATCGTAACTACAAACCCTCATTACTCTACAATGGAAACTGAATTATTCGGACCAGTAATGACTATTTTTGTTTACGAAGATGCTAAATGGGAAGAAACATTAGAATTGCTTGACGCTACTTCACCATATGCATTAACAGGAGCTGTTTTCAGTCAAGATCGTTATGCTATTGAAGTAGCAACTGTAAAATTACAAAACGCCGCTGGTAACTTCTATATCAATGATAAACCAACAGGTGCTGTGGTAGGACAACAACCATTTGGTGGGGCAAGAGCTTCTGGAACGAATGACAAAGCAGGTTCACCATTGAACTTATTGCGTTGGGCTTCACCTAGAACTATTAAAGAAACTTTTGTAACTCCAGTTGATTACAGATACCCATTTTTGGGAGAATAGTTTTTTAAGTACCAAGTTAGTTTACGAAGTACGTCAAATATAAAAACCCACAAGATTCAAATTAGTTTGAAATCTTGTGGGTTTTTTCTATAAATAGGAATTCTAATTCCCTAACTCGTAAACTTCAACGGTACATGCACCACTTTTTTCGTTTCAAAGAATTCATCTTCGAAGAAATCAGCCAAATCATATTGTGTCGCTTTTGGAAAATCTTTCAACTCTTCCGTTAAATCACCTCCTTTTAAATATAGAATACCATTTCTTAGCTCGTGCTTGCTTTTCTTCTTGACTTTGTCTTTTATCCAAGACACAAAATCCGGCATATTAGTCACCGCGCGACTTACAATAAAATCAAAATCACCTTTCACTAATTCTGCTCTTAACTGATCTGCCTTAACATTTTCAAGTCCTAATCCATCAACTACAGCCTGAACTACTTTAATTTTTTTAGCAATGATATCGATCAGATGAAAACGCGTTTCTGGAAAAAGAATCGCCAATGGAATTCCAGGAAATCCACCACCAGTTCCCACGTCAAGAACATACGTACCTGGCACAAAATCTATGATTTTTGCAATCCCCAACGAATGCAAAATATGCTTTGTATATAAAGCGTCAATATCTTTTCTCGAAATAACATTTATTTTTTCGTTCCAATCGTGATATAAAAAGTCTAATTTTTTGAATTGCTCCTTTTGGACATCAGTCAAATTAGGAAAATACTTAAGAATCTCGTCCATCGTTCAAATTTTTTAACAAAAGTACTGTTTTTAACTCTGAAATATTTAACTCAATTTGGCATACTTAAAATTTATAATAATTATCTTTGGAACTTATTACATTTTTATATGACCAAAACACCTCCTACATTTGCAAAGCAAGATAAATTAAAGTTCTTTAGAACACTTAACTCTCGCGTAAACAATTACTTCAAGGAAAATAATATCAAGAAAACCGGAAACTGGAAACTCCATTTGAAAACCGTTATTTTGATAACCGTTTTTCTTGCGCCTTACTTTTTAATTCTAACTCTTGATATGCCTTTCTGGGCTCACCTTCTGCTGACAATCGTTATGGGTATAGGTATGGCTGGAGTAGGTATGAATGTAATGCATGATGGAAATCATGGTTCGTATTCTAATAAAAACTGGGTAAACAAATTCATGGGCGGTACCATATACATTCTTGCTGGAAACGTACATAACTGGCAAGTACAACATAATGTATTGCACCACACTTACACGAATATCCCTGGCCATGATGAAGATCTGGATGCTGGACGTATCATACGATTTACAAAAGATGCAAAATGGCATTCTTTCCATCGCTTTCAACAATATTATTCTGTGTTTTTATATGGTTTATTAACTTTCAATTGGGCTATCACAACCGATTTTAAGCAAATGAAAAACTACCTAAAAAGAAAATTATCCTACGGTGAAGCTAAAAGTCCAAAGATACTTTGGACGACTTTGATAATCACTAAAGTAATTTACGTTTCTATTTGGATCGTATTACCAATAGTTATTGGTATCGCTTGGTGGAAAGTATTAATCGGTTTCTTTATCATGCACTACACTGCAGGATTGATTCTGAGTATCGTATTTCAATTGGCACACGTTGTCGAAGAAACAGATAACCCATCTCCAAACGAATTAGGAGAAATGGGCAACACTTGGGCAATTCACCAACTATTTACCACGACTAATTTTGCTCCAAAAAACAAAATAGTAAACTGGTACACCGGTGGTTTGAATCACCAAATTGAACATCATATTTTTCCAAATATCAGCCATATACATTATGGTAATATTGCGAAAATCGTTAAGGAAACTGCAGCTGAATGTAATTTGCCTTATTACGAATACAAAACAATGCGAAGCGCCGTTATTGCTCATTTTAAACATTTGAAAGAATTAGGAATGAAACCGGCAATGTAAGAACACAGTTACAATGCATCAACACATAAACAACTAAATAATTAACCTCCCTTATTTTCTATTACAAATTAGGGCAATCAACACTTTTTTAATGAATCATTTACTTTCAGACAGAATCAACAACCTTGCTACATCACAAACATTAGCAATGGCAGCTTTGGCTAGAGAACTAAAAGCACAAGGGAAAGACATCATCAGCTTAAGTTTAGGAGAACCTGATTTCAATACTCCTGACTTTATCAAAGAAGCGGCTAAAAAAGCGATCGATGAAAATTACAGCACCTATTCTCCAGTAGATGGATATGTTGAATTAAAAGAAGCTATTTGCAGAAAATTCAAAAGAGATAATGATTTAGATTATAAACCATCACAAATTGTAGTTTCTACAGGAGCAAAACAATCTTTATACAACATTGCACAAGTAATGTTAAACGATGGTGACGAAGTGATTTTACCAGCTCCTTACTGGGTTTCTTATTTCGAAATCGTAAAACTTTCAGGTGGAGTTCCAGTTGAAGTTCCTACTTCTATTGACACTGATTTTAAAATCACGCCAGCACAATTAGAAGCAGCGATCACACCAAAAACAAAAATGATGTGGTTCAGTTCTCCTTGTAATCCAAGTGGTTCTGTTTACAACAGAGAAGAACTAACAGCATTAGCTAAAGTATTAGAAAAATATCCTAACATAATTGTGGTTGCAGATGAAATCTACGAACACATCAATTTCTCTGGAACTTTTTGCAGTATTGCATCTATCCCAGGAATGTTAGAAAAAACAATTACCGTAAACGGAGTTGCAAAAGCATTTGCAATGACAGGATGGAGAATTGGCTATATCGGAGCACCCGAATTTATCACTAAAGCGTGTACAAAAATCCAAGGTCAAGTAACTTCTGGTGCAAATAGTATTGCGCAACGTGCTACTATCACCGCCGTAGATGCTGACCCATCAGTATTAAACGAAATGGTTCAAGCTTTCCACAGCCGTAGAGATTTAGTAGTAGGATTAATCAAAGAAATTCCAGGAATGAAAATCAACGTTCCAGAAGGTGCATTTTATGTATTTCCTGACGTATCTTCTTTCTTCGGAAAAACGCTAAGAGGAACCTTAATTAAAGACGCTAACGATTTCTCAATGTATCTTTTAGGCGAAGCAAATGTAGCAACCGTAACTGGTGACGCTTTTGGAAATCCAAATTGCATCCGTTTCTCTTACGCAACTAGCGAAGACATCTTGAAAGAAGCTTTAAAAAGAATAAAAGAAGCGGTGGCTTAATTAACACACCCTTTCCATTTTTTAAAATAGTTTAAGGTTCAGAGTTTCATAACTTTGAATTTTAAACTATTTTTGTTTTTGGGCGTGACCACAAGGGTCGGGCTATACGTTGCAATCTTTTATTCATTCCGCTAGCGCTACATGATAAAAGGATTTCCACTACCATCCCTCACGCAAAAAACATCATATACATACAATCATATGTACGGACAGGTCATCTCTTGTCCCTACGAAAAACATAACAAATGAAAATACTCTTACTAGGCTCAGGCGAATTAGGGAAAGAATTTACAATTGCCGCACAACGCATTGGTCAAACTATAATTGCGGTAGACAGTTATGAAAATGCTCCGGCTATGCAAGTCGCTCACGGTTTTGAAGTGATCAACATGCTTGATGGAGAAGCTTTGGATCGCATTGTAGCCAAGCACAATCCTGATTTTATAGTGCCTGAAATAGAAGCTATTCGAACTGAACGTTTTTATGATTATGAAAAACAAGGCATTACTGTCGTTCCCTCTGCAAAAGCAGCAAACTTTACGATGAATAGAAAAGCAATCCGTGATTTGGCTGCCAAAGAATTAGGTCTAAAAACGGCCGCTTATCGATACGCCACCACTGCCGATGAATTACGAAAAGGAGTTGAAGCCGTGGGAATGCCTTGCGTAGTAAAACCATTAATGAGTTCGTCAGGAAAAGGACAATCAACCATAAAAACAGCAGCCGATATCGAGAAAGCATGGAATTATGCCGTAGAAGGTTCTCGCGGTGATGTCGTGGAAGTGATTGTAGAAGCCTTTGTCAAATTCAATTCGGAGATTACATTGTTGACCGTTGTTCAAAATAACAATCCTACTTTATTTTGTGCGCCTATTGGTCACCGACAAGAGCGAGGCGATTATCAGGAAAGCTGGCAACCTGCCCGAATTTCAGACAAAGAATTATACGAAGCACAAGACATGGCCGAAAAAGTGACCGAAGCCCTTGGCGGCGCCGGACTTTTCGGAGTCGAATTTTTCCTTGCTGATGATGGTGTTTATTTCTCAGAACTCTCCCCTCGCCCACATGATACCGGAATGGTAACTTTGGCTGGAACACAAAACTTTAACGAGTTTGAACTGCATTTGCGCGCCATCTTAAGTCTGCCTATATTTGAAATTACCTTAGAAAAAGCGGGGGCCAGTGCCGTAATTGCGGCTTTTGAAAACTCCGCAAATCCAAGTTTTTCGGGAATAGAAAAAATCGCGTCTCTCCCTAAAACCGATTTCAGAATCTTTGGTAAACCCACTTCAAGACCGTACCGAAGAATGGGAGTTGCATTAGTCAATGATACACTAGAAACGCCAATCGAAGAAATTGTAGAAAGAGCTAAAGCAGCTGCTGCCTTAATTAAAGTAAATTCGTAATCATGAAAAAAATAATTTTAGCAACATTTTTATTCGTTACAGCCATAGTAAGTGCGCAAGACAAAAAAGAACAATCAAAATCTCAAATAGTAGAGGCTGCCTGTGGACAATGCCAGTTTGCAATGGAAGGGTACGGTTGCGAATTAGCAGTACGCATAGACGGAAAATCGTATTTTGTAGATGGTACTAGCCTCGATTCTCATGGTGATGCTCATGCCAGCGATGGCTTTTGCGCCGCTATTAGAAAAGCAGCAGTTGTAGGTGAAATAAAAAACAATCGTTTTGTAGTTTCATCATTCAAATTACTTCCTGAGGAAAAGAAAACACCGCAGAAATAGTGTCACTAATCATTCAAAATATCACAAAACATATAACACTTACTCCAGAAGAACAACTATTGTTTCTATCTAAAACTGAAACGCATACTTTTAAAGCCAAAACTATTTTATTAAATTCCGGACAAATTTGCAAACATTCCTATTTCATTAATTCGGGGATCTTAAGAAGTTTTAATATCAATGATAATATCGTCGAATATGTTTTAAGTTTCGCCTGTGAAGGTTGGTGGATTGGTGACATGTACAGCTTAATTTCGCAAAAGCCAGGCAATCTTTTTATCGAAGTTTTAGAAGATGCCGAAATTGTTACACTTTCCAAAGAAAATCAAGAGTATCTCTATGCAGCGATACCAAAACTGGAACGTTTTTTTAGAATTCTAACCGAAAATTCCTTGGTTGCAAACCAAGAACGGCTTATGGATAATTTAAGTTTATCCGCAGAAGAACGCTTTGAAAAATTTCGCAGAAAATATCCTACGCTACTTCAAAAAATACCTCAAAAACAAATTGCTTCTTATATTGGTGTTACACCAGAATTTTTTAGTAAGATGAAATCGAAGTTACTCAGAAAGTAGTAGACAGTGATCAGTTTGAATTAGTGATTAGAATTGTCTCAACGATCAAAAATCCCGAAATAAATTACGATTTAAAAAATATGCACCAAACCAAACTGAATACTAAAAAACTATAAACTGATCACTGAGTACTTTCTTAATCTACATTAAGTGCCCTCTTCATTCAATGGTTGTAAATTTGCATTATAATAATCATTAAATAATTTCAACATGTCAACTACAGTTTTACATAAAGCAGATACAAGAGGACACGCAGATCACGGCTGGTTGAATGCGTATCATAGTTTTAGTTTTGCCAGCTGGTACAATCCAGAAAGAGTTCAATTTGGCGCTTTGCGCGTATTGAATGATGATACCGTTGCTGCCGGAATGGGTTTTGGTACGCATCCACATGATAACATGGAAATTATCACCATTCCGCTGGAAGGAGATTTGGCTCACAAAGACAGCATGGGAAATACGGAAATTATCAAAAATGGTGACGTACAAGTCATGAGTGCTGGAACTGGAGTAAAGCATAGCGAATTCAATCCAAACGAAGACCAAAGAACGAAATTGTTGCAAATTTGGGTTTTCCCAAATAAAAGAGACGTAGAACCGAGATACCAACAAGTCACTTTAAACCCCGAAGAAAGAAAAAACAAACTACAACAAATTCTTTCGCCAAACGCAGAAGATGAAGGCGTTTGGATTCATCAGGATGCTTGGTTTCATTTGGGTAAATTCGATAAAGGAGTAACAGCAACTTACGATTTAAAAAAAGAAGGCAATGGTGTTTATGCATTTATACTTTCTGGGAACCTAACGATTAACGGACAAGAATTAGAAACTAGAGATGGCTTCGGAATTTGGGATGTTACTGCTCTGGATATTGAAGCAACTTCAGATGCTGAGTTTTTATTAATGGAAATCCCAATGAAACACTAATAAAAATCCAATTATGGCTGAAACAATAGAATTAGAACACAATAATCAAAAGGGGACGTTTTATTTTAAAGTAGATAATAAAACCGAAGCAAAAATGACATTTGTCTTTGCGGGTGCAACTCAAATTATCATTGACCACACTGAAGTAAATCCGGGGAACAACGGCAAAGGTTTTGGAAAGAAAATGATTCTGAAAGCAGTTGAATTTGCCCGAGAAAATGGAATTACAATTCTGCCCTTATGTCCATTTGCGAAGAGCATTTTTGACAAAACCCCTGAATACAAAGACGTTTTGTAATCTAGCCCGAAAGACCTAATTTTAAAAATTAAAGTATGGAAAATGTATTAGAAAAAGATATTACGGGACACATAGGCACTCAAAAGTATTTGTGTACTATCACTTGGAGAAACGGCCAACTTATTATGGATGAACCAGAGAGTATTGAAGGAAAAGACCTTGGCCCAGATCCTTTTTCTACACTCCTAGCCTCTTTGGCGGCGTGTACGCTCTCTACTTTGAGAATGTATATTGATCGAAAAGGATGGGATATTCCTGAAATAAACATTTCTTTGAATTTTTACCAAGAAAGCGATCCTGAACTCACTACAACAATTTCGAGATCAATTAGTTTTCCAGCAGAAATTGAAGACGACATAAAGAAGCGATTATTAATTATTGCCGAAAAATGTCCGGTGTCAAAACTATTAAAAAATAATATTGTAATTAACACAATGCTATAATTATGGACGCTAAAGACATTAAAAAGGAATATACCAATGGTGAAGTTACCGTAATATGGCAATCTGCCAAATGCGTTCATTCAGGAAACTGTGTTCGCAACAATCCTGATGTGTTCCAACCCAAAGAAAAGCCTTGGATAAAAATTGATGCTTCTTCGACGGAAAAAATTATAGATACCGTAAATAAATGCCCTTCGGGTGCATTAACCTATTTTAAAAATAAATAAAAATGAAAAAAATTATCGCTTTTGGTGCTTCATCCAGTACAGACTCTATCAATAAACAATTAGCAACTTATGCTGCCGGACAATTTGAAAATGCGTCAGTAGAAGTTTTAGACTTGAATGATTATGAAATGCCAATTTTCTCAACAGACAAAGAAACAGCAACTGGAATTCCAACATTAGCCACTGATTTTTATGCTAAATTAGGAACTGCAGACTTACTTGTGATCTCTTTTGCTGAACATAACGGTGCCTATTCTACTGCTTTTAAAAATATATTTGACTGGATTTCGAGAATTCACGCTAAAACATTCCAAGAAAAACAAACCCTCATATTAGCCACATCACCAGGGCCAAGAGGAGGAAGTTCTGTTTTAGAAATTGCAAAAAATCGTTTTCCTTTTCAAGGTGCTGTAGTCAAAGGAAGCTTCTCGTTACCGAGCTTCAATGAAAATTTTGATGCAAAGAATGGAATCACTAATGTCGATTTAAACAATCAGTTATTAGAAATCATCAATTCCATCGAATTGTAATTGACAACTACATACCTAGGATTTATTCCAATTTTATAGACAAAAGTGTTGTTATAAGCACAACGCTTTTTTTATTTATTGAAAACCCTACTGTTTCTCTCTAGCCCTGATGGAAGTGAAAATCCTTTTTATCCTGTCTCGTTTTAAAACGAGACAGGATAAAAAGATTGTAGCGCACAGCAGGACGACTGTTGATTAGAAGAACAAAAGTTGCTGCTCCTAAAAAAAATAGTATTTTTGCAGACGGTTTTATTTCAATCATCAGATAAACTTGAAACCTTAAACTTTAAACAACTTTTTATGAAAGCATATGTATTTCCAGGTCAAGGCGCGCAATTCACAGGAATGGGTAAAGACTTATACGAAAGCTCTGCATTAGCAAAGGACTTATTTGAAAAAGCAAACGAAATATTAGGTTTCCGCATCACAGACATCATGTTTGAAGGTACTGCCGAAGAATTGAAAGAAACCAAAGTAACGCAACCAGCGGTATTTTTACATTCGGTGATTTTAGCTAAAACTTTAGGTGATGATTTCAAACCAGAAATGGTAGCGGGACATTCATTAGGAGAATTTTCGGCATTAGTTGCCAACGGTGCTTTATCGTTTGAAGACGGATTGAAATTAGTTTCGCAACGTGCTCTTGCAATGCAAAAAGCGTGCGAAATAACACCTTCCACAATGGCGGCCGTTTTAGGACTTGCTGACACTATTGTAGAAGAAGTTTGTGCTTCGATCGACGGTATTGTTGTGGCTGCAAACTACAACTGTCCTGGACAATTAGTGATTTCAGGAGAAACTACAGCTGTTGAAGCGGCTTGTGTTGCTATGAAGGAAGCGGGTGCAAAACGTGCTTTGTTATTACCGGTAGGTGGCGCATTTCACTCACCAATGATGGAGCCGGCAAGAGAAGAACTAGCAGCAGCTATTGAAGCAACTACTTTCTCTACTCCTATTTGCCCAGTATATCAAAATGTAACGGCAACTGCAGTATCCTCTCCAGAAGAGATTAAGAAAAACCTAATTATCCAATTGACAGCTCCTGTAAAATGGACACAATCTGTACAGCAAATGATTGCTGATGGTGCGACTTTGTTTACTGAAGTTGGCCCAGGAAAAGTATTAGCTGGATTGATTGGAAAAATTGACAGAGAAGCAGTCACTGCAAATGCATAATTAGTATTCAGTCGCAGTTTTTAGTATTCAGTTTCAAAGATAAAAATAATCCTCACAACGAAAATTTGTGGGGATTTTTCATTTATCTTTATACAAGGAATGAATACACTCCAATCAATAATTTATAAAATACACAAACATGAAAAAAACACTTTTAGGATTAGCAGTTGTTGCAACTTTAACATTAGTTTCTTGTAAGCAGGAAACTAAAGATCAAGTGGGTGAAGCTACTGATGCAATAGGAACAGAAATGGGTGACGCAGTAGACACAGCAGCCGTTAAAGTTGATGCAGCAGTGGACTCAACCAAAGTAAAAATGGGTGAATCTCTAAAAAAAGGCGCTGAAAAAATGAGTGCTGCAGGCGAAAAAATGAAAGAAGCTGCAGAAAATTAATATTCTTAGAATAGACTGTCAATTGGCAGTCTATTTTTTTAGCTAAAAGTTTCTATTTCTTGCTTTTACCGCTGTATCAGTAAAGTCAGAGAAAACTCCATCGATTCCTAATTTATAAAAAGCTTGGTATTCTAAAATTGGGTCATTATTGTAATCGCTGAGCAAACGGTGGCTTTCGTTTCTAAAAGTATAGGTATGTACTTGCAATCCTCTTTTATGCGCTTCTGATATTAAATTTGTAGGTGATAAAGCTGTTTTATCTGCGTCATCTACTTTTCCATCCTTATTGACATCGTCTGCCTTGCCATCCTTATCTGCATCCATTCCTTTGTACGGAATAATAAAGGGTTTCCATGGAGAAATTCCTGTTGCATAGGTTTTAGCAAAATCTAATCCCGCTGCTGTTCTAAAAAAACCAAAATCTCTTTTATCGCCTTTTAAATACCAATCATAAGGCATTCCGTCCGAAATAAATTCGCCTTCAGGAACGGTGAAAATCAAATCCCCGTTTAGCGCCGCATCATAACAACTCAATAACTGGATGGTTTTTACGGTAGATTTAGACCGAATGTATTGCAAGTTTGTAACCTCAAAAGATTGTACAAAAACAGGTGCCTCTTGATTATTCCAGCCAGCAGCTGTTAATTCTTCTAATAATTTATCGGTAATGTGTAAATTTTGCGCTTCATGAAAAGAAGGATGCTTTGTTTCGGGGTAAATCCCGATGGTGCGTCTTAGTTCTTCTGATTTTTGTTTTGCCAAAGCAATCACTTCTCCAAAAGTCACTATTGCATATTGGTTGTTGTATTGTTGCGGCCTTTCGGCGAAAGCCTGTTTTGCTCGCAACTGCTTTATTTCTACTAACGTAAAATCAGACACAAACCAATCTGTAACTGCTTTACCATCTAGATTTTTGGTTGTTTTTTTTGCCGCAAATTCAGGAATCTCAGAAACATTAGTCGTGCCAGACAACATAGGCTCATGCCGCACTACTAGAAAACCATCATTTGTCATCACCAAATCAGGTTCAATGAAATCAGCGCCCATTTTTATGGCGTTAGCGTAACTTTCAATCGTATGCTCAGGCAAATAGCCTGGCGTACCGCGGTGTCCAATAATTAGGGGTTGCTCACCACTTAAAGTACGCTGTTTTTGAGTTGTAGCTATTGTTCTATTCACATCATAACTTTTGCACGACACTATTAAAATCAGACTCAAAAACAGCACACTTTTCTTTATCATTATTTTGCTTTTCTAACTTTTTGCTCCCATTTCCAGGCACTCGCTATAGCTTCTTCAAGTGTAGATTGCGCTTTCCAACCTAAAACCGTATTGGCTTTATATGTATTAGCATAAGCCGAAGTAACATCTCCTTCTCTGCGCGTTACAATTTTATAAGGTAATTTTTGTTCGCTTACTTTTTCAAAAGCTTTAATCACTTCCAATACTGAACTTCCTGTTCCTGTACCTAAGTTGAACGTTTCCACTTTAGCAACATTCTTTTTATTTAACAATCTTTGCAAAGCGATGACATGGGCTTTCGCCAAATCAACTACGTGAATATAATCCCGTACTGCTGTTCCGTCAGGCGTACGATAATCATCTCCGTAAACTGAAAGTTCTTTTCGCAATCCAAAACCAGTTTGCGTAATAAACGGAACCAAGTTTTGAGGTACGCCAATAGGCAATTCACCAATTTCGGCTGAAGGATGCGCTCCTATCGGGTTGAAATAACGCAATAAAATAGCGTTTATATTAGATACTTTAGCAACGTCAGTAATGATTTCCTCCCCTATTTGCTTGGTATTTCCATAAGGGGACATCGCAATTTGAATCGATGCATCTTCAGTAATCGGCATTTTTTCGGCTTGACCATAAACAGTGCAGGAAGAACTAAAAATAAAGTTAGCTTCTGTCATTTTCTGCAACTCTTTCAGCACATAGACCAAGGCATTGATATTGTTTTCATAATACAACAACGGATTCTCAACACTTTCACCTACCGCTTTAGAAGCTGCAAAATGGATTACGCCTGAAATATCGTGGTGTCTTTTGAAAAAATCCTGTACTTTATCTTTATCCCGTAAATCCAGTTTCTCGAATGCAGGAATTTTTCCCGTAATAGCATCGATACCGTCTAATACTTTTAATGACGTATTAGAAAGATCGTCTACAATTATCACCTCAAAGCCTTCGTTTTGCAATTCGACAACCGTGTGAGATCCTATAAAACCTAAACCTCCTGTTACTAGTATTTTCATTTTAATTTTTTATTAATCGGACTCGTTTTTATAGCCCTGATTGAAACGGCATCCTTTTTATCCTGAACTTGTTTCCAGATTCTGAAACAAGTTCAGTATAAAAAGATATAGTGGAAAGCAGGAAATAGCTCCTGGAAAAATTATTTAAAAAACTCTAAAACGCTATCCGTTATAAATTTTATTTGTTCATCATCCAATTCTGTATGCATAGGAAGCGAAATCACTTCTTTTACCAACTGATTTGTTACTGGAAAATCCTCCTCTTTGTATCTGGTATCCAAATATGCTTTTTGTGAGTGTAACGGAATTGGGTAATAAATCGCACATGGAATATCTTTACTCAACAGGTGTTTCATCAAACCATCTCTGTCTGCATCTAAAATACGCAAGGTATATTGATGAAAGACATGGCAGTCGCAGATGTCACAAATAGTTGGCGCTACGATATTTTTATGTCCTTCAAATGCTGCTGAATATTTGCGTGCTGCATCCTGTCTGGCTTTGCCATATTGATCCAACAAAGGTAATTTAGCGTTCAAAACTGCTGCTTGAATACTATCCAAACGAGAGTTTACTCCTACCACATCATGATGGTAGCGCTCATACATTCCGTGATTTACAATTCCGCGAAGTTTGTGAGCCAATGCATCATCATTAGTAAAAATGGCTCCACCATCTCCATAACATCCTAAATTTTTAGAAGGAAAAAAGGAAGTTGACCCTACATGACCAATAGTCCCGGCTTTCTTTTTGGTTCCATCAGAAAATTTACAATTGGCTCCAATGGCTTGCGCATTATCTTCGATTACATATAAATTATACTCTTTGGCAATTGCCATAATCGCCTCCATATTAGCCGCACGACCAAATAAGTGAACGGGGACGATTGCTTTTGTTTTTGGTGTAATTGCTTTCCTAATTGCATCAATGGAAATATTCATATTGTACAGATCTACATCGACCAAAACGGGAGTCAATTGCAATAAAGCAATTACCTCAACTGTTGCAGCAAAAGTAAAATCAGCAGTAATTACTTCGTCGCCTGGTTTTAAATCTAATCCCATCATCGCAATTTGCAAGGCATCCGTTCCGTTTGCACAAGGAATCACATGCTTAACATCAAGATACTCTTCTAAAGATTTTTGGAATTGGTGAACCTTTGGCCCATTGATATACGTATTGGTATCTAAAACTTCTTGAATTGAAACATTAACCGTTTCTTTTATTTTTTCGTATTGACTTTTTAGGTCAACCATTTGGATTTTTTTCATTTATATTTAATTTAAACCAATTAACCTACTTGTTCAAAAAAGATACAAAACACGCAAAAGAGGCAGATTGCTGTTTTACGATTCAGTTGTAGCGCTTTTAAAAATCGAAGTAATTTTTTTAGACTTTATTAAAACTCTTACTTGCAAAAATATGAATTTAAGCACTAAGATTTAAATGATAAACAAAAGAAACTGTATTTTAGCGAAATAAAAATTCCGGTATGTATTTTCTTTATAACATAGTAATTCAAATTACTGGTTCATTACTCAACTTCATTGCGCTGTTCAATTCAAAAATCAAGCTTTTTGTCGATGGTCGAAAAATTGTTTTCACCACTTTAGAACAAAAAATAAAGTCTTCAGATAAAACGATTTGGTTTCACGCCGCTTCATTAGGGGAATACGAGCAAGGTTTACCTGTAATAGAGAAAATCAAAGAAGAATATCCGCTGCACAAAATAGTAATCACTTTTTTCTCACCGTCTGGATATGAAGTCCGCAAAAACAACACCGCTGCAGACGCGACAGTGTATTTACCGTTAGACACCAAAAAAAATGCAAAACGATTCCTAGAACTAGTCCATCCTGATATGGTATTTTTTATCAAGTATGAATTCTGGTTGAATTATTTAAATGAACTGAGTAAACTAAACACACCTACCTATTTAATCTCTGGGATTTTTAGAGAAAAACAAATGTTCTTTAAATGGTACGGAGGCTTTTACAGAAAAGCATTAGATACTTTCAGCTACTTTTTTGTTCAAAATGAAGGCTCCAAAAAATTACTACAGCAGTTAGGAAAAACGAATGTGGCCGTTTCTGGTGACACCCGTTTTGACCGCGTTGCTGCTATTTTAGAGAAAGACAATGATTTAGATTATATTTCCCAATTCAAAAATAACACCCTAACCATTGTTGTAGGGAGTTCTTGGCCCAAAGACGAAGCCCTATTGTTGGACTTTATAAATACCAATACATTAAAGGCGAAATTTATTATCGCTCCTCACAACATCAAGGGCGACCAAATTGAACAGTTAAAAAACAGCATCACAAAAAAAACAGTCTTGTTCTCAGAAAAACAGCATAAAAATCTGGCTGATTATGATGTTTTTATCATTGACACCGTTGGTATCCTTACCAAAATATATAGTTATGCCGATATCGCGTATGTAGGCGGCGGATTCGGGAATCCTGGCGTCCACAACTTACTGGAACCGGCTACTTTTGGAGTTCCAATCGTAATTGGTCCAAATTATTCTCATTTTGCAGAAGCAACTGCTTTGGTCAATATGGGAGGATGCATCTCTGTTTCCGAAAAAACAGAATTAATTGCCGCTTTTAAAGATTTAATTGTAGATGCCAACTTCCGCAGCGAAAAAGGTCATATCTGCAGCACTTTTGTTCAGATGAATAAAGGGGCAACAAATATCATCATGAAAAATATTGCTCAATAGCTTTCAAATGCCCCCTATTCTTAATTAAATAAACGATTATTAGGAGCTTAATTTTCTTACAATTCGAGACGAGTAGTTACTCTTTTTGTGAGAGCAATAATTTTAACCATTCAACATTGAAAAATTACCATTTCTAAAATGAAAACAATCTATTAAAAAAGACACACCGGACTAATACCACTTTGTTCACTAGTAATATAATTTACTAACAATCAAATAATTAAAAAAACAAATACTTTTCAATCCTAAGAAAAAGCCTTTTATTAAATGAAAAAACAAATCGCTAAAAAAATAATATCATAATTGAAAATAACTTAACATATGGTCCTTATCACTCAGTACTACGACTGTGAAAATGACCCCTCCAAAAAAAAAGTGAAAAAAAAGTAAAAAAAAAACGAAAATATATTTTACATATCAAATATTTTATATCTTTGCGACGAATTAATAATTAACCTTTATATTAAATTAAGATGAAAAAAGTATTTTTAAGTTTAGCTGTTGTTGCTGTTTTAACTGTTGTATCTTGTAAAAAATCTGACGCTGCTGCTGAAGAAACTGTTGCTGTTGACACTACTGCTGTAGCTGTTGATTCAGTAGCTGTTGATACTACTGCATTAGCTGTTGATTCTGCTGCTGTTGTTACAGAAACTCCTGCTGAGTAATTTTAAATTACATCAAAAAAATCAAAGCCATCCGCGTAAGCGAGATGGCTTTTTTCATTTTTGATAATTTCTAAAAAAAGGTCTTTGAATTAATTAATTCAAAGACCTTTTTTTATCACGCTATTAAAACATCATAGTCAATCTTCAAAAAGAAAATTATTATTCGAAAAATCTAATATCTCTGCTTTTGAGCCATATTTAGTGATTTCAAGAATCCCTTTTTGAACCATCAACTCCGTACTATATTTTCTACTTGTCGCTACCACCTCATTTTCGACCACTACCCTAAAGAAAAACTTCCCCTTAGTGGTTTTAAACTTTACGTAAGAACACGTCTCTAAAACCGATCGTATATGCTCTACCGCTGCTTCACAATCCATACGTAGCTCATATGCATTACTCGTGAAAATTGTCTTTCCCTTTCTGGAAGTAAATTCAAACTTATAATCACCACTAAATCTTTTACTAATTACAAAAGTCGCCATAAATAATTATTAAAATAACAAACACCATCAGAGTTAAAGACTAGCTAGACTTCCCTTTGCAAAAAAACTAATCACAGAAAAATCAATTTCTCTAAAATACAATCTTAAATTAACGCCACCCTAAAGAAAGTTCAGTTTTAGACAAAAAAAAAGCTCCAAACATAGTTTGAAGCTTTCTTAGTACTCAGAGCGGGACTTGAACCCGCACGAACATTGCTGTTCACTGGATTTTAAGTCCAGCGTGTCTACCAATTTCACCATCCGAGCATTATATGGTGTCGAGCGAAAAACGGGGCTCGAACCCGCGACCTCGACCTTGGCAAGGTCGCGCTCTACCAACTGAGCTATTTTCGCATTTTCAATCCTTAAAAAGAACCGCGATACTTGTTCTGTATTGCGAGTGCAAATTTAAGACATTTATTGAATTACACAAGCCTTTTTTACAAAAAAATTCAATAAAAAAGCTAACCTTTTGATAACCTAAACTTTAAAAACAGAAAAAATTACTTTCGAGTCAACATTCTCTTTATTTCATTAAGCTTCATCAGTGCTTCTACGGGAGTTATTGTATTTATATCTAAATTTAGTATTTCTTCTTTGATTTCTTCCAGTAACGGATCGTCTAAATTAAAGAAACTCATCTGCATTCGCTCCGCCTGTTCGCCTTTCAGGCTCGAGCCGTCTTTTTCAGATTTGATTCCGTTTAACATATCGCTAGAATGATTCTTCTCTAATTTTTTCAAGAGCTTTTGCGCTTTCAAAATCACGATTTGTGGCATCCCGGCCATTTTTGCTACATGAATTCCGAAGCTGTGAGCACTTCCTCCTTTTACCAGTTTTCTAATAAAAAGAACAGTGTCCTTTAACTCCTTTACCGCTACATTATAATTCTGGATCCTAGGTAATGATTCACTCATCTCATTTAATTCATGGTAATGCGTTGCAAATAGGGTTTTAGGTTTTGATGGATGCTCATGCAAGAACTCCGCAATTGCCCAAGCAATGGATATTCCATCGTAAGTACTAGTCCCTCTTCCTATCTCGTCTAACAATACTAAACTCCTATCTGAAATATTATTCAAGATAGAAGCTGTTTCATTCATTTCGACCATAAAGGTAGACTCTCCCATCGAAATATTATCACTGGCTCCTACTCTAGTAAAAATTTTATCAACTACTCCCATTCTAACACTCTCCGCAGGAACAAAGCTCCCCATTTGAGCCAAGAGTACAATTAAAGCCGTTTGTCGTAAAATAGCTGACTTCCCAGACATATTGGGTCCAGTAATCATAATCAGTTGCTGTGTTTCTCTGTCTAAAAAAACATCATTGGCAATATAAGGCATTCCTACTGCTAGTTGTTTTTCAATAACCGGATGCCTTCCGTTCTGTATTTCCAGTTCGAACGTTTCATCTAGTTCAGGGCAGACGTATCTATTCTCGATTGCCAGCTGGGTAAAAGAACACAAACAATCCAACTGCGCCACTAAATTAGCATTTAGCTGAACCGGTTTAATATAAGTTGCAATCCAAGCAACTAATTGCTCAAACAACTCTGCTTCTATTTTTTGTATTTTCTCCTCAGCACCTAGAATCTTAGTTTCATATTCCTTTAACTCCTCGGTAATATAGCGCTCCGCATTCACTAAGGTTTGTTTTCGGATCCAGTCCGCAGGAACTTTATCTTTATGCAAGTTTCTAACTTCAATATAGTACCCAAAAACATTATTAAAGGAAATTTTTAAAGAAGAAATCCCTGTCAATTGAGACTCTCGCTTTTCGATTCCATCCAAGAATTCTTTCCCAGACGTTGAAATAGCACGCAAATCATCTAATTCAGCATTAACACCCTTTGCAATGGCATTCCCTTTAACAATAGCAACTGGCGCATCTTGATTTAAGGTAGTTTTGATTTTTTCTCTCAATAAATCGCAGCTATGCAAACTATCACCAATAATCTTCACTGCCTCTTGCGGACTTTCTAACGCCAATGTTTTTATGGGAATAATAGCGTCTAATGACTCTTTCAGATAAACCACTTCGCGTGGCGACACTTTTCCGGCTGCTATTTTGGAAATAAGCCGCTCTAAGTCAGAAATTTGCTTAATTTGATATTGCATTTTTTGCAACACTTCTTGATTTTCTTGTAAATAAGAAACAACCTGATGGCGGCTTCGTATTTTGTTGCTGTCTTTTAAAGGCAATGCAAGCCAGCGTTTCAGTAAACGACCACCCATTGGCGAAAGCGTTTTATCGATCACATCCAGCAGCGTAACTGCATTTGGATTATAACTGTGGTACAATTCAAGATTCCGAATCGTAAATCGATCCATCCATACATAAGCGTCTTCTGCTATTCGTTGAATCGCTGTGATATGTTGGACTCTATTGTGTTGTGTTTCGGACAGATAATATAAAATAGCTCCTGATGCTATAATTCCTTCTTTCAAATCAGCAATACCAAATCCCTTTAAAGAGACTGTTTGAAAATGCTTAGTTAGGATTTCGAGTGCGTAATCTTCTTTATAAATCCAGTCTTCTAAATAGAAGCAATGATAGTCGTGTCCGAAGTTTTCTTTGAAATCATTTTTATTGTTTTTCTGAATCAAAACCTCGCTAGGGCTAAAGTTTTGCAATAACTTGTCTATGTATTCCGCATTTCCCTGAGCAGTAAGAAACTCACCGGTTGAAACGTCTAAAAAAGAAATCCCGATTGATTTATTAGCAAAAAAAACGGAAGCTAAAAAATTATTTGTCTTTGATTGTAAAACCTCATCATTCATAGAAACTCCCGGCGTCACAAGCTCAGTCACTCCTCTTTTTACAATTGTTTTAGTCATTTTAGGATCTTCGAGCTGGTCACAAATTGCAACACGAAGTCCTGCTTTTACTAATTTTGGCAGATAAGTATTTATCGAATGATGTGGAAAACCAGCTAAGGCGGTCTCAGTAGCCGAACCTGCACCGCGTTTTGTAAGCGTTATCCCCAATATTTTTGAAGCCCTCACGGCATCGTCTCCAAATGTCTCGTAAAAATCACCCACTCTGAACAACAAACAAGCATCAGGATACTTCCTTTTGATTTCATTATACTGCTTCATTAATGGTGTTTCCTTAACCTCTTTATCTTTAGATGCCAACTTATATTGTGTTTAATTAATGTAAAATGTGACAGCGAATTTAAATATTTTATAGCGAATAAACATCACTTCAAAAATTAAAACCTTTTTTAAGGAAAATTTAAGTAATTGGCACGATTTTTTCTTTAAGTTTGTTGTACTAATCATAAAAAACGAATAAAATGAAGAAAATATTTTTGCTTGCGATGCTAACTGTTCTTGGAGCAGCTACTTCTAATGCACAAGAAACAACAAAAAAAATGAAAGCAACGGCTGCTAAAGTTGCTAAAGTAAACGGAGCCGGAATAGTTTTTGCTTCCGAAACAATTGATTACGGGACAATTGCACACAATGCAGACGGAAAACGCGAATTTGTTTTTACTAACAATGGTACCAAACCATTAATTATTACAAATACTCAAGGTTCATGCGGTTGTACTGTTCCTACTTCTCCAAAAGAGCCAATTGCTCCGGGAGCAAAAGGAATTATTGGTGTCAAATATGCAACTGACAGAATTGGAGCGTTCACTAAAACAGTGACAGTAACTTCAAATGCGGAAGGACAACCAACTAAGATCCTTACTATAAAAGGTACTGTTTTAGGTGATGATGCTCCAAAAAGCTAAATTTTAATTACAGTATTATAAAAAAAGCTTCCCTAATTTCGGAAGCTTTTTTTTATTTGAATAAACCCCGAAGAAATGAGAAAGTTAGAAAACAGCGAATTAGAAAGAAAATCTGTTGAAGATTTTAAAAACTCAGAAAAGACCTCGATTATTATCGTCTTAGATGATGTTCGTAGTTTACACAACATTGGTTCCGTATTTAGAACTGCCGACGCCTTTTTAATTGAAAAAATATATTTGTGCGGCATTACTGCAACACCTCCAAATAAAGAAATCCATAAAACAGCACTTGGAGCGACCGAAACCGTAACGTGGGAGCATAATGAAAATGTTCTTGAAGTAATTGAAAAATTAAAAAAAGAAGCTGTTACTACACTCGCAATCGAGCAAGTAGAAAGTGCCATCTTTCTCCAGGATTTTAAAGTCGATAAAAATAAAAAATATGCTTTGGTGTTTGGGAACGAAGTTCATGGCGTTTCTCAGGAAGCAGTTGCATTATGTGACGGTTGCATCGAAATCCCACAGTTAGGAACTAAGCATTCTTTAAACATCTCTGTGAGTGCAGGAATTGTAATTTGGGATTTGTTTGTCAAAATTAGAAAATAGGATAATAGCAATTACAGATACAATACAGATTGCTCAATTTTAATACTATATCAGTATTACAGCAGGAAGATTCTTAATTGATATAATTAGCTGAATCTCTTTTTTAATTGACTAATTGAACCATTTTCTAATTGTTAATTTTTTTTCTAATCTCCTCTAAAACAAAAAGATAATCTTCTTGATTTTTTACGAAATCTTTATCAGAAACATCAATAATTAAAACGTTCAAATCTGTTTGTGATTTAATATAATCCAAGTAGCCGCTGTTGATTTTGTCCAAATAATCCGCTGGAATTTTTTGTTCATAGTTTCTGCCCCTTTTCTTTATATTCTGTAAAAGACGTTCTGAATTTTGGTACAAATAAATATACAAGTCCGGCTTAGGCATTTCTCTATACACAATATCAAACAGATTGCGGTATAACCTGTATTCATCTTCTGCTAAAGTTATTTTAGCAAAAATTAAGGATTTAAAAATATGATAATCTGCCACCAAAAAATCTTTAAATAAATCAAATTGTGCCAAATCATCTGATAATTGCTGATACCTATCAGCCAGAAAAGACATTTCAAGCGGAAAAGCATATCGATTTTGATCTTTATAGAATTTTGGTAAAAACGGATTATCCGCAAAGCGCTCTAACACGGTTTTAGCATTAAAATCTTCCGCAATTTTGATTGCTAAAGTTGTTTTCCCTGCTCCAATATTTCCTTCTAAAGCAACATAATTGAATTGTTCCAATGCAATACTTTGCAATGGACTTTCTACCGTTTCTATCGCTTCGCACTCACTATGATCTGAAGAAACCTCTAATAACTCAGAAATATTTTTTTTTATAACAGGATGCTTCCAATCCAAATTTAAATCTTGGATCGGCAACAGCACGAATTTTCTGTCTTGCATCAATGGATGCGGAACTTGCAGCTTTTCGGAATCAATTATTTCTTCATCAAAAGCAATCAGGTCAATATCTATAATTCGAGATTGGTATCCTTTTTTGTCACTGCGAATACGCCCTAATTCCTTTTCAACCTTCAAGGCTTGAGTAAGAATCTTGTGTGGCGCACTAAAGGTGTGTAAAACTAACGCACAATTATAGAAGGCGTCACTATCAAAACCCCAAGAGGGAGTTTCAAATATCCGAGAAACTTTAATTACCGTACCAATTTTTTGATGGATTAATTCTATACAATGCTTCACGTTTTCAAGCCGATTCCCTTGATTACTGCCTATCGATAAAATAACCTGATGTTGTGATTTCATATTAAGCACAAATTAACTAAAAGAATTTTAGAATTAGCGATATATTTGTACAAAGTGTCAGCAACTAAATTCAGTTTTTTCAAATGTAAATCTGTAACATTCCACACTTTTCACTACTAATAAATAAAAATATAATTATGAAGTTTTTAGGAAATGTATTGGCGACCATCATTGGTCTATTTATTTTTTTCATGCTGTTCTTTTTTGGAGTACTAATTATCGGGGCAATCTTTGGAGGCGATAGCGAAGCAATAACAGTCAAAAATAATTCTGTAATCGAATTAAATCTCGAAGACATAAAATACGACTATGCTGGAAAATACGAAGACCCATGGATCACTATTTTTACAGATAAAAAAAGCGTCGGACTCACTGATGTTATCAAAGCGATAGAAGAAGCTAAAACGGACAATGATATCAAAGGGATATCCATCTTGAATAACGAATCTACACTAGGGATGGCGCAAAGTAAAGCCTTGAGAGATGAATTAGAAAGTTTTAAGAAGTCAGGGAAGTTTGTAATGGCCTACGCCAATTCCTACACCCAGAAAGAATACTACCTGAATTCAGTTGCCAATCCTATCTATATAAATCCTGTAGGAGATATGGATTTCAAAGGATTATCTGCTGAACTCATGTTTTTTAAGGACTTTCAGGAAAAAACTGGAGTAAAAATGGAAGTAATACGCCACGGAAAATACAAAAGTGCGGTAGAACCTTTTCTTGAAAATGAAATGAGTGACGCTAACAGAGAGCAGGTCACTGCACTGTTAAATTCAGTTTGGAATTCAGTGACAGCAGATATTTCAAAAAGTAGAAATATCTCCATTGCTAAACTAAATGAAATTGCAAACGGTCTGCTTGCCCGAACTCCAGAAATGGCAAAAGAGCAAAAACTCGTTGACATTATAGCCTATGAAGATGTCTATCATGATGCCATCAGAAAAGCGTTAAAAGTAGAAAAAGACGAAGACTACAACAAAGTCAGCATCTTTGATTACACTAAAAAGATGACAACTACCAGCGTAAGTACAGATTCTAAAAATCAAATTGCCGTTATCTATGCACAAGGAGAAATTCAAAGTGGCGAAGGAGATGTTAACACTATTGGGGAAGGATCAATGAGACGTTCTTTACAAGAAGCAAGAAAAAACAAAGATGTAAAAGCGATTGTACTTCGTATTGATAGTCCGGGTGGAAGCGCACTTACATCCGATTTAATTTGGAGAGAAATAGAATTAACTAAAAAAGTAAAACCTATCGTTGTTTCTATGGGTAATTATGCCGCTTCTGGAGGGTATTACATTGCTTGTAATGCTAATACTATTTTTGCCCAAAACAATACCATAACTGGCTCGATAGGCGTTTTTGGAATACTACCTAATTTTAGTCAACTAACAACTAAACTTGGTATCCACACAGAGCAAGTAAATACACATGAGAATTCTGCTCGATATAGCCCATTTGTACCACTAGACGAAAAATTTAAGGCAGTGACTCTGGAAGGCGTAGAACATATTTACAAAACGTTCGTAACCCATGTCGCCGAAGGACGAAAAATGACTTTCGCACAAGTAGACTCTATTGCTCAAGGAAGAGTTTGGGCAGGTTCAGAAGCCATAAAGATTGGTCTTATTGATAAAATTGGAGGTCTGGACGATGCAATAAAGGAAGCAGCCGCTTTAGCAAAAGTAAAAACCTACAAAACACAAAACTATCCTGAATATAAAAAAGATTTAAATGATCTTTTGGCCAACTTCCCTTTTGCACAGTCTAAAGAAGCTTTTATAAAAGAGGAAATAGGAGAAGAAAACTACAAATTATTGCAAGAAATAAAAAAAATAAAATCTCAAAAAGGAGTCCAAATGGCGATGCCATTTGAAATAAATATACAATAGATAAAGACACTTTAAAAATTAAATCCGTTTGATCTCTTTTTCAAACGGATTTTTTATGCTTTTTAAAATCGGAAGTACAAGGGAATTTATCTCTATATTCGATAAAAAAATAAGCAATCTATCATTTATGAAAACTTTAGAGTCTGACTAATTCATTAAAATGGTATTTTTGTAATAAATTACGGCAACATATTTGCTATATAACCAGTAAACAAAACATCTAAAACATATGTTAAGTAAAATTTTAAAAATAGTTGGAAGTATACTTATTCTACTAGCAGTAACCTTATTTGCAGTTCCTTATTTTTTCAAAGATCAAATAAAAGCAAAAATTACAGAGGCGATAAATAAAAAAGTAGATGCCAACGTCAGTTTTATAGATGCTGATTTGAGTCTCTTTAAAAACTTCCCCAATGCTAATGTTACTTTATACCAGTTGAACATTATAAATAAAGCACCTTTTAAAGGTGACACTTTAGTATCAATCGAAGAAATAGATTTGAAAATGTCTATTAAAGAACTTTTTAAAGGGAAAGACGAAGCCATGGACATTCAAGGAATAGCCACAAAAAACGGTATGATAAATATTCTTTTCAATAAAGACGGAATAGGAAATTATGACATTGCTATAAAAAACGAAGAGACTAGTGCAGGCAAACCCTTAAAATTAAATATTCAAAAGTATGAAATTGAGAACTTCAAGTTCAAGTACTTTGACGAAAGTTCAAAAATAAAAATGGTGATTGACAGTATAAACCATGAAGGAACTGGCGACTTTGCAGCATCAAAATTAGATTTGGTCACAAAATCAACTGCAAAAATCACCCTTGACATGGATAAAGTCAACTACATGAAAAATGTTCCGGTAACATTAGACGCCGTTTTAGGTATTGATTTAGACAAAAGCAAATATACTTTCAAAGAAAACAAAGCATTAATCAATCAATTACCGCTAGAATTTGATGGGTTTATTCAACTTGTTGAGGCTGGTCAGGAATATGATTTAAAATTTAAAACACCTACATCGTCCTTTAAAAATTTCCTTGGAATTATCCCGGCAGTTTACGCCGCAAATTTAGATAACGTAAAGACAACAGGTGATTTTACCGTTGTTGGTTTCGCAAAAGGATTGTATTCAGATACAACGGTACCAAAATTCAATATCGACATCGCTTCAAACAATGCTTCGGTTCAGTATCCTGATTTACCAAAATCAATTCAAAATATAATAATCGATAGTAAAATTATAAATGAAACCGGAATTTTAAACGACACTTATATCAATCTTGACAAACTTTCTTTTAGAATAGATCAAGATGTTTTTAATGCCAAAGCAAACATTAGAAATATTACTGAAAATGCACTTGTCGATGCTGTATTAAAGGGAACAATCAATTTAGCAAATGTATCAAAAGCTTATCCTATAAAATTAGAAAAGCCATTAACTGGAGTTTTAAAAGCGGATGTAACCACTAAATTTGACATGTTATCTGTGGAAAAAAGCCAATATGACAAAATCAATAATGCCGGAACTATGAGTTTATCTGGTTTTAAATATGCAGATGAAAATGGCAAAACAATGAACATCAGCAACGCCTTGATTCAGTTTAATCCTAGTCAGGTGAATTTAAAACAATTTGACGCTACAACAGGAAAAAGTGACTTAAGTGTTACTGGAATTTTAGAAAATTTTTATGGCTTTATTTTTAAGAACCAAGAGTTGAAAGGAAATTTCAATCTGAATTCAAATCAGTTGGACGTTAGCGATTTCATGACTACAGCAGAAGCTGGTAAAACAAATGAGAAAACAGAAGCGATGAAAATCCCTGCCTTTTTAAACTGTTCTCTTACCGCCAAAGCAAATACTGTACTGTATGATAATTTAACATTGAAAGACGTATCCGGAAAATTGATTGTTAAGGACGAGAAGCTGACAATGGAAAACATAAAAACTACTGTTTTTGATGGAAACATTGGTTTGAACGGAGCCGTTTCCACAAAAGGAAAAGTACCGACTTTTAACATGGATCTCTCGCTGAAGCAAGTGGACATCGCACAGTCATTTACCCAATTGGATCTATTGAAAAAACTGGCTCCTATTGCAGGAATTATTAATGGTAAATTGAATTCAACAATCAAACTGAACGGAAATCTTGACGCTACTGCCATGAGACCTGATTTAAAAACATTAACTGGAGATTTATTAGGGCAATTACTTTCGACCACCCTAAATTCTAATAACTCCACTTTGTTAACTGCATTAGGCTCTAATTTGAAATTCATTGACGTCAGTAAAATTAATTTAAACGATTTAAAGGCAGCTATTACTTTTAAAGACGGAATGGTAAGCGTAAAACCTTTTAACATCAATTACAAAGATATCAAAGCAACTATTGGTGGAACACATGGTTTTGACCAAAGCATGAAGTACAATATCAAATTTGATGTACCTGCCAAATATTTAGGATCAGAAGCCAATGCGTTAATCGCAAGACTGACTCCGGCAGAAGCCGCTAAACTAGAAAGTATCCCCGTTAATGCTTCATTGACAGGCAATTTTACGAGTCCAAAAATATCCACTGATATCGCAACTGCAGTAACTAATCTGACTAATCAATTGGTGCAGCAACAAAAAGAACGATTGGTAAAACAAGGAACATCTTCATTGACTGATTTAATCAATAAAAACAAAAAAACGGGTGACACGACTAAAACAGTGATTCCAGCAAAAAAGGAAGAAGTGAAAGCAGCCGTTCAAACAAAAGCTAAAGAAGAGGTAAAAGCTAAAGCGACCGATTTAATCAATGGTTTGTTTAAGAAAAAGAAAACTGCTGAGCCAAAACCAGCAGAACCTGAAACGACACCATAAATTTTAAGGTTTATTTCAGTGAAATAAAAAAGGAGTACTCCATACAAGTTTGTGAGTACTCCTTTTTACTTATAAAAAAAGTGTTTACAATTCTTTTGAGTGTGTGTTATTTTCAATAATTATATTTTTTCACTCGGTTTTAAATGAGGTCTATTATCAAAAATATACGATTCATACAGCTAATTATTGTGCTATATTTTGAAGAAAAATATTTTTCTTGTTTTTTCAAAATGGTCACGCCCAAATCCTAGAAATATTAAACTGAAATCTTGACTACATAACCCTCAGAACTGCGAACGTTAAACACCGTGCCATCTTCAAATAAAAGATACTGCCCTTTTATCCCTGTGAGTTTTCCTTGAAAACTGGGAGTCTTATCCAGGCTTAAGCTTTTTACTTTGATAGGGTATTGTAAAACCGGATAATGCATTTCGTATAAATCATTTTTATTCAAAAAGAAATACTCTTTAACTTCCTCTGGAATAAGGTTTTCTAGCTTTAATCTTTCGGCAACTAAATCAACATGTTCCACAGTATTGGTTAACATTTTTCTCCAATTAGTTTTATCAGCATAGTGATTTTTAAGGGCTACCTCAGTGATTCCAGCCAAATAACGATTCGGCACTTCCACAATTGAAATGGCTTCATTTGCTCCTTGATCAATCCATCGTGTAGGCATTTGAGTTTTTCGGGTTACCCCTACTTTTACCTCACTAGACAAGGCTAAATAAACAATATGGGGTTGCAATTGCACTTTTTCCTCATATGCCAAATCTCTATCCTGAATCCCGAGATGTGCGGTACTCAATTCCGGTCTCATAATCCAATCTCCCACTGCAGCGCTCGAATAAAAACAATCGTAACAACAACCTTGACGAAATATTTTTTTCTTCTTTTTACAATTTAAACATTGGTATCCCACAAAATTAATTTCAAGGCTTTTATCCAATAATTGATTCACATTTAAAAAACTATCTTCAAACACTAAATAATATTGAATTGGATTCCCAAATTCAGTTTGCATTTTAGTAAGTACACCTTCGTATTGCATTAAGTTTGATTTTTAAAGTTTGATGTATGACAAATTTTGTTATTTTTGGTAAAGTTATAATTCATAACTCATAATTCATAACTCCCATCAAATAATGCCTATTCAATTAATAAATTCATTTGCGTCCTGGGTTCTAAAACAACGAATCCATCAGATCGAACTTTTCCTGAAATACCCAAATGAGGTGCAGGATGAGCTGCTTATGAATTTAATTCAATCAGCAAAAAATACGGAGTTAGGTAAAAAATACGATTTTGATTCCACTAATTCTTATACCACTTTTGTAGATAGAGTTCCGATCAGCAGCTATGAAGAATTTCAACCTTTGATAGAACGAACCCGAAGCGGTGAACAAAATCTATTTTGGGAAACCCCTATAAAATGGTTTGCAAAATCAAGCGGAACAACTAATGCTAAAAGTAAATTTATTCCAGTAAGTCCTGAAGCATTAGAAGATTGTCATTATAAAGGAAGTAAGGATTTGCTGTGCATGTATTTAAACAACAATGAAAACTCCGAACTTTTTACAGGAAAAAGTCTCCGTTTAGGAGGGAGTTCTCAAATATACGAGGACAACAACTCCTTTTTTGGTGATTTGTCTGCCATTCTGATTGAGAACATGCCTATTTGGGCTGAATTCAGTAGTACACCGAGCAATAAAATTTCACTTATGAGTGAATGGGAAGCAAAAATTGCCGCTATCATTAATGAAACTAAAAAAGAAAATGTAACTAGTTTTGCAGGTGTTCCGTCCTGGATGTTAGTTTTAATGAATAAAATGCTCGAAAAAACCGGAAAAGGAAATCTACTTGAAATTTGGCCCAACCTAGAAGTTTATTTCCATGGCGGTGTCAATTTTGAGCCTTACCGCGATCAATACCGAAAAATACTCCCTAAAAAGGATTTTAAATATTACGAAATATACAACGCTTCCGAAGGCTTTTTTGCGATTCAGGATCTCAACAATTCCAGTGATTTATTGTTAATGCTCGATTACGGAATCTTCTATGAATTTATTCCAATGGATACTTTTGGAACTCCAAATCAAAAGGTAGTCCGTTTAGCCGATGTAGAAATTTTTAAAAATTACGCCATTGTAATAACTACAAACTCCGGTTTATGGCGTTATTTGATTGGTGACACGGTTCGTTTTACCTCTTTAAGCCCGTACCGTATTCGAGTGACAGGGAGAACAAAACACCACATCAACGTATTTGGAGAAGAATTGATGGTCGAAAACACAGATATGGCTATTGCCAAAGCTTGTAAAATGACCCAGAACGAAGTGGTAGATTACACCGTTGCCCCAGTTTTTATGATTGACAAAGAAAAAGGAGCGCATGAATGGATGATCGAATTTAAAGAAACTCCAAAATGCATTGACACGTTCCGAAATATATTAGACGAAACATTACAATCTCTTAATTCAGATTACGAGGCCAAACGCCGTAACAACATGACTCTAAACCCACTGATTATTAATGTCGCCCGCAAAAACTTGTTTTATGACTGGCTAAAAGACAGAGATAAGCTAGGTGGCCAACATAAAATCCCTAGACTGTCTAATCAAAGAGATTATTTAGAACAATTGAAAAGTATGCAAATGGAGTTAATTGGATAAGCAATTTTTATAAGATATTTAGCTAGATTGAGTAAGTATAGGAATATACTAAAGCAATTTAAACGAAAGGTGAAATTGATGTATTTTTTTTGTAAGCTAATTCTATTATTATATCTTGTGGATTATTTAAAATTCACTTCATGATTACATCCAACGTATTTCTAGTTGACGACCATCCTATGACTGTCGATAGCTATAGAAGTCTAATTTCACAAATAAAAACTAAAGCTACAGATGATAATTTTGTAACAGCATTTTCTTGTGAACAAGCATATAATAGGATTATTGAAAAACACAACGATCAAGAAAACTTTGATGTTGCCCTTGTAGATATAAGTTTGCCTGCCTATCCAGCTAAAAATCTACTTACAGGTATTGATGTAGCTAAACTCATTAGGAATTATTTCCCCGCGTGTAAAATAATATTACTCACTATGCACAGTGAACCTGCAATTGTCACAACTGCCAAACACGAAGTTAATCCAGAAGGCTTCATTTTAAAGAGTGATATAGATGCAACAAGTTTTGTAACGGCGTATCAATCTATAACGCTAGGTGCCACCTTTTACAGCGATACCATTAGTAAAACACAAAACAACACCATCATAAAGAAACTAAATTTTGATGCTATTGATTTACAAATCTTAGTTTTAATTGACAAAAAAATTAAAACCAAAGACATGCCAAATCATATAGACCTTTCCTTGAGTGCTATTGAGAAAAGGAAAGCGTGTATAAAAAACACACTATTAAAAGAAAAAAGCAGTAACAAAGAACTAATCGTAGAAGCAAAAAAATTACGACTAACTTAATTTATAGTAAAAAACCGTACTATTTTAACATAATAACCGTAAAATAGATAGCAATAAAATAATACATTTGAAAAACGCTAGTAATCCAAAATTAAGTGCACGTAATTAGCGGACTACCTAGTAAACTATTATTAACCAATTAAATTATTATTTTATGAAAACATTAGAATTAAATCAGATGGAAAATCTGGAAGGCGGAAAGTGGGCTTGTGCTGCAGGTATTGCAGGTGGATTCATGGTGGGTATGGCTTCTGCTACTGGTAACGGTATAGCGTTTGCTCTAGGGCCTGTAGGGGTTACATGGGGACTGATTGGAGGTATAGGCGGTGCCTTATTAGGTGGCTCAGCTGTATGCTAGAAAAAAAAAAACTAATTTGGTTTTGTATAAAACCAAATTAGTTATTTATAATTACAAACCATTTATAAACTTTCTTTTAAACAATAATACATAGCTATGCAAAAGATAACTCGTTTTTCAATTATAGGAATTTTAATTTCGCTAATTGTGTTAATATTTAAAGATTCTAATGTTTCTAAGGTTTTAGCACTTTGTGCTTTAATCATTTTTACGATTATGTTTTTTTCTAACGTAAAAAAAGAAAAAAAAACTAAACAATGAAAATTAAATGGTCTTTCATACTTCTTACATTTTTAACTGTATTTATAAGTTTTTTTTTAATAAAATTACTTCATATTAATCAACTTTTGAATCTTAGTTTAACAAATACTTTAAAAAGTGATGATCTTGAAAAATACCTAAATCTTAGAGAAAAATGGGCTTTTGTAAGTTACTTGTTAATTCCAGTAATTATTCTCATTAAATTGGTACTCATAAGTTCCATCTTGAATATTAGCATGTTCATGTTTAGTGAAAAAAAAATTAAATTTAAACAACTATTTCATATTATCATTAAAGCAGAATTCATTTTCTTACTAGTTCCAATATTTAAAATCATCTGGTTTTACTTTTTTAAAACAAATTACACGCTTGAAGATATACAATTTTTCTATCCATTGTCTGCATTGAGTATTGTTGGTTATAAAGGATTAGAACCATGGTTAATATATCCTTTTCAAGTAATTAATTTATTTGAGCTAGCCTACTGGCTACTTCTCGCTTATTTTATTGGTAAAATTACCGAAACGAATATGGATCACGGATTAAAAATTGTTTCGTCTAGTTATGGTAGTGCACTGTTACTTTGGGTAGTGGTCATTATGTTTTTTACTTTGAACTACTCTTAAACAATCTAAATGAAAAAAATATTTAAAATCGTACTTCCTCTGGTTTTTGTAAGCTTAATATCTTTAATGGGTTACAAGATAGTTACTAAAATCAAACATAAAAAAGAGATCGCAGCAAACATAAAAACCATTCCTGCTTTTATATACCAAAATTTAAACGGAGAGTCTTTTTCTAATAAAAATTTAAAAACGGACACCCCTACTCTTTTTATTTATTTTAATAGTGAATGCGAATACTGTAATGAAGAAGCTCACATGATTGAGGAAAGTGTAGATAAATTTAGACCGTACCAACTTGTTTTTGTTTCATTTGAGAAACCAGAACTGATAAAAACATTTGCTCAAAAACATAATCTTTTAAATTATGGTAACATTCATTTTGTATGTGACTCTAAAGTTACTTTCGCTACTACCTTTGATGTTCAATCTTTGCCTTGTTTAGTTATATATGATAAACACCAACAACTCATTGAGAAGTTGAAAGGGCAAACTAAAGTAGAAACTATCTTAAAAAAACTACAATAAAAATGATGAGATTCCTATTGGGTCGGTCTCGAGCAAAGCGAACAGGCGAAGCAATGACAAAATGAAGCAATAGCAAACTAAGAATAATGACTACAAAACATATCGAAAAAACCCATACACTACAGCTAGACCAATCTGATTGTGGTGTAGCCTGTTTATTGTCTCTTATAAAATTATATGGCGGTTTACAATCTATCGAAAAATTACGTGAATTAAGCGGAACGACTAAACAAGGCACAACCTTATTGGGCTTATATCAAGTTGCCAATGAATTAGGATTTAATGCCGAGGGCTGCGAAGCAGATATACAAGCTTTAATTGATCACAAACAACCAGTAATTCTTCACGTAGTAATAGAAGATAAACTACAACATTACGTGGTTTGTTATCACTATGATGACCAAAAAGGTTTCTTAATTGGCGATCCTGGTAAAGGAATTCATTATTTATCGACAAATGAATTAGATGAAATTTGGGTTTCAAAAAGCTGTTTAACACTAGAACCCAATGATAACTTTGTAAAAGAAACTGAAGTCAAAAATGCGCAACAGAAGTGGTTTTTAGCATTACTAGAACCAGACTATAAATTACTGTGGATTAGTGTGCTACTTGGTGTGTTTGTGGCAGGTTTAGGAATGTCCATGTCTTTGTTTTCTCAAAAACTAATTGATGATATTTTACCGTCGCATAATATCAATAAACTAATCTCTGGAATTGTATTATTGGCTATATTGCTATTGGCACGAGTTGGAATATCGGTATTACGAGAGTTTTTCCTGCTACAACAGTCTAAAGATTTCAATAATCGCATCAACAATCAGTTTTTTTCCTCTTTGCTTCATCTTCCAAAACCTTTTTTTGATACTCGAAAAATAGGAGAATTAGTTGCTCGACTAAATGACACACAAAGAGTTCAGAGAGTCATTAAAATGCTGGCAAGCAGCTTAGTAATTGATGTATTAGTTTCTATCATTTCGTTAGTTTTCTTGTTCGGTTACTCATGGAAATTAGGTTTAATTTCATTATTGACCATGCCTGTTTATTTTTATATTATTTATAGAAGTAACAAAGCCATAATTGAAGCACAAAAATCAGTCATGCAAAGTTATGCATTTAACGAAAGCAATTATATCAATACGATTCAGGGAATTGCAACTATAAAGAACGATAACAAACAAGCCGTTTTTAGCAAAACCAATGAAATGATTTTCGAGAACTTTCAAGAAAAACTATTTCATTTAGGGAAAATAAATATTCGTCTTTCCTGGCAATCAGGACTGGCCAGTGTTTTCTTTTTGACAGGAGTTTTAATTTACACCTCTAGTCAAGTTTTCAACAAAGAAATTAAATTAGGGGAATTAATGGCAATTTTAGGGATCGTAGGTTCCTTATTACCATCAATTGCAAATCTAGCATTGATATCAATACCTATTAATGAAGCCAAAATTGCATTCAATAGAATGTTTGAATTTGCTTCTATCGAAAAAGAAAAAGAAGCAGGTTTTTCAATCGATGAAATCAAAAGTGTTTCATTAACAAATCTATCTTTTCGATTCGCGGGACGAAGTGAATTATTTTCGAACGTTAATATTAAAATAGAAAAAGGAAAACTAACGGCAATTGTAGGAGAAAGCGGTAGTGGAAAAAGTACAATTGGTCAAATACTACAGCGGTTTTATAATTTTGAAAAAGGAACTATTACAGTTAATAATACATACCAACTGTCAGAAATTGAATTACACAGCTATCGCAAATTGATAGGCGTAGTTCCGCAAGAAATAATCATTTTCAATGGCAATGTAATTGATAATATTTTACTTGGAGCAACTGAAACGCCAGAAAACATAATTTCATTCCTTACCGAATATGGTTTTGACACTTATTTTAACCAATTGCCACAGGGATTCGCAACGATAGTGGGAGAAGAAGGAATTAATTTATCAGGTGGACAAAAACAAATTATAGCTTTAGCTAGAGTATTATATAAAAAACCTCAGTTTCTAATTTTAGATGAAGCGACATCGGCAATGGATAGAAACACAGAGAATTTCTCTATGGCTTTATTAGACAAAATAAAACCCAACTGTGCTATTTTCTTCATTTCACATCGCTTGAATACCTTGAAAAAAATTGCAGACACTATATACGTTCTCGAAAATGGCACATTATCAACCACTGGGAATCATGAAGAGCTGATGGAAACTACTAATTTTTATAGTGAATATTGGCAAGAATAGAATAACAAGTTGTGTATTCTAAAAAATGCTGTTAAACTTGGCATTAAACATAATATAATGAGATATTCAAATCAACACGATCAATTGAGCAGTTGAAAGAAATGCACTTGGAGTCGATTTAAAAGCTATTATGAAGTATTGCTCTTATTCTATCTCCATCATATCAATATGCCTATCGTGGTATCCTAATAAGTACAAAACACCATCTAAGCCTAAGCTGGAAATAGAACTTTCTGCGCTTTCTTTTACGGTTAGTTTTGCATGAAAAGCAATTCCTAAACCGGCTAAATTTAGCATAGGTAAATCGTTGGCACCATCACCAACAGCAATCGTTTGATTAATGTGTATCCCTTCTCTTTCAGCTATCTCTTGCAAGTATTCGGCCTTCTTAGCGCCATCAACGATTTCGCCAAGATACTTACCGGTTAATTTACCATCTATAATTTCTAATTCATTGGCATGAACATAATCAATCCCCAATTCTTTTTGCAGGTATTTACCAAAGAAGGTAAATCCTCCTGATAAAATAGCGGTTTTATATCCGTAATATTTTAGCGCTTTCATCAAACGATGCGCTCCTTTGGTGATGGGTAAATTTTCAGCCACACCTTGCAGTACTTCCTCACTTAAACCTTCTAACAAGGCCATGCGTTGTTTAAAGCTTTCTTTAAAATCAATTTCGCCATTCATCGCCGCTTCTGTAATCGCTCTTACCTGCTCTCCTACACCAGCTAGATCAGCTAATTCATCAATTACTTCGGTTTGAATCAGAGTCGAATCCATATCAAAACAAACCAAACGTCTGTTTCTTCTAAACATATTGTCCTCTTGAAAAGAAATATCCACATCCATAGTTCTGGAGATTTCCATAAAACTAGCCGTCATTAAGGCCTTGTTTTCCATAATACCTGACACAGATAACTGCACACAAGAACGAGGATATTCTTCTTTAACAACAATAGAAGCTCTACTGGTTAATCTTTTTATGGAATCAATATTTAAATGTTGGTCGGACATTATTTTAGTCACCGCAGCAATTTGTTTAGCAGCTAATTTTTCGCCTAGAATATTAATGATATAGCGTTGTTTGGATTGTGTTTTTACCCAGCTTTCGTAATCTTCAATAGTAATAGGAACGAACTTTACTTTAATTCCTAATTCATATCCTTTAAACAACAAGTCTTTTAAGACTGGGGCAGAAGTAGAACCTGCTTCAATTTCGAACAAAATCCCCAAAGAAAGTGTTTCGTGAATATCAGCCTGGCCAATGTCTAAAACAATCGCATTATAGTTAGCCAATACCGCTGTTAAGCCAGCTGTAACACCTGGTTTATCCTGCCCAGAAACTTTTAATAAAATAATCTCTTTGTCTTCTGTTGCCATTATATATCGATATTGATTTAGAAGTAACAAAAATCGGTAATCTATTTGTTTATAAAAAAGAATCTTCTTTGTTTTTTATAACAATAACAAATACCTCAAAATACCCACAAAAAAACCCGCTCAATTGAATGAACGGGCTAATGTTTTTGAGAAAAACGCAATTTCTATGATGCTATCTCTAATCGCTTCAACAAATTCTTATTTAAAGTTTCTGTTGCATAGTTCTTATCAATTTCTAATACTTTAGTATCTGAACTTGGTAATTCATACATAGCATCTGTTAAGACCGCCTCGCATAACGAACGCAATCCACGAGCTCCTAATTTGTATTCTAATGCTTTATCAACAATAAAATCCAAAGCTTCGTCAGTGATTGAAAATTCAACCTCATCCATTAAAAACAATTTTTGATATTGTTTGATTAACGCATTTTTAGGTTGAGTCAAAATCGCACGAAGCGTTTCTCTGTCTAAAGGATCCATGTGTGTCAATACCGGCAAACGGCCAATAATTTCTGGAATCAATCCGAAATCTTTGATGTCTTTAGGTATAATGTATTGTAGTAAATTCTCTTTGTCAATATTGTCCACATTTTTTGATGTAGAATATCCAACAGCTTGACGATTCAATCTTTTAGAAATAATTCTTTCGATTCCGTCAAAAGCACCACCGGCGATAAACAAGATATTCTGAGTATTTACCTCAACAAATTTTTGGTCTGGGTGCTTACGTCCTCCTTTAGGTGGCACGTTTACAACTGTTCCTTCTAATAGTTTCAACAATGCTTGTTGTACTCCTTCACCAGAAACGTCACGTGTAATAGACGGGTTGTCACTCTTACGGGCGATTTTGTCTATTTCATCAATAAAAACGATTCCGCGCTCTGCTTTGGCAACATCATAATCAGCAGCTTGTAGCAAACGTGTCAAGATACTCTCAACGTCTTCTCCTACATAACCTGCTTCTGTCAATACAGTCGCATCAACAATGGCCAAAGGAACGTCAAGCATTTTTGCAATTGTTTTTGCAACCAATGTTTTACCAGTTCCAGTTTGTCCTACCATGATGATATTACTTTTTTCAATCTCTACCTCATCGTCTTGCTGCTGTTGCATTAAACGTTTGTAGTGATTGTAAACCGCAACCGACATTACTTTTTTAGTTTGATCTTGCCCGATTACATATTGATCTAAGAACGCTCTAATTTCCTTTGGTTTCTTTAAAATAAGATCCCCAGCTAATTTTGAACTTCCACTAGATTTCAATTCTTCTAAAACAATTCCATGTGCCTGCTCAATACATTTATCGCATATGTGCGCATCAATTCCAGCAATCAATAAATTGGTGTCTGGTTTTTTCCTTCCGCAAAATGAGCATTCTAATTTTTCTTTCGCCATCTTTTATAGTTTTCAGTCTCGGCCAACAGTCACAGTACTCAATACTGCGACTGCAAACTGCCTACTGATTTTTATCCTCTTCTTAAAACTTCATCAATCATTCCGTATTCTTTTGCTTCATCAGCAATCATCCAATAGTCACGTTCGCTATCGTTATGCACTTTGTCAAATGTTTGTCCTGAGTGGTGAGAGATAATTTTATACAACTCATCTTTCAGTTTCAACATTTCTCTTAAGTTGATCTCCATATCAGTCGCAACACCTTGTGCTCCTCCTGATGGTTGGTGAATCATTACTCTTGAATGTGGCAATGCTGAACGTTTTCCCTCTGCACCTGCACATAACAGTACTGCTCCCATAGAAGCTGCCATACCTGTACAAATTGTAGCAACGTCTGGCTTGATGTATTGCATCGTGTCATAAATTCCTAATCCTGCATAAACACTTCCTCCAGGAGAATTCAAATAAATTTGAATGTCCTTAGAAGCATCAGCGCTTTCTAAGAATAATAATTGTGCTTGAACGATATTTGCAATTTGGTCATCGATTCCTGTTCCTAGGAAAATAATTCTGTCCATCATTAATCTCGAGAAAACATCTAATTGAGAGATATTCAATTGACGCTCTTCGATGATATATGGAGTCATATTAGTAGGGTTCATTGCTGCAACGATTTTATCGTAGTACATAGCATTTACTCCTTGGTGCTTTGTAGCAAACTTTTTAAATTCTTTACCGTAGTTCATATTTTATTTGTTCTAAGTTTTACGTTATATCTGTAGCCTTCTTTAATGCAAAGGTCATACCTCTTTATAAATGATGTCAAACTGTCTTATTTTTAGCCCAGGTAGCAGTGAAAAGCTTTTTGAATTCCGGTTTTTAGTTTTTTTATTCTTGTAAAGCGACCAAAGGAAGCTCTTGCAAGAATTTTAAAAAACTAAAGCGGAAGAAAAAACTTGTAACGCATAACTGGATTAGCTCCTCAAATTAATTGAAACAAAAGAGCGCCAAAAAGAATTTTCCTTTGACGCTCAAATATACTTAATTTTTTAGAAATTATTCTCCGTAAGACGCAGCAATAAATTCGTCGTAAGTAACTTCTTTAGTTGTTGGATTTGCTTTTTCTTTAAACAATTCTAACAATTTCTCAGCTACAACTTGATCAGAAAGTCTTTTTACTTCGTCTTGGTTAGACAATACTCTTGCAACAATTCCTTGAACTTCTTCGTCCGTAGGATTTGTTTGTCCGTATTGTGCCATTTGTTGACGGATATTTTTTGTAGTGAAAGTTTTCAAGTCTTCAAAAGTGATTTTGATATCAGATTGAGCCATTGCTCTACCTTCGATCAATTGAAAACGCAATCCTTTTTCAGAACGTGCATATTCAACCTCAGCTTCTTCAGGAGACAATTTTTTCTCTCCTACAGTTTGCAACCATTTTTTAAGAAATTCAGCTGGTAAATCGAATTTTGTGCTATCGATTAAAAACTCAGTAACATCTCCTAATAATTTTTGGTCTGCTTGCGTTGCAAATTGAGCTTCAGCATCTTCTTTGATCTTCGCTTTCAATTCGTCAAGAGAAGCTACTGCTCCTTCTCCGAAAAGCTTATCAAACAACTCTTGGTTTAATTCAGCCAATTCCGTTGTATTGATCGCTTCGATTCTAAAATCTACATCTACAGCAAGTGTGTGAACGTCATCATGACCTACTTTCATCACGTCCATCAATTGATGAGCATCTTCAAATAAACCGTTAGTGTTTACAGTAACAACGTCACCTACTTTTTTACCGATGAATTTATCAGCAGTCGCTTTGTCTTTGAAAATATCCAAAGAAACAGTCGTTCCACTATTGATTCCTTTTTCTTCGTTTAAGAAAGTTCCAGTTAAATCAGAACCTGCTACAACCACTTCTTGAGGAACTGCAGTACCAAATTGTTTTTGGATACGCTCCACTTGACCGTCGATTAATTTAGCATCCGCAGAAACTACATATTTCACGATGTCGTTTTTAGCCTCTAAGTCTAAAGTGAAATCAGGAACTAATCCAATTTCGTACTCAAAAACCAATTCTTCCCCATCCCAAGAAAAATCTTCGTTTACTTTAGGAAGCGGAGTCCCTAGAAGGTTTAATCTTTCAGCTTGTAAAAAACGCTCTAAAGCTAAATCAACCACTTTAGTCACTTCTTCTACTTTTATCGCTTTACCGTATTGTTTTTCAACAAGATCTTTAGGCACAGCCCCTTTTCTAAATCCTTTAACGGTAGCCAAAGGCATTTTTTCGTTTATTCTTTTTGCTACTTGACCTTTGTAATCCATGTGCACAACTGTTATTACAATCGTCTCGTTTACAGCGTCTGTTGCTACTCTTTTGATATCCATCTTGTTCTTTACTTTACATTATAAATTCAGAGTGCAAAATTATAAAATTTTTTGAAGCCAAACAAGCTTTTTACCGCCGAACCTTCAGTGCGAATTTTCATGGTGTTTTACCCTTTAAAACCAAGGGTGTTTTGCTTGTTTTGGGCGTGCCCTCGTTGCAGTACGACTAGCGGTAACGACAAGTTTATAATGCAACGAGGTCAGGCTGTTCGTTGCAATCTTTTTTATCATTCTGCTATCGCTCCATGCTATAAAAGGATTTCCACTGCCATCCTTCACGCGACACAAAATTGAAAATATTAAACGAAAGAGCTTTTTTTTGAAATACAATATTTTATACATTTGGAGTAAAAATCAGCAACCACAAAACCAACTGTACAACTAACAAAAGGGTAAGTGAAATTTATAAAACAATAAATATGAAATACGAAATAGCTAGTATCGAGATAGAAGAAATTGAAAATTACTTATCCTACATTCGTCCTAACGAAGAAATGAGATCTCAAATCGATATTGGATACCGAATTGAAAAACAAAGTGTGTTCATCTTCGAAATTAGACCCGATTGGATGGATCCTAAAAAGAAAATTGAAAGAGACATTGCCAAAGCCACCTATGTCCAAAAAGATGACCAATGGAAAGTGTTTTGGCAGAAATCCGATTTAAAATGGCATGCCTATAAACCGCAACCAATCACAAAACATTTATTAGACTTCATTCGATTAATCGAGAAAGATGAGTATAGTTGTTTTTGGGGATAGCTCCTTTCTCAAATACGAAGCTAATGCAATCATTAAGATTGATTAACAACTTTGATATATTGAACCTCACGTGATGCAGCAGCCGTGATTGCGTCCTGCGTCGCAATGACAACAACCACAAACAAAGTCATTGCGAGGAACGAAGCAAACACACAATACAAAGCTACTTAACAAGTCGTGACACAGCAGCCGTGATGGCGCACGTTCGTCGCAATGACCTACTAAACACCAAAAGAATATTAAATAAAAGTTTCAATCCTAAATAATGCTTTAATTTTGCGATCCACAGCTACAAAGTAGCTGCCAAAATAAAAACACAATGAAACCTTCAAAAACTATCCTTCCTATAATTGTCATCGCTCAGTTTTGCTGTACTTCGCTTTGGTTTGCCAGCAATGCCGTCATGAGTGATTTAGTATTGCATTTCAACCTCAACCCGAGTGTTGTGAGCTACTTAACTTCGGCGGTGCAATTTGGTTTTATCCTAGGAACATTAGTCTTTGCATTATTAGCGATAGCCGATCGGTTTTCGCCTTCAAAAGTGTTTTTAATTAGTGCTTTACTTGGCGCTGCATGCAACCTTGGAATTTTATGGGATGGCAATAATCTAGCAAGCATGTTAAGTATTCGGTTTCTAACAGGTTTCTTCCTTGCCGGAATCTATCCTGTGGGCATGAAAATTGCCGCTGATTATTTCGAAAAAGGACTAGGGAAATCACTAGGGCTTTTAGTTGGCGCGCTCGTTTTAGGAACTGCTTTTCCGCATTTCCTAAAGGGTATGACTTCTGGATTGCCTTGGGAACTTGTTATTCTTTGCACTGCTGGACTCGCTATTTTGGGTGGTTTAATGATGGTGTTTTTTGTTCCTGACGGTCCTTTTAGAAAACCAAGTCAAGGAGTCAACATCAAAGCCTTCTTTGGAATTTTCGAAAATAAAAATTTACGCACCGCTGCCTTTGGTTACTTTGGTCACATGTGGGAACTTTATGCTTTTTGGGCTTTCACACCGTTTATGCTTGCCGCTTACTCCAACCTACATCCCCAAGCACAATTCAACATTCCTATTCTATCTTTTATTATCATTGGTATTGGCGGACTCGCTTGTATTTTAAGTGGTTATTTATCAGAAAGTTTTGGAACCAAAAAAATAGCGACCATTGCTTTGTTACTGTCTTGTATTTGCTGCCTTATTTCGCCACTATTATTCATCCAACCTTCAGCTACACTATTTATTGCTTTCCTACTATTTTGGGGCATGGCCGTAGTTGCCGATTCACCCTTGCTTTCTACACTGGTAGCACAAAACGCACCCGCCGAAGTAAAAGGCACAGCACTTACCTTAGTCAACAGTATTGGCTTTGCCATTACAATAGTTAGCATCCAATTAATTAGTTGGTTGCAACTGTCGACTAACAGTAGTTTGATTTATTCATTTTTGGCAATTGGTCCTATTTTTGGATTATTGGCTTTACGCCAAAAAAACAAATGAAAGTGATTTTAAAATTCATCATAAAATAAAAAAATATTGTTTTGTATTATTTTATTATTGTTTATCGATAATTAATTGTTATGTTTGTCATGAATTATAAAAACCTAAAAGACATAATCATGAAAAAATTAACCTATTTAAAATTCTTTATTAATTTATTTTTCTTCGCATCAATCGTTTCCTCTATTTCACTTTTATTTAATTTAAGTAAAGTACTATTTGATTATAAAATTCAAAGGCCTTTTCAAATAGAAAATATAGATTTATTACTTAGTGGTGTAAATTTAAAAATCGTTTTAAGTTTTATCACAATAAGTTCTTTTGTTCTTATCTATGGTATTTATTTACTTAAAAAAGTCGTGCTTCTATTTATGGAAAACAAAATTTTTGATGATCAAGTTATTTTGCTTCTAAATAAAATCGGAAAGGTTCTAATTTTATCAACAATATTAAAAGAAATACCCATTCTATGCTTTAAAATATTCTCTTTTCAAGAGATAGGAATCGGTTCTAAAAACGTCAATTATATAGGTTTCCATTTTCCTATAATTACTTTAGCTTTGTTTTTTATGGTATTAAGTGAAGTATTTAAAATCGCAAAAAATCTTAAAGACGAAAACGAACTAACAGTATAATTATGGCTATAGTAATAAACGTTGATGTGATGCTTGCAAAAAGAAAAATGCGCTCTAATGAGCTTGCTGAAAGAATTGGCATCACCACCGCAAACCTCTCTATTTTAAAAACAGGAAAAGCCAAAGCAATTCGTTTTTCTACACTCGAATTAATTTGCGAAATTTTAGAATGTCAACCAGGAGACATTATGGAATATGTAAAAGAATCTACCTCTTAATTGAGGTAGATTCTTTTTTTTTTGAATAATCATAAACCTATTATCTTGTAGGTCGTTAATATTTAAACACAAAAATACCTACCTTCGCTCTAACTTTAGAACCATCAATTGATCAAACAACTAAAATATCTTATTGCGCTCTTTCTTGCTTTTGGCTTGATGGTAAACGATGGTGCTTTAGATTCTCAATCTAATACAGCAGCTTACGATCAAGTTTCCTCCGCTCAGGAGAGAAAAGATTTTAAAAACTCCAGAGTATACGTTTTCAATCAGATAACTTCGTCTGAGAAAACTTCATTGCCAATTCCTTTTGCACAGCTGCAATTGCAAGATATATACAGCCTTAAAACACAAGTGCTTCTAAAATCCCGAATTGCATTGTATCAAAATATCAGCGCAATCAAGGCACAACAGGTTTTTTTACGCCAAACAATCACTTCAAGCAATTCTTATTCCAGTTTATACATAGCTTAGAACAGCACTGCTTTTCTAAGCATTTATGCAATTTATTGCATACCGATGATAAAAAAATGTCTAATCATTTGTCATTTACACCATGTATAAACACAACAATACAACACGTTTAGAGTCCTCTAAACGACCAACTCTTTGGATAAAAAGAAAACTAATGCTATTTATTACTGCCTTTATGATAGGAATGTCAAACGGCATGAACGTTGAAGACGAATCTGCTCTCAGAAAACAACACCACACAGAACAACAAGATAAAAAAGATTGACTTGATGATTTGCAAATGGATTATGAAATACCAGCCCGATCAAAGCCAGCCGACTTTGCGCTTTCAACAAATCACCTCATCTATTACAAACCCATTAAGCTTGAAAATTTAATGATGTTTTTTGTTGATTCTATTTTGTATTTTGCAACAGCATTTAAATTTACAAACAACAACATGAATACGAATCATACCGATATCATTATCATAGGAGCAGGATTATCTGGTATAGGCGCCGCCTGTCATTTGTCCCGTAAAAATCCCAATAAAACCTATATTATTCTAGAAGCAAGAACGGAAGTTGGGGGCACTTGGAGTTTGTTTAAATACCCAGGAATTCGTTCTGATTCTGACATGTACACCTTTGGTTATTCCTTTAAAACCTGGGATGAGCAAAAGTCTTTCGCTGACGGGCCTTCTATCTTGAAATATATAAATGAAGCCGCTGACGAATATAAGGTACGCGATCATATCATCTACCAACAGCGTGCGCTTTCTTATAACTTCGATACAAAAGAGAAATTATGGACGGTAACTACCACAAATACGGAAACGGCAGAAGAAACAATCTATACCTGCCAGTTTATCTTTAGCTGTAGTGGCTATTACAATTATACCAAAGGCTATACCCCCGAGTTTAAGGATCAAACCAGCTTTGAAGGAGAAATAATCCATCCTCAAAAATGGCCTAAAAACTTAGATGTTACTGACAAAAAAATCATTGTAATTGGTAGCGGAGCGACTGCCGTCACCATTGTCCCCGAGCTTACCGCTGAAGCCGCAAAGGTCACTATGCTGCAACGATCGCCAACCTATATTGCTGCTTTGCCCAATAAAGATAAGGTTGCTGCACGACTGAAACGCCTATTCCCTAAAAAAGTAGCTTATCGATTAATTCGTTATAAGAATATTTTATACACTATTGTCTTTTTCAATCTCTGTAAGTACTATCCAGAAAGAATGAAAAACTTCATCATAAACGGAGCTAAAAAAGGTCTGGGAGACTTTCCCGTTGACCCTCATTTTATACCTAATTACAACCCATGGGAACAGCGTTTTTGCATCGCCCCAAACGGAGATTTTTTTAGAGCCATCAGGAAAGGGAAAGCATTAGTAGTTACAGATCATATCGATCGTTTTTTAAGCAATGGAATTTTATTAAAATCGGGGAAGACACTAAATGCTGATATTATCATCACGGCAACTGGACTTGAATTAGTGGCGTTTGGAGGGGTGAAAATTCAACTAGATTCAAAACCATTTGATGTTTCTAAATCTTTTGTCTATAAAGGCCTTATGTTAAGCGATCTGCCTAACTTCTTTATTTTTGTTGGTTATACCAATGCTTCGTGGACGTTGAAAAGTGACTTGACCAGCGAGTATATTTCTCGGGTACTGAAATATTTAGAAAAACATAATTACAAAGCAGTACAAGCAAAAGTAATTGAGACCGATTTAAAACCCGTTCCGCTACTTAACCTGAACTCTGGATACATAAACAGGGCAGCAAATACACTTCCTAGTCAAGGGAATAAAGCCCCTTGGCGCATTTATCAAAATTATATTCTGGATTATAAAATGCTTCGTGTGGACTCTGTTAAAGACAAACGTCTACGCTTTTTTTAAAATATGATAAATAAACAGTACCACAATACCGCTTGATTTCATACCGAAAGGTAGTGCGGAATTGCATACTGTGCCCACAACAGCAAGACACAAAACAAAAAAGCTATGAAACCACATCATAGCTTTTTCTTGTTTTTACAATAAGTAATGAGCACTTATTCCATTTGCTTGAAGTTTACTAAAAGACATCATTCTTGCTTTTAAATAAATCAATTTCCTTACTTAGGACAATCGCTTTTAAAACCTGACAGATAACCCGCCGCCTCCACCAAAACGGTTATCATAGCTTCCCATTACTGAAAAGTTTTTTGAGAACATATACTCGACACCCGCGCTCCAAACAGTATCTGAGGTGTAGTCTTTCGCTACCGGAAGATCATTCACCAAGCCTAAATCCAGTTTGTATTCATAATATCCAAACACTGAAAATTTAGGAAATACCATAACACTTCTTCCTAACGCAATTCGGGGTCTCAATTCATTATCAATTCTCGCATCAAGATTAAATAAATACGGAGTCAAATATCGAATCCCAACGACTGCCGTGGTCTTGAACGTATCAAAACTATCTTCCTTTTCATTTTCTATGTTTATACCACCAAAAACCCTCAAGTAATCATGTAAATATCTTTCATAGGTAATTTCTCCCTCTAGATTTTTGTTCCATCCATATTCCATAGACACGTTAAATTGGTTTCTCAGGTTGGAAGCCGTTAATTGCAAAGCCGTAAAATGAGATGCTGCATCTACCATTCCCCATGAATAATATCTGTTGGTTTCAGCTACTAACTTAGCTACAGGAAACCCTTTCATACGCGTATCTCTTAGTGTATCATAGCTAAAAACTCTTGCCATACCGCCCATCATATGGTACAATATATGACAATGGAAAAACCAGTCTCCATATTCATTTCCGTAAAATTCTATTGTGACATTCCCCATTGGTGGCACATTTACGGTATGTTTTAAAGGCGAATATTCTCCGTTTTTATTGATAACCCTAAAGAAATGACCGTGCAAGTGCATCGGGTGATGCATCATGGTCAGATTATTCAATGTTATTCTTGTCACCTGCCCTCCTTCAATTTTTATTTTATCAGTTTCAGCCAATGGAACACCGTTCATACTCCAGATATAGCGCTGCATATTTCCCGTTAGGTTCAACAGGATTTCTTTCACAGGCGCATCAGCAGAATAGTTCGTTTTTACCGGTGATCTTAGGTAATCATAATTGTATTCTGAAAACAGATCCATTCCTTCCATTTTCATTTCGCTTTCCATGCCGCTTCCCTTCTTAGAATCCGCTGCCACCGCATGGTTTTCTTGCATACCGTCCATTTTCATTTTCGAATGATCCATTTTCGAATGATCCATTTCCATTCCATTCATTTTAGAATCCTTGGACATATCCATTTGCTTTTGCTTCATGTCATCCATTTTCATCCCTTTCATTTTCGAATGATCCATTTCCATTCCTTTCATTTTAGAATCCTTGGACATATCCATTTGCATGCCATACTCTTCCTTAATTTTGAAGCGTTCGTCTTTCTTCGGACGGTACTTTATTGCATGAGCTCCCATTTTCATGTCCATCTTCGCCATCTTTTGCATCATGCCAATTTTGTCTGGTCTTGGAATAACTGGAGCCGCTAAGATTTTACCACTTCCCAGAAATGCCGAAGCGCTCCCTGAACCATCTTGTGCCGTAATTCTATATTCAATTTTACCGTTTTGTGGAATGGTAACAATAAAATCATAGGCTTCTGCGATACCAATAAATGTTTTGTTTTTTACAACTGGCACTACATCTTGACCGTCTGCTGAAACAAGTATTGGATCTTCTCCACCAAAAGTCATCCAAAAAGAAGTAGAAGCACCGCCATCAATAATCCGCACTCTTATCTTTTCTCCAGGTTTAAAATCGGGATAGTCAACGGACTGTTTTCCATTAATCAAAAATGCAGGATAGTAGATGTCGGCAATATCTGCCCCCACCATACGCTGTCTCCAAAAGTTTAACTGTGCTCCGAAGGCACCTCTTGCAATAACTCTATTAAGCGGAGTCGCAGTCCCTTTTTTTATTTGATACCACTCTGAACCCCGTTTTAAAGTCCGGAGTACGTTTAGTGGTTTCTCATTAGTCCAATCCGACAACATGAGTACCAATTCTTTATCGTACACTAATGTTTCTTTTTTGGGATGAATAACGATAGACCCATACACACCACTCTGCTCTTGCAGCATAGTATGTGAATGATACCAATACGTTCCCGCTTGTTTTATAGCAAATTCATACTTCAGCATTTGTCCCGGCTTGATAGGCGGAGTAGTCAAATAGGGAACTCCGTCATAAAAATTAGGCAGTATTATCCCGTGCCAATGAACAGATGTTTCCACAGACATTTCATTTTTCACATAAATAACAGCATATTCCCCTTCAGTAAAATCCAATACTGGACCTGGTATACGTCCATTTACAGTCATTCCTTTTACGGCTACCCCTGCTTTATTAACCATCTCCTCCTTAATAGTCAATGTATATTCTTTGACCGTAAGATTATCGACGTTACCTTCTACCTTCTGGCTAAAAATAGATTGGGATACAATCAAAACTAACAACGCTGTATATTTTAAAGTATTCATTTTATTATTTTTAATTACTAATCTTCAATGCTATTTTACTTGCTTGATACGTTTTACCGTTACAAAAAAAACGTTTACAAATTATTGATTATTTTTTTTAGGCTATCTCTGATTTCTGTTGCGATTCCCACAAGTTCAGTATTTTCTACCGCTTGCATAGAAGCAGCTGGATCAACCGCCGAAACTTCTATCTGACCTTTTACTTTTTCCTGAACAATCACATTACATGGCAACATCGTTCCTATTTTATCTTCGGCCAATAATGCTTTATATGCAAATGGCGGATTGCAGGCACCCAAAATGGTGTAATTGTAAAAGTCCACATCCAGTTTCTTCTTTAGTGTTGCTTTTAAGTCAATTTCTGTTAATATTCCAAATCCTTCCGCCTTAAGCGCTTCCGTAACTTTTTGAATTGCATTTTCGAAACTGTCGTTAATTGTTTTACTGAAATAATATTCCATGCTATTTATTTTTAACATTAAATTTATTTGTTTTTTCTGTATCGGTGAGCTACTGCTAATAATATCAATGCAAAAATCAATATTGAGCCCCACCAAAACCAATGCATTCCCATAAATGAGTAGCCATCCATATGCATTCCTCCATGTCCTGTATTATCCATAATTGTATAGTTTTAGCGTTAAATACCACTACTGTGTTTAAAATGTTATTTGGATTTTTTATCCATTTCCTTCATCTTACTCATGTCCATTTTTTCTACCTTCATTTTCTCCATCATTTTCATCATTTCTGGGCTATCCATCATTGATTTACACATATCGGACATCATAGCATCATCATTTTTGGCTTTTTCCATCATGCCCTTCATCATACCTTTCATCATATCTGGATTATCCTTCATCATTTTCATCATTTCAGGCATCATGCTTCCCATCATTTCAGGATTTTCTTTCATCTTCTCCATCATTTTAGCATGGCTTTCTTTCATCATTTCTGGATTATCCTTCATCATTTTCATCATTTCAGGCATCATGCTTTTCATCATTTCCGGATTTTCTTTCATCTTCTCCATCATTGTGACATGATGTTCTTTCATCATCATCATTTTACCGCTTTTACTTTTCATCAACGCGCCCATCATCTCTTTTGACATCATTTCGTCATTAGCGATAGTGTTCATGATTTCGGTTCTCTTCTCTGATTTTGACAGTACCTGATTCGTTGACTGACAAGAATACAATAGTCCAACTAAACCGAATGCGAATGCAAATTTCTGTAGTGTTTTCATGGTATTTTATTTAGAGATTAAAAATTTTATATTAAAAATGCACCTTAGTGTATTACAGTTTCAAATTTCGCAGTCGCAGTGCATTTGCAATAACAGAAACCGAACTAAAGCTCATCGCAAGTGCAGCAATCATTGGCGAAAGCAAAAGACCGAAAAAAGGATATAAAACCCCTGCTGCGATTGGGATTCCAAGTACATTATAAAAGAACGCAAAAAATAAATTTTGATTGATGTTTTTCATCACAGCATGGCTCAGTTCTTTAGCCTTGACAATCCCTTGCAAATCTCCTTTGACCAAAGTTATTTTGGCGCTTTCTATTGCTACATCAGTTCCGGTACCCATCGCAATTCCAATATCGGCTTGTGCCAATGCCGGTGCATCATTAATTCCGTCTCCTGCCATAGCTACAATTTTGCCTTGGTCTTGCAACCTTTTGATCTCCTTTAATTTATCCTCCGGCAGACAACCTGCTATAAACGAACTCAAATGCAATTCGTCAGCAACTGCTTTTGCGGTGTTCTCATTGTCACCAGTAAGCATAATCACTTCGACTCCTTGACTCATTAATTCCTTAATTGCAGCCACACTCGTGCTTTTAATCGCATCCGTTATCGTTACATAACCCAAAACCTGATTGTCAACCGAAATATAAGACACTGTTTTTCCTAGTTTCTGTTCGGCTATTATTTTAGCGGCTAAATCATCTGTAGTTTTCGAATTATTTTGCTCCATTAATTTTGAATTTCCAAGTGCGACTTTTTTACCATTTACGGTTCCAACCACTCCTTTTCCGGTAAAGGATTCAAAATCTTTCGCTTCTAATAAAGTTACCTTTTTAGCTTTCGCAAAATTGACTACGGCTTCCGCCAAAGGATGTTCGCTATATTGATTCAACGAAGCAATCATTTGCAACAAATCTTCCTCTTCATTTTCAGTCGAAAACACTTTTTCTACAGATGGCTTACCCTCGGTGATCGTTCCTGTTTTATCGGTAATTAGAACATTTACCTTATTCATATTTTCTAAGGCTTCCGCATTTTTTATCAAAACCCCCGATTGCGCTCCTTTACCCACTCCTACCATAACTGACATGGGTGTTGCTAATCCCAAAGCACAAGGACAAGCGATAATCAAAACAGCAATAGCATTTATGAATCCGTAAACGATTGCTGGCTCGGGGCCAAATTTTGCCCAAACAAAAAAGGTGATTACTGAAACGGCCACTACTATTGGCACAAAATACTTCGCAATTCTGTCGGCCAGTTTTTGTATCGGCGCTCTCGAACGGCTGGCTGAATTTACCATTTGCACAATTTGCGAAAGCAAGGTTTCTGAACCAATTTTTTCAGCAACCATAACAAAAGATTTGTTGCCGTTAATTGTTCCTGCAATAACAGAATCGTCTGCTTTTTTATCTACAGGAATGGGTTCCCCCGAAATCATAGATTCATCGATAGTAGTTTCCCCTTCGGTAATTTTTCCGTCAACAGGAATTTTTTCACCTGGTTTCACCCGAAGCAAATCATCCTTTTTGATATCATGAACAGAAATCACCTTATCGCTTCCATCAATGACCAAAGTAGCCACCGTGGGCGCTAATTTCAATAATTCTTTTATGGCACCACTGGTTCTGCTATGCGCTTTGGCCTCTAACAACTGACCTAGCAAAACCAAGGTTAGTATCACCGTTGTTGCCTCAAAATACAAATGTACCGTTCCGCTTGCTGTTTTAAATTCATTTGGAAAAAGTTCTGGAAAGAACAAGCCAAATAGGCTAAATAGAAAAGCAACCCCAGAACCAATTCCGATCAGGGTAAACATATTTAAGTTCCATGTAATAACCGACTTCCAGGCACGTACAAAAAACATCCAGGCAGCATAAAAAACGACCGGAAGCGACAAGGCAAACTGCACCCAATTCCAACTCGAGGTGTCCATTATTTTTTGTAGCGGATTATTGGGTATCATATCTGACATTGCAATTATAAAAATAGGCAGCGTAAAAACAACGGCTATTTTCATTTTACGCACTAAGTCAAGATACGTCTTGTTGTCTTCGCTTTCGCTAGGCTCCATAGGTACCAAATCCATTCCGCATATCGGACAAGAACCCGGACCTTCCTGGATTATTTCAGGATGCATGGGACAAGTAAACATTGTTTTCGTCGGAAGTAAATCGGGTGCTTTTACTAAATCCATTCCACAAACAGGACAATCTCCCGCTTGGTCATATACTTTATCGCCTTCGCAATGCATGGGACAATAATATTTTCCTGCCGCATTAGAAGGAATGCTTGTTTCCTCTTTATGATGTTGATGACCGCCTTTTTCATGTTCATGTGATTGAGTACCACAGCACGATTTCGCTACTGGCTCTTCCACTTTTTCATCAGCTGCAGCATTGGTTGAACTCAATTCAGGTTCTTTTAAAAAATGCATTCCGCAAACGGGACAATCTCCCGCTTTGTCATATACTTTTTCCCCTTCGCAATGCATAGGACAATAATATTTCCCTACCGCATTCTCGGATATGCCAGCTACGTCTTTATGATGTTGGTGACTGTCTTTGTCTTGTTGATTTTTTGGAGTACCGCAGCAAGATTTCGCAGCTGGTTCCTCTGTAGTTTTTTCTGCAGCAACCACCGGCTTGCTCATTTCTATTGTATAATTCCCTGCAGCAGCTAAAGCTTCCTGCAACTGTGAAGTAGGAATGTGTTTTTCCATTGTGATTGTGGCCACTGCCGGCTCCAACGAAACAACAGACTCAACCCCTTCAATAGCATTCAGTGTTTTCTCCACTTTGCCGCGACAACCATCGCAACTCATTCCGGTAATGGTATAGGTATGTTTCATTTCTTTACAGTTTTAAATTAACATTACAAATATCCGTATGAGACTACTTTATTGTGTTACACAATTCTGGGTATGCTTTGTATAATTTATAATCCATCAATCTGTTTTCTCATTTTATCTTTCAATTGCTTGAAATGGGTCGGGGTAAAACCAGTAGTTTTTTTGAATTGATTGCTTAAATGCGCTACGTTACTATAATTCAGCTGAAATGCAATTTCACTTAACGTCATTTCATTATAGATTAATAGTTCTTTTGCCCGTTCAATTTTTTGTGCAATAAAATAATGCTCAATTGTTGCTCCTTCTTTTTCTGAAAAAAGCTTACTCAAAATACTGTAATCCTGCCTTAAATCAGTGGCTAAATAATTTGACAAATTACTTTTCAGTTGCTCCTTTTTATAATGTACTAAATCGATTATTAAATTTTTAATCCTTTCGACAGTCTTATTTTCCTTATCATCTAACAATTCAAAACCAAGCAAGCTCAGGTTTTTTGATAACAGCTGCATTTGACTTTCGTCCAAATCAGTTGCAATTTCTACTTCCCCTAATTGCATTGCAATAATAGAAAGCTCCATTTTTTCCAACTCTGCCGACACCGCCATTTCGCAACGGCCACAAACCATGTTTTTTATATAAATTTTCACTTTATTATTTTTTGCTTTCGAGACGAATAATCATTTCATTCATTTGCTTAATTTCTCTTTCTTGAGCCGCAATTATATCTTCAGCTAATTTTTTAGCTTCTGGATCTTTAAAATCTACATTACTACTAGTCATAATGGCTGATGAATGATGAGGAATCATCGCTTTCATATATTGTATATCTCCAATAAAGGTTTGTGTCCTTAATAGAAAAAGTGTTCCTAGAAATGTAGTAGCGGCAAAGACTATTATCATTATATTGACTTTATTGTTTGGATACATTTTCCACATTAATAGTAACATTGTAATTGCCATTGCTGCAATCATTAAAGTAGTCATGTAAAAGCGAGTTATACTATTATAGATGTGACTGAATTCAGCAACATTTAAAAACATAACTAAATACATAACGACAAATGAAACCGCCATTATTAAGGCAAATTTTACATAAGGATTAGTTTTTAAGTGTGTGTTATTTTCTTCCATGATTCTATTTTAATTAGAGTTTTTGATCGTTAATCAATTTAACTTTCGGGTAACGTCCTTTTTATAATTATTTTATTATCAAAAATGCTTTTAAAGCCCATCATAACAGAACTAAGTTAGCTTTTTTTAACATTTTAACCTATTAATAAACAGTTTATTACACATTACATCTTCATCCCCGCCATGGGATCACTTCCTTTGCGGAATATATACTCACTGTTAATGGCATAAGCACCGCTAACAACGACTTTCTTCGTACTATCTAAATCCGACTTGATTTCGATCATTCCATTGACTTCCACCCCGGTTTCAACCATCACGTTTTCAAAAATACCATGACTTTTTTCAACCCAGATATACGTCGCATTTTCATCCCTAATCACAGCATCTGTTGGAATAAATAATCCTTTCTTATTAGATTGAGCTAATTTAGCCACGGCTTGCATTCCCGGTTTTAAAAATAAATTCGCGTTGGCAATTTCCATTCGAATTAATAGCAATCTGGAATCTGGATTAATCTCCGGATTAATAAATGAAATTTTAGCTTTTATCTCTTTAGCAGGATAATCAGTAAAAGAAACTGTAGCGCTTTGTCCAATTTTCAATGATTTTGCATAGTTCACGTTTACTTGCGTTTCAAGCCAAAGCGTACTTAAAGCAGCCAACTTAATTATTGCGCCGCCTTCCATGATATAACTACCTTCTGTAGCCGCTATCTCCGAAATATATCCGCTATATGTACTATAAAAAGTAGTGTATGGCGAAATTTGGGAATTGCCCTTAATACTCTCAATTTGCGCATTAGACAAACCATAGAACAACAATTTTTGCTTTGCAGCTTGCAGCATGTTTTTGGCGTTTTTGCCAAAATCACCAGGCATAGTCAATTGTTTAGATGCTGCAAAATAATCTTGTTTAGCAATGGCTATATCTTCGCTGTATAATTGATAAATGGCTTGATTTTTTTTAACATAATCACCTTCGGTTTTAAAGTATAATTTCTCAATTCGCCCCATCGCTCTTGCTGAAATAGTTTTGATTTGTTCCTGATTAATTGTTAAAACTCCTGTATAGTTTTCTTCCAGACTACTATTGCTTTCTTCTATATTTTGGGTCGTTATGTTTCCCAATTTTATTTGCTGGTCACTAAGGGCAATTTCATTAGAGGCAGAATTATCCTTTTTCATTGGGGTTAATTCCATATGGCAAATAGGACACTTCCCAGGCTTATCCTCTTTTATTTGGGGATCCATAGAACAGGTGTAATACGTACTTTCCACGTCCTGATGGGCGCTATGATCTTCCTTGTTCTTATCGTTACAGCCCATTAAGACAACAAATGCCACTAATAGCAAACTGAATTTCTTTATCTTTTGCATGATTATTCTGTTTTTATAAAGCTTTCGCTGTCCATTAAATATTGTGCATTGTCAGCAATTGCATCTTTTACAGACAGCCCTTCGATGACCTGAACAAAATCATTGATTTCAATTCCTGTTTTTATTTCTTTTGCTTTAAAACCATTCTCCATTTTAATAAAAACCACTTTTTTACTACCGATGCTAACTAATGCTTGCTTACGAACCCAAATTCCTTGTATAGGATTTGTTTCGACAATACCTTGAAGTCTCAAGCCAATCGGGAATTTCAGACTGCTATTATTTAAATACACTCGAACCCTATTTGTCTTATCGGTTTCGCTGAACTGAGTTTCTATAAAATTAACTTTGGCATTTATAAAATCATTTTCATCTAATTCTGATGAAAACCGAATGGGTTGATTGATTTTTATCAAACTACCTTGTCCTTGCATCACATTGAAAACACCCCATACTTTATCGGTATTTACTAATTTAAAGACCACTTCATTCTGTTTAATATAATCCCCTTCCTTCAATGTTAAAGAAGTTGTTGTGGCGGTACTGTTTTGCATAGATCCTTCGGCAGCAGTCGTCATACTTTCTGTTCCTTGAACTATTCCATTAGTAGGACTATAAATAGTGATCACTGGATTTGTTCTTTTGGCTACAGCCAAAGAATTAATCTGATTTAAAGTCATTCCATAAAGCAGTAATTTCTGTTTCGAAGCCTTTATAATGGATGTGTTTTCAGCATCATTGGTAATTAAATAAATAAAATTTTGCTGTGCTGTCAATAATTCCGGACTATACAAATCAAAAAGTCTTTGTCCCTTATTTACTTTTTGGTATTTATAATTCACATACATTTTTTCGATTCGGCCACTTATCCTTGCTGCAATATTTACCGATGAATTAGGATCATAAGCTACAATTCCAGGCAGCTTTATTTCACTACTAATAGCGGTGTCTTTTGCTGTTGTAGTTTGAAAGTCTCCCACCACGAAGCTATCCGTTGGCCGTAATAGATGGTCAATCGATTGGCTTTCCGTCGGTTGCGCTTCAGTTACTTTTTTAATCAACGTCATTCCGCAAATTGGGCATTTTCCAGGCTCGTCCCTAATAATTTCAGGATGCATCGAACAAGTATATACCTCCGCCTGATGCTCGTGATCTGCTTGACTATTGAATTTATTTACGCCATAATAGACTCCAAATCCAACCACTAAAACCGCAATAGCCAGCAAACTATATTTTATGTATTTATTCATAATTATTTCGTTTCCAGTTGTTTTTCAATTTCTACCTGAGTGCTCAATATGGCCTGCAACTTGTCTAACTTTTCTATTTGTGCCATATTCAATGCTTCCCAGGCATCCAACACCACAAATAGATCTCCTGTATTGTTTTGCCAAGCTATAATTGAAGTGTCATAATTTCTTCGCAAGGCCGGAATGATACTTTTATCGGCAATTTCATATTGTCTCTTTAAGTTGGTCAGCTCCGCTTGCATCCCTGAAATCATTCCTGTTGCTTCGTTGAGAATCATTTGCTTTTGCCAATCTAAACTTTCGTTTTTTAGTTTAAAACTGTTGATGTTAGCCTTATTCATTTTTGATGACCAAGGCATGGGAATTGTAATCATTCCCATCAAGGAAAATTGTTGCGGACGATTCCCAAAAGCAAACATGTGATCATATTTTACTCCAAACTCGGGCAACAATTTTGCTTTCTCGGTTTCTATTTTCAACTGATTTAAAGCAATTGTTTTTTCAATAGCTCTGACATCGCTTCGGTTTTCAGAAAGCGATACCGTATCCAATTTCATAAAATTATACTCCTTTAAAGTAAAATCAGGATCGATTTCAAAAACAGTATTTTTGTCTCTTGCCATCAAAGTATTCAGCGTAATTTTCTTTTGCGAAATCTCATTTTGCAGCATTACGACCATACTTTCTAAAGCGCTATATTGTGACTTTGCCTTATAATAAGTAGGCAATTTGTCCATGTTATATTGATAGCGTATCTCCATGCTTTTGATCATGTACTCTAAAAGCAATAAATTGTCATTGGCTATTTTTATTTTTTTATCCAATACAATCCATTGGTAATAATTCGTTTTTACCAACGCATTCAACTGATTCACGGTATAATTTTTATTTTCTACCTCAACTGAAGACATGGCATTCATGTAATTAGAATCGGCTTTTAGCCTTGAAGCATTTGGAATCATTTGAGTAACACCTATCATATAAGCCCCCATACCAGGATTCATTTCGTCTCCCTTCCACATTTTAGTGTTATAAGGAGTCATAAACAAGCCCGTGTTCACTTGAGGTGCCATCCAACTGCGTGCCCCTTTTGCCGCTGCATCCATGCTCTCTATATCGGCATCGTACATTTTTAATTGCGGATTATTCGTTTTAACGGTGGTCAAAACAGCATCCAACGAAAGTGTTTGCGCTACTGCAGAAGCGGCGTTTAACAGCAAACAACTGATTATGATGTAATATTTAATGTGTCGCATCGATAAGATCTATTTTTCCCTTTGTCTTTAATTCACGTTGTTTTGTCATTTCAAAAACAATAGGGGTTACTAATAATACATATATGACAGAGGTGATTGTTCCTCCAATAAGCGGAACTGTAATGGGAATCATCACATCAGCGCCCGTTCCAGTCGCCCAAAGAATGGGTACTAATCCAAATAGAGAAACTGATACCGTCATTAATTTTGGTCTCAGTCTTTTTGCCGAACCATCAATAATGTATTCTCTTAAAATATCCGTAGTGATTGCCTCACTGCTATTACCATATTTTGCAACCATTTTATTCATGGCCTCATTCAGGTAAATAGTCATTATCATGGCCGTTTCTATCGCCATCCCAAACAGTGCGATGAAACCTACTGCCACGGCAACGGATAAATTAATTCCATAAAAATAAACCATAAAAATCCCGCCTATTAAAGCAAAAGGAACCGTTATCATCGTTATCAAAGCTTCCTTCATCGAGTTATAGGTGAAATACAAAATCAGGAATATGATAAGAACAACGATAGGCAATATCAGTGATAATGTTTTGTTGGCTCTGATTTGATTTTCCCATTGTCCACTCCATTCGACATAATAGCCTTTTGGCAATTTCGTCATCATGGTATTGAGTTTATCTTGTGCTTCCTCTACCGTACTTCCTAAATCGCGCTCCCGAACATTAAACAAAACACTCCCACGAAGCATGGCGTTTTCGCTGTTTATCATTGGAGGCCCATCACTTATTTTTATATCAGCAACAGCATCTAATGGTATTGGTCCGTATTCCATAGTTTGCACCTGCAATTTTTTTAAGGACTCAATACTATTTCTGTATTCCTGCGCATATCTCGCATTCACAGAAAAGCGTTGTCTGCCTTCGATAGTGGTCGTCAATGTCATTCCTCCAATTGCCGCTTCAACAACATTGTTCACATCATCAATCGTCAGACCGTATCTACCAATTGCTTCTCGCTTTGCTTCAATGTCGATATACTTCCCACCGGTTATTGGTTCGGCATACAAATCTTTCACTCCTTCGGTTCCTTCTAATGTCTTTTTAATTTTTTGTGCCAAAGCTTCTATGGTATCCAAACTAGCTCCATAAATTTTCACCCCAACGTCTGTTCTGATTCCCGTCGAAAGCATATTTATTCGATTAATAATAGGCTGTGTAAAACCATTGGTTACCCCAGGTATTTGCAGTTTATTATTTATTTCATCGATGATATCACTTTTCGTTTTACCCGCTCTCCATTCGTTATGAGGTTTAAGCAAAATAATCGTTTCAATCATACTTATAGGACTATTGTCCGTTGCCGTATTGGCTCTTCCCGCTTTTCCCAAAACATGAGTGACCTCGGGAATTGATTTTATTATTTTGTCCTGAACCTGTAATATTCTTTTCACTTCAGAATTAGAAACATCGGGTAAGGTTACAGGCATAAACAAAATCGAACCTTCATCTAAAGGAGGCATAAACTCGGAGCCGAGCTGCGTAAACATCAACCCTCCTATTACTAAAGCAATGCAGTTTACCACCAAAACACTTTTTCTCCATTTTAAACAAAAAACGAGAATTGGAGTATACCAACTTTCCAGTTTTCTATTGATTGGATTTTTATTCTCTGGACGTAATTTTCCCTTTAGCAAGTAACTAATCAAAACCGGAGTAAGCGTAATGGCTAAAAACGCATCTACGATCAGTATAAATGATTTTGTCCAAGCCAATGGACTGAATAATTTCCCTTCCATTCCCGTTAGCAGAAAAACAGGCAAAAAAGAAGCAATCACAATAAGTGTCGAATAAAAAACTCCAGGTCCAACGAGCTTAGAGGAAGATTCAATTAACTTCATTCGTTCATCAGCCGACAATGGATCGTGTTCTTTTTTAAATATATTTTTAAATAACTTTTTCATCGGTTGATTATTGATTATTATCCATTTCTTCTTGTTTCTCAGAGATGGTTCTATAGGCATTTTCGACCATAACTATTCCATCATCAACCACAACACCAATAGCTAAGGCTATCCCCGTGAGCGACATAATATTGGATGAAATCCCAAAAGCTTGGAGCAAAATAAATCCTATAGCAACAGATATTGGTAACTGTATCAGAATAATCACTGCACTTCTCCAATGAAAAAGAAAAAGAAGAATCACTATTGACACCGCAATCATTTCTTCGATTAAAGTTCCTTTAACTGATTCAATCGCCTTCTCAATTAGTTCGCTTCTGTCATAAGACGTTTTGAAGGAGACCCCTTCCGGCAATCCTTTTTCGACTTCTTTCATTTTCAGTTTTACTGCTTTGATAACCTTATCAGCATTTTCGCCGTAACGCATTACCACAATTCCTCCCACTACTTCACCTTCTCCATTTGCATCAAAAATCCCGAGACGTAAATCTCCGCCCATTTGAACGGAACCGATATCTTTTACCCTTACTGGAACGGAATTATAATTTTTGATGGCAATTTCTTCCACATCTTTGCTGTTTTTTATGTAGCCAAGTCCTCTAACGATATAAGCCATGTTGCTCATTTCAAATTTCCGCCCTCCAACATCATTATTGCTTGTCTTTACGGCTTTCATCACTTCCATCATGCTAACATTATAGTACTGCATTTTCAAAGGATCTAAAACCAATTGATATTGTTTTTCAAAACCTCCAAAGGAAGCGACCTCAGCTACACCCGGAACTGTTTGTAAAGCAAATTTCACATACCAATCCTGCAGCGCTCTTTGCTCACCTAAATCCATTCCATTGGTTTCCAAATGATACCAAAATATATGTCCTACTCCGGTACCATCAGGCCCTAAAGTGGGAACTACATTTTGCGGCAACAATCGTTGTGCATAATTTAATCGTTCCAGCACTCGGGTTCTTGCCCAATAAGGATCTACGTTATCTTCAAAAATGATGTAGATAAAACTCATTCCAAACATGGAAGAAGCACGAATATTCTTGATTTTTGGAATTCCCTGTAAATTGGAAACCAAAGGATAGGTTACCTGATCTTCAATTACCTGCGGACTTCTGCCCATCCACTCCGTGAAAACAATAACCTGATTTTCTGATAAATCAGGAATGGCATCGATGGGATTTTGCTGCACACTATAAATCCCCCAACCAAATAAGCAGGCGGAAACGAGCAATACAATCGCTCGATTTTTCAAGGAAAATGATATTAGTTTTTCGACCATAATAACTTAATTAATGAAAATGTTTTTCATTTAAAGCTTGAAAGTGCTTGTTAAAATTCTTTTGTTATTCCTCCACAAGTCAACATTTCAGCTCCGTAATATGGATTTTTTATGTCTTTAATTTCACTTATCCAGTAACCATTTTTACCTTGATTGTACATTGGGCAATAGTCTTGATACAGTTTTTTATCTGTATTAAACATTTTAATAAAGTTATGCATGTCTGTACTTAATAAGGCAAACGCATTTCTTTGTGCAGCAATTTTACCTGCATTCTCTGTAATTGCTGCCGTATGTTGTTTTGCAGCATTAACAATAGTATTGTATTGAGTAATTAAATCAGCTTCAATTTTGTCAGATGTCGTTTTTTGTAAAGTTGTTTCTAAAGCTTTACTTGATGCAGTAGCTAATGCCCCGTCATCACTGGCCAAAGCATTTTTCAATTTTAAGTAATCATTTAAAATCATATCGATTGAAAATGCCGCTTTACTTTTTGTAACATCCATTTCTGTTACTTCTTCAACCACTTCACTATTAGTTACTGGTTCCGTTAATTCCATACCGCATTTAGAACATTCCTCACCTTGTTTTCCAGTAACTTCAGGATGCATTGGACAGGAATACAATTGCCCTTCAGCGTGACTTTCATTACTTTCCATAGTAGTTGTTTCGGCTCCATTTTCTATTTTAGCATCCTTACAAGACGCGAATGCAACCATTAAAACAAGGACACTTAATTTAGATATATTTTTCATTTTGATTTATTTTTATTATTTTACTTTTAATTTTGTTGTGCTACTACTGTCTTATTTTTTATCAACAGTGTTTTATTTTTCCTCTTTGGTAGCTTCTGCCCTGTCATACTGGCAACAGCCAGGAAGTGCATTGTAGGCAGCTTCTGTAGCATGGAATTTCTCGCTGTCATAACCTACCGCAGCAATACGTTTTAAAATTTCTTCCCTAGTCGTTTTTAAGGAATCATAAGTAAGTGTAGCCATTTTAGAGTCCTTATCCCAATCTACCGAGGTGATGTTCTTTTGCGTTCCTGCTTTTTCTATTTTTGATTCGCACATACCGCAGTTTCCATATATTTTTACGGTTTCAGTTTTAGTGTTTTTAATTTGCGCAGTAACTGCTGTGACTGATAACAATAGAGCTATTGCCATCAATCCTGTTTTAATTGAGTTCATATAATAAATAAATTAGAAGTGAATACGCTAGACCAATGGGTAAACAATAGCATTAAAGCTTTGATTCACAGATTTGGTAATAGCCGATAAATAAATGATTTAAAGCAATATTTGCTTCGAATTTGACACACTATTGGCTGTCATTAAAGAATTTAGCCTATTTTAGGAATAAGCCAAAGTGAAGAATATCCTGCAGAAGTGAAGGATATCGTTTGATAAAATTTTTGCTTTTCAGCTGAAAAATTAAAATTAGCACTCTGCATTTCAAATTGAAAAGCCGAGGGTATTGCTGTATTTACGGAAGGAGTGCTACATAAAGCCTTTCCACATTTTCCATTACAACCGTTATGCTTGTTGTTTTTAGATTGAGAATCCTCACTGCAACAATCTTTGGTTTTGTTCTTAGAAGACATTTCCATGGTACAAGAACCACTATCTGAATTTCCACACGCAAAAGTTGTATTTGGCATCATAACGAAGCCAAACAAAACGATTAGTAAAATGTGAAATTTTTTCATTTTCCTGTAATTAGGACAAAATTAGTAAAACTATATTAATTGCAATCAAAATTTAATGTTAATATAGTTTTACTAATCATTATTATATAAATCGCTTTATTTAGTATCACCAAAAATAGCGTACATAAGCGACTGAGAAACAGATAGAATAACACTAAACAACAATGCAGTAAAAAAAGTATCTACACTAAATCCTCCAACTATATTATCACACAAAATAATGATAAGTGCATTGATGACTAATAAGAATAAGCCCAAGGTTATAAATGTGATAGGTAGCGTTAGAATTACTAAAAGAGGTTTGATAAATACATTTAATAGTCCTAAAACAACCGCAACTATTAGAGATGTTGTAAAATTATCTACGTGTACCCCTGTCATTAAATGAGATATAATAAGAACCAAAGCCGATGTAATAAGAATTCTGATGATTAATTTCATTATTTCTATTTTAAATTTTCATTAAAAGTACTACTTTTTTTAAATTATTTAAATTTCCTTAAAAAAAAGAAATTGCTAACTCATGAAACAAGGCAGGATTTTCTGCATGAAGCCAATGCCCTGCATTTGGGATTGTTTCTACCGTTGCTTTTGGAAAATGCGCTCTTATATTTTCAACATCACTATCTGAAATATAATTGGAATTTCCGCCACGGATAAAAAGCGTTGGTTTCTCAAAAACGGAAGTTGCCGGCAACGCCAACCCTATCTCCTCCATTTTTTTATTAAAAACCGCGAGGTTAAAACGGAAAGCCAATTGTCCTGGCTCTTGCCAATACAAGCTTTTCATTAAAAATTGTCTGGTACCAAAGTCAGTAATATATTCTGAAAGCGTATGTTCTACTTCAGATCGGCTTGGTTTTTTAGCAAAATCGACTGCATTCAAACCTCCCAATATAGATTGATGGTGTTGCGGATAAAATTTAGGTCCTATATCGGCGATAATAAGTTTGTCTACCATTTCTGGATGCAAGGTTGCAAAAAGCATCGCCGTTTTCCCGCCCATGGAATGTCCTATCATATCGACATTTGTTATATTATGGCCTTTGCAATAGTCTAGAATATCTTGAGCCATCAATTCATAACTAAACTCCTCAGAATGTAAACTTCGTCCGTGATTGCGAAGGTCTAACATATGAACTTCGAATCCCTCGGTTGCAAATTGCACGCCAAGTGTTTTCCAATTGTCTGACATCCCCAGAAATCCATGAAGAATTAAAAGTGGTTTTCCTGAACCTTCTATTTTTGAATATAACATATTGGAATTTTAATAAAGTTGAGAGACAAAGATAAGAAATGAAATTGCATTAGACGATAATAGTACTTCAAGTAATTCATATAAATATCACTAAAAGTGGGTATTGTAAACCATTATTAATCACCTAATTTTGCAGGGTTATTTTGATTAAACAAAACTTGTTAAATAACATTAATAGCAACAATCTTTAAATAAAAAAAAATGATTAAAAAATTCCTTTTATTGGGTCTTATTGTCGCTCAACTTACCACTTCATGTAGTAGTGACAACTCTGAAGACACAGCGGTAACTTCAGAAAACCTAAGTGAGCAAATTGCAAATTTGATAAAACAGCCTTATTCTAAATTAACTCCAGCAGAACAAAAGGTAAAACTTGAAGCGGAAGCAAATGCAATGTTAGTTGAAATGGATAAATCTAAAACTTCTGGAGCTGTTGAAGCAATTCAAAATTTAGGGAATTTATTAGATGTTAATTCAGTTGATATTTTTAATGGTAAAAATGATAATGAAATAGCAGACATCCTTAACGTCTCTGGTGTTTATGGTATTTATACATGGAACAACACAGACAATACTTGGGTTAAAACAGCTTCAACTACTGAGTTAAAGTTTGTTTTCCCTGCAAAAGCAACGCAAACAGTAAACAATGCTACTTTATCATCCACAGCTGTTTCATCTGATATAAAAGTGAAACTTGAAGATTCTTACAACTGGCAAACAGGAACTACAGTAAATGATGAGTTTTACTTGCCAACATCTGTTGACGCTACTTTGACTATTGACAAAGTACAAGCTGCGACTTTTGTAACTAAAGCTAAATATTCAAATGGCAAAGAAACTCCAGATGATTCTAGTTTTAAAATGGTTTTAAATGACGGTTATACTTATGAAATTAGCGGTAAAAAGGGAGATCCGAACTCAGCTGAATCACTGTTCACATACAAAGACAAGAATCTGGTAAAATTCACTGCTGGTAGTACTGCACAAATTGATGCATTATTAGGAGACAATGTATTAGTTTCTTACAGAGGAAAAGCGAATGGACTTGTTGAGATTATGGACAATTTTGTTATTGTTGCTGACATTGACATTACTGGATTAGCAAATGACGAAGCTGCTTTAGAAAAAGTTTTAACAGAGCCTAATTATAATACTAGCACCTACTATACTAAAATCAACGAGTACAACAAAGCCTATTCTGAAGCAATAGCAAATTCTCAAAACAAAAATACCAAATTGATTTTAGTATCTAAAAAAGACGGAACAAAAATTGCTGATGTGATTCAGAAATCTGAAAAAGGATCTAGCTATACTAATTATTCTGTTTGGGTTAAAGACAATAGCATCAATGGTGGATATTGGAATTGGAATGGTAACACAACTGGAACCCTTGTTCAATATTACGACGAGGTACTTTTCCTAAAATTCAACGACAATACCGAAGTTGAAATGAGCGCTTATTTCTCAACTGGATTTGATGCTTTAGAAAAAAAATTCGAAGATTTTTTAAAGTCTTTTGAAAGATAGATAGCTTCAATAACTAACTGAAAGCCGAACTGAAAACTTATTCAGTTCGGCTTTATTTTTTTGCGGGAGTTCTTACTACAATTGTACTTTGACCATAGCCTGCCCAAAGTCCTAAGGCACCTGTTAAATTTGATTTTAAACTTGTATTTGAAGGGTAAATAGGATTTCTACCGTTTACTATTTCGTTTTGCCAACTATTCCAAAAATCAAAAGTATCTTTGTTTAAAGTTCTCAATTTGACATAAATCAAATCTCCATCAGTGAAATAAGGCTTGAATTTTGTTTTAGGAAAAATTAAAATCCCCCTATTAATTTGTATAGAAACTGAGCTCGAAGTAAAACTATTGTCATTAAGGTTTCCATAAAAAGCAGGCACAAAAATAGGCTCTTCTTTTTCGATTCTTGTTGTCACTTGATAGTAATTCTTCTCTAAAACAGGGTCGTCAAATGTTATAAACACATAACCCGTCGTATCTTGCGGATTCTCTTTAATATAAGTTGCGGTCTTCAAAATAACAGTTTTAGGAATTGTTGTCTTCGCTTCAATTTTTCGATCTAAATATTCGATTTTTAAAGAATACTCCTTTCCGGATTGGCCAATTAATTCACTTCCATAGTAAACAAATGGGGGAATTCGATCACTATTCCTTTTTAACCTTAGAACCTCTTCTTGTTCTCCGTCAGAAACGGTGATTTTAGCTGACCTAATTACATGGTTTAGAATAGTAGTTGAGTCAACTGGAGTCGCAATAGGGATACTTGTAGATAATATCACTTGTGCATAATCACCGGCTTCAATCCATCCTTCTACCACAATCTTAGACTCTGCAAGGGCACTTTTATCAAAATCATCTTGATTGCAACTTAAAAAAAGCACACAAAAAAACAATAAAATGAACTGTTTCATAATTATCTAAAATTTAAATCTCCAACTAATAGAAGGCAGAATGGAATATAATGTTTTTCTCTCGGGAGTTACCTCTATTTTTTGTTTGTCTTTATCAATGGCAACATTCAAAACGGTATATATTGGATTTTCTATATTGAAAGTATTGAAAATAGAAAAATTAAGAGCACTTTCCTTATCTCTTGTTTTGATAAAATAATAATTGACAGATAAGTCAGTGCGAACATAACTTGGCATTTGTGCATTGTTATATTTACCATATTCCTTTACTGGATTATTATTAAAAAAATACCATGATGTAGGGGTTGTAAAACGATTCCCAGAGCTAAAGATTTGTGTTAATCCAAAATTCCATTTTTGATTTAAATCATAAGTTCCTACTAACGCTAAATTATGTCTGCGGTCATATTTAGCAAAATAGCGCTCTCCATCATTTATTTCATCAAATTGACGGTTTGCCCAACTTAAAGTATAACTCAGCCAACCTTTAAATTTTCCGACATCTTTTTTTAGCATCCATTCTAAACCATAAGACTCCCCTTTTCCCACTAAAATATCATTTTTAAAACTCGTGATTTCATTAAATTGAGTTACCCCATATGGATATTCAATCAAATTATTCATTGTGCGATAAAAGGTGTTTAACGAAAAATCAAACGGCTTTTTTAATTTTTGATTATATCCAATAGAAAATTCATTAGAAAATTGTGCCGGAATACCATCCGAACTGGCTACCCAAAAATCAGTTGGAATCCCAACGCTGGATGTTGTAATCAGATTCAAATATTGATTCTGACGAGTATAAGAAGCAAAAAAAGATTTTTTTTCATGAGGAGTATAATTTAAAAGTACTCTTGGTTCAGCACGTAAATAAGACGTTCTCCCTTTATCTGACGAATAATAATTGATGCGTAACCCGAGTTCTGCAGAAAGCGTATTAGACAATCTTGGCTTTGAAGCTGTATATAAAGCTAGATTATTTGCTCTATTGATTGTTGATTGCTGGTTATTCGAATTAGCACTTAGATTACTTACCTCTATTTTTTGAGGTTGCAACTCATAAATACTGTATTGCAAACCGGTTTCAAATGGAATACCGTTTATAGAATACTTAACGGCATTAGAAAATCCAAAATCTTTAACATACGACGTTATGTCCATTTCTACCGTTGCCTGCTCCATGTGCAGGCTGTTTTCATATTTAGTAACGTAAACTGAATTAGTCATTACAGTTCCTTCGGATAATTGGTACTGCCAAGTAGGCGAAATAGCCGTATTACTCCATTTTAAATTTGCGTTAAGTGCTAGATTAGAATCCGTAATTCTAAGAACATCTCCACTTATAAAAGCATCCACGGTAAACAAGTGCTTCTTTGTAAGGGAAGCAATAAACGTCAAATTACTATCTCCAAAACTATATTTTAAATCCTTAACATCACTATTTTCATTCTTATTAGAAGAATCAAATAAAGGCGCAATAATTTCATCTATATATGTTTTTCTTCCCGAAATATACAATCCCATTTTTGCATTTATAGGTAATGCAAAGGTAGCTTGAGAAGCCAACAAACCTAAATTACCTTTTACCGAAAATTTATTCGGTATTTTTTTATTCGGCAATACGGTAACTGTAGCACTCAATCTTCCTCCGTTTCTTGCGTTTGAATTAGACTTATCAAATTGAACTTCTTGAATATGGTCAGCATTATAAAACGGAAAAACGCCCAATAAATGCGCCATTCCGTAGATAGGAGTAGCTGCATATAGCATTAAATTGTGACCTGGCTCACTACCTCTGACATATAAATAACCATTTGCATCACCCGAATTTTGCACTCCAGGGGTAAGTTGTAATAATTTAATAACATCTGGAACTCCCATTATAGAAGGTACTGAGGTTAGCTTTTCAGGAATAAATGAAAAACTGTTTCCTGACGAGACAGAAAGCATTTTTTTTGAGTTTGACAATACAACCACTTCTTTTAACGCACTGCTTTCTTTTTCTAAAGTAAAGTTAAGCGATGTATTGACATGAAAATTATTATTTAAATTTTGCGAAATAGAACCAACATAACGAATTTCGATAGCATAAAAATCAGTGGGTAATTTAATGACATATGCACCTGTGACATCTGTTGTAGTGACATACCTATTTGCATTAGAAACAAATATTAAATTAGCCCCAACAATAGCTTGCTGTTCTTTGTTTGTTACAAAACCATCTACGGTAATTGTAGACTGAGCTGTAATTGTAAAACCAAATAATAATAAAAAAGAAGAGAGTATAAATGCTTTCAATAGCTCATATTTAAGAAAGCGCTAAAGTAAGCATTTTCAGTATAAATTATTTTTTTTAAGCGAACTAGATAAAACTAAATAATAATATAAATCGCATTAAAACTACCTTTACTATTTTGATTTTTTGTGCGTGAGGGATAGCAGCGGAAATCCTTATCTAGTATGGAGCGATAGCGAAATACTAGAGAAGATTGCAGCGCATAGCCCGACCCGCTTTTTCGCGGGTCACGCCCTAATTATCTTATTTTAATTTTTGCAAATACATATTCACCACATTCTCTAAACCTAGATACAATGCCTCTGCAATTAAGGCATGACCTATAGAGACCTCCAGTAATCCGGGAATGTTTTGTTTAAAAAACTGAATGTTCTCCAAGCTCAAATCATGTCCTGCATTGATTCCTAATCCCAATTCATTTGCCAAAACAGCCGCTTTTACGTAGGGGTCAATTCCGCTTTTGTTCCCCAGACCATATTGATGTGCAAAGGCTTCGGTATATAATTCGATGCGGTCTGTTCCTGTTTGTTTAGCACCCTCAATCATATCTAATCGTGGATCTACAAAAATAGAGGTACGAATGCCATTGCGCTGAAATTCTTGAATCATTTCCGTTAAATACGCTTGGTTTTTTACTGTATCCCAACCTGCCGAAGAGGTTATAGCCCCAATCGCATCAGGGACCAAAGTTACTTGCTCGGGTTTGCACTCTAAAACCAAATCAATAAAATTATGTTGTGGATTTCCTTCTATATTGAACTCGGTATAAACGACTGCTTTTAAATCACGAGCATCCTGATAGCGAATGTGACGCTCATCTGGACGTGGATGTATGGTGATTCCCTGGGCACCAAATTTTTGAATGTCAGTAGCCACTTTTAATAAGTCAGGTACATTTCCTCCACGCGCATTACGTAAAGTAGCTATTTTGTTGATATTTACACTTAACTTTGTCATTGGAATACTTTTTGATTATGAAATAACTGTATAATGGATACAAAAATACAAAGTAAAAGGTAGGAGATTTTGCCTTTTTTTGATTATTTTGCATAAAAATTGAGGATTTAATTAAGATGGAAATTACAAACTACATAACCACTGACTTTAAAGCGATTGACAGCCAAGACACTATCTCGTCTGTTAAAGACTTTTTTGATGATTTGACTTTTTCACATTTTCCTGTTGTTGAAGAAGGCGTTTACATTGGTAGTATATCATCTGAAGACATTGAAACTTTTGATAATGACAAAAAAGTAATTGATTACAGATATACGCTTGCCAGTTTTTTCACCAGAACAGATTCAATTTGGCTCGAAGTATTAGAAGTCTTTGCAAAAAACCACACGAATCTCATTCCTGTTTTGGATGAAAACAATAGCTATATTGGCTATTATGAAATAGACGACATTATGAGCTTTTTTCACCAAACTCCTTTTTTGAAAGAACAAGGAAGAATTATAAAGGTAAAAAAAGGAGTGCTAGATTATTCTATGAGTCAGATTACGCAAATCGTAGAGAGCAATGACGGAAAACTTTTAGGCCTATTTATTTCAGAATCTGATGTCGATAGTGTTGAAGTGACAATGAAAATAAGCCTGGGTGCCATTAATGAAATAATCCAGTCTTTTAGAAGGTACAATTATGAAATAATATCAGAACACCAAGAAGACAATTACATTAATAATTTAAAAGAACGCTCAGAATACTTAGACAAATACCTTAACATGTAATGGTTTAATAAGTTACAAATCTAAGCTCCCCATCAACTCAAAGATTTTACAAACAAACGATTCAGCAAAATAATGAAAGTAGCCATATACGGTCAATATTATCAAAATAGTACAGAACCCATTATAAAAGACATCTTCATTTTTTTTAATAAAAATAATGTAGAATTAGTCATTGAAGCTTCTTTTTTAGAACTGCTTTATGAAAAGGAAATTGTAAAAAAAGAATACAATACTTTCTCTTCACATACCGAATTAGACCAAAGTTTTGACATGTTAATCAGCATAGGTGGCGACGGAACTATATTAAGAGCAGCAACGTTGATAAGAGATTCCGGAGTTCCTATTTTAGGAATCAATGCTGGAAGACTTGGTTTTCTGGCTACTGTTCAAAAAGAAAACATCGCTGAGTTTCTACAAATTGTAATTGACAAAAAATATACCTTGAGTAAAAGAACACTGTTGAGTTTGTCCTGCACTCCTACAAACGAGGCACTACAAGACATAAATTTTGCTATGAATGAAATTTCAGTGAGCCGAAAGGACACCACTTCAATGATAACAATTGATACCTACCTGAATGGTGAATTTTTAAACTCCTACTGGGCCGATGGCTTAATCGTATCCACACCTACAGGATCAACAGGATATTCCTTAAGTTGTGGAGGCCCCATATTAACTCCAGACGTAAAAAGTCTGGTAATAACGCCGATTGCTCCTCATAACCTGAATGCAAGACCGCTAGTTATCCCCGATGAAACAGAAATCAGATTAAAAGTTTCAGGAAGAGAAGAGCATTATCTGGTTTCATTAGATTCTAGAATTACTTCTGTAAAAAATGAATCCATACTGACCATTAGTAAAACTCCCTTTCAAATCAACATGGTCGAAATCCCTGAAGAAACGTTTCTAAAAACACTACGCACCAAATTATTGTGGGGTGAAGACAAAAGGAATTAATTTTATTTATTTCTAAATTATACTATTATCGCCCCTTTTTTCGTTTCGCCTTTAACAAATCCTTATCCAATATCGATTATAGTGCTAATTATTTAAATAATGGGCACATTTAAGGTAATCGGTATTGATTCGAAACGATAATTATTATATTTGCACGCAATTTTAATCAAAATGAACAAAATTTTTAACTTATTTATATGCTTATTCCTAAGTATGACGATGTATTCACAAATACATGAAGTTGGAGTTTTTCTAGGTGGAAGTAACTACGTAGGCGACATTGGCCCTACTACCTATATTTCCCCAAACGAACCCGCTTTTGGAATACTTTATAAATGGAACAAAAGCCCAAGACATGCTTACCGTTTTTCTTATACCCAATCAAAAATCACTTCAAATGATCTTGATTCAAAAGAACGCAGTAGAAGTCAAAGAGGCTATAATTTTGAAAATAGTATAAAAGAAGTATCTTTAGGCCTTGAATTCAATTTTTTTGATTTTAATCTTCATCAATTAGAGCGCAAAATCACTCCTTATATCTATTCTGGAATCAGCTATTTTAGATATGATGAGTTATATATAGTCTCTGGAGAAACGAAAAAAGATAAAAGTGCAAATTCATTTGCGATACCCATGATTTTAGGACTAAAATCAAATATCACGCCTAGTTTAATACTAGGATTAGAAATGGGCGCTCGTTATACTCTTACTGACAATCTAGACGGAAGCAATCCGAAGAATGAAAGTTTGAAACCATTACAATTTGGAAATATAAATAATAATGACTGGTATGTTTTTTCAGGGTTAACGTTAACCTATACCTTTGGAGAAAAACCATGCTATTGTGCTTACTAAGAAAATGGATTTATTAGAAAATATAGATAAGAATAATTTACCCCAACATTTAGCCATTATTATGGATGGAAATGGACGATGGGCAAAACAACAGGGACTACTAAGAGCCTTCGGACATGAGAGCGGAACAAAATCCGTAAAAACAATTATAAAAACTTGCGCCAAACTAGGCATAGAGAATCTAACTCTTTACGCCTTTTCCACAGAAAACTGGAACCGACCGAAACTGGAAGTTGATACTTTAATGAAGATTCTAATAAAATCATTAAAAAAAGAACTCCCAACACTACAGGAGAACAACATCAAATTGAACACTATAGGTAACATAGAAAAATTACCACAATCAGCTCAAAAGGAGCTTCTTGATGTAATAGATAAAACTAAGGATAATACTCACATGACCTTAACATTAGCATTGAGTTATGGTTCGAGAGAAGAAATCGTAAATGCCGTAAAAAACATCAGTAATAAAGTTAAAAATAATATAATTTCAGTAGACTCTATTGACGATTCAATTATAAATGAGCATCTTTACACGCAAAATTTACCCGATGTAGATTTATTAATAAGAACAAGTGGAGAACATAGAATAAGTAATTTTCTGCTATGGCAAATCGCCTATGCAGAATTATATTTTACTGATGTATTGTGGCCAGACTTTAAAGAACAAAATTTATATGAGGCTATCATTAGTTATCAAAAAAGAGAACGTAGATTTGGAAAAACAAGTGAACAAATTAAATAATTTTTTAGTGTTGAATAAAAGTATAAAAGCAGTCCTTACCCTATTAATATTGGGAAGTTTTTCACAAATTAAAGCTCAAGAAAGAGTTCCTTTCGATCAAGGTAAAAAATACATATTAGCCGATGTTATCCTTACTAACAAAATCAGTTTCAACGATCAAACAGTTGTCACTTTTGCTGGTCTTGAAAAAGGACAGGAAATTACTGTCCCCGGAGAAGAGATTAGCAGCGCTATTAAAAAACTAGGAAAACTGGGGCTTTTTGACGAAATTTCATTTTACATCAACAGAATCGAAAATGACAGCATTTATCTTGATTTAGAAATCAAAGAATTGCCTAAGTTAAATAACGTGAAATTTGTTGGGATTAAGAAAAATAAAACGGAAGCTCTAATAAAAGATAACGGCCTGACAAAAAGTAAAGTAGTCAACGAAAACTTAATCACTACGACAAAAAACTACATAGAGAATAAATACAAGAAAGATGGATATTACAACACTAAGGTAAACATAAATGTTGTACCAGATACATCAACAGTTAACCAGGTAAATATGGTTGTAAACGTTGATAAAGGTGATAAAATAAAAATCGCAGAAATTGATTTTATTGGTAACGAAAAGTTATCAGACAAAACATTACGCAAAGCGATGAAAGACACCAAACAAAAAAGCTTCTTTCGTGTATTAAAAGCATCTAAATTTATAAAAGCAAAATACAAAACCGATTTAGAAAAAGTAATTGCTTCTTATAAAGAAAAAGGATATAGAGATGCTAGAATAATTTCCGATTCTATTACTTATCTTAAAGACAAAAACGCACTTTCTATAAAAATTAATGTAGAAGAAGGAAATAAATATTATTTTGGAAACATCAAGTTTTTAGGAAACACAGTTTATTCAGATCAATTACTAAGCAGAATAATAGGTGTTAAAAAAGGAGAGACTTATAATGGAGTTCTACTACAAAAAAGAATTGCTGACGCATCAAAACCTGACGGGGAAGACATTGACAATTTATATAAGAATAATGGCTATCTATTTTCAAACATAAATGCAGTTGAAGTAAAAACAGTTAACGATACGATTGATTTCGAAATAAGAATTAACGAAGGTCCATTAGCCTACTTCAATAAAATTACGGTCACTGGAAATGACAAAACAAACGACCGTGTAATTTATAGAGAATTGCGAACTAAGCCAGGAGAAATATACAGTAAGGAATTGCTAGTTAGAACAATTCGTGAAATTGGACAATTAGGCTTCTTTGACCCTGAAGCGATTAATCCTGCTTTTAAAAATGTTGACGCAGCTGCCGGTACAGTTGATATCGAATACCAACTTGTTGAAAAAGGATCCAGCCAAATAGAACTTCAAGGAGGTTATGGTGGCGGTGGATTTATTGGGACATTAGGACTGTCGTTCAACAACTTTTCAGCAAGAAACCTGCTAAATAAAAAGGCATATAAACCTTTACCTATGGGTGATGGGCAAAAGGTATCTTTAAGACTACAGGCAAGTACCTATTTTCAAACCTATAGCGTTTCGTTTTCTGAACCATGGTTTGGACAAAAAAAACCAGTTTCATTTAGCTCTTCAATCTCATACAGTAAACAATTTTTAAATAATTTCGCTACACAAAGAGTAGACAAAACAAAAAGTTTTAATATCCTAACACTATCGGTTGGATTAGCTAAAAGATTAACTGTGCCAGATGATTTCTTTGTTTTATCACAATCAGTAAGTTACCAACATTATGATTTGAACAACTATAACACGGGACTATTTACTTTTGGGAATGGTGCTTCAAGAAACTTCGCTTATACAGTAGGTCTATCTAGAAGCAATAAAGGCGTAAATCCTATATTTCCCACTTATGGCTCAGAGTTTAGTATCTCAGCAAAACTAACACCACCATACTCGCTGTTAAACGGAATCGATTATGCGACACTAGGAGATAAGGAAGAGTATAAATTAAAAAACACAGTAGATAGATCAAACACGGTAGATGAAAACGGTAACACAGTTGCAATTGGCGATTATATCGATGCTGCTGGAAACAAAGTTTTTAACTATCAAGATGCTGCTGCGGATCCTGCAAAAGTGGACCAAAAGAAATTTAATTGGTTAGAATATTACAAAATAAAATTTAAAGCAGATTGGTACACAAAAATTTATGGTAAATTAGTATTAAGAACTTTAGGTGAATTTGGATTCCTAGGAACATACAATCAAGATCGAGGAGCAGTACCATTTGAAAGATTCTATTTAGGCGGTAGTGGAATGGCTAATTACTCGATGGATGGTAGAGAAACAATAGGATTAAGAGGGTATAAGGACAATACCTTGACGCCAATAATCGAAGATAGAAACGACCCTAGATTTGGACAACAAATTGGAGCTACTGTTTACAATAAGTTTTCAATGGAGTTGCGTTATCCTATCACCTTAAAATCATCTGCATCTATATATGTTTTAGGATTTCTAGAAGCAGGTTCGGCATACAAGGACTTTAAAAGCTACAATCCATTTGACTTACAACGATCTGCCGGAGTTGGATTACGTGTATTTATGCCAGCATTTGGACTACTAGGTATCGATTTCGGACATGGGTTCGATGCTGCTCCAGGGGAGACTACAGCACATGGATGGGAAACCCATTTTATTATTGGACAACAATTTTAAACAAAATTGAATCACGATTTTCTAATACTATAAAGTTATGAGAAAACATTTTTTAATACTATTTTTAGCCTTGATTGTATTAAATACAATTAATGCTCAAACGAGAGGTACTAAAGTAGGTTACATTGACATGGAGTATATTCTACAGAATGTACCCAATTATGCCGAAGCAACTATCCAATTAGAGCAAAAAGCACAAAAATGGAAACAAGAAATTGAGGCCAAAAAAATCGAAATCAACAAAACAAAAGATGCTCTCACCGCTGAGAAACCTTTACTAACAAAAGGATTAATCGAAGAGAGAGAATTAGAAATTAAGTTCCTTGAAAATGAGATGCTGGATTTTCAGCAAAAAAGATTTGGTGCTAATGGTGATTTGATAATCCAAAAATCTGTTTTGGTTAAACCAATTCAGGACCAAGTATTCACAGCGGTCCAAGACATAGCAGAAGCAAAAAAATACGACTTTATTTTCGACAAATCTTCTGATTTGACTATGCTATTTGCCGCAAAAAGGTTTGACATAAGCGATCAAGTATTACGTGTACTGAACAGATCTGAAAAAAGAGAACAGTTAACAAAAAAGCAATTGGAAGCTCAGCAGGCCAAAGAAAGTAAAGAAGATGCTATTGAAGACAATCCTTTTTTATCGGAAAGACAAAAAATATTGGACGAGAAAAAAGCCGCAAGAGATTCAATTTTAGCAAATCGTAAGTTAGAACAGGAAAAAAAGAAAGCAGACTTTGAGGAAAGAAGACAAAAAATACTTTCAGATAGAGAAGCTAAAAAAAACGGCACGGTTTCTGATTTATCTAAAAAAGAAGACACAAAAGAAACTAATATTAACACTAATAAAGAAGCCGCAAAATCAGTAACCGATGATGCAAAACAAAAACAACTTGACGCTAAAGCCAAAACACTAGAAGATCGCAAAAAAACAATTGAAGATCGAAAGAAAGCTTTAGAAGAAAAAAGAATAAAAATACTCCAAGAAAGAGACTCAATTAAGAAGGCCAGAGAAGAACAATTAAAACTAAAACAATAAATTAATACTTAATATTTTAAAAACGATGAAACAGATTAAAACTTTATTAATTGCTGCAATATTCATGTTAGGAGCAAATCAAACAATTAGCGCACAAGCAAAAACAGCTCACGTAGACGTAAGTGAAATCATGGCTAAAATGCCAGCTATGTTAGATGCTCAAAAGCAATTAGAGAAACTAAGCGGAACTTATGATGCCGATTACAAAAAAATGGTTGAAGAGTATCAAGCAAAATTAAAAAAATACGAAGCTGAGTCTGCTACTGTTACTGATGCAATAAACGGAGATCGTTCTAAAGAAGTTCAGGATATGCAAAAAAGAATTGTAGATTTTAGAGATAATGCTCAAAAAGAATTACAACAAAAAGAATCTGATATTGTAAAACCATTAATGGAAAAAGTAAGAGCATCAATCCAAAAAGTGGGAAAAGCTAAAGGGTTCCAATATGTGTTAGACGGTTCTACACTTTTACTTGCTGACGGTACAAATTTGACTGCCGACGTGAAAAAAGATTTAGGCTTCTAGAAAATAAAAATCTTAATATAAAATACCGCTCACCTCTAAAGGATTGAGCGGTATTTTTTTTGCTCAATAAATTATCTAGGAATTTTAATCCATACCACTTAACTTTGTTTTAATGGACAACAACCAACCAATAGGCATTTTTGACTCAGGCATTGGCGGTACTTCAATATGGAGAGAGATACACCATTTGCTTCCAAATGAAAAAACAATATATCTTGCCGACAGCAAGAACGCTCCTTATGGCCAGAAATCAAAAGAAGAGATTATTGCACTAAGCATGAAAAACACTGACTTACTACTCAAAATGAATTGTAAACTAATTGTAGTAGCCTGTAATACCGCAACCACAAATGCAATAAGAGAACTAAGAGCAAAATATGATATTCCTTTTATTGGTATAGAACCTGCTATAAAACCTGCTGCCACAAATTCAAAAACACAAACGATAGGCATTTTAGCTACCCAAGGAACCCTTATCAGCGAACTTTTTAATAAAACCGCAAAACAGTTTCAAAGCACTAAAATTATTGATCAGATAGGTCATGGCTTAGTCCCACTTATCGAAAGTGGGAAAATGATTTCCCCAGAAATGACGCAATTGCTTCACTCCTATTTAACTCCTATGATTAACGCAAATATTGATTACTTAGTATTGGGTTGTAGTCATTATCCTTATCTGATTCCACAAATAAAAGAAATACTACCCGAGCATATTCAAATCATAGATTCAGGCGAAGCTGTGGCTAAGCAAACGCGAAATCTTTTAAAAGAAAAAGTGGGCTTCACAACAGAAAAAAACGGAAAAGCTATTTTTTATACTAATGCAAATCCAACAGTATTACGGGGAATTTTACAAAATAAATATGACGTGATAGAAAAAGACTTTTAAGTCAAGGATCTTACTCTTCTTTAAACCAACTGGAATACATTACATAATTATTAGAAATCCGTTCAATCTCGCCTGCAAAATCCGATTGATCGATATCTTTCACTTTTCTGGCAGGAACCCCAGCCCAGATTGACCCAGATTCAACCGTTGTATTCTGGGTTATCACGGCACCAGCAGCTACAATGGAATTGCTCTCAATAACACAATTGTCCATTACTATTGCTCCCATCCCTATTAACACGTTGTCTTTAACGACACAACCATGAACGATTGCATTGTGTCCAATTGATACATTATTACCTATAATTGTAGGATGTTTTTTATAGGTACAATGAATAACTGCTCCGTCCTGGATATTCACTTTATTACCTATTTTAATAAAGTTTACATCTCCTCTAATGACGGCATTAAACCAAACACTACAAGATTCCCCAAAACTTACATCACCCACAATAGTAGCATTTTCAGCCACATAACAATCCTCAGGTATACGAGGCGACTTTCCGTTGACAGATTTTATTAACATTATATGACTAAATTAAATTTTAATTAATGGCAGGGCAGTTGCAATCATATTTTACAGGCTTACAAAACAAGTTGATACCTAAGGTAATTTGGTGATAACCACCATTATCAAATTTCACAGCACCAGACACATGTGAATACGTATATGCAAACATAAAATTATTGTAATTAACTCCAATGATTGGAGTGAAGTATTGTAATTTTTGACTAGAAACACCACTATTATTAGAATATTGTGCACCGTCAAAACTACGTCTATAGGATAAACCGCCCCAAAGTGTTCCAAAATCCATGTTTTTATAGGCTTTCAAATTTACATCAAGTGTTTTTTCTTGTGTTTTTTCAACAAGCTGAAATAAAACAGAAGGTTCAAATAATACCCTGTCCCTATCTCCAAAAATATAACCTACACTCAATAAATATTTTCGTAAATTATCACTTTCGTACTCACTATAAATATCTCTTCTTGTTTCAATAACATTTTTAACAGTTCCATGAGCATAAAAATCCAAATAATTATACGACGCTCCAAAATCGACATTGAAATAAGAATCTTTCTGCACTATAGTACCGTCAATAAGTGGATCCCATGCTCCCGATTGCATAAAACTAGTTTCATCTAATTGACTCTGAATCAAACCTGCACTAATACCAAAAGACAATTGATTCAAATCGATTTCGTCCCTAGAAAACATAAGGTGATAAGCATACGTAAGCTTAACCCCTTTTTGAGAATGATACCCATTCTTATCATTGAAAAGGATAATACCTGCACCTGCTTTTTCGCTAACTCTTCCATTAAAACTTATAGTTTGAAGTTCTGGTGCATCCTCTTGACCAAACCATTGTTTTCGTGCTGTTAATCTTATTTTAGCGCAATTAGCTGCCCCCGCCATAGACGGATGAATCAAATAGTAATTGTCTGACAAGTAATCGGAATAGACTGCTATTCCTTCTTGAGAGTAGGCATAAGACGAAACCAAGAAAAGAAAAGTTAAAAATTTAATTTTGAAATACATTGAGACAATATTAATTGAAAAATGGATGCTAAAAAACTTAAAAAGTGAAATTAAACTACTCTAAATAATTAAACTAAAGTTAATTTATTCATTAATAAATCAAATATAGCTAATCGTAGAAAATAACTTTAGTAAATTTGTAAAAATTTATAAATATCATGACAAACGTTACCATAAAAGAAACACAAAACCCAAGTATACTTAAATTTGAATTTGAAGATTTCATTACTCAAAACGAAAGTTTTGAATTCAAAAACATAGATGAGGCGAAATCATCACCACTTGCACAGCAACTATTTTACTTACCTTTTGTAAAAACAATATATATATCTGGTAATTTCATAGCCATCGAAAAATATAACATCGTAGAATGGGAAGATGTTAAAGATGCTGTAGCAGAGCAAATCAATACTTTTGCTAATAATGGAGGAACAATTATAACAATCGAAGAAAACAAAACAAAAAAACAGCCCATAACAGTTTATGGAGAAACAACTCCAAACCCAGCTGCACTAAAATTTGTTGTAAGTCGAATGTTGACAAAAAACGCAATAGAGTTTAAAAATATCGATGACACCGCTGCCTCTCCTCTAGCAAAAGAATTGTTTAAATTTTCTTATGTGAAAGAAATTTTCATCGATGAGAACTATATTTCTGTTACCAAATATGAAATCAACAACTGGGAAGAAATAACATTAGAACTTAGAAGTTTCATTAAACAATTTATTGAAAACGGAGGCATAGTCCTTGATGAATCTATGCGTGTTTCTACTGATAAACAAGAAAAATCTAAAACTGCTGAGTTTGACAAACTAGATGTCACTTCACAACAAATCATCAATATACTTGAAGAATATGTAAAGCCTGCTGTTGCAGCTGATGGAGGAAATATTATTTTTGATTCTTACAATGAAAAAGATAAAATTGTAAAAGTAATACTTCAAGGTGCATGTAGTGGTTGTCCATCTTCAACATTTACATTAAAATCTGGTATTGAAAACATGTTAAAAAGCATGCTTAACGATGAGAAAATTCAAGTAGAAGCAGTAAATGCATAAATAATTTAGCTCATAAAAAACAATACAACTAATTGACATTGTGTTATTTAATAAAATTAATACGCTTTTTGATTCGTTTTTTAGAAAATAATTACTAAATTTAAGTTCACCTTAAAAATAGAAATTATGTCAGTATTAAAAGTTATTGAATTACTTGCCAGTTCAACGGTCAGTTGGGAAGATGCCGCACACAAAGCGATTGCTAAAGCTTCGAAATCGGTAAAAAACATAAGATCAGTCTATATTAAAGATCAAAGTGCAGCTGTAGTTGAAGGTAAAATTTCCGAATACAGAGCTACACTCAAAGTGACATTTGAACTTGAATAATTCAAATTGAAAGAGTCAATTAAGCGTCTCGTCAGGGACGCTTTTTTTATTTACGGTGCCTTTATAAAAGAATTTCCTTAAGGCACATAAAACCTTCCTTTTATTCATCAAATATAAAAAAACACATCACTTAATCTCTGACTATCAGCAAACTATTATTGAATTAATATCTTTCCGCGTTAAAAAAATGATTACTATTGTACTCTAATGTAACACTAGGAACTATGGGAGTAACATCATTTTTAAAAAGATTATTTGGCTCTGCCAAAGAAGCCACAAATGAATTGGCCGACAAAGCGGAATTAGCTTTAAAACAAGTAAAAGAAAATGCCACACCATATATAGAGAAAGCAGAATCATTCGTAGAAGAATCCATAGAAAAAACTAAAGAGACTGCTACTCCACTTATTGAAAAAGCTAATGATTATGCACACCAAACAAAAGAAGTCATTGGTGAATATGCTCACGAAGCAGGCGATATGCTAGGAAACATTGCTAAGACAGTAAAAGGAAGTGCCACAGAAGCATTAAAAGAAACAGAAGCCGCGATCAAAGAAACTAAAGAATCACACGCTGAAATGACGGAAAACGAAGGCACTTTAACTAACGATAATACTTCAAAGGAATTCGGAAATAGAGTTGAAGAAGACGCCGATTAGTATTTAAATAATAATTCGTATTTTTGCAACATAAACATAAACCTTCTCTTTTGAGAGGGTTTTTTATTACCTTAAAAATGTATCTAGACCAAAAATACGTTACTGATTACGCCAGCACCTTCGTAAAAGTTTTTATTGACTACTCCCCAAAAATGATCTCTGCATTTCTTATATTATTTGTAGGGCTTTATGCAGTACGAATCATAAATAGGTTAATTAGAAAAGTTATGGTCAAGAGGGAATTAGACCCCACTTTGACTAATTTCCTAGGAGATATTCTACTTTGGGTTTTACGAGTACTACTATTTGTGACATTCATATCAAAATTAGGAATAGAGACCTCCTCTTTTGTAGCCATTTTAGGAGCAATGGGACTCGCCGTAGGACTGTCGCTTCAAGGCTCGCTTTCTAATTTTGCAGGAGGAATGTTAATTATTCTTTTTAAACCCTTTAAAGTAGGACACACAATAGAAGCACAAGGTGTGTTTGCTACAGTTAGTGAAATTCAAATTTTTGTAACCAAACTAACTACTCCAAACCATCAAACAGTATTTGTTCCAAACGGTATATTATCTAATGGGACAATTACCAATTACTCTCTGGAAAAATTTAGAAGAGCTGATTTAACCTTCGCAATTTCTTATGATTCTGATATCAAGAAAGCGAAAGATTTGATTCTGTCAATTTTAAACGAAAATCCAAAAGTCCTGCAAACACCAGAACCAGAAGTTTTTGTAAAAAACCTAACCGATAGCGCAATTGAACTTGCAGTGCGCCCTTGGGCAAACAGTGCAGACTTCGGAGCTGTTTTTACTGAAACTTTAGAAAATTGCAAAACCGCTTTTGATGCTGCAGGAATAATAATCCAACCGTATGTAAAAGAAATGTCTAAAGTTGCAAACTAACTATTTTACTTATTTTTTTGAAGTAGTTAACATAAAATCTTTTAGATAAAAAGGTTCAAAATAAGCGACATCAACTGTGTCATTTATTTTATACTTTTCAAAACTAAGAGCACTCATTTGATTTGCCGAAGGGTATTTTATTTCTTCCAAGAATATAAAATTTTCCTTCATCAACACAGTTTGCGCTTTCTCAGCACAATCCCCAACAAAGTAAACTAATCCCTCTAACTCTTCAAATGAGTTATCTGCTATAATTTGCGCCTGAGTTTCCCTTTTACTTTCTAATTCTGGCGTAAATATCGCGCTATACACTTCCATTCTTCTGGCATCAATCATTGGTACAATCAGCCCATCAAAAACAGACGCCTGAGCTGCCAATATTTGCAAAGTATCAACTGCTATTAAAGGAATACTTAATGCATAACATAAGCCTTTAGCAGCAGAAACACCAATGCGAAGACCAGTATAAGATCCCGGTCCCTTACTCACCGCAATCGCAGATAAGTCTTTATATACAATACCCGCTTCTTTTAGACTTTCTTCAATAAAAACATGCAAGCGTTCAGCATGTGAATACCCTTCTTCTGCAATTTCATTACATATAACGGTTTCTCCATTTTTAGCAATTGTTACTGAACAATTTTTCGTTGAAGTTTCGATGTTAAGAATATAGGCCACTACTTTTATATTTAGGATCCAAATTATTTATCGGCAAAAGTACAAATCTAAAAATAAACTATTTGCTTTTTTCTTTGACGTTTTCTGATTTAATAAACACCATATCACCCGAATTCAAATCTTTAGAAACAGTAGTATACGGCCCTACAATCACGACATCTCCTTTTTTAAGACCCATTTTTACCTCTATATTTGTATCGTCTTGAATTCCAGTTTTGATAACGCGTATTTTAGCTTTATCCCCTACTTTTACAAAAACGCATTCGAATTTTTTATCGCTTTTTGGCACTTCTTTTTTATCATCAGCAGGATCCAATACTTTACTATCGCTAACCGCCGCTGTATCCGATTTAACAACTACAGCACTTATTGGCACTGCCAATACATCCTTCTTTGTTTTAGTTATAATATCAACAGTTGCTGTCATTCCTGGTCTAAAAGGAGAATAAGCTGCTGGCTTTCCTTCTAATAAATCTAAATATGATTCTTTAAGTATTCTTACTTTTACTTTAAAATTAGTTACTTGATCTGCTGTTAAAGCTGAACTAGCCGAATTAGAAATACTCGTAACGGTGCCTTTAAATTGTTTTTTTAAATAAGCATCAACTTCTACCTTAGCGGCATCACCTACTTTAATTTTTACAATATCATTTTCGTTTACATCTACTTCAACTTCCATGTTATTCAAGTTCGCTACTCTTAAAATTTCAGTACCTGTCATTTGTTGCGTCCCTAATACTCTTTCACCCAACTCCACATTAAGCATCGAAATAGTACCGTCAGCAGGAGCATAAATTACAGTTCGCCCTAAGTTATCCTGAGCCTCGCTTACCGAAGCTGAAGCACTTTTTACATTAAAGTATGCGGATTCTTTTGTAGCTCTAGCAACTTCAAAGGAAGCGATTGCTTTATCCCAATCTGATTTAGAAATAATCCCTTTTTGAAACAACACTTTGTTTCTTTCGTAGCCTGATTTCGCTTCTTTAAACTGGGCTTCAGCCTGAGTCAATCCGGCTTTCGATCCCGATAAACCTGCTATCGTTCTGTTTAAACTTGATGTATATAAATCTGGATTTATCTTAACTAATAAATCCCCTTTTTTAACTACTTGCCCTTCTATAACAGGTAAGGAAATGATTTCCCCAGAAACCATAGAGGAAATCTTAACCTCAATTTCGGGTTGAATTTTACCGGTAGCAGAAACAGTTTCAACGATAGTTGTAGCATTGACTATAGCTGTTTCGACTTCCTTGCCTTTATCTTTGCTTCCAATAACTCCAGTTTTTGAAAGTATTATTAATAAAGCGATAACACCAATGGCACCACCTATTAAGACATAAATCGTTTTCTTTGACATAATCTATTAGTTTTTAATGATAGGAATTCCAAAATAGAATTCTAATATTTTAATTTTGAAAATATAATCGTATTTAGTCCTAAGCACATCAGACTGTGCATTAGACAATAAGGTTTGAGATTGATTTAAATCGAAAGAATTCATTAAGCCAACATCAAATTTTTCTTTTGCATAATAATAGGCTTCCTGTCTCGACTCTAATGCCACTATGGACGATTCATGGGCATTTAAAGCCCCTTTTGCATCAGTAAACGCTGTATAGACATTTCTTTGCAAATCTAAACTTTGCTGCTCAACGGCAATTTTGGATTTCTCCAAGTTTACTTTAGAACGCTCTACATTATTTCTGGCTGAAAATCCATTAAACACAGGAATCGATAATTGCGCTCCAAACGATTGCCCTTTGTTATCTCCGAATTGAGTAAAAAATGGAGGCGGAGCTTGTGTTCCTATAACTTTTCCAGTATTGTCACGCAATGCAACATCAGCATACGAAATCCGAGTATTGAAGTTATAGAATCCTATTAAAGTCGGTAGCAAACCTCCTTTTGCGATAGCCACACTTTTTTCCGCTATTTCCAGATTAGTTTGGGCTATTTTCAATTCTGTTCTTTGTTCCTTCGCCTTATCATATATAGCTGTTGGTGTCTGCAACAATATACTATTTACATCTTTTGCCTCTGTATCATCTACAACATCAAAATCTTGAAAACTGTCCAATTGTAGTAATTGCGCTAAACTAAGTTTAGAAATCAACAAAGAATTTTCGGCAGTAATCACTTTTTGATTATCAGATGCTAATGTAGCTTTAACATCTAGCAGGTCTCCTTTAGGTATTGTCCCAGCATTTACTAATTCCTGCGAACGCACTAACTGCTTTTCATTAATACTCCTTTGATCTACTTGAACTTTTAAATTTTCCTTATTAAAAAGTACTTGTAAAAAGGCATTTGCTACATTAAGGGCAATATCCTCTTGCATTTTTACCAATTGATATTTAGCTCCAACAATAGAAAGATTGGCTCTTCTAAGTGAGTTTTGGTTCTGTAAACCTTTGTAAATATCGATCCCCACATTAGCTCCAGCTGAAGTAAACTGCGTCGTTTGATTTTGCAAAAGTCCCGTCGTTATATCTTGGTTTAAACCAATATTCCACGAATGAGATGCATTAGCGTTTAGCGATGGAAGAAAACTCCCTATTGCTCCTCTTTTATCAATGGTAGACGTTTTAATATCTAACTCCGTCTGTTTGATTGAAATATTATGCTCCAACGCATAATTGACGCACTCCTTTAATGTCCACTTTTTGGTTTGAGCATTTGAGGTTAGACTGTACAGTAGTAATAGAATTAAACTAAAATAAATTTTATTTGACATATCTCTTTAAATAAATTGTAATGTAACGGCTACGCGAAAGTAACATTTTCATTCCTTGAATTTCGAATAAAAATACAAAATCTTGATGAACGTAGCCTATCATATAAAATTAATTAGACATTAAAAATATGCTTTTGTTACAAAAAAACAAAAAAATATATTTGTTTCACTAATTTTGCAGCCTCAAATCACTACAAATGCTAAAACGTACTTCATTCCTATTTTCCGCATTCACATTCATGCTTTTCTTTAGCTGCTCTCCCTCGCAAAAAATAAGCTCCTTAAAACCGGAACCAGACGATGCAAGTCCTTTGGTGTATGAAAATACTCCCTCTTTTATTACTTTGCCAATTACCGTTAAGCTTAAAGACATTGAAAACCAAAGTAACGCACTTTTAAACGGATTAATCTACGAAGATAGCAACATTGAAGATGACAATATAGAAATAAAAGTATGGAAGTTAGCCCCCATAACCATCGAAAATACCAATGAAAAGTCAGGAGACAGAATAAAAACTACGTTACCCCTAAAAGTTTTAGTTAAATACAGAATAGGCACAAAGACACTAGGTACCGAATTCTACAAAACCCAAGAGTTCAACCTTAACGGAGTGGTGATATTAACAAGTGAGGTTAGCTTGACTAATTGGAAATTAAACACCAAAACAGAACTGAGTTCTTTAGACTGGAATGAAAGTCCTACCACAACTGTTTTTGGAAAAAACATTCCTGTTACCTATCTAATCAACCCAGCAATAAAACTATTCAAGTCTAAAATAGAGCGCAAAATTGATGAAGCAGTGGGAAAATCAATGGATTTCAAACCAAATGTACTAACCGCCTTAGAAAAAATTTGTATGCCATTTCAAATGAATGAGGACTATGAAAGTTGGCTACGAATAGTTCCTTTGGAAATCTATACTACCACCTCGAAACTACAGAATGATCAATTTTCACTACAAATGGGTATGAAATGCAATATAGAAACTATAATAGGTCAACAACCCGCATCAAAATTTGATTTGAACAAAATAACTTTAAAACCTGTTACTAAAATTCCAAATCAGATTACAGCTAATATTGTTACCGTATCTACCTACAACGATGCTTCTAAAATAATGAAGAAAAATTTTGCCGGGCAAGAATTTGAATCAGGTGGCAAAAAAGTAAAAGTACAGGATGTTACAATTTGGCACAAAAACGGCAAAATGGTTATTGCTCTAGATCTATCAGGGTCTGTAAACGGAAAAATTTACTTAGCCGGTTTTCCTCAGTACGACGACAAGTCTAAAGAAATATCTTTTAACGACTTGGATTACGTTTTAGATACTAAAAATAAATTAATGCGAACGGCGAACTGGCTTGCCCAAGGATTAGTTCTTCGCAAAATAAAAGAGAGCTGTCGCTATTCTATCCAAAGTAATCTAGACGCTGGTAAAAACACAATAACAAGCTATCTGAAAAATTACTCTCCAATGCCTGGTGTGTTTGTAAACGGAAAGGTCGAAGACCTACGATTCCAAAAAGTGCAATTAACAAACAATGCTATAATCGCTTTGATCAAAGTAAATGGGGAAATAAATATTTCGATTGATGGACTAAAATAGAAACAATCTGACTTAGTCCGTTTTTTTATTTTTTCTCATGCGATACACAGCATAACCAATACCCACAACCAGAACATAAGGAATCGCCATCAGGTAAACGATACCGTCATTCACTGCCTGCGCCTGCACATTATTCTCTTTACCTCCTAATGCAGCTCTACACATGGCACATTGTGCCTCAACATTAAGAGAAAAAAATAAAGAAACGATAAAAATTAGTATTGTAACTTTCTTTTTCATAACTCTTTTTTCCAGTTTTTTATTTCCTGTTATTCTATCTGACATAGTAAGGCGAAATCATTAAATAAACGACAACACCAGTAACAGCCACATACAGCCAGATAGGAAAAGTAATGCGAGCTATTTTTTTATGCTTGTTGAACACTTGAGCCCAAGCTCGAACATACGTAATCAAAACTAAAGGAATAATTATAATTGACAATATGACGTGTGTCACTAGTATAAAATAATATACATACTTTATAATGCCTTCTCCACCAAATTTGGTAGAATCAGAAGTCATATGATAAGCAACATACATTACAAGAAAAGCCACAGACAAAGCAATAGCGCTTGTCATCAATGATTTGTGAAGCCTTCTATTACCGTTCTTAATTGCAATAACAGCAGCTATTAATAAAATAGCCGTAACACCATTTGTAGTGGCATAAATACGAGGTAAAAAAGAAAGAGGTTCCACATTGTAACCAAAATCTTTTAGTTTCACTCCAAAAAGAAACGCAACTGCAACCGGTATGATGATGGATACTGCTATTATCCACTTATTATATTTCTGCTCTAAATTTTGTTCTTTCATCTTATTTATTCTTCTAATAAAACACTAATATCTTGTTGAATATCTCTAACTCCTTTTTTGTCCAAACCATCATAATACAAGATAGGATTCCCAAAGTCGTCTTTTCTGCACCGGATATTTCCGTTTTTATCAATCAAAGCAAACAGACCTGAATGCTCGAAGCCTCCATTTACCTTACTATTTTCTCCTGCATAAAGATTAAAACCTTTATTAGCCAAATCATAAATATAATCTCTATCACCGGTCAAGAAGTTCCAATTTGATGATCTAACACCCAAAAATTTGGCGTGTTCTTTCAAAACTTCGGGTGTGTCATGCTTAGGATCAATACTGATCGATACTATACCAAAATTTGGATTACCAAAAAATTTCTTCTCAATCAATAACATGCTTTGATTCATTTTTGGACAAATAGAAGGACAACTCGTGAAGAAAAACTCTAAAACATAAACCTTGCCCTTATAGCTATCATTTGTAATCTTCATGTTTTCTTGATTCATTAATTCAAATTTTGGTGCCGGACCTATTTTGATTAACTTCTCATCTGTTGCGTTTGTCATTTCAACCTTGTCTAAACGGTCTCCTTTTACAACTTCATTATTTTGTATTCGCGATATTATTTTAGGAACTGCATATATTCCAAAAACAAGAATAATAAACGAAATCCCGATGTATGATTTATTTTTAAACATATAACCTAAATTTAAAGTTGCTTTGTAGCATTGTGATTTTTCTTAAGTGCTGCTCGATATTCGTAAAGGATCACTTTAAAATCATCTAACATCTCATTACTAAGTTCCGAAGGATGAAAAGTATTGTAGCCTTCTTTATATTCTTTCACCTTCTTTCTTCCCCTAAGGTTTCTCGCTTTGTCTAAGATATAAACGTCTGGAGTTCCAGAATGCGCGTCTAACTCTCCAACTAATTTTAATTGACTATAATAAGAGTTAATCTCTTGAGGAGTGGTAAACAAAAAATGCCATTGAGATACATCTGTAAATTCGTCTAAAGCATCCAAAATGCTTTTAACGTCATCTTCTGTACCCAAAGGACAAAGCATGACAAACTGAAGATCTTTAAAAGTATGATAGCGCTGGTATATCTTTTCATTAAGATTGAAGAGATTACCTCGGTTTTCCAAAAGATTAGATCCGCCAAAACCTAAAATTGTTATTTTATTATCTAAAGAAACTTTTTTTCCATCTAAAGATTGCCAATTTCCAAAATCATTCACCTTAGGGGTAATAATGGGTAATTTAGTAAAACCATTTACACCAGAAGCAAAAAAAAGATAAGCCACTATAGGCAATATAAAAAGAACAAAAAGAACGATATTTTTTTTCATTATAATGAAGGTGTCATTTAAGGTACAAAAATAAAATAAAAAAGGGCATCCGCCGCGACGGATACCCTTTTTTTGAATTAATATATTGTTAAAAATTCCATTTAATGGTCGAATCTTTAAAAACCCCATAAATATAATTACCTTCCGTCAATAGAATGAAGAGTAAATATAAAACTAAAAATATTACTGGTAGCACAACTGAATATCTTAGAGCGCCTTTTTCACCCTCCATATGCATAAAAGCGTAAACGATATAATATGCTTTGTATAATGTAAGGCCATAAAAAATCCAGTTAAGCAAACTTAACCCTAAAAGATAACTCAAGTGTAATGCATCTGGCTTAAGAATACCTAAGATAACTTCTACGATAGTAACCATAGATAATATTCCGAAAACTTTCCAGATTCTACTGGTATTTGAAACATATTCGTGTTCGTGTGACATAATAATAATTTTTGAAAATTAAACTAGATAGAAAACCGTAAATACAAATACCCAAACTAAATCGACGAAGTGCCAGTACAAACCAACTTTTTCGACCATTTCATAACTCCCTCTTTTCTCGTAAGTTCCAAGAAGTACATTAAAAAATATAATGATATTTATAATTACACCAGAAAAAACGTGAAATCCATGAAATCCTGTTATAAAGAAAAAGAAATCAGCAAATAACTTACTACCGTATTCATTCCTAACCAAGTTAGCCCCTTCAACAACATAAGACGCTTGAGTCAACCTTAACTCAGACTCTTCTCTTGTTAAAACCGTCTTTTGTTTAAATTTACTTAAGTCGTGATTTATTTTTGCATCAACCTTAGTTTCTGGAGTTGCTTCATAAATAACTTCCGTTCTAATAAGAAGTCCAGGATGCGCTTTAAACCCTGCTTGAACTTCTGCAATAGAGTAAGTAGGCAAAGCAGGCTCACTCATGAACCACTTTCCTTTATTTCTTGTCAATTGTTCTCTTTCTACTGGCAAAGTTGCAGCAAAATCAGCTAGCGCAACACGATGCCCATCTTTATCAACAAACTGAAGTAAACTACCTCCTTTTGTTTCGATAGCACCATATTCCCCTTTGATAAAGTTTTTCCACTCCCAAGCTTGCGACCCTACAAAGATCCCTCCACCTAAGATTGTTAAAAACATATAAAGAACAACCTTGTTTTTTTTCATTTGATGACCTGCATCAACAGCCAAAACCATTGTTACAGATGAAAAAATCAAAATAAAAGTCATCAATGCCACATAATACATCGGTGCAGAAACACCGTGCATAAATGGAAAGTGAGTAAACACTTCATCGGCCAACGGCCATGTCTCAATAAATTTAAATCTAGAAAAACCATAAGCGGCTAAAAATCCAGAGAACGTTAAGGCATCTGACACGATAAAAAACCACATCATTAATTTACCATAACTTGCTCCCATTGGCTCATTGCCGCCTCCCCAAGTTTTTTCTTCGCTATTCCCAGCAGTAACTGTCGATTCCATAAAAGTTATTCGTTAAAAAGTTCCCAAATTTACGTTTTTTTCTTATTTAAAGAAATATAAAAATACAAATAAATAAATCCACAAGAAATCAAGAAAGTGCCAATACATTGCACCTAGTTCTATTCCAAGAGTTTGACTCGAATTGTATTTTTGTTTAAAATGATTATAAATTATAATTAGCAATGAAATTAACCCCCCTGCAAGGTGAATTAAGTGCACCACGGTCACAACATAAAGAAATGTAGTTGTAATTGAGCTCTCACTTCCTGTAAAATAGTACCCTTGTTGTACTATCTGATCAAAACCTACAAATTGCAAAATTATAAACAAAATTCCCAATGCTAAAGTAGCAAAAAGAAATGTAGTAGTCGCACTTTTATTGTCTTTTTGAATCGATTTTTTAGCCAAGTGAAACGTGACACTACACCCAATTATCACAATAGTACTAAAATAAAAGGCTGTTGGCAATTCAAAATCTTTCAACCAATCTACTCTTGATTTACTTACCACAAACGCACTAGTAAGACCAGCGAACATCATGGTCATACTGACCATAGCAAACAGCAATATCAATTTGTATGATCTTGCCGTTCTAGATTTATACTCTTCTGTTGTCATTGTAACTTCCATAACTATCTCAAAAATTTATCAATTATATATACGAATTGTAACAAAGTAATATACGCAACACTAACCAGCATCAACGTTTTAGCTGCTTTTGCTGTTCTTAACTTATAGAGTTTCACTGCATAAAACAACATCCAAACACCCAATAAAAAAACTGCTACTGCTGCCACAGGAGATATAAACAACTTCCCGGTATATCCTAACGAAGGCAACAATGAAGCTATAACAAGCCATATCGTATATAAAATAACTTGCAAAGCAGTACCCTTGTCTTTCTTTCCTGTTGGTAACATAAAAAAACCAGCTTTTTCATAATCTTCATACAAAAACCAACCAATTGCCCAAAAATGAGGAAATTGCCAAAAAAACTGAATTAAGAACAACGTTCCCGCTTCTATTCCAAAATCACCCGTTGCCGCAACCCATCCTAACATGAACGGTATAGCACCAGGGAAAGCGCCCACGAAAACGGATAACGACGTCATTGTCTTTAACGGTGTATAGACACTAGTATATAAAAATATAGAAATCGCGCCAAACATTGCTGTTTTAGGATTGATCATATATAGTAATGTAATTCCTATTATGGTAAGCAAACTCGCAACAACTAAAGCAGAAAAAGTAGACATTCTTCCTGCAGGAACAGGGCGATTTTTAGTTCTGTCCATCAACGCATCCAAATCTTTTTCAATCACTTGATTAAATGCATTTGAAGCTCCCACCATACAATATCCTCCTATGGCAAGCATTATCAATACAGACCACTGAAAAGGATGTTCACTATTAAAACCCAAAAAATATCCTGCGATAGAGGAAAATAAGACACTTATAGCCAATCCCGCTTTCGTGATTTCTTTAAAATCAAGAAAAACTCTTTTAAGGGAAAATGTATTTGACGTACTATTCAATGCGGTTTTCATTTGGTTTTTTAAAACTGCTGCAAAGGTACAACTTACAGATAGAAATTAGAATGAAGAATTTAGATTTTTTTTAAAGTAATATTGATATAAAAAAAATACTTCCGAATAATTACTAAACAAAAGCTCCTTTTTTGAATTTAAACACCGTTAATTCAAACCTTTTCTAATAATCAAAATACCAATTAAAAACGTCTGCGCGTAGTCCTAAGGTGAACCAATTAGTACTCTCACGGAATGTAGCTGCGGTATTCTTTGTAGGATCAAAACTTCTATAAATATAACTACCAAAAATCTTTAAATTAGTTGTCGGATTTACTAAATATCCTCCTTGAATATCCGCTATAAAAAGCGACGTTTTATTCCCCTGCCCCACTTTCACACCGCTATCAAATGGTCGTTTTTCATCATAATCTTTATAAATATTTCCACCATAATTAAAACTGTCGTCAGCATTGTCAAAATCCAAGCCACGGGTACCCGCAGTGATTTTTGCATCAGCAAAATACCTACCTTTGTGGTAGCGGGCAATTGCAATAAATTCTTTGAAATTTCCACCCCACTGATGGCCGATGCTTTGATTATTATGTCCATAATTTGTAATTGGCACACTATGAGAATACACATAGGGCCGCACATGATTGTATTCAAACTGCAGTAATAAATTATCAACATGGAATGCATTATAGTATTTGACTCCCAACTGATACCCGTATTTATTTTTCCAACTGTTATCTCGCTTTTTTATATCTCCTAAAGAAAATTCGTCTAACAAAAACTGACCATAAACATTAACTTTATCGCTCCACTTATACTTATATGTAAGCCCTAATAACGCATTTCCAGTTCTGGCAGAAGAGGCAAACTCAACTGACCTGTAAAATATAATCGGATTAACAAAACTAGCATCGAAGCCCCTGTCATTTGTATTGGTCCAAATAACTGATTCGAAGAAACCAAGATTCAATCTATTGGAAATATTCCAACTCAAATAATGGTTTGCCATAAACTTAGTCGCGTAGGTTCTCTCCAGAGTAACTTCGGGACGCACATCTTTCAGCCACATATACGTATTAGTGTATTTAATTTTCCAAAAATTAGTGTTTATTTTAAAATAAGGATACGGACTTGCTCCGTCACTCTCCATCAACGAGCGGTACCCGTCTCCGATAAAATTCCTTCCATAACCCAATTGCAAATCGACATGCCTGCTTGCCGAAAATGTTAAATTAGCTTCCGCCAAAGGGAAATCATAGGAATCAGTTTTAAAATCCTTTGCAATTCCCATTCCAGGAATAATTGCAGGGTTACCACCGGCAGGCTTTATCGATTCAGCATACCGATTAAAATAATCTGCAAAACGTCCCTGACTTTCAAATACAGTGGTAGAAAAATTTAGTTTATCCCCAAGCCCTCCTCTAAAATTAATCGCGCGTGTATTGACATACGTATAAGAAACATCGCTACCAGAAGCTTTACCTACTTGCAAATCCAATATCGGGTTTAAGGACAACCAATAGCCGTCTCCCTGGATTTCAACTGCATTTTCATTCCACAACTTTTTCGCCCACCAACCAACAACATTTTTCTTGAGTTTTTCATTTACCTCTTTAATATCATAGTACTTTGAAACCTCAGCATAAGTATACGGCTTTGAAGCAGTGTGGTTATTACTTCCTACTCGATTTAACGCCCCATCAAATTGTGCGTAGTAACTATGTGAGAATGGAATATTTAAATGACTATCATACTCCGGATTATTGTATTTCTTATAAACAATACTATCTAATTCCGTTAGTTGCTTTGTATTACTTTGTGATATTTCGGCACGAGCCAATGCCTCTGAAGCTCTTGATTCAGCACTTTTTAATGGAATTGAAATCGTGATATTGTATTTTGAATAAACTGACTTGCCATTATAAGTTGACGGACTAATTTTAGGAAACTTGGCAAAAACTCTCTTCGCTTCCTTAATTAATTCTTCATCAATTGCATTTACATAGATTACTTTGAAAATACCTGTTGCATCTACCTCAAAAAGCACTTTTACATTTCCCTGAAAATTATTTGCCACAAGCTCTTCAGGAATAACAAAATTTTGAAAGACAAACTCTTGAACCTCATCATAAAAACAGCTTTCCAGTTCTTTATTCTCCAGATTCTTACAAATTGAAAAAACAGGAAAACGCTCAGGAGAACGATTCGACTCTAATAAATCTAGATCTTGTGCATAGGTAAAAAAAGAAAGAAATGATGCAATTAAAGTTAACAAACCCTTTTCCATATTTATTTTGATTGTATAATTAGTATCCAATGTTGGTGTTTTCTCCGTTAGCAATTGTTTTTGCTCCTGACGTTCCTATTCGCTTCACTCCTAACTTAATCATTTCAACCGCCTCTTCGTAGGTTCTAACTCCCCCAGCGGCTTTCACAGATAGTGGTATCGCATTTTCTAACATCAAAATAATCGACGGTATTGTCGCCCCATTAGGCAAATTATTATCCGTTTTAAAAAATCCAGTTGAAGACTTAACAAATACCGAGGAAAAACTAGTTTCCTTAAAATTAGAAACTACAACCTTTTTTATCAAATCCGTCAATTGTACAATCTGCTCATCATTCAATGCAGCAACCTCAATAATCCATTTTACCACTTTATTGTTTTCGATACCAAGTTGAGTTCCTTTCAAAATCTCTTCTTTAATCAAATCAATATTACCATTCTTAAACGCTTCATAATTACAGACAAAATCTAAATCATCTGCTCCGTCCTGAATTGCCTTTTCTGCTTCAACTAATTTAACGGCAATAGCTGACTTCCCTTCCGGAAAATCGATAACCGTTCCAATTTGTAAATTCGAACCAGCCTCAGAAACCATTTGTTTAGCTGATAAAACCATATTAGGACGAATCATGATCAATTTAAAATGCTCATTAATAGCTTCCTGAATAAACCCTTCGACTATTTTTACATTATCTTCTTGATTAAGCCCTGCCTGCTCCGCCGTTTTTAAATAAGTCGAATCTAAATATTTTTTGATGTTCATTTTTCTACTGATTTAACTATAATTGATATCTTCATAAATTACAAAAATACATATTAAATTGGCATAAGTTTTATAGTTACAAATACTTTTAAAAGCGACCACCATAGCTATCTACCCAAATTTTAGACCAGCAAAATGACTGTCCAATAAAACTAATCAAATCTGAGGGAAATTAAATTGTAAAGCAAAAAGAAATACCTCTTTAAAACAAACAAATCCCACCGAAGTGGGATTACTATTTGTATCAGATTTTATTTAAACGCCTATTTCTAAAATATAAAAAAATTAAAAACACAGCTAAAACTGCTCCAACCATATTTGCTACTACATCTAGTGCGTCCTCTTTTCTGGTTGTAGTATATTGACCTTGCATGATTTCAATTGTAATTCCGAAAAGGACAGAAAACAAAAATGAAATAATATATGGCTTATAACTATCCGGATCTTTTATTTGTGTTTTAAAGAACAAAATCCAAAGTGATGTAAATACGAAATGAAAGAAAGCGTGAACTATTTTATCTAAGTTTTCAATATTTACGACAGGCATCTTATTCGACTGAACTAAACACAGAAAAAGAACCAACCCTGTCCATAATAAAGCAATCCAGAATACTATTTGTTTAAGCACATATAAGTTCTTTGTATGCCTCACTTGAAAGTAAAGAATCATAATCTGCAACATTTGAAACTTTAATTTTTATCATCCAACCAGCACCATAAGGATCTGCGTTTACTGCTTCCGGAGTACTTTCTAAAGCGTCATTGAATTCAATAATTTCTCCGGATAAAGGCAAGAACAAATCCGATACTGTTTTAACAGCCTCTACAGTACCAAAAACCTCATCTTTTTCTAAAGTCTGGTCCAAAGTTTCCACTTCAACATAAACGATATCCCCTAATTCTTTTTGAGCGAAATGTGTGATTCCTACAGTTGCAACATCACCTTCTAAACTAACCCATTCGTGATCTTTAGTGTACTTTAAATCTGCTGGTATATTCATAATAAATACGTATTGATAATTGATAATTGAATTATTGTTGTGCAAATGTAACAATCTTCTATTTAAATATAGTTTAGATTTTAATAAATTAATTCCCAAAATTATATCGAAGCGTAAATCCGGATCGAATATTCGTAAGAGGGAACGAGGTCGAAATTACCGCTTTTGAAAAAGAGTGGTCATAATAGAAAATAGCGGTCAGGTTTTTACTGAAAGCATAATCAGCTGTCAATTTTAAAGACCAAATATTTTGTCCTCCAGCTAACTGATTGTTATCATAATCTAAATACCTAACTATGGTTTGATTATTACGATAAGAGAAATCTGCCTTCATATTAATATCTCCTTTGATGATGCCCGAAGGATTATCTGCTAATCTAGAAGAAAAGATAACATCCTTAAATCGATATCCTAAACCAACCACGTACTCTACCCCTTTTACTTCTGTCAATAAATTATTATCAAAACTCATTGATAACGCTCTGTCTTTCTTGATCTCAGTTAGTATTTTCAACGAACTCTTTAGTTCGAAATCCATTCGAATTAGCGGACTAAATTGCTCCACTAAATTGACATTAGACATGATTGTTTTATTAAAAAAGTTTCCGCTCGCATCAACTCCGTCAGGTGTTTTATCATATTCGAAATTTGAACGATACTGATTAATAGTATAAGATGCCCTGTAATTATGTTGCAGAGAGAAACGTTTAAAATTCCTTTTGAATAAATCATAACGCATCAATCCATTATATTTTACTGCCCAGTTAGGAATAGGTACGCTTCTAAAAATCCCCAAAGAGACCCCTGATGCATCACTTCCTGAATAGGCCGCCATAAAAGCAGGCAATAATACCGCTTGATTATTTTTACCATATCCTAATGGATACCCATCTGCATCACGATTACTAGGATTATTTATATCTATTCCACGTTCAGAAGCTAGTCGGTTTGCAATTACAAGCCTGTTAGTTCTAAAATCATCAAATGCTGCAGAAGATTTTTCGTCGCTTGTAGAAAACGATGTTTTTATCAAGACCGTTGAAACAGAAAAAAGTCCGTATGTATAAGGCGAAAGCGAGTAATACTGACCGTCCAACACATTATATTGTTCCGAATAATTCTGCGAATAAGACCTGTCAGCTGCTAAATCAATTTTTAAATCCGGAAACAAATCTACATTTGCAGTTGCCTTAAACATCTTATTCGTTACCTGAGTAAAATTTTGATTAAACTCCTGATAACTGGTCAGCCAACCATTTTTTGCAGCTTCATATCGCACATCATCTTGACTTCCGAACGTAAAACCTAGTGATGGTCTCGAAGATCCTAAAAACCCAACGCTTGGTGTGTAACCCGGTAAAACGGTACCGCTATTCTCAGTATAATTAATCTGAATATTTTTTACACTAGTCAATACTCCCATTAAACCATCAACAAATTGATTGTTTTGAGCTTGAGATTTCACATTAGTATTCACCACTTTCTGTCCTGGTTTAGGAGCAGCCGCTTTCTGCTTATTTGCTGTCTTAGCCGAATTTCTCGTCAATCCCAAATACTTATAAAGCATGTCCATATTAAAACTTGTATTCAAGTTATTAGAACGTGCGTTCTGAACTGTATTCCCTAAATCTGGAATACCAACATCCTCTAACTGAGAGAATGCATTTGATGATTTTTGCCAGCTATAGTCACCAGTATAAGAATAATTAGCTTTCACAAAACTAAATAACGGAATTTTATTAATTGGAATCTCATAATTTAAGACCAATTGCTGCATGTGTTGATTTGGATTTCCAATATCCCAATAACTATCCCAGATTGTAAAACTATCAATAGGTTCGTTGTCTGCATTCAAATAATTTTTCACAATATTATTCGACGAAGCTGTATAGTTTAATTTCAAAGATTTTGTCAGATTATAATTAAATCCATATTGATAGTTGAATGCAAAATTTCTTCGATACAAAGGATCAATACCAATTCCCTGTACATCTACCTGTCTAAATTGCTGACGGTTGTATTGTCGATTAATGTTAGTATTAAAGGATATGTTAGAAGGCAAATAATTAAAATTAAAATCACTTAGCATTTTCCAATAGTTGCTCTTTTTCAAAAATTCAGTCTTTTTAAACGGCTCAATTGGTTTGGGTTGAAAACTGTAAGCATAATCAACTGATGAGTTCACTTGCTGATCTACATAATCTTCAATTTCAAAATCATGTCGCTCTACTTTGTTATACGATTGAGAGAAGGTGAAATTTTCTGGATCGTAAACATGTTGTTTTTGTTCAGGACTTCTTTGTTTTCTTACTCCAATAAAATTAATACTCATTCGTTTTGTATAATCGATGGCTCTACTTGAAATATTATTTCTTTCAGCAGAGTCTGTAGTATTATCCAACAACTGTTTTAGTTTTATATCTTGATTAAAAGGATCGTATTCCGGAGTAATCGTTTCTTCGCCGATAGCGTAATTAAATGGTAAATTAACGCCCCATTTTGGAGGTAGTAATTTCCCCAAATTAACATTCGTCACAATGTTATATTGTTGAATATCTTCCCGACTTCTTTCGTTTGGCCCTTGTTCCAATGCACCAAAACCAATCGTACTTTTCTTTCCTGTAGCTGAAATTGTGGCAAAATCAGCTAGATTAGAATCGACGTTTAGCACTGCTGCCATCCCTCCTTGGTTATCCATGTCTGCTAAGCGAAGTTCATTGAACCAAACTTCTCCTTTAATATCCTGGTGTGTTTCATTGCTTTTTACACCCACCATCAAAGTTCTAACTAATCCAAAATTAGGATTTCCTTTGATCCCTAATCTTAATTTACTAGTACCATCTCCTTCAGGCCTGCTAGCGTCATCATCTGAGTAATAAATACCGTCTAAAGGCAAGGTACTTAAATCAACACTCATCGCCAATATTTTTAATTGGGTCAATAGTGCCAATGATAAATCGATTTCATTTTCTTCCGGCCATACTGCCTCAGCACTCAACGGAGAACAATTTAACGTCGCCGATGCCGAAGGTACTGTCACTTTCAAAGGAATCTCGATTTGATAAAAATTCTGAGTAAAATCATTTCCAAAACGAATAAACCCTACCATTTGATCATCTCTAAGCGTAGTTTCATTTGGTAATGACTCCGCATGCAAAAACATTTTCAATTTTTTAAATTGACGCATGTCAATACTTACATTTTTAAAAACTGCTCTTGAATCATTAATTTCTAATCCGTCACCTGCAACTCTTAACGACAATGATTGTTCGTTTTGATTGATAATAGTATTATTATTAAACAATTGTTCTCGTTGCACCCCTGGAGGTGTTATATAATTTATAGGACATCTCTGATTGTTTTCCTGAACATTTACTGCTGATACGTCAAATTCTGTTCCATCATCTGCTACATTTGTATCGTTGAAGTCAAGCGTATTGGTATACCTTCTCCATTCTCCTCTTACTAAATCTAAAGCTCCAAAACGGACTGTTACTGCTTGATCAAAGCCAGTCATAAACATTCGCATAAAACGAATCGATCTGAAATCTGAAATATTTCCTATCGTATTCTCCGGTTGCGTAACAGGAATTTTAAACTGAATCCATCTCGAATCAGTTACTTCGCCATTCGCTAATGTTACCTGAGTATCTCTAATATCCGTTATATAATTCTGACCAATAACAGGATTAGATTTCACATCGATGCTATATTCATAATAAGCATTGATCGTATTCATTGTATTATCCCTGTTGATGTCCTCAACATCAGGAACGGTTGACGATCCTCTATTTGGATTATTAATATCTACCACAGAATTCCCGTCAACTCCATTATAATTTTTATAGCGATCGAGTACACTTCCAGAACTATTCAAATAGTAGGTGTAATCATCCGCAGCTGGATCTGGTTCAGAAGCAAAGTTGTTATACACAGCCCCTTCATTGGCATTAGCCAAACCATCTAATCCTACATCCTGATTGGATCGATTATTTACATTGGTATCGAATGCGTAGATTAAAGATTGCGAAGCAGGAACATCTCCCCAGATCGGTCTTGGATTGACCAATATTTGATCTGGCCCAAGTCCGTTTTCATACTGTTTTCTTCCGTCCTTTAAAACATCTTCTGAAATTTCCCCTAAATTGAAATATAGTTTCCCTGAATTAGTTTGAGGAATCGCCCCTTTTCCAACATAAGGATCCATTACCCAAAACTGAATGTATTCCACATTTCCTTGCTCAAAATTAGTAGAATTTAAAGATCGCATGATTCCTCCAAAATTGCCTGCAGGATCTGCCGCAAAATTTGCATTATTATTATATGCTCCTCTTTCAGACGGATAATAACTTAAATCTAAGGTGTTCACAATTTGTGATTGTCCTTGTGCAATATCTGTTAAAGGGTACAGCTCTTGACTGTAGATTCTCCTAGTGGAATTAAATGATAAGTCATCATTTGAAACTCCAGCAGGTTTTTGAGTATAAAATATAGGATCAATTGAATACCAGGACAGTTTTGATCTTTTAAAACCATAACTTAAATCATTGGCATTCGCATTAAAATCATAGGTGCTTCTAGTATTTCTGTCCGGAGTGGACGACAAGCTCCAAGCGTACGCTGAACGCATATCGATCGTTGTTTGAGACCCTTCGAAATCATCCACATAAATAGTTGATTCTCCTTCAAACTGATCCGCTTTTGGTGAATCTGGTTTTAAAAATGCAACTTCTCCTCTTATAGATAGGCTTGACGGTACATCAGTATCTAGATTTGGCAACTTATTCACTAACCTAGTTAAAAAAGGAACTTCTGTAGAAAAATTAGTATTGAAACCAAAAATAGTATTGTTCACAGATTCCTGACCAAAACTTGATTTCTGAGTAAATGGTCTTTCAGACATTTTTAAAAAAGTTCCACCAACCAAAAAGTTATCTGAAATTTTATGCTCCACATTTACACCCATAAACCGTCTGGTTTGCTGACCGAAAATAGAATTGTTTTCTAAAGAGACATTAATTGGCGTATTTGAAGCTTGTAGTGAAGCATCTAAAATTTGCACTCGCCCTAATTGATAATTTACGCTATAATCAACCCCCTCCACTAAAATTCTACCGCCTGCGGTAACAACAACAGAACCTCTTGGTACATTAAACGCTCCAATTGGTATTCCGTCACCTCCCGAGGATTTATACTTTCCTCTTAAGAGAAATTTATTTTTATCACTATCCTGCAAGGCGCCTGATTGTGTATTGCGATACATGTTTCTAAAAACATATTTCTTTTGGTTTGGATTATAAGTGCTGGCATCATCATAATTTTCTCCTGAACCCGTATTGGATAATTTAGAAAACAATAATTCTCCAAATGGTTCTTTGGTTGTAAATATTAATCGCCCATTTTGAGAATCGATTGTAATGCCTTGCATAAAGTCAAAAAAACCGTCCCCACCAGTTTGAGGATCATTATTGTAATTCAATTTATCTAAATTGAATACTTTCAATAATGGTGTTTCTGCAACTCGATTGTCAGGTGTTGGACTAGAAGGAAAGGGAACCAGATTTCCGGCTGCATCTTTTGCTTCAGTGATATAATTTAATGGAGACGGATCTGTATAAAGAATATTGAACCTGAAATCCTCTTGTTTTACCTGATAGGCTCCAGGAATCTGATAAATATTCTTCATCATCAAATTCCAAACTGGGTTTTTAACATTGGTTAAATTGCTCTTCAGCATTTTCAAAATTAAACTTTGAGTAACAATAGCCTGATTGGAAGGAGTAGTACCCGTCACAACCGTTGCATCCACACCATCATTCCCAAACTCTCCAACCTGATACACTTTATCACCAATAGTATATTGATATGCTACCGCTAAAACCTCATCATTGGCTAATCTCTGTTGTAAGGAAATATAACCCAATTGAGCATTAAAAGTATACTCATTAGCATTCAGTTTTCTGGCATTTTCTAACTTTGAATAATCTTGCCCTTCACTTACAGTAACATTAAACCCCGAGCTTGAAGTTACAATTTCTCGAATATTATTGTTCAGCAAACCAGTTCCTGTTAAAATTTGCGCAGGATCGTAATCATTATTTGCGTTGTCCGAAGGAGTGTCAAAAGGATTATTAAATATACCCGTTGAAGGATCTAAAACCACCACCTCGTTATCAGCAATTCCAGATAATTGCCCTTCTCCTAAATCTTGAAGCGCAATAATATTTCTTAAATTATTAGAAGTAGTATTCACTCGGGTTTGTTTGTTGGTCACCCAAATTTCCAACCTTGATATTTGAACTCTACTGTCAATAAACGGGTAATTTTTTAATGAAGAATCGTATTTATTTCTGAAATACTGGGATAAGAAAAAGTGTCTATCATTATCATAGTCCAAAGCAAACATATCAAAATCTTGGATTGTACCTCCACCTTGAGCTACCACACTTTTCGTCTGTGATTTTTGCTCTGAAAAAACACCGGTAACCGTTGTTTTTCCAAATTGGAGTTGAGTTTTCACCCCAAACAAACTTTGGGCTCCTCTAATCAATGAGCTATTTAAAGGCATACTTACATTTCCAACTTCAATTTTCTGAATTATATCATCCTCAGAAGGGGCGTATTCTAATTTAATTAAATTTTGAAATGCAAAAGTAGACTGTGTGTCGTAATTCGCATTTACATTAAGTCTTGTTCCTACTTTACCCATTAAACTCATACTAATCCTTTGATTGAAATCAAAAGATAAATTAGATCTGTTTCTTGGAGAAAAGGAAGGATTATCCTGTTTTGTGTAGCGCATACCTAAGTCCATTTCTACGGATCCTGTCGGTTTAACATCAATCGTGTTACTACCAAAAATAGATTCAAAAAGACTAGAATTAATATAGTATTTTGGCAACAAATCTTTTTTAGCTTCTTCACTACCTTCTTTTTTGCCGTCGATAGCATCAGTTTTTTTCTTGAAATAATCTCTCATAGATTCTTTCAATACTAAATTTTCATACTGTTTTGGCGTTAAAATGATCGGATAATTAATGGAAAACCCATCAACAGAGTTGGTGTAAATATACCTATCTGTAACTGGATCATATGTATAAGCTGACAGGATACTTTGAGGATCTTTTATTTGGACTTTTCCTAAAGAAAAACCTGTTTTTGTAGTGTCTTGAGCTTGCTCTTTTACTTGTGCTAACGACACGGAACCACAAAATAAAACAATCAAAAAAGTACAAATTTTATGCATACAATTCGGGTTTATAACTTTGATTTTATAAGCTTTTTAAAGCTTTCTTAATAATAGATTCCACGGAAGCATCGGGATCTTCTTTTACTATTTTCTCGATAATTTTTTCTGAGGTTTTCCTAACAAAACCTAAAACCTCCAAAGCTGATAACGCCTCATCTCGATTTGTATTGCTTTGTGACATTGAAACTTCATCTAAATCATACAATTTTAGTACTTTATCTTTCAAATCAAGGATTACCCTTTGAGCTGTTTTACTACCAATTCCTTTAATAGATTGTATGGTAACAACATCGCCAGATGCAATTGCATTTGTAATTTGTTTTGGATCTAATGAAGACAACATTGTTCTGGCTATACTGGCTCCAATTCCTGAAACCGAAAGTAACATCTTAAAAATCTCTCGCTCTGATTTTTCAACAAATCCAAACAAAGTGTGTGCGTCTTCTTTAATTTGAAGGTGGGTAAACAATTTTATAAAATCAGCATTTGGGAGCAAAGAATAGGTATGTAACGAGATGTTTACGTGATAACCAACACCGCCACAATCAATAACTACTTCTGTTGGTGTTTTTTCTACTAATTTACCTTGTAAATGTGTTATCATTAAAATGTTTTGTATTTAATATAAATATAGTTGTTTCGAATTAAAAAAAACACTCCGTAATGAAGACGGAGTGCTTTTCAATATCTATTTGACCTATTTATTTTTTTTCTTCTGTTTTTCTTGTGCATCAATAACAGCAATAGTAGCCATATTAACCATTTCTTCAACACTTGCTCCTAATTGAAATATATGCACTGGTTTTCCCATACCTAACATAATTGGACCAATAGAATCTACCTGATTTAATTCTTTTAATAATTTATAAGTGATATTGGCAGAATCAAGGTTTGGAAAAATCAAGGTATTCACTTTTTTACCAGCTAGTTTAGAAAACGGAAACTTTTCTTTTAACATTTCAGGGTTCAAAGCAAAATCAGCTTGAACTTCTCCGTCAATAACCATATCTGGATGATTCTTATGTAAATAAGCTACAGCCTCCCTTACTTTTGCTGCACTAGTATCTGTTGACGACCCAAAGTTTGAAAATGAAACCATCGCAATAACGGGCTCTACACCAAACATTTTAGCAGTTTTAGCAGTCATAATAGCAATTTTGGCCAGATCATCAGCAGATGGATCAATATTGATGGCTGTATCTGACAAGAACATCGGCCCACGTTTTGTTATCATCATATTTGTAGTTGCAGCAATAGATGCACCTGGTGCTTTCTCAATTAGTTGCAACATAGGCTTCACCACTGAAGAATAACTTCTGGTATATCCGGTAACTAAGCCATCGGCTTCTCCCTCATTCACCATCATCGCGGCAAAATAGTTTCTTTCACGCATTAATTTTTGAGCATCCAGCAAAGAGATCCCTCTTCTTTTTCTGGCTTCCCAATACGTATTTGCGAATCTATTTCTTCTTTCGTTCTCTTCATCAATTTTAGTATCGATAATTTCAACTTCGGTTTCAAAACCTAATTCTTTTTTCAGCTCTAGTATTATTTCCATATTACCCAATAGAATGGGCTGCCCTATTCCCTCTTCTAAAACAATTTGGGCTGCTTTTAGCACATCTAGATGATCTGCTTCTGCAAATATGATTTTTTTAGGATCCATTTTAGCTCTATTGGTAATCAATCGAACCATTTTATTATCATTCCCCAATCGGTCTAAAAGCTCTTCTTCATATTTATTCCAATCTGTAATCGGATTTAAGGCAACTCCGGAGTCCATTGCAGCTTTTGCCACAGCTGGAGCAACGACTCTTATCAGTCTTGGATCAAAAGGAGAAGGAATAATATAATCACGTCCAAAAATTAATTTGGTCGCACCATAAGCGATATTCACTTGTTCAGGGACATATTCTTTTGCTAAGGCCGCCAGCGCTCTAACCGCCGCCATTTTCATTGCTTCGTTTATTTTTGTAGCACGAACATCTAATGCACCACGGAATATATAAGGAAACCCTAATACGTTATTTACTTGGTTTGGATAATCTGATCTTCCCGTAGCCATAATAATATCGGTACGTGTGGCTATCGCTAAATGATAATCGATTTCGGGGACAGGATTTGCCATTGCAAAAACAACAGGATTGTCTGCCATTGTCAACAACATCTCCGCCGAAAGAACATTTCCTGCAGAAAGCCCTAAGAAAACATCTGCTCCCTTTATAGCTTCTGTTAGTGTAAATCCTTTTTTATCAGTTGCATACCGTTGTTGTAATAAAGAAATATCCGTTCTATCTTTAGACAAAACTCCGTCTTTATCAAACATAGTAATATTAGCCGGATTAACTCCCAACAGCACGTATAAATTAGCACACGCTAATGCTGCAGAACCTGCACCTGAAATTACAACTTTTGCATTTTCAATTTTTTTACCTGCTAATTCAAGTGCATTTAACAAAGCTGCAGATGATATAATTGCAGTTCCATGCTGATCATCATGCATTACAGGTATGTCAAGCTCTTCAACTAAACGCCTTTCAATTTCGAATGATTCAGGCGCTTTAATATCCTCTAGATTTATTCCTCCGAAAGTAGGAGCTATCGCCTTTACTGTCTCAATGAATTTATCAATATCCTTAACATCTACTTCTATATCAAAAACATCGATGTCAGCAAAAATTTTAAACAACAAAGCTTTCCCTTCCATAACTGGTTTTGAAGCTTCAGGACCAATATCCCCAAGACCTAAAACTGCTGTTCCATTTGTAATAACCGCAACTAAATTCCCTTTAGCTGTATATTTATATACATTATTTACATCTTTCGCTATTTCCAAACAAGGCTCTGCTACACCTGGAGTATAGGCCAAAGACAAATCTCTTTGTGTTGCATATTTCTTTGTAGGGATTACTTGTATCTTACCGGGAGTCGGTTTTGCATGATATAATAATGCTTCTCTTCTCTTACTATTGCTATTGCTATTCATTTACTTAGGTTTTATTCTAGCTTACAAAGATATAAGAGTTGCTTTAAAAAGCAGACTATTCTCCTATTCTTTTACAAAAAAACGACTGTCATTTTGCAGCAAAAAAAATAGCCGCACTAATTTGCAGCTATTTAAATTGGTAATTGTATTTTTAATTATGCTTTTGTCCCACTGATATAAGAATCCAAATGCTGAATTGTTTCTTTTTGTATCTCTATAATAGACTTCACTACATCTCCTATCGAAATAACGCCTAAGACCGCATTATTTTCAACAACCGGTAAATGTCTGATCCGTTTTGTACTCATCAATTCCATACAATAATCGAGATTATCTGTTGGTTTCACCGTAATAACATTTCGCTCCATGATTTCATGTACAAGAGTGTCTTTGGAAGCTTTGTTTTTCAAGACAATTTTTCTAGCATAATCCCTTTCTGACAAAACCCCTCTAAGTAAATTATCTTCAATTACTAAAACAGCTCCAACGTTTTTCTCGCCCATTACTTTTAAGGCTTCATAAACCGTAATGGAAGAAACTATAGAGTGAACATCATTCCCTTTAATGCTTAATATTTGATTTACAGTCATATTGAAAAATTTTAGTTGACTATAAAGTTAAAAAAAATAGTATACAAATGACAGCTTTTTTATAAAAAACTATACTTTAAATAAATCTTCAGGTAAAGTTAGGGAGTTCAATTGAGTTTTAAAATCATCATTCAAAATTTGTAAACCGTATTGATACGATGCATTTACCCACCCAAATCCTTCTTTAGAAATATAATCGAATTCAATCCCTACATTGCCATATTCTGCAAAAACTTTATGTGAACTAGTTTCCAGATTAAATTTTTCAGGAATGGTTCCGTTATATTCTACTGCATTTTTTGTAATCAACCAAAGCCAACGATAAATCATTTCCTGGGCTTTATCCAGATATCCATAATTGATTAAGCCTTCCCATAACAACATTTGATGAGGCGCCCAACCAAAAGGGTAATCCCATTGTCGTTGCGGAACATCTTCAGGAACCCCAGCAATACTCGCTTTTGTACTTCCTGTAATTCCTCCTGATTGAATGAATTGCGGCAAGGCTATTTCTACTAATTTTTTGGCCTGATTTTCATCACATAATCCAGCCCATAGTGGAAAAAAAGTAGTTGCCGCCTCAAACGTAAATTGTTTTTTATTTACAAAATCATAATCAAAGTACATGCCCGCTGCTTCATTCCAACACAATTCATTGATTTTATTTTTACGAAAAGTCGCTTTATTTCCCCAGTCTTGTGATGTGTACGTTGTTCCCTCGGCTTGAAAAGAATCCTCAAAGTAATTTTTGATAAGATAACTGATATCCTTTTCGTATTTATAAAGAAAACTATTGATATCAACTGAATTCAGATTGGCACAGGTATTTATCAAACGGTTTGTAGTGTCATGCCCACTCTCTCTCATGCTACGATCATGAACAAAATAAAGATCAAGTTCATCATCAACAATAGATCTGCTTAAATATTGTTTTTCAAATTCTCTAATAGGCAAATTATACTTTGTGGCATAAGGCGCTAAGATATCGTCAAAATGACCAGGCTCCACCTCAAAAGGCATTCCTACTCCATCTGCTTTGTACCTATTTAACCCTGTAGGTGTCAATCGATTTCCCTGCACCATCCAAACGGTATTGTATTCCAAAATGACAGTTTCAAGATGCTTTTTCAACCACTCCCGACTTACTTTCCTGTCTTTCATTACACTAACTAACAACGAGGAATACAAAGGAGGCTGCGTTCTCGTCAAATAATAGCTTCGGTTTGCATTTAATATTTTACCATAATGAATTATTTGGTATTTGAAGTTTTCGGCAATAGCCATAGCCTTCTCCATTTGACCATCAATCAACAAGCCAACACCTATAAAATAACTATCCCAACCATACATTTCATTAAATCTTCCGCCGGGCACCACAAAAGGAACGCCTTGTAGACTATATACTTTTTGCTCCAGCGCTAATGCTAAAATTCCTGGTTTTGTATTCAAGGTATCCACATAATCGACACTATAATCCTTCGGCAAAACAGCAACTTTAAAATTTTTAAAATCTTTTTCCAAGTCTTTAAAATAAGAAACCCCTACCTCATCCTTTGCAGAAACATAAAGCGTAGGCACTTCATTAGCTGTTTTTTCATCTTCAAGAATTTGGGCAAGCCCTTTCTTGTCGATGGTACGTGTCAATTCATCCCAATAATCCTCACGGATTTTTCTAGAGATTCTCTCAACAGGAGCTTCTTCAACATGAGATAAATCCAACTCATTAACCTTCTGTTCTCGTAGCAAAGCCAGCTCTTGAAGCAAATTTGACAAATGATACGTTCCAGTAATTACCTTTTCTACTTTAGTTTTTTCATCTATCAGCACAAAACGCTTAGGCCCTTTATCCTCTTTGGTAATTTTTTTATCTTGATCAGTATCTTCTTGAAATAATAGTTCCTGAAATACTTTTTCTATATTATTTAGCGTGATTTTCATGATTTAGAAGTAAGTTTTTTTAGAATAAAAAAGGAGACCAATAATAATGACATTGGAATCAAGGTATAATAAAAAGCATTTTCTGGCCCTTCATTTTTAAACAAATAACCAATAACCCTTGACCCTACTGTGCCACCAAGAGCCGAAAAAACAACTATTAACCCTGTCATCGAACTGTGTAATTTATTAGGCAAAGCACTCAAAACAACTGAATTCAAAAGTGGGTAAATAGGCGCTATAAACAATCCCACTAATGGAAATGCAAATCCCATCAAAGGAATATCACTCAATGAATTAATATCTTTTACTTCTAAACCAACTGTTCTTGGAAGCACAAAAACCACCAATAGCATTGCCATGATTATACAAAAAGTCAATACCCAAATCCAATTGATAGACTTAGTAATCACACCAGCAAGAAGCCTTCCTACAGCCAATGAAATTGCTAGAATACTTGCCATCATAATACTGATATTCTCTGGCAGATGAAGCACTTTATCATTAAACGTAGGCAACCATGTCATAATTCCTTGCTCAATCATTACAAATAGAAAAGCACTAATTACAAAAACGATTGTCAATAGTTTAGCAAACAGTTTGAACATTTGTTTAAAATCATCTAATAAGTCTACCCCAGGTATTTCTGTTTGCTTTTCGAATTTGGTAAAAAACAAAAAACTAAACGACAATAGCGAAATAGCAGCTAAAAGCCAGTATACATTAAGCCAAGCATTAGGATCGGTTTCAGAATTAAAAGCGGGGAATAAAAAATAAGCCAAGGCGATTCCTATCATAAAAACACCCTCAATACTACTCATTAAACTATTGTGCTCTTTTTGATTCTCCGTCACAGTTCCTATCAGAGAATAAACAGATACTTTTATCAATGCAAAAGACACCCCGACAGTGGCAAAAAGTACTTTGGCAGCGCTAAATGAATTCCCGAAATACATGGTAACACAAGCAGCTGAGACTAATGCCAAACCAATTAACATTGCCTTTTTATACCCAATTCTAGGCAAGAAAGAGGCAATTAGAAAAGATACAATAGCTATAGGTAAATCTTTAAAAGCTTCCAAAATACTAGCTTGTAATTCATCAACACCATAATTTTTTTGCGCCTTTAGAATAACAATCCCTACACTATTGAGTAGAATGGCAAAAACAAAGTAATTGAGATACATTGCGAGCTTAATGGTACTTTTTTTCATTTATTTAATTTTTTAAGTATTAGGTATTCATGGATATCAATCCCTCCTGGAGTCTAAATACATCTTGATGTTTTACGACTGCAAATTTTTAGATTACATTCTGATATTAAAAACTCATTTTTTTGGTAGTTCCCTTATCTATTTGATCTATCGTAAAATGACAGGTTTTAAGGTCAGCTATTAAATGCGCTACTGATTTATTGTTTGTCCATTTAATGTCAAGGGCATCATCAAGGGCATCATTAATTTCTACTTTTCCTAAAAATGCATCTGAGGTATTTCTTAAACGAATTATCTCTAGCTGTTTCTTTACCACATCTGTTTTTAAGCCTTGCTCTATGTCTTGCATAGTTAATGCTGTACGATTGATTTCCTTATGACCTGCGCTACCACCATTATCGGCTGCTTCATAATTATTTTTCCCAGCAAAAACATCTAAATACCACACTTGAGGTATTCCTGGCATAAACATTTGTATCGCTCTAGCTAAAAGTAACTTTTGCTCGTCTTCACCTAATGCACTAAAAAATGTAGCGTTTACTTGATAATAAGAAATCTTTTTTCCTGAAGGATCATAAAGATTTTTCACGCGACCACCGCGCTCCATGATTGTATTCATAATCCCTTCTATCTCGTCATCTTCTAACAAGCCCTGGTTATAAACCCCATTTACGTCTTTACCTTTTAAATCTAAAACAGGTATTCCGTCATGACAACCAAGCATGTTTACTGTTTTATATCCTTTGGCGATAATTTCTTTTGCCCAACTTAATAAAGCTTTACTCGTTTTATTCTCAATAGTATGAATCGTTAAACCTGGCAAGAAAAAGTCATAAATAGTATAGCCCTCGTTAGCTACTTCATCGTGCAAATGCAAGCCATACTCCGCATGAATTTCAGGCAAGAGTATCAAATCGTTTCTTTGCGCTATTTGTTTAATTCGTTCTAAATATTCCCAAGTACCCGGTTTATTGAAGAAATTTGATTCCCCTACTTGTTTATGTAAATAGGCGAAAGCATCTAAGCGAAGAATGTTGCAACCATAACCACGTAGTTTTTTTAGTGTCTCTTCGTAGAAATCCCAAACTAAAGGCGATGCTGCATTCACATCCATTTGTCCTAAATAAGAACGCTTCTGTTCTATTACTTGTAGAATATCTGCTTTAAAAAGACTCACCTCTTTAAAATCAACAGTTGTAAAATCTTGATCTTTAGCAATAGCTTCATTAATTTTTGCAGTTATAAATAGACTTTGCTCTTCTGATAAACCACTTATATTTTGTAAATCTAAAACTGTTATAGGATTATATGTTATTTGCTGGTAAAAGGTATTCCAATACGGTTGTTCTGTACCATCCGGAAAACGAACTTTTAATACTGGCAAACCAGACTTGCGCATGAATAATTTATGGAGATATTCAGCTTTTGGAATTATAACACCATCCTCATTTTTTACTCCGTTTCCTTCCCAGAACTCATTCCAATTGATAAAGAAATCTTTATATTTAGATTCGTTACCGTATTTAAGTAAATCTTTAAATTGTGGTGAAGCGACAGAAAGATGATTTAAGACAATATCAAATTTAAGTTTAACATTGAGTTCTTCTAATTCAAGTAAGTCGTTTGTGTCTACTAACTCTTTATTAAGATTATAATCAATAATAGAAAACCCCCTATCTAAGTCACTATTAAAAAAAGTAGGCAATACATATAGCAAAGAAAAAACATCCTTAAATTCTGTCATTTTAAGCATGTCTACTGTATCACTGAATTTTCCTCCAATGCTATCTGGATACGCATTAAGCATCACACCATTAGCGATTGTTTTATTATTTTCTTGCATCGTGCTTTATAAAAGTTTAGATAGAATATTAATGTTATCTGGTAAACGCCCAACATTTTGCAGTTTTAAAGCCGCTAATTTTAAAGCGATATCCAAACACTCATCGATAGTTTTTTCCTTAATATAGGCAAATAAAAATCCAGACCAAAAAGCATCACCCGCTCCAGTTGAGTCCATTACTTTGTCAATTTTTATCGCTGGCATTTCTATGACTTCTTTTCCTTTTTGAGATAATTTCACTCCTTTGCCTCCCAATGTTAAGCATACAATTTCTGCACCTTGATCATGAAAAAATTGAAATATAACTTCATGAGGTAGTTCTTTCTCAAAAAGGCGAAGCATATCATCCTCACTTATTTTTATTAACGGGTTGAACTGACAATAGGTTTTGATCACCTTAAGAGCTTTCTTTTGACTTTTCCAGAGTTTTTTAGCATAATTAACATCTATACTTAGTTTACATCCTAAATCATAAGCTTCTTGTGCCTTTTTTAAAATTGTTTTCTGTGCAGGGTTTTTGCTTAATGCAAAACAGGTAGTATGAAATATTTTAGTTTTAGATAATATTTCACTTGAAATTTGCTCTTCATAAATGCAACAATCTGCTTCACGAAAAGGGATAAAATCTGGTGTACCTTCAGACCTAGAAACAAAAATAACACTTGTTGATTTATTATCCAATGTATTAATGTGGCTTGTATTGACGCCAACTTCCGATAACTTTTCAAAAATATAGGATCCAAAACCATCTTTACCAACTGTAGCGACCATTGTAGCATTCAAACCTAATCTTGTTGAGTTCATAGCAACATTAGTAGGAGAACCTCCTAAATACCTATGGTAATCTCTAGTTTCATTAATAAGAACACCTTCTTGATGCCCAATAAAATCTATAAGAACTTCGCCAACACAAAGGATATCTATATTATCCATCTTATTATTTATTGAATTATTCACTTAATTTTTTATTTTCTGTTTTTATAAATAAGGTACAGATTGCACCAATGAGCAATAAAACTCCCGCAAAAGTTATAGCCAATCGAGGATCATTATTTAAGAAATGCTTCAAAATAAATCCAAATGATACATTTTGAAAAATCATTGGTATAACAATCATCATATTAATGATTCCCATATACACTCCATAGCGTTCTTTTGGGATATTGGCAACAACCATTAAATATGGAATCCCCATCATACTTGCCCATGCGATTCCATACCCAATAATTACAACAAAGAATAAATATTGATTTTGTATTACAGGGAAGAATAAAAGAGAAACAGCTCCTAATAAGAGGCATCCAAAATGAACCATTTTAGCGCCATGCTTTTGCGCTAACTTTGCCAAATAGAATGCGATCGAAAAAGTAACTACGAACCCAAATGCCCCGACTAATCCATTCCAGCGAACTGCTTCACCATATCCAATTTTGTCCGAAGGTGTTGTATCCCAAACCGACAAAGCAATACTTTTAGAATTATTCTGCCAATAACACATCATAGCATACCATTGGAATAAGTAGACTAAAAACAGCTGCCACATTACCTTTGGCATTTCTAAAACGGCCTTATAAATATCTACAAAAGGCGAAATAATATTTAATGGATTGGCTTTTATATATTCAATTTCTTCAGCTGTTGGCGGGATTTCAGTAGTTTTACTCATACTCCACCATATAGATGTGATGGACAAGATTGCCCCTATAAAGAAAGAAGCATACATCCAATTGGGTAATTCGCCGGTGTAACCAACAATTATTAACGGGAAAACCCCAATGGATATATATGCTAAAAACTGACCAAAACCTGTAAAAAAACTTTGGGCTTGAAATCCTATTGGTTGCTGTTCTTCATCAAGTGTATCTGCAATAAAAGCGCGATAAGGCTCCATAGCAGTATTGTTCCCAACATCTAATATCCATAATAATCCAGCTGCCATCCATAGTGAACTGCTAAAGGGAAACAAAAATAAAGCAATACTACAAACCATTGCTCCTATGAAAAAATAAGGCTTACGTCTTCCCCATCGTGGATGCCAGGTTTTATCACTCATAGCTCCTATTATAGGTTGAACTAATAAACCCGTTAAAGGTCCCGCAAGGTTTAATAAAGGAATTTCATCTGGGCTTGCATGCAAAAAATCATAAATAGGATTAACGGCACTTTGTTGTAATCCAAAACTATATTGGATCCCGAAAAAACCAACATTCATATTAATTATCTGCCAAAAAGTAAGTTTTATTTTCGGTATATTCATTGCACTTAACTGGTTAATTCGTTTTTTTTCTGGTTATAATATTTAAATTTAATTTTAAAATTGCCAAATAATTGAATTATTAAAACAAAAACGTTTTCGGCAGTACCGAAAACGTTTTCGAATTCATGAAATAATATCGAATTTTCTTTTTTACATTTTTAAAATAGGAATAATTATTTTTGTCTCCCAGCTCAGCTCATTCCCTCCGTTAAAAGGGTTTGCTAGGAAATGTTCCAGTGGTTGGTGGGCTAAGTCGATTCCCTGCTTTTGTGCATAATCTAACAAGGTAAACCAAGCTCGGTCTGAGGTCCTGAAATTACCGTAATAAGTTGCCTGTAATCCTTTAATGGCTTTTAAGGTTTTAAACTTTACAAATTCATTTTCAACAAACTTAGTGCCCTTGGCAATGGGAAAGCAATAATTGAAATCAAGCGTTTCTTTATCCAAATCCCAATTTTGAATTTCGACATATGGTTTCCCTATGATTTTGATATTATTTTGTTGCAAATAGCCTGTTATAATTGCATCATTTGCAATCATTGTCTGTGCTTTTTCCTGCATCATACTTTTTAAATTGATAAAAGCAACAAACGTTTCCTCAGAAGTTTTAATTCCAGCAATTTTAATTCTAAAGCTTTCCAAATGTTTATTTAACCCATTTCTAAAATTAGTAATCTTTTCAATTTGTTGTTTTCTAAAATCAGTTTCAACAAACGGAACAGTCAATCGGTTGTAAATACTATTATTAAAATCCTTTATACAAGCATTAACTTGAGTAACAGAATCATTGATAGAATTAATTTCCCAAGTATATTCCATTTTTATCTTCCCTTTTGTCATCGATTGCTTGATGAAACTAAAGTTTTTCTTTTCTAGCGTATGATATTCTTCTTTTTCCGTAGATTGTCGCAAAGCTGACCATTCCTGAACTCCTTGAAATACGGTCCCGGTTGCTGTTTTTACCTTAAATGAAATACAGTAATCACTTTTTTTAATAAAAAGATACCACACTAAAAAAAGCGAAATTAAAACGCTAAAAAACAATACTACTTTTTTATTAGTCTTCATTTACTTCGTCATTTTCAATTTATTCACAACAAAACCAGCAATTTCATTCCCTTGTACAATTCCGTTTTCAATTGCTGCTCTGTAATGAATACCTCCATAAAAACGACTCATGGCAGCCTCTTTTGAAGCAGCGTTAAAAGATTTAAAAGATCTGTTTGGCAGACCAAAAGGCAACTCTGAATTATCCACAAAAGCAAAATTATCTCCAAATATCGACGTTAAAATTGCAGCCGAAACAGTAGAAACCACAGAATGTCCACTAGTGTATTCTGGAAATGGAGGTGTTTGCAAAGCTGGTTTCCAGTTTTCATCAATTTCCTGATTGATCACCGTTTCTGGCCTTATAACATTACTCCTAAACTTTTCATCCCAACAGCTGATAAATGCTTCAAACATTCCGATAGATGTTTCTGTATAAGCAAAAACTGTTTTCTCAAAATTAGCACTTGATTTTTTACAAGCAATTTTGGTAATTCCCATCCAATGCGCGCCTGGAGTTATTTTCTTTTTGGCAAACATCATATGTCCTTGACTCACCGAAACGTAAGGATTACAGTCCCAGAACTGAGCCATCTTAACCTCATCACAACTATCACCCTTCTTTTTCATATCTAAGCTAATATCATAAACCTCTTGTACTTGTTTAAAAAAAGCTGAATTTTTATTTAATGAAAAAGGGAGTGCTGGTATAGGTTTAAATTGAGAGGCAGAATCTAATACAAGTGTTCTAATTTCGCTCCAATGTGGTTCTATTGCATCCATATAAGCCGGTGGAGTTGGTTGCCATCTACCGGCAACATTAGGCAAAACAGAAAACTTAGACATCGTTCGCGTTTGCTTGTAATTGTCTTTATCCATCCATTTCTTGATATGATCTGCTACTTTAAGTCCATATTCTTTAGAAGCTTCAAATTCTTTTTCATTAGTCTCGCTCCATTTTTTATATAAGCTATCTCTAAATTTCTCTACTAATTCTTCTGAAAAAACCAACTGCTTGCTCACTTCCATATGAGCAACCAAAGCCGCAACCTCAACATTCACTCCGCTTTTAGGATCTAATTTAGGAGTAGTTCCTAATCCTTTTAACTGAGTTCCTAGAGTGAAATAAGTCTTACTATTTTGAGCAATAACTTCATACGCAGCAATGTTAGGATAAACAAAAATCCTACTAGCAACTGGCGGTGAAAAAATATCATGAATCATTATTTCTGTCACATTTTCTATCGCAGCATGATATTCATCTGTTGTAACTTCAATCGGTTTGTCCTTTTGACATGATATAAATAGTGCAACAATTGCAACTATAAAATATTTTCTTAATCTCATTTCTCTTTCTATTTAAATTTGAATATCCTTTTAACCTATTACTTATTTTCCTTGATCATAGGTAATTCATATACCTCCGCTTTGTTGTTGTTTACAGTCACAAGTAAATATTTTTTCCCTTTTAGAGTAATCATATCTAAATGCCTTACTGCTTTTTGAGACAAGTCAATTCCTAATGTATTACCCAATACAATTGTTTTTGCATCTTTGATTAAAGCACCCGAAAAACCATCAAAACGACTGTGATAAGGAGTTACTCCAAAATAATTACCTGCTGCAAAAACAGCTTCTTTTTTACTGGAATCAAAGTTAGATTTCACAAAACAATTAATTGGAGCGACTTGCAATTCACTTGAAAAAGCAACAAAAGTGAATTTTCCGTTCTGATTTTTAAGGTATCCCGATTTTAAATTATGTACTTCAAAATGCTTTGCGTCCGAAAGCATTTTTGGACTAAAGACTTCTTCAACCGTTTTTCCTGCAAATACCTTATAGCTTTTGAATTTCTTTTTTAACATCCCACTAAACTGCTCTGCTAATTCATCAAGTCCCATGGTAGTGTAATAGCTTCCATTTTTTTCAGTAGCTACAATCGTTTCATAAGATCCGTTGTGATCAAAATCATCATAATACATTCTCATCGGAAATTCCTGAGACGCCTTGAACTTGGAGTTCATCCCCCAGTTCCCTACTATATAGTCAAGGTCCCCATCATTATCAATATCAAAAGGTATAATTGCTTGCCACAAACCATTACTTTTTTCTGGCAACACAGTAGCTGTTACGTCTTTGAATTTTCCGTTTGTATTGGCAAAAAAAGTAGGTTTCATCCATTCCCCTATTACAATTAAATCGATTGTACCGTCTTTATTGAAATCTGAAAATACAGCATCCGTCACCATTCCAATTTTTGAAAAGGTTTTATTTTGAACAATAGAGAAAACACCGTCTGCATTATTTAATAAATAGGAATCTGGAATGCTTCCGAAACGGTTATTAACCGAATTATTTCCAACAAAAATATCTAAATCTCCATCATTGTCATAATCAAACATTTTAACTACAGAAGCATTTTTGGTCAACTCCACTAAGTTTGATTTTACTAATTGTTTTTTTTCTGATAGATACAAGCGGTCCTGTAAATCAGAGGCGTTTTCACCACCTCCAGAAGCTACAAACAAATCATTGACTTTGTCATTATTAAAATCCCCAATTACAGCCCCTGCATCTTCATATACGGAATCATTGGCTATAGTTGTAAACGTTTTTTTCGAAAATCCATTTCCATTTTGAACATATACCGTTGCCTTTTTATTCTTGGATCCACCAAAGAAAATATCGTCTTTACCATCATTATTTAAATCTCCTATGGCAGTAGCTGGTCCACGATCTGAACGTTGGTAAGGAATTAATTTTTGAAAGATAAAATCAACGTAGTCGTTTTCCTGATGCGTGAAGTCTATTCCCAAATTACCTTCTACCTTTTTAAATACCGGTACAATAGAAGGATGTAATTTTTGGTAATTAAATGCTTTTCTTCTTTTCGCAGCTTTTACTACAATTGTCTGATTGGCCTTTATATTCTTTAAAGTTTGATATGTTTTGTCAGGCCAAATAACCACTAAGGAATCAATCGTTTTTATCTTTCCATAGCCAAAATGTAGCATTGGCTCAGAAGAAGATTGAAATCCTCTTGTCGTTTGTAATTCCTTAAACTGTCTTTTCCCTTTTGCATAAGAAATCACTTTAGCTCCTATTCCGAAGGTGTTTTTTCCTTGAAACTGCAGTTTCAACTTTAAGTAATTAGAAGCAGTATCAGTTCTATTGATGTAAACAGATGCGACACTATTCAAATTATTAGTAATAATATCAAGATCTCCATCATTATCAATATCTGCATAACCACTTCCGTTAGAAATTATAGAGTCATTTTCTATCCAGTCCTTAGATCTATTTTTAAAATGTAAATCGGCAGCTCCTTGAAACATGTAGTTCGTACAATTCCCTTTTGGCATTTTGTTTAAAGCCTCTTTGTCTAATAATTTAGTGGTTGTTATTTTCGTTTTAATCTGGTCATTAGAATAATACTTGACATAATCTAAATCGTTAGGGCGGTTTGGGATTCCATTACCTACAAAAATATCCTGTTCCCCATCTTGATCATAATCAGCAAACAAAGCACTCCAACTCCAGTCAGTAGCAGCTACACCATTAAGAAGCGCGGTTTCAGTAAAATTATTTCCTGCATTATTTAATTGCAACATGTTTCTTGTGTACTGATAATGATACCCTAATTTTTCGGTTCTCATTTTTAGCATCTGTACATTATCATCTCCTAATGACGATTTTAAAACTTTTTCATTCTCAGGAAGCATGTCGAGCGTTAGAATATCTGGGAATCCATCATGATTGATATCCGCAACATCAACTCCCATCGAAAATCGGCTGGTATGTCCAAAATGTTGTTTTAAACTTTCTGTGAAAGTACCATCGCCATTATTTAAGTAGTAATAATCATCTTCGTGAAAATCATTCCCAACATAAATATCAGGATAACCATCAAGATTAAAATCGGAAACAGCAAGGCCTAATCCATATCCGTTTGCTCCTCCAAAAATACCTGCTTGCTCACTTACATCAACAAATTTACCATTGTCATTTCTAAATAATTTATCACCACATTCATAGCTTCTTTTATTTCTTACATCGGCATTCCCGAACGATTCTTCCGAATGTACCGCATGATTCAACAAATACATATCTAAATCACCATCTAAATCATAATCAAAAAATGCAGCCGAAGAGCTGTAATTATCTAAATCCAAACCATATTCTGCCGCACTTTCTGTAAAAGTATTGTCCTTATTATTAATGAATAATTCATTATGTCCTTCAAAACCATTTATCCCTACTACAGCACAAACATAAATATCTAAATATCCATCCCCATTTACATCTGCCATAACCGTTCCTGCAGTCCAGTCACTTTGACCCTCAACTCCAGCCTTAGTGCTTATATCTTCAAATTTATTATTGCCTTTATTCAGATACAATTTATTTTTACCCTGGTTTGATGTAAAATAGATATCAACCAAACCATCATTATTGATGTCTCCAAGTGCTACACCACCTCCATTATAATAATAGAGGTAATCTAAAATAGAAATATTTTTAGAAGGGTCTAATTGGTTATTGAAAGTAATATTACTTTTATCTGAGGCTAGTTTTTCAAATAAATAATGTTCTTTTTTTGAGCAACTTACCATTAGCACAGAAAGCAGTGCTATTCGAAAAAAATTATTCATTGCTTTTAAATATTTTAGGTGCATTATCATTAATTACGGCAATTATAGAAATGGCGTTTGCCTTGTTTTTTATTGTTTTAAGATGCTTCACTTCGCCTTTCATATAAAATCCAGATCGAGCATAAGGAACCCATGTATAGCTGCCGTTCTTATGCCCTAAAAGAACACTTCCATAATTAGAATCAAGTCTTGAAAACTGTGGTTTAAACTCGTATTGATTACCTCCTAAAACAAGGTCGAGAATTCCATCTTTATTAATATCTACCACGCAAATGGTGTTCACAGAAGAAAACTGAACTTCTTTTGGCAAAGCTTCTATTTCAAATGTTCCATTTCCTTTATTCATGGCAACCACGCTTTCCTGAATGGTAGCCGTTCTTTGAATTGAATTATTTGTGACATCAGCAACAAAGAGTTCCTGAAAGCTTTTCTTAGCGTAATCCGCATAACTTAAATTTTTCTTCTTAATCAATGGTATTTGTTTCGCAACATCCTGTTTTAGGTTCAAAGGCATATCTTTCCCATCTATAGATCGGGTTGCAATCTGTTCGATAGTTCCATTATTGTCAAAATCATTTACAAATAATCGCATCGGATTTTTTACAGAAGCTTTGTAAGTGGTATTCGTTCCCTTATTCCCCAAAACCAAATCTTTTTTACCGTCATTATTCAAATCTACACAGCTTACTGCATTCCAAAAACCTGAAAATTCTGTTAGATTTGATTTATATTCAACAAGTCTCCTTCCTGTATTTTTAAATATTTTTGGAGCCATCCAGTCCCCTACGATTATCAGATCTTTTTTAGAATCATTATCTATATCTTCCCATATTGCATCAGTAATCATCCCTACAGTATTGAGTTTAAAAGCTTTTTTATCAGTAGCATTAGTAAAATTACCTTTCCCATCATTCTCTAATAATAAATGTTTAGGGTCAATTCCATAAACACCAGGAACACTTCGGCTTCCTATAAAAACATCCATATCGCCATCATTATCAAAATCATTTGATACGATCACGGCAACATTATTATTTGTAGTTGGCATAGCCGTTGTACTTTTCACAAACACGCCTTTACCATTGTTTAAATACAAACGATTTTTATAATTGTTTTGATCGGCTTTTTCATTTCCTCCTGAGCCTACTAATAAATCAATATCGCCATCATTATCTGCATCAAAGAAATTAGCTGCAGTATCTTCATAATTAGCATCTGAATCAAGGCTGATTTGATTCGTCAAACTATAATTATTGTTTCCTTTATTCAAATAAATTTTCCCAGAAACTCCTTTTGCTCCGCCAATAAAAATATCTTCATTATCATCTCCATTAATATCTGCAACTGAAAGCGCTGGTCCTTCTTGAGAGAGTTCTTTTGAAATTAAACCTTCATAGTCAAAATCGATATAATCATTTTCTTTATGAGCTAAAAATCCAGATTTAGTTTCAACAAAAAGTGGCTTAGCTTTATTTCCTTTAGAAATATAATCCACTTTCGCGTCAGCAATTTTCAAATTAATTGTGCTGTTATTAGTGATTTTTTTAAGCGTTTGAAACTTCCCATTAGGCCAAATAACCTGTAAAGAATCTATTTTTTTTGTTCCAATACCAAAAGTCATCACATAATCAATAGAAGACTGAAAACCTCTAGAAGGAATAAGTTCTTGTCTCAAAATTTCTTTGCCTGAAAATAATTCTACAACACTTCCTACTCCAAAAATATTTTGATTATCCCCTTTTAACTTGACTTTAATAAAATGACTGTCTTTCTTTTTTTCTGAATTATTTTGATAAACAAAAGCCTCCATATTTACATTATTAACAACTAAATCTAAATCCCCATCGTTATCTAAATCTCCATAAGCAGCTCCATTTGAAAAACTAGGAGTACCTAAGCCCCAATTTTGCGCTTCATTTGTAAAAGTCAGGTTTTTATTATTTTTAAAGGCATAATTAGGAATAGGAGAACTTGGCATGCGATTTATTATCGTCTCAATTTGTTCCTTCTTTCCTGTCACGACCATCTTTTGCATAAATTCATTCGCAAAAAAGTCAACAAAATCTTGATTCGTCAAATCGTGATAAATTCCATTACAAACATAAATATCCTTGTAGCCGTCATTATCCATATCAAATAGTAAGGCGCCCCAACTCCAATCTGTTTTAGCAACGCCGGCGTAATTGGCAATTTCCACAAACTGATTATTTCCGTTGTTAACCTGTAAGGTGTTTTGCATGTATTGATTGAAAAAATCGAGATTTATTTTTCGTAGAAATAAATCATAATTTTCAAAACTAGTTGTGTTTTTTAATCGTTCGTCACCTTCTGGCAACATGTCTGTAACAAATACATCTGCTTTTCCGTCATTGTTAACGTCAGCCATATCTGCTCCCATAGAAGACTGACTGATATGAGAAGCCCAACCTTGAATTTGCTCCGTAAAAGTTCCGTTTTTATTATTTATGTACAGATAATCTCTTTCATAAAAGTCATTAGAAACATAGATATCAGGATACAAATCCCCATTGACATCTCCTACGGTAACACCTAATCCAAAACCGATTAAACTACCATAAATTCCTGCTTCCTTACTTACATCAACAAATTTTCCGTTATCATTACGAAGCAGACGGTCTCCGCCACCTTTTAAAATATCAGCTACGTCCCAATCTTTGTCCCTCAATTCTCTCTTATTCGAATAATTAAGACTACTCACCGGTATAAAACTATTATTTAAAATATAAGCATCTAAATCTCCGTCTTTATCATAATCAAAAAATGCTGTATGTGTAGTTATTCCAGTATCTGCTAGGTTATAATCTGCTGCTTTTTCGGTAAAAGTAAGATTCCCGTTATTGATAAAAAGTTCATTCTTTTGATTGTCGCCTTGTATGTTTCCAGCATTACAAACATAGATATCCAGTAATCCATCTGCATTAATATCAACCATAACAACTCCGGTTGACCAGGACTTAGAACCTTCTACTCCTGCTTTTTTAGAAATATCTTCAAATTGAAAATTCCCTTTATTTAAATACAATTTATTAGCCCCCAGGTTAGAGGTAAAATAAATATCTGAAAGCCCATCATTATTAACATCTGCAATAGCTACTCCACCACCATTATAAAAATTTCTATATTTAAAAATATTCATATCAGCTCCATTTTTCACATCATTAACAAAGTTAATTCCGGTTGCTGAGGCATCTAATTTAGTAAATAAAGCATCTTTATTTACAGTATTTTCTTTAGAACAATTAGAAAAAAAAAGAATGAAAATTGAAAAAAAAAGGTAACGATTAAACATACAACTGCTGGGATTTGGTTTCAAAAAAAAGAGTGATTTATTTGTCTAATTTATAAAATAATCATTAAATAAAATAATCAAAATAGAGTAAATAATAAAGAGGGTAACAAGTACCCTCTCTATAACTAACTCAAAACATAAAATTGTAAATAATCCTTAGTAACCGGGGTTTTGCTTTAAGTTTGCATTAAACAAAGCATCTGCTGGAATTGGAAATAATATATATTTATTATCAGAAACGTAAGGCTTCAACTCTCTGGCTGCAAGGAATTTTCCAAAACGCACCATATCATTTCTTCTCCATCCTTCCCACCATAATTCTTTAGATCTTTCTAGGTAGATTCCATCAAGAGTAGTTGGAAAAACTGCTACTTGTCCAGATCTTGAAACAATTTGCGCCAATTTAGCAACGTCATTTGTTCCTGACCCTCCTCTAGCAATCGCTTCCGCTTTCATCATCAAAGCATCTGAATATCTCATAAATACATAATCATTATCAGGCGCTCCTAAATTTTGAACATCTGGAATATATTTTTGACCTCTTACACCTGCAGATTCCAATGTAGCTCCACTCGTAATTAAAGTCAAAGCTTTAGTGAAAATTAATGGCTGACCAAGTGGGTTAACATCATTTTTAATTCTATCACGAGCGATTTCAGTCCCTCCAGGCTTATATATTTGACCAATTTGAAATCCAGTTGGATTACCAAATGCAGTAATTATCGCAGCATCATTGTTTTTAATACGTCTATCATTAGGATTAAATTTATCGTAGTATTCTGCTACAGTAGCAAAACCATTCCATCCATCTGGTGTTTGATTGTAATGCATTCCCATTCTCCAATGGAATTGAATTCCGCCTCCAGCACCACCTCTAACATTTTTGGAAGAGAATAATATTTCAGGAGAAGTATCATTACCTGGCTTGAAATTATCCCAATAATCAACAGCTAATGAACTATTAATTGCATCTATATTAGTAACTACTTTTGTCATATCGGCAGGATCAAAAGTATACGGTCCTGCAGGAGCTGCAGCTTTAAAGACACTTTTATTTAAATACAACTTAGCCAATAAAAAATGTGCTGCATCAGCATTCGCTACCCCAGTATTACCAACAACTCTTGCTGGCAACTGTGAGATTACCGCTTCCAATTCACTTATTACAAAGTCTGTAGCTTCAACTCGAGACCAAACTTTAGGGTCATCCTCCAAAGCAGAACCAGCTTCTCTGTAAGGCGCTTGTCCAAACAAATCAATTACATTGTAATAATAGAATGCTCTAAGGAAACGCGCTTGAGTTACTTCAGTTCCTGAACCATTTTCAATAACTAAATTACAATTGTATACTTGAGACAATAAAGCATTCCATGCATTTCTTACCTCAACGTGATCTGGAGCCCATGTATGCACGTGAATCTGTCTCCATGTTGCATTGTCATCCCAGTCACCTCCACGGGTAGGTCCAACTAATGCATCTGTTGACATTTCATCCAATGCAAACATTTGTCCTTGTGTCTCAAAACCTCTCAATCCTTCATAAGCACTAGTCAATAAGGATGAAGTATTTACTGTTCCTCCGCCAGTATTAGAGACAACAACACCGTCTAATACTTCTTCGTCTAGATTTGTACAACTCACCCCTAGTACAATCGTACTAGTTAGTAAGATGCCTTTTATAATATTAATTCTTTTCATCGTTTTTTTAATTAAAATGTTACGTTAAGACCGACAGATACACTTTTGTCTCTTGGATAAGATAGATATTCTATACCTGCTGAAGGCACACCATTCAGAGATTTATCAGTATCGACTTCTGGATCTGTTCCTGAATAACTTGTGATGACAAATAGATTTGCAGCATTTATAAAGACGCGAGCCGATTTAACTTTGATTCTTTCTAAATAATTTCCTGTAAGAGTATATCCAAAACTAAGATTACCCATTCTTAAGAAATCCCCTTTTTCTAAATACTTTGTAGAAGGAGAGTTAGGATCCCCAGCAGCTTGAGGAGATGTAGCAACTTCTTGAGTTACGTTTCTACCTCCAAGGAATGCTCCTTTAAAGAAATAAGCATTCGATGTATTATTATAGATATAATGTCCAAAAGCACCATAGAAAGATGCGCTTGCATCAAATCCTTTGTAGTTTAGACCTGTCGAGAATCCAACATTAATTTTTGGTAAAGGTTGCTTGTCTAGTAATTTTTTAGCAGCAGTACCTAAACCCGTATCATTTCCTGCAGCATCCGCATAAATAGAATTACCGCTTGCATCATACCCTCTCCATTCATACATATAATAAGAATAAGTTGGTTTACCATTAGTAATTACTTGTGCATACGCTCCAGACAATCCTTGACCATTTAATCCACCCGTAGAGATGAATCCAGCAAAATTTGTCATTTCATTTTTCAAGAAAGAGACATTCCCAGAAATATCCCAATTAAGATCCTCACTATTAATAATTTTATAGCTTAAAGCTACCTCAATTCCCTTATTAATTAAATTACCCGGTAAGTTTTTAAAACGAGGTGATGGAGGTCCAGGTTGAGTAGCAGCAGCAGGTACTGGAAAAATTAAATCTTTAGTATCTCTTTGGAAGTAATCAAGAGAACCTGTCAACCTATTATTAAGAAATTCGAAATCAGCTCCTATTCCATAGGATTTAGTAGTTTCCCACTTTAAATCAGCATTTGAATTACTATCTAAATTTAAAGAACCATTATTACCATAAGAAGCTCTCGCAATAGCCGAATTTGGTGCAAATTCCTGATTTCCAGTAATACCATAATTCCCTCTAATTTTGAAATCATTAACTAAACCCTCTTTATTATCTACAACTTTGTAAGCGATACCAACAGAAGGGAAATAATCGTATTTATTATTTAATCCAAGTTTAGTTGAACCATCAGCTCTCACTGTTCCTGTAAGGATTAATTTTTTATATAAAGTCGCATTAATTCTTCCAAAATAAGATTGTAATTCCACTCTATTTCTATAAGAAGATACTCTGTATTCATTTTGTAAACCTCCTTCAATATTATCAATTAAATTAGTTTGTACACTATCGTAACCTATTCCTGAAGATTGATTACCATCAGCAGTATAGTCATAGTAAGAATATCCAGCTAAAGCATCTAAATTAAAATTATCACTAATGTCATTATTGTAATTTAAAGTGTGCTCAAAAGTTTTATTGAATTTATTTTGATTCGCAATAGCCGCTTGACCATATTTAGTAATAGCAGGATTCGTTACAGGATCTGTTCCAGTACCTGGAACAACAGCTTGCGCAGTATTCAAGATTTGGATAGATGGAAGCAACTGTGTTTTTCTAGCCGATGTAGAACTCTCAATACCAAATAAAAATTGATATTTCAAATGACTATTAATTTTCCAAGTTGTATTGATACTTCCCAATAACTTGCTAGTGTTCGTGAAATCTTTATAAGAATTCAATAATTGAACTGGATTCAAATAAGAGGTACTGATTACATTATATGTACCATCCGCATTATAAATAGGAGAAGTTGGATTCCAGTACAATGCCGTACCAATTAAATTACCAATGTAACCTGCATTATTAGACAATAATGTAGTTTCATCTTTCAATGAGGTGTAAATAATTCTTGATTCCACTTTCAAAGCTCCTTCAAAGAAATCATTAGAGTTGTAAAACGAAGCTGAATACTTATCTAAACCTGAATTTTTAACAATTCCATCCGTGTTAGATGCTCCAAAAGACAATCTTGTATTCGAATTATCCGTAGTTTTACTAAACGATAAATCATGATTCATAGAAAAACCATTTCTTAATACAGCGTCTTCCCAGTTATAAGATCTTGACCCTTTGTCATCACCACCTGCAGCAACAAAATCATCAGCGCTCATCACACCAAAATTACCTGCCTTCTTACTAAAAGTAACAGAAGTACTATAAGTAAGTTGTGGCACGCTAGACTTTCCTTTTTTAGTAGTAATAACAATTACACCGTTAGCTCCACGAGAACCGTAGATAGCCGTAGAAGAAGCATCTTTCAATACACTGATACTTTCGATATCATTTTGATTAATAAAGTTCAATGGGTTTCTTGCAGAAGATGACCCCAAATCCTGAGCACCATTATTAGCCGTAAGTCCACCGCCAGCGGAAACATTACCACCATCTAACGGCACACCGTCAATAACATACAACGGTCCATTTCCAGAACGAATAGAGGAATTTCCGCGAACTCTTACTGCAACTCCACTTCCTGGTTCTCCACTAGATTGTGTTACTTGTACACCTGCTACTTTACCTCTTAATAGTTGCGCTGGTGAAGGCGCAGCTACATTATCAAAATCTTTAGCCCCTATTTGATCAACTGCACCAGTCGCATCTTTCTTTCTAACAGTACCGTAACCGATAACGACTACTTCTTTCAACTCTGCTGAGTCTTCTTTTAGTATAACATTCACCGAAGTTTTCCCAGCTACATTTACTTCTTGTGTTTTAAGACCAATATAACTAAAAACTAAAATAGCATTTGGTCCGACATTTCCGATGGTGAATTTTCCATCGAAATCTGTTTGTGCTCCATTTGTTGTTCCTTTAACTAATATTGAAGCCCCAGGAAGAGGCCCACTAGAATCGGATACTGTACCGGACACACTTTGCGAATATGTGAAACTTGTACATAATACCGTTAGAAACACCATCAAGCCTTTGGTTAGACTATTTTTCATACGTAATAAATAAGTTGGTTAATAATTTGTTTGAATGGTTTTGTTTAAATTGAATATCAAACTTAGCTAAAATTTATGATAACTTTAAGAAAATCAACAACTACAACGTTTTCGAAGCGCCGAAAACGTTTTCGATTTTAAAATCAATCCTTTAAAAATTTAGCTTTAAAATTATGTAAAACGTAAAAATTATACCAAATTTAAATCATTATGTTATTTTAACGTGAATAAAGCGGAATAAACAATCCGTTTTTATCAAAAAAAGTATATTGTATGAGAAACTATTGCTAAATACGCAATAAAAATGCGGTTTTCCCGAACATTTCATAATATGAGCCAAACACTCAAAATCAAATCTAATTTTTTAAATACTACTAAAAATAAAATTGCCTCAATTTTACTCGAAAGAATATAATTGAGGCAACCAATACAAAAAGGTAAAAACTATTTCTCGATCGTAATTGTCTTATCGTCTGGACCTAACCCTATAATTTTTAGTGATTTCCATTGCTTTGGTAAAAGTCCTTTATTGTATTTCAAACCTGCATCAGTTTGCTCTACCCCTCCAAATCCATAAATAACTGCTTGAAGCATTGCACCTGCTCCTGTTGCGAAATAAGGATTACTACTATTTGCCGACTCCGAAAAAACACCAAAAGGTGGTCTACTGTTTGGTAAATACGATTTGACAAAATAATTATAGGCTTTGTCTCTATCACCCAGACGCGCATACAATACAGACAAAACTCCCGACGCCATTGCAGGCCCATCTTTGGGATCAATCTTTGCTGCATAATACTCTAGATCCATTTCAATTTGCTTTTTATCAGTAATCACGTGCAATGGGTAGGCCAGTAAATTAACATCCGCTTGTTTTATCATTTCTCCGTTATACCCTTTGTAATTTTGGGTGATTCCATTTTTAGAATGTATCGTTAACTTTTCAGATAATGCGACCCATTTTGGATTTATCGGTTCATTTAATATCGTAGCTGCTTTAATTGTATTTTTCAAAGATTCAATTGCTGATGCATTTGTAAAAGCATTATCATCTACATGCTGTGCGTACTCATCTGCTCCCACAACATTCAGGATAGAATAACTGCCATCTTGATTTTCAACCACCCTACTTACCCAGAAATCAGCTGTTTCTTTTAACACACTCCATTCTTTTTTAAGCCATGACTTATCTTGCGTATAAGCATAGTAATTCCAGAATGCTATAGAAACATCAGCTGTGATGTGTTGTTCAAAAATTCCTGTTAAAGCCCAGGTTGGTGTTGCCTCTTCACCTGTATCATCAGATTCCCATGGAAACATGGCTCCTTTATAACCATAAACAGTAGCTTTTTGCTTAGCTTTTCCAAGTCGATCGGATCTATAATCCAAGCATGATTTAGCCATTTCAGGCTGCAACGCCAACAGCGTTGGATACATCCATAGTTCAGAATCCCAAAAAATATGCCCATTATACCCTTGAGACGATAATCCCATTGGTGCAATACTTTGTCTTGTTTCTGGACGTATATAAGAATACAGATTATACAAGGCAAATCGAACTCGCTGTTGCGAATCTAAATCTCCTTCAATTTCAATATCCCCGGTTCTCCACAACTCAGCCCACGCTTTTTTATGTCGGTTCAATAAATTATCAATCCCTTCTTGCAAAGCAAAAATGGGCTGCCTTTCAGATTCATTTAAAGGATCTGTAAAATCTTTGGAAGTACAGATTCCACCAGCAATGGCAAATCGGTATTTCTTACCCTTGAGCAGTCGTTTAGAAAATCCCACTTCATTTCCTGTTTGGTTCAAAACTTCTTTATCAGCATCAAAGAGAAAGGTTGTCGCTGCCGAAACAGTGTGTTTTCCATTTAGTGTTTTTGCTGTAGTTCTAAAAACAGGCATTAAGTATTGATTATCCTTTAAAACTCTAAACTGGCTTTTAGCTTCCTTTAATTCATCAGGAACCGTCATATAATTATTAGCATTGATTTCAATATCTTTTTTAGGTGTGATTTCAATAATGGCCATAGCCGAATAAGGTATGGCTCTGTTGGCTAAAATAGTATAATCAATAACCGCGAGATCTTTGAAGCTAAAAGAAGTTGTACTAGTCCCTTCTTTCATTGAAACCACCTGACTCCAATGATCGATATTGTCCGAGTTTATTTCTTGATTATTTATGCTCAAATGAAGGTTAAGGAATTCTATTCCTCTAACAATTCTACTAATCCCATTTTCTGGACTTGCTTCATAGACTCCATTTAAAATAATTTCTTTTGTTTTTAATGGTATATCATCTGTAACGATGCCAATTTGACCATTTGCCATAGCTACACCAAAATAATTTTCTCTTGAAGAGGCTTGTAGATTCCATTCATCTGACTTTGTTTGACTAAATACGGATGCACTAAACAAAATCAGTATTACAAGATGTCTAAAATTTAAATTCATAATTTTCATTTTGATTAATAATTTCAAACTTAAATCATTTATTCCTTAAAAATTTAAATATTCCTTTAAGATCCTTAATTTTAGTATCGATAACGTTTTCGATATTTCGATAACGTTATCGATTTACAAGAAAGCCGAAATACTAAAAAAAATATGCAAATTGCTATCCTCTATACAAGTCAATAACATCTAGAAAAATAAAATTAACTATACAAACTACTTTATAATTACAATTAAATCCATACCGTATGAAACCAAAAAAAATCTTACTCGCCTTACTATTACTCCTTACTTGTTTGACCTACAAATCAACCATTGCTCAACAAAAAGAGGCTCCAATTGAAAAAAAATGGTGGAAAGAAGCTGTAGTTTACCAAATTTATCCTCGCAGTTTTAAAGATACTAACGGTGATGGCGTAGGTGATTTGAAAGGAATTATCTCTCAATTAGATTATATTAAAAGTTTGGGAATAGATGTCGTTTGGCTAAATCCTATCTACGGTTCCCCGAATGCTGATAACGGATATGATATTTCAGATTATCAATCCATAATGAAGGAATTTGGCACTATGGAAGATTTTGATACTTTGCTAAAAGGAATGCATGAAAGAGGCTTGAAATTAGTGATGGATTTAGTAGTCAATCATAGCAGCGACGAACATAAATGGTTTCAAGAAAGTAAAAAATCCAGAGACAATCCATACAGAGATTATTACCATTGGTGGCCTGCTGAAAAAGGCAAGCCAGCCTTTCGCCCCGGAGCTTTCGAAGCCGATGGTAGTGGATGGAGATATGACAAAACGACGGATTCTTATTATTTACATTATTTCAATTATAAACAACCAGATTTGAATTGGGAGAATCCAAAATTGCGTCAAGAAATTTACAGTATGATGAATTGGTGGTTTAAAAAAGGGATTGATGGTTTTAGAATGGATGTAATCCCCTTCATAGCAAAAGACACTACTTTCCCAGTAATTACTCAAGAAGAATTAAATAAAAACTACGAGGGAAGATGGGATGTATATATGGCTAGCGGTCCGCATTTACATGATTATTTACAAGAAATGAATAAAGAAGTCTTAAGCAAATATGATATTATGTCACTAGCTGAAGGTGCGGGCATGCTAAAATCAACCGCTTTAAATTTTGTTGATCCAGCGCGGAATGAATTAAATATGGGTTATCACTTTGACGGTACAAACTTGGGCTATATTCCTGGTTATTTCAAAAAAATGAGCCCTACATGGAGTTTATTAGACTTCAAAAAAATATACTCTGATTGGGACGATGTCTACAAAGAAAAAGGCTGGGGAACTATCTATTTAGGGAATCATGATCAACCTAGAATGACTTCTCGCTGGGGAAATGATTCTCCTCAATATAGAGCATTGTCATCTAAAATGTTATCTACCTTTTTACTCTCAATGAGAGGTACACCCTACTACTATAATGGAGATGAGATAGGAATGGTAAATGCTAAATTTGATAAAATTGAAGATTACCGCGATATTGAAACATTATCAGAATATGAAAAAGTACAAAATGCGGGAGGTGATTTGAAACAATTCATCGAAGACCAAAAAACAGGAGGAGCAAGAGACAATGGCCGTACTCCTTTTCAATGGAATAACTCCAAGAACGGAGGCTTTACGACTGCCGAACCTTGGCTAAAAGTAAATGAAAATTATAGTACTTTAAATGCATCGTCCCAAGAAAAAGATCCCAATTCTGTTTTGAATTATTTTAGAAAAATGGTAAAACTACGCAAAGACAATCAGGTGTTAGTTTATGGAAAATACACTTTAATTGATGCCAAAAATCCAAATATTTACGCTTATACTAGAGAATTAGACGGGAAGAAATTATTGGTAATGCTCAATTTCAGAAGCAAGAAGGCAAAATTAAACTCAAAAATAAGCCTCAAAAATGCAAAATTACTAATTGGGAATTACGCAAAACATTCTAAAGGTCTTGACCTAAAGCCATATGAAGCTGTCATTTTCGAAATAAAATAAAATCACAACTCCTTTTTTAAAATGTATAAAATCAAAAAGAGCATCCTAACAATAGCGTCCCTTAATTTTAGTAACAAATCCAATTAAATTGACCTAAATAAATTGAAAAACAACACATTGCGTCCTTACGAATCATTAGCGCTTTCAATCAAATAAACTAATTGGCCTTTAATTCTATAAATTTATCATTTTAACCGAAACTGTTTTTTGAAAATTGATTTACAATAAATAAATTGTAAGTTTGTTTTCAAAAAACAGTTTTTTTTATTTTTAAAACAGGGTAATCCTACTATGAAAGATGCAACATTAAAACAAATTGCCGCTCAGCTAGGAGTTTCTATCACTACCGTTTCTAAAGCCTTAAAAGACTATCCTGATGTTAGTAAAAAAACTAAGAATGCAGTAATTGCCCTAGCAAAAAAATTAAATTACACCCCCAATAGTTTTGCTGTAAACCTAAGAACAAAAGAATCTAGAACTATAGGACTTATAGTCCCTACCGTAGATTACAATTTCTTTTCAAAGGTTTTCGAAGGAGTCCTCAAGGAAGCCGAGAAAAGAAAATACTTGGTGATTATTTTACGCTCTAATGAAAAATTAGAAATAGAGAAAAAACAAATTGATCTTTTGCTAAAAAAAAGAGTAGATGGTATTTTAATGTCTCTTTCGAATGAAACAGGTGATTTTGATCACATTAATAATATTATCGCCTATAAAACTCCCCTAGTCCTTTTTGATAAAATTGCTAAATTAGTGAACTGTTCAAAAGTAATGATCAATGATCGAAAGGCAGCTTATGATGCTGTCACCTATCTTATAAGCAAAGGGCACAAAAAAATCGCACATTTTAGAGGTTCGTACATACCCCAAAATTCCATTGATCGTTTTTTAGGATATAAAAGAGCGCTAGAAGACAACAATATCTTCTATGATTCTAGTTTGGTATATGTATGTGACAACAATACTGATTTTGAAGATGGGTACAATAATGCAAAAAAAATAGTTAATGATCATCCCGATATTAGTGCCATTTTTGCCGTGACAGACTTAGTCGCTGTTGGAATCATTAAATACTTAAATGATATTGGTGTTCAAGTACCACAACAAATAGCAGTCTTTGGGTTCTGTAACTCCTTCATGTCTGAAATAATCACTCCTAAATTAACTACGATCGATCAACCAGGATTTGAAATAGGCAAAAAAGCGGCTTCCATATTATTTGATGAAATAGAATTAATCAAAAGTAACAAAGCTTTTGAATTTCAATCAGTCGAATTAGAAACTAGTATTATAGAACGCGAATCTGCTTAAATTTGCGCTTTATTAGAATTCTAATTTTAAAGACACATTGTTTACAGTTACTTTTCGAAGATAGCAAATAATTATCTCCATTTGATAAATATCATAAAACCATAATTCTTAAAATAAAAATGAATACCTTAGTTGCTATTATTTGTGTACTGAAATTTCATTTAAACATATTAAGAACTAAATAACACTCTTAAAAAACTGCAAGAAAACGTAATTCTAAGCCTTAAACTCAAGAAAAATAGTTCATGAAAGACATCACTCTTAAAGAAATTGCGATCAAATTAGGCATTTCGATTACTACGGTATCTAAAGCCTTAAAGAACTATTCTGATGTTAGCCAGAAAACAAAAAATGCCGTAATTGAACTTGCACAAGAATTACGTTATACCCCTAATAGTTTTGCAGTTAATCTCAGAACTAAAGAATCAAAAACAATTGGTTTAATTATTCCAGAAGTGATGCATCATTTTTTCTCCAATATTATCAATGCCATCATTGACGAAGCAGAGAAAAATGGTTATCTAGTCATTATCTTACAGTCAAATGAATCCCTGACTTTAGAAAAAAAACAAGTTGAATTACTTATCAATAAAAGAGTCGATGGTATTTTAATGTCCCTTTCTAATGAGTCCAATAATGATGATCACATAAAACAAATTGTTGAAAGAAATATACCCTTTGTCATGTTTGACAAAATCTCCAAGCTCTGCAATTGTTCAAAAGTTATTATTGATGATCAAAAAGCAGCGTTTAATGCAGTACAACATCTTATAGATAATGGATGCAAAAAAATAGCACACATAAGAGGACCTTTAAATCCACAAAATGCAATTGATCGCTACATTGGATACAAAAAAGCATTAGAAAAAAATAATATCCCATTTGACTCAAAACTGATATACACTTGTGAAAATGTTACTTTTCAAGAAGGAATTGATTTTGCGGAGCAAATTATTAATGAGCATCCTGATGTAGACGGAATCTTTGCAATTACAGATCTTGTTGCTGTAGGAGTGCTTTCCTATTTTAACGACAGAGGAATTAAAATCCCAGAACAAGTAGCCGTGATTGGTTTCAGCAATTGGTTTATGTCTCAAGTACTAACGCCAAAACTAAGCACAGTAGATCAACCAAGTCACCAAATGGGCATAGAATCATTTAATCTGTTATTAGAAGAAATGAATTATCATAAACTGAATCTACCCTTTGTACCGAGAACAATTTTACTAGAAACTGCCATAATTGCTAGGGAATCATCTCTAAAAAAAAACAACAACTAATTACTTCAGAAAATCGATATTTCGTTTCAATCCCGAAAATTTCGTTCGCTTTAGCGGGGAATCCTTGAACACCACCTTAAAAGTATCTTCCGTGATTTCCTCCCAATCTTTCTTAGACATAGATAACAACTCTGGATTCGCATTAAATAAAGGCTCATTGTGTGGTTTAGAGAATTTATTCCACGGGCAAACATCCTGACAGATATCACAACCAAAAGCCCAATCATCAAACTTCCCCTTCATCTCCTGCGGGATATGCTCTTTAAGTTCTATTGTAAAATAAGATATGCACTTACTACCATCAACTATATAAGGAGCGACTATAGCTTCTGTAGGACAGGAATCGATACAAGCAGTGCAAGTACCACAATGATCTGTTGTTGCATTATCATAGTCCAAATCTAAATCGATAATTAGTTCGGCTATAAAATAGAACGAGCCTACTTTTTGAGTTAATAGATTACTATTTTTTCCTATCCAACCCAAACCACTTTTGGCTGCCCACGCTTTATCTAAAACTGGGGCCGAATCTACAAAAGCCCGACCAGAAACTTCTCCAATAGTTTCTTGAATTGATAACAACAACTCTTTAAGCTTATCTTTAATTACCAAATGATAATCCGTACCGTACGCATACTTAGAAATCTTATACGAATCCTCTAATTGTGTGTTTTCAGGATAATAATTCAACAACAACGAAATGACACTTTTAGAATCTTCTACCAATAAAGTAGGATCTAAACGCTTATCAAAATGATTTTCCATATAAGACATTTGTCCATTCCGATTATTATTCAACCAGTTTTCAAGCCTTGGTGCCTCTTGTTCAAGAAACCCAGCTTGGGATATACCACAAGACAAAAATCCGAGGCGTTTGGCTTCGGATTTAATAAATTGTGTGTATTTTGATTTCGAATTAATAGTACTTTATTTATAAAAGAGAATGTATTTAATCCTAAAATAATCCTCCTTGAATATTAGTATTGAGTCTCCCTAAATGCTTGTACGCTTTATCAGTTACTTCCCTACCTCGAGGTGTTCTCATAATAAAACCTTCCTGAATCAGGAATGGCTCATATACCTCTTCAATAGTTTCACTACTCTCTGATACGGCTGTCGCCAAAGTAGATAACCCAACAGGACCACCTTTGAACTTATCAATAATGGTAGTCAATATTTTATTATCCATTTCATCAAGACCATGAGCATCTACATTTAAAGCCTTTAATGCATATCGGGCAATTTCAATATCTATTGTACCATTTCCCTTTATTTGGGCAAAATCACGAACACGGCGCAATAAAGCGTTTGCAATACGTGGAGTACCACGACTTCTGCCGGCAATTTCAATTGCGGCTTCTATTGAAATTGGCATTTTGAGTATTGACGCACTTCTTTCGACAATGGTAGTCAATAATTCTGCTGTGTAATACTGTAATCTTGATGAAATCCCAAAACGAGCACGCATTGGTGCCGTAAGCAGTCCAGATCGTGTTGTAGCACCAATTAAAGTAAATGGATTAAGATTGATTTGCACCGTTCTAGCGTTTGGTCCTGATTCAATCATAATATCAATCTTGAAATCTTCCATTGCAGAATACAAGTACTCTTCAACAATAGGGCTTAAACGATGAATTTCGTCTATAAATAATACATCTCTTTCTTCTAAGTTTGTTAATAGCCCCGCTAAATCACCAGGTTTATCCAAAACAGGACCCGAAGTAATTTTTATACCTACTTGCAGCTCATTAGCCAAAATATTTGCCAAGGTTGTCTTTCCTAATCCTGGAGGCCCATGAAATAGTGTATGATCTAAAGCTTCATTTCTCTGATTAGCTGCTTCAACAAAAACTTTAAGGTTTTCCAATATTTGATCTTGACCTGCAAAATCGTCAAAAGATAATGGCCTCAGTTTTTTTTCGAGATCAAATTCTTCTGAATTATACCCGTTAGTTGTTGGATCTAAATTTTCATTCATGTAACAAAGATAAAATAAAGTATCAGTAAAATACAGCACTGATAAAAGAGTTTAAAAAAATACATTATAATTCAATATACAAGTAAATCTAAGTAAAATCCCGTATGAACAATCCATAAAAAAAGCCCTTACTTTCGTAAAGGCTTCTTGAATATTTTAGTGATGTAAAACTTCTTCTCCTGGTTTCATTGGAACATTTTGAGGAACAAAATCTTCGTCGTGATTAGGGTTACTATAGTCATACGGCCAACGATGAACTTCTGGAATTTCTCCTGGCCAGTTCCCATGTATGTGTTCCATAGGTGCTGTCCATTCAAGTGTATTTGATTTCCATGGATTTTGAACAGATTTCTTTCCGTAAAAGATACTACTAAAGAAATTGTATAAAAACACCAATTGAAATGCTCCACCAATTAAAGCAAAAGTCGTTATAAGAACGTTTACATTTTGCAAATCATCAAATAAAGGAAAGTTTGTGTTTGTGTAATAACGTCTAGGTAAACCAGCTAATCCGATAAAGTGCATTGGAAAAAACACACCATAAGCACATATTGCAGTAACCCAAAAGTGAACATAACCTAAATTTTTATTAAGCATTCTTCCAAACATTCTAGGAAACCAATGATAAATACCAGCAAACATTCCGTAAAGTGCAGATATTCCCATCACCAAGTGAAAGTGAGCAACTACAAAATAAGTATCATGTACATTAATATCTAGTGTACTATCTCCAAGAATAATTCCTGTTAAACCTCCCGTTATGAAAGTAGAAACTAGTCCAATAGAAAATAACATTGCTGGATTTAACTGTAAGTTACCTTTCCAAAGCGTCGTTATGTAATTAAATGCTTTTACTGCTGAAGGTATCGCGATCAATAAGGTTGTAAAAGTAAACACGGAACCCAAAAATGGATTCATTCCAGATACAAACATGTGGTGACCCCAAACAATAGTTGATAAAAACGCAATCGCTATAATTGACATAATCATCGCCCTGTAACCAAAAATTGGTTTACGTGAATTTGTTGCTATAACCTCAGAAGTAATTCCCAATGCTGGTAGTAAAACAATATAAACTTCAGGATGTCCTAAGAACCAAAACAAGTGCTCAAACAAAACAGGTGATCCACCTTGATAATGCAAAACCTCACCCGCAATATAAATATCAGAAAGGAAGAAAGAAGTACCAAAACTTCTGTCAAAAATCAATAACAATGCCGCAGACAATAAAACTGGAAATGAAACAACTCCTATAATTGCAGTAACAAAGAAAGCCCAAATTGTAAGTGGCAATCTAGTCATCGACATTCCTTTTGTTCTTAAATTAATTACAGTAACTATATAATTTAAAGAACCCATTAAAGAAGACGCAATAAAAATTGCCATTGATATCAACCAAAGTGTCATACCCATTCCTGACCCACCAATAGCTTGTGGCAACGCACTTAATGGAGGATAAATTGTCCAACCGGAATTTGCAGGCCCTGATTCAACAAACAGAGACGAAACCATGATTATACTTGACAAAAAGAATAACCAGTAAGATACCATATTCATAAAACCGGAAGCCATATCACGAGCTCCAATTTGGAGTGGAATCAGTAAATTACTAAATGTACCGCTCAAAGCTGCCGTTAAAACAAAGAACACCATTATGGTACCATGTATCGTGACTAACGAAAGATAAATATCATTTGTCATAACACCATTTGGCGCCCATTTATCCCCTAATAGGACGTTGAAAATCTTAAAAGATTCCTCTGGCCATGCTAATTGCATTCTAAAAAGCAAAGACATACTAACACCAATAATACCCATTACAATACCTGAAATAAGGTACTGCTTAGCAATCATTTTATGATCAATACTAAAAATATATTTAGTAATGAAAGTTTCTTTATGATGGTGTTCGTGTTCGTGATCGTGTCCGTGATCGTGACCTTCTGCTGACATATATGTATACTTTAAATATTCTTAATAATTATTTCATAGCTATTTTAACAACAGCCATTGTATCTTTTGCTTTTAAACTATCAGCTGCAGATGCTCCATCCTCACTAGACGGAGAGGCAGCAGCTTTCATTTGATCTGCCAAAACAGTTTGTTGTTTCAACCACGCTTTATAATCTTCTGGTGTATCTACTATAATTTTCATTTGCATATTATAGTGAGATGCCCCACATATTTTATTACAAAGAAGCAAAAAATCGAAAGCATAAGGATCCAATGCAGCCTTACCATTAGCAACTAATTCAATAGATTTCTTAGAACGTATTGCATTAATATTAGCAACTTTCTCAATCATATAAGGTAACTCTCTATATTCAGAAGTTGTATAAATTGGCTCAAAAGCAAATTCAGTAACCATTCCTGGAACACAGTTCATTTGCGCTCTAAAATACGGCATGTAAGCCGAATGCAGCACATCCTGAGATCTCATCTTAAAATGTATTTTCTTTCCTTTCGGAATATGCAATTCCTTAACTACAATGTCATCCTGCGCATAAGGATCAGCAAGATCAACTCCTAAAATATTAACGCCCTCGATGTATCTAACATTTGCTTTTCCCAAAACATTATCTTCTCCTGATACTCTCGCCGTCCAATTAAACTGTTGCGCATACAATTCAATTACAATAGTATCCTCATCCTCATCGATAAACATAATATTTGTCCAAGCATAAAGACCATATAGAATCAAACCAGCCAATACAACCGCCGGAATTACACTCCATATTGCTTCTAATTTATTATTATCAGCAAAATACAATGCTTTTTGATCTTTTTTACCTCTATATTTAAAAGCAAAATAATGTAACAAAACTTGCGTTATCGCTTGAACAATAAAAATAAGAACCCAGGTAATATTCATCAAGTTATCTACCTGACCTCCATGCGCTGACGCTGGAGTATGGAGAACAAGAGGACCCCAAGTAAACAAACCATATATTGAAAATATATATATAAACGCTAAAAACCCAAACATTAAATAACCCTGTACATTATTATCATTATCAGAAGCTACTTGAGAACTGTCTGACTCCGAACCTACTTGAGTAAGGTCAAATATTTTAGTCAATTGCCATAAAGCAACAGCTAATAAAACCAAAACTATAATTACCAACAAACTTGTCATCTGTTTCTTTCTTTAAATATTAATAATGAAAATGTTTACTCTCTTCGATGTACGGATTTCTTTTTGGTAACAAAGGAGATTTTGCCAATGCCGTAAAAACAACATAGATAAATAACCCCATAAAGAAAAGAACAGAAGCTATTTCTGATATTCCAATAAACCAGCTGTCCCCCACCGTACCTGGCATAATCATATTAAAGAAATCAATATAATGTCCAGCTAATATTACAACACCTGCCATAACCAATATCCAAGTGATTCTTTTAAAATCAGTATTTACTAAAATCAATATAGGAAAAACAAAATTCATAACAACCGCACCAAAAAATGGTAAGTTATACAATTCTATTCTAGTTATGAAGTATGTAATCTCTTCAGGTATATTTGCGTACCATATTAACATGAATTGTGAAAACCAAAGGTAGGTCCAGAAAACACTAAAACCAAACATAAATTTAGCTAAATCATGAATATGACTTGTATTTACATGTTCTAAATACCCTTTTGATTTCAAATATAAAGTAACCATTGCAATCATAGTAATTCCACTTACAAAGAAACTTGCAAAGACATACCATCCAAACAAAGTACTAAACCAGTGAGGATCTATAGACATAATCCAATCCCATGACATGATAGATTCTGTAACTATAAAGAATACTAAAAATCCAGCTGAAATATTAAAATTCTTTTTATAGAAACTATCATCATTAGATTCATCTTGCGCTAAACAGTTTTTAGCAGAATAATATCTATATAAATTCCAACCGATTAAGAATATTGCAGCTCTAGCAATCCAAAAAGGAAAATTTAAGTAACCTGTTTTTGTAGCTATAAGCTTATCATGAGCAACCACTTCAGGATCTAACCAGATAAACAAATGATTAAAATGAAGACCACACAAAATTAAAAACACGAAGAAAATTACAGAGCCCCATGGCAAATAAGCCGTAATTCCTTGCATTACTCTAAACAATACAGGAGACCAACCAGCAGATGCAACTTGCTGTATAGCATAGAACGCTAAAACACCCATAGAAATTAGCAAAAAGAAAATACAAGCCACATATAAAGCCGCCCATGGTTTATTTTGCATTTGATGCAAAACATGAGTCAAATGCTCTTCATGCTCAGCAGCTTCATTAACTTCATTATGATTATCAACTACTGCTACATGAGTCTCAGTAGCTGCTGCAACCTCATTATGACCTTCTAACGCTGTTGTAGCTTCAGTACCCTCGACAGCCAAGTCAACTTCTTTATGATCCGCTACCACTGCATGAGCTGCAACCGACTCACTAGAAACTTCATGCTTAACTTCAACATGTCCTCCATGGCTATCAGCAGCAAGAATTTTTTCAACTTCTTGAATATCTTTTGGTGCAGTTAAAAAACCATATCCAATTCCTAAAAGACCTAATGCCATTAAGATGAAAGAAAAAGTTTTTAATTTACTTGAAAATGTATACATATCTATTACGATCAGTTTGTTCAACAATTATAATTGGCTTTTCAGTTTTAGAACATAGTCAGCAACTAACCAACGTTCATGGACACTTAATTGATTAGCATGAGATCCCATTGCATTTAAACCATAAGTCACAACATGAAAAATACTTCCTTCAGTGATAACTCTGTCTTTATAGCTAGGAACTCCAAGAAATTTCTCTCTTTCAACTAATTTCCCTTTTCCATTACCAGAAGTTCCGTGACAACTTATGCAATAAATTTCAAAAAGCGCCTGTCCTTCTCCAGAATTTCTACCCAAAGAATCCAGGGGCGATTTAAGATTAGCTTTCGCTAAGTCGTAACCTTCAGGTGTGTTCTCATACTCATACGGTTCAAAACCTCTATTGATCGTACCAGTAACAGGAAGCTGTCCTTCTTTACCATTCTTAAATGCACTAGACTCTGAATATGTTTCGTAGCCAATTGATTGATACATATTAGGAAAGTACTGATAATTCGGTGCTGAATTATTATGGCAAGATGCTATTGATATAGTAATGCCTAATAATAGTGTTATTTTATATACCCTTTTCATATCTAAATTAATGCTTTTCTATTACTTTAACTTCTATAGCTCCTGTATTCGTGAAAAAAGAAACTAATTCTTCTTCATTATTATTAACGGCTACCTCCATCAAGAAGTGATCATCTGTTGTTCTAACATCAGGATTTTCAGCTTGTTTAAAAGGCCATAACTTACTTCTCATATAAAAAGTAATTACCATTAAATGCGCCGCAAAAAACACAGTCATCTCAAACATAATAGGCACAAATGCCGGCATGTTTTCAATGTAACTAAAACTTGGCTTTCCACCAATATCCTGCGGCCAATCTTGAATCATAATAAAATTCATCATCCAAGTAGCAAATGAAATACCAATACAACCGTATATGAATGAACAAATAGCTAGTCTAGTAGGCGCAAGCCCCATTGCTTTATCCAAACCGTGAACTGGAAATGGTGTAAAAACTTCTTCGATATGATGATGAGCTGCCCTGGTTTGTTTAACCGCATCCATCAATATATCATCGTCATTATAAATGGCGTATATTACTTTATTACTCATGATGTACATCTTTATTAGCTGCTCTTTCTCTTATATAATTATCTCCTGTTCCTTTCAAAATAGTTTTAATCTCCGCTTGTGCAATTACAGGAAAAGTTCTAGAGTATAATAAAAATAATACAAAGAAGAAACCAATTGTTCCTATAAAAATTCCTATGTCAACAAACGTTGGTGAAAACATTGTCCATGATGAAGGCAAATAATCCCTATGTAAAGAAGTAACAATAATTACAAACCTTTCAAACCACATCCCTATATTTACTACAATAGATAGACAAAAAGAAAACATAATACTTGTTCTTAATTTTTTAAACCACATAAACTGCGGAGATAATACATTACAAGACATCATCATCAAATATGCCCACCAATATGGCCCAGTCGCTCTGTTCAAGAAAGCATATTGCTCATATTCAACTCCAGAATACCATGCTATAAAAAGTTCTGTTATGTAGGCTACCCCTACAATAGAACCAGTTATCATTATTACAATATTCATCAATTCAATATGCTGAATAGTAATATAAGCCTCAAGATTAGATACTTTCCTCATAATAATAAGTAAAGTATTCACCATTGCAAAACCAGAGAATACCGCACCCGCTACAAAATAAGGAGGAAAAATAGTAGTATGCCATCCAGGTATTACAGAGGTAGCAAAATCCATTGATACAATAGTATGCACAGAAAGTACCAAAGGTGTTGCTAATCCGGCGAGTACTAAAGATACTTCTTCAAAACGTTGCCAATCTTTCGCTCTCCCACTCCATCCAAAACTTAAAATAGAATAAACTCTTTTATTAAAAGGAGTTACTGCTCTATCTCTTAACATTGCAAAATCAGGCAACAACCCTGTCCACCAGAATACCAATGAAACTGATAAATATGTGGATATTGCAAATACATCCCAAAGTAATGGTGAATTGAAATTCACCCATAAAGACCCAAACTGATTTGGTATTGGTAATACCCAATACGCTAACCATGGACGACCCATATGTATAATTGGAAATAAACCCGCTTGGATAACGGAGAAAATTGTCATTGCTTCTGCAGAACGGTTAATCGCCATTCTCCATCGTTGACGGAATAATAATAATACCGCGGAAATCAATGTTCCAGCATGACCAATACCAACCCACCAAACGAAGTTTGTGATATCCCATGCCCAACCAACTGTTTTATTTAATCCCCATGTTCCAATTCCTGTAGATACGGTGTAAATTATACAGCCTATTCCCCAAAGGAAAGCTGTTAATGCGATTGAAAATACAATCCACCAATGTTTGTTTGCTTTACCTTCAACAGGCGCAGCTACATCAACAGTTACGTCGTGATAAGATTTATCACCTATAACTAAAGGTTTTCTAATGGTTGCTTCGTAGTGAGACGACATAATCCTTTATCTTGTTTCTTAATTAATAATTTTTTGTACTAAGTATTTCTAACTTTAACGTGATAAATCACATTAGGCTTTGTTCCAACATGTTCCAGCAAATGATACATTCTTTCATCCTCTGCTAATTTTGTGATCTGACTTTCTTTATCATTAACATCCCCAAAGGCCATTGCTCCGTTAGAACAAGCATTTGAACATGCAGTTTGAAATTCTCCATCAACTACTTCTCTTCCTTCTCTTTTAGCATTTAAAATTGTAGCTTGTGTCATTTGAATACACATAGAACATTTTTCCATAACTCCACGAGAACGAACATTCACATCAGGATTTAAGACCATACGACCTAAATCATCATTCATATGATAATCAAATTCACTGTTTTTGTTATACAAGAACCAGTTAAAACGACGTACTTTATACGGACAGTTGTTAGCACAGTAACGCGTACCAACACATCTGTTATAAGCCATATGATTTTGCCCTTGACGGCTATGTGATGTTGCCGCTACTGGACAAACAGTTTCACAAGGTGCGTGATTACAGTGCTGACACATTACAGGCTGAAATGAAACTTGAGGATTATCACCTGCTTTTTCCATCTCATTAAATGTAGACAATGAACTAGACAAACCAGAAATGTTTTCTTTTCTTTCGTTATCACCTTCAAACGTACTTTCAGAAGAATAATATCTATCGATACGCAACCAGTGCATATCACGACTTCTTCTAATTTCTGACTTACCTACTACAGGCACATTATTTTCGGCATGACAAGCGATTACACAAGCCCCGCAACCAGTACAAGCATTCAAGTCAATAGAAAGATTAAAGTGATGCCCAACAGAACGATCAAACGAATCCCATAAATCTACTGTAGTCCCTTCTACTTCTTCATGGTTCAAAGAGACCATTGGAACTTCATTCCAATACTTAGCATCTTTAGTATTGAATATCTCCAAAGAAGTCTCTTTGATAATATCCCCTCTACCCATTAATGTTTTTTGACCTTGAACACAAGCAAACTCGTGATCTCCGTCAGCTTTTACTAATGTAACAGATTGCACATCATTAAAATCTTTATATAAAGTGTAAGCATTTAAACCTACTTGCATTTCTTCTTTTAAAGCCGCTTTACGACCATAACCTAAAGCCAAACCAATCGTACCAACAGCCTGACCTGGTTGAACAATTACTGGCACATTGTCTAGTTTTAAACCATCTGCCGTAGTAATTGTAGCATAACTTCCGTTAAGACCACCATTAGCAACGATTTCATTAGACATCAATAACGCTTTAGCATCTGCATTTGAAACAGTAACATAATTATCCCAAGAAACTCTTGTAATAGGATCTGGAAATTCCTGCAACCAAGGATTATTAGCTTGTTGACCGTCACCCATGCCTGTTTTAGTATACAACACTAATTCAAAACCTGCGGCAGCTTTAGATTTTGCTAATGCACTTGCAGCAGCACTAAAATCTGCAGAACCACCAGAAACCGATTGAGCAGCACCAACATAAACACCATCATGCAATATTTTATTCCAAGAAGCACCCGCAATAATTAAAGATGAATTTGCTTTTATATAATCATAATATGTTCCCGACATTCCATTTAAAGACATTAACACATCTTGAAATTGTTTTGTATCGAACAAAGGACGAATTGTAGGTTGAGTTAAACTATACGTGCCTTTAGTAAGACTTAAATCACCCCAAGCTTCCAAATAATGAGGAACTGGAGCAGCAATCGTACTAAGTAAAGCCGTTTCATCTTCTTTTAAAGTTAAAGATACAGATGTAGTAACTTTTTTAAGACCTTCAGCAAAAGAAGCCGAATCTGCTAATGTATAAACAGGATTAACACCACTCATTATCAAAGTATGAACACTTCCTGATTTCATATCCTTAACCAATTGAGCTAATTTCTCGTTTGATCCTTTTCTTATTTGTCGTGTTCCAAAAGTGCTAAAAGCCTCACTGGCTAAAACTTGATTAATAGCCAAAACTAATAACTGAGCATTTTTATCCTGAATACCAGAAACCAATACTCCTTTTGAACCAGCTAACTTTAATTGCTGCGCCGCTTTTGTTACTTCAGATTTAAACTTCTCTTCTAAACTAACAGCAACAGCAGAACCAGTTACTATATTATATATATGTACTAAAGCCTGTTTTTGATTTGCAGTAGACATCGGTAAACGTTTATCAGCAGCAGCACCAGACAAAGTCATATTTGCTTCTAATTGAAAATGACGTGACATTTTTCCGTTTTTAGGAACTCTACCTTGAGTATAACCTGAATCATACCCGCCACCTTGCCAATCTCCAAGGAAATCTGCCCCTACAGAAACTATTAGCGAAGCTTTTGAAAAATCATAATCAACTAAAGCTCTTTCACCATAAACAGTTTCAAAAGCATCTAAAGCTTCAGATGAAGAAACAGCATCATAAATAATATGTTTCCCATTTGGGTTTGAAGCAATAAATTGACTAATCAACTTTTCAGTAGATGGACTAGCTAAAGTATTAGTCAACAATACTACTTGTCCGCCTTTTGCCTTAGCATCAACTATACTTGATTTAATTTTTGAATCTACAGCAGACCACGTTGAATCTTTACCACCAATTTTAGGTTCTTTCAAACGCATATTATCGTACAACGACAATATCGATGCATGAATTCTAGCATTAGCAGTAAATTTAGCTCCTGAAATAGTATTATTGTCTATTTTAATAGGACGCCCCTCACGAGTTTTAACAAGTAGGTTTGCAAAATCAAAACCATCAAAAACAGAAGTAGCATAATAATCAGCTACTCCAGGAATGATTTGCTCTGGCTGCAACACATAAGGAATCGACTTGTTAACCGGACCCTCACACGCAGCAAGTGTAGCTGCTGCAGTACTAAATCCAACGTACTTTAAAAAGTCACGACGTGATGTTGAAGAAGACATTGCCTCTTTACTTCCTAAAAATTCATCAGTAGGAATTGCTTCAACAAATTCGTTATTTCTAAGCGCCTCAACAATAGAACCGTTTTCTAGTTCTTCAACACTTTTCCAGTATTTTTTGTTTGATGACATTGTATATAAATATTAAAATCTTAATAATTTGATTAATAGTGACATTTACCACACTCTAATCCACCCATTTGCGCTGCAGTCAGCTTGTCAACACCGTATTTTTTAGAAAGTTCATCATGAATTTTTGTGTAATATTCATTTCCTTTCATCTTAACATCAGTTACTCTATGACAGTTAATACACCAACCCATTGTCAAAGGAGCAAATTGCTTTTGAATCTCATAAGTCTGAACCGGACCGTGACATGTCTGACATTCGATCCCGGCAACAGTAACGTGTTGAGAGTGATTGAAATAAACGAAATCAGGTAAGTTATGAATACGAACCCATTTTACAGGTTGTGTTTTTCCAGTATAAGACTGAGTTGATTTATCCCAACCCACTGCCGTATATAATTTTTGGATTTGCTCATCGTAAAATGCCTTGCTGTATTCTGGCGTAGCAGTACTTTCAGCAACTTCAGCAATGTTTTTATGACAGTTCATACAAACATTCAAAGAAGGAATTCCTGCATTTTTACTAACTCTAGCCGCAGAGTGACAGTATTTACAATTAATCTCATTATCACCAGCGTGAATTCTATGAGAATAATGTATCGGCTGAATTGGTTCGTAGTTTTGATCTACCCCCACCTGCATTAAAAAACCATAAACAAAATACGCACTAGCCAACAATAAAAATATAGCAGTAACTAATACTAAGAATTGATTTTTGGCAAACGCTTTCCAAATAGGAGTAGTAGGCGTTTTTGACGCTACCTCTATACCATTTACTTTAGCTACTTTTCTTAAAACGTTATTCACCAAGAATAACATGACCACTAACATAGCCATAACAAGAGCAAGAGCACCTAAAATTATATTATTAGACACAGCTCCTTGATCAGAACCGCCAGCAACAACAGCGCCAGGAACTGCAGCAGGAGCTTCAGCCTTCACTTCAGAAGTGTAAGCGATAATGTTATCAATATCACCTTCCGACAGCGTAGGAAAAGCAGTCATAGCGACCTTATTATTCTCTTCATAGACTTTTACAGCCTTTGCATCCCCTGACTTAATAAGCTCAGCACTATTATTAATCCACTTGTACAACCAAGGCATATCATACTTAGCAGCAATACCCCTAAGAGCCGGACCAGTTGCCTTAACATCAAGCTTATGACATGCAGCACAATTTGAATTAAAAAGTTCTTTACCCTTTACCGGGTCACCACCTTGAGCGGCTACTGGAGCTTCAGTTGCGGCAGCTGGAACAGCATCTTGCGCAAATGAAGTTAAGGAAACAGTTAGCATCAAAGCTAAGCTTAAAAATAGTTTCCTTGAGTTCGAATTATGGTTACCCACCTTTTTCATAAAGTATAATGATTATCTACTAAAAATTGGCACAGTTTTTTCTATAAACACATATATAAAAACTGTTCCTTTATTTTAAACTTCGACAAAAATACGACTTAGAAACTATTCTCAAAACCTTAAAATAATCTTAATTTCAATTTATAACTATTCTAAATAATAATTATGCTTTCCATTCATCCATTAAATACTATTTTTGCCTAAAAACCACAACGTTATGAGAATTATTACAATAAAAAATATCTTTTATTACTCCTTTATACTGAGTGTACTATCCAGTAATTTAAAAGCACAAGACCGAAACCTTACCATTTCTCAAGATCCTAAATTTGAGCAACTATTAAATGAAAAAAGAAAAATAAATGCTTCAATAGCTGTAAATGAGCGCTATAAAATTCAAGTCTTCAGTGGCGATAATGATAAAGCAAAAAAGACATTAAACGATTGCAAACAAGATTTTGCAGATCTCGATGGCACAATAGTATTCAACACTCCTAATTATAAAGTTTGGATCGGCAACTTTAGAACTAAGATCGAAGCAGAACGCAATTTAATCGAAATTCGTAGAAAGTACGAAAACGCTTATTTAATAAAACCGCAGAAATAAAAAGAATAGATAAACGTTCTGCTTACGAAAGTCACAACAACTAAATAAAACACTAAAACCACTTCGAAATGAAGTGGTTTCTTCTTTTTAATCCGCTTGTACTGCGTCGTGTGATCCCTCGAATTGCAAATTTGAACTACCGTTGTCGACATATTCGAGTCACCGTGAAATTTCCTTATGGCAGGCATTAACAAATCAATGACAACAACAAAAATCATTATTATTCTTGGCATATTTCACAACTCAATTAGTTCTTAAAAACAAAAATCCAGTTTGAGCAGCTCCTTATTTTATATGCTTTGTTTGTTAGTTGTTAAGAGCACCAAGCCTATGACATTCGCATAATACACCATCTTTAATAAAGTCTTGTATTAATTAGAAACCATTTCCTATCAGAATACCAGATTTACAAACCAGCCACAAAAGTTATATATACTATCTAAGGACTTCAGACTTTCTTTAAAAGATTTAAAATTATAAATAAAAGCACTAAAGCCACTTCGTAATGAAGTGGCTTCTACTTTAAGAAAGCTCTCAATATCCTTGTCTGTGGGCACAGATTGTAAATCTGCACTAAAATTGTCGACATATCGAACTGGCCCGCCCTATTTATGCTATCTATTCAATAGTTAGATTTACATATCAAATCACTACTATAATAAGGCCCATAAATAATTATCAAGGTTATTTCGTAAACATTTTTATAAAGGAAAAAAGCCATCCAATAAATTATTAATTACTACTAGTTTAGTATTTAATAAATCCGTTTTTGATCAGTAATTTGAAAACCCTACCTATGAAATAACTGCTTTCTATCTAATTTTTTGTACTCCTTTTCAAATTTATTTTTAAAAAAAAAAATAAATATGATCCTTTAAAAAAACATTAATTGCTACTTTTTAACCTAAAGTATGATTAAAAAATAGATTATATTCTTTAATATTGCTACTTTTTCTATAAGAATGGAAAATCTAAAATGACTTCATTAAACATATTTCCTGCTTAAAATTTTTTGAGAATAAAATATAATGATTTGTTTATATCGGATCATTTTTCTCCTTTTTTATACCACATAATATATAAGAATTAACTTACTTTTGTTTTGAACAAGAAACAACTAACATTATAAAATTAAAACTTGATCTAGATTAACCGGTAAAACACCTTATGTTATTCTCTCTAGCAAATTGATTAATTTCCTACCTCTATTTTTAAAATATACATCTCGTCTACTGAATGTGATTAATCACTAAAATCATCTTGACTAAAGTATGAACCGTTTAGCATAAAAATTATGAGCGGCACTAAGTAAAACACGTAATATCATTCGAATATATTCTTTGATAAAAAACAAACACTAATAATTCTCTAAAAACAACTCACTAAAAAATTTATATAACATTAAAATACTTTTTATAAATACGTTTTTTATCCACGACTGTTCGTTCTGATTTTCTATATTCTTTTAGCAATTCTTTATCGGAAGAAAGCATGTTAATAATATATTTATTAGTCAAAAAAATCGGGTTACCCGTTATCCTATCAAGAAGTAAAGGAACGGATAATTCAGATGGATCAAGAGTTAACAACATCCCTAATAATCCAAAGGAACTTCTTATTGCAGCAAAATCGACCGTATTACAACTAACTTCATTAATAAAATAATAATCCCCCATTATTTCAGTTTTAAAATAAAATCTCACAGTTGAAAATCTAGATGAATTTATATAAAAACTAAGCCCATCACTGAAACCAAAGAATTTAGTTTCGACTCTTCCGTTACGACTATTCAAAAGACAATTCCCCTCCTTATATTTAGTTATCCGATAATCATCTAAATCTAAAACCTCCCCAGTATTAAGGTCATTAAAATTTACATAAACCCCCTTTTTACTTAAATCAAAATTATCTGTAGAATCAAGTGCTGCACTGGAATCGAATTCAACGGGTATTTTATAAGTTTCATTTGACTTTTTATAATCATCAAAACAGTTTTTAATAGCCAAAATGACACATTCATCATGTTTAGCAGTAACATCAAAACCTACCTCTGAAATTGTTGAAGTATATGTTCCGATAATATAATCCTTATTCTCTTTTCTATCAATTATATCCAAAACAACAGTCGCATAACCAGTCTCTTGATTGGACGTGGTTACTTCAGAAACAAAAATTTCATTGACTCGAATAGATATTGGTTTCTTACCCTGTTTTTTTGGATAAATCACTGCTAAGAAACTAGCCAACTCATCTACAAAAGGCCTTTTAAAGTTTACCGGAACTTTAGAATTCGTAATAGATTTTTGCGCAATTCCAATATCTTCTTTGAATTGTCTCCCATCGTAAATATTGTTAATATAAAAATCGCTTTCAATTTCCTTATTACTGTCCTTCTCAAGAGATATTAAATAATGACTATCATTTTGCGCATTAATCGATAAACAAAACAACAAACAAAGAGACATCAAAAGTGCTTTCATAAATAAATAATTTAAGTCTAAAATAAAAAAAATCCCGAAGAATCGGGATTTTTAAATTATATAAGTAATTGAGTTTTATTTCAATTTCTTTTTGATTGCTACTTCATGGTACGCTTCAATAACATCTCTTTCTTCAATGTCATTATACCCTTTAATTTGGATACCACAATCGTAACCTTTAGCTACTTCTTTAACATCATCCTTGAAACGTTTCAAAGCACTAAGCTCACCTGAGTGGACTACAACACCATCACGAATAATTCTAATTTTAGCATTTCTAGCTATTTTGCCATCCATAACCATACAACCTGCGATTGATCCCACTTTAGAGATTTTAAATATCTCTCTAATTTCGGCAGTACCTAGAATTTCTTCCTTCATCTCAGGAGCTAGCATTCCTTCCATTGCATCTTTCAAGTCATCGATTGCTGCATAGATAATAGAATAGTAACGGATATCGATTTCTTCTTTATCAGCAAGCTGTCTTGCATTACCTGCAGGACGAACATTAAATCCGATAATGATCGCATCTGAAGCAGAAGCCAACATAACGTCAGTTTCAGTAATCGCTCCAACACCTTTATGTATAATGTTAATTTGAATTTCTTCAGTAGATAATTTAGAAAACGAATCAGATAATGCTTCAACAGAACCATCAACATCTCCTTTAAGGATCACGTTCAATTCTTTAAATTGACCTAAAGCAATACGACGACCAATTTCATCCAATGTAATATGACGCTGTGTACGAACAGATTGTTCACGCATTAATTGAGAACGTTTAGATGCAATTTGTTTTGCTTCTTTTTCGTCTTCGAATACATTGAACTTGTCACCCGCTGTTGCTGCACCATCAAGACCTAACACCGATACTGGAGTAGAAGGACCTGCAATGGTAACAATATTACCTCTTTCATCATGCATGGCTTTAATTTTACCATGATGTTTACCAGCCAACATATAATCTCCAACTTTAAGAGTACCATGTTGAACTAATATAGTAGAAACATATCCTTTACCTTTATCTAAAAAGGCTTCAACTACTGTTCCTTGTGCCTCTTTATTAGGATTCGATTTTAAATCTAAAATTTCTGCTTCTAATAAAACTTTTTCCAACAATTCTTTTACACCTGTACCCACTTTTGCTGAGATATCATGAGATTGGAATTTACCACCCCAGTCTTCTACAAGTAAATTCATACCTGCTAATTTCTCTTTAATTTTTTCAGGATTTGAATTTGGTTTATCTATTTTATTGATAGCGAATATAATTGGCACTCCTGCTGCCTGAGCATGACTTATAGCCTCTTTAGTTTGCGGCATGATATCATCATCTGCAGCAATTACAATAATAGCAATATCTGTTACTTGAGCACCACGTGCACGCATCGCAGTAAACGCCTCGTGACCTGGTGTATCTAAGAAAGCAATTTTTTGACCATTATCTAAAGTTACTCCGTATGCACCGATGTGCTGCGTAATACCTCCTGATTCACCAGCGATAACATTTTCCTTACGGATATAATCCAGCAAAGATGTTTTACCGTGATCGACGTGACCCATTACAGTAACAATAGGCGCTCTAAAAACTAAATCTTCCTCCCTATCTTCAACAACAGTTATAGAATCCTCAATATCTACAGTGATAAATTCAACTTCATACCCAAATTCATCCGCTACAATTGTTAACGTTTCTGCATCAAGACGTTGATTCATGGTTACCATGATTCCAAGAGACATACAAGTACCTATCACTTTTGTAATAGGCACATCCATCATGATGGCAATTTCACCAACAGTTACGAACTCTGTAACCTTAATGGTTTTACTTCCTTCTTCTATTGCTCTTTGCTCATCATCAGATTTCTGACGGTGCGTATCTCTTTTGTCTCTTCTGTATTTAGCTGCCTTAGATTTACCTCCTTTTTTACCTTGAAGTTTTTCTAAAGTTTCACGAATTTGGTTTTTTACTTCCTCTTCCGTAGGCTCCACTTTTGCTACAATTGCAGGTCTATTTCCTCTTACGAATCCAGGTCTTGAACTTCTATTCGCGTTAAAACCACCGCCTCCGCCAGTATTTGGCGTAATCTTATTAGGATTTGGAGCACCTGGAACTCTAGGTGTACCTGGTTTAGGAGCAATTCTCTTGCGTTTATTTTTATTAGCCGCTCCAGCAGCACCGGCAGCGCCTGGCTTATTTGGAGTGATTTTTGGCTCTTCTTTTTTCTTCTTCGGCTTATTAAACTGAGACAAATCAATAGTTTGACCAGTTAATTTAGTACCCGATAATTTCTGATATTGAGTTGTAATAGCTTCCTCAACCGGAGCTTCATCCGTTTTTGGAGCTGCCTTTTCTTCCGAAACAACAACTTTTTTATCTCCTTTTACTGGTTCCTTTACTGGCTCCTTAGTTTCGACAACGGCTTTCACCTCTTTTTTGTCAGAAACAACTTTTTCCTCAACCGTTTCTTTTACAACTGGTTTTTCTGTCGAAGTTTTAGCTTTAGGCACTTCAATTTTTTCAGCAACAACAGGACGGGCCTCAGGAGTTCGCGTAACTGGTACTGGAGCAGCAGCCGCTTTTTTAGGATTAAGATCAATTTTCCCTACTTGAACAGGTCCCGCTATAACAGCTCTCGCTTTTACAACTTCTTGTTGTTTTTTAAGAATCTCTTCGTCGTGCTTACGCTTGTCTTCGATTTCTTTTTCTCTCTCAACACGTAAAGCCTCTTTCTCTTTCTTTTTCTCTTCTCCTACTTCTTTTGAAGCCTCTTTTTTACCTCTGTCACCCGCAAATTGACCGCACAAGACATTGTATACATCATTAGAAATTTTTGTGTTTGGGTTTGCTTCAATAGCAATCCCTTTATCTTTTAGATAATCCACAGCTCTTTCCAAAGAAATATTCAATTCCCTTAAAACTTTGTTTATTCTAATAATTCTCTCTTCAGACATAAAACCTTTTTATTATTACCTTTTTTGTTATTCCTCGCTTTACTCCTAACTCGATATCTATCGAGCAAGAATTAATTGTAAAGCGGCATGTTTATCGTTGAAGATTCATTGACTAACTATCAAACTCTTCTTTCAATATTCTCATTACATCTAGAATCGTTTCCTCTTCTAGGTCTGTTCTTCTTACTAAATCCTCTACGTCTTGTTTTAAGATACTTTTTGCAGTATCTAAACCAATTTTCGCAAATTCCTCAATAACCCAGCTTTCGATTTCATCTGAAAATTCTGTTAATTCAACATCATCTTCATCGGCAGTTGCGCCAGCAACATCTCCTTCACGAATAACATCTAACTCATAACCTGTCAAAAGACCAGCTAATCTAATGTTGTGTCCACCTCTACCAATCGCTTTTGAAACTTCTTCTAATTTCAAGAAAACCTCTGCTCTTTTAGTTTCTTCATTTATCTTAATTGAAGATACTTTTGCAGGACTTAGCGCTCTTGTAATATATAATTGAATGTTACTTGTATAATTAATAACATCTATATTTTCATTTCCTAATTCACGAACAATTCCGTGAATACGCGATCCCTTCATACCTACACAGGCACCTACTGGATCAATTCTATCGTCATAAGTTTCTACAGCTACTTTTGCTTTTTCACCTGGGATTCTCACTACATTTTTAACCATAATTAAACCGTCAAAAACTTCAGGAATTTCTTGTTCAAACAATTTCTCTAAAAACTTCTCAGAAGTTCTAGACATAATAATTTGAGGTTTGTTTCCTTTTAATTCAACGCTTTCAATTATCCCACGAACGTTATCTCCTTTACGGAAAAAATCAGATTGAATTTGCTTTTCTTTTGGTAAAACAATTTCATTTCCTTCATCATCCACCAAAATTACAACTCTAGGTCTCACGTGATGCACCTCAGCAGTATAAATCTCTCCAATTAAATCCTTGAATTGTTTGTAAAGATTTGTATTGTCGTGTTCATGTATTTTAGAAATAAGGTTTTGGCGTAAAGCCAAAATAGCTCTTCTTCCTAAATCTATTAATTTTACTTCTTCAGAAACTTCTTCACCAATTTCAAAATCGGCTTCAATTTTTCTTGCCTCTGTTAAAGTAATTTCTTCGTTTTCAAAATCTAAATCTTCGTCCGCAACAATAACTCTTCGTCTCCAAATTTCCATATCTCCTTTATCAGGATTTATAATAATATCGAAATTATCATCTGAACCGTATTTTTTCTTCAATGCATTTCTAAATACATCTTCCAAAATTGCCATAAGCGTTACACGATCAATAAGTTTATCATCTTTAAACTCTGAGAATGAATCGATTAATGCTAAATTTTCCATGCGAATCCTTTAATTAAAATGTTACTGTAACAATTGCTTCTTTTATATCTGCGTAAGGGATTTGTAGCGTCTTTTCAACTGTCTCTTTACCTTTACCTATCTTTTTAGGTTCTCTTGCTTTCCACGACAAAATTACAAAATCATCATTAGCTTCCACTAATTCTGCTTCAATATTTTCTGTATTAGTTTTCACAATCAATGTTCTACCTATATTTTTCTTGTATTGTCTGATCTTTTTCAATGGAGAAGAAACCCCTGCTGAGGCCACTTCCATAGAATAATCCTGCTCTTCTCTGTCTAAACTAGCATCTATCATGCGACTGATATCGATACAGTCCTGTAATACCACACCATTGTCATCGTCTAAAGTTATAATAACCTTAAAAGCATCAGTGATGGTAAGGTCTATCAAGAAAAGCGATGGCTTTTCTACAAGAGCTTCAGTCAACAATAAATTTACTTTTTCTTTAAATGTCATATTTTTTATAAAAAGAGGGGACATTTAGTCCCCTCATTATCTAGATTTTAATAAATAACGGTGCAAATATAGTGTTTTTTTTATAAATTTAATTGATTGAATGCTGTTAAAATAATTCTTATCTTTATACAAGCAAGAAAATCAAGAATTTTCTCCTAATTTAATCCATTTATTCATGAAACGAATTTTAGTCCCAACCGATTTTTCAGCACATGCAGAAAACGCATTAAAAGTCGCCGCACAAATTGCAAAAAAAAGCAATTCTGAAATACTTCTACTCCATATGTTAGAAATTCCAAATCAAATGAATGACGCTATAACAGGAGCCGCAAGCATCCCTGAAGTGATGCTATTCATTAAGAAAGCAAACGAAACGCTCCTAAAATTAAAAGACAATGACTATCTAAAAGGAATACAAGTAACTGAATTTGTGAAATTTGAAAAAGCATTTGACGGAATCCTATCCTTTAGTAGTGAGCACAAAACAGATTTAATAGTCATGGGGTCTCATGGAGTTTCTGGTATCGAAGAAATATTAATTGGCTCAAATACAGAAAAAGTAGTTCGACTCTCAGAAGTTCCGGTGCTGGTAATTAAAAAAGACTCCACCGAATTGAAAGGAACCAACTTTGTTTTCGCATCGGATTTTTCCAAAGAAATAAAAAAACCATTCGAAAAAATGATTGCCTTTAGCAAAATATTTGATGCAAAATTAAACTTAGTAATGATTTGCACCCCCAATAGTTTCAAATCAACTGCCCTTTCAGAAAAAATAATGAATGATTTCATAGCCGATTTTAAAATTACTAACTACTCCACTCATATTTATAATGACGTAAATATCGAAAAAGGAATCATTAACTTCTCTAAAACTATAAATGCTGATTTGATAGGACTATGCACCCACGGAAGAACAGGCTTAGCTCACTTTTTCACAGGAAGCATTGGCGAAGACTTAGTAAACCATGCGATAAGACCCGTAGTCACTTTCAAAATATAAAGTCACTTTATTTTAGACAGCGCTTTCAAACTGGACAAAATGTGATTTCCGGAGTTTAAAATTACTCCAAAAAAAAAGCCTCTCATATTGAGAGGCTTTTGTTGGTCTACAAGGACTCGAACCTTGAACGACTGCACCAAAAACAGTTGTGTTACCATTACACCATAGACCATCAGTGCTGCTTAGCGAGTGCAAATTTATAATAAAATTCAGGTTGTGCAAACTTTTTTGAACTTTTTATTCAAAAAATACACAAAAAAAATCAAATCAAATCACCTTCAAATTGAAAATTACTAAAAACCAATATGTTACCAAAATAAATAGTTTGACAGAAATTTTCGATAATCTTTCCTGCCTTAAATAAAAAAACATTTTCTTTGTAACTTAAAATATAACTAAATTTCAATACATGAATAAGGCGCCATTCAATTTCAATAAATGGAATACGATCATAGGTTGGTTTACATTTGTCATCGCATTAATAACTTATACCCTTACGGTTGAACCCACAATGAGTTTCTGGGATTGCGGAGAATATATCGCTACCGCAGCAAAACTTGAAGTAGGCCATCCTCCAGGAGCACCATTGTTCCAAATGATTGGTGCCTTCTTTGCAATGTTTGCTTCTGACAACGAACATATCGCCTTAATGGTGAATATGACTTCTGTCGTTTCAAGTGCCTTTACTATTTTATTCTTATTTTGGTCTTCATCGATGATCTTGAAAAAATTAATTTCGAGAACAACGGAACCAAATCTAAAAGAAGACGAGACAACACAATTAAACACAAGTAACGCTATTGTAATTCTAGGGAGCTCCTTTGTTGGCGCTTTGGCCTATACTTATTCTGATAGTTTTTGGTACAATGCTGTAGAAGCTGAAGTTTACGCTATGGCCTCTCTTTTAATATCCTTACTTTTTTGGCTGGGTTTACGCTGGGAACAAGACATGGATTCACCAAGAGGAAATCGATGGTTATTGATCATTTCACTAGTAATTGGACTGTCATTTGGAGTGCACTTTATGGCCCTTTTAACAATTCCTTCAATCGGACTATTGTATTTCTTTAAGCATTACAAAACAGTTACTATAAAAAACTTCATCATTGCTAATGTTGTAGTTATTTCCATACTGTTATTTATATTCAAACTACTTCTACCATTAACGATGTCTTTCTTTGCGTCAACAGAGGTTTTTACGGTTAATGCCTTAGGAATGCCTTTTGACTCTGGAACTATTCTAGTTACTGTCCTTCTTGCGGCCGCATTTTATTTCGGCCTGAAATACACTAACAACAAAGGTCTTGTAACCTACAATACGTTGATTTTATGTATTCTGTTCGTCTTAATTGGATTTTCAACCTGGACGATGTTACCTATTCGTGCTAATGCCAATGTGAACATCAATGAAAACAAACCGTCAGATGCACGTGAGGTACTCGCTTATTACAATAGAGAACAATATGGGTCTAACCCTTTGTTTTACGGCCCTCAGTACACCGAAGTTTTTGCAGGTTTAGACAAAAACAACCCATATCTTGACAAAGCTCCCAACTACGAAAGAAATTATAAAACTGGGAAATATGAAATTGTAAATAATTTTAAAAATGCTGTGCAAAATAGCGATGACAATCACAAAACGATTTTGCCTAGAATGTGGAGTACCGATCATATAGCTAATTATATGAACTTTACAGATGCTCCTGAATTCGAACTAAATCCTGATTACCCTTATGAAGAAGACTTAGCCAAATACGGAATTGATGTAAATCAATTGTCTGAAGAAGACTATAATAAAGCGATTGGGCAATTAAAGAATGAAATCAGAAAAACGGTTACAGAGTTTAGAACTGCCTACGCTCAAAAGCAGATCGACAATGATGGCTATGTAAAATTCCTAAAAAGTTACGGAGACTATTTGATAATAGAAAAACCAACAACAGTAGACAATTTGAGTTTTATGTTCGAATACCAGTTTGGCTATATGTATTGGAGGTACTTGATGTGGAACTTTGTTGGACGTCAAAATGACAACCAAGGAAGATACGATAGTCTAGACGGAAACTGGATTAGCGGCATAAAATTTATGGATGAGTTACACCTAGGCTCACAAGATAATTTACCCGCTGATGTCCTACAGAACAAAGGACGTAATACCTATTACTTTCTCCCATTCCTTTTGGGACTTATCGGATTAATGTATCATGCCACTAAAGACCGCAAAAGCTTCTACGTCTTATTGACTTTATTCTTATTCACTGGTATTGCTTTAAAAATCTATCTAAATGAAAGACCTTTTGAACCACGAGAGCGCGATTATGCCTTAGTGGGTTCTTTTTATGTTTTCGCGATTTGGATAGGATTTGGAGTGTATGCGCTTTATGAAAGTGCCCAAAAATATTTAGCCCCAAAAATAGCAGGGCCAATAATTATTGCTGCAAGCATATTAGCAGCTCCTGTGCTTATGGCGTCCCAAAATTGGGACGATCATGACCGTTCAGGAAAATATACGGCAACTGCAATGGCAAAAGCATATCTTAACTCCTGTGATCCTAATGCAATTCTATTTACCATAGGTGACAATGACACTTTCCCATTGTGGTACGCACAGGAAATAGAACACGTAAGGACTGACGTTAAAATTGTAAATACTAGTCTTTTTATGACCGATTGGTATATCGACCAAATGAAAATGAAAACATACGAAGCTGAACCATTACCAATCTCTTTTACCCATGATCAGTATGTAGGGGACAAATTGGATTACGTTGCGCACATTCCAAAAACAGAAAGCAGATGGGACGTCAAAGATTTAATGGACTTCATTAAAAATCCAAAATCTACTGTTGGTATGCAAAACGGACAAACGATTCATTTTTATCCAACTAATAAAATCAGAATTCCTGTTGATAAAAATGCAATCATACAAAACAAGGTAGTTGCACCTAAATATTATGACTCAATTGTACCTTATATTGACATCGACATCAAAGGGAACGCTTTGTATAAAAACCGATTAATGATGCTTGATATCGTAGCCAACAACGATTGGAAAAGACCCATCTACTTTAGCGCTGGTTCTTTTGATGATGATGACTACATCTGGATGAAAAACTACCTGCAACTCGACGGAATGGTCTATAAATTAGTTCCTGTAAAAAATGCAATCCCTAAAGATGGTAGCCCATTAGACATGGGACAAATTGATTCTGACAAAATGTACAACAATGTTATGAAATGGGATTGGGGTAATAGCGATAGCGACAAAATTTACCATGACCCTGAAACGAGACGCGAGAGTATTACATACAGAACAAATCTTGCTCGATTAATGGATCAATTGATTGTAGAAAGAAAATTCGATAAGGCAAAAAAGATTATTGAATTGTCTATGACAAAAATGCCATTGGATAAATTTGGCTATTACTCCTTAGTAGAACCTTTTACAAAAGGGTATTACCAAGTGGGTGAAAAAGCCAAAGCACAAGATCTCTTAGAAAAATTAATGGCAAAATACAAAGACAACCTTAATTACTACAGTAAATTAAGCTCTTCAGAACAATCAAGCTTAGCTGTTGATATTATCACAGACCTTGAACGCTACAGAAGCTTATTGCAAGTAATGAAAGAAAATGGAGACTTGAATTTCTATAATAAAAATAGAACTGTATTTAATACTTATATTCAAATGTTCGAACGTTTCGGACGAGAAAGAGAATAAAGTAGCCCCATAAATATCTTTTAAAAAATGCAGCAAAATTTAGAAATTTTGCTGCATTTTTTTTTAATTTTGATACAAACAAATACCAAGATGAGTTTTTACTGGATTAAAACACATTCACTAATCAAGAAATTATTCTCTCACTATATATGGGACTTGCCAAATACTGAAAATAAAGTTTACTTGACATTTGATGACGGCCCCACTCCAGAAATTACGGAATGGGTTATGGAACAGCTAGATTTGTACAACGCCAAAGCAACTTTTTTCTGCATTGGAAAAAACATTGAAGCCCACCGCTCTATTTTTGAAAAATTAATACAGAAGAAACATGCTATAGGCAATCACACTTTCAATCATTTAAACGGATGGCAAACTTCCTCAGATGACTATAGCGCCAATGTTTCACTTTGTGCTAATTCGATTAAAAACCACACAATTGGAACCAGTAACTCAGCCTCTAAACTCTTTCGCCCTCCCTATGGAAAAATTAAATCCATACAAGCAAAAAAATTAAAAAACAAAGGGTACAAAATAATTATGTGGGATGTTCTAAGTGCTGATTTTGATCAAACAATCACAAAAGAAAGATGTTTAAAAAATGTCACATCGAATATAAAACCAGGAAGTATAATTGTATTTCATGACAGTGTAAAAGCATTCAAAAACCTAGAATATACACTGCCAAAAGTCTTAGATTATTTAGATAAAAACAACTTCAGATGTGAAGTTATATGACAACAGAAGAAAAAGTATTACAATTGCTCTTGTACTATACTGATAAGAGTATTAGCATCTAGCTCACCTGATTGTCTCCAAATCATTTGACCTTCCTTATAAATCATTAAAGTAGGAAGCCCTTTAATTCTTAAAGCATCAGCTAATTGCTGATTTTTATCGACATCAATCTTAATAACCTTTGCCTTGTCGCCAAGGGCTGCTGCCACATCTCTTATTACAGGATGCATAGAAACAGATGACTCATTCCAATCTGTGTAAAAATCTAACAACACAGGCACTTGTGCGCTTATAAGTTCTCCAAATTTTGACATAAAACCAACGAATTTAATTTTTAAATCTACTTAAAAAAACAGACATTAAAGTACAAATGTAGCATTTTTAACTAATTATGCTACATTCTTACCTTTTTTTAGTTCAATGACCGTAATTTCGGGCATTATTCCAACCCTGCCAGGATAAGCGTGAAAGCCAAATCCTCTATTTACATAAACATATCTTCCTAGGTTTTCATACAAACCAGCCCATTGCGTATAAACGTATTGAGCTAAACTCCACTTAAAATAACCTGGAATTTCAATTCCAAATTGCATACCGTGCGTATGACCAGAGAGTGTTAAGTGAAAATTCTTTTCATGGTTTTTGATTTCGTAATCCCAATGACTTGGATCATGGCTCATTAAGATTTTAAAATCATCTTGATGCACCCCTTGTGAAGCCAAATTAATATCACCCGCTTTTTTAAAATTTTGCCCCCAATTCTCCACTCCTATTAATGCAATTTTATCATTGCCTTTCTCTATATAGGTATGCTCATTCAATAATAACTTAAAATCAATTTGTCCATAAAGATTTTTTATCGCCTGAAAATTGTCTTCTTTAGCCGCCTCTGTCGGCCAAGTAACATACTCACCATAATCGTGATTTCCAAGAACAGAATACTTACCGTACTCGTGTTTTTTAATTCTATTGAAGGTTTCTAACCAAGGATGCATTTCCTTAGCATCTGTGTTGACAATATCACCGGTAAACAAAATCATATCAGAATTTTGTTCATTTACCAAATCGATTGCATAATTAATCTTCTCTGGATTATCAAAACTACCACTGTGAACATCTGATATTTGTGTAATGGTAAAACCATCAAAAGCATCTGGCAAATCTGGGAAAAAGATGCGTTGTTTTATTACTTTATAATTATACCTCCCAATGGTTATTCCATATATTAAAGACATAAATGGGACTGCTGCTAATCCTAGCCCAACCTGACTTACAAATTTTCTTCTCGAGGCAAAAAAGGCTGCTTTATCATTATTTTCTATAAAATAATTTATGGATCCGGTACCTAATCTAAATAGATCTTCTCCAAGTAATACTAGAGTCAATACCATTTTAGGAACATAAACTAAAAGCACTAAACCCATTGTAAACATCGTCTGCTTCGTTTGGCCCACAGAGCGATCAAATTGCATAACAGAATAAACAATAAATATAAAAACCAATACACTAATAATCTGATAAGATACTAAAACCCATTTTAGCTTAATTAATGTTCTTAATGCTTGAAATGCATAAAGCTCTATTATAATAAGGACGAGACTTAAAAACACGATACGAAAAATCATTATAATTATTTTTATTGACAAAATAACAAATTAAGAACATAGGATCTCTTGATATTAATCAAAATTTAACTAAAAACAATAAAGTCATAATTTAATAACAGGAAAAACAAAAAAGGTTAGTATGTTCAACCACACTAACCTTTCTTGCTAACTAAACCAAGTACTTCAATTTACTATAAGATTCATAGATACTGTCAATATATTACCAGTACCATTAAATCGTTGCGCAAAAACCTCGACATAGTCATTAGGGGCCAGCTCAACAATTGATTGAAAAGGTACCGCAAGCACGTCAGACGTTGAATTAGAACTTACATAAACCTTCGATTGATTGATTACTACCCCATTTTTTGCAATGTAAAATATATATATTGTTGAATTTGCACTAGCCTGAAAAGAGGAAGCTCCACTTATTTTAAAATATCTTTTTTTATTACCAAAGTATTGTAATCTATTATCAACACCTCCCCTAGAAAACCGATACAAGTTGTTTGATACTGTTGCCCCTGTTAATTTGGTTGCAGTACTTGTGTTTAGTGTAGTTGAAGAACCGGTACCTACTCCCAAATCGTTACTAGCATCCCCTACTGCTACCGCATCCCCTTCAACAGGTATCCCCGGACAAGTAATAACCCATTTATTATTAAAATTATAACCTACATAACTTCCAGTTGTATATCCTTTTACATATTGTCCGGTAGTTAAAGTTCCTGTAAAAACTACTTCACTCATCATTCCATCACCTGAAATTGTAGGATTTGAAGAAACATCAACACCAATTTTCGCACCTACTACTTCACTAAACCCTCCTGTTTTTGCTAATAGTCCAAAAGTTCCTTGGAACGTCTCGTAGGTCCCACTATTATTCCCGAACCAACCCATATTACTCAATAACAACTTACTGATGTCCTTATAAACAATTCCAGTTGTATTACCAGCAAACTGTACAATACTAACAAATACTAAGGCAAAATTTTCGATTTTACCTACATTTGAGGAACTTGCAATAATACCATCTCTTAAAATTAAGTTTTGAGTCTGCGTGCCTGCACCAATTGAACCTGTACCTATAATATTAAAAACATTACCTGCAGTAGCAACCAAAGTTAATACTCTTATAGAACCTCCTGTTGTACCTACAAATAAATCTCCTGATGATTTAACTAATTTATCATCACTAGAATCTAATCCTACCACATAAGCATTATTTAACTCAATAGGTAAATCAACCATGACCGTACCATTTATTTCGTATAAAGTTTGAGAGTCTAAAACGTATTTTGTGCCGCCTCCAGCTGTTTTTTCGGCAGCAAGAACAGTTGCTAAAACGTCTGTGGATTTTATTCTTTTAAATTTACTTCTCCCTTGCGCACTATTAATCCATGTAGCTGCTGGCAGATCATAGTAAGAGAAAAGTTTTAAATCAGTATCATAAACCATTAATCCATTAGAAGGAGAAGCAATTGCAATTTTCTGTACGGTTGTCATTCTTGGCGTCAACAATCCTTGTGTTGTAGATGTTATATCTAACATAGAAGATGCACTTGGACTTGTTGTTCCAATACCTACTTGACCAAACATATTTGTAGTTATTACAATAAAAAATAACATTGAGGCTAGTAATACCTTTTTAGCAGAGTAATTGTTTTTCATAACATGCATCTTATAATTTATATCTAAGCCCGACGAGGCATAAAACCACTTTACAAACATATACAATATATCGACCAAATACACATTACGTCGACAAAACGCATATTTATTTAACTCAAAACGTTAAAATTAATTAATTTATAATCTAAGTACTACAAAAAATAACTGTCTGATTTTAAACCAAATCTGTTTCAAGAATGAAAGTAAAAAACGCCCTACAAATATTATTTGCTTGCTAAAAAATTTCAAAATCATGAAATTACCATATCGATTTTTAGAAATATTAAAATCCGTTCCATCTTTATCTTTTAAGTTTTGTACTTTTGAAATCTTTACAAAATCACAATTATGTCAGAACAAAAACGTCTCTTTCTACTCGATGCTTATGCTTTAATTTTCCGCGGGTACTACGCTTTTATAAAAAACCCAAGAATCAATTCTAAAGGAATGGATACTTCGGCCATTATGGGTTTTATGAACTCCTTGATGGATGTTATCAAAAGAGAAAAACCAGATCATTTGGCAGTTGCTTTTGATAATGGCGGAAGCCAATTAAGAAATGAGATATTCCCAGAATATAAAGCAAATCGTGATGCAACCCCTGAAGCCATTAAGATTGCCGTTCCATACATTCAATCCTTATTGAAAGCTATGCACATTCCTATTATAGAAGTCAAAGGCTATGAAGCCGATGATTTGATAGGAACTATTGCAAAACAAGCAGAAAAAGAGAACTATAAAGTCTTTATGGTCACTCCTGACAAGGATTTTGCGCAACTAGTTTCTGAAAATATATTCATGTACAAACCAGCCCGAATGGGTAATGGTATAGAAATATGGGGGGTTCCAGAAGTATTGGAAAAATTCCAAATTGAGAGACCGGAACAAGTAATTGACTTTCTAGGAATGATGGGCGACGCAGCAGACAACATTCCCGGATTACCTGGTGTGGGAGAAGTTACCGCTAAGAAATTCTTGAAAGAATACGGATCAATGGAAAACCTTTTGGCTAATACAGACAAGCTAAAAGGAAAAATGAAGGAGAATATTGAGGCCAATAAAGAGAAAGGTATTTTATCGAAAACTTTAGCGACTATTCTTCTTGATTGCCCAGTTGTTTTTGACGAAAAGGATTATGAGTTATCAACTCCAGATGTCGAAAAAACAGACGCGCTTTTTAATGAGCTAGAATTTAGAAGAATGGCAGAACAATTTGACGCTATATTTAAAAAAGGAGGAACAGCAACTGCAAGCAAGCCTACTGATGATTCCGACCAACCCAAAAAAGCCCAACAAAACAACGATGACCAGTTTGATCTTTTTGGTAGTGCAATTTCTGATGAATCTTCTGAAGAAACCCACCATAAATACTACAACACCTTAGCCGATACCGAACATTCTTATCAGATTATTCAAGGAGATTTAGGGCTAAAATTATTGTTGCAAAATTTATTAAAACAAACTTCTGTTTGCTTTGACACGGAAACTACCGGACTAGATGCCTTGCATGCTGAATTAGTGGGAATTTCTTTCTCCTTCGAAAAAGGAAAAGGATTTTATGTTCCATTTCCAGAAAATCAGGATGAGGCAAAAGCGCTGATAGAAAAGTTTATTCCTTTTTTCGAAAATGAGAACATTGAGAAAATTGGACAAAATCTAAAATATGATTTAAAAATACTTTCCAACTATGACATTACTGTAGAAGGAAAATTATTCGACACCATGATTGCTCATTATCTGATCAATCCAGATATGCGCCATAATATGGATATTCTGGCCGAAACTTATTTGAAATATTCCCCAAAGCCTATTGAAGACTTAATTGGAAAAAAAGGAAAAAACCAAAAGTCGATGCGCGAAGTCGCATTAGAGGAAATAAAAGAATACGCTGCTGAAGATGCAGATGTAACACTCCAATTAAAAGAAATATTTACCGCTGAGTTAGACAAAACAGAAACCAAAAAGCTTTTTGACGAAATTGAGATTCCGTTAGTAAAAGTATTGGCCGATATGGAAAAGGAAGGTATCCGTGTGGACGTCGATTTTCTAAAATCACTTTCTAAAGAATTGGACAATGATATTAAATCATTGGAAAAAAACATTTACGAAACCGCCGGCCATTCCTTTAATTTAGCTTCACCAAAACAACTGGGTGAAGTTTTATTTGACAAACTAAAAATTGGCGGAGCCAAACAAAAGAAAACCAAAACTGGCCAATACGCCACAGGTGAAGAAGTACTGAGTTATTTAGCCAATGATAATCCAATTGTGAAAGACATCTTGAATTGGCGACAACTAATAAAACTGCAAAACACGTATGTTGATGCTTTACCCAACCAAGTAGACAAAATCACCGGTCGCATTCATACGGATTATATGCAAACTGTAGCCGCAACGGGTCGTTTGAGTTCTAATAATCCAAATCTTCAAAATATCCCCATTCGTACAGAAAGAGGAAGGCAAATTAGAAAAGCATTTGTAGCCAGAGACGAAAATTACACTTTAATCTCTGCCGATTACTCTCAAATTGAATTGCGCATCATTGCTGCACTGAGTGGAGAGGAAAACATGATAAAAGCTTTTCTAAATAACGAAGACATTCATAAATCTACAGCTTCAAAAGTATTTGATGTTCCTTTAGAAGAAGTCACTCGTGAGCAACGAAGTCACGCAAAAACAGTAAACTTCGGAATTATATACGGGGTTTCGGCTTTTGGACTGAGCAATCAAACTTCATTGTCAAGAAGCGAAAGTGCCGCCTTGATAGAAGCCTATTACAAAACCTATCCCCGATTGAAATCTTATATTCAAGAGCAAATTGAATTTGCACGCGAAAACGGCTATGTACAAACAATCCTGGGACGTCGTCGCTATTTAAAAGACATTAATTCTCAAAACGCCATGGTGCGTGGCGGCGCAGAACGAAATGCAGTAAATGCCCCGATACAAGGAAGCGCAGCTGATATTATTAAGATTGCCATGATCAACATCCATAAAAAACTAACTTCAGAAAACTGGAAAAGTAAGATACTACTACAGGTTCATGATGAACTTGTGTTTGATGCACACAACAGTGAATTAGAAAAAATCCAACCGATGATTAAGCACGAAATGGAAAATGCATTTAAACTTGACGTACCTTTAACTGTAGAATTAGGAATGGGTAAAGATTGGCTAGAAGCGCATTAGACGTTAAAAATTAAAACTCAATAGCGTTTAAAATAAAAAAGTCCATCTGAAAATTAAACTTTCAAATGGACTTTTTTTTTATGTTTTAAATATCCTTACTTATAACTACCCTTTTCTGGTAGACTCTCTTTCTTTAAGTTTCGTTTTTATCACCACCGTTTCATAAGGAATGTGTTCCTCTTTCGATTCTAATCTGTCAATAAGTAATTTAGCAGCTACTTCTCCAATTTCTACACCGTGCTGACTTATGGTCGTTAAACTTGGCGTCAATCGTCTTGAAGCTAATATCCCGTCAGCAAAACCAATTATAGAAAGTTCTTCAGGGATTTTGTATCCCTTTTTTAAGCCCATTTTTAAAGCCGCGACAGAGTCATTTTCCTCTAAGGCAAAAACACCATCAATGGCATTATTATCAAAAACAGCATCAATTTTACTTTTCAAATCTTCTTCTGAATCTGTACGAAGAATTATATATTCATTTATTGGCATATTATTATCCTTTAAAGCTTTCAAATACCCCTCAGCTCTTAATTTTCCCACACTCAAATTATCTACCGAGGACAACAAAGCAATATTTTTGCATCCCAAATCGATTAATCGCTGCGTAGAATTTAACGCCGAATCAAAGTCGTCAACAATCACTTTGTCACATTCAATACCATCCGCAGTTCTATCAAACATAACGATAGGAGTGCCATCATTGATAATTGCCGAAAAGTGATTGTATTCATGCAGTTTTTGCGCTTCTTCAGACACTGATAAAATAAATCCGTCTATCGTACCATTACTCAACATTTCTAAAGTATGCGCTTCCTTGTCCATGGATTCATTAGAAATACACATAATAACGTTGTATCCTTTTTCATCTGCTACTTTTTCAATACCGCTAAATACTTTGGCAAAAAAAGAATTAAGAATATTGGGTATAATAACCCCTATTGTTTTTGTTTTTCGATTTTTAAGATTTAAACCAATCACATTGGGCTTATAGTTTTTTAACTTTGCATATTCCTTAATTTTAATTTTTGTCTGATCACTAATTTCAGGACTATCATTAAGTGCTTTTGAAACTGTAGAAACAGAAACGTTAAGTTCTTTCGCTATTTGTTTTAGAGTTGCTTTGACTTTCATAATTAAGTAGTTGTTAACTTTACAAGCAATTTAAGAGAAATCCATCTTAACCTGCTAAATAATAGTTTTTTTTATTGCGAATAGCTGTTTTTTTTAGCTGATGAACTTTCATTACCACTTCGCAATATAAAAATTATTTCGATAACAAAAGTAATATAAAAATAGAAAGTCGCCACAATGTATAATTGCAAAAGAGAACTAATACATGCCGCATCAAATATACGATTGATAATCAGTGGCAAAACGAGTGAAAATTATTCTTTTAAGGTATTTGTATTTAAAATAATTAATTGTACTTTTGCATCCCCTTTAATGGGGATGGAATGTTTAATTAAAATAATATTATGGACGCATTAAGCTACAAAACAAAATCAGCAAGCAAAGCCACCGTTACAAAGGAGTGGATTGTTGTAGATGCTGATGGGCATAACTTAGGTCGTCTTGCTTCAAAAGTCGCTATGATTTTAAGAGGTAAGTACAAACCAAGTTACACACCGCACGTTGACTGTGGAGATAACGTAATTGTTATCAACTCAGAGAAAATCAACCTTACAGGTAACAAAATGGACGAGAAAATTTACATGCGTCACACAGGTTACCCAGGAGGTCAAAGAACTTTAACTGCTAAAGTATTGCAATCAAAAAACCCTGCATTACTAGTAGAAAAAGCTGTAAAAGGAATGTTACCAAAGAATAAAATTGGTGCTGAACTTTTTAGAAATTTAAATGTTGTTGTTGGTTCAGAGCACAAACAAGGTGCGCAAAAACCGAGAACAGTTAACCTTAACGATCTTAAGTAATGGGAGTTATTCACAAAATCGGTAGAAGAAAAACCGCTGTTGCACGTGTTTATGTTTCGGAAGGAACAGGAGTAATCACTGTAAACAAAAAAGAATTCGCAACTTACTTCCCAACAGCTACTTTACAGTACAAAGTTATGCAACCAATGTCTATGACAGAAAATGCAACTAACTTTGATGTAAAAGTAAATGTTTATGGAGGAGGTTCAACTGGACAAGCAGAAGCTGTAAGAATGGCATTAGCACGTGTTATGTGTGAAGTGAATCCTGAAAACAGACTTATCTTGAAACCAGAAGGTTTATTGACAAGAGATCCAAGAATGGTTGAACGTAAGAAATTCGGTCAGAAGAAAGCTCGTAAGAAATTTCAATTCTCGAAACGTTAATATTGCCTGTCTTGAATACATTTATTCAAGACTTATTGAGTTTATTATTGAATTTAAAACAATGTTGTTGTTGCCTACCGAGGTAGGAATTAGTTTAGCATCTAAATGTATTTAGCCGAGAAATCGCCATTCATACATTGCTAATCAACAGAACGTAAACTAGTACAAAAAATGTCAAACAAAGTAGAAGTAAAAGAATTACTAGAAGCAGGTGTTCACTTCGGACACATGACTAGAAAATGGGATCCAAACATGGCTCCTTACATTTATATGGAACGTAATGGTATTCACATTATCAATCTATATAAAACTGCAGCAAAAATTGAAGAAGCTAATGAAGCTTTGAAAAAAATCGCTGCATCAGGTAGAAAAATATTATTTGTTGCTACCAAAAAACAAGCAAAAGACATCGTTGCTGAAAAAGCAAAAGCTGCAAACATGCCTTACATCACTGAAAGATGGCCTGGTGGAATGCTAACTAACTTCGTGACTATCCGTAAAGCTGTTAAAAAAATGGCTACTATTGATAAAATGAAGAAAGATGGTACATTCATGACCCTTTCTAAGAAAGAGCGTTTACAAGTTGATCGTCTTCGTGCTAAATTAGAGAAAAATTTAGGTTCAATTTCTGATATGTCAAGATTACCAGCTGCATTATTTGTAGTAGATATCAAAGCAGAACACATCGCAATAAAAGAAGCTCAAAAATTAAACATTCCAGTTTTTGCAATGGTTGATACTAACTCTGATCCTCGTGAAGTAGAGTTCGTAATTCCATCAAATGATGATGCTTCTAAATCAATCGATAAAATTTTAACTTTAGTAACAGCTGCAATTGTTGAAGGACTTTCTGATAGAGGTTCTGATAAAGACGCAGATGCAACTGAAAAAGCGGCTCCAGCAGCTGAAAAAGTAGCTCCAGTAGCAACTGAAACAGCAGCTCCAGCAGTAACTGAGACTGTAGCTCCGGCTGCTGATACAGTAGCTCCAGCAACTGAAGAATAAAACAATATTTAAATTCCAAATTTTAAATTCCAAATTCCAGAATAAAAATTAGAAACAATAAGTTGATAATTTGATAAAATTGGAATTTGGGATTTAGGAATTGGAATTTTTACTTTTAACCTTATAAAAAAATACAACATGGCAACAATAACTGCTGCAGACGTAAATAAATTAAGAACAGCTACAGGTGCTGGAATGATGGATTGTAAAAAAGCATTAGTAGAAGCTGATGGTGATTTTGAATTAGCAATCGAAAACCTACGTAAAAAAGGACAAAAAGTAGCTGCAAACCGTTCAGATAGAGAATCTACTGAAGGTGCTGCAATTGCTGTTGTAAATGCTGACAAAACTGCTGGTGTTGTTATCACATTAAACTGTGAAACTGACTTCGTAGGTATGAATGAAAGTTTTGTAAAAATGGCTACTGAAATGGCTAATCAAGCATTGAACTTTGATACTAAAGAAGCATTTTTAGCTTCAGATTTCAACGGAATAACTGTTGCTGATAAATTGATCGAGCAAACTGGAGTTATCGGTGAAAAATTAGAAATTAGAACTTTCGAGAAATTAGAAGGTGCATTTGTAGGGTCTTACATCCACTCTGGTAACAAGATCGCTACTTTGGTAGCTTTATCTGCTGCTCCTGCTGGTGCTGAAGAAGTTTCAAGAAACGTTGCTATGCAAGCCGCTGCTATGTCTCCTATCGCGTTAAACGAAGAAGGTGTAGATGCTGCAATTATCGAAAAAGAAATCGAAATCGCAAAAGATCTTTTGCGTCAAGAAGGTAAGCCAGAAGCAATGTTAGACAATATCGCTAAAGGGAAACTAGCTCGTTTCTTTAAAGACAATACCTTGGTAAACCAAGATTATATTAAAGACAACAAATTGAGCGTGGCTAACTACGTAAAATCTTTAGATAAAGATCTTATCGTTACAGGTTTCAAAAGAGCTGCTTTAGGATAATTTATTCTATATTTCATATCAAATCCCATTTCGAAGCAATTTGAAATGGGATTTTTCTTTTATATTTGAATTTCTAAACTCTAAATTATGGAAACTAAATCAAGATGTGGCTGGTGTCAATCTAGTGCACTTTACAAAGAATACCACGATCAAGAATGGGGAACTCCAGTTTATGATGACGCTACCTTATTTGAGTTTTTAATTCTAGAGACCTTTCAAGCTGGACTGAGTTGGATTACCATTCTAAACAAAAGAGAAAATTTCCGCAAAGCTTTTGACCAATTCAATTATAAAAAAATCGCTCAATATAACGATGATAAAATTCTCGATTTATTACAAGACGCTGGGATTATTCGCAACAAACTAAAAGTCTATTCGGCTGTTACTAATGCGCAAGCTTTTATAAAAATCCAAGAAGAATTTGGCAGTTTTTCTAAATACATTTGGAATTTTACAGATGGAAAAACAATCATCAACAACCCAAAAACACTTAAAGACGTTCCTGCAACTACCCCACTTTCTGACGTAATAAGTAAAGATTTAAAAAAAAGAAGCTTTAAATTTGTAGGCTCCACTGTTATTTATGCACTCATGCAAGCAACGGGAATGGTCGACGACCACGTTGAAAATTGCTGGAAAAAAGCCTAATTTAAAAAGATAAAATCCACTACTTCAATTTGGCTATTTCACAAATAAAACGATAACACATCAAAAATTTAACTTTAAACCTTAAACTTTAAACCAAATAAACCCCTACATTTGTTTCAACTTTAGGGGTGTCTACAACATTGTAGGCTGAGAATTACCCTCTGAACCTGATCTAGTTCATACTAGCGTAGGGAAAAGTAAGATGACTTCCGTGGTCCCATTGTGGGCACTTTGTAGCCATTCCTAAAGTATAACTATATACTAAATTCAACAGGAATGGAACTAAAAATCAACAACCAAATCAAACAATTTCAAGCAAATGCCGTAAGCATTCAAGAGCTGCTCGATATTGAATTTCACCAAAAACAATCTGGCATTGCCGTTGCAATCAACAATACCGTTATTCCAAAATCCAACTGGAACGACTACCCCTTATCCCAATCTGACGAAATTTTAATTATTTCTGCAACCCAAGGAGGCTAATTAGGCTGCTCGCGCGGGCTATCCATTTCAAGTCCGCAGCTATACGCCGTAAAAACACAGTCGCAACAAGAGCTTCCTACGGTCGCTTTCTTACTCCTTGTTTTAAACAGCACATCACTTTACGGGCTTTCCATTGCTATCCCTAGCAGAAAAAAAATGGCGATTTCCATGGCAATACCAGATTCAAATACAAAGAAGCTTTATAACCTTAAGACTTACCAAAATGACAAACGAAGAAAAAATATCTAGAATCCCATTCCCCAATTCTAAAAAAGTCTATATCGATGGCACAATCCACCCGATAAAAGTAGCGATGCGCGAAATCTCACTTGCCGACACCAAAATGTCTAATGGACAAATAGAGAAAAACCCGCCAGTAACCATCTACGATACATCTGGTCCATTTACAGATTCTGATATCCAAATCGACATTCGAAAAGGATTGCCACGCATCCGAGAGCAATGGATACAGGACCGTAATGATGTAGAAGAACTAACAGAAATCAGTTCTGATTACGGAAAAGAACGCCTAAATAACAAAAAATTAGACGAATTGCGATTTGAATATTTACACAAACCAATGCGCGCCAAAAAAGGAGTTAATGTTTCGCAATTATTCTACGCAAAACAAGGCATCATCACTCCTGAAATGGAATATATTGCGATTCGTGAAAACCAACGCATTGAGCAATTAGACACCCAAACCAAAGCCATGCAATTTCAACATTCAGGCCACAGCTGGGGAGCCAACACACCAAAAAGCAAAATCACGCCAGAATTTGTGCGCTCTGAAGTAGCCATTGGTCGCGCTATAATCCCAAACAACATCAACCATCCCGAAAGCGAACCAATGATCGTAGGGCGTAACTTTTTAGTAAAAATAAATGCCAATATCGGGAACAGTGCCGTTACCTCGACAATTGAAGAAGAAGTAGAAAAATCAGTTTGGGCTTGCCGTTGGGGAGCCGACACGATTATGGATTTATCAACAGGAAAAAACATTCACGAAACAAGAGAATGGATTATCCGTAACTCGCCAGTACCTATTGGAACAGTACCTATCTACCAAGCTTTAGAAAAAGTAAACGGAATAGCCGAGGATCTAACCTGGGAAGTTTTTCGCGATACTTTAATAGAACAAGCAGAACAAGGAGTTTCTTATTTCACCATTCACGCTGGAGTTCTATTGCGTTACATCCATTTAACTGCGGAACGTGTTACTGGAATCGTATCTCGTGGGGGTTCAATCATGGCCAAATGGTGTTTGTTTCATCACAAAGAAAACTTCTTATATACGCACTTCGAAGACATTTGCGAAATCATGAAACAATACGACGTGGCTTTTTCCCTTGGAGATGGTTTGCGTCCGGGTTCTATTGCTGATGCTAATGATGCCGCACAGTTCGCTGAACTAGAAACTTTAGGTGAACTAGCAAAAATTGCTTGGAAGCACGACGTACAAGTATTCATAGAAGGCCCAGGTCATGTACCGATGCACATGATAAAGGAAAATATGGAGAAACAATTAGAACATTGCAACGAAGCACCTTTTTACACCCTTGGTCCGTTAACGACTGATATTGCACCGGGTTACGATCACATCACCTCAGCTATTGGTGCTGCCATGATTGGTTGGTACGGTTGTGCGATGCTATGCTATGTAACTCCAAAAGAACATCTTGGCTTACCCAACAAAAAAGATGTAAAAGACGGTGTCATCACTTATAAAATTGCTGCCCATGCTGCCGATTTAGCCAAAGGACATCCGGGTTCTCAATACCGTGACAATGCCTTGAGTAAAGCGCGATTTGAATTCCGCTGGAATGATCAATTTAATTTATCATTAGATCCAGATACCGCTAGAGAATTTCACGATGAAACACTTCCGGCAGAAGGGGCAAAAGTGGCTCATTTTTGTTCTATGTGCGGACCCAAATTCTGCTCGATGAAAATATCACAAGAAATTCGTGATGTCGCCGAAGCTGAGAAAGGCATGAAAGAAAAATCAGAAGAGTTTATTGAACAAGGAAAAGAGATTTATATTTAATCCCCCTAGTCCCCGAAAAGGGAACTCTAATTTGACTTATAAAATACAAATGATTGTAATCACAAATCCAATTGCTATAGCAAATGAAACCAACACCATTCACGCTCTTTTCAAGTGTGGATTGGAGTTGCTTCATGTGCGTAAACCCCATTTTTCAGAAGAAGAAATGAAAGTGTTTTTATCGAAAATTGGATTCGTTTATCGATCACGATTGGTTTTGCATCAGCACCATCAACTCGCAATCCTCTTTGGTGTCAACCGAATTCATTTTACTGAAAACGCTAGGACAAATTGGAGCTTGGAAACGAAAAACAAGCAGAAACATTTCATCAAATCGACTTCAACTCATGCTATAGCTGATTTTAACAAACTAGACTGTTCTTTTGAATACGCTTTTTTGAGTACGATTTATCAAAGTATTTCTAAACCCGATTACACATCTGATTTGAATGTACGAAAAGCCATTACCGAACGTACCAATTATAAAACCAAACTAGTGGCTTTGGGTGGAATATCAGCGCAAAACATTGAAAAAACCTTTCAGCTCGGATTTGATTCTGTTGCACTATTAGGAAGTATTTGGAATACTAATCAACCTATACAAAATTTTAAATTATGCCAGAAAATCGCCCTTTTGTATTAAGTATTGCCGGTTTTGACCCTTCGGGAAGCGCAGGATTCTTGGCTGATTGCAAAACATTCGAACAACATCAGGTATATGGTCTTGCTATCAACTCGGCAAATACGATCCAGACTGAAAATGAGTTTTTTGAAATAGAGTGGACTTCATTAGAATTCACCATGCGTTCGATAGAAAAGCTTTTTGATTCTTATAAAATTAAGGCTGTCAAGATTGGGATAGTTCCTTCGCTATTTTATTTGGGAACCATTGTCACATTAATTAAACAACGCTCTCCAGCAACTCAAATTATATGGGATACCGTTGTAAAATCTTCGACCACATTTGATTTTCTGGAAATTAAAAACCACGAGTCTTTAAAAATTATTTTAAAAGAGATAGATGTAATTACGCCCAATTACGATGAGATTCTAAAACTATCAAAAGAGGAAATAGATCCCGAGTCTATAGCCGAAATGCTATCAGAACATTGCACTGTTTTACTAAAAGGCGGCCACAACCCCAGTGAAGCGGGAGTAGATTATTTGTACACTAAAGATCGCTTTTTTAGACTAGAACCGCATCACAGCGAAGTATATGAAAAGCACGGTTCTGGTTGCGTATTATCATCTGCTATTACGGCTAATCTTGCCAAAGGACAAAATATAGTTACTGCTTGCAAAAACGCTAAAATTTATATTGAAAACTACTTACTATCTAACCACACAAAACTAGGGTATCATTATGTTTAACAAATTACAATACATTTCTCAAGGAAATACCGTTGACGAGCAATTGAATAATATTCATCAAGCTTTAGACAACGGATGTAAATGGATTCAAATTCGGTTTAAAAACCACTTTTCAGATAACGCATTTACTTTGGCGGAAGCCGTAAAAACTTTATGCGAAGAGTATTTAGCTAATTTCATTATAAATGACAACGTATATCTCGCACAGCAAATCGCTGCAGATGGTGTTCATCTTGGTCTAGACGATATGTCAATTAGTGAAGCGCGTAGCATTCTAGGAGACACAAAAATTATTGGAGCGACCGCAAATACTTTCGAAGACATTCAAAATCACATTCTAAATGGCTGTGATTATATTGGTCTCGGACCATTTAAATTCACGACAACCAAGCAGAATCTGAGTCCAATATTAGGTCTTGAAGGCTACCGCACCATCATGGGAAAAATGCAAGAAAACGAACTCACAACACCCGTTTATGCAATAGGCGGAATCACATTAGACGATATCGAACCGCTACTGCAAACTGGAATTTATGGTATTGCCGTTTCAGGTTTAATCACTCAAGCAACGAACAAGAAAAAAATAATCAAACAACTAAAAAACGACTTACATGGAAGCATCATTATTTAAAATAGGCGATAAGATATTGCGTTCTCGTTTGTTTTTAGGAACAGGGAAATTTGGTTCTAATCAGCAAATGGAAGAGGCAATTTTAGCCTCAGAAAGTGAATTAGTGACCGTCGCGTTAAAACGCATCGATTTAGAAACAGACACTGATGCTGTTTTATCTCATTTACAGCATCCGAATATCAATTTATTACCCAATACTTCAGGAGCACGAAATGCGAAAGAAGCCATTTTTGCGGCGCAACTCGCTAGAGAAGCTCTAGAAACAAATTGGTTAAAACTCGAAATACATCCGGATCCAAGATACTTAATGCCAGACGCAATTGAAACTTTGAGAGCGACCGAAGAATTGGCTAAACTTGGATTTATTGTTTTGCCCTACATTCATGCTGATCCCGTTTTATGCAAGCGCTTGGAAGATGTAGGAACCGCTGCGGTAATGCCTTTAGGTTCGCCAATAGGGAGTAATAAAGGTTTAAAAACAATTGATTTTCTTGAGATTATTATCGAACAATCTAAAGTTCCTGTAATCATCGATGCGGGAATTGGAGCTCCTTCAGATGCAGCAAAAGCAATGGAACTAGGAGCAGATGCAGTATTAGTAAACACAGCGATTGCTGTAGCTGGAAAACCAATATTAATGGCAGAAGCTTTTAAAGAAGCGGTTATTGCGGGACGAAAAGCGTATGAAGCGAAACTGGGACAACAATACAAACAAGCAGTGGCATCGAGTCCGTTGACGGCATTTTTGTACGAGTAATCCTCCCCCAACCCCTGCGAAGGAGGGGAGATTTTATCAATAAAAATTGTTGAAAAAACATTATTAACTGCTCGATAACCTTGCACGCTTTGCGTTTAAGGTTATCAAATTCAACCACAAATTTCACAAGGAAAGAACGCTAAGCGGGCCATGCTTTGCAAACCTTCCGAAAAAAAACCTAGCGCACTTTGCGTTTAAGCTTATGAAAACATTCAAATCTACTTTTGAACAATACAATTGGGATGAAATCCAATCCGAAATTTATGCTAGTACTTCAAAGCAAGTTGAGCAAGTATTGGCTAAATCCACAAGAAATCTAGATGATTTTTTAGTGTTGCTTTCTCCTGCCGCACAACCCTATTTAGAACAAATGGCGCAAGAATGCCATGAACTGACTAAGAAGCGTTTTGGAAAAACCATCCAGATGTATGCGCCTTTGTATTTAAGTAATGAATGTCAGAATATTTGCACCTATTGCGGTTTTAGTTTGGATAACAAAATCAAACGCAAGACTTTGATGGATTCAGAGATTAAACAAGAGGTGGAAGTACTAAAAACGCTTGGATTTGATCATGTTTTATTAGTCGCTGGAGAAGCTAATTATACCGTAAATATCAATTATTTTCTAAATGCAACCGAAGTAATAAAAAATGATTTTTCGACTATATCCGTTGAGGTCCAACCCCTATCACAAGAAGAATACGAACGTTTGCATGAAGCAGGAGTGTATTCGGTTTTAGTGTATCAAGAAACTTATCATCAAGAAGTCTATAAAAAGTACCATACCAAGGGAAAGAAATCCAATTTTGATTTCCGCTTAGACACTCCAGATCGTATTGGAAAAGCAGGAATTCATAAAATAGGATTGGGTGTTTTACTTGGATTAGAAGACTGGCGCACGGATAGTTATTTTAATGCCTTGCATCTAGATTATTTACAAAAAACCTATTGGCAAACAAAATACTCGGTTTCCTTCCCCAGATTACGTCCTGCTGAAGGAACGGTTCCTCCCAACTTCATTATGGATGATAAAGATTTAACCCAACTGATTTGCGCTTATCGTTTATGGAACGAAGATTTGGAGATTTCGATTTCGACTCGGGAAAACGAGAAGTTTAGAAACAACATTATTCCTATTGGAACGACAAGTATGAGCGCGGGTTCAAAAACGAATCCCGGCGGTTATGTGGTCGATCCACAATCACTGGAACAATTTGAAATTAGCGATGAGCGATCGGTCGCGGAGATTGCGAATATTATTACGTTGAGAGGCTACGAACCGGTTTGGAAGGATTGGGACAGAAGCTACAAATGATTTTTGATTAACGATTTTTGATGACAGCGGTCGAAGTGACATATGATTCAATAACACCGCGATAAGAAAACTAAAAAACACACTAACTACTTAAGGACTTTTTCACTAAGGACTAACCAACTATTTACTACGACCTAAACATGAGCGTTATACAAGATTTTTTACGTTACAACAGACAAGTTATTTTACCCGAGATTGGTGATGAGGGACAAGCAAAATTAAAAAAAGCGAAGGTTCTCGTAATTGGTGCTGGTGGTTTGGGTTGTCCTGTTTTGCAATATATTGCCACGGCTGGCGTGGGGACTATTGGAATTGTTGACTTTGATATAATCGAAATTCACAACTTACACCGACAAATTTTATATACCGAAGACCTAGTAGGATTGCCAAAGGCTACTACTGCAAGAGCTACAGTTGAAAAACTGAATCCGCTGATAGAAGTCCAGGCATTTGAGGAAAAACTAACCGTTGAAAATGCTTCTAGAATTATCGATGAATTTGATATTGTGGTCGATGGTTCGGATAATTTTAGCACTCGATATTTAGTTAATGATACTTGTGTGACTTTGGGCAAAACATTGGTGTATGGAAGTATTTTAGGTTTCGAAGGTCAGCTTGCTATTTTTAACCATCAAGGAAGTAAAAATTTACGCGATTTATTCCCTGAACTACCTAATCCTAAAGATGTGCCGAATTGTAGTTTTAATGGAGTCCTAGGGACTTTACCAGGAATGATTGGCACGATGATGGCACATGAAACTTTGAAATTGATTATTGGGTTGCCAAGTTTGAGGAATGAACTGGTTTTATTTAAAACTTTAGATTGGAGTTTTGCTAAACTGAATTTCTAAAACTCTAAAACATCTCCAACAGTTAATATTCCTGAATTTTGACAAACAATATTTACACCAAATAAAATGGAATTATTTACCGTTCTATACGTTGCGTTGTGCACTGATTTTCTTCGTCAATGAGCATCCATCATCGGTCGTATTCAAAACCTATTTCTTACGCTTTTGCACTTTGGATGCTTATTCCAGTAAGACTTTTTATTGGATAAACAAACAATTCCTTTACAATATGAGTACTTTTCATAATTGGTCCATTTTCAATAATTCCATAAAATCGATTCTATCGATTTCTCGGCAACCCAAACTTTCTAAATGAGGATTGTAAACTTGGCAATCCAACAACTTATAATTCTCATTTTTTAATTGGTTTACCAAAGCTATAAAAGCCACTTTAGAAGCATTCGAAACTTTAGAAAACATACTTTCGCCGCAGAAAATATGCCCTAAGTCAATCCCGTATAATCCACCTACTAATTCATCATTTTGCCAAACTTCGATTGACTTTGCAATACCTAATTCATTTAGTTTACAATAGGCCTCAACCATATCATTAGTAATCCAAGTTCCATTTTGCCCATCGCGTTTTATTTGCTGACAATTAGCTATTACATCTCTAAAATTTTGATTGAACGTAACTGTAAAAATATTTCGGTTCAAAATGTTTCGCATACTTTTAGAAACTACTAATTCATCAAGGAACAAAACCATGCGCGGATTAGGCGACCACCAAGTAATGGGTTCTCCATCTTCAAACCAAGGAAAGATGCCGCTTTTATAAGCTAATTGTAAACGATCTGGAGACAAGTCCCCACCAAGTGCAACAATGCCATGTGACTTAGTTTCAGAAACTAGAGGGAAAAATAATTCTTGAGATAAATAAAACATGATTTTAAACTTAAATATAAAACTAACTACTAAATTTGAAACAACTTATTTATTTGACTATTTTAAAAATGAAAAAATTATCAACGCTATTCCTTTTGGTATTGTTTGTCTCACAAATGTACGGTCAAAAAATTGATAGTTTAGCAATCCATAAAAAACTATCTTACAAGAACTTTATTGTGCCTGCAGCTGTGTTGATCGGTGGTATATTCCTATTAAATTCTAGTCAAAATAATAGCATCCAAGAAAAATCAAATGCTTTTTTTGGAATTGGGTTTAATTCTAAAATAGACAACTTCACGCCTTTAGTACCAGTAGCTCAAATATACGCTGGAAGATACCTTGGGTTCCAACCTAAAAATACAGTTTTACATCAAACAATAGATATTGTTATTGCTAATTCTTTAACATTAGCCGTTGTACAAATCACTAAAAACCTAGTAAAAGAAGAAAGACCGGATGCCTCAAACAATCTTAGCTTTCCTTCGGGTCATACTGCCATAGCCTTTACCAATGCAGCGTTGCTATTTCAAGAATATAAAGATTCGAATTTTTGGTATGCTAGTAGTGGTTTTATATTTGCAACAACTACCGGCATCTTACGAGTTGCAAATAACAGGCATTATTCATCTGATGTATTAGCAGGAGCTGGAATTGGATTACTTTCCGGAATTATAGTCTCTAATTACAATCCTTTCCAGGCAATTAAATTTGGCAGAAAGAAAAGTACCTCAGCGTTTGTATATCCCCAATTTGGAAGAACTAATGGTTTAGGAATTCTTATAAAACCCGATTTTTAAAATTTTTTAAAACAAAAAAGCCCTGATAAATCAAGGCTTTTTCTATATTGGACTATAAATTAAAAAGGCAAATCATCTGGTTCGTCTTCGTTTAAGTTTGATGCCGGAGCAAAAGTTTGAGCTGATGGCATAGGCGCAGATGGCGCTTGAGGCTCCACTCCTGCTTTCTCAATTCTCCATCCTTGGATGCTATTGAAATATTTAGTCTCTCCTTGTGGATTAACCCATTCTCTACCTCTTAAATTGATAGAAACCTTTACTGGCTCACCAACTGTATAATTGTTTAACAAGTCACATTTGTCTTGAGTAAACTCAATCATAATATGTTGAGGATATTGTTCTTCTGTCGTAACAACTAGCTCTCTCTTTTTAAATGCGGCACTAATTTGTTGTTCTGGATTAACAACTTTAATTTTTCCTGTAACTTCCATCTTCGTTATTTTAATTGTTATTTACTCTTCTTTTTTTGCCAAAAGTACTTTCCATGCGGTAAGAACATCGTCTTCATCTAGATATTTCTTAGCCTCTAAATGTAGTTTATCCTGATCATCAGCACTTAAAACTCCTTTCACAGAAAAATTCTGTTTTACAAATATACTAACTTCTTCTGGGGTAGGCAAGGCTTCTATGTTTCCTAATTTACCTAAATCATTTCCATCAAAAATGTGACTTTCCTTAACGTAAGACGGAATAACATCTACTCCGATTCCCAGCGTTGACAGAGGCTTAGGCACTTCAAACAAACCTTGATTTGATCGTGAATACCAATTACCTCCTAACCTGGAAACTAGATCGATTTTATACTGATCTATCGCCCCGTTAGCATCTAAAACCGCTTCGTTAATATGAATTCGCACCACTTCACAAAGGATTAAATTTCCAGCTCCGCCTTCACTTCCTAATGGAATTATCTGCTTCACTTTACACTCAAATTGTACAGGTGACTCCTTTACTCGAAATGGCTTTACAACATCAGAAGGAACTTGCGTTAAACCTGATTTTAAAAACTCATTTACACCATCAGCATATTCTGTGCTTGCAAGAGACGTTTGCTGTACCATGTCAAAATTCACGACATTAATAACCACTTCTCCCGTTGCTTCACAATTAATTAAAGTGTGCTTAATCGAATTATCGCGAACGCGTCTTGCAGGAGAGAAAACAAGAATAGGCGGATTCGCGCTAAAAACGTTAAAAAAGCTGAAAGGAGATACATTTGGATTTCCATTTTTATCTATGGTACTTGCAAAAGCAATGGGTCTTGGCCCTACAGAACCTTGAAGATATCCTTGTAACTTAGCTGTTTCTATACTTTTTGGATCAATACTAATCATACTATTTGTTTTCGCTTATTTAGTTCTTCGATTTACAAAAGTAAGTAAATGGTTTAAGTTTAAAAAGAGAGCGCCTGCTTATTTAATCGCAAAAAAAATTCCAGCAAAATAATATTTTTCCTTTGTATTAAGAACTAAAATAATAGTGTTTATATTTCGTTATATTTATACCTCAAAATCTCCTTTATGCAGTTTTCCGAAAGAAGAAATACAACACGTTGGATTATTATTTTTGTTTCATTTTTGATAATTTCAATGATTCTATGGAACACCTATACCTTTTTTCAAATATTCAAAAATGAAGAACGTTTAAAGATGAATCTTTGGGCAAAAGCTCAAAAAACACTTATTAACGCTGGACAAAATACTGATGTTGAGCTCCCGCTTCAAATCTTCAGTAACAATACGTCAATACCTATTATCCTTACTGAGAATGACAGCATCATCAATACCGTGAATATCGATGATGCAATTGTAAAAGACAATACTAGAGCTAACGCATTTTTATCAAATTTAAAAAATGAAAATACCCCTATCGTAATTGAATATGATCCCGGAAAATTTCAAAAATTATATTATGGTAATTCGGCATTGTTGAATAAATTAAAATATTATCCCATTGCCTTATTACTCATAATTGTTTTATTTTCTGCCTTAGTCTATTATTTTTATCGAAGCACGAAAATAGCAACTCAAAACAAACTTTGGGCGGGAATGGCAAAAGAAACAGCACACCAAATAGGCACACCACTTTCTTCTTTAATAGGATGGGTCGAAATCTTGAAATCTGAAAATGTTGATGAATCAACAACGATGGAAATTGAAAAAGACATTGAACGCTTACAGACCATTACAGATCGTTTCTCAAAAATTGGCTCGGAACCCATCTTAGAAAAGAAGGACATTATTGAGGAGACCTTTCAATCCTATAACTATCTTCAATCTCGCTTTTCGAAACAAATAGAATTTACTTTTGAAAGTCCGAAATCGCCCATTTTTATCATGCTTAACGCAACCTTACACAGCTGGACGATTGAAAATCTGGTTAAGAATGCTATTGATGCCATGAAAGGAAGAGGCAAACTGGCTTTAAAAATAGAACAAGACCACGATTCCGTAAAAATAAGTGTGACTGATAGCGGAAGTGGAATTCAGAAAAGCCAATTTAAAAGGGTCTTTGAGCCAGGCTTTACTACCAAAAAAAGAGGATGGGGATTAGGTTTATCTCTAACAAAAAGGATTGTAGAAGAATACCACAAAGGATCGATTAAAGTGTCTCGTTCTGAAATAGGGAAAGGAACTACTATGCAAATCACTTTTAAAAAAAGCAATCTAGTTTAAAGGAACTCCGAACCAAGACACTTTCGAGAACATGGTTTTTCTAACTATTTTAGATTTACTTAAATAATTTTCAACAAACAAAGCATGCTCGTCGGCTTGCGCCAAAGCTGTCTCAATTGATTTTTTAATCGAAGCTACATTTGATCCGTTTTCAGTCCCTACTGAACCAATGCTGTAAATATTGTTTTGACATTTGGCAAGCTTTTCTCTTGGAGTTTGAATCATTTTATTAATCTCTTCATCTGAAAAAGTGGGTTTAAACTTATTGTTTCTGTAATAAATAAAATCATTCAGTAGGACAACCGCTTCATTCAATTCGATCACAATGGAATTCAATTTCTCAATATTTGTATTTTGTCGCACAGAGGCCAACTCTTTCTTTTTGCCTTCGTAACGTTCTAGAATCATAGCGTTTTTTATACCATTTTTTTCTATTCGCGCAGCTGATTCAAACAACTGATCGATTTCTGACAAAGCATTTTGTTTGGTGATTTCTTTTTTAAAGTCAAAATATTTCTTGGATTTATTCACTTGGATTTTACCCTCATAAAACTCACCATTAGTAATGGGGTAATTTAAGAATTGCCATAAATAATCAAATGGAATATGTGAGGCAATCATTTTAGCAGGTTCTACCTTAAAATAAGCATTATTCAATTTCTTATAAAATTTGCCATTATTAACATAGCCAGCACCCCAAGTGGGGTCAAACACATACCACACACCATCGATATTTGCAGCGGCCCAAGCATGAGCCAAGTTCCCCACTTTTCCGTTTTGCTTTGTATACCCTTCAATTATATAGGATTCTATTCCAACTTTACTCGAAAGTTCATTAAAAACGGTAGCATAATGAATACAAACCCCTTTTTTTGTCTGTAAAGTCTTTGTTATTTTTTCCTGAACTGTTTCATCGAAGTTTACTGCGTACATATTAGCCACATCATAGCTTATAGTAGATGCGGTCCAATAAAAAATAGCCCGTATTTTATCAGTGTCCGTTTTGAAATTAGCATTGATGTATTTAGCAATTGATTCCGCAGAAGTAGCAGAAACGGCAGCCATTTTACCGTCAATCAAAGCATATCCAGTAGTGACTTGCCCGAAACTTAGAAAAGAGAAAAAGAAAGAAAATAGTATAAAAATATTTCTCATATTATATAGTGTAAGCCCATAAATTAAAAGGGAATAGGTTTTCACCTATTCCCTTTCTAAACGAAAACCATACCAATTTATTTTATTTATAAAAAATTATAGGTTGATTTTAATATTTTCTGCTAAAGCTTCAAATTCTTCCTTAGTTAAAGATACTTTATTTTGAAAACGCATTTCATCCATCTCATTCAATGGAATCAAATGAACATGTGCATGAGGAACTTCCAGTCCTACGACTGCCATTCCTACCCTTTTGCAAGGAACTGTTTTTTCTAATGCGATAGCTACTTTTCTTGCAAAATGCATTAATCCCAAATAATGGGCTTCATCCATATCAAAAATCTTATCGACTTCAAATTTCGGGATACAAAGTGTATGCCCTTTTGCATTTGGATTGACATCTAGAAAAGCCAAATAATTTTCGTCTTCCGCTATTTTATAACAAGGAATTTCTCCGTTTACGATTTTAGTGAATATTGAACTCATTTTTTAAGACTTTTATTAAATCCTCCCCCAGTCCCCCTATGAATGAAGGGGAGTCAATCCGGAAGTAGATTGTGAATATTATAATTAATTTATAACTGTAAACTGCGACTGAATACTCAAAACTGAATACTCCCTTAGTCGCGCGAAATCTCCATAATTTCAAATTTCAGCACTCCATTTGGCACTGTAATTTCGGCAACATCACCTACTTTTTTACCAAGTAATCCTTTTCCAATAGGAGAAGTAACTGATATTTTTCCGCTTTTTAAATCGGCTTCACTTTCAGCAACAAGTCGATATTTCAATTCCATTCCGTTAGATTGGTTTTTGATTTTTACGTTAGATAAAACCAACACCTTAGAAACATCAAGATGAGTTTCATCAATCAGTCGCGCATTAGAATGTACTTCCTCTAGCTTAGCAATTCTCATCTCCAGCATTCCTTGCGCTTCTTTTGCGGCATCGTACTCTGCATTTTCAGACAAATCTCCTTTATCTCTCGCTTCAGCTATATCTGCAGATGCTTTTGGACGCATCACGCTTTTTAAATAATCTAATTCCTCTCTTAATTTTTTTAATCCTTCTGCCGTGTAATAAGATATTGCGCTCATAGTTTCATCGTTTATGTAAATAGAAAAAATCCCATCAGGACGGGATTTCTTTTCTCAAAGATACTTTTATTTTTTTAAGTCTATAATTATATGTTAATCATATTTAATTCAAAGTTAAATAAATTAAATTTGTTTCGCTAATACTTTTAATTTATTTTAAATAATGAAAAAACACCTTTTTCTACTCGTACTATTGCCTCTTTTTTTTAACTGTAGCGACAATGGTTCTCGCAATAATAACCCTTATCTACCTAACTATACATTTACTATAGATATCAACATGAATTTGCCTGCCTATTCGAACCTAAAATTCGTAAGTAATGCTGTTTATTACTCTGGCGTGGGAGTCAAAGGCATTTACATATTCAACACTGGAAGTGGCTATAATGCATTCGACGCCGCTTGTCCAAATCAAGCTTTAAGTTCTTGTTCTACTATGACCTTAAAAGGAATAAATATAGTTTGTGATTGCGATAACGCTGAATATAGCTTGTTTAGCGGTTTAAGTCAAACTGGACTACAATATCCTCTAAAACAATATCGGGTGGAAGTTAACGGAACTTCGTTGAGAGTGTATAATTAAAACTAAAAAAGCCTGAAAGCGAATGTTTTCAGGCTTTTCACTACTACAATATAAAAAACTAAAACTTCAATGTCAATCCTGCCAAGAAATTAATTCGCGCTTGTGGATAATAATATGGATAAACGTCATACATATATCCATTTGATACATATTTCTTGTCTAAAATATTGTTCACCAATCCAGTAATTACAATTGATTTAAAAACAGATTTTGGTTTAATTTCATATGCCACATTCAAATCGATGACAAAATAATTAGCCAATTTTGCAGCCGGCAGTTCAATATTATTCATGTATTGCTCTCCTACAAATTTTTGCAACCAAGAAATCTGAAGATTCTGTAAAGGCTTGTACGTAATAACATTCCCAACTATAACCGATGGCGAATAAGCAATGTCTGTAGTTCCATAATTTTCGCCTTCAACGGCTAAATCAACATTTTTATTAGTGCTCAAAGTAAAATTTGGCCTCACCATAAACTTCTCTGAAACAGTAATAGAGGCATCAACTTCTAAACCTAAACGATAACTTTTTTCGCTGTTAGAACGAATTGGACTCCCAACATTATCCAGTTTTCCAGTTAATATCAATTGATCTTTGTATGCCATATAGTACACATTCGAATTGAATTTGATTTTGTTTGAAGCATATCTCCAACCCATTTCAAAATCATTTAATTTTTCAGGTTTTGCATTTCCGCCTTCATAATCAGTTCTGTTAGGTTCGCGATTGGCTCTGGCATAAGAAAAATACAAAGCGTTATTAGAGTTAAGATCAAAATTCAAACCTGCCTTTGGATTGAAGAAATTAAAGTTGTCATTGACAATTCCAGTTTCGGCTCCATTAGCTTTATACTGTACGTTTCTCAATTGTAAATCGCCAAATAAACTTAGTTTATCAGTAATTTGATAATTGGCTTTGGCAAAAATATTCCCATCTGTTTTGGTTGCAACATCACTATAATAACGATCTCCTAATTCGCTTGTTGAAGCATAACGTGCCCAAATTACTTTCCCAAAATGAATTCCTTCATACTTGTTGTAGCCACCGCCAAAAATCACATCTAGTTTTCCGCTTTTATAATTAGCCGAGAAAGTCGTTCCGTAGAAATCATTATCCAACCATTTCTGACGAATAAGGTCTGTTTTATTAATTGTTGTTCCACCAATAACAATTGGAGTTAATCCATAAGCCGAGAATTTTGCGTTCTCTTTATAATTTTCATAATAACCTTTCCCTTTGGTATAATGGAAAGCTAAATTTGTGCTCCAGTTTGTTGACACCTTTTCATTCCAATGCAGTTGATAATGGTCTTGTTGGTAATTATCAGTTTCATTGTCATAAAAACGAGTTTTTCCAAACTCATCTGTATACATTCCAGCAGTATTGAAAGTCCGGTCGTTTTGTAGCAAATCCAAATCTTCTAAACCATTCCAAGACTGATAGGTTTTTTCTGTACCTCCAAAAGCCAATGCTTTAATCAAGGTCGTTTTACCCACATAAGTTCCTTGTAAGAAATAGGATTTTAAATCCGAAGCCGCTCTGTCAATATACCCATCCGATTTTAAAGCAGAAAGACGTCCTGCCACTTCAAAATGATTGTCAATTAAACCAGTACTAAATTTAACCGTATGTTTTCTAGTATTAAAACTCCCAAAAGAATTAGAGATTTCTCCATTGCTATCTTTAGCATAACTATCTGTAAGCATGTTCAGGCTTGCGCCAAAAGCACCCGATCCATTAGTGGATGTTCCTACACCACGTTGCAGTTGCAAGCTTTCTAGTGAAGAAGCAAAGTCAGGCATGTTTACCCAATAGGTTCCATGACTTTCCGAGTCGTTGTAAGGTATTCCGTTGATCGTTACATTCACACGAGTGGCATCGCTACCACGAACACGAATACCAGTATACCCTACTCCATTTCCAGCATCAGAAGTGGTGACAACTGACGGTAAATAATTCATTAAAATAGGAATGTCTTGTCCTAAATTACGTGGAGCAATCTCTTTTTTACTCAAATTACTAAAACTAACCGGTGTCTTTGCAGTAACTCGAACCGCCGAAACTAGCACCTCATCCAGTTGATTTACCGAAGTAGTGTCTTTAACTTGTGAAAAGGAGTGAAAAGAAAAGAATGAAAAGAAAAGAGACAGTAAAAAAGTTACACTTTGTGTCTTTGTACTCCTGCCTATCGCAGGCAGGTTTGTGCGAGAAAAATTAAAAATAGTATTCATCCGTAAAAAAGATTACGAATAAAAGGGGGAATTATTCCTTTTGTTAAATTAAAAAATGATTGTTTCCTACGACAAAATAATAGCGTGCACTCTATAATTGTATCGTTTTTTCCCTTAGCAACATTACTTGCTCAGGTTCGTTGGGTATGATCTCAGCTCGTTATTTAGAGCACCCCTTTGAGACGGTGCAAATGTAACCTTAAAAATATCAAATATCAAAATTTTATTCGTCGGAAAATCAGCATTAGTCATGATCTGGTTTTCTACGATTTTGCTTAACTTGGGATACGTTCTTTTTATTTTTAATCCGCTTTCGTATCGCTGATTTAGGAATTTTTGTTGCTAGTCTAATTTTCGGAACCTCCAAGCCTTTTTTGACGACTTCCAAAAAACGTTTGGTAACTATTTCTTTATTTCTAAGCTGACTACGGTCTTCATCACAATTTAGAATTAAAACAAAATCAGTAGTTAATCGTGAGGCCAAATTCACTTTCAGCAATTCTTTTTCTTTCTCGGTTACACCTTGTGAATGTTCCACATCAAAAGTCAATACCACTTTAGAGGAAACTTTGTTGACATTTTGCCCACCAGCCCCGCTACTGCGAACCGCTTTATATTGTAATTCTGATATTATTTTTTGAATCTCCATTTGGATTTAATTTAGTACACCAAAACAACGTTATTGTTGGTGCGCATTTTTCAACAAATCATTTACCGTTTTAACTGGATTAAAAGTTATCAACGGGACTTCTATAAAGATCGTTAACCAATTAGCCATTGCCCCATTCCATAGTCCGGGCAATTCATATCCTTTAATATTTTTTCCAGAATTAGTCTTTTTGACTAAAAACCCACTATTCTGGTTAATGAATTGAGTCAAATCAAACTTTTCGTTTTTATAATTCTTAGTTCCACATACTAAATCAACCGGATTAAAATGGGTCGCACTATTCAATATACTATTTTGCTTGTTATCATTTAAATCAATCTGTGAAGTTTCAACGATTTGCAATGAAACTTGATTCTTTTCGTCTTTTACCCAGAATGGACCACCACCAGCTTCTCCTTCATTTATTACCATTCCGCATACACGTATGGGTCTATTTAAAGCAGATGTAATTGCGGCAATTTTATTTTCAAATGTAAAAGAATCAAAACTTTCAGCTAATTTTACATTGAATTTTTTATCTAAAAATAGCGCTATTTCCTCCACTTTAGTAGCGTCATTTTCATCAGAGTCTATTACATTTAGATAGTCAAAAACTTGATTTTGCAACTCTAACAAAACTCCTGCCAATGCTTTCTTATACAATGCAATTGCATCATTATTATGCAAGATTACATTATCAATATTCTTAATAAAAATAACATCTGCATCTAGCGCATTTAGATTTTCAATTAAAGCTCCATGTCCTCCTGGTCTAAAAACCAAATTCCCTTTCTCATTTCTAAAAATAGCGTTAGATTCCTCTACAGCAATAGTATCAGTACTTTTATTCTGATAGGAATATTGAATTTCTACTGTGTTTTTTGTCTCTGTCTCCACTCTATCTAAAGTCTTTTTAATAATGTCTTGAAATTGAGACTGATGTTCTTTTGAAACTGTAAAATGAAGATTCGATTTACCATTTGAACTTGAGTAATAGCCACACTCATACAAATGTTCTTCTATTGGAGATGCTATATTGGCGTAATATTTATGAAAAGGCAAAATTCCTTTTGGCTTATTTGCGAAATCAAAATACTGAGGATCTAACATCATTTTTATAAAAAAATAATTTTTATAATCTCGATCTAGACTATCAAAATTTGGGTGCACTTTTTTTAATTGCTCGTGAACCATATTAAAAAAAGCAAATTTATCCATACCCACAATAAACACAGCCAGATCAGTATCTTTTTTTCTATTGATATAGGCGTTTATCGTTTCCTCTCCTATTTTAAAATCAGATAAAAAGACCGATAAAAATTTAAACATTCTACTCGCAGCTCCTGAGGCAGGAACAAACTTTAGCAATTTAAGCTTCGATTTCTCTTGATCAAAAAAAGCGGCTTTCTCAGAAAATTCTTTTTCAGAAAATTTCACAATGCCATTATTGAATGTCGCCGCTGATAATAGATGCATTTTAGGAATTCCGTTTTTAAAAATCGCTAATTGTCTTTTGATATTTTCGATTGGGATTCCATGTTCATAAATTTGAACAAAATCAAGCGAAGACAGCCCCATTTCTTTGGCTTTTGTCAAGCCCTCAATAATTGAAATTGCTTTTGCAAGCCTCAAATTTTTATCACCAGAAAGTGTTATGAATGGTTTATTATTATCTATCAATGATTTTTTAAAAACCGCAAAAACAGCGTCTCGTCCTTCCGCTTTATCCCTTAAGTCATCTTTTTCCCACGGCACATCGATGTCCGTAAGAAAAAACAAATCATACTCGTGTTCCTGAGCAGCTTTATGTAATAATGGGTCACAGTAATTGTAATACACTTCAGAAAAAACGGTAGTCACCAATAAATTTGTATCGCAGAACAAGTACTTATTAGCGATTGATAGTCCGTGATTTTCCAATTTAGTTTGACCATAAGCAATGGGTAACATATCATCAACGTCACAGATAAGTGCGCTTCTATCCCACTTTTCTTGTAAATAATCCCTAGCGAATTCAGGAACCCAGGCTGTTTTATAGTGATCGGCAAGCTGTATCGCCAAAGTTGTTTTTCCAGTACTTTCTGGTCCAAACATGGCAATTTTTATAATTGCAGATTGCTCTTGTTTAAGATTTTTCTCCATTCTAAATAGGCTGAAATAGCTAAAATTGTAAAAATTAAATATTGTAATGATAACATTCCTAGTCCGCGATACGCGTACAAAGGCGTAACTATGAGATCCCCAATAATCCAAAGGGTCCAGTTTTCTATCTTTTTATTGGCCATATACCACATCCCAGTAAAAAATATTCCAGAGGCTATAATATCAATATAATTGTCTGTTTTTATTTGATAATCAAAAAACTTATAAATACCGAAAACTACAAAAATTGTAATAAAAAACAATACTATCCCAATGATTTTTTCTTTGGTATTGGTTCTTGTAATTGGTAGATTGTCGCTGCCTTCTGTTTTTCGAGACCATTTATACCAGCCATAAATACTCATTATGGTAAAATACCCATTAATCATCATATCCCCAAGATAGCCAGCAATAAAAAGAAGATACACGGAAATTATTGTTGCAATTAATCCTGTTGGGTACACTAATATATTTTCTTGCCTCGCATACCACACACTTAAAATTCCGAATACAAAGGCGATGAATTCTAATATAATATGAGTAATAGAAACGTCTTTGTATGCATTTAAAAAAAACTCTATCATTATTTATTTTCGATTAGGTGATATTTAGCCGTTTCAAAGAAATCAAAATCTCTTTCAAAAGCAGTTCCTATAACTACAAGATCAGCTCCATAATCATAGGCGTCTTGAATTCCGAGTAAATCTACAATTCCGCCACCAACAATTAAAGGTATTTCAGTGTTTTTAGAGATTAAATCAATCATTTCTAAAGGAACTGCTTGTTTTGCGCCACTACCCGCTTCGAGATAGATCAATTTATTACCCAGCATTTCGCCTGCTTGAGCCGTTGCAAGAACCAAATCTAAATTGTTTCTATCCAAGGGTTTTGTTTTGCTTACCCTGGCTACAGCAGTTTCGTTTCCGCCATCTATTAAAATGTAACCTGTTGAAATAATCTCGAGTTGGGTTTGTTTTAGAATTGGTGCTGCTTTCACCTGATGTTCTATTAAATAATCTGGATTTCTTCCTGAAATTAGAGAAAGAAATAAAATCGCATCGGCTTCTTTTGAGATTTGCGAGGGGTTACCAGGAAAAAGCACAATTGGCAAATCGACTTTTTGTTTTAATCGAATAATTAACTCATCAATCCTATTGCTTTCTACAAGGCTTCCGCCAATAAAAATATGCGTCGCGGGTGATTGATTGATTTTCGAAATTAGATTGTCTAAATTTTTCCAAACGATCTTGTCTGGATCAAGAAGAATAGCCAGTAACTTACGTTTTTCTGACTTCGCCTGACGCATCTGATCATATATAGTACTATCTTTATTTCTCATAATGAACGTAAAAGTAAAAGTTTTTTGAAAACGAGTACTACTTTGACAAAGTATTTCTTTGTTTTAGAACCTAAAGTGCAACATAAACAAAACCATGATTGAAATAGAATTACTTGAAAAATACGATGCAGTACGAAAGCGATACAAAAAGTCGGAAATTATTTTTGAGATAGACCATCTGGCTACGCACTACTATCAAATTACTTCAGGAGCCGTAAAAATGAATAATTATAATGATGAAGGTCGGGAGTTTATTCAAGGTATTTTTTATGCGAATCAGAGTTTTGGCGAACCTCCTTTATTCTTAGACCGAACGTATCCTGCTAATGCCGAAGCAGTAGAAGATTCTGAATTGCTATGCATCTCGAAAAACAATTTCCTAAAATTAATCAATGAAAACCCCTCGGTTTCTATTAAAATAATTGAGGTTTTAGCACAACGTCTGCACTACAAATCGGTTATGGCAGCAGAGATTTCGACTCATGATTCTGAACACCGACTCCTGCAATTATTTGATTATTCTATTTCTTATTTTAATTTCATAAAAGATGAAAACGGATATGCTATTGATTTGACGCGACAACAAATTGGGGACTTAACAGGCCTTCGAGTAGAGACTGTTATCCGAACTATTAAAACATTAGAAAAAAAAGGAGAATTGAAAATCATCAATCGAAAAGTATATCGCTAATTGTGCCCATATGACCTATGTCATAAATAATTGAATTGAAGTGGTCGTAAATTTGTCACAACAAAAAATTCAATTATCATGACACTATATAAAAACACATTTGCAGATTTTAACACCAATTTTATTGGTTTCGCAACATTAATTATTATTGGACAAAGTTGTCTTGGCGCTATTGCCGCCATGAATATTCTTAAAAACGGAACAAGCGTACTACAAATGGTACAGTTAGCGGTTGTTGTATTGATTTGCATGCTTGTAAATACATCAATTCTAGCACAAATGACTCATAAAACCATCCTAAACCTTACTATTAGCAGCGTATTTTTAAGTGTTGTATTAATTTTCCTTAACGTTATTATTTTCTAATGAAAAAACTAATTGAAAACCGAGAAGACCTCTCACTATTAGTTCATACTTTTTACAATAAAATAAGAGCTGATGAAGAAATTACTTTTTATTTTAACGATATGATTCAAGACTGGGACGAACATCTAGAAAAACTAACTGATTTTTGGGAGATGAATCTTTTTGGAGGTAAAATATACAAAGGCGATCCGTTGAAAGCTCACGTAAAAGTTGACGAACATTTTGGAGGAAAAATAGGCCCGAACGAATTTGGAATCTGGTTGAACTATTGGGCGCAAACTTTAGATGAACTTTTTGAAGGCGAAAATGCGGATATTTTGAAACGTAGAGCCAGAAAAATGGGGACTTTTATCTATATGGGAATGTTTAACAGCAGAAGTTAGGGCGGTTTTTATTTAATAAAGCCATATAAGTTTATTTGCTTTACGTGGCTTTTTTACTTTATTGATGTTTAAAGTAATTTAAACATTTAAGAAATATAAGGTCATATGAGTTTTGTGGAAATTAGAATTTTGAAAAGCGTAGCTACATTCTCTTAGTTCTTTTTTCTAACCTCTATTCCCCACTCTCTTTCTGAAAAGCATAAACCAATCCAAAACCTTCAATTTCTTCATAAAACAATTCAAAATCGATAACTATACCATCGAAATGAAGTTCAGCCTTTGCTTTAATATCATCTAAACGAAAAGCTTGTACTTTAATATGTTCTTTAAAGCTGATTCCTTTTTCGTTTCTAATTTTAAAAATCGCTTCTTTGGCTCCCCAAATTACAGTTAGCTTTTTAATATAGCTTTCTAAATCATTTTTATCTAAATAGCTAAATTCGGTATCGACAAACTTATCAGCAATTCGGATTATTTTATCTCGTTGTAATTCGATATCGATCCCTACTGTTTCGTCACTTACAATAATGGCTGAAAAATTATGGGAATGGGTAATGGAAATGTATTTATCGTCTGTTAGATCCGGTTTCCCAAATTCATCATAATACAAATCAAAATCAGTGTAACCGGCAATTTGCAATAATTTGCGTACGCTTAGAAAACCCCGTTGATGCATTTCTGACTTCATTCCTTCAAGACGAATACAGTTTTTGTCGTTTAATTGTACTTCGTTGTTTAATTGCTCGAAGGATTCGGTGATTTTCCAAACGAAAATTTGTGTTGTAGAACTAAAGCGTATCGTTTTGTATAAAGGCATGATATTTACTTGATTTCCTAGCCCCGATGGAAACGACATCCTTTTTATCTTGCAAATAGTTTCTGGTCACCAAAATAAGTTCCAGATAAAAAGATATAGTGAACAGCGGGATTAGCTCCTGAAAATGAAGCTAAATGGTATTTTAATTATTATTTTACTGATTTTTAAAAGATTACACTATTAAACAATTCATAAATATAAGTGAATCCTTTTTAAATCATAAGTTATTCCGTAAATTTGCAAAAAATCACAATACAAATATACTATAAATGAGTACTACAACTATGCCTTTTGTGGCTTTCAAAGTAAAAGACATCTCTCTAGCAGCCTGGGGAAGAAAAGAAATTGAATTAGCTGAAGCTGAAATGCCAGGTCTAATGGCACTTCGTTCTGAATATAAAGACGAACAACCACTTGCTGGTTCTCGTATCGCAGGATGTTTACACATGACAATCCAAACTGCAGTTTTAATCGAGACTTTAATCGCTCTTGGTGCTGAAGTTACTTGGTCTTCATGTAACATTTTCTCCACTCAAGATCAAGCTGCTGCTGCTATGGCTGCTGCTGGAATTCAAGTTTACGCTTGGAAAGGGTTGAACGAAGTTGATTTTGACTGGTGTATTGAGCAAACATTATTCTTTGGTGAAGATAGAAAGCCATTGAACATGATTCTTGACGACGGTGGGGATTTGACTAACATGGTTATTGACCGTTACCCAGAATTAGTTGCTGGAATAAAAGGTTTGTCTGAAGAGACTACAACTGGAGTTCACAGATTGTACGAAAGAGTAAAAGCGGGAACGTTACCAATGCCTGCAATCAATGTTAATGACTCGGTTACTAAATCGAAATTTGACAACAAATATGGTTGTAAAGAATCGGCAGTAGATGCTGTTCGTCGTGCAACTGATATTATGCTTGCTGGTAAAAGAGTTGTAGTATGTGGATACGGTGACGTAGGAAAAGGTACTGCTGCTTCTTTTAGAGGTGCTGGATCTATTGTTACAGTTACTGAAATTGATCCAATTTGTGCTTTACAAGCTGCAATGGACGGTTTTGAAGTTAAAAAATTAAACACTGTTGTTGGAAATGCTGATATCATCATCACAACAACTGGAAATAAAGATATCGTTCTTGGTTCTCACTTTGAGCAAATGAAAGATAAAACTATCGTTTGTAACATTGGACATTTTGATAACGAAATTGCAGTTGCTTGGTTGAACACGAACCACGGAGCTTCTAAAGTGGAAATCAAACCACAGGTTGATAAATATACTATCGATGGTAAAGACATCATCCTTTTGGCTGAAGGTCGTTTAGTAAACCTTGGTTGTGCTACAGGTCATCCAAGTTTTGTAATGAGTAACTCATTTACTAACCAAACTCTAGCTCAAATCGAATTGTGGAAAAACAGCGCAGCTTACAACAATGACGTTTATATGTTACCAAAACACTTAGATGAAAAAGTAGCTATGTTGCACCTTGCTAAATTAGGAGTTGAATTAGAGACTTTACGTGACGATCAAGCAGCATACATTGGCGTTCCTGTTGATGGTCCATTCAAACCAGAATACTACAGATACTAAATTTTAGTGAATAGTAATTAGCTAAAAATTATAATTAGAGAAACCCTTGCAGTAATGCGAGGGTTTTTTGTTTTTGGGCGTGACCCTTCGTAAAAACTTCGGGTCGGGCTATTCGTTACAATCTTTACTCCACTCCGTTCCGTAAAGGATTTTCACTGCTATCCCTCACGCAAATCGCCACTAAATACTACTTCAATTCAAGAAATACAGAGTTTTCAATAAAAACCAAAAAAAGCATTTTTGCATTCAATATCTCAAGAACAACCGGAATATTTTATACCTTTGTATCTCAAATGATTATCAAAATGACTACACTTACTGTAAACATAAAAGACAGTTCTAAACTTGCTATCATCAAAAAAATTTTGAAGGCTTTTGATGTGGAAGTAATTGAACAAAACAGAGAGATAACAAATCCTGAAATAGTGAAAAGATTAGAAAAACACCGTAAAAATTTCCATAACCCTACTTATAGAGAAGAAAACTACACCAAAGTAGATCCAAAAAATATATGGGCCGATATTTAATAGAAATAAGCAAAGAAGCACTTGCCGACTTATCTAAAATTAAAAAATCTGGTAAGAAAGCGGATATTTCTAAACTTGAAAAAATATTTTCGGAACTTGAAATTCATCCAACAACTGGAATTGGAAAACCCGAAAAGCTAAAATACAAAACCGAAAATGTTTGGTCGAGAAAAATCAACAAAAAAGACAGATTGGTATATGAAATCATTGACTACGAAGTAATCATTATTATTATATCGGTTTTGGGTCATTATAAAGATAAATAGCTATGTTTCAACTTGCTAAATTAGGAGCTAATTTAGAGACTTTACGTGATAATCAAGCAGCATACATTGGTGTTCCTGTTGATGATCCATTCAAACCCGAATACTAAAGATTTTAAGTCCCGTGTCTTCGGGATAATCTTAGATTTTTTAATTCAGATTTCAAACCAGACAGATTTTTAAAACCTGTCTGGTTTTTTTATGTCTTACGCTTTCAATAGAAAAAAGAAAACAAATATTTAAGAAAATTTTTCATAATTTCGACAACTAACTTTCAAATTTGACTTAAATAAACCAACTACATGAAAAAATATTTATTTGTAATATTGTTTGCACTACTGCCTTTTTTATCAAATGCTCAAATGCCAAACTCCCCAAGAGTACAAATGGCTCAAAGTAATCAACAGTGGACAAATCGTCAAAACCAAAAATGGCACGATAGAGGTATGGGAAATTCAAAGTCTCAAACTAAAATAACAGAAAAGAAAATTGCCAAAGAAGAAAAGAATAAACTGAAATTAGAAGAAAAAATAACACAATTAAATTCCGATTTAGAACAACAAACAAATCAGTCAACAGCCCTTGAAAATTCTGCTAACAACACACATAATTACTCCCAAAAAGATACTGAAGAAATAAAAGTACAAATAGCAAAGACCGAAGAAAAACTAATCAAAACAAAAGCCGAACTCGAAACAAATTCTAAGAAAATAGGAAGCTTGAAATCAGTCGGCCAATTTTCTGTAACAAATAAAAAAGAACTTAATAAATAAGTACACCTAAATATGAAACCACTTATCACAATCATAACATTACTGCTACTACCTATTCTTGCAATGGCACAGTTTTCTAGCGCTCAAAGACAAATGAACATGTCCAACAATATTGTTAGACAACAAAATCAAATGTCTTTGCAAATACAATCACAACAACGTCTTTTAGCCAACTACAGCAATAGAACTGTAACCGCTCAATCCAATTTAGCCAAAGAAGAAAAAAAAATTCAAAAATTATCCCAAAAAGTAGAAGAGAAAAAAGCAGCTCGACAAACAGAGCGAGATCGATTAGCAAATCTTCAAAACAGCAATAAAAATACTAACGAAAGTGACATAAAAGGGAATCAAAAAAAATATCTAAAGCTAAAAATAAAGTCACCTCAGCCGAAAAAAAATTAAGCGAAGCAAATGTTAAATTAGAATCAAGCTCTAACATAATCGCGCTACTAAAAAAAGAAGTCGCAACTGCTAATTCAGAAAAAGAAGCACTTATTAAAAAACAAGAAGAAGAGCAAAAATTAAAAAAAAAGAAAAAAGAAAAGAAACATAAAGAGAATAAATAAACAGTTTCGACTTACACACTTTAAGACACAGTGCCCGCTTGCTTTAAAAACCAATTTCGAATACCATGAGAAACCATCTACTTCTTCTATTACTGTTATTATTGACCATTCCAATTTCGGCTCAAGACAATAATCGAAACGAATACCAAAAACAACTATTTGAATTAGGCAAAAACACAGTAAAGAATCTCAATTACCCACAAGCCATAAAAAATATTTACTACTGCCTACAACATAAATCCTAACGCTCAAATTGCTATCAAAAAAGCAGATTCTTTAAAAACTATTTTTAGAAAAGACAAAATAAATACTTTAATAGGGAATTGGAAATAGAGTTCTAAAGAAGCAAATGGGAAATAAGAGATGATGGCTTAGTTGGAAAAATGATAACAATCACCCCCGATGAAATTCTGTTTTACGAATTATATCGTCATTCAAAAAGATGGGAATTATTCAAAACAGAGAAGATTGCTTTTTCTGAAAACCCAGATTCATATTCTTTTACAGAATTTTTATATTCTAATAATGAAATTTGGGAGTATACAATAAACAAAGATTCAGGTGAATTAACTACATTTTACATTGGAGAAAAAATAGAAGATAATTATACTCAATTGGTCTGTGGTAACCCACTGTTTTACTATTTTAAATTGCATAAGTATTTAATCAAAAAATACACAACACACTGGGCTAGACTTTCGCTCATGAAACCCACAAATACAATCAAACCAATCCATTTTTCACCTAACCTCCCTCTCTTTGGGAGAGTCCATAAAAAAACCCAATCTTTTCAGATTGGGTTTTCTAATAAATTGAGTAAATCAATTATGCTTCAACTTCAAATGGAATGATTGAAACGTATGATTTGTTATCTCTTTTCTTTTGGAAATGTACAACACCATCTACTCTTGCGTGTAGGGTGTGATCTTTACTGATGTAAACATTTGCACCTGGATTATGTTTTGAACCTCTTTGTCTTATGATGATATTCCCTGCAATAGCAGCTTGTCCTCCAAAAATCTTAACACCTAAACGTTTTGATTCTGATTCTCTACCATTCTTGGAACTACCGACACCTTTCTTGTGAGCCATGACGTATTAGTTTAATATTGTTATTATTCTTTAGTATCTTCTTTTTTAGCTTTAGGAGCTTTTTTTACTTTAGCAGCCGGAGCTTCTTCAGTACTTGCTTCTACCGCTGCTTTCTTAGGAGCTGCTTCTTTTTTAGGAGCCGCTTTTTTAGCACCTGATGCAGTAATACCTTCAATTACAATTTGAGTAAGATATTGTCTGTGACCATTTCTCTTTTTGTATCCTTTTCTTCTTTTCTTTTTGAAAATGATAACTTTATCTCCTTTTAAGTGTTGTAACACTTTAGCTTCTACTGAAGCACCTTCTATAGCGGGGGCGCCTATTGTGATTACGCCATTGTCGTCTAACAAATAAACTTTGTCGAAAGAAACTGTAGTTCCTTCTTCATTTGCCAAACGGTGAACGTAAACCTTTAGGTCTTTGCTTACTTTGAATTGTTGCCCTGCTATCTCTACGATTGCATACATACCAAATTGATTTATTGATTTTTAAGGTTGCAAATATACAATTAAATTTTTACTATGCAATCCCTTAAAACTAAAAATATAATTTCTTTGCTTTTTACCGTGTTTTCAATGGATTACCTTACCAAAATATCCCTCATTTTCCTAAAAAAACAAAATACCAGACTCACCTCACTAAAAATAAGTATTTTTGAAGTAACAATAATTTGCATTTTCTTCTATTGTAAATGCATTTTTATTAATCTAAATGAAAAAATCAATAATGGGATTAACTAATGTCCTTCTCCTTGGCGGAGTTGCTACTGCTCAAAAAATAGCTTTTGAAGAATACAATTTGGATAATGGATTGCATGTTATTCTGCACCACGATTCTTCGGCACCTGTCGTGATAACTTCGGTGATGTACCATGTAGGGTCCAAAGATGAGAATCCAGAAAAAACAGGTTTTGCCCACTTTTTCGAACATCTTTTATTCGAAGGAACCAAAAACATCAAAAGAGGTGAATGGTTCAAAATTGTAACTTCTAACGGAGGAGTTAATAATGCCAATACTTCTGATGATCGTACCTACTATTATGAAGTATTCCCTTCCAATAATTTAGAACTGGCTCTTTGGATGGAATCCGAAAGGCTAATGCATCCTGTTATCAACCAAATTGGGGTTGATACCCAAAACGGGGTTATTAAAGAAGAAAAAAACTCGCGTTATGATAACCAGCCTTACGGGAAAATTTTACCTATTATTAAGGAAAATATGTTTAAAAACCATCCGTACCGCTGGTCTACTATTGGATCTATGGAACATTTAGACACCGCAACTTTAGAAGATTTTAAAGCTTTTCACAAAAAGTTCTATACACCTAACAACGCTGCCTTGGTGGTCGCTGGAGATTTCGAAAAAAAACAAACAAAAGAATGGATAGAGAAATATTTTGGGCCAATAGAAAAAGGCGAAGTATTAAAAAAACAAACGTTTGTTGAAGAACCAATAACACAAACTATTAAAGCAACCTACCAAGATCCCAATATTCAAATTCCGATGGTCGTCGCGTCTTACAGAACACCATCAATGAAAACTAGAGATGCTCGCGTTCTAGACTTTATATCGTCGTATTTAAGCGATGGTAGGAGTTCGAAATTATACAAAAAAGTCGTAGACGAAAAAAAGATAGCCTTGCAAATAGGCGCTGTAGGTTTTAGCCAAGAAGATTACGGAATGTACATACTATATGGCTTACCGATGGGAACACATACTGCCAAAGATTTGCTATATGAAATTGACGAGGAAATCGTAAAAATCCAAACGGATTTGATCTCTGAGAAAGATTATCAGAAATTACAAAATCAGTTTGAAAACCAATATGTAAGTAACAACTCCACTGTGGAAGGAATTGCTGAGAATCTGGCAAAGTATTATTTACTATATGGAGACATCCATTTAATTAATACTGAAATAGATCTTTACCACTCTATTAGCAGAGAAGAAATTAGAGAAGTGGCAAAAAAATATTTAAATGCGAATCAGAGATTAGTCTTGGATTATATCCCTACTAAAGAAACAACTCAGAATTAACGCCTTCGTAACTACGAAAAAAACAACTATTCTATTCATCCTTTTATTTATAACAGGAATTATGCATACACAAGATCGCACCCAACCCAAACCTGGAAAACCACCAGTTGTAAATCTAAAAAAACCACAGACATTTTTCTTGGCTAACGGACTGAAAGTACTGGTTGTAGAAAATCATAAACTACCCAAAGTCACTTTTAAACTCACTATAGACAATCCTCCTTTTGCAGAAGACAGCAAAAAGGGAGTAGACGAACTATGTAGTAACTTAATAGGTAACGGAAACACCAAAATAACCAAAGACGATTTTAATGAAGAAGTAGATTTCCTGGGAGCCAATATTAATTTCAATTCACATGGCGCTGATGCTAGTGCACTTTCTAAATATTCTGGTCGTGTACTGCAACTTTTAACGTACGGAGCCCTGTATCCCAATTTTACTCAGGAAGAATTTGACAAGGAAAAAGCAAAGTTGCTAGAAGGTATAAAATCGCAGGAAAAAAGCGTTCCTGCAATTGCTAACAGGGTTGTAAATGCTTTAGCCTTTGGGATGGATCATCCCGCGGGAGAATACACGACGATAGAAACAATTAACAACGTCACCCTTGCGGATGTAAAAGCGAATTATTCTGCGCGTTTCGCGCCAGAAAACGCCTATTTAGTAATTATTGGAGATATAAAATATAAGGAAGTAAAACCTATTGTTGAAAAACTTTTTGGATCTTGGAAAAGAGCAAACACACCAAAAATAACGTATAACTCCCCACAAAATGTCCCTTTTACTCAAATTAATTTTGTAGATGTTCCAAACGCTGTTCAATCCGAAATATCATTGGTCAATACTTTACATTTAAAAATGGCTGACAAAGACTTTTTTCCAGCAGCTATCGCCACATATATTTTAGGAGGAGATTACAATAGTTATTTGAATATGAACTTAAGAGAGGAACACGGCTGGACATATGGCGCTAGCACTGTTATCGGAGCGGGGAAATATGTTTCGAAATTAAAATCAACGGCATCAATAAGAAATACGGCAACCGATAGCGCAGTGCTTGAATTCATAAAAGAAATCAATAGAATCAGAACTGAAAAAGTATCTGAGGAAGTCCTTAAAAATGTGAAAGCTGGGTATATTGGTCGTTTTGTAATGCAGGTGGAAAAACCTTCAGCCATTGCACGCTATGCCTTAAATGTAGAAACGGAAGAGCTGCGTCCTGATTTTTATGAAAATTATATCAAAACCATAAATGCAGTAACCGCAGACGCTGTTCTCGAAGCCGCTAAGAAATATTTCCTGATCGACAATACCCGAATTATAATTGCTGGAAAAGGCGCAGATGTTATTCCGGGATTGGAGAAACTAAATATCCCATTGTTTTATTTTGATAAATTTGGTCATCCTGTAAAGAAGCCTACTCTGGGATAACGACAGCTAATAGCGATTAAAAAAAGGCTAAGGCACTCCTTCAAGACTCAAAGATGGAGTGCCTTTTTTTGTTTTTTTTTACATCGAAATAAAAGCAATAGCTATTTAATTAATTGGCCATATTATAAAAAAAGATGTGTATTCTTATAAAAAAGTTGTTATTTAGTGTAACAATAAACTCTAAAGAGCGACATATAAATTAATTAACCTATTAACACCTATGAAAAAATCAATAATGGCGTTAAGCGCCACACTTTTGCTTGGCGGAGCTGTTTCTGCACAAAAAGTAGCCTTCGAAGAATACAATTTAGACAATGGTTTACATGTTATTTTACAAAACGATCCTTCGGCTCCGGTTGTAATAACATCAGTAATGTATCACGTAGGAGCTAAAAATGAAAATCCAGAAAGAACTGGTTTTGCTCACTTTTTTGAACATTTATTATTTGAAGGTACTGAGAACATCAAGCGTGGAGAATGGTTTAAAATTGTCACCGGAAATGGAGGGACAAATAACGCCAACACCACCGAAGACCGTACTTATTATTACGAAGTATTCCCATCGAACAATCTTGAATTAGGATTATGGATGGAATCCGAAAGAATGCTACACCCTGTGATTAACCAAATTGGCGTTGATACCCAAAATGAGGTTGTCAAAGAGGAAAAAAGATTGCGTTATGACAATAGTCCTTATGGACAAATGATTCCGGAAGTAAAGAAAAAGATGTTCACAAACCATCCTTATCGCTGGACAACTATTGGTTCAATGGACCATTTAGACGCCGCAAAATTAGAGGAATTCCAAAGCTTCAACAAGAAATTCTACATCCCGAACAACGCAGTTCTTGTAGTCGCTGGAGATTTTAACGCAACTCAAACGAAAGAATGGATCCAAAAATACTTTGGTGCGATAAAAAAAGGAACTACTATTGAAAGAGAAACTTTCGTAGAAGAACCAATTACCGAAACCATCAAAGCAAAATTTGAGGACTCCAACATTCAAATCCCAATGGTTGTAGCTGCTTACAGAACTCCATCAATGAAAACTCGTGATGCCAGAGTTTTGGATTTTATTTCCACAATCTTAAGTGACGGTAAGAGCTCTAGATTATACAAAAAAATAGTGGACGACAAAAAAATGGCCTTACAAATTGGTGCGTTTAGTTATAGTCAAGAAGATTACGGAACGTATATTCTTTATGGTTTACCGCAAGCACCAAGTACGTCTGAAAATCTACTTACTGAAATTGATGCCGAAATCGTGAAGCTACAGACTGAATTAATTTCTGATAAGGAATTGCAAAAACTTCAGAACAAGTATGAGAATCAATACGTAAATAGTAACGCCTCTATTGAAGGAGTAGCAGATAATCTTGCAACCTACTATATGCTCTACAAGGACGTAAACTTAATCAATACAGAAATTGAAATGTATCGTACTATTACACCGGAAGAGATTAGAACTGTTGCAAAAAAATATCTAAATCCAAACCAAAGATTAGTATTAGATTATGTTCCATCATCAGACAAAGCCACAAAATAATACAGAACCATCATGAAAAAAACAATATATATACTATCAAGTCTATTTTTGACTTTAGTTTTGCAAGCACAAATAATCCCGCAACCAAAACCTGCAGCTCCTCCGACAATTAAGATTGGTAAATCCAGTAATTTTGAGCTTAAGAACGGACTGAAAATAATGGTCGTAGAAAACCACAAACTGCCTCGAGTAGCCTATAGCCTTAGTTTAGACAACATGCCTTATGCCGAAGGAGACAAAAAAGGAGTAGCAGATATTACCAGTCAACTTATCGGAAGCGGAACCACAAAAACATCAAAAGATGCCTTTAATGAAGAAGTTGATTTCTTAGGTGCAAATATAAATTTTAATTCAAATGGTGCTTATGCCAGCGGACTGTCTAAATATTCTGAAAGAATATTAGAATTAATGGCTGACGGCGCACTCAATACCGTCTTTACTCAAGAAGAATTTGATAAAATAAAAGCAAAGCTTTTAGAAGGAATAAAAACACAAGAAAAGAGCGTCGCTGCTGTTGCAGGACGCGTTGAAGATGTTTTAGCCTTTGGGGTAAGCCATCCTTCAGGAGAGTTTTTAAGTGCCGAAACCATTGACAAAGTTGCCCTAAAAGATGCCGTTGCAAACTACAAAACTAATTTCGTTCCCGGAAATGCCTACTTGGTTATTGTAGGAGATGTCAATACGAAAGAAGTAAAAAAAATGGTTGAGAAACTTTTTGGCTCTTGGGCCAAAGGCATTGCCCCTCAGATCACATATCCTGATCCTAAAAACGTGCAACAAACTCAGATTGATTTTGTAGATATGCCAAACGCTGTCCAGTCTGAAATCGCAGTGGTAAATACCATCAATTTAAAACTTACTGACAAACAATATTTTTCTGCAATTTTAGCAAATCAAATTCTTGGTGGTGGCGGAGAAGGAAGATTATTTTTAAACTTACGTGAAAAACACGGATGGACATACGGCGCTTATTCTAATATAGGATTTGGTAAATACGTAGAAAAATTTCGTTCTTCAACTTCAGTAAGAAATGCAGTAACAGACAGTTCTGTAGTTGAAATTTTAAGCGAATTAAAAAAAATCAGAACAGAATTTGTGTCTGCTGACGATCTAAAAAACGCAAAAGCAAAATACATAGGTAACTTTGTAATGCAAATCCAAAAGCCAACTACGGTTGCACGTTATGCCTTAAATACAGAAATCTATAATTTGCCTTCTGATTTTTACGAAAACTACATTAAAAGCATAAATGCAGTAACTGTAGAAGATATTAAAGATGTAGCTAATAAATATTTCCTGGCTGACAATATAAGAGTATTGGTTGTGGGTAAAGGATCTGAAGTAGCTCCCGCATTGGAGAAACTAAAAATGCCAATGTTTTATTTTGATAAATACGGAACGCCAATTGAAAAACCAATTTTCAAAAAAGAGATACCAGCAGGCGTAACTATTAAAAGTGTCTTAGACAATTACATCGTTGCAATAGGTGGAGAAAAAGCGGTGAAAGCCGTGAAAACAATCTCTATGGTAGGTTCAACAGTAATACCTCAAGCGCCATCGCCTTTAACTTTTACTTCAAAAGCGGATGCAAAAGGAAAATTAAGTATAGAACTAGCAATGGGAACTATGAGCATGATGAAACAAGTAGTCAATGAAACCAGTGCTTATGCGCTACAACAAGGGCAACGAAAAGATTTTAAAGGCGATGAGTTAGCTGAAATGAAAAATAGCGCAGTCTTATTCGAAGAATTACTTTTGGATAAAAAAGACGGCGTAACACTAACTGGTATCGAAACCATTAACGGTAAAGACACTTATGCTATTAAAGACGGTAAAACTACACTCTATTATGATGTGACTACCGGTTTAAAACTGGCAGACGCAAAAACAATGGAGCAAGGAGGCAAATCTATTACTCAAGTAACTAATTTTGGGGATTACAGAGAAGTTAAAGGTGTAAAAGTTCCTTTCAACATCATTCAAAACGTAGGCTTTGAATTAGACATCAAAATGTCCGATGTAAAAATTAATGAAGGTGTTACAGATGCTGATTTTAAATAATCAAATCCTGAAATAAACAATAAAGGCTGTCTAAAACGACAGCCTTTATTATTATACAAAAAATCCTATATGTATTGAATGTTACTTTTTTGCCGACAAATACACTCCAATTAAGATGATAAAAGCACCTACAAACTGCACCGACGTTAGTATTTCATTATCCAACAATCCCCAGAAGAAGGCTACCACCGGAATCAAATAGGTCACCGAAGTTGCAAAAACCGGCGAAGACATTTGTATTAGTTTAAAGAAAAGAATATTGGCAATTCCAGTTCCAAGAACTCCTAAGATTATGATAAATACAACTGCCTGCTGTACTTTTTCAACATGTACAACATCTGCAAAACTGGTGAAATACAATATAATCAAAGATGGAAAAAGCAGTACTAGAAAATTACCTGTTGTAATACTAAGCGGACTCAAGTCTGACAAAAATCGTTTGATTAGATTGACATTAATAGCATAACAAACCGAAGCAATAACCACTAAAATAGCATAATAGTAATTCTGATCGGGATGATTCATTGCTCCATTGAAAACTAACAATAAACTTCCAATTAGTCCAATAAAAACACCCCAAACTTGTCTTCTTTCGAAACTAACACCAAAGACTAGCGCACCCAAAATCAACGTATTTAAGGGCGTCAAAGAGTTTAAAATAGAGCTTACAGAACTATCAATTTCCGTTTGTGCTAAAGCAAAAAGAAAAGCAGGAACAAATGTCCCGAACATAGAAGTTATCGCAATGAACTTCCATTTTTCTTTTGGGATTTTTGACAAGCTTTTGAAACCAATCAGCAATAAAAAAATCGCAGCAAAAATGATTCTTAACGAACCAACTTGTAAAGCTGACAATCCAATTAATCCTTTTTTTATCAAAATAAATGAACTTCCCCAAATCAAGGCAAGTCCCATTAAATAAATCCATTTTAATTGTTTCGATTCCATATTGTTAGTTTACCTCAAAATTGTAATAATTTTATGAATTAGCGCTACTTTTTTAAGTAATTTTGTTTTCGAATAAAAAAAACGGGTAAAACACTTAAAATCATATCATAATGAACATTACAAAATCAATCGCTATAGTAGCACTAGCTGGACTTTTGTTTGTAAGCTGCAAAAAAAACACTGAAGAAGCCCCAAAAGAAACTTCAAAAACAGAAACGGAAGCCCCAAAAGTAAAAAAAGAAATAGCTGCCGAAAACGTACAAACTGCTAACTTTTCTATTGAAGGAATGACTTGTGCAGTAGGTTGCGCTAAAACAATCCAAGAAGAATTAACGGTTCTTGACGGAGTACAAACCGCTAAGGTGGATTTTGACACAAAATCAGCAATAGTAACTTTTGATAAAACAGTACAAACTCCTGAAAGCTTAACTAAAGTCGTTCAAGATACCGGTGACGGAAAAACATACACCGTTTCGAATATGAAATCGTAATTAACAGATTTTATTTCATAAAAAAAGCTTCTCGTTGAGAAGCTTTTTTTATGAAATCTATTTCCATTTTAAAGTTTCCAGCAACCGTTGCATGTCATTTTTAACATAACTCGCCGCTGGCATTATAGAATCAAAATTAGGTTTTGCGTAAAAATAAACGGAACCGGTAACGAAATGTTTCGTACTATCGGTTGCATAGAATTGCGAATTGGTTGCTGCATTTCCATCCACCTGATAAAACATACCATACACTTTTTTGGCAGGATTCATATAAGGCTGCTCCAATATATCATCGGCCTTTATAACATGCTCGTAAGTTAGCTTCTGGGCATCCCGCAGCAAGGTATTGATATTGTTATTCACTGGCTTATAAGTCAAATAAATTGTCGCTTTCATTTTTGGGTACGTAATCGTAAATCCGCAATCCTTTTCTCCTTTTATGACCGCTTCTGAATTCATTTCGAAAGTAAACGGACATTCATTTTCAAAATTAGCATAGGTCGCAACCGGATAATCCAAGCGCAAATAACTGGATGGTTTTGGAAGAACATCGTCCTTACAGCTTGAAAACAGGAACAATCCCATAAACACGATTACAACTATTATACTAGAAAAATATATATTTTTGTCCTGATTCAAATTAAACATCAACCGTTACTTTTATCTGTTTTATACGTTTTTTATCTATTGTCTCAATTGTGAATAGGCAATTTTCATATGATATTTTTTGCCCTTTCATCGGGAAATTACCTGAAATTTCAAGAATAAATCCAGCCAAAGTTTCAGCTTCTCCTTTTCTTATCTCAAACTCTTCCTCGTTGACATCAATAATTCTATAGAAATCTTTCAGATTTATTTTACCCTCAAAAAGATAGTTTTTTTCATCAATTTTAATGAAATTAACATTGTCATCATCAAACTCATCACTGATATCTCCAACAATTTCCTCAATAACATCTTCGAGAGAAACCAAACCAGAGGTTCCGCCGTATTCATCCACCACAATAGCAAGATGACTTTTCATTCTTTGAAAGTCTTTTAGCAGGTTATCCAATTTCTTATTCTCTGGGATAAAAAACGGCTCCCGTATTAAGGTGTTCCACATAAAATCTTTCTCATCAAGGTGACGCAATAAATCCTTCACAAACAAAACGCCTTCTATCTGGTCAATATTGTCCCGATAAACAGGAATTCGGGAATATCCTTTTTCGATAATCTTAGAATAGATTTCAGAAAATGATTCTGTTATCTCTAAAGCAAAGATATCAATCCTCGGACTCATAACCTGCTTCGTATCTGTATTACCAAAAGTTACAATCCCCATCAATATCTTCTGCTCCTCTAAAGAAGTTTCATCTGAAGAAGTAAGTTCTAAAGCTTGTGACAGCTGATCAACTGAAAAATTTGTTTTTTGTTTCCCTAGTTTATTGTGTAAATAAATGGTTGTTTCTCGCATAGGAACACTAATAGGTGAAAGCAATTTATCAAGTACGGCAATCGGGTATGCAATCATTTTTGCAAACTTAATGTTGTTTCGACTGGCATATACCTTAGGTAATACTTCGCCAAATAACAAAAGTAAAAAGGTAACAACGATGACTTCGACAGTAAACTTTAAAGCCGGTGAACTAATCGCAGCAAACAAGTTTTTCCCAATAAATGAAAATAAAATTACCACTCCAATATTAATAAAATTATTAGCCACAAGAAGCGTAGCCAATAGTTTTTTGGGTCTCTCTATAAGATCAGCGAGAATTTTCCCTTTGGAATCATTCCCTTGTATTGTTTCGTCAATGTCTTGTTGTGACAACGAAAACAAGGCTACTTCAGCTCCGGAAACTAATGCAGAGCAAAAAAGCAATACAAATATACCGGCAAAACCAAACAATAGATTGGTATCTACTGTATACGCGAAATTTAAACTGGGCTCTGGGTCCAAATTAAAAAAGATTAGTTAAACAATTAAAATGGCAAATCATTGATAGGCAAGCCATTATTTTGTGGGGCAAAGTTAGTGTTTTTTACGGATTCCGTGATATCAATTTGTTTGTTGTTTTCGCTAGCTTTCTTCGTTGATAAAAAAGTGAACTCCGTAACTTGAATTTCGGTAGTGTGCTTTGTGGTTCCGTCCTCTGTCTGCCATTGACGCGATTTAATACGTCCCTCTACATAAATTTTATCGCCTTTTGATAAATGTTTCTCACAAATTTCGGCCGCTTTATTACGTACCACTAAATTATGCCACTCCGTAGAAGTGATTTTTTCGTTTGTAGTTTTATTAATATACACTTCATTTGTAGCCAATTGAAACCTGCCGATACAGTTCCCTCCATCAAAATAATGCATTTTTATTTCATCTCCAAGGTGCCCAATCAGCATCACCTTATTTAACGTTCCGTTCATGGTATTTGGTGTGTATTTTACTCAAAGGTACATTTTTTTACTTCTTTTAATTATTCCTTTTCAATAAAATTATGAATCACGATAGGGAATGGAAACGTTTTCAAAACCTCATTGTTTATTCCGTTTTCAATAGTCCCTTTTAGACCTACTTTCCAGAACTTAATATAAAGGTGTTGATGCGATAATTTATGAATAATACTTTTCGCATTGCATTCCATCACACTGACCACCTCATTCTCCTCAAAATAATGCTCTTGAATCTTTTCAGCAACATAATCAAAACCCTCCTCTTTGACCGTTTCCATCAAAGGAAACTCATATAGATTTTGCCAAATCCCTTTGGCCGTTCTCTTTTGTATTATGGTGTTTTCATTATCATCAGCAACAACCAAGTAATTAAAGTAGCGATTGCGCACTTTCAACTTCTTAGACTTCACTGGCAACTGAGCTACTTTATTTTTCTGCAGTGCAGCACAACTTTCATTAAACACACAAATACTGCAATTCGGACTTTTGGGAACACATTGCAAAGCACCAAACTCCATAATCGCTTGATTAAAAATAGCGGGGTTGTCTTTAGGTATTAATTCGAAAGCCAAGGCAGCGAATTCTTTTTTGGCGGAAGCCAAAGCAATATCGGTTTCGACATCAAAATAGCGCGACAACACCCGAAACACATTTCCGTCCACTACAGGAACGATCTCATTATAAGAAAAAGAGGCAATGGCGGCAGCGGTGTACTCGCCCACTCCTTTTAATTTCAACAAGTCATTATAACTACCGGGAAAAACACCATTTAATTCAAATGCTACATATTGAGCTGTTTTATGCAAGTTTCTGGCACGCGAGTAATACCCAAGTCCTTGCCAAAGCTTTAGCACTTCTTCTTCATTGGCTTTAGCCAAATCAAAAACAGTGGGAAATGCAGCTGTAAATGCCAAAAAATACGGCGTCCCCTGAGCCACTCGAGTCTGTTGAAGCATGATTTCGGAGAGCCAAATTAGGTACGGATTTGTAGTGCTTCGCCATGGCAAATCTCTTTTATTTTGTAAATACCACTTTATAAGCAAGTTAGAAAATTTCATTATTAATTATTTGTTGACAAAAGTAAAAGTTTATGTGATTAAATTTTAATGAATTAGCTTGAATAATTGTTTTTTAAATTCATATATTTGCACACTCAAAAAAATGATTACAATATAATAAATAAGGAAAGAAAATGACGAAAGCAGATATCGTAGCAAAAATTTCAGAAAAATTAGGTCTTGAAAAAGGTGATGTGCAAGCAACTGTAGAGACTTTTATGAATGAAGTTAAAAATTCATTAGAAACTGGAGACAATGTTTATTTAAGAGGTTTTGGAAGTTTTATCGTGAAAACTAGAGCTGAAAAAACTGGAAGAAATATTTCCAAAAATACAACAATAAAAATTCCTGCACATAACATTCCTGCTTTCAAACCAGCAAAAGTTTTTGTTGAAGGAGTAAAGATCAATAACGAAGCAAAATAAAAATATTAATTAATCATAAAATCGATAAGATATGCCAAGTGGTAAAAAAAGAAAGAGACATAAGGTAGCAACTCACAAACGTAAAAAAAGAGCGAGAGCTAACCGTCACAAAAAGAAAAAGTAGTTTTAAACTACTTTTTCCTTTTTAAAAGTTCATTGAAATTGAAATTTAGTGATTTCAGGTTTACAGAGCATAATCTAAGATTTAAGTATCTGAAAATTGCGAGTTAATCTGCCAGCCTAAATTTCTCCGGGTTCAATACCTGTTAAAATTATTGTTTAATCCATCCTTATTTTTAATTTAGGAATTTAGATTCAGGATTCAGGATTATAAAATCCAAAATCTCAAATCCAATATCCCAAATCATCAGTTCGGATAAAAATTTACAACGTGAATAAAGAATTAATCATTCGATCTAGTTCTGATTTTGTAGATTTTGCCTTATTAAAAGATGGAAAACTAATTGAATTACACAAGGAAGAAGAAAAAAGCAACTTTCAAGTAGGTGATATTTTTATTGCCAAAATAAGAAAACCAGTTGCTGGTCTTAATGCTGCTTTTGTAAATGTAGGCTTCGAAAAAGATGCTTTTTTACATTATCACGATTTAGGACCTAATTTAGCTTCTCAGATGAAATTCATAAAACTTGTAAGCGCAGGTAAAATAAAAGATTTCTCCCTAAAAAACTTTCAGTTTGATAAAGAGATAGACAAAGACGGTATTATTACTGATGTAATTAATGCCAATCAATCTATCTTAGTACAAGTTGTAAAAGAACCAATATCTACAAAAGGACCAAGAATTAGCGCTGAGCTTTCTCTTGCCGGAAGATTTATTGTTTTAGTTCCTTTTTCTGATCGAGTTTCTATTTCTCAAAAAATAGAAGACAAGAAAGAAAAAGACAGACTAAAAAAACTTGTGCAATCCATCAAGCCAAAAGGATTTGGTGTTATTGTTCGCACAGTAGCAGAAGGCAAAAATACAGCCGAATTAGAAAAAGACATGCAGAATCTGCTTAGCAGGTGGGATGCAATGTGTAAAAAATTACCGACCGCTCATCATCCGTCAAAAATTTTAGGAGAGCTCAATAGAGCTTCTTCAATATTAAGAGACGTTTTTAATGATACTTTTACTAGTATACAAATTGATGATGAAGAGTTGTACAACCAAACGAAGGATTATTTGCAAGAAATTGCACCTTCAAAACAATCAATTGTTAAGTTTTATCAATCAAATGATACGCCCATTTTTGAGAAATACAACATAGAGAGACAAATCAAGACTTCATTCGGGAAAACAGTGTCCATGAGTAAAGGTGCTTATCTTATTATCGAACATACTGAAGCTTTACACGTCATTGACGTAAACAGCGGAAACCGTTCTAATAAAGCATCTAATCAGGAAGATACTGCCATGGAAGTCAATATGATTGCCGCTGCCGAAATCGCTAGACAATTGCGTCTACGTGACATGGGAGGTATTATCGTAATTGATTTTATCGATTTGTCTAATCCTGAAAACCGTAAAATATTGTTCGACTTCTTGAGAGAAGAAATGAGCGACGATAAAGCGAAACACAAGATCTTACCCCCTAGTAAATTTGGACTAGTCCAGATTACAAGACAAAGAGTAAGACCTGAAGTAAATATTAAAACTAGAGAAGAAGATCCAAACGATGTGAATGGCGAAATTGAAGCGCCAATTTTAATCATTGACCGAATCATTTCTGATTTAGAAAGAATTTTAAAAACTCACAAAAAAGTTGTGCTTAATGTACACCCTTTTGTGGCAGCATACCTTACCAAAGGTTTTCCATCATTACGTTCAAAATGGTTTTTTGAACATAAAAAGTGGGTAAAAATCATACCGCGTGACGCTTACACGTACTTAGAATATCATTTCTACGACAAAACGGGAAATGTTATAAAAGAATAAATCAGAAACTCCTCAAGAAATTGAGGAGTTTTTTTTTGTCTTTTTTTCAAGGAGCTTTTTACTTCGTCAGTTCGCTTCGCTCGTGTCCTGCTTTACACTACAATCTTTTTATTTTTAAAGAAAAAAATAAAAAGGATTTTCGTTGCAATCAGAGCTAAAAAAATTCTACACAAACACCCAAATTACAACTAAGTAACTTATTACTGTAAAAAAATAGCATACATTAGTATCACGAAAAATAAAGCATTTGATTCCCAACAAAAAACATAAAAAAGAACAACCATTTATACCAAATAAAAGACAAATCACCATCGTTGTTACGACAATAATTTTATTGCTAATACAGTTAATAGCCATGTAATTTACAACCGAAGTACATTGCACTCCAATTGATTTTGCTGCAGTGCGAGTATTACTTCTTGGCAACGGACTTCTATGCGAGTTGGTATTAAGAAAGATTCCTCAAACGAAATATCGTATTGTTATCTGCTTAAGCTTACTCATAATCCTCGTTATGATTTGGACACAATTAGCTGTTGGTATTTTCGGCTCACCATTTAGCGGTACATAAAGATCAACTAATAACACCAAAACAAGATAGCAAACGTAACTTTAGTATTAAATTGAACAAAGCACTCATACGAATACTTGCGCAAGATTTACGGTAAAACTAAGTGTCCAGCCATTTGTGTTTATTTACTATATTAGCCACCTGACCAAATATCAAAACACAAGACTACTGCAGTAGCCCAATACTATATTTTTTTGATGTTATAGATTAAAATAAATACCATGAACTATTTTGTGTTTTTCCTAGGAGTCATACTTCTTCTCGTTACCGCCACTGATTTAATCAACACGTCCTTATCTGTAAGAGGGGCGGGTTTTCTTACAAAACGACTTTCCATGTCCATCTGGAACTTACTTTTAATCATTAATAAAAAAATGGGACGCAGAAAAGTACTGGAAATCGGCGGGGCTATCATATTGGTTTCTATTTTAATAAACTGGTTGCTGCTCATCTGGATTTCGGCCAGTCTATTATTCATCAGTCATCCCGATTCACTGATGAATGTTGAGACCAACTCTCCTACAACTGTAGTTAATAAGATCTTTTTCACTGGTTATACTTTATCTACTTTAGGCCTTGGCGACATAGAACCCGAAGGAAACTTCTGGGATATTCTTACCGCGATACTTTCATTCACCGGATTAATTCTGATTTCCATAGCAATTACCTACTTAATTCCAGTGGTTTCAGCTGAAATAACAAAAAGAAAAATTAGTGTTAACATCAATACACTTGGCGGTTCTGTGGAAGAGATACTATTGAATTATTGGAATGGAAAAGACTTTAAGGAACTAGAACAGCCTTTCATTCCCCTTATTGATTCTATCATCTTACACGCTCAAAATCATAAAGCCTACTCTGTATTGCATTTTTTCCATTCTTCAGATAGGAAAGAAGCCTTTGTTCTTAATATCACAAACCTCGATGAAGTAATTACTGTACTACTCCATAACATTCCTAAAGAACAACAACCTTCATTCAATGTGCTTATCAGACTGAGAAAAGCGATTTCCAGCTACCTAGTAACGCTACCAGCCACCTTCATAACTCCAGGAAAAAAAACACCACCAGTTTTAATTCTTACTGCACTTGAAAACAAGGGAATAAAAATAATATCTGGTGAAATGGTAGATTTAGAATATGATAAGCTGAGAACGAGACGCCGATTATTATTGTCTCTACTGATAGATGACGGATGGGAATGGACTGACCTTAATTGCGGAAGTTATAATCATGAAATAATAATGAATGAAACCAATTAAAATGCGTTCCTAAACTTATTTCCTTTTCTTAGCAAAAAACTGCTTCATCAAGTCCGAAGCCTCTTCAGCTAAAACACCTCGTTTTACGACCGTTTTTGGATGCAGTTGTGTACCCATTTTCATGTAACCGCGGTGCTCATCACTTGCGCCAAAAACAATTTTAGAAATTTGACTCCAATACAAAGCACCGGCGCACATCTGGCAGGGTTCGAGAGTAACATAAAGCGTACAGTCTTTTAAATATTTTCCACCAAGGTAATTTGCGGCGGCGGTAATCGCTTGCATTTCTGCATGAGCAGTAACGTCATTAAGCAATTCGGTGAGATTATGACTTCGCGCGATAACCGTATTATTAACTACGATAATAGCCCCAACAGGAATTTCGCCTTTATCGAAAGCCATTTCAGCTTCCTGCAAAGCTTTCTTCATGAAGTACTCGTCAGTGAAAGGATTTATCATATTATTGACCGCGCATTCCCAAATTTTAAATTCTTTGTGAATCTTCGCTTTTTTTTTGTGAATCTTTGTAAAACAAGTTATTTTATCGAATGTAAAAATACAAATTCAAATCGTACATTTGCTTTATGTCAGACAATTTACTTTTAAACATTGATAGTCCCATTGATTTGCGCAAACTGGACGAAGCCCAACTTCCAAAGCTGGCTCAAGAATTACGTAATTTTATCATCGATGTTGTTTCCGTAAAAGAAGGTCATCTCGGTGCCAGTTTAGGCGTTATCGAACTCACCATCGCCTTGCATTATGTATTTAATACCCCCGATGATTTATTGATTTGGGACGTGGGGCATCAGGCATACGGACATAAAATACTGACTGGAAGAAGAGACAGTTTTCATACGAACAGACAATTGGGCGGCCTATCTGGTTTCCCAAAAAGAAGTGAGAGTATTTACGACGCTTTTGGCGTAGGCCACTCCTCAACTTCTATTTCGGCAGCACTAGGAATGGCAATTGCATCTAATTTAAAAGAGGATTTTGAAAAACAACACATTGCCGTTATCGGAGATGCTTCTATAGCATCAGGAATGGCTTTTGAAGGACTCAATCACGCTGGAGTCACTGATGCAAATTTATTAGTAATCCTAAACGACAACGCCATCGGAATTGACCCAAGCGTAGGTGCCTTGAAGAATTACCTGACTGCAGTGAAAAACGGAAAAAATCCGAGGCAAAACAATATGATCAAATCCTTAAATATCGACTACTCCGGTCCTATTGACGGACATGATATTTTTGCAGTAATTAAAGAACTGAAACGTTTACAAAAAATAAAAGGCCCAAAATTTCTTCATGTTATTACTACAAAAGGCAAAGGACTAAAACAAGCCGAAGAAGATCAAGTAAAATACCATGCACCAGGAAAATTTGATGCCAAATCTGGTGAAATACATTTAAAGTCGGAAGAAAATCTTCCACCAAAATACCAAGACGTTTTTGGCTTGACCGTTTTAGATTTAGCTAAAAAAAACGAAAAAATAGTAGGGATTACGCCCGCTATGCCATCAGGAAGTTCATTGAAATTCATGATGGACGCTTTGCCAGAGCGTGCCTTTGATGTGGGAATTGCCGAGCAACATGCTGTTACCCTCTCTGCCGGAATGGCGACGCAAGGAATGGTGGTTTTTTGCAACATCTACTCCACTTTTTTACAAAGAGCCTACGATCAAGTGATTCATGACGTAGCCTTACAAAACTTACCCGTGATTTTTTGCCTAGACAGAGCGGGACTCGTGGGAGAAGATGGAGCAACCCATCATGGCGTTTTTGATTTGGCTTATTTGCGCTGTATTCCTAATATGATCATCTATTCTCCACTGAATGAAATTGGACTGCAAAACATACTTTACAGTGCCCAGCTAGGCCTAGATCATCCTATAGCCATTCGTTATCCTCGTGGTCGTGGCGTGCTCGCAGACTGGCAATCCAAAAACTTCGGAAACTACGAAAAAATTGAAATCGGTAGCGCCAATTGCTTAAAGCACGGAACTGAAACTGCAGTTTTATCGAATGGCTCAATAGGCAAAAACGTCACTTTGGCATTAGCTAATTTAAACAACCCAAAAACTATTGCTCATTACGACTTTGCATTCGTTAAACCATTGGATGAAAAAGAATTACATACTATTTTCAAAACCTTCAAAAAGATTGTAACAATCGAAGATGGAGTAACAAAAGGCGGATTTGGAAGTGCAATCCTAGAGTTTGCAGCAAAAAATAATTATACTGCAAAAATACAATTACTGGGAATTCCAGATGAATTTATAGAACACGGAACTGTAGAAAGACTACAACAATACTGTAACATTGACGTTAAAAGTTTAGAAATAATTTTTTCCTCTGAGTGAAAACAATTATTTTGCGCCCACTAAACACAATGAGCTTATAATGAAATTACCGCATTCGTCCGTCCTGTTAATCATATTGCTGTTTTCAGCAAATATGTTCTCCCAGAAAATTATTACCACCATAGATGGTCCTGAAAAAGTCGATATAGATAGCCTTTCTCATTGGGTAAATAAAAACCGAATTGGATTTGATATCTCTGAAATTGCTTTTCTAAATTGGAATGCCGGAGGAACTAGCTCCATTTCAGGCTTACTAAAAGGAAAATTTAATCGAGTATACACCAAAGACAATTACAACTGGACTAACGAATTGATCGTACGTTATGGATTGAACAAACAAGATGGAATTGAACTTCGAAAAACAGAAGACGTACTGCAGTTAAGTTCTGCTTTAGGGTATCGTCAAGACACATTATCGAACTGGTTCCATACTGCAAAATTCAATTTTGCTACCCAACTCACTGATGGGTATGCGTATCCAAATAAGGAAACCTCCATATCCAGAGCATTTGCACCCGCTTATATATTCCTAGGACTTGGAGCAGAATATGCTTCAAAAGACAAACACAAACTACTATACTTATCTCCTTTCACTTCAAAAATAACGATGGTATTAGACCAAAGATTAGCTAATCTAGGTACTTTTGGTGTTAAAAAGGCGACATATGATTTAAATGGAAATTTAATTGCTGAAGGAGAAAAATCAAAAGTGGAACTTGGTTTTCTTTTAACTGGTTTTTATAAAAAAGAAATATTCAAAAATATCACTATTGAAAACAGACTGAGTTTATATTCTGACTACATCAATAAATTTGGAAATGTTGATATCGATTACGATCTGACATTAGAATTAGTGGTCAATCAACACGTGAAGACAAATATTGGGATGCATGTCATTTATGATGATGACATTAAAGCAAAAGAAGACATCAACGGAGAACAAGTTACCGTAGGTCCAAAACTACAATTAAAACAAATTTTAGGAGTGGGAGTTGTCTATAATTTTTAAAAAAAAGTCGGTTGGTAAATAATACCAACCGACTTTTTTTAATGTAATTCGGATTAATTTAAAATAATTTTTTCAACATAGTTTAAAGAATCTCCATTAATTTTTAAAATATAAATCCCAGGGTTAAGATGACTTAAATCAATACTTTTCTGACTTTTAAAATCTTCATTTTTAGCACCATAAACTTGTCTTCCAGTAACGTCTATTACTTGAATATCCACTTTACCAAAGTATTGAGTTACTCGAACATTTATTAGCCCATTAGAAGGATTTGGAAATACTTTCATCACATCATCACTATCAAAATTACTGACCCCTAAAGTGCAATTAGGGCCTGCTAAAGAAGGAGTACTAAAATCCTCCACTTGATCATTACCCTTATTTCCATCTCCCGCAGATGCAACTGCACCTAATCCTCTGGCTGCAAAAACCTCCCAAATCATACAATAATCTTTACCGCCAGTAATTGCTTGATCGGCTGCTATAATTGCATCACGCCCACTCACAAAAGTTGGACTACAGGGTTGCATTTTGATGCCATCGATAACTATTTGCATTAACTTATTATTACCACCAGTACCAGTATATTTATTATCATTGTATCCATATTTATCAATATAAGCCCATGTTAAATCCCACAACATTGTAGCCCAAACGGACCCTATCCCGTGAACTGAAGTTTTCTCCAATCCGTCACTGCCAGTATACTGAAACTTGTTAGTATTATTATAAGTCATTGGATTTATAGTTATATCTGTAGAATATGGATAACTTCTGATTCCAACACCATCCGTCGCTTGATTTGAAACAAACGTTCCAATTCCTCTTTTCGATTTCCCCGAATCTCCAGGTTTTATCTGCATCATAAGTGCAAACCAATCTGACCAACCTTCACCCATTTGATCCGTATTATTCAAACAGTTGGAGTTGTTAGCTCCACCAGCTAAACGGGTAGAAATACCATGTCCATATTCATGTGCAATCACTCCATTGTCAAAATCTCCATCTGTATTTACAAATGACGAAGCTTGCACTTGTAGTTTGACATTAACAGCCTGCGTTTTCATTTCATTAATAATTAATTCCCCTATTTCTCTCGTCATACTTATAACAGGAATAGCGATAGTCGCATCTGCTCCAGACATTCCTATAGTCCCATCAACATCATTTACAACAATGACAGCTATTGCACCTGCATCCTGTGCTGCTTTTGATTTAAGAACAAAACTGCAAGTTCCTCTTCTCAATATAACAATTTTACCATTCATCGCAGCTGAATTTACGGGTCTTTCACATCCATCAGACTGTCCTGCACTATCAAGAAATAGCACTAAGTCTGACTGGATAAAATCAGGTGCAGTTGGCAGTCCCACATAACCTGGATCAAATGAATTTTGTCTACCCGGATAATTTCCGGCAATAATACTCGGAGAATTCACAGTAACAGGCCTATTTTCGGGAGATTGATCCCATAAAAACATTTGTATCCTACCGTTTTTCCCATCCACTGGAGCAGAAAAATTTGCATTGTTGATACTTTTTGGATTCGATAAAGATCCATCTTGGGCATCTGCAAAAACATAATCTAAACCGACTCCTCCTTTACCATAATTATTATTTTGAAAATTCCCGTTTTTCTCCGTAAACCCATATTGATACCAAATGTCATGCATTACATTATTCATATAGAATAAGTTTGTTGTGGAAGCATTAATGTATGATGAAGCATCAACATCACGGCCTCCGTAAAGAAAATCAAATTCTAAAAGCTGACCTCCTTCAGGACTATAACCACTATCTGAGTTATTTCCAATAAGATCCTCTTTAGCCCATACATTATTCCCTCTAGTATACGTATATTCGGCACCAGCCAATCCATCAGTATCATGCCATCCATAAGGGGAAGCCACCCTATTTTCAGGATTTAATATTAATTTACTATCAATATGATTGGGACTTTCATAGTTAAAAGGAATTACACGGTAAGCGCCTCCCAATAGCGTTGAGGAAGCTGGTGAAAATAGCTGCTTATATGAATTGTCAAACGAAACAATTGACCTAGTATTTTTTTCGTTCTCTTTAGAAAAAACATTTTGTTTGTCAAATTCACATGAAATAACAAAATCATTTTTTTCTAACATGCTTCCATTCAAAGCATCAATTCTAACACTCCAAATATGATCGTGCTTAGGCGTGTCAATTATAAGATCCCAAGCCAAAATTAAATTTTCATTTATAGATTGATGATAAACTAAATTTGCAATTACGGGCTCTTCAAACGCTAATCCCTTGCTGATTTTAAATTTATTTTCACCACTTTTCTCTATAATGGAAAATAAACCAGAGTGTGTCATACCTAACAAAAAATAAGCTTTTGACAACGCATCAAGAGCAGAAAGCGTTGGTTTCAAGGAATTTACTTTACGCGACACGTTAGATATAAATTTCTTTTGAGCATCAACTACCTTCCCCTCTTTAATTGAGAAATTAGAAACTGCTCTAAAAATTTCAATTCCATTATATCGTTGAACTACATAACAATAGTCGTTTTTTGTACTAGCAGAACTCCCTTCGCTTTGAATAACCCAATCTTGTACATCATTTTTAGAAAGCCCCAATTTAGCACTATTCGTACTTAAATAGTTTTGAATGATTTCCTTATTTGATTGCGAAGAGGATACAAAGGAAATAAACAAAAAAGTTAACAAGGTAAATTTTTTCATAAGCTACAGTTTCTGCATTTTTTATTATTTAGCGCCGCAAACATAATTATTTATATTTAATTTAACAATTAAGAGTTAATATGTTTACTATTTAACTTTAAAAATAATTAATCCTTTTTCTTTCCATTGATAGTTTCAAATAACTCTAAGGCATTTCCATCTGTAAGTAAGGACACAAAATGACAGATATGAAGCAATCTTTCATACAGATCTGCTTTTTCGTAATGGTGTTTCTCCGGCAGTAATTTTAAAATTAACGCATCATAATTAGATGCATTTCCATTATACTTGTTATCGTAGGCCGTTATAAATTTATCCAACAAAGTTTGGATAATTTGGTAACCCACAATCTCTTTTTCGATAACTTCCCGACTCTGATAAATATTGTTCACACTAATGCTGATGATATCATCCATTTGTGCTTTATACTTACTCTTATCAGTTAACGCAAACGGAAATTTTCCGTTTAAAATGGCTTCCTCGTTGTCTATGAAAACTTTTACTGCATCATTAATCAAACTACCGATTGCCAAAGCACGCAAATAACTAATGCGATCTTCCTTAGTAGTAAGCGTTTTATATTTGGAAGTATCAATGCTGTCTTTAACTAATTTAATCAAATATTCTAAAGCAAAATCCTCTGAGACTAATCCTAAATTTATTCCGTCTTCAAAATCAATAATGGTGTAACAAATATCATCTGCAGCTTCTACTAAATAAGCAAGAGGATGTCTTTCAAAACCAATATTGTCTCCAGACTTATTCGGAATCATTCCCATATCACGAGCCGCTTCTTCAAAGAATTTTTTATCAGTTTGAAAGAAACCGTATTTTTTATCAGCAATATTTTTAGTTGGCTTTTTAGGCAAACTTTCTTTTGGGTATTTCATAAAAGCACCAAGAGTGGCATAAGAGATTCGAAGACCGCCCTCTATTCCGGGACGACTTGCAGTCAAAACCGCAAACCCATTGGCATTTCCTTCAAAATCAATTAAATCCTGCCATTGTTTTTTAGACAATTTATCTTCGTATTTTTTTCCGTTTCCAATAGAAAAATACTCCCCGATAGCTTTCTCGCCAGAATGTCCGAAAGGTGGATTCCCAATATCATGCGCCAAAGATGCAGCAGCAACAATAGCTCCAAAATCATTCATGTGATACCCATGAACTTCTTTTAAATGTGGATACTTTTCAATTATTTTCTTTCCAACTAATCTTCCTAATGAACGACCCACAACCGAAACCTCTAAACTATGTGTCAAACGCGTGTGTACAAAGTCGGTTTTTGAAAGTGGAATTACCTGTGTTTTATCTTGTAGACTTCTAAATGCCGCAGAAAAAATAATACGGTCATAGTCTACTTCAAAACCCAAGCGGGTATCATCTTGCTCTATACGCAATCGTTTGCTTGTGTCGCCTTGTCTTTTTAGTGATAGAAGTTGTTCCCAGTTCATACTGTCTTTTTCAAATTTGAATAATTGGATTATTTTTCAAAGATAAAGAAATAGCAATAACATAAAATAGCTTTTAATTGTTTTATAAACGGATGTGTGAAAACAAAAATCGAAACAGCATCTGCACACAAGCATGTACTAAAACGTACTATAGTGGTATTTGATAATATGATTGCTAAAAAGTATCTTATAGACAAACAGATTGTATTTTTACGCGCAATTTCAAAAGAAAAAAATGACTAAAAAAATCACCATACTTGGCGCTGGATTAAGCGGATTATTAACCGCTTACCACCTACAAAATAAAGACTTTGATATCGAAATTATTGAAGCTAGAAACCGCATTGGCGGGCGAATCCACACTATAAATTCTGATACCGCTCAAGTAGAAATGGGTGCGACTTGGTTTAATGAGATTCATGTTAATTTCAAAAATCTCTTAAGCGAATTAGAGCTGGGTTATTTCGAACAATTCATGCAAGGCACTTCCTATTTCGAACCATTTTCAGCTGCACCAGCACAAGAGATCCAGATTCCACAAAATAGTCCGAGTTACCGAGTTGTAGGCGGAACAAGCCAACTTATCGAAACCTTAAAATCTAAATTGACTGATGTTCCAATTCATTTAAACGAAGTAGTTTCTAACATCGATTTTGACAATGAGAAAATAAAAATTACAACTCCAAACAAAATATTCGAAACTGATTATGTGATTTCGACTTTGCCGCAAGCGTTGTTTGCAAATGATATTAACATAAATCCTCCACTGCCGCAAAAACTAACAGATATTGCTAAAAAAACGCATACTTGGATGCAAGATTCTATTAAAATTGCCTTTGTTTACGATGACCCTTTTTGGCGCAACAAGAATTATTCAGGTACTTTATTTAGTAATGTGGGCCCGATAACGGAGTTTTACGATCAATCCAATGCGGCGTTGAACAAATTTGCTCTTTGTGGCTTCATCAGTTCCGGAATGGAAATGTACACTCAGGAAGAGCGATTAGAAAAACTAAAAATACAATTAGAGAAGATTTTTGGTCAGGAATCGCTCAACTTTACGTCTTATCATGAAACGGTTTGGGCAAAGGAAACAGCCACTAAAAGCGCGAAGCAAATAGGATTTATGTATCCACATCAAAACAATGGACATCCTTTATTCCGAGAATCTTATTACGATAATCGGTTATTTTTTGCTGGAACCGAAACCGCTAATCAATATCCAGGTTATATGGAAGGCGCTGTAATAGCTGCCAAAAATACCGCCGAAACTATTTTAAAATTACAAAGTAAGGTCTAGCATAAGATTACAAAAACCATTTATATAGTGTTGCTGCTATTTTCAATAGTTTGCGATTTATTTATCATCAATGTAGTTGCAAAGGGTTTAGCTTTAATAAGATAGGCCCTGTGTAATATACTAACAAATTAAGAAAGATCCAGTTCAAATGATCCTATTTCATTATATTTGAGAGGGAGTTCAAAACAAAACAATTTTAAATAATGAAAAAAACATTCAAAATAATTGGCACTATTATTCTTGTCCTTATTATCGCGCTCGTAGCCTTTTTATATTTCACGAGTAAACCACTACCGCAAGGTGAAAAAGGAATAAAAGCCGAAGCGCTTACGGATAAAATTCAACAAGCAATCAATCAAAAAGCCTGGGACTCGATCGTAGCAGTTGCCTTTACCTTTAAAGGAAGCCATCATTATCTGTGGGACAAAAAACGCAATTTGGTTCAAGTGCAATGGGATCATAAAAAGGTAATTTACAACAATCAAACTTTAGAAGGTGTTGCTTATGAAAATGACAAAAAATTGGCTGATACTGATAAAACAAAAGCTATAAAACAAGCGAATGATTCTTTTAATAATGATTCTTTCTGGCTTATTGCTCCGTTCAAATTACGGGACGCTGGAACAACTCGAAGTATTGTAATGCAGGACAATCAGGAAGCTTTGATGGTTACCTACGCTACTGGCGGTAGCACTCCAGGCGATTCTTATCTTTGGTTAGTCGATCAAAATTATGTTCCTAAAGTCTGGAGACTTTGGGTTAGCATTATTCCCGTGGGCGGACTAGAAACAAGCTGGGAAGATTGGAAAACATTTCAGAACAATGTCAAAATTGCGACAAGCCATAAAGGGTTAATTAATTTGAAACTACAAAATATTAAAATCGGAAAATCGATTGAAGCCATTAATAATGGTGTAAATCCATTTACTGAGTTGTAAATTTTAAATAATACCTGTTAGTATAAAATTTGAAGAGAAAATAATACGGCGTCACTATAATCAAAAGCCCTAGTACCTTATACGTACTAGGGTTATTAATTATTCTGTTTTTCTAAATTCTTCTGGGTTATTAAAAAACCCTCTACTTTTTGACAACTTCTTCTTTTTGACCACGTACGTATCCGAAAAAGTATCATGCCAACCGCGGGGAATCGCTCCTAAAAAGGAAAAAGGCTCAAATGGAATAAACCTGCAGAGCGTGCGTATCACTAACGTTTTTATATCTGGTTTTACGCCATCCTTATTAACTACAACCGTTTTGGTAATTAGTTGCGCGATGGTTCTGGAAAAGTAGATTTCAGTAAGGCTATAATAGAGCAGCATGATAAATATGCTATAAAGTACGATTTCTCCTTTGGACATCGTCTCGACCCAAGTAGAAACCGCAAACTTACTCGCAGCATCAGCAATCAGGATAATAGAAGTCCCAATGCTCAGTATGATAATATAAAGGAATACTAAATCAATACTAAAATTAAGAAATCGCTGTCCCCGTGTAGCGAGTAAATCATCCGTAATTGCAAATCTTGTATTTTTCATATTATCAGTATTTTTAGCTAACAAAAAGAATAAACCCACAGCTTAATCTACTCAAATATAAGCAATTAATATTAAAATATTAATCAGAATATTCATTATTACGAGTTTGTCATTAGTCCTTAAACACAATTTTAACAACTATATTCATAGCCCTGATTGCAGTGAAAATCCTTTTTATTTTTTCTTTAAAAATAAAAAGATTGTAACGGAAAGCGGGACACGAGCGAAGCGAACTGACGAAGTAAACTGCTCCTAAAAATAAAACAGCTACCAAAAAATTGATAGCTGCTTCATTTACTTTATTCTATTTTCTAATTTACGATCCACACATTTCACAATCATCTGGACCAGCATTTTTAGCTAGTTCGATCATTGCTTTGTATTCATCTGCTGTCATCTCTACTGCCGCTTCCACAGCAACCGGAGTTGCTACTGGCGCTGGTCTAGACATTACTTCGATTGGCTCTGCTTTTTTATCATTGTTCAATGTAAATTTAATCGCATCAACTGCCGCTTTTGTTCTTAAGTAATACATTCCCGTTTTCAATCCAGACTGCCATGCATAAAAATGCATTGACGTTAGTTTTGAATAATTGGCATTTTGCATAAACAAGTTCAATGATTGCGATTGATCTACAAAATAACCACGATGACGTGACATATCGATAATATCTTTCATTGACATTTCCCAAACTGTTTTATACAATTCTTTCAAGTCTTGAGGAATATTTAAATCTTGTACTGATCCGTTATTTCTCATCAATTCTTGTTTCAACGTTTCATTCCACAAACCAAGCTCAACTAAATCATGCAATAAATGCTTGTTTACCACAATGAACTCTCCGGATAATACACGACGAGTGTAAATATTAGAAGTATAAGGTTCGAATGCTTCGTTATTTCCTAAAATTTGAGAAGTTGAAGCGGTAGGCATTGGTGCAACTAATAATGAATTACGAACTCCGTGCTCCATTACCTCTTTTCTTAACGATGCCCAATCCCAACGGCCTGATAATTCCTCATCTTTCATTCCCCATAAATTGTACTGGAATTCTCCCTGAGAGATTGGCGATCCTTTAAATGATGAATAAGGCCCTTCCACTTTTGCCATTTCCATAGAAGCGGTTACAGCAGCAAAATAAAGTGTTTCGAAGATTTCTTGGTTCAGCTTTTTAGCCTCATCAGATGTAAAAGGCAAACGCAACATGATAAAAGCATCTGCTAATCCTTGTACTCCAAGACCTACTGGTCTGTGACGTAGGTTAGAATTTTCTGCTTCTTTTACCGGATAGTAATTTCTATCAATAACTTTATTCAAGTTTTTGGTAACGCGTTTTGTTACATTATAGAATGCTTCGTGATCAAACTTACCATTATCCACAAACATGGGTAATGAAAGTGATGCTAGATTACAAACCGCTACCTCATCAGGAGAAGTGTACTCCATAATCTCTGTACACAAGTTTGACGAACGTATCGTTCCTAAATTCTTTTGATTTGATTTGCGGTTTGCCGCATCTTTATATAACATGTAAGGCGTTCCAGTCTCAATTTGAGATTCTAGAATTTTCTCCCACAATTCTTGTGCTTTAATTGTTTTTCTTCCTTTACCAGCTTTTTCGTAATCAGTGTACATTTTTTCAAATTCTTCACCATATACATCATACAATCCGGGACATTCGTTAGGACACATCAACGTCCAATTACCGTCTTCCTGAACTCTTTTCATAAACAAATCAGAAGTCCACATTGCGAAAAATAAATCTCTCGCACGCATTTCTTCTTTTCCTGTATTCTTTTTTAAATCCAAGAAATCAAAAATATCTGCATGCCAAGTTTCGATATAAATAGCAAAACTACCTTTACGTTTTCCTCCCCCTTGATCTACGTAGCGTGCCGTATCGTTAAAAACTCTCAACATAGGAACGATTCCGTTAGAAGTTCCGTTTGTACCACGAATGTACGAACCTGTAGCACGTACATTGTGAATAGAAAGTCCTACTCCTCCGGCAGATTGCGAAATTTTAGCCGTTTGTTTCAACGTATCATAAATCCCATCAATACTATCATCTTGCATTGCTAAAAGGAAACAAGAAGACATTTGAGGTTTTGGTGTTCCTGAATTAAATAATGTTGGTGTTGCATGCGTAAAGAATTTTTTAGACATTAAATCATAGGTCTCTAAAACCGACTCTAAATCATCTAAGTGAATCCCAACAGAAACACGCATTAACATATGTTGTGGTCGCTCTACAATTTTCCCGTTTATCTTAAGCAAATAAGAACGTTCTAATGTCTTGAATCCAAAATAATCATAGTTAAAATCTCTATTATAAATGATATGCGAATCTAAAAACTCAGCGTTTTCCTGAATTACTTTGTAAACATCCTCAGCAATTAATGGAGCGTATTGTCCATTTCTCGGATTTACATATTCAAACATTTCGGTCATTGTTTCCGAAAATGATTTTGTTGTATTGGAATGCAAATTTGAAATCGCAATTCTCGCTGCCAATTGTGCATAATCCGGGTGCGCAATAGTCATCGAAGCTGCGGTTTCAGCTGCTAAATTATCTAATTCTGACGTAGAAACTCCATCATAAAGTCCTTCAATTACTCGCATTGCCACTTTAACGGCATCCACTAAATCATTCAAACCATAACATAGTTTTTTAATTCTATCTGTTATTTTGTCGAACATTACTGGCTCCTTGTGGCCATCTCTTTTTACTACGTACATACTTTTGTTTGTTTTTAAAAACAGTAAATCCCTTCGCTGTTTCTGGTTATTTGTTATTTAATTTTTGCCACTAGAGCGCTAAGGCACAATGTATTTATGCTTTAGTATTTCATCTCCGATAGCCGTAAAGACACGAAGACTTAAAGTTTCTATTATTATAGTTTTTCTGCTAAAACTAAGCTTTCAATTTACTTTGCAACCTAATTTCTTTGCTTCTAAAAATTAAAAGTCTGCGTCAAAAGATATTTTTTGAGCATCACCATCAGTGTTCATCACACCAGATTTTTGATATTCGGCTACTTTCTTTTCAAAGAAATTTGTTTTTCCTTGAAGCGAAATCATATCCATAAAATCAAATGGATTTGTAGTATTGTATTCTCTGTCGCAACCCAATTCAACTAACAATCGATCAGCAACAAATTCTAAGTATTGCGTCATCAAGACCGCATTCATCCCTATTAAACTTACCGGAAGTGACTCTGTAATAAATTCTCTTTCTATATTTAAAGCATCTACAATAATGCTTCTAATTCTTTCTTTTGGAACTTTATTAACCAAGTGGTGGTTATGTAAGTGTACCGCAAAATCGCAGTGAACTCCCTCATCACGAGAAATCAACTCGTTAGAAAAAGTTAATCCTGGCATTAACCCTCTTTTCTTTAACCAGTAAATAGAACAAAATGCTCCTGAGAAGAAAATCCCTTCAACTGCTGCAAAAGCAATTAATCGCTCTGCAAAAGAATCAGATTCTATCCATTTCAAAGCCCAATCTGCTTTTTTCTTAATAGCTGGAAAAACTTCCAAAGCATTAAACAAATCATCTTTTTCAGCCTCGTCTTTTACGTAGGTGTCAATCAACAACGAATAGGTTTCACTGTGAATATTTTCCATCATAATTTGAAAACCATAAAAGAATTTGGCTTCAGCATATTGTACTTCATTTACAAAATTTTCCGCTAGGTTTTCATTTACAATTCCGTCTGAAGCGGCAAAAAAAGCAAGAATATGTTTCACGAAATATCTTTCATCATCGTTCAACTTATTATTCCAGTCATTCAAATCTTGGGACAAATCGATTTCTTCAGCAGTCCAAAAACTAGCTTCCATCTTCTTATACCATTCCCAGATATCATGATGCTTGATGGGAAAAATTACGAATCGATTTTTATTCTCTTGTAATATTGGTTCAATTTGCGACATTGTTGTTTGTTTTATTTTGATGTTTTAAAGAATTTTTATGCGTTCTGGGGATTACAAAGATTGTAAAATATTGCGATAATTAAAAGCCAAACTTATCCACAATCGGCCATAGTTTTTAACAAACATGAAAAAACAGAACGTTTTTCATGAAATCACAAATTACTAATAATCAATAGATTAAATTTATCGATGCTCGCTAAAGCACCGTAAAACATAGGGATTTAAAAACAAATCGCGATAAAAAAAGGCGATTTTTCGGAATTACTTTTTTAGCTCTTCGGCGACTTTCTCAAGTTCCAAGTACCAGTCTTCGCCAAACCTTCTAACCAAAGCTTCTTTGACGAATTTATAGATTGGAACCTCAAGTTCCTGACCTAAAGAACAGGCTGGATCACAAATATCCCATCTGTCATAATTAACAGCAGCAAATTCAGTGAAATCTTTTACACGAATTGGGTATAAATGACAAGAAACAGGTTTTTTCCAGTGTATTTCTCCTTGATTGTAAGCTTGTTCAATACCACAAAGTGCTGTTTTGCCATCATAGATTACATAAGCGCAATCTTTGTCGTCAATCAGTGGCGTTTCAAGGTCACCGTCTGTACCCACTATCGAAGTTCCTTGAGCCTCAATAACCGCAATCCCCTCCTTTCGAAGGAACGGTTTTACCTTTGGATATATTTCCTCTAAAATTTTTGTCTCCTCGAGACTTAGTGGTGCTCCGGCATCACCGTTAACACAACAAGCCCCTTTACAGGCTGTTAAATTGCAAACAAAATCTTTACTTAAAATATCTTCTGAGACGATGGTCTTACCTAGTTGAAACATTCTACAAAGATATTCAAAGATATTCAAAAAAGCACCTCAGCAAATCATAAATTTGAAAACAAAAACGGAAAAGATTGAAAGACAAACTACATAAATATATAATCTACTTTATTAAATGTATTTGTTTTTTCAACCAAGCTAACACACTTCATCGTGGTAACTACCCCTTTATTTTTTAAATCCTTCATACTCATAGTCATCATTAAAGGTTTATCTCCTACTTTGAAATAATTTTTCAAAGCATTTGGGGCTGTTTGCTTTTGTTGCGCTCTAAACAGGTCAGAAAAACTCACTTTAGCCTCATTAGTATAATAAAAAACCATAATAAACTTCTCACTTGTAGCTTCAATTCCTCTACAATTATAACCCATTATTGTTTTATCCGGAAGTGCTTTATATGAAAACTCGTCGCTATCATTTCCTTTTTCTATCATTTCAGAATATTCAGGCATTTTAGAAGCCATGGCCATATTTCCTTTTTCACCCTTAAAAGTGCTAATCATAAACCTGTTTTTGCTGTCAATCACCATAAACATACCTCCTGCATCCTGCATTTTAAAACCAAAATATTCTGCATTAGGTTCCAGTAAATAATCCACAACCATCGCTTTGTTATTGTCACTTTGAATTTCTAAAGAATATTCCCAACTAAACGGATAAGAATTAGGAATCAATGAAACATCTATTTTATTCTTTCCATGTACCATTGCCATCACATCATCATTCAAAATCCCCTCTTTATGCTCTACCGTTACACTATCTTTGCGAACTACTTTTGCAGCTACATTATCTTGAATTTTTTTTGATAATTTTTTCAAAATCTGCGCTTCCGAAGTAGTAATAAAAAATAACAACAACACTATACTAAAAACCCGAGCTATCTGTTTCATGACTATAAATTTTAAATTACAGTCAAATTTACGACTTGATTTTCAAACAGTTACATTAATTTAAAAGAAAAATGCCAGAATTAGAGTCAGAATTACAATTAAAAACTAACATAGCTGTCAACTAAATTTAATACTTTTGCAATAAATAAAAAAAACGTTATGCAATTAGATATAAGGGAGATAATTACTGTTGGAATGGTACTTTTTGCTGTGATTGATATCGTGGGTTCTATTCCCATAATCGTTGACCTGCGATCCAAATTTGGCCATATTGAATCTGAAAAAGCTTCTTTAGCCTCTGGTTTTATTATGATTGTTTTCCTTTTTGTGGGTGAAGAACTTTTAAAACTAATTGGTATCGACGTGAACTCATTTGCGGTCGCTGGTTCCTTTGTTTTATTCTTTTTAGCATTAGAAATGATTTTAGGAATTCGTATTTATCGTGATGAGGAAGCCAGCTCTGCCTCTATTGTTCCTCTTGCATTTCCATTAATTGCGGGAGCCGGAACAATGACCACTTTGCTGTCGCTAAAATCTCAATTTCACACCATAAACATCATTATCGCAATCATTTTAAACATTCTTTTAGTTTATATCGTACTAAAATCATCTTCTAAAATCGAGAGAATGCTTGGAAAAGACGGATTAGGGGTTGTTCGCAAGACTTTTGGGGTCGTTCTTCTCGCAATCGCTGTTAAATTATTCGCTGCTAATGTTAAAGGTTTGTTTGTATAATATTTTTTTTTATAAATTTACCCTCTAATGTAGCCTGTAAATATAATCTGATTTTTCCGGAATATGTTTTAATTAAACTACTCCTCAAATCTTTTTTACGACTCAGGTATAAAATTCCATATTATGAAAATCTTTACTAACATTTTAGTGTTTTTAGCTTTGGCACTTATTATTTTTAATATTACATTGCTAGATTTCAATCATCCATTTCAAGGAGACAGTATGGTAGCATCGGTTGGAATCGGAGCTTCGTTCTGCGCTGTGTTAATTCTTTTGATTTTTAGAATGTCTAAAAAAATTGAAGAAAAGATGAACGATAACCTATAACTATGTTTGACGTTTTGATTATTGGTGGTGGCGTTTCTGGAATGTCATGTGGCCTTGTATTAGGGTCTGCAAAAAAGAAACTATTTGCAACCGAAAAAGAAATTGGAATTTTCACCCATCAAAAATCATCCTCTCTCCAAGAAGCTATTTTTAATAATGCCTATGGAATTCCTTCCGCAACATTAGGCTCAGATTTGCTAGTACAAAGTATAAAGCAACTATCTCAACTCTATCCTCATATCGCTCAAATACCAAGTGAAAAAGTCTTGAAAATTGAAGGACAATCTCCAGAATTTATCATAATAACAAACAAAAACACTTACAAAACTAAAGTAATTGTAGTCGCTATTGGCGCGGCAAACACCTTTTCAATTGAAGGACTAATGCAGTTTGTCGAGCCGCATCAAAAATCACTACCCGAAAAAGAAAGAATTCAATTACACAATATTGATCACAAAATTACCGAAGGCATTTACGTAGCGGGAACTCTAGCGGGATGGAGAAGCCAACTTGCCATTGCCGCCGGAAGTGGCGCCGCAGTAGCAACAGATATTCTTACGTTATGGAATCACGGAACTCAAACACATATTCACGACAGTATTCGATAAAGCACCTTTAATTATTCGGAAATAATGTTAGTTTTACCTTTTTTACAAAACACATTATGCAATCATATATATTAGGCTTAACAAGATTGATTCTTTTTATACTATTTATTTCTTTCTTCTCTCTTCTTTTCTACTTAGTAAGTTTATTTTGGAGTAAAGAAACAACTTCAAAAAACGCGCTTATATTTCGCGATTTTATAATCAGCGTACTCAACTCATTACTTGGTATCCGTCTCCAAATTTACGGAGTACCTCCAGAAGTCCAAGGACTAATTGTTGCTAATCACCGTTCGTATTTTGACCCCATAATCATGGTAAATCACAGACAGACCTTTCCCGTAGGAAAAAAGGAAGTAGAATCATGGCCTCTTATAGGATACATTTGCAAAATATCAGGAGTGATTTTTGTTGACAGAAAAGATCCTGAAAGCAGACAAAACACCTGCGAAAGCATAAAGAAAGCACTGAGCCTCGGCCATTCAGTCATTAATTTTCCGGAAGGAACAACACATGTTTCACCCACCACCATCGACTTTAACTACGGCTCATTTGCAATGGCCACAAAAATCGAAGCTGCTGTAATCCCTATTGCAATTGATTACAAAGAAAAAACAGATGCATTTGTTGACGACGATACCTTCGTGCCCCATTTTATAAAATGCTTCGGAAAACGCACCACACAGATAAAAATGACGTATTTCCCTCCTTTATATTCTAATGATGTTGATTTTCTATTAAAAACTTCCAAAGAAATGATCGATAACGAACTTATACGCTACAGGAAAGACTGGGATAATCTAATAACGGAAGGTAGAAGTTAGAATGCAATGCGGCATTCAAGATTAGAGCCCGTATTTATTTGATATTGATTTTTTTTAATTGATATTGAAGCCTACAACTACTTATTAAGTACCGCGTTAACCATGGCGTCCTCTTTTAAAACGATCTCATAATAGCTGTTTTCTCCATACAATTGTCGAGCAAATTCAGCTGCGAGATACCGCTTTACAATAGCTTTGCTTTTCGATAAATCGACATCTAATCCATTTCTCAAAAGGTATTTTTGAAAAGCTTTAAAATACAAATCGGTTTTATCCATTTTACCCTTAAACTGCTCAAAAGGCACCCCTTTAAAAACAACTCTATTTCTATCCAATTGCTCAAAAACAAAATTCCCTACGATTCCGGATTTCATTAAGTATACTGTATTTTCATTGCCATGCTCCACTTCGAGAGGAACAAAAATATCCGGAACAATACCGCCGCCGCCGTAAACAATTCTACCTTTAGGTGTTTTAAATTTTAAACTATCGGCTACTTTAATACTGTCTTTTTCATATAACTCCCCGTTCTCAAAACGATTTTCCGACTCTTTAAAATATTCTTCATTCCCTTTGACGTATGGTTTTTGTATAGACCTTCCTGTAGGCGTGTAATACCTCGCCACCGTTAATCTAACTGCCGATCCGTCATCAAAATCCATTTCTCGTTGCACCAATCCCTTGCCGAAAGAACGTCGTCCTACAATAGTACCTCTATCATTATCTTGAATCGCTCCCGCAAGAATTTCACTCGCCGAAGCACTATTTTCATTTTGCAATACAAATACATTACCTGACTCAAAATCGCCTTTTTTTGTTGCGTATGTTTTTTGTATGTTGCCTTTTTTATTTTTAGTAAAAACGATTAATTGCTTATCTTTCAACAACTCATCTGCAATATCTATTGCTTCTTCCATATAACCGCCACCATTATCACGAAGATCAATTATCAGCGTTTTTGCTCCTTCTTTTTTTAATTTGGCCAATCCCATTTTAAATTCTTCAAAGGTGGTTTCGGCAAAGCGATTGATCTTAATATATCCAGTTTTCCCATTTAAAAGTACTGCCACATCGACACTTTTTAAAGGAATAATACCCCGTTCTATTTTGATTTTTATTTGTTTACCAATAGATTTTCTATAAATAGTAAGCTCCACAACAGAACCCTGTTCTCCTTTTAACTTAGAGAAAAGACTGTCGCTAGGTAATTTACGTCCAAATAATTTTGTTTTATCAGCATATAAAATCCTGTCTCCAGCCTGTATTCCCGCTTTGGCCGAAGGGCCATTCTCAATGGGTCTGATTATCGCCACAGAATCTTTGTACATATAAAAATTGACACCAATCCCCACAAAATCGCCTTTCATGCTTTCCGCAACTTGCGTTTGCTCACTCGGCGAAATATAAACAGAATGCGGATCAAGCTGACTCATAATATTGTCAACCGTAATGTTTACGATAGAATCTGTATTCACATTGTCTACATACTCATTATCGATAAAGTCAATCAGTTTATTAATTTTAGTTTTAGAACTATTTTCGTCCAAAAAATGATTTCCATTGAAAGTATTTAACCAACCGCCAATAACAATCCCTAGCGCAAGAGTTGCGCCCAGAACTATTGGAAGGTATTTAACGTCAGTTTTCATCTATTCTTCTAATATTGAAATATGATCAACAATCACACCAGCTTTTATTAAAAACTGAATTCCTGAATCATCACGGTACCCTTTATGATACACTACTCGTTTTATTCCAGATTGATGTATCAATTTACTACACTCTTTGCATGGTGACAATGTAATATACAAAGTGGAGCCTTCACAGGATTGGGTGGACCTTGCTACTTTTAGAATGGCATTTGCTTCCGCATGTAAGACATCCCATCGGGTTAATCCTTCGTTATCCTCACAACAGTTTTCAAAACCCGATGGCGTTCCATTATAACCATCTGAAATTATCATTCGGTCGCGAACGATGATCGCCCCTACCTGTTTCCGCTTACAATAAGACAAACTGCCCCATTCAGTAGCAATTCTTAGATAAGCCTTATCGTATTTATTTAATTTTTTTACTTCCATTTTATCTCGTCCAAATTTCATTTTCAATTATCATTGGCAATACTACTCCTATTATAAATGCTGACATCACTAAAGTCCAATCCCTTTTCGAGAATCTAAAAACAGTTTGTACAATATATGACAATATTAAAACTACAAAAACCACAACAATTTGTGCTGCTTCAATTCCTAACGCAAATTCGGCTAAAGGCAGTATTTTTGATGTCGCATTTCCGCCAAGTATTGCTTTAAAATAATTAGAAAATCCTAATCCATGTATAATTCCAAAGAACAGAGTGACGAAAAAAATCAGATTTACACTTTCTTTTTTATTTGATTTACCGGCAGTAAACAAATTAAAAAAGGCGGTAATTAATATCGTGATTGGGATTAATAGTTCCACAACATTTACTTTAATGGCAATGATACCAAAAACAGAAAGCAATAAAGCCATGGTGTGACCTATCGTAAAAAGCGTTATTAAGAGGACTATTCGTTTCCAATCATTAAAAGAAAACGGCACCGCAAGAGCGATTAAAAACAAAACATGATCGTAAGCGTAAATATCCAAAACGTGTTTTAATCCTATTTGAAAATAAATCAAAAATTCTGACATAGGTGAAATAATTATAGTTGATAAAGGGATTGTAAACTTACGATTTATTTTGAAAATGGTAGAATTGAATAGTCAAATCCCACATTTATATTTCAATAAAAACATTCCATAATTTTAAAATTAAAATTAAAACGAAAATAATTTAATAGTTTAAAAATTGATTTATATTTGTACCATAAAAAATACACTTAATTATGTCATTTTCAGATTTATTTGATAGCGAATTCAAGCAAAGAAACAAAGGTCACTTTTCTTCTATTGTAAGATTAGCATTAGCAGACGGGGTTTTTGCCCCTGAAGAAAAAGAGTTTTTAGACAAATTAGCCATTAGGCTTGAAATTTCTCCTGCAGAATATGAAGAGATTTTAGAAAACCCTTCAAAATACCCAATCAATCCTCCTTATTTAAATTCGATGAGATTGGAGCGTTTGTACGATTTAGCAAGGATTGTTCATGTTGACCATATTTTGGGAGACCAACAAGAAGTTATGTTGAAAAAACTTTGTTTAGGAATTGGTTTTACTCCAGAAAACGTAGACTTGGTCGTAGCTGAAGCTCTTTTATTGGTAGACAAAAACACAGATGTCGATGATTTCCTTTTAGAAATGGAAAAACATCTATAAATTTAAAAATAAAGAGCCCTAAAAATTTAGGGCTCTTTGTATATTATTTTAGTATTTACTTAGTTTTGCTTTGTGCATGAACTCTTCTGCTTTCTCCACCATATTATAACTACCACAGAAAAACGGTACCCTTTCGTGCAATTCAGTTGGTTCAATTTCCATTATTCTTCCAAAACCATCTGACGCCTTTCCGCCAGCCTGCTCTACGATAAAAGCCATTGGATTGCATTCATACAACAAACGTAGCTTCCCTTTTGGAGCTTTAGAACTTGTTGGGTAAATGTAAATTCCGCCTTTGATCATGTTTCTATGAATATCAGAAACTAAACTTCCTATATAACGAGAGGTATAAGGTCTGTCATCCTCTTCTGATTGGCAATATTTAATATAATCTTTAACCCCTTGTGGAAAATGCACATAGTTCCCTTCATTAATGGAATATATATGCCCATCTTCAGAAAATTTCATGTCAGGATGTGATAAATAAAACGTCCCAATTGCAGGATTTAAAGTAAAGCCATTTACACCATGTCCAGTTGTATAAACAATCATAGTTGATGTTCCGTAAATCACATATCCTGCAGCAACTTGACTCGTTCCAGGCTGTAAAAAATCCTCAATGGTTACCGGAGAACCTATTGGAGTAACTCTTCTATAAACAGAAAAGATAGTCCCAACAGAAACGTTTACGTCAATATTTGACGATCCATCCAGCGGATCCATTAATACAACATATTTATTATTATGGCTATTATCACTTCCTTCAACAGTAATAAATTGGTCATTTTCTTCAGAAGCAATTCCGCAAACAATTTCACGATTTATTAATGTTTGAATAAAAACTTCATTAGCATAAACATCAAGTTTCTGTTGGTCTTCCCCTTGAATGTTTTGTTCTCCAGCGGCTCCTACAATGTCAACAAGCCCAGCTTTATTTACTTTGTAGTTGACCACCTTGGCTGCTAATCTAATCGAATTGATAATTCTAGATAATTCGCCAGACGAATATTGAAAGGCATTTTGATTCTCAATGATAAATTCCCCTAAGGTTTTATTGCGTTCTTCCATTACGACATCGTTGTAGTTAAATTGAAGTCACAAATATCGGCTTTTTTGTGAAAATGAATTGAATAATATTTACTTAGTTTGTCGGTATTGTATATTTGCTAATATAATCCCTAAATTACGGGCTGAAAAAACTTTATTTTAAGTTTTTAACCTTTAAAAACAATACTATATGATTATTAGAAAAGGAACCCCCGAAGATATGACTGCTGTTCTAGAATTAATTCAAGAATTAGCTGATTTTGAAAAGGAACCAGATGCGGTATTGATAAATGTAGATGATTTAATTCGCGATGGCTTTGGCCCTACTCCCTTATTTCATGTTTTTGTAGCTGAAGTGGAGACGGAGATTGTTGGAATTGCCTTGTACTATTATCGCTACTCAACATGGAAAGGCAAGACTATACATTTAGAAGATTTAGTAGTCAAAGAAAAAATGCGCGGTACAGGAGCTGGCTATGCTTTGTATTCAGAAATTATAAAACAAGGTAAAAAAGATCAAGTTCGCAGAGTGGAATGGAATGTCTTGGACTGGAATACTCCTGCAATTGATTTTTATGAAAAATCAGGTGCCAAAGTACTTCGAGATTGGTACGTAGTGCAAATGGACGAGGCAGGTGTAGCAAATTTTGTTGAGAATAAGATAAGAAAATAAATTTTCAAAAAAAATAAATTCCAAATTCCAATTAAAAAAAGGGGAGTTAGAATTTAAACATTGGAAGTTAGAATTTAAAAAATTGGAATTTTTATAATTATGAGAGTATTCAAATTTGGAGGTGCATCCGTGAAAGATGCTGAGGGAATTAAAAATGTTTATGACGTTTTACAAAAGGTAGGTTATGAAGATGTTTTATTGGTAGTCTCCGCAATGGGAAAAACCACTAATGCTCTTGAAGTAGTGATAAAAGACTATTTTGATAAGTCATCAGCACTGCAATCCTCAGTTCAAGAAGTGAAAAAATACCACAATCAAATCTTATTGGATTTGTTTGAAGATGATCAGCATGCTGTTTTTACTGCTGTAAAAGCGCAATTTTCTGATCTAGACTATTTTTTAGTACACAACAAATCTCCTAACTATAATTTTGTTTATGATCAGGTTGTGAGTTATGGTGAGTTGATATCGACCACTATTCTTGCTCATTTCATGAATCATATGGGTATAAAAACAGAATGGATTGATGTTAGAAACTTCATTAAAACCGATTCTAATTATAGAGATGCCACAGTAGATTGGGACCTTACCCAAAAGAATATTTCGAAAAATGTAAAAAGAAAAATGTTGAACATTACCCAAGGATTCCTAGGTTCTGATGAAAACAATTTCACAACGACACTAGGACGTGAAGGTTCTGATTATACGGCAGCTATTTTTGCGTATTGTTTAAACGCTGAAAGCGTAACCATCTGGAAAGACGTTCCTGGAGTAATGAATGCTGATCCACGTTATTTTGAGAATGCCAGTTTATTGAATCAGATTTCGTATCGTGAAGCCATTGAACTAGCCTTTTATGGCGCAACGGTAATCCATCCAAAAACATTACAACCTTTACAAAAAAAGGAAATTCCTTTGTATGTAAAATCATTTATTAACCCTTTACTAAAAGGGACAAGTGTTTCAAAAGGCGTTAATTTAGAGCCGTATTTACCTTGTTTTATAGTCAAAAGAAACCAATTATTGATATCGCTTTCCTCAATAGATTTCTCTTTTATCATGGAAGAGAATATCAGTGAGATATTTTCTTTATTCCATGAGTTTAAATTGAAAGTAAACTTAATTCAAAATACTGCTATCAGCTTCTCCGTATGTGTTGAAGATAAATTTGATAATTTCAACGAGTTAAATGCTATTTTATCAAAAAAATTCAAAGTTGACTTTAGTCAAAATGTAACTTTATATACCATTAGACATTTTAACGACGCCGCTGCCCAAACAGTTGAAAATGGCAAAAAAGTAATTTTAAAACAAATCAGTACGGAAACAATGCAAATTGTGACCAGCGAAAATTAAAATCTATTCTTTGCTTGCTTTAGCATCACATTGCCCATAATAATATAGAATACACTACTTTTGATTTATAGACGTTATTCTCTTTATGGTAAAAAAAATATTGCTTTTGGTGATGATCATTTGTTTTTCTGGGCTCCATGCCCAGGAAAACAAATCATTATACAAAACCAAGAAAATTGCATTTTCTCGTGATACCATACAACTTGAAAATGAAAGTCTAAATGCGTCTTTTTTTAAATTGCTTGACGCCAATAGTACTCCTATAGACAGTACTTCTTATAAAGTAGATTTTCTAAAAGCAACTTTACTGTTAAATAGCAAACTTCTTTTTGAATCCGATTCTATCACAATACAATACCTAAAATTTCCTGATTTTCTAACGAAGGAATACCGCATTTACGACCCAAGTCGGGTGGTCAGCAATGATATTAATTCGGAAAAATTATATCAAGTAAACACGAAAACTGCTGAAAAAAATATCCCTTTTGACGGCTTGACTACTTCCGGGAGCATTACCCGCGGAGTAACAATAGGGAACAATCAAAACACAGTTCTAAATTCCAATTTAGATTTACAAATCACGGGGAAACTGTCGGAAAAAGTTAGTTTACGAGCATCTTTGCAAGACAGTAATATTCCTTTACAAGATGGTGGTTACTCACAGCGACTAGACCAATTTGACAACATTTTCATGGAACTTTTTAGTGACAAATGGAATATTCGAGCGGGAGATCTCTTTCTAGAAAATCACGCCACCCAATTTCTTAACTTTAATAAAAAGGTGCAGGGACTTTCCACTAATTTCGATTTTGGTACCGCCAAAAACAAAACGAATGTTTTCGCTGCCGTAGCCTTGGTCAGAGGTCAATATGCCAAAAGTAATTTCACGGGAGTCGAAGGCAGTCAAGGTCCGTATAAATTAAAGGGGCAAAATGGCGAATTATACGTACTTGTAATATCTGGCTCAGAGCGGGTTTATGTAAATGGATTGCTTTTAGAAAGAGGCGAAAATAATGATTATACGATTGACTATAACGCGGGGGAAATAACATTTACACCTTTGTTTACCATAACTTCAGAAATGCGTATTGCCATTGAATACCAATACTCCGACAGGAATTACACCCGATTTGTTACCTATGTAGGCGCCACGCATCAAAATGACAAATGGAGTTTTGGAAGTTATATCTATTCTGAAAATGACATTAAAAACCAACCTTTACAACAAAACCTCTCCAAAGAGCAAGCACAAATCTTGATCGATGCGGGAGACAATCCAGAATTGATGATTGCTCCATCTGCCTATCCAGACTCTTTCTCTGACAATAAAGTGCTGTATAGAAAAACGGTGGTGAATGCGGCTGAAATCTTCGAATATTCAAATGACGCTCAAATAGAGCTATTCAATGTACGATTTAGCTTAGTTGGCTCCAACAAGGGAAATTACATAGTGAAAAATGCGGCTAGCATCAGTAGAATATACGAATATATTGCACCAATAAACACCGTTCCACAAGGGAATTATGCCCCAACAGTTCAACTTGTAGCTCCTACAAAAATTCAAATAGCTACTTTTTTAGGAAAATACTCCCCATCTGAGAAAACCGCTGTTGATTTCGAAATAGCAGTAAGTAACAACGATAGTAATCTGTTTTCGAATAATGATGACTCAAACAATCAAGGAATAAGCGGAAAAATTAATACCAAACAACGTCTGTTTTCAAAAAAATGGATCGTTGATGCTTTTGCCAATTATCAATTTACCCAAAAAGAATTTAAAACTGTTGAACGGCTGTATACTATTGAATTTGACAGGGATTGGAATCTCGGAACGACAGCGGTTGGAAATCAAAGTTTACTCGTATCGGGCTTGAACTTTAATTTAAATCCCACCACAAAAACGAATAACAACGGGATACTAAAATACCAATTTGAAAAACTAGATTTCTCCGAAAGCTTCTCTGGGAATAGACATATGCTAAACGGATATTTTAATTTGAAAAAATGGAGCTTTCAAAACCAAGGAAGTTATTTAAAAAGTGATGGTGCACTTGCCTTTTCAAATTTCATTAGAAACCAATCTCAAGTTCGGTATCATTTTGATAAAAACTGGGTCGGTGCCAGCCAGCGATTGGAGGACAATCAAGAAAAAAACAAATCAACTAATCAATTTTCGAACTTAAGTCAGCGATTTTCCGAATATGGATTATTCGCCGGACGAGGGGATAGTACAAAGGTATTTGTCGAATTGGGTTTATTAAAAAGAACCAATGATAGTATTCAAAATGGTCTATTACAAAGGGTAAACACTTCTCAAACCTACTATTTCAAATCAAAATTAATTCAAACACCTAAAAGTGATTTATCTGTTTACGCTAATTATCGAGTATTGGATTTTGTAGATGCTTCGAAGAGAAACGAGCCTTCGCTGAATTCGAGAATAGTATATAATGACCGCTTTTTCAATCAACTGCTTCAGGGAACCAGTGCTTATGAAACGAATTCGGGAACATTGCCGCAACAGGACTTCACTTATCTTGAAGTTCCCGCTGGACAAGGGGTTTACACTTGGAATGATTATAACGCAAACGGAATTCAGGAATTACAGGAATTTGAAGTCGCTCCATTTATCGATCAGGCAAAGTACATTAGAGTGTATTTGCCCAATCGTGTCTATATAAAAACGCATCAGACCAAGTTTTCTCAATCAATCATTTTAAATCCTAATCAGTGGCAAAACGCGACGGGATTTAAAAAATTTAGTTCGTTTTTTTACAATCAGACTTCCTTCATCATTGATAGGAAAACAAAAAACGAAGGCGGTAATTTTGAATTGAACCCTTTTAAATCCTCACAAGAAAATGTATTGGGACTGAGTTCCAGTTTTAGAAATAGTTTGTTTTACAACAGAGGAAAACAAAAGCACTCCGTCACTTATTCTTTTTTAGAAAATCAAACAAAAAACTTACTTTCCATAGGATCACAGGAGTCTAGTAACAGCTCCCATCAATTTCAATATTCTCATTTGTATAGAAAGAGTTGGTTGTTTGGCGCTTTCGCAAAAACAATTCAAACTACACTAATTTCCGAAAATTTTCCAGAAAAGAATTTTACTATATCAGGTTATCAACTAGCTCCAAAAATCAGTTATCTGTTTTCAAAAAACACCAGTTGGGATGTTTTCTACGAGTTGCAAAACAAAGAAAATCAGATTGGGAATTTCGAAAATCTAATTCAAAATCGATTTGGAACTTCCTTTTCTTATGCTGGCGAGAAAAAAATCACCTTAAATGGCGAGATTTCTTTTTACCAAAATAAATTTAATGGCAATGAATTTTCTGCTGTTGGTTTCCAGATGCTAGAAGGTTTACAAACGGGTCAAAATATCACATGGAGATTGTTATTACAAAAAAACATCACCCAATTCCTAGATATTAATTTCAATTATCAAGGAAGAAAAAGCGAAACAAGTAAAGCCATTCATACCGGAAATGTACAATTGAGGGCTTATTTTTAGGGAACAAATTTGGTAAAATAAAAAGCCTAAACCACTCAACTATTTAAATTTAAATAGTTGAGTGGTTTAGGCTTTTCTGCTTCCTTTTTTACTTTCGAATAGCTGAAATTTATTCTATCGAAACAATAACAAATTCACTGCGTCTGTTAACCTGATGTTCCGCCTCTGTGCACTTAACGCCATCTGAACAATGGTTTACTAACTGGGATTCCCCATATCCTTTAGCGGTTAAACGACTGCCATCGATGCCATTCTTGATTAACCATGTTCTTGTTGATTTGGCTCTTCTGTCTGACAAAGCCTCGTTATATTGTTCTGTTTGTCGGCTGTCGGTATGAGAGCGTATGTCGATTTTCATCTTAGGATATTGATTCATAACTGCAACAATTTTCTCTAACTCAAAGGCAGCATCTTTTCGAATAAAAGATTTATCTAAATCAAAATAAATCATCGGAATATTTAATGTTTTAGCTAAATCTGTGCCAAGACCAATTGGCTTCATACGTTGCTCTAGCGCTAAATTTAATTCAGATTTGCCCGTTGTTTTAGCAATTGTTATATTGGCTTCTTTGGTCTCGTAGTTAAGTTTTTCAGCTCTTATATAATACATCTTACCACATTCTACATCAAAACTGTACTGTCCCTTTTCATCGGTGCTACTTCCCTTAATGAATTCAAATTTATCGTCAAACAAACTTAATTTAGAATCTGCAAGCAATAAACCCGTTTCTTGATCTGTGATTGTTCCATCTAAAAGTTGCAAACACTCTAATTTTTTGGTTTCGTTAAACTTGTAAATATCATCATATCCTTTTCCGCCAATTCTATTAGAAGTAAAAAAACCAGTTCTACTTTTAGTATCTATCAAAAAAGCAAAATCATCTTGAGTACCGTTTATTGGCGCTCCTACATTTTTCACTTCCTTGAAACTTAAATCTTTTTCAATTTTAGAAACATAAATATCTAGTCCTCCTAGTCCCGGACGTCCATCAGTAGCAAAATACAATTCATTATCATTTGAAACAAATGGAAATGTTTCTCGTCCTTCTGTATTAATTGTCGTCCCTAGATTCTCTGGAATGGAATATGTCCCATCATTATTAATAGTCACTTTAAACAAATCAGATTGGCCCATTGTGCCAGGCATATTAGAAGCAAAATATAAAATTGTATCATCGGCACTTAATGCTGGATGAGCAACACTATACTGGTCGCTATTAAAAGGCAATTCAGATATGTTTTCCCACTGTTTGTTCACTAAACTAGCTTTGTATATTTTAAGAAGTGTTATTTTTTGATCATCCTTCCCTTTCTTTCCATCTAAATAATTATTTCTTGTAAAATACATTGTCTGGCCATCTTTGGTAAAGACAGGCGTAGATTCATGAAATTTAGAATTAACTGCATTAGCTAAACGTTTTGGAGCGCTTAGACTTCCATCATTGTTCCTCTCTGAACTATATAAATTTGTAAAAGACTGGTTCGTCCATCTAAAAACTTTTTTAACAACTCCACCTGTATCTCTAGCGGATGCAAATACTAATTTATTCCCTGAAAAAGAACTACCATAATCTGAATATTCAGAATTGATACCCGCATCTTCAATAGTAAACCGTCCTGAGTTAGCTTTGATTTGTTCTAGATAATTTTTATTGCTGGCATATAATTTAGCTCTTTGGTCATTCCCTGACTTTCGATTAAATTCCTCCAGCATTTGGTCTGCTTTTTTGTATTCACCAATCGATTTTAAGCATTGCGAATATCTGTAGCAATACTCTGGTTCCTGATCTTGATTCATATCAAAAAGCTCCTTGTACCATCTTCCTGCTCTCTCTAAATCGGCATTAAAATAGTAGGCATTCCCTAGCTTTTGAAACATCTTTTCATCCTTATACCCTTTTTCGGCAACACTTTCGTATGTGGCGATAGCATCGATATATGCATACTGATCGTATTTCTTATCTGCAGCAACAACATTTGCTTTTTGTCCATATCCTTGACTGGCAAGAATAATTAAAAATGCACTATAAATAACGTTTTTAAATTTCATAATGAGGAATTTAGAAGAATCTTGGGGATACTATTCTACCATATTTATTAAATAATTCATATCTTAAAAATATTTCATGGGAACCTGAATTGTAGTTAGACAATCTAGTGGTCTCTAAATCATATCCATACCCTATAAACCAGGAATCACTGGCTTGAAACCCTACCATGGCACTCACAGCAGCGCTCCATCGATAGGCTACACCGGCTACAAATTTTTCATTTATTAGAAAATTACCTGAAATATCCACTTGCAAAGGTGCTCCTTGAATCACTTTTGTTAGTAACGAAGGTTTAAACTTAACTGTTGCGCTTAAATCAAATACATGACCTGCTATTAAATAATAATGAATCTTTTCATTTGCAACATGGCTATTAGCTCCCGTACCTGCATATCTGTCAAAATGCTCGGTTTCCAATATGTTCGGAGCTGATATACCAATATAAGTATCGTCAGAATGTAGATACATTCCTACCCCAAAATTCGGAGAAAACTTATTGTCAATATTGGTTTCAAAACTGTAATCATTTGCATCGTGTTGATTTAATCTATTAAAATCAACATTCAATAAATTAGCAGTCGCCTTTAAACCAAACGACAATTTGTATGTCTCTGATGTTGGAATACTATAAGAGAAGTCAATCGAAACATTGTTCTCTACTGAAGGTCCAATTTTATCATTCAATATTGACAATCCCAATCCTACATTACTGTCTCCTATTGGGGTGTTTAATGAAAATCCATTGGTGGTAGGAGCTCCATCCAATCCTACCCATTGGGTTCTATGTATTCCAAAAATGCTCATTACACCCCTAGAACCTGCATAGGCTGGATTAATGCCAACAGTATTGTACATGTACTGGGTAAACTGCGCGTCTTGCTGCGCTACCATCGTCCCCGACAATAAAATTAAAGTGAATATTAATAATCTTGTTTTCATAACTTATTTTTTATAACCTAAGGTTCAAAAAAACCTATAGTGTTCGTTTTATCTATTAATATACAAATAACCTGATTGTTCGATTACCTTCTTATCCAAATCTGAATATTTTAAAATATAGAAATAGGTTCCTGTTGGTAATTCCTGGGATTGAGCTACTGTCACTCGTCCTTCAGATACCCCTCTAAAGGCTCTTTCTTTATTATTGTATTTTTCTCTCTCGAAAACTAGAACACCCCATCTATTATAAATCTCGACTTTATTATCAGGATAGCATTCTAACCCTTCAATAAAGAACTCGTCATTTTTACCATCATCATTTGGTGATAAAGCGTTAAAGACCTTAATTGCACAAACAAATTCTCTAGCAACTAGCGATAGATCAACAATTTTCGTAGAGCTGCTTTCGACTATAGCACCATTAGGACTTGTACCCTGTACTAGTGCTTTATTTGATATCGATAAAGCGTCAAGGTCTCTTTGAGTAATCACATATGTAGCTATAATTGAAGTACTATTTGCCTCACCTACTTGCAAAAGAGCTATTGGATTTCCACTTATTACTAAACCTGGCATAGTATCAATAATAGTAACGTTTGTTAATGGAATATTTCCTGTGTTCGTTATTGTGAAATTATAAGTTATTGTTTCTCCAACTTCAGCAAATCCGTTGCCGTCCACATCATTAAAAACCCCCTCTTTAACAAGTAAAATACTTGGGGATTCAGCTTCCACTAATGGAATTATTATTGTTGCTGGAGTAAGACCCATCAGTCCCGTATTGTCTTTGGCTACTACCGTAAAACTAGCTCTATTACCGTTGAAACTTGAGTTAGGAGTAAATTGGATCAATGCAGCTTCGCCAACTGTTAATTCTTGACCAACGAACAAAGGAATTCCATTCAAAGTTAGTATCCCTGATGCAGGATCAGGAAGCGTTCGAATTATGTAAGCAACTACTACACCGTCTGCATCTGAACCAGTTAATGGCGAAACTGATTGCGCTTTGTCGTTTTTAATCAAAGTCGCATTTACAATGTCATTTGTTGTTGGAGGAATAAGTGCAGTATCATCATCGTCAATAATGGTTCCTGTTGCCGTTACTGTTCCATTATTAATCGTGAAGGTTTCATCCGACTCATCAATACTGTCTTGGGTCGTTGGTACACTTACTGTTCCAGTAGTTGCACCTGCTGGTACTGTTACCACAACATTGGTTATTGTGTAATCTAAATCACCCGCTGTTCCATTGGCTAATGTGAAGGTATACGTCGCGTCTACTGCACTTGGATTGCTTAACTCGAAATCAAATACTACAGCATCGCCTTCGGTGGCGATCGATGGAGTGATTCCAGTTACTGTTGGTGCTGTATTGTTGTCTATGATTGTTCCTGTTGCACTTACCGCTCCATTGTGGATTGTAAAGGTCTCATCTGACTCATCGATTGTGTCGATGGTTGTTGGTACGCTTACTGTTCCGGTCGTTGCACCTGCTAATACTGTTACTTTAACATCGGCAGTCGTGTAATCTGAACTTCCAGCTGTTCCTGTACTTAATGTGAAGGTGTACTCTACATCTACTGCACTTGGATTGCTTAATTCGAAATCAAATACTACAGCATCGCCTTCGGTGGCGATCGATGGAGTGATTCCAGTTACTGTTGGTGCTGTATTGTTGTCTATGATTGTTCCTGTTGCACTTACCGCTCCATTGTGGATTGTGAAGGTCTCATCTGACTCATCGATTGTGTCGATGGTTGTTGGTACGCTTACTGTTCCGGTCGTTGCACCTGCTAATACTGTTACTTTAACATCGGT
>NZ_FOFZ01000008.1 GCF_900111075.1 Flavobacterium frigoris
AAAAATAAGCTTGTTTAGCGTGCTTCTTTTGAAGTGTAGAATGATTGTTTTTGCCTTAATTAAGTGAAAAACGGAGTTTTTTCACAGCCTGACGTTCCCGCGGCTTGGCGATGTTGCGGAATTCGTGACTGATTATTTTCTGTTAAATATAAACTTTATTGCGAAATGTAAACATGATTTTTCTACAAAAACCGCAATATAGCCAAACCGCTGTTGGCGGAAGCTTTTAGTTTTCTTCTTCCTCTTCTTCTTCTATTTTAAATGAACTACTTTCATTTTCCGATTCTTTAGATTTCACAAAAAACAAATTGTCTTTTTTTAAAACAAATGTGTCTTCTTCTTTGTAACTCCAAGATTCTTCATTGCGCATATTTACACCACTTGCTCTAAATGTTATAATAATAGTGTCTCCTTTAGTTAAAATATTTATATAATCAAATGTTTCTTGAGAACTTGCTGTATATGGAATTGCAGAACAATCTGTCAAACGCTTTAATGATTTTTTATCATTTTTAAACCATTTTCTTAAAAAAGATAAATGTGTTTCAGAACATTGATAACCAAGATTAAGTGTAGTATTGATTTTGCAACTTAAATTATCATATTTTTTATTTGGTTCACCGTCCCAATCACATTCACTCCCAATAAAGCTAGAAACAAATCCGAGTGCAGCTTTTTCTGGTTCAGATATTTTTTTACAATATTCTTGATTTATAAAAATGGTATTGACAGTATCCTTCAATTCTTTGTCATATTCATCTTCTCTCCATAAAAATTTCACTGATTTGTCTGTCATTTTAAATAGAGTTTCAATTTCTATTGTTTTAGAATCTGTAGTTAAATTTTCTGATTCATTTTTCTTTGCACAAGAAATTAATAAAGTCAAAATGGTTAAGATTAAATATTTCATTATAGATTATGTTTTTTTTAAAGTTACCGCCAACTTGTATATAACATCAACTATATACCTCTTTTTATTAAAATTCTCTCTTTCTCTAAGACATAAAAATCCACAACAAAAACAAATGCGCTGCATCTTCTTGTTGTGGATTAATTTTGTTTTTCGTGGTTTTCAAATGTAGGATATTTTATCTTAAAGAACAGAAAGAGTTATTAACATCTATAACAAATTATAAAGTATCAATTATGACTTTTACTGCGATTCCTATTATAAAACAATATTAATTGACGGTATCGAGGCTGCGTGAGGGATAGAAGTGGAAATCCTTTATTATTTTTTATTTAAAATAATAAAGATTGCAACGTATAGCCCGACCGAAGTGATTAGCGAAGTGCAACGCAGCAATCACGAAGGGCACGCCATGATTCTTAACCTTCAGCCGCTAGTAATATGACTGTAGCCGTTATATTGCTTTTTCCAAGGGCTTCGCTCCACTACTCCTTTTATCAAGAAATTTTATCATAATATTAGGAAATTAGCGCTTCAAAAAGCTGTAAATTGCCACAATGAACGGGCATTAATTTCGTTTAAGGATAATAATTAATTGTACGCCAACTCATTCTTTGGATTGGCTATAAAACAAAAAGACAAATACGATTTATAAAATATATGGATAAGATAAAAATACTTTGGGTAGATGATGAAATCGATTATTTAAAACCCCACATATTGTTCCTGGAAAAGAAAAATTACAGTGTTACGACCTGCAATAACGGTCGCGACGCCATAGATATATTTGATAACGAGAATTTTGACATCGTTTTCCTAGATGAAAACATGCCTGGTATGAGTGGTCTGGAAACGCTCTCTGAGATGAAAGAGAAAAAATCAGCCGTTCCTATGATTATGATCACCAAAAGTGAGGAGGAGTATATCATGGAGGAAGCTATAGGTTCTAAAATTGCCGATTACTTGATTAAACCGGTGAATCCCAATCAGATTTTATTGAGTTTAAAAAAGAACTTAGATCACTCCCGCTTGATTTCGCAAAAAACGACCTTGGATTACCAAAAAGAATTCCGAAAAATTTCTATGGAAATGGCGATGGTGAATTCCTATGAAGACTGGGTGGAGTTGTACAAGAAGTTGATTTTTTGGGAACTTAATCTGGAGAATATCAACGATCATGGGATGATTGAAATTTTAGAGTCTCAAAAAGCCGAAGCCAATTCGCAGTTTGGAAAATTCATCGAACGCAATTATGAAGATTGGTTTTTACCAAAGGCAGACAAGCCTATTCAATCACATACTTTATTCAGGGAATTAGTCGTTCCTGAAATCGTAAAAAAAGACAAACCCATTTTGTTTGTAGTCATCGATAATTTGCGCTACGACCAGTGGAAAACCTTTGAGAGCGAAGTGTCTAACTATTATAAAGTGGAAAAAGAAGTGCCGTACTTCTCTATTCTTCCCACGGCAACCCAATATGCTAGAAACGCTATTTTCTCTGGTTTAACACCATTAGAAATGGAAAAACAGTTTCCGCAGTACTGGAAAAATGACCCCGAAGAAGGCGGTAAAAACCTGTACGAAGCAGAGTTTTTATCGGCACAGTTAAAACGATTAGGACTGAATATTAAAGAAGATTATTTCAAGATCACCAATTTGGCCGCTGGTAAAAAACTGGTAGAAAATTTTAAAGGATTAAAAGACAACGACCTAGTTACTGTGGTGTATAATTTTGTTGATATGTTATCGCATGCTAAAACAGAAATGGACGTGGTAAAAGAACTCGCTTCTGATGATAAAGCGTATCGCTCGTTGACCTTGAGTTGGTTCAAGAACTCTCCGCTGTTAGAAATCATCCAACAGGCTCAAAAACTTGGTTTCAAATTGATTTTAACCACAGATCATGGAACAATAAATGTAAAAAACCCGTCGAAAGTCGTAGGGGATAAAAATACGAGTCTTAATTTGCGTTACAAAACAGGACGTAGTCTTACCTATGAGTACAAAGACGTATATGCTGTCAAAGAACCAAAAAAAATAGGCTTACCTGCCATTAATATGAGTAGTTCTTATATTTTTGCAAAAAATGATTTGTTTTTGGCTTATGTAAATAATTACAATCATTATGTAAGTTATTATAAAAATACCTATCAGCACGGTGGAATTTCATTAGAAGAAATGATTATTCCGTTTTTGATCTTTAATCCAAAGTAAGAACATAGTCGTTAGTTCTAATCCCCTAGATTTAGAACTAACGACTATGTTCTTAAACACTAAGAAATATGACCATGGAAATTACTTTTTCATTAGATGAAATCGAAAAGACAGCACGCAAGATTGTTGCTAAAAACCCGAATAAAGTGATTCTTTTTCACGGAGATATGGGTGCTGGCAAAACTACTTTTATCAAACAATTAGCCAAAGAACTAGGCGTTACGGAAGCAACTAGCAGTCCAACCTTTTCTTTAGTAAACGAATATCATACTGTCGATAATAAGACTGTTTATCATTTTGATTTCTATCGTTTAAAAACTGAAACAGAAGCATTAGACATGGGAGTAGATGAATATCTTTACTCGGGAAATTGGTGTTTTATCGAATGGGCCGAAAATATCCCAAACCTAATCCCCGATTCCCATTCTGTTATCACTATAAAGGAAATTGCCGGTGGCAAACGTTTGTTAGAATTGAGCTAACTAAACCACTATGGACTTAAAGTCCATAGATTTGATTGTCAGACTTAAAGTCTGCATGTTGTATTGCTAATATTTACCGCAGATTCGCAAATTATCTTAAATCAATTATTTTAAATTTGCCAATCTGCGAAGTTAACATTTTTTAGAAGCTAAAGCGAGATGCACTGAAAGTACATAGTTTTAAACTCTATTTGAGACCAATAAAATCTATCATGAACGCAGAGAATACAGTTGTAATTATCCCTTTTTCTTCTGATTTAAAGGAACCGATAAAAACATTAAATATAGAATGGCTTACTAAATATTTTAAAATAGAACCCAAAGACGAGCGAGTACTTTCTAATCCTCAGGAAGAAATCATTGACAAAGGCGGAATGATATTTTATGCTAAATACAATGATGTCATTGTAGGTACCGTTTCATTGATAAAAATGAATGATACAGAATTTGAATTGAGTAAAATGGCCGTTACTGATGGTTTGCAAGGGCTGGGAATAGGAAAAAAACTGATGGAACATTGCATCAAAGCCGCCGGAGAAAAGCATCTTGAAAAGATTATTATATACTCTAACAGAAAACTGGCTACTGCAATTGGACTGTATGAAAAATATGGATTTAAGGAAATACCTTTAGAAGATGGCGTTTATGAAAGAGCCGATATTAAAATGGAAAAACGAATATAAGGAACTGTAGATTGTTTTGTTTTGAATATTTATACCTGCAGAAAGGAACTTTTTTTAATCTTTTTGCGTAATTTTACCTCTAATAATCACTTTATCAATGTCAATAGCACTCACTCCTTTTACTAAACAACAATTATTACCACAAGAAGAAAAACTCGAGGTAGCCAGAAAAAAAAGCGATCTTTTTATTGGTATTCCCAAAGAAACGAGTTATCAGGAACGTCGTATTTGCCTTACTCCAGATGCTGTTAATTCCTTGTCTTTCAACGGACACCGTGTAATGATAGAATCAGGAGCCGGTGAAAGTTCTAGTTATTCTGATAAAGAATATAGCGATGCTGGTGCCGAAGTGACAAAAGATACAGCCAAAGTATTTAGCTGTCCAATGATTTTGAAAGTTGGCCCTCCTACTCTTGCTGAGATTGCTATGATGAACAATCAGACTATTCTAATCTCGTCGATTCAATTAAAAACGATGCAGAAAAGTTATTTTGAAGCCTTGAGCAAAAAAAAGATAACTGCTTTAGCATTTGAATATATAAAAGATGAAGACGGCAGCTACCCTGCTGTACGATCTTCTAGTGAAATTGCAGGAACTGCCTCGATATTAATTGCGGCTGAACTTATGATTACAAATGAATTCGGAAAAGGGCTACTATTTGGAAATATAACTGGAGTTCCCCCAACAGATGTCGTTATTTTAGGTGCAGGAACAGTGGGAGAATTTGCTGCTAAAACCGCCCTTGGATTAGGGGCAAGCGTAAAAGTTTTTGATAATTCCATCACAAAACTACGCCGACTGCAAAATAACCTGAATCAACGTATTTTTACCTCCACTATACAATCTAAATCGTTACTTAAGGCATTACGACGGTGTGATGTTGCCATTGGAGCTATGACGGGTATTGAACGCTGTCCGGTAGTAGTTACTGAAACCATGGTAGAACATATGAAAAGAGGCGCAGTAATTGTCGATGTCAGCATTGATACAGGAGGGTGTTTTGAATCCTCAGAGGTTACGTCTCATGAAAAGCCGACCTTCATTAAAAGTAATGTAGTGCATTATTGTGTTCCCAATATTCCTTCACGTTATTCAAAAACGGCTTCGCTGGGAATCAGTAATATTATTTCTCCTTTCTTAATGCAAATTGCCGAAGATGGCGGACTAGAAAGTGCTATTCGCTGTGATATTGGATTAAAGCACGGAGTCTACTTTTACCACGGAATCCTGACGAATAAAGTCATTGGCGATTGGTTTGATTTGCCTAATAACGATATCAATTTAATTGTATTTTAAGTAAACTTTCCGTTATCTTTGCAAAAAAATAATTCATGAAGTTTTTCCATCGTTTTGCCTACTATTTAGTGGGGTTAGTTATAGGTATATTTTTTGTTTCTCTTGTATTTAGCGGAAAAGATACCCGTTGTAATTATTTTCCTAATGCCAGAGTTTTAAATGATTTAAGGAATAAACCATTTGAATATTCTGAAAAAGCCTCTCAAGTTTTAGCCGAAAAATGGATTGACACTATCGACATTAAAAACACATTAGAGTTTGGAGATATTGATTTTGATAATAGCAATACTGAATTTCACAAAGCTAAACTTTACGTGATTGAAGGGAAAACTACTAAAAACCAAGAAATCATATTGAAAGTAAGCAACCGCGAGGACAAAGCTATTCTGGAAGAAATCATTAAGAAATAAAATAGCAGTCAGTTTCATTATTTAGACGTGCCACCATATAAAAATAGGGCTCATTACTTTGCGGTAATGAGCCCTATTTTTATATGCTGTCGGGCTTTACGCGCTACTTCGGTAGCAAGCTTCAATCCCTCACGCGAGAATGATACTAATGATAGATATTATAGTGCCATGTCGTCTAGATAATACCTATGCTAATTATAAAACAGTCCAATTGTCAGTTCGAGCGGAGTCGAGAACCACTATTGCATCTCGACTCCGCTCGATGTGACAAAAATTAGTTCGGACTATACTGTACTTGTGTTTGGCATAACAATCAGTCTTACTATTTGTCACGCTGGAAGCGTCTCAGCAAAGTTGCGTACTTATCCTACGACGCTTTTAGCGTGACAAACTAGGTGCTATAGTTTATAAAATAGAATAGAAGGCTTTTATTATTTGGGTTATGCTATATTTAGAAGCAGTATTAGAAGTAGAAAAACCTATGTTTCTATTTGTTTAAAAAATTCGAGTTATTAAAAAAGACTCCCATTATTGAAAATCCAATCAATTTCGGTTTTACCACTTGCCTTCAAATAGGAATTTGTTTTACTGAAATGCTTATTCCCAAACCACTTTCCCTGATTTGCACTCATCGGCGACGGATGTCCCGACTCTAAAACTAAATGTTTGCTTCGGTCTATTTTAAGTCCTTTTTTATGCGCAAAATTACCCCAAAGTAAAAACACCACCTGTTCCTTACCCTCCGAAATCTTTTGAATTACGGCATCCGTGAAAACGTTCCATTTTAAATGTTTATGACTGTTTGGCGTATCTTCCCTTACCGTTAGCGAAGCGTTCAACAATAAAACACCCTGCTTTGCCCACGACTCTAAATTACCTGATGATGGTAAAAATAAGGTTTCTAATTCATCACTTATTTCCCTGAAAATATTTCGTAGCGAAGGCGGAATACGTACCCCATCATTTACAGAAAAAGCCAAGCCATTAGCCTCGCCTTTACCGTGGTAGGGATCCTGACCTATGATCACGACTTTTACCTCTTTGAAACTACAATAGTTAAAAGCCGCAAAAATCAACTCATTTGGGGGATAACAAGTATGAAGCTTGTATTCTTCATCTACATTTTTCATTAATTCATGAAAATAAGGTTTCTGAATTTCGTCTGTTAAAATAGCCTGCCACTTGGGATCAAGATTGATTTTCATAATGTAAAGTTGTTGCGCAAATATACAGTAAGATTACGAAGTCATTTCCTAAATTAGCATAACAAAATGTCGATTGTTTCTCCATTTTTGTTTTATTTCATTACCAAAGAGAGTAAAATAGAATTCAACTATAGATATATCATAAAGTACACTAAGTGATAGTCTGATTTAACACAGAATCTTTGTAACTTTGCTTCATTGCAATTTAGAAAAAAGAATGATATCCATTACCGAAAAAACATTACAAGATTTACAATTCCCAACTGTACTCGAAACCATTTCGACCATCTGTAACACAGACATTGGAAAACAAAAAGCCTTAGAAATAACCCCTTTTAAAGACAAAGAAACTTTGATGCAAGCTTTAATGCAAACATCTGAATATGTCTCTTCCTTTCAAAATAACAATGCGATTCCCAATCATGGTTTTGATGCCATAAGCCACGAAATTAAATTTCTGGCGATTGAAGATAGTTTTCTAGAAGTGGGAAGTTTTAGAAAAATTGCAACCTTATCTTCAACGGTTAATTTTTTATTGAATTATTTCAAAAAATTCGATGACTATTACCCGCATTTAAATACCAGAGCCTCCCAAGTGGATCTCACCAAAGAAATTATCAGCTCCGTTGATGCGATCGTAGATAAATACGGTGAAATAAAAGACAATGCATCTCCTGATTTATTGAATATTCGCAGAGACATAAACGTAATTCGTGGTAAAGTCAACCAAAGTTTTGGTGTTGCACTGACGCAATACAACAGTTTAGGTTATCTTGATGATATTAAAGAAAGTTTTGTTCAAAATCGCAGGGTTTTGGCTGTTTTAGCCATGTACCGTCGTAAAGTCAAAGGATCAATACTGGGAAGTTCGAAAACAGGAAGCATCGCTTATATCGAACCGGAGACCACACTGAAATATTCTCGTGAATTAAGTAATTTAGAATATGAAGAAACCGAAGAAATCACTCGTATTTTAAAACAATTATCGAATGATATCCGTCCGTTTTTACCGTTGTTAATTCAATACCAGGATTTCCTAAGTGATATTGATGTTATTGCTGCTAAAGCAAAATATGCTAACCGAATCAATGGTATCATGCCTCAAATTACGGACAATCGCCGTCTTTATTTTAGAGATGCCTACCATCCTATTTTGTATCTGAACAACAAACAGAAAAAAGAAATTACGCATCCGCAAACTATTGAACTGCAACAGGAAAACAGAATCATTGTAATTTCTGGACCTAATGCTGGAGGAAAAACAATCTCTTTAAAAACGGTTGGGTTGCTCCAATTGATGTTGCAGTCCGGAATGTTGATTCCAGTTCATGAACGCTCAGAGACTTTTTTATTCGATAGAATACTTACAGATATTGGAGACAATCAATCCATTGAAAATCATCTGAGTACATACAGTTACCGACTAAAGAACATGAACTACTTCTTGAAGAAATGTAACAAGAAAACAATGTTCCTGATTGATGAATTTGGTACTGGTTCCGACCCAGAATTGGGTGGTGCTTTGGCTGAAATTTTCCTTGAAGAATTCTACCATCGAGAAGCTTTTGGAATCATAACAACGCACTATTCGAATTTAAAAATTTTGGCTAATGAGTTGCCATTTGCGACTAATGCTAATATGATGTTTGATGAAAAGTCATTGGAACCCATGTATAAATTAGCTTTGGGTCAAGCGGGAAGTTCCTTTACTTTTGAAGTAGCATTGAAAAACGGAATTCCGTTTAGTCTGATCAATCGTGCCAAGAAGAAAATTGAAGTTGGAAAAGTACGATTTGATAAAACTATTGCCACCTTGCAAAAGGAGCGTTCTAAGATGGAAAAGACCTCACAAACGCTAAAGGAAGAAGAAACTAAAGCGCGCGAGGAAGGAAAGAAAATGGAAACAATCAATGTCAAAATCAAGCAAAAACTAGAAAGCTATCAGGAATTATATGACAGCAATCAAAAGACCATTTACATAGGTCAGAAAATTGAAGACATTGCCGAAAAATATTTCAATAACAAAAGTAAAAAAGACCTTATTGGTGAGTTTTTAAAAATCATCGAAATTGAAAATTCAAAACGCAAGAAAGCAACGCCAAAAGAAGCCAAAGCTATTGTAGCCAAGAAGAAAGAAGTCATTGCAGAAGTTACTGTACATGTAGAGGAAATCAGGAAAGAAAAGAAGGAAAAGAAATTGAAACCTGTTATCGAAAAAGTCAAGGCTATTTTAAGAATAGGTGATCGTGTACGAATGCTGGAAGGAAAAGCAGTAGGAAGTATTGATACCATAGAAAAAAATAAAGCAACTGTAAATTACGGCATGTTTACGTCAAAAGTTAGTTTAGACGAACTAGAGTTGGTGGAAGCGATGAAGAAGAAATAATTAGTATTAACATTGAAGTGATCAGCGTTTAGTCGGTTTTAGAAACTATTTTGGCCTCACAATAAAAAAAAATGCAAAAACTACCTAAAGAAAAAAAAATAATCCTCTTTGATGGCGTCTGTAATTTGTGCAATTCGGCAGTACAATTTATCATAAAACACGATAAAAAAGACCTCTTCCGGTTTGTAGCTTTGCAGTCTGATTTAGGGAAAAAGATTAGTAACCATATTGGGATTGACTCCAAAAAAATGGACAGTATCATTCTATACGAGCCTGGAATTGCTTATTACCACAAATCGGAAGCGGCTTTAGAAATTGCTTCTCAGCTTGGTTCTTTTTATAGTTTACTGGGTGTTTTTAAAATTTTGCCAAGCTCATTAAGCGACTTGATATACGATTGGGTTGCTAGAAACAGATACAAATGGTTTGGCAAAAAAGAGAGTTGTATGATTCCTACACCGGAGTTAAAATCAAAATTTTTAACATAAAATATTATTTAATGATTTTTATCATATTGTTTCAGTGACAAAATTTATATTTTTGATTTATAAAAAAATTTAATATGAAAAATATAGCACTTGTAAATTGGGATAATGGTTCGTTTATTATTGTTTTTGTCTTTGGATTTGTTGTCCTCGCAATAATCACATCTGTAATATTATTAATGAATAATGACAAGAAAAAGAAATAAGATTAGGATTGCTTTTAAGCCATTTAAGGATAGATAAATCGAGGTACCTCAAATCTCATACTTTCGTGTGTGGTTTTTAGATGTATTGTTGTATCTAAATATGGAGCGCAGTAGGTACTTTCCTCTTTTAACATAGACTACAAATTGGGTGGCTGTTTTAACCACATCGTCTTAACTATAATTTGAAACCAAAAAAAAAGGATGCCGAAATGGGCATCCTTTTTATTGTTGTGTAAAAACTAGAATTAACTTCTAATTAGTTTTCTGTATTTCAAACGTTTTGGAGTTAAATCCCCACCTAAACGTTTTTTCTTGTTTTCTTCGTATTCAGAGAAACCACCTTCAAAATAATACATATCAGAGTTTCCTTCAAAGGCAAGAATGTGCGTACAAATTCTATCTAAGAACCATCTGTCATGCGAAATTACCACTGCACAACCTGCAAAATTATCAAGACCTTCCTCTAAAGCACGTAGCGTATTAATATCTAAGTCATTGGTAGGCTCATCTAGTAGCAAAACGTTACCTTCTTCTTTCAAAGTCATAGCAAGATGTAAGCGGTTACGCTCTCCACCAGAAAGTGTTGAAACTTTCTTGTTTTGATCACTTCCTCCAAAGTTAAAACGGCTTAAATACGCACGAGAATTCACTTGACGTCCTCCCATCATAATTAATTCTTGACCATCACAGAAGTTTTCCCAAATAGATTTATCAGGATTTATATTAGAGTGCGCTTGATCGACATAGGCAATCTTAACTGTATCACCAATTACAAATTCACCAGCATCTGGTTTTTCTTCTCCCATTATCATTCTAAAAATAGTAGATTTACCAGCACCGTTAGGCCCTATAATCCCAACTATTCCGGCTTGTGGTAATGTAAAGTTTAAATTATCGTATAATAATTTATCCCCATAGGCTTTAGAAACGCCTTTGGCTTCGATTACATTAGTACCTAAACGTGGTCCATTAGGAATATAAATTTCTAATTTTTCGTCTAATTCTTTTTGATTTTCATTAAGCATTTTATCGTAGTTCTGTAAACGTGCTTTCTGTTTCGTTTGGCGTCCTTTAGCACCTTGGCGAACCCAGTCCAACTCACGTTCTAAGTTTTTTCTACGTTTTGAAGCTACTTTTTCTTCAAGTGCCATACGTCCTGACTTTTGCTCTAACCAAGAAGAATAGTTTCCTTTCCACGGTATCCCTTCTCCTCTATCCAACTCTAAAATCCAACCGGCAACATTATCCAAAAAGTACCTATCGTGCGTTACAGCGATAACTGTTCCTGCATATTGCGCTAAATGTTGTTCTAACCATAATACACTCTCTGCATCCAAGTGATTGGTAGGCTCATCAAGAAGCAATACATCTGGTTGTTGCAATAATAAACGGCATAAAGCCACACGACGACGTTCCCCTCCAGAAAGGTTCTTTATAGGTGTATCTGCATCAGGAGTGCGCAAAGCATCCATTGCAATTTCTAATTTTGTATCAATTTCCCATGCCCCTAATGCATCAATTTTGTCTTGTAACAAAGCTTGACGATCCATGAGTTTCTCCATTTTTTCTGCATCTTCATAAACTTCTGGAAGACCAAAACTATCATTGATTTGGTTGAATTCCTCCAATACAGCCATAGTTTCAGCAACACCTTCACGAACAATTTCGATCACTGTTTTGCTATCATCCAAAATGGGTTCTTGTTCTAAATAACCAACCGTATACCCCGGTGCAAAAACAACATCTCCCTGATAGTTTTTATCCGTACCAGCGATAATTTTTAATAAGGATGATTTACCTGAACCATTTAGTCCTAAAATACCAATTTTAGCTCCATAAAAGAAACTCAAATAGATATTTTTAAGAACAGGCTTATCTGCTCCTTGATAGGTTTTACTCAACTTTGACATTGAGAATATTACTTTCTTATCGTCTGCCATTTTTTATTATTTTTAATTTAAAATTCAATATTTAAAACATTTTTTACAGTCTCCCTTTGAGTGAGCTAAATACCCAAGCATTTGCTAAGAACCCAACGCCAACAGCAGCAAATCCCCATCCGGAAACATCACTATATCTAAAAGCACCAAGACCTATTAAGAGTACACCCATTACTATCATTATAAAAGTAGCCCATCCTAAGACGGTATTCTTATTCATTCCCATAATTAAAGACTGTTTTTTAAAATGCAAATATCGTGAATTTAACTGCTAATTGAATATATTATACAGCATTTCTCGTAGCAAGTCTGAATTTGACATCGAACTAGCCCCTACTCCTTTGCTTTTTACATCGATATCCCGTAAGGAAGCCACAATTTGACTTACCTTTTTCATAGGGTAATTTTTAAGTGCCACATCGTATTCTTTTAGAAAAAAAGGATTGACTCCAATAACTGCTGCGACATTTTTCGGGTTTCTGTCTTTCAGTCCGTGGTATTTCAATAATTGGATAAAAAAACCAAAAACCAGACTAGTAGTTACGACCATTGGATTCTCTTTCGGATTGTTCGCAAAATTTGCTGCAATGGTATACGCTTTAAGTTGGTTCCTTTCTCCAATTGCTTTGCGAAGTTCAAATACATTAAAGTCTTTACTGAACCCAATATTTTCTTCGATATCTTTAGGAGTGATTATGCTTCCTTTAGGTAATATAATTTGCAACTTCTCCAACTCATTGTTTATTTTCCCCAAGTTTGTTCCCAAAAATTCCACAAGCATAGCATTGGCCTTGGGTTCAATCGTATATTTTTTACTAGCTAATATTCGTTTGATCCAATCTCCAACTTGGTTCTCATATAACTTTTTGCTTTCGTAAACCAAACCATTTTTCCCCAGTACCTTAGTTACTTTTTTACGTTTATCCAATGTTTTGTATTTGTAACAAATCACTAAAACGGTAGAAGGCATTGGATTATCTGCATAGTTTTCTAGTTTATCAATAGTACGACTCAAATCTTGTGCTTCTTTTACAATCACTACCTGACGTTCCGCCATCATTGGATAACGTTTGGCTGTAGAAATGATATCCTCAATAGAAACATCTCTACCGTACAAAACGGTTTGATTGAATCCTTTTTCCTCTTCAGACAAGACATTTTTTTCAATGTAGTCTGATACGATATCAATATAGTACGGTTCTTCACCCATCAAAAAATAAATCGGTTTGATGTCCCCGCTTTTTATATCATTCAGAATTTTTATAACCTCGTCCATTTTTTCAGTATTCAGTGTTTAGTTACAGTATTCAGTCACAATGTTACAAATAACAATAACTTTAAACGGTAAACTTTAAACATTTTAATTATTTTTGCCTGATGCAGCAACTGGATTTTTCTTCTTATACTTTCCGCTTCAAAAATAGCGAAAATAAAGTGTCTATTTTTGACGAAATCAGGAAAAAATTTATCGTTCTCACACCAGAGGAATGGGTACGTCAGCATGTTGTTCGTTTTTTATTGGAAGAAAAAAAATATCCTAAATCTCTGATTAACGTAGAAAAAGTTCTTAAAATCAACGGATTACGAAAAAGATATGACGTTGTAGTCTTTAACTCGGATGGCTCAATCTGTGTCTTAATCGAATGCAAAGCTCCCGAAATAAAAATTGCCCAAGCTACCTTTGACCAAATTGCCCGCTACAACATGACTATGAAAGCAGAATATTTGATGGTAACCAACGGAATGAATCATTACTTTTGCCAAATGGATTTCGAAAATGAGAAATACCAATTTCTGCTCGAACTCCCTGAATATACTATCTAAATAATCAAAATGAATATAGCAGTCGTTATCCTTAATTGGAATGGTGTCCAATTATTAGAGCAATTTTTACCTTCGATACTCGCGTTTTCCCCAGAAGCCACTATTTATGTCGCAGATAATGCTTCTACAGATGAGTCCATCTCTTTTGTACAAAGGCACTACCCTACTGTGAAAATTGTCAAAAACACCGATAATTTTGGTTTTGCACAGGGATATAATGAAGCACTGAAACACATTGATGCTGAAATATATGCTTTGGTTAATTCGGACATAGAAGTTACACAAAACTGGTTAGCACCTATAATAGATACTTTTAAAAATGAACCTCAAACTGCTATTGTACAACCTAAAATATTAGATTTTAAGAATAAAAAGTACTTTGAATATGCTGGAGCAGCAGGTGGTTTCATCGATAAATATGGGTATCCCTATTGTCGGGGACGTCTCTTTGAAACTATCGAAGAAGACAAAGGACAATATGATGATGAAAGAGAGATATTTTGGGCTTCAGGAGCTTGTTTTTTTATTCGAAGCTATGTCTACAAAGAACTACACGGATTTGACGATGATTTTTTTGCTCATCAGGAGGAGATCGACCTGTGTTGGCGAACCATAAATAAGGGATATTCTATAAAATACAATTACAAATCGGTAGTGTATCACGTGGGCGGAGCCACCCTACAATTGGGAAATCCAAAGAAAACCTATTTGAATTTCAGAAATTCATTACTAATGTTAACCAAAAACGTTCCCAAAGAAAACTTGTTGGGTGTTTTATTTAGCCGAATGATTTTAGATGGAATTGCAGGAATGCAATTTATTTTTCAAGGAAAATTTTCTCATTTTTCAGCAATTCTTAAAGCTAATTATTCTTTTTATACTTTATTTTTAGTAACTTACAAGAAAAGAGGAGATTTTCAGATGAAGAAATACTATACCAGCAAAAGCATCGTTTACCAATACTATATAATTTCTGGCAAGGTCTTTGTGAGATGATTTTTAACATTAAATTGTATATTTTATTAACTTTATTAAAACTATTTTTGTAATTCACTAAACATTAAATTTATGAAAAAAATTGTAATTGCCTTATCCGTATTAGCCCTTTTAACGTCTTGTGTTTCTAAGAAGAAATACACCGATTTAGAGGCGAGAAACAAGGAGACTCAAGATTTATTAAATAGTTGTACTGTAAAATTAAATACTTGCTTAGAAGACAAAGCGGGTCTAACGGCTACAGTTGCTGGTTTAAAAGAACACAACCAAACGTTGATTAGTACTTCCAAAGATATGACTGTATTGACTACTAAAGGTGCAGAAAACATTGAAAAAGCTTTAGAGTCTATCAAAGAAAAAGATTTAAAAATTACGAGAATGCAAGATGCGTTAACTAAAAAAGACAGTGTTACACTTGCTTTGGTTACAAGTCTAAAAAGATCAGTAGGATTCAGTGATCCAGATATCGAAATTAATGTTGAAAAAGGAGTTGTATTTATTTCTATTGCCGATAAATTATTATTCAAAAGCGGTAGTTATAATGTAACTGATCAAGCAAAAGGAATTTTAGCGAAAGTTGCTAAAGTAGTAAATGACAAACCAGATTTCGAATGTATGGTTGAAGGTCATACTGACAATGTTCCTTACATAGGTAATAATATATTACTTGACAACTGGGATTTAAGTGTGAAACGTTCTACATCAATTATTCGTGTATTAACGAATGAATTAGGTGTTAACCCAGCACAATTAATTGCTGCAGGTAGAAGCTCTTACATTCCACTAGTAGCAAATGACACTGCTGAAAACAAAGCACGTAACAGAAGAACTCGTATCGTTGTTTTACCAAAAATTGATCAATTCTACGAAATGATCGAGAAAGAAATGAAAAACACAAAAAAATAGTTTTTAATTTCATAAGGTAGTTTGTAATTCAAAGTACAGAAAAAGAAAAACGTTCCGAAATATGGAACGTTTTTTTTATGCTTTTTTTTAAAGAAAAAGCAGGTCTTTCGACCTGCTTTTATGTATTCTCAATCTTTTTTTAATAACCAATTAAATATTAATTAAGAAGTACATGCTTTAATATCTTACAAAATGTTGTTTGCGAATATAAATATTATTATTATATAATCAAATATTTTGCCAAAATTAAATGTACTATAAAATATCCAGACTTCCTTTTCCTTCACGCAGCACTATTGGCTCCTCACCTGATAGATCTATTATCGTAGAACCTACATTATCTCCATAACCACCGTCGATTACCATATCAACCAAATTCTGCCATTTTTCAAAAATAAGTTCAGGATCTGTGGTATATTCGATCACATCGTCTTCATCGTGAATAGATGTGGAAACGATAGGATTTCCTAATTGACGAACAATTTCCAAAGCGATGGAATTATCGGGTACACGTATTCCAACCGTTGTTTTCTTCTTAAATTCTTTAGGTAAATTATTATTGCCTGGTAAAATAAAAGTATATGGCCCAGGTAAAGCTCTTTTTAAAAGTTTAAAAGTAGCCGTATCTATTTGCCTTACATAATCAGAAATGTTGCTTAAGTCATGGCAAATGAATGAAAAATTAGCTTTGTCTAACTTAATCCCTTTTATCTTAGCAATTCGTTCTAATGCTTTTGTATTTGTGATATCGCACCCCAACCCATACACCGTATCAGTTGGATAAATAACTAAACCACCATCTTTTAAAACCTTTACTACTTTGGCTATAGCCGCTTCGTTTGGTTTGTCTGGGTATATTTTTATAAATTGAGCCATTTTTTTTTGTTTAAAGTTTTAAAATGTAAAGTCTAAAGTTCGTTATATCAACAACTATAAACTTTAAAAAAAATTATCCGATTATATCCAATTTTGCAAAACGCAATAATAATTTTTTTATGCCACCCACATCAAATTTGATCTCAGCTTTTTTATCCGCGCCCACTCCATCTATATTTAACACTTCTCCTTTTCCAAAACGTTCGTGCATCACAATGTTTCCAGTAACTAATTTGTTGTCAAATAAATTAGATCCTCCCGACATGGATTTTCCCGCCACAGGCTTCAATTTACGAATATTTATTTCAGAGTTGGCTGTGTTTCCTTTGATTTGTTGCGGAGGTGTTCCATTAGCCGGTTTAGCCAAACGCAATTTGGATTTATCCACATCACCAAAAATATCGCTGTCAATCATCGGTTTGTAACGATAATTATTTTCTGCAGGCGTTAGGTATTCTAAATATTGCCCGTCTATTTCTTCAATAAAACGAGAGGGTTCACTATCTGTCAATTTACCCCAGCGGTATCGCGATTGCGCATAGGTTAAATAGGCTTGATGTTCTGCACGTGTCAGCGCCACATAGAACAAGCGTCGTTCTTCCTCCAGTTCACTTCTGGTGCTCATACTCATGGCACTTGGAAACAGGTCTTCTTCCATCCCCACAACAAAAACATGAGGAAATTCAAGCCCTTTAGCCAAATGTATTGTCATCAATGCCACACGGTCTTCGTCACTGGTATCTTTGTCGAGATCTGTCGCCAAAGCCACATCTTCCATGAATTCAGCTAAGGCGCCACGAGCACCATCAATTTCTTTCTGTCCTTCGGTAAAGTCTTTGATTCCGTTTAATAATTCTTCTATATTCTGAACTTTAGCCATTCCTTCAGGAGTAGCATCTTTCTTTAATTCCTGAACCAATCCTGTTTTTTTAGAAACATGATCCGTCAGATAAAAAGCATCTTGATTTTCATTTATCACCTGAAAACTTTGAATCATGGTAACAAAATCCAATAGTTTTTGTTTAGTTCCCGAATTCAGTTTCAAGTCAATTTTGTCAATATTTTGCATCACCTCAAAGATGGATCTTTTATAATGATTAGCAGCAACCATCAATTTTTCGATCGTAGTATTTCCTATCCCTCGTGCTGGATAATTAATCACGCGCATTAATGCTTCTTCATCCTTTGGATTGATTACCAATCGCAAATAACATAATACATCTTTTATTTCTTTTCTTTGGTAAAAAGACAAACCACCATAAATTCGATACGGAATATCTCTTTTTCTCAATGCGTCTTCCATCGCGCGGGATTGTGCATTGGTGCGGTATAAGATTGCAAAATCGCCATTATTCATTTGATTTTGCATCTTTTGCTCGAAAATTGTTCCAGCAACAAAACGACCTTCTTCGGCATCGGTCATACTGCGGTGCACTTTTATTTTAGGTCCAAAATCATTAGCCGTCCAAACAATTTTATCCAGTTTGGTTTTATTTTTATCAATAATTGTATTTGCTGCTTCCACAATATTTTTTGTCGAACGGTAATTTTGTTCTAAACGAAAGGTTTTTACTCCTTCATAATCCTTCTGGAAGTTCAAGATGTTATTGATATTGGCACCACGAAACGCATAAATACTTTGCGCATCATCACCTACCACGCATATATTTTGAAACTTATCTGATAATGCTCTAACAATCAAATATTGGGAATGATTTGTATCCTGGTACTCATCTACCAGAATATAACGGAAACGGTTTTGGTACTTCGCCAAAACTTCCGGAAAACGAGTCAACAATTCATTCGTTTTTAATAATAAATCATCAAAATCCATCGCTCCAGACTTGAAACATTTCTCTACATAATTTTGATACAATTCCCCCATACGAGGTTTTTTAGACATTGCGTCCGCTTCTTGTAAATCACGATCATTGAAATACGCTTTTACGGTAATCAAACTATTTTTAAAGTTAGAAATTCTCCCTAAAACCTGTTTGGGTTTGTAAACATCTCGATCCAATTGCATTTCTTTGATAATTCCAGAAATAGCACGAAGTGAATCCTGGGAATCATATATCGTAAAATTAGAAGGATATCCTAACAGATGCGCTTCCGATCGTAGAATTCTGGCAAATACAGAGTGAAACGTTCCCATCCAAAGATTCTTTGCTTCACTGGACCCTACAATGTCAGAAATACGCTTTTTCATTTCGCGTGCTGCCTTATTGGTAAAAGTCAGCGACAAAATATTAAATGCATCCACTCCTTGATGCATCAAATAAGCAATACGTATCGTCAAAACACGGGTTTTACCTGAACCGGCACCAGCGATAATAATCATAGGGCCGTCTTTTTGCAATACGGGTTCGCGTTGTGCTTCGTTAAGTTGGGAAATGTATTTTTGCATGGAAATTATCTATTTATGCAAAAATAAGAATTTAAGAATTAAAAAACGGATTTCATTTCTTTTGATTAAGACTTCAAAAATCAAAACGATGCACTTAAAGTTTATCGTGGCTTATTTGAAAAACACATCGTAAGCAAACCGAATTAGTGTCCCAACAACAACAACCAAAAAGAATATTCGGATGAAGCCATTTCCTTTTGTAATCGCTAGTTTCGCCCCTAGCCATCCACCTAAAGCATTACTGGCAGCCATTGGTAAGGCAATTGCCCAAATTATCTTCCCTTTTAACATAAACAGACAAATAGATCCAAAATTAGTCGCGAGATTGACCATTTTAGCATTCGCAGAAGCGTGAAGAAAATCAAAACCCATCAAAGCAATGAAGGCTACTACAAAAAAACTTCCTGTGCCTGGGCCAATAAAACCGTCATAAAACCCAACGATAAAACTAATCACGATAGCATTTAATATTTGAGTTCGCTCCGATAGATTTTTAGCAACATGCTGTCCAAAATTTTTCTTAGCGTAGGTATAAATAGCTAATAATGAAAGAATAAACAGTAAAAGCGGTTTCATAAAATCATTACTCATGTAAGTCAATAACATAGAACCTGCAAAAGCTGAGGGCATCGCAACACCAACCATAATCAATAATAAACGCCAATTCATCGTGACCTTTTTTAGGTATTGGTATGCTGCAAATGAAGTTCCACTAAAAGCGGGTATTTTTAAGGTTCCAATAACGGTGGAAACTGGTAAATTAGGTAGTAATATCAAACCTGCAGGAGTCTGAATTAAACCTCCTCCACCAACAATCGCATCAATAAATCCAGCAGCAAAAGCAGCAACGCAAAGTAAAACAATAATGTATGTTTCCATTTATATTTCTAATTCAGCAAGCGAAAAATGTAGCTATATTTTTTTCGCAAAAATAGTACTCGCCATTGTAAATTGCACTATAAATAAGGAGAAATTAAATCAAAAAGTATATTTTTGCTTGACAAAATTTAAATCAACATGAATTCTATAAATATCATCGAAATATTAGCTTACACTATTCCATCATTAATTACTGGCGCTGTTGCGTACTATTTATTTAATGCGCATTTTAAAGACCAACAAAACACTAGACGTTGGTTGTTACAAAAAGACAATCAACAAGCAATACTACCAATTCGGTTACAGGCTTACGAGCGTATGACTTTGTTAATGGAGCGTATTAATCCCTCTCAATTGATGGTAAGAATTGCACCTGTTTCACAAGATAAAGATGAATATCGCAATTTTGTTATAGCACAAATTGAACAAGAGTTTGAACATAATTTAGCGCAACAAATCTATATTTCAGCCAAATGCTGGTCTATTATTGTTACCGCAAAAAATGCAACCATCCAAATGATCCGTTTAGCCGCTAAAAATGAAAAAGTAATGAATGCTGATGGTTTACGAGAAGCAGTTATTAGTGATTTATTGGAAAAACCATCTCCAAGTAGTGCTGCATTGGCATTTATTAAGAATGAGGTTGGGGAATTATGGTAGTTTTTAGAACCTTTATAGTTATTCAAATAAAGTGATTAAAGTTAGGCTTTTAAAAGAAACTACAATTCTTTTAAAAGCCTATTCAACTGGAATTGTTCTTTTTCATCGAGTTGAGGCAGTATTCTTTCAAACGAAAGTACCATTTCCTTATCTTTTAATAATTTTCTAATATTGTCTCTTCCAAATTTAGAAAACTGCCACATGTGATGCGTGGTCGCATTGACCAAATTCTTTAAAACAGCATCATTAATCAATTGAAAACCGATTAGTTTTTCCAAAGCTTTTTGACGTGTGATTGCCTCGTAATTGGGTGATGAATAATTGATTAATTCTGCGATCAAAGCTGTTTTGTTTGCCTCATATCCTGGAGTGGAAAGTGCTTGCGACAGCCATAATGTTCTTAGATTATAATCATTAAAACCAATCCAGTCTTTTGATAATTCCAAGTAAACAAAACGTTCTTCGGGAAAATTATTCCATAAATAAAATAAAGCTATTTCCTGCGTTTGATATGATTTATCGTTCAATAAACGTTCATATTGCTTTCTGAAATCTTCGGGGATTTTTGAATTTGTAGTGGCGACAGCCTGACGAACTTGCACATCGTTAGTCGCCAAAGCCAGCTCCAATAGCTGGTTTTTAGCTTCAAAATTTTCGTTTTTCAGCTGATTCACAACTGCTTCTTTCACCGTATAATATACGTGTGACTGAAGAATATCAGCCATAAATACTGCTTTTTCTGATAATGGCTTTTTCTTAATTTTATCCAATTCAAGTAATAACTGAGTAGTTTTGTTTTTATTTAATAAATCATTGGCTTTCTCTGTACTAAATACAGTAGATTCAAGCCATACTTTACTAAATTTATTGGTATCAAAATTAGAAACTTTATTGACTTCATCAAAGAAATCTTGCGTTTTTACAGTTTGGAATGAATATTTCTCTAAGTAATTACGTACCGCTTTTTTGAATGCTTTATCACCTATTGCTTCATGTAAAACGAATAGTGCCCAAGCTCCTTTTTGATAAAAACTTAAGGAACTTGCTTTTTCATTTAGAATCGGAATTGTATCTGTTCTGGACGCATATTTGATTTGTTGTGCTGTTTCATATAATTTGGAATAGAAATAATCATCCCCGTAGATTTCTCGTTCTGCAAGTGAGGCATAGTAAGTCGCAAAGCCTTCCTGTAGCCAATGGTGTTTACCGCTTTCGGCCGTGATTAAATCACCGAACCACTGATGCGCCAATTCGTGTGCATTAACATTGGTATAATTGCGGTCTTCGAAGCCAGTAGAATCGACTACATAGCGACTAGAAAATAAGGTAGCCGAAGTGTTTTCCATTCCAGCATAGAGAAAATCACGAACCGGAATTTGCTTATACACTTTCCATGGATACTTCACTCCTATTTCCTTCTCCAGAAAATCAAACATTCGAACGGAATATCGGTAGGTCGGTTCATACCTGTCTGCATCCTTATGCTCCAGGTACAATTCTAATTCAGTTCCATATTTTGTTTTCTCCGTATGCTTATCAAATTTGCCAATGGCAAGCATCAGCAGATAAGAACTCATGGGCTTTTCCATCTTATATTGCCATAAAGTCATATTGTGGCTGGTCGTTTTATTGGTCAGCATTCCGTTTGAAATAACCTGATATTCCTGATTATAAGCGAGGTTAATATTAAAAATCATTTTTTCATTAACATCATCAAAACTCGGAAACCAATTGCTGGTATATCTTCCTTGTCCCTGCGTCCAGATTTGCAAATCATCTGCAGATTCAGAACCAACAAAATACAAAGCCTGTTTTGGTGTCGCTTTATATATAAAACTGATTTCATTTTTGCCATTTTTGAACGGAAAAATGATTTGCAGTTGCTTAGTTGTATTTATAAAAGAGACCACTTTATCATTCAGTTTCACATCGATAAAACTCATGTTTTGTGCATCAATTTTTATGGTGTCAATTGGCTTTAGCACCTCCAAACTATAATGTACCGCACCTGCAACAGATTTGTCTTTTGCAGCTAAAGTTAATTGACCCGAAACCGATTTGAAATCAACAAATTTAGTTTGTTGGGCGAAAGCTAACGAAGAGAGTAAAAGAAACAGGTATTTCATTCGATAAAATTTAATAAGTAAAAGCCAAAGTTACAAAGGATTCAAGGAACAAACAGAAGTATTTTTGTAAGTTTACGGATAGAAATTCACAATATAAAAACCTTGAAAAAGAAAGCCCTATTTAATTGGAGTAGCGGAAAAGACTCTGCTCTAGCCCTTTATAAAGTATTACGCGATCCTGAATTTGAAATCAGTTGTTTGCTTACCAGCGTAAATCAAGAATTTCAGCGTATTTCCATGCATGGTGTTCGTGTAGAATTATTGGAACAACAGGCCAAAAGCATCGGACTGCCTCTGGAGATCATGCAAATCCCCGAAATGCCAACAATGGAAGTGTATGAAATTGTTGTACAAACAACTTTGGAAAAACTAAAAAATAAAGGGCTAACTCACTCTATTTTTGGTGATATTTTCCTCGAAGACCTACGTAAATATCGAGAAGAAAAACTTGCTATTATGGGATTTGAAGGCGTTTTTCCACTTTGGAAAGTACCAACGGATGACTTATTACAGGAATTCATTGGACTGGGCTTTAAAACCATTGTCGTTTGTGTCAACGAGCGATTTCTAGACAAAAGCTTTGTAGGAAGGATAATTGATCAGGATTTTATTAACGATTTGCCTGAAAATGTAGATGTTTGTGGTGAAAATGGCGAGTTTCATACCTTCACTTTTGATGGCCCTATTTTCTCAAATCCGATTGATTTTGAAATTGGAGAAATCGTGTATCGCAAATATGAAAAACCAAAAGAAGATTCGTCTAATACCGCTTGTGATACAAATGCAACTGATGCTTTTGATTATGGATTTTGGTATTGTGATCTACTGCAGAGGTCGCGTTTATAATAAAAAACTCCGAAGTAACTCTTTTTTTTTGCAAAAATTATTTAATCCTAACTAGGCTGATGTGATCAATCTTAGAGTCCTTGAAAAAGGAAACATAAAAATGAAGTTATTTTTAGACTTTCCATTTTGAAAAGCTTATTTCTTGAAGATGCATTTCTACATAATTTTTAAAATTATTCAAAATGGCTTGCCATCCTTCTCTCTGTAATTCAATCGGATTTTCATTTTCAGCTTCAAAAAGTTGGACCACCTTGGTTTTATACTCTTCTTTAGTAAAAAAAATTTTTACTTTTCTTCCATCATCTGTAACATAGGAAATTTGTTCATTTGCTTGAACTACCTCATATTTTCCTCTAAAATCAAAACCGGCGCTCCCGTTTTTGGCTTCCATCTTATAGCAGAAAATCCCGTCCATTCGTAAATCATTATCTGCCAAAGTAGTATGCCAATCCTGAGAAGCTGCATTCCATAGCATAATATTTTTAGGTGTAGTCCAATTCTTCCACACCGTTTCAACTGGGGCGTCAATTATAACTTCGACCGAAATAACTATTTTCTCATTTGATTCCATAATGTTGTTCTTTAAATTTCAAATCTTCCTTTCATGTAAGTTGAGATAAGTACCTACTCGTGAGATCATGTTTAATTTTAATTAATTCTCTAAAATAATATAACAACCTGTTTTAAAGAGTATTAAAAAATATATTATCAACTATTTAAGTATAAATTTAAAACAAAAACTTCAAATAAATTGCGAATATTATCATAAGAAATAGAGTGATAATGAACTTTATTTTGAAGAATCGCCAGTATAAAAAAACTCCGAAATCACTAGATTCCGGAGTTTTAGTTATATCAGTCAGTTTTAAATTTACTGTTTTGCATCTCAATTTATTAGTCTAAGCTTGGTAAAGTAAAAACCATCCCGATTATATTTTAATTCATTTCTTGATACATCTTTAGCAAATTTGTGACTGTATTCCAGTTTCTGATGGTCGCCGTCAGGTTTAATTTTTTCTCGATATATTTCTGATCTAGCCTTGTTTTCCCTGCTCCTACAGCGTATTTAATAAAAATCCGATTGCCGTCTAGATGGGCTTCGTCAGGCTTAAATTGACTGATTTTTAAATCATTGATATTTTCAGAACGAAGCTCTTTAGAAACAAAAGCGACATATAATTTCTTCGTGTCTGCTTCTTTCTCTTTTAAAAACGGATTGTTGGTAAAACAAGCTTGGAGATCTGCTGTATTAAGAATGATTACTGGTACATCACCGCCAAAGACTTTAAAAATTTCCTGCTTGATAATAAAACCTACTTTAGCGGCACTTTCTTCTTCTGTGGTTACAAAAACATTCCCTGATTGAATATACGTTTGCACTTTTGTAAAACCAATGTTTTCCAAAGTGGTTTTTAATGCGTCCATTTTTATCATATTGTGACCAGAAACATTAATGCCACGAAGAAGTGCGAGATGGGTTATCATTTTATATCTTTTTTTATTGAATCTTCCAAAGGTATTGTGTTTATAATGAATTACCCAATTTCTTATTTCATAAATAAAGTATAAGCCTTGTTGAGGAGAGAAGTAGCTAATGAAAAAATATTTGTTGATTTAAAAGAAGTTTGTGCAATCAAACTAATGGTCCCTGCATTGTTCGATATTGAAATAGATTTTGCAATACAATATTTAAAAAATAGAAAAGTCTATTTAAATAATGGAATGAATAATACCAAGGGAAATTTGTATTATTTTTACCTTATAAAAATAAAAAAGAGACTGTCAATTGGGGGAAGACAGCCTCTAATTTTAAAAAAAACTAATTAAATTTTTGCAAATATGTTAGTATAAAATTTCTTACCTGTTACTGGATTTTCTCTTATTGAGATTCCAAAATGAGTAAAATTACCAACTATATTTTCTTTGTGTCCAGGGCTATTCAACCAGGCATTTAACGCTGCCTGAGGAGTATTATAATTATAAGCGATATTCTCACCTACTGTTTTAGCTCCTAGTGTTTTTATAATATTTTCAGAACGGTCTACAAAACCATCATGATTAACAACATTATTACTAATCATATAATTATCATGATCTTCTGATTTAACAGAAATATAATTAATTTTTTCTAATGAATTTAGTCCAACACTTACTCTATAATCATTTATCAATTTCATTGCTTCTAATTCACTTGGACTATAAGTATAATTTGCATCAACTAATATTTTTGCTTCTACCGTAGATGCTTCTGAAGCATCAGATGAACAGGAATTTAATGTAAAAATAACTGCTAAAAGAAGTACTGAGTAAAGTAGTTTTGTTTTCATAATTTAGTAGTTTAAGTTTAAAGTAGATTGTGGGGCAAACTTCTTCAATGTTGTTTTACTATATGTTCTAATTCTTTTCAAACATACATACAATTCCGTTAAAACTACATAAATAATCGACAAACTACATCATTTTGTTAATAACGTAATAATTGGATTACTTTAAGTGAATATAAATTTTAAAAATATCTAAAAAATTAAAGCCATTAGATTGCAATATTCACACGTTTATTATAAAATAATTATATATTCTAAATGGATTAAACTTACAAATTTGTAGAAAAAAAATTAAAATTAAAGTATTCAAGTTAATTTACAAATAGAAGAGTACCATACTAAACAGATCAAATTATAATTCTAAAAATCATCCTTATCGTTTTTAAATTGACAATTTATAAGACGGTAAAAAAAGTTTTAGATACCTACTAAAAAGAGATCAATTCTGTCCAAAAAAGATGTATGAAATTTAAATTAGGAATTAGTTTTTTTACTGAGCTTATTGTGCAGTATTTTCAGATATGGATAAGTAAAACATATATAAAAATCGCGCTGAGTTGATGACGTAATGAAGATAAGTGACAAGTGGTGCTTAGTACTACTAATCATTAGACATAATTTAGTAGAGACACTATTTTTTTTATAAAAAACAAATCTAAATATTTAGTAAGTTAAAAAGGACGTTACTTATTTTCCGGATATTTAAATAGCCTGTAATCTAGCGCAAGAACGGCATAATATCATTGAAATGAAAAGGTTTATGGTTTCGTCAAAATTAATTAAAGAAAAAGTAAATCAAGTTCGATTAAAGTACTTCAATATAATTTCTAGATTGATTGTAAATCATTATCAAACAATCTTAAACTATTTTTATTATGGTTTCATAAATACTTCTGTTGAATCCTTAAATGTGAAGATAAAAATTTTTATGTCTAAATTTAGAGGAGTTAGAAAGATTAAATTTTTCCTTTTTATTTTACCTTTAATTATCGCTATTCCGCGAGTTTTCAACTTGGTTCATTAAGAATGTAGAAATAGCTGTGGAGTTTAATTTAAAAACATATAATTCTAAATTAGTCTAAAAACAAAAAAAGAAGCTGTCATTTGGGGAAAGACAACCTCTTTTTTTAAAAAAAATAAACGAATTATATTCTTGTAAATATGTTGGTATAATATTTCTTACCTGTTACAGCGTTTTCTCTTATTGAAATTCCAATATGAGTGAAATTACCAACTATATTCTCTTTATGACCGGGGCTATTCAACCAAGCAGTCATTGCAGCTTGAGGTGTATTATAATTATAAGCTATATTTTCACTTACTGTTTTAGCTCCTAGTGTTTTTATAATGTTTTCAGAGCGGTCTACAAACCCATCATGATTAACAACATTATTACTAATCATATAATTATCATGATACTCTGATTTAACAGAAATGTAATTGATTTTTACTAATGCATTAAGACCAAGGCTTACTCTGTAATCATTTATCAGTTGTATCGTTTCTAACTCATTAAGACTATAAGTATAATTTACATCAACATTTACCTTTGCTTCTACTGTAGATACTTCTGAAGTATTAGACGAACAGGAATTCAAAGTGAATATAGCTGCCGTTAACAGTACTGCTCGAAATAAATTTTTCTTCATAAATTTAGTAGTTTAAGTTTAAAGTAGATTGTGGGGCAAACTTCTTTAATATGCATTTATCACGTTTTTTTCTTTTCAAACATACATTTATTTGCGACAAACAACAAAAATAGTTGATAAAATACACTTTTTTATTTGTATTGTATTATTTCACTTACCTTAATAATGAATGAAACAAGAAATAAATAAATTCTAATAAATGACGGAAAGTAGTATTCTTTCACTTAATCTTAAAAGAATACGTTAATTATTCGTGGTGAATTTCAATATGAAGAAAGAGCTATTATCGTATCCAATATAAATCAGCTTTATTTGTGAAATACTTGATGGAGTTTAGAATTGATTATTTCTCAAATGAATGCGTACTGATTCTAGGATAATAAATATTGAAATAAAGGTGGTCTTTAAAAATATATAGCACTATACTTTCCTAAATTAAAATTTAGAGGCTGAAAACAGGGAATAGACAGCCTCTAATTTTAAAAAAGAAAATAATTAAATTCTCGCAAAAATATTGGTATAGTATTTTCTACCAGTAGCAGAATTTATTCTAATTGACATTCCAAAGTTAGTATAAGCCCCTTCAATAGCTGCTTTGTGTGAAGGACTTGCTAACCAAGCATCAAAAGCAGCTTGTACTGTACTGGAATTATAGGCAACATTTTCGGAAGTTGATTTAGCTCCTAAGGTTTTCATTATATCTTGGGAACGCGCAGTAAAATTATCATGACTGAGTATGTTTGTCGTTATCATATAATTGTTGTGTTCTTCTGCCTTTGTGGAAATATAATTGGTTTTTATTAACGTATTTAAACCAATACTTACCCTGTATGCATTTATTAAATCCATAAGTTGAAGTTCAGAAGCACTATAAGAATAACTATATGGGTCAGTTGTTGGCGTCGGAGTTGGCGTCGGCGTCGGAGTCGGAGTCGGAGTCGGCGTCGGTGTTGGAGTCGGTGTTGGTGTTGGAGTTGGTGTTGGAGTTGGCGTTGGAGTCGGTGTTGGTGTTGGTGTTGGTGTTGGAGTCGGAGTTGGCGTCGGTGTTGGAGTCGGTGTTGGAGTCGGTGTTGGAGCTACTATTTCAACAGGTAAAATAGGTTCTTCATAAGGATCTGTAGTACAAGAATTCATAGTACATATTACTGAGGCAAGTAATAATGTGGCAAGTGATTTAAATTTCATAAAATTTTGTAGTAGTTTGATTACCAAATAGTTCGTGTCTAAAATTATTTGGAAAAAATTGTTTTTAATATCTTTTATTAGAATCCAAAACTACTTTTTTCATCCATAAACTACTAACTAAAATCAATAATTTACAAAAGTTTAACTGCAGTTTATGTGTTTTTCTTACTTTAAGAATGAGCGTTTTATTTTTGGAGCAGGGAGCTGTTATAAATTTCGAATAAACAAAAAATTAAATCTCGTTTAGATCACATAAAACATACGAAATTTGTAAATCCTTTAAATAGCAGCTTCTTGATTAGCTGTTTTGAACTTATTCTTACAAAAGAAATAATTGGAGTATATTATTTCTGTCGATTATGCCTTTTACTCAATAGTTTATAAACCAATTAATTGAAAACACTTTTGTTATGTTTTATTTGTGGAAATTAATTATCAAACTATAAATATTCATGTGTTTGTTGAATGTGATGTATACGTAGCTTTTGAATCTCTTTAATTTGCTCCTTTTTCATTTACTTTATCTTATTCTAGGAGATCACAATATCAAATTACTAATTTGATCTAAAATAAAAAGGCTGCATCAAATTGATGCAGCCTTTAGAATTATAAAAATACTAAATTATATTTTAGCAAAAATATTGGTGTAATATTTTCTGCCAGTAGATGAATTCACTCTTATTGACATACCAAAGTTAGTAAAAGCTCCTTCAATATTAGTTTTATGTCCTGGACTAGCCATCCATGCATCAAAAGCAGCTTGTGCTGTACTAGAATTATAGGCAACATTCTCACCTACTGATCTAGCTCCCAAAGTTTTCATTATATCTTGAGAACGCACTGCAAAATTATCATGACTAAGTATATTAGTAGATAACATGTAGTTATTGTGTTCTTCAGCCTTTATAGATATGTAATTAGTTTTTACTAATGAATTCAAACCCTTACTTACTCTATAAGCATTTATTAAATCCATAAGTTGAATTTCAACACTACTATACGAGTAATTATGTAGATCAGTAGTTGGTGTCGGAACAGGTGTTTTTGTACGTATTCGTTTTTCTAATGCTAAAGATTCAGCTGATGTTCCAGGAGTTTCATAAGAGTCCGTGGAACAAGAATTCAAAGTACATATCACGGTTGTAAGTAATAATGCAAAAAATGATTTTGTTTTCATAAAAATTTGTAGTAGTTTGATTATAAATTAGTTAGATAGACTAAAAAAATTTATAAATGTTAAATATCTTGTTTTTTTTTTAGATTTCAAAACTACTTTTTTTGCCGATAAACCATGTTATAAAATGGACAAATGACAATAAATTAACATCAGACAATATCATTTTCTTACATATCAAGGAGAAAGTCTTTCAATTTTCCAAGAAAAATCTTCTACGCTTTTATACCGGATTCTGTCATGCAGACGATTGGGTCTTCCCTGCCAAAATTCAACTTCAACAGGAACAACTAAAAAGCCACCCCAATGTTTTGGCCTTGGAATTACCATACTTTCATATTCTACCTCTAATTGTTTTAAATTTTCCTCGATATAAGCACGAGAAGGAACGACTTCACTTTGATTAGAAACTATCGCTCCCAACTTACTTCCTTCAGGTCTTGAATCAAAATAATTATCAGAAATGACCTCAGAGGTTCTATGAGCAATTCCCTTTATGATTACTTGACGCTCCATACTATGCCAAAAAAAAGAAAGACATATATTTGGATTGGCCTCAATAGCCTTGCCTTTCTCTGAATTATAATTGGTATAGAATATAAATCCTTCTTCTGTGAATCTTTTCAACAGCACCACTCTGGATTTTGGAAACCCATCCAAACCAATTGTTGCCACAGTCATTGCGTTTACTTCTTCAGTTCCTCCAAAATCCTCTGTTTCGTGAAACCATCGATTGAAAAGATTAATTGGATCTTCCGGAATGTTAGATTCTAATAACTCGCTCTTTTCATATGACTTTCTATAATTACTTAAATCTTGCATTTCTTATTATTTTAAGATTATCCTATTTAATATATTATCTATTTTTAAAAAACTAAAAACAAGACTGTTTATTATTATTTTCTAAAAACTAATGACTTCGATTAAAAATCAAAACTTCGTCCATCGTCAGCTAAAAGCACTTTAGAAAAAATAGTCTCCGCTTCCTCTTTAAAAAGACTGATATTCTCATAACGCGTCGAATAATGCCCCAAAACCAATTGTTTCACATTTGCTTTCAAAGCGATTGTAGCCGCTTCTCTTGCCGTGGAATGCATTGTCTTTCCCGCCAGCGTTTCTTCTGATTGTAAAAAAGTTGACTCGTGATATAATACATCTACGCCGTTTATTATTGGAATAATAGCCTCATTATAGGCTGTATCAGAACAAAAAGCATAACTCTTTGGGGGCGTTGGATCAAATGTCAATTGTGCATTTTTAATTAGCCTTCCATCGTCTAAGGTGATGTCTTTCCCGTTTTTGATATTTTGAAAATAACATTTGTCAATTTCATAATTCTGAACGGCATCTGTATTCAGTTTCCTTTTATCCATTTTTTCCTCGAATAAAAAACCATTGGTATAAATGCGGTGTTTCAACGGGATTGTTTTTACGATAGCTTTATCATCTTCAAAAACAATTTGACTTTCATTTGATTCTAATTCATGAAAATGCAAACCATAATTAGTCCATGAATTGGCTAATCGCAATTGTAATTTTATAATTTCTTTAATCCCTTTTGGACCATAAATATGTAAATCGGTATTTCGATTGAGTAATGTAAACGTACACACTAAACCTATCAATCCAAAAAAGTGATCTCCATGCAAATGCGAAATAAAAATATGGTTGATTTTAGAAAATCTTATTTTGTTTTTACGTAACTGTACTTGTGTACCTTCTCCACAATCGATTAGAAATAGTCTATTCTTGATTTCTAATATTTGCGAAGTGGGATTGGTAAAAGTGCGGGGAGTTGCTGCATAACAGCCTAGTATTGTTAGTTTCAAAATTATGCTTTTCGATTAAAGACATTTAGATAAATTATCCATTAAGAATTAAATATTTTTAAAAACCCAAATCTCTTTCAATTTCTTCCATTTCGATAATATCCTGCGCTTCCAGTAGAGAAGGAACAACAGTTAATTTATCAGGAACTGCATTATAATCCAACTCAGAAATAACAATTATAAAAGATTTTTTTGCTTTTTTATGTTGCTTAGACAAAGGCAAGAATAATTTAACGTCATCTACAGTCAAGTCTTTATGATGCAAAAGGTCTATTATAATATTATGTTTTTCGAAGGTTTTATATTGATGTGTTACTTTCATCAAAAAAGAAGTGAAATCCCCTTGAGTGTCTTTGATTGTAATTGTGTGTCCTTTTTGATCTACTTTCATTATACTGCGTTTTCAGAATTACTATCTAGCTAAGTTACTACCTTTTTTTATATTACTGAATTTTTGATGCTAAAAGATAAATCACCGCCATTCGTATTGCTACACCATTTTCAACTTGATTCAAAATAACGGACTGATGGGAATCGGCCACTTCAGAAGTAATCTCTACTCCTCTGTTTATAGGTCCCGGATGCATAATTACAATTTCCTTATCTAAAGAATCTAATAGTGTTTTATCTACACCATATTGTTGTGCGTACTCTCTAGTCGATGGAAAATAATTCACATCCATGCGTTCGTTTTGCACGCGCAACATATTAGCAACGTCGCACCATTCTAGTGCTTTACGCAAATTAGGCTCTACTGTTACCCCCAGTGATTCAATGTGTTTTGGAATTAGGGTTTTTGGTCCGCAAACTTTAACTTCTGCACCTTGCATTTGCAGAGCATAGATATTAGATAATGCAACTCTGGAGTGCAATACATCTCCTACGATTACAACTTTCTTACCTCCTACTTCACCTAGTTTTTCTCTTATCGAATAACTGTCTAATAGTCCCTGAGTAGGATGTTCATGCGCACCATCACCGGCATTTATGATGCTTGCTTTTACATTTTTAGACAAAAAATAAGCTGCTCCAGGATTAGCGTGACGCATCACTACCATATCCACTTTCATCGAAAGAATATTGTTTACCGTATCTATTAGTGTTTCCCCCTTCTTTACAGACGATTGAGCTGCTGAAAAACTAATAACATCTGCAGATAATCGTTTTTGTGCCAGTTCAAAGGAGAGTTTTGTTCGGGTACTATTTTCGAAAAATATATTGGCAATCGTAATATCTCGTAAAGAAGGTACTTTCTTAATGGGACGATTAATGACTTCTTTGAAATGATCGGCTGTTTCAAAAATAAGGTCAATATCATTCTTGTTAATATATTTTATCCCTAATAAATGATCTACGCTTAATTCTTTCATTCGTTTACGATTATTATTGTTTTTATAAAATTAGATTCTTTACTATTTAATCTAAATCCTCTAATTAGTCACTAAATACACTGCATCTTCACCGTTATTATCGCTCCATTCTACCTTCACTTTTTCATTGTTAATAGCATCAACTTGTCTCCCTCTATAATCGGGCTGTATAGGTAGATTACGGCTAAAGCGTCTGTCAATTAAAACAAGTAGTTCTATTTCTGACGGCCTACCAAAAGATTGAATAGCGGTCAAGGCAGATCGAATGCTTCGCCCTGTAAACAAAACATCATCAATAAATATCACTTTCTTGTTCTCGACAATAAAATTAATTTTAGTTTCATTTGCCTCCAAAGGTTTGTCCGTTCTGCGAAAATCATCTCTAAAGAACGTAATATCTAACAGCCCTAATTTTATTTCGGGTGTATTATATTCGTTTTCCAAAATATTTTTAAGTCGCTCAGCAAGAAAAGTTCCTCTAGGCTGAATCCCGATCAGAATAGTATCTGTAAAGTCAAGGTGTTTTTCAATTAGCTGACAAGCCAAACGATGCAGAATGATATTGACTTCTTTGGAATTGAGCAATACTTTTTGAGTCATAGTAAAGTGTTGTTTTTAGTCTCGCAAATATACGAATTCCAGTTTAGGATTTTATAATTATCATTCGAGATTAAAAAATCATTGAGACAAAAGAGCAATTATAAAAATAGTATAACAAATATATAGAATTATATAAAAGTAATTTTGACTTATTTTATTAATTTTATCAAAGCTAACAAATCAAATTTAGAACTAAATAGTAGAAATTATGCAAAATAAAATAATTAGAATATTGTTGTTGTTAACAGTAATATTATCCCTAACAGGATGTTCAGTAGTAGAAGGAATTTTTAAAGCTGGAATGGGTGTGGGTATTTTTATAGTAATCGCGATTCTAGCGGTAATTCTCTTTATCGTGAGTAAATTATTTGGTAAAAAGTAACCAAATTTTAATATAAAAAAACTCCTGCAGCATCGACTACAGGAGTTTTTTAAAATAGTTTTATCGCTCTTATTTAGTATACATCTTAGTTCTCAATTCCTGAACTTTTTCATCGTCTAAATATTCATCGAATGTCATATAACTGTCGATAGCTCCGTTAGGAGTTAATTCCACTACTCTGTTACCCACAGTTTGAGCAAACTCATGATCATGAGTAGTAAAGATTACCGATCCTTTAAAGTTTTTCAATGAATTATTAAATGCTTGAATAGACTCTAAATCCAAGTGATTTGTAGGTTCATCAATCATCAATACATTTGCTCTCTCCATCATCATTCGAGACAACATGCAACGCACTTTTTCTCCTCCTGATAACACTCTACATGTTTTTAATGCCTCTTCTCCTGAGAAAATCATTTTACCAAGGAAACTACGAATATTAACTTCATCACGTTCCTCTTCTGTTTTTACCCATTGACGCAACCAATCTACAAGTGTCAAGTCACTCTCGAAAAATGAATGATTTTCAACTGGTAAATAAGCTTGATTGGTAGTAACTCCCCAGTCAAAAGTACCCGAATCTGCCATCTGGTTTCTGTTTAATATCTCGTAAAAAGCAGTCGTTGCACGAGAATCCTTAGAGAATAAAACAATTTTATCTCCTTTAGCCATATTCAAATCAACTCCTTTAAATAAGACCTCACCATCAATAGATGCGCTTAAACCTTGAATATTCAATATTTGATCTCCTGCTTCACGCTCTTGATCAAAGATGATCGCGGGGTAGCGACGACTTGAAGGTTTTATCTCAGATATATTTAATTTACTAATCATTTTTTTACGAGAAGTAGCTTGTTTAGACTTGGCTACATTCGCAGAAAAACGACGAATAAATTCTTCTAATTCTTGTTTCTTTTCCTCTGCTTTTTTGTTTTGTTGTGCACGTTGTTTTGCAGCTAACTGACTTGATTCATACCAAAAAGTATAATTTCCTGAATAATGATTTATTTTACTATAATCAATATCCGAGATATGTGTACATACAGAATCTAAGAAGTGACGGTCATGCGATACAACAATTACAGTATTTTCATAGTTTGCCAAGAAATTTTCTAGCCAAGCTATGGTTTCAAAATCCAAATCATTGGTTGGCTCATCCATTATCAGTAAATCTGGGTTTCCAAAAAGAGCTTGTGCCAAAAGGACGCGAACTTTTATTTTTCCCTCTAGATCTCCCATTAAAGTATAATGATGCTCTTCGCCAATACCTAGATTTGACAGCATTGAAGCGGCATCAGAATCTGCATTCCAACCACTCATTTCTTCAAACTGCACTTGTAATTCTCCTATTCTATCTGCATTTTTATCATTATAATCTAAATAGAGCTCGTCCATTTCTTTTTTGATAGAATATAATGTCTTGTTCCCCATAATTACGGTTTCCAATACGGTATGTTCATCAAACATATTGTGGTTTTGACTTAAAACCGACATACGTTTCCCTGGCTCTAAATGGACATGTCCTGATGTCGGATCCATTTCACCTGAAATTATTTTAAGAAATGTAGATTTCCCAGCTCCATTAGCTCCGATAACTCCATAAATATTACCATGTGTGAAGGTGGTATTTACTTCGTCAAACAAAATTCGTTTGCCAAACTGAACTGATAAATTATTAATTGTTAGCATGTATATTTTTTTATAAAATTTGTGCAAAAGTACAAAAAAAATTACGATTTTTTAAATCTGTAAATACATATTTGTGAAATCAATAACTCCAAAGCTTAAAAATATCTGAAAAAAATATTTCTTTTTACTTTTTTCAAAGATTTAAAACCTATCTTTCTTATTATAAAACAGTTAAAGAATAAAAAATCAATGAAGCAGCTGTTAACCAACAAAAAGATTAAAGAAAAAGAAATCTTCTACTATCGCTTTTCAGCTACTCCTTTTGGCAGTTATAGCAGCCTTTTTAAACTAGCATAAACCGCTAATTCTACATCGGCCGAATTCCGAATAGTTAATTGTTCTAATAACTCATTTAATGCTTTTTTATCAATATTTTGTTTTTCTTCAATCGCTAACAAAAGCTGCTTTGAAATCATGCTTAAATTATTAGACATAAGTAAAACAGGCTGAATCAATGGAGCGTTAGCACTCAATGCAATTAAATCATTATTCATGGCTATCCATTTTCTAAAAAAACTCGTTACCACAATTTGATTTTCAGGACTTTTATTTTCTAAATATTGATTTACTGCCTTATTAAAATCATAAGCGTCAGAAGCATCGGCTGTACAAGCATCAGCAAATAGCGTTAGTGGAGAATACATAAAATACTTTTTCCCACCACCATTACGTTTGTAATTTTTTAAAGGTTCACAAATATTCGTAAAATCATTCAACGCCCTCGTGTCTTGATGATTAGTAATATTTCTCAAAATCACTTCTTTATTTCTAATATGCATTACTCCTACTTCTTCCAGTCTGGACGAAATGACTTTTAATCTTCTATGCATGCTATTTAAGTCTGTAATAGTATCATTTGACCATAATCTCTCCGCTATTGCAGCAGTTCTTGGCCAGATTCTTGAATCTATGTTTAAAGGCGTAACCAGTTCGCTCCACATGGCCGCCTCCCCACCTAGTATTCGTGCCTTTTCTTCCGGAGAAAGAGCAATATTTTTAGGTAATGGATCATTTAAATAATGACCATCAACACTAAGCATTAAATCGATATAATATCCATTAGACAAAATAGTATTATAACCATTTTTTGCAGCTGTAATTAGAGCGCCACCGGGAGTAACTCCTTCGTTGCCTCCTCTCCATGCATGAATGATAGCGTCTTTAGACATGTCTTTGGTCATAATCTCCTCCCACCCCATCAGTCGTTTATCATGCTTCTTTAACATCGGTATCAACTTCATGTTGAAATAGGTTTGCAAGTCATGATTACTTGTTATTTTATTTCCTTTTTTAAATTCCTCAATAGCAGGATTTGCATTCCACTCTTTACCGTTGTTTTCGTCTCCGCCAATGTGAAAATATTTACTGGTAAACAGTGGACATACTTCGTCAAAAATTTCGCCTAATAATTGATATGTTTTAGGATTCGTAGGATCAAGTGCCGAATCATAAATTCCGGATCTTCGTCCAACAGTATAAGGCATGCCAACACTTTGTTTACTCCCTATTTCAGGATAAACAGAAAGTAAAGCGGAAGCATGGCCGGGAATATCTATTTCAGGTACTACCATAATCCCGCGTTCATCAGCATATTTGACAATGTTTTTAATTTCTTCTTGGGTATAATAATCTCCGTCTGAAGCCAACTGGGTCAACTTTGGATGTTTTTTTATTTCGATTCTCCAACCTTGATCATCGACTAAATGCCAATGAAAGACATTCATTTTCATTGAAGCCATCGCATTAAGATTTCTCTTGATAACATCAACAGGTTGAAAATGCCTTGCTGCATCAATCATCAACCCTCTCCAAGTAAACCGCGGCGAATCCGTAATTTCTACTGCTGGAAAATAAAAAGAGGTGCCATTATTTTGCATTAATTGCAATAAGGTCTCCAATCCATGTAAAGCACCTAAATCATTTGTCGCATTAAGTGTAATCTTGCCTGATACTATAGAAAGCTGATAACTTTCGTCTTCGTTTAATCCAACCTTTCCCTTTCGACCGCAGTTTATCAGTAATTCTGCTTCAGGAAATTCATTGATTTTTGTGACATATTCCTGTCCTAAAAACAATCCAGTTCTACTATCTAATCTTCTTAGAAAGTTAGTTGTGCCTATAAATAGTCTGGCATCCGAGTTACCTGTAATATTGACTTTGAATTGTTTGGTCAACATAAAAGTACCTGAAGTCAAATTTATGTTTTGTGGCCAAGGCATAAGGTCTAATTGCTCTTTTCTAATTTGAGCATTCGACACAAAAGCGGCCAACAATAGTATAACAATGTATTTCATAGATTTTTTTATGCGTTTAATTTTTTGTTTTTTTAATAATCAAATCGTTTAAAAGCTTCAATGGCTTCATATTCAGGTAGCCCTAAGTTATCATAAAGCGTGGCGGTATGTTTATTGCGGTCCTCGGCTCTTACCCAAAATTCTCTTGAATCATCCCCTTGATACATCACCATATCCTTTTGGGACTGATGGTACAAAATAGCGTGCCTTTTTAACAGCACTTCGTCTGGACTTAACGGTACTGCCATATCGATTTCATGAAGTTCCCATTCATGCCAAGCACCGCGATACAACCACAACCAGCAATCATGCATATATGATTGGGGTTTTAATTGTTTCATTGCCGCAAATATGGCATTCAAGCAAACTTCATGTGTACCATGTGGATCTGCTAAATCTCCTGCTGCAAAAACTTGATGTGGTTTTATTTTTGCGATAATAGCAGCGACAATAGTAATATCTTCATCGCTTATTGGCTTTTTCTTTATATGCCCTGTTTCGTAAAAAGGCATGTCTAAAAAATGAATGTTTTTATCTTGCAATCCAATGTACCTCGTTGCACCGAAAGATTCTCGGCGCCTTATTAATCCCTTTAGCTTTCTAACTTCTATTGAATCAACTTGATTTTCCGTTTTGTTATTTAAAAACTCGATTACTGAAGCAAAATTAATTTCAGCAGTGCCCATTCCAACAAAATCATTCCCCACTTCTGCAAATTTTAAGGCTTCATCGTCCGTAACTGCAATATTTCCAGAGGTTTGATATACGACATGGACATCATGACCTTGCTTTATCAATTTCGAAAAAGTACCTCCCATCGAAATCACGTCGTCATCCGGATGAGGACTAAAAAGGATTACTCTTTTTTGACTTGGACTCGCTCGTTCCGGCCGATAGGTGTCATCTGTATTGGGTTTTCCACCCGGCCATCCCGTTATGGTACGTTGCAATACATTAAACATATTAATATTTAAATCATACGCAGATCCTTCTTGCGCCAAGAGATCAGACATTCCGTTATTATTATAATCTCTGTCGGTCAGCTTTAAAATTGCTTGATCCGTCTTTTGACACAGCCAAACAATAGCTTTACTCTTCAATTCTTGAGTCCAAATACAGTCACCAACCAACCAAGGTGTTTTAAATCGGGTCAATTCTGATGCTGCCGATTGGTCCAAAACAAAAGTGGTATTCGGATGATTTTGCAAAAACGAAGCGGGAACTTCAGCGCTGATGTCTTCCTGAATTGTTCTTTTGATTATATCGGCTTTGTTTTGTCCCCAAGCCATCAAAACAATTCTCTTGGATTGTAAAATAGTGGAAACACCCATGGTAATTGCTCTTTTGGGAACATTGTCAGTACCGTTAAAATCAGACGAAGCATCGACACGTGTAATATGATCCAGAGTAATAATTCGGGTTCCAGAATTAATATGCGATCCTGGCTCATTGAATCCTACATGTCCAGTACGTCCTATACCTAACAACTGAAAATCAAGTCCTCCCGAATTTTTTATTTTGATTTCATAATCGATACAATACTGCTTTATTTCTTCAATAGAGACGGTTCCGTCTGGTATGTTGATGTTTTCCAGCTTTATGTCAATATGATCAAAAAGATGTTGGTGCATGAAATAATGATAGCTTTTGTTATTGTCTATTCGCATCGGATAATATTCATCCAAATTAAAAGTAATTACATTTCTAAAACTAAGCCCCTCTTCTTTATGCATCCGCACTAATTCTTCATATACCATTATGGGCGAAGAGCCTGTAGCCAAGCCAAGAATACAATTTTCTTTTTTCTGTTGTTTGGATTTAATTAAGTCAGCAATTTCTTTAGCAACAATCATAGATGCTTGTGCAGCATTTTTGAAAATTACGTTATGGATCTTTTCAAACCGCGTGTCTTCAAATTTACCGGGGCTTTCATAGCTGATCTCTGGCTTGTTGTTAAAATTACTTTTCATATTGTTTTGTTTATTACTGAATCATAAAGGTATGAAAATTTCGACTCGTTATAAGTACCGTTGTTTTACCAAATAAATCTTCGGTTAAGTTAATAAAAGTGTAATTTCAAGTCTTTATTAGAAATTAATTCTATTCGATAAGATGTTAATAAGAGAAAAAATTGAAAAAAAATCATGCTTTTATAACAAAAAGTAATTATTCTATAATTATAATAAGATTTATTCGAAATTGTTTTTTTTTAATTTGAGTAACAAATATATTTACGCTCTTTCAATTACCAAAATTGAAATTTTACATATAAAAAATTAACCAATTTACCACTATGAGTACAGAACAAACTAAGTCAAATAATTCCGCGTTATACACGCTCATCACGGTGTTTTTCTTCTGGGGATTCATTGGAGCATCAAACGGTGTTTTCATTCCCTTTTGCAAAGCCAAGTTCGGTTTAGATCAATTTCAAAGTCAGCTAATTGATTTTGCATTTTATGGTGCCTATTATATTGGCGCATTACTTCTTTTTGTATTTAGTAGCCTAGCTAAAAAAGACATTTTGAATGGTTGGGGATTCAAGAAGGGAATAATATATGGATTATTGATTAGTACTTTTGGAGCAGTATTAATGATATTAGCTGTTACTCAAGGGAGTTATTTGTTTATATTAGGAGCCTTATTTATTGTTGCCTTAGGTTTTTCATTGCAGCAAACTTCTGCACAACCTTTTGCAGCTTCACTAGGAGAAGCTCACACGGCATCAAGCAGATTAAACCTTGCAGGCGGAATCAACTCATTAGGAACTACTATAGGACCGATAGTTGTTTCTTTTGCTTTATTTGGTGTGATATCTGGTGTTAGTATCGAAGAGTTTGCACAAAAAGCAAATTCATTGGATTCTATGAGAATTCTATATGTGTTTGTTGGAGGCTTATTCCTATTGGCTGCAGCCTTATTTTATTTTTCAAAAAAATTACCGTCGGGAAAAAGTGATTCTTCATTTGAAACGGCAAACAAAGCAATGAAAACGCTAATCGCAATTACTTTAGTATTAGTTGGAATATTTGCCTATATTTTTTCACGTTATGAAGACCCTCAATTTATTGCTCATTTTATAGATAATAATGAGAAAGATTATTTAGGATTAGGGTTAACCGTTGCAACACTACTTGTTGTTGTTTTAGGTCTTTTGTTTGCTAATACTACAGCTCAAAAAAATCCAGAAGGATGGGGAGCAATGAAATACCCACAATTGGTTTTAGGTATGTTAGGTATCTTTACCTATGTAGGTGTCGAGGTAACTATCGGAAGTAATTTAGGTGAGTTGTTAAAGACTGATTTATTTGGTCAAATTACAGGATCTGCTTTAGCTCCTTATATTTCTATGTACTGGGGAAGCTTAATGATCGGACGTTGGGCTGGTGCGATTTCAGTATTTAATCCTTCTAATAAATTAAAGAAAATTTTACTTATTGTTGTTCCTTATGTTGCCTTTGGAGTAGTTCTATTTGTAAATTACATCAGTGGACAAGACGTGACGCCTTTATATGCTTATGCCTTTGTTATCGTTTTTCAAATAGCTGGTTTTTTCTTAGGTCAAGACAGACCTGCAAGAACATTGATGATTTTTGGATTAATGGGTATGATTGCCATGATTATTGGTTTATCAACTACTGGAACTGTCGCTATTTTTGCATTTATGAGCGGTGGATTATTTTGTAGTATTATGTGGCCTTCTATTTTCTCATTAGCTATCGCTGGTTTAGGAAAATACACCTCTCAAGGTTCAGCATTCTTAGTAATGATGATTCTGGGTGGAGGGATTATTCCCCCATTACAAGGAAAACTTTCTGATATAATAGGAATCCATGCTTCGTATATTATTCCTGTTTTGTGCTTTGGATATTTGGCTTTCTTTGGATGGAAAGTAATAGGAATATTGCAAAAACAAGGAATTGGTCACGATATTGAAGTGGGTGGAGCTCACTAATACAAATCAATACTTTTATTAAAAAAGGGGCTTAATTATTATTCAAACAGTAGAACCATCAAATTGAATTTTGATGGTTCTTTTTTTTCGGTATTATTTTGAGTTTTGAATTTTAAAAAAATATATTTGTCTAAAATTATTAAATATGAAAAAATCTTTACTCCTACTCTCTTTTATTATCCTTGTTGCAGCATGCGGTGTAAAGAGTACTCAAAACTTATTAAGTTCCGGTAATTACGATGCGGCAATAAATAAAGCAGTTTCTAACTTGCGTACCAACAAAGAAAAAAAAGGAAAACAGGATTACATCTATTTACTAGAAGAAGCTTTTGCTAAAGCCAAAGAGCGCGATTTGAACGCTATAAATTTATTGGCCAAAGATGCAAATCCTGTCAAGCTGGAAAAAATGTACAATATGTATCTGCAACTCAACTCGCGTCAGGAAAAAATTAAACCAGTACTTCCTTTGGGATTGATTAGAGAAGGGCGAAATGCAATATTTCCTTTTGACAATTATAATGACCAAATCATTGATAGTAAAAATGCCCTTTCTGCGTATTTATATGCTAATTCAAAAAAGTTGTTATTAACCGACAATAAAATGAATTTCCGGAAAGCGTATGATGATTTAGGATATTTGAATCAGATAAACCCTAATTATAAAGATGTTTTGAGTCTTATGGACAATGCACTCTTCAAAGGTTCTGATTATGTCATGGTGGAAACAATTAACCAAACCAATATGATTATACCTGCCCGTTTACAAAATGATCTATTGGACTTCAGTACCTACGGATTAAATGATAAATGGACAGTCTACCATTCCTCTAAGCAAAAAGGCATTAAGTATGATTACGGAATGCTTATTCGTTTCAATCAAATATACATTTCACCGGAGCAAATCAATGAGAAAGAATTTGTAAAAGAACGTAAAGTAAAAGAGGGTTCGAAGAAACTGTTAGACGATAGGGGAAAAGAAGTCTTAGACAAGGATGGTAAAGTAATCATGGTAGATAATTTTAGAGATGTAACCATTCGTATTTATGAATTCAGACAGTTTAAATCGTGCCAAATTACAGCTATTGTTGATTATGTTAGTTACCAAGACAACCGTCTTCTAAAATCATTTCCTTTGACTGCCGAAAATATCTTTGAAAATATTTACTCTAAATACAAAGGAGACAAGCGCGCCTCAGACGATAATTACGCTTCGTATTTTGATAATAATAGGTTGCTTTTTCCAACCAATGAGCAGATGGTTTATGATACTGCCGAAGATTTAAAATTGAAAATAAAAGAGATAATAAGCAGGAATCCATTTAGAAATTAAACGAATAACAAAACTCCTTGAGAACCATATTTCTCAAGGAGTTTTTTTTTAAAATTCAACAAAGAATTAAAATTTTGTTAGAAAATGTAAAATAAGTATTCTGCTATGAAAAATAGTGTACTTTTGCACTAATGAATAATACAATTGTAAATATTAATCCAATCTCACGGACAATCAAACCTACTACTTCACCCGAAGTACGGACGCTATTAGTATAGTTTCCAAAGTTGTTTTGTAAATATTTTTATTCATTTATTATTTTTTCGTTTTGAAATCACATTTATTTTCTATTGGAATAGTATTTTCCAAAATCAGTATACCATTTATATTATTCTATTGTTATTCAGCTTATTGGACTATAAATTCGTATTTTAGTTTTTTTATTCAAGGAAGCAAAGAATGTATTTCAAAACTAACTTACAAATCATTTTTTAACTCAAAAATTCAACTCTTGTAATGAACATCTCTATTATTATAGCCCAGGAAGAGCATTTCAAGTACGCACAAGTTATTTGCGATACTATAGAATCATCTGCCTTATTGAGAGGAACGGGGATTGCCAAAAGAACTCCTGAATATATCCTAAAAAAAATGGAAAATCAGGATGCCGTTATCGCTTTAGACAATGGTACTTTTGCAGGCTTTTGTTATATCGAAAGTTGGCAAGACAGCAACTATGTCGCACATTCAGGATTGATCGTACATCCCGATTACAGAAATTTAGGTTTGGCCAAAAGAATTAAATCCAAGGTTTTTGATTACTCGTTAGAAAAATATCCAAATGCTAAAGTATTCGGAATCACAACGGGTCTTGCCGTCATGAAAATCAATTCTGAACTAGGGTACAAACCCGTGCCATTTTCTGAATTGACTACGGATCCAAGTTTTTGGAAAGGATGTCAAACCTGTACTAATTATGAAATTCTAAAAAGTAAAGAAAACAAAATGTGTTTGTGTACTGGAATGCTTTATGACCCGAAGGAAAAAGCGAAAGTTCCACCAAAGCACCCTTTTAATGTACGGATTTGGAACCGATTGAAAAAAATCAAACAAGCCCTTTTCTTAGAAGACTAATTTAGAATAAAACAAAAAATATAATCTGCTAAAGGCCTAAAGCCAATAGCCCATAATAGCTCAAAAAAATGAAAAAAGTTGTATTAGCATATAGTGGAGGTTTAGACACCTCATATTGCCTTAAGTATTTAAAAAACGAAAAAGGATATGAAGTTCACACCGTATTAATCAATACTGGAGGTTTTGATGATGCCGAATTAAAAGCAATTGAAGAAAGAGCCTACGAATTAGGAAGCGCAAAACACGCTAACCTAACCATTGTAGATCAATATTATGACAAAGCAATCAGGTATTTAATTTATGGCAATGTATTGAAAAACAATACCTATCCTTTATCCGTAAGTGCTGAACGTGTTTTTCAAGCTATTGAAGCTATAAAATATGCAAAATCAGTTGGTGCAACTGCAATTGCTCATGGAAGTACGGGTGCAGGAAATGACCAAATTCGTTTTGATTTAATTTTCCACACCATCGCTCCCGAAATTGAAATCATTACTCCCATCAGAGATTTGAAACTATCAAGACAAGAAGAAGTGGATTATTTATCAAAAAATGGGGTACACTATTCTTGGGAAAAAGCACAATATTCTATCAACAAAGGGCTTTGGGGAACAAGTGTTGGCGGAAAAGAAACTTTAACATCAAATCAACCACTTCCTAATGATGCCTATCCTTCGCAATTACAGAAAGAAGGAGAAGAAAAAGTGACCTTAACCTTTGAAAAAGGAGAATTGGTGGAAATCAACAATATAAAAAAGTCACCTATTGATAATATTGTAATTCTTGAAAAATTAGCAAATGCTTTTGCTATTGGTAGAGATACGCACGTAGGTGACACTATTATTGGAATTAAAGGAAGAGTTGGTTTTGAAGCTGCTGCTCCATTAATTATTATAAAAGCACATCATCTACTAGAGAAACATACTCTTGGTAAATGGCAACAATACTGGAAAGAGCAGCTAGGAAACTGGTACGGAATGTTATTTCATGAAGGACAATTTCTTGATCCTGTGATGAGAAACATTGAAGCTTTTCTTGAAGACACTCAAAAAACAGTAAACGGGAAAGTGATCGTTTCTTTAAAACCATATCACTTTACGCTTGACGGAATTGAATCAGATAACGATTTGATGAATACCGGTTTTGGACAATACGGTGAAATGAACAATGCTTGGACATCTGATGATGCAAAAGGATTTATCAAGATACTTGGAAATGCCCAAAACATATTTTCGTCTGTAAACAATGAAACTTACGAGTAAATTAAGGCTTTTTATAAGGAGCAGAAACATTTTGCTCTTTAGGAAATTCCGTCCCGCTTTCCGTTGCAATCTTTTCCTTTTTGAAAAAAAGTAAAAGGATTTTCACTGCAATCGGGGCTAATAAGGAAGTTTCGTTTTACACAGAAACTTTTTACAATCTGTTTATACCATTACGCAATTAAGTTTCATTCAACTTAATTTTCCTTAATTCCTTAATGGTTTAAACAAAAAATGTTTTAAAAAATAGATATTATGATTAATGTTGGAATAATAGGAGGTTCAGGATATACGGCAGGAGAATTAATTAGAATTCTAATGTTTCACCCTAAAGCAAAACTTGATTTTGTTTACAGCACTACAAATGCAGGTAAACCTTTATCAGTGGCGCACCATGATTTGATGGGTGATATTGAAATGAATTTTACTGATACGGTAAACCCGAATGTCAATGTAGTTTTCTTGTGTCTGGGTCATGGAAAATCGATTCAGTTTTTAGAACAAAATCAATTTGCCAGCCATACTAAAATCATCGATTTAGGAAATGATTTCAGATTGACAAAAGACAACCAATTTGAAGGAAAATCATTTGTTTACGGTTTGCCTGAACTGAATAAAGCCAATATTAAAAACGCCAACTATATCGCAAATCCAGGTTGTTTTGCTACGGCTATCCAATTGGCTTTATTACCGCTTGCAGCTGACGGACTATTAAATAACGATGTGCATATCAATGCTACAACGGGAAGTACTGGCGCAGGAGTTAGCCCATCAGAAACTACACATTTCAGTTGGAGATCAAATAATATGTCGCATTACAAAGCATTCGATCATCAGCATTTAGGTGAGATTAACCAAGGTGTGAATCAATTACAAGCTGATTATACAAACGAATTGATTTTCGTGCCTAACAGAGGAGATTTTGCAAGAGGAATTTTTGCTACGCTTTATACTACTGTAGAAGAAAGTTTAGAAGATCTGGTTGCGAAATATGAAGCTTTTTATAAAGACCAACCTTTCGTAACCGTTACCAATACAAACATCAATCTGAAACAAGTAGTACAAACGAATAAGTGCATCATTAGTTTAATGAAAAAAGGAAACCGGGTACTAATTACTTCAATAATTGATAATTTAGTAAAAGGCGCATCAGGACAAGCCATCCAAAACATGAATTTAATGTTTGGATTAGAAGAATCTACAGGATTGCACTTGAAACCAAGCGGATTCTAAAAATTTGTTTCAAGTTTCAGGTTAACACGACCTTGAAATTTCAAACCTTAAACTTTTATACACACACACAATGAACTTATTTGACGTTTACCCATTATACCCTATCACTCCAGTAAAAGCATTAGATTGTATTATTACAGATGATAAAGGAATCGAATATTTAGATTTATACTCTGGTCACGGAGTAATTTCTATAGGACACACACAACCATATTATGTAGCCAAAGTAAAGGCCCAACTGGATAATTTGAGTTTTTACTCGAATGCAATTCAGAATCCGTTGCAAGTGGAGCTGGCAGATAAACTAGGAAAACTTTCGGGTTATACAGATTACAGTTTGTTTTTATGCAGTTCTGGGGCTGAGGCCAATGAAAACGCTTTAAAAATGGCTTCTTTTCATACCAATAAATCCAGAGTAGTCTCTTTTCACAATGCTTTTCATGGGCGTACTTCTGCAGCGGTAGCAACAACCGATAATAAAAAGATTGTTGCACCTATTAACGCACAACAAATAGTTACATTCTTGCCTTTGAACGAAATTGATTTGGTGGAAGCCGAATTGATAAAAGGAGATGTCGCTTGTGTAATCATTGAGCCTATTCAAGGTGTAGGTGGTTTAGACCAAGGAACGACCGTGTTTTTTCAAGCTTTAGAAAAAGTGTGTAAGGAGAATGATGTTGTTTTAATTTTGGATGAAGTACAATCTGGTTTTGGAAGAAGCGGGAAGTTCTTTGCACATCAATTTCATGACATCAAACCTGATATTATATGTATGGCAAAAGGAATGGGTAACGGCTTTCCAATCGGTGGAATTCTAATTGCTCCTCATTTTCAAGCGAGTTACGGTTTACTAGGAACTACTTTTGGTGGAAGTCATTTGGCCTGTGCCGCAAGTATTGCCGTTTTAGAGGTAATCGAAAGCCAGAATTTGATGGAAAACGCAAAAAAAGTAGAAGCCTATTTTATGCAAGCAATAAAAGTGATTCCTGAAATTATCAAAGTCAAAGGAAGAGGATTAATGTTAGGAGTTGAATTTGATTTTGACGTAAGCGCTTTGAGAAAAAAGATGATAATCGAAAAACACATTTTCACTGGTGGAGCTAATAATAAAAACCTATTAAGAATTCTTCCTCCTTTAACAATTACAACAGCCGCAATTGATACTTTTATTGTGGCTTTGCAAGAATCATTAGTGGAACTAAAATAATAATCATGAGTCAAATTTTACCAATAGACAAAAGAAATGCCGTTTTAAGTCGAATGGCTGTGCTTCTCGAACAAGAAAGAACAGCTATAAAAACCACAAACCAGCAAGATCTTGCCAACTATTCTGGTGATGATTTGGCTATGGAGAAACGCTTGCTCGTTGATGATGCTAAAATTGACGGAATGATTCTTTCTTTACAACAACTAGCCAGCCAAGAAGATCCTGTGGGGCAAGTGCGTTTTAATTTTACGCATGATAATGGTTTAAAAATCAGTAATAAAACAGCTGCTTTTGGAACTATTTTAATCATTTATGAATCAAGACCAGATGTTACTGTTGAAGCGGGCGGAATAGCATTCAAATCAGGAAATAAGATTTTGCTTAAAGGCGGAAAAGAATCACTACTTTCTAATTTAAAAATTGTCAGTCTTTGGCATCAAGCCTTAACAGATAATAATGTTGCTACTTCTTGGGTCGAATATTTGAATTATGACCGAACAGAAACGCAAGTATTTCTTGAAAAGCCAACACAAAAAGTCGATTTAATTGTTCCTCGTGGTGGTGAAAACCTAATTAATTTTGTTAAGAAACACGCTACTTGCCCAGTAATTGTAAGTGGTAGAGGAAATAATTTTGTGTATGTAAATGCTGAAGCGGATATTGAAAAAGCTATTGCTATTATCATCAACGGAAAGACATCAAACATCTCTGTTTGTAATGCTTTAGACAAAGTACTTATTGATACAAATTTACCAAATTGGGAAATTTTTGCCAAGCAAATTATCAGAGAGCTTCAACTATTTAATGTTACGGTACTAGGAGATGATACTGTTGCAAAAGCGACCGGAGTACAAGAAATTGAATCTGATTTGATTTGGTATGAGGAGTTCTTAGATTACAAAATCGTCATTGGAGTTACCAATTCTGATCAAGAAGCAATTAAAAAAATAAACAAATATTGTGGCGGACATTCGGCTTCTATCATCACGAAAAATGATGCTGTAGCGCAGGAATTCATGGAAAACGTAGATACGGCAGCAGTGTATCATAATGCATCAACTCGGTTTACTGATGGCGGTCAATTGGGTCTTGGTGGTGAACTTGCCATCAGTACTGATAAATTGCATCAAAGAGGACCAATAGGATTGCAGCACCTAGTTACCAATAAATGGTATATTTACGGGGAAGGACAGATTAGGTAGTTTGCAGTAATCAGTGTTCAGTATTTAGTTTAGTGTTCAGTAATCAGTCTAAGAAAATAGTAATTGGAAATAAGGAAAAAATACTAACACAAAGCTTTGCGAACTTTGCGTTTTTGTAGATAAAAAAGGATAAAAGAATCTTTGAGCCCTTTGCGGTTAAAAGAAAACACATAGAAACCTATTTGGTTAAATAAAAATCATGGCTAAAAAAAGAATATTACTAAAAATAGGTACAAATACACTAACCAGAGAAACCAATCATATTTCGAGAGGAAAGATTGAGGATATTGGAATGCAAATAGCCGCTTTAAACGAAGAATACGAATTTATCATTGTAAGTTCAGGTGCTATCGCTGCAGCAAAACAGTTTGTAAAACTGGAAAGTAAAGGCAAAGAAATAGTAGTTAAACAAGCTTTGGCTTCTATTGGACAACCTCATTTAATGCGGATCTTCCATGAGAACTTCAGTGATTTAGGATTGCTTACTTCGCAGTGTCTACTCTCCTATTCCGACTTTGAAAAAGACCAATCAAAAGTCAATATTGTCAATACAATCAATGTATTAGTCGAGAACAATTACATTCCGATTATTAATGAAAATGATACCGTAGCCACAGATGAAATTCAGTTTGGTGACAACGATAAATTAGCCGCTCTAGCTGCCGTTTTATTAAAAGTGGATATACTAATTATCGCAACTAATACAAATGGAATTTACACTAAATCATCTATACACGATACAGTACCTGAAACCATTACTTTAGTTACAGACTTACAAGGTCTTGAAAAAGAAGTAGGTGATGACAAATCATCGCAAGGAACTGGTGGAATGCAATCTAAAATCGAAGCGGCGGCCATTGCTAAAGCAGCCAATATCGAGACTTGGATTGTAAATGGTTTAAATGATAATTTCATTTTGAATGCGATAAACAACAGCATTCCGTTTACAAAGATCGTGTAACGAAAAATGGTACGCGGATAACGTGGATTCGCTACAGCGAAAACACTGATAAAAACAGATTTTAAAATATGGAATTACTACATCAAAGATTAACAGATGCTATTGTTAAAACTTTCTACGAAGTTTATAGCGAATTAGGATATGGATTTTTGGAAAAAGTGTATCAAAATTCAATGTATTTAGAATTGAAAAATAAAGGATATCAAGTTGAAGCTCAAAAGAAAATCAAAGTTTACTACAAAGGACTGAAGTTGGTGAATATTATGCTGATTTAATAGTAGAGAAATTAATTATTCTTGAATTAAAAGCAGTAGATTATATTGTTAAAGATTTTGAAAACCAAATTTTGAATTACTTAAGAAGCACAGATTGCGAAGTAGGTTTGCTTCTCAATTTTGGCAAAAAATCAGAGTTTAAAAGAAAAATATTTAAAAACAATAGAAAAAAATAAATCTGCGCCTTGAGTAGCGCAAAAGAAAAACATAAAGCATTTAAAAAAATCTGCTCTTATCCGTGTCTTCGCGATAGCGAATCCGTTTAATCAGTGTCTAATAAAACCTATTATGAATTACACTTCAATAAAAGATATCGACTCACTCTCTAAATGGGTAAAGTCGGCAATTAAAATTAAGAGCCAACCGCTTAAAAATAAAAAACTAGGAAAGAACAAAACTTTAGGGATGTTGTTTTTTAATCCAAGTTTAAGAACACGATTAAGTACACAAAAAGCGGCTCTAAATTTAGGTATGAATGTCATGGTCATGAATTTCACAAATGAAGGTTGGACACTGGAATTTGAAGATGGAGCTGTCATGAATCAGGGCGCTTCTGAACATATAAAAGAAGCTGCAGAAGTAGTGTCTCAATATTGTGATATCATCGCTATTAGAGCTTTTGCTGGATTGGTAGACAAAGAAAAAGACAATGCCGAAACCGTAATGGCTGGATTTTTAAAATATGCCACTGTGCCTATCGTTAATATGGAAGCCGCAACAGGACATCCTTTGCAGTCTCTTGCTGATGCGATTACCATGGAAGAATTCAAAACAGCACACAGACCAAAGGTAGTTTTATCTTGGGCACCACACCCTAAAGCTTTACCTCAGGCTGTAGCCAATTCCTTTGTGGAAATGATGCAGTTGCAAGATGCAGACTTTGTCATTACGCATCCTGAAGGCTACGAATTGAATCCAGAAATTACAAAAGATTCGAAGATTGAATACGATCAAAATAAAGCATTTGAAAATGCCGATTTCATCTATACTAAAAACTGGAGTAGCTATAAAGACTATGGAAAAATCACTAATAGTGATCCAGATTGGACAGTAACAGCAGATAAAATGAAACTGACTAATAAAGCCAAGTTCATGCACTGTTTACCAGTTAGACGTAATGTAATTGTTACCGATGAAGTACTAGACAGCGAAAATTCAATTGTAATTGAACAGGCCAACAATAGAACCTATGCCGTACAATTAGTGTTGCAAAAAATATTAAAAAATGGGCAATAAAAAATCCGTTATAGTAATAAAAATTGGTGGAAACATTATTGATGATCCCAAAGAGCTACAACAGTTTCTAACTTATTTCTCCAAAATTGAAGGCTATAAAATACTTGTTCATGGCGGGGGAAAGTCAGCGACAAAAATGGCTCAAAGCATTGGTTTAGTTCCACAAATGATTGACGGACGTCGTATCACTGATGCGCCTATGCTTGATGTGGTAGTAATGATTTATGCTGGGCAAATCAATAAAAACATTGTAGCTCAATTACAAGCACATAATACTAATGCGATGGGATTTTCTGGAGCGGATGGAAATTTAATTCAGTCTGACAAAAGGAACCATCCCACCATCGATTACGGCTTTGTAGGCGATGTGAAATCAGTGAATACGCCCCTACTAGAAACTTTACTTTCTAGCAGAATAGTTCCTGTTTTTTGTGCGATAACCCATGATAAAAATGGGCAGTTATTAAATACAAATGCGGATACTATTGCAAGTGAATTAGCCATTGCCTTGTCAGAAGTATTTGAGGTGACTTTGAATTATTGTTTTGAAAAACCAGGCGTTTTATTCGATTCAGAAGATAATTCCTCTGTAATTTTAAATATGAATGCCGAATTATATTCGAAATTAAAAGTAGAAAAAGCCATTCATTCAGGAATGATTCCAAAACTAGATAATTGCTTCAATAGCTTGTCTAAAGGAGTTCAAAAAATACGAATTGGCCACCATAGCATGTTACAAAACGACGATACTATTTGTACAACAATACAACTATAAAATGTCCGCACCCAGCCCTCTCCAAAGGAGAAGGTGTAGCAACGGATATTGTTTATCGCATATCTAATAAAAAATAAAATTTGCGCCTTTGCGCCTTTGTGGCAAAAACAAAAATAAAATGAAAAACATCGAAATCCTTACACAAGAAGCTATTTCCCTTTTAGAAGCACTAATTGAGACTCCTTCCTTTTCAAGTGAAGAAGATAAGACCGCTTTACTAATTGAAAACTGGTTCAATTTAAACGATATCCCTTTCAAAAGAGAAAACAATAATGTTTGGGCTTACAACATGCATTTTGACGCCGCTAAACCTACCCTACTTTTAAATTCACACCACGATACTGTAAGACCCAACCAAGCCTACACAAACGATCCGTTTAAGGCGATTGTAAAAGACGGGAAATTGTTCGGATTGGGGAGTAATGATGCAGGAGGTTGTTTGGTTTCTTTGTTGGCTACTTTTGTTCATTTTTATGCTAAAGAAAATTTGCCTTATAATATTGTAATTGTTGGTTCTGCCGAAGAAGAAAGCAGCGGTAAAAAAGGCTTAAATAGTGTCCTACAACATTTACCGGAACTAGAATGTGCTATTGTAGGAGAACCTACTTTAATGCAATTGGCAATAGCCGAAAAAGGATTATTAGTTCTTGACGTAAAGATAAAAGGAACGCCAAGTCACGCCGCACATCAAAATGACGATAATGCCATTTACAAAACGATTCCAGTTATGGAATGGTTTAAAAACTATACTTTCGACGAAATATCAGAGCAATTAGGCCCTGTAAAAATGACCGTTACCCAAATCAATGCCGGAAAACAACACAACGTCGTGCCGTCAGAATGTGATTTGGTTATCGATATCCGTGTCAACGACTGTTATACGAATCATGAAATTTTACAAATCGTAAAAGATAATGTCAATGCCGAAGTTACTCCCCGATCTATGAATTTAAGTTCGTCTTCTATTCCAGAATCGCACGGATTAGTGCAAGCCGGAATTGCTTTAGGTCGCACGACTTATGGCTCTCCTACTCTTTCTGACCAATCGGTTTTGAGCTGTAAATCATTGAAATTAGGCCCTGGAGATACGCTGCGATCACACTCTGCAGATGAATTTATATATGTGAACGAAATCGAAGAAGGAATCCAATTGTATATTAAAATACTGGGGGATTTCTTTAAGAAAATAGAATAATTGGGAGCAATTTCCCGCTATCCGTTACAATCTTTTATTTTTTAGATAAAAAATAAAAGGATTTCCACTGCTATCAGGGCTAGCATTTTGCGGTAACAATAAGATTAATATATAAAACTTTGCGATGCTCTGGGTCACCTTCGAGTATCTTTGCGAAACAAAACACACCACTATGAAACTTTGGGAAAAAGGAATACCTACTGATAAGCAAATCGAACAATTCACCGTTGGCAATGACCGAGAACTCGATTTAGTACTGGCAAAATACGATGCTTTGGGCTCTATTGCTCATGCCAAAATGCTGGGCCAAATTGGACTTTTGACCGATTCAGAAACTACATCTCTAGTTTCGGCTTTAGAAGAAATCATCCTTGATGTCGAAAAAGGAAATTTCGTAATCGAAGACAGCTTTGAAGACGTACATTCGAAAATCGAATATCTACTAACGGTAGAATTAGGTGATGCGGGTAAAAAGATTCACACCGCTCGTTCCCGTAATGACCAAGTATTAGTTGATGTTCACTTGTATTTGAAGGATGTTATTACAGATTTAAAAGAGCAAGTACGAACCTTGTTTGATTTGATGATGGAATCAGCCGAGAAACATCAAAATGTATTATTACCAGGATATACCCATTTACAAATCGCGATGCCGTCCTCGTTCGGAATGTGGTTTTCTGCTTATGCCGAAACCTTGATTGATGATATCACGATGTTGAATGCTGCTTTAAAAGTGGTGGATCAAAATCCGCTAGGTTCTGCAGCAGGATACGGAAGCTCCTTCCCTATCAATAGAACATTCACTACAAAAGAATTGGGTTTCGAAACCTTAAAATACAATTCGGTTGCTGCACAAATGAGCCGTGGAAAATCAGAGAAAATTTTAGCTTTTGCAATGAGTAGCGTGGCAGCAACTTTGGCGAAGTTCTCTATGGATGTCTGTTTGTACATGAGTCAGAATTTTGATTTTATCGGTTTGCCTGCACATTTAACTACAGGTTCTAGCATTATGCCACACAAAAAAAACCCAGATGTATTTGAATTAATCCGTGGTAAATGCAACAAGATTCAAGCGTTGCCATACGAAATTACCTTAATTACTAATAATCTTCCAAGCGGCTACCATAGAGATTTACAGCTATTGAAAGGAGGATTATTCCCGGCCATTCAAAACCTAAAAGCTTGTCTGGATATTGCCATTTTTTCGATCAAAGACATCAAAGTAAAGGACAATATCTTAGCCGATAAAAAATACGACTACTTATTTACCGTAGATACTTTAAACGAAATGGTGGTGGCGGGAATCCCTTTTAGAGATGCCTACAAAGCCGTTGCAGAACAGCTTGAAAACGGTACCTTTCAGTCTCCAAAAGAAACTAAACATACCCATGAAGGAAGTATCAATAATTTGTGTTTAGCAGAGATTAAGGATAAAATGAATTTGGCTTTCTAAAAACTACTTCATACCTAACTATTTTATAAATCCATTCCTTCAAACGAATGGATTTTTTTGTTTTTTAAATCAGTCCAAATCAAAGTAATTTTAAACTCCGAAAATTAACACATTTTGCATATATTTGAAAGTAGCCAATTTAAATTATAAATATGAACCCCTTTGAAGAACAAGCAACTCAAGCCCTTTTTGAGAAAAAATTAATAACGGATACCCAATTCAAACAAGTTAAAGCATATCGAAGTTTGGAAATTTTTTCACTAAATCTCGAGTTAAAACTGTTTCTATACCTTTCTATTTTGTCTTTTACGGCAGGGATTGGAATATTGATTTATCAAAATATTGATACGATTGGTCATATTGCTATCTTATCTATATTATTAATTGTAACTATTGTTTGTTATTTTTTTAGTTTTAAAAATAGCACTGGATTTCAGAAAGGAGAAACAAGTTTTGACAACCCCATATTTGATTACCTTATTCTTGCGGCTGTTCTTTTGACTTGTATTTTTATAGGCTATTTACAATTTCAATACACTGCCTTTGGCACTCATTATGGGTTAGCTACTTTAATTCCCACTGCCATCGGACTCTTTTGTGCCTACTATTTTGATAACAAAAGCATCTTATCTATTGCAATCACCGGTCTAGCCGCATACATTGGTTTAACAGTTAGTCCGCAATCGCTACTTAATAATGATTTTTACGAAACAAACACCTTAAGCTATTCAGCAATTGGCTTAGGAATAGTACTTGTTCTTTGGTCTATTTATAGTAACCAGATTACATTAAAAAAACATTTTACTTTAGTGTATTTGACTTTTGGATTACACCTTATAAGTATTTCCTGTGTCAATAATTTATTTGAGCCATACTGGTTAGTATTCGCAGTTATTTTAGCTGCTGCGTTGTATTACTTTTATATATCCAGTTACAAAGTCAAATCTGTTTCTCTTTTTGTTTTCACTATCATTTACGCCTATATTGGAGTTAATATCTTATTATTCAAAGCCATTCAATTTCTAAAGATTGATGATTTTTTAATTGCTTTCTCCTTTTTTATCCCCTTTTATTTGATCGTTTCTATAATCCTATTTATTCGCCTTATTAAAAAATTCAATAAAAACAGCAACGATGATAGTATACGATAAAGTAGAGTTAGAGAATTTAACTCTAGTCGAAGAAGCACATTCTTTAAAAGAAGCTAGCTTCATAGATAGTGAACAATATAAAGTGATTTCTAAACAATTAACAATTCCTAAAGGTAGTAACAACCTATTAATCAGACTGGCTTTTTTCATACTGGGAAGTTTTTTATATTCCTCTATTTGTGGTTTCTTAACTTTAATTAGCGAAAATGCAATAGGTGAAAATTTTGAAGTTATTCTATTTCTATATGCCGCGGTTGGTTTTGCAGGAGCAGAAGCCTTGACCCGTCTAAAATTTTTTGGCCAGGGATTAGATGATGCCTTTATAATAGGATCCCAATTAAATTTGGCAATAGCTATAGGACTTTTAACCAATGGAAACGAAATCGTAATTGCTTCTATTATCACACTAACCGCATTAATTAACTATCTCCGTTATTTACATCTCTCCATGGCACTACTATTTTGTTTAGCACTAACAGCAACGCTAACATACGCCATGTTTGAAATTGGTACTACCGGAAAAACCATTTTACCTTTTGTAATAATGTTATTTGCTGCAGCAATCTATTTTTTAAGTAAAACAATAATCTCTAAATTAGTACCCAATTTTTACTACAAAGGAGTTTTATTAGCGAATAGTTTTAGCCTTATTCTCTTTTATCTTTCCGGAAATTATCTAGTAGTGCGAGAACTTTCAGTTCTTCTGCTTGATGCGGCCATTGTTCCAGGTCATGATATCTCATTCGCCTTCTTCTTTTACGGTTTTACCTTTGCAGTGCCCTTATTTTATTTAATTTATTCGATTTTAAAAAAAGATAGAATAATGCTTTGGATTGGGTTCTTAGCACTTGGTTTTTCTATTTATACCATCCGATTTTATTATGCTATTTTACCTATTGAAATTGCATTAAACCTTGGCGGAGTATTCCTCTTTGGATTTACTTACTTCGTAATAAAAAAACTAAAAGACAAAGAAGCTGGAGTGACATTCAAACCTGATCGTTTAACAAAAACAAATGCTTTTTTGAATGCCGAAATACTGATTTCTTCGCAACTGGGCTTAAAGCCGGAAATTACAACCGAGTCAAATATAGGATTTGGCGGCGGTGAATTTAGTGGCGGAGGTTCTGGTGGAGAATTTTAAAATAAAAAGCCACGAATTCACTAATCAAATTATTAATTAGTGAATTCGTGGCTTACTTTTTATCCTTTATAAGAACTATACCTTACTCTTCAAGGCTTCAGCATCGATATCGCTGTGGGAAACATCATAAACTGATTTCCCTTCCTTAATCAACAACAATTGAGGTGATTGATGCATTACACCAAAACGTGATGCTATGTCGTTAGAAATTTCACGATGTGCTATCAAATCTAAAAAATAAGGTGTAACTTTATCTGGGAAGTTAAATTCATTTTCAAATTGTTTCAAAGCCATCCTACTGATACTGCAGCGAGTACTATGTTTGAAGATAACCACTGGTTTTTCATTAGAAAGTGAAACAATCTCATTTAGCTGCTCCAAATCAGTTAAAGCATTCCAGTTCATTTTAGGTGTAGATTCATTTTGGTCTTCCGAAGAACTACCAAAGATATTTTTTAAAAAACTCATATTTTGTCTGTTATTAAGTCATTTTGACTTGGTTTCATGATAATAATCATATTTTATAAGCCATTTTGTCTGTACTATTGTAATGGAATGTAAATTGAAGATTAGTAGCAAAGTTATCAATTAACTGTAGTTATATAGCTATAAACATCAAAAAAATCATGAACATAAATAAATTTACCATAAAATCACAGGAGGCTATTCAGCTTTCACAGCAGTTAGCACAGGACTTAGGCCAACAGCAAATTGAGAATGAACATTTGTTTAAGGCAATGCTTGAAGTGGACGAAAATGTGACTCCTTTTATTTTGAAAAAGCTAAATGTAAATGTGCCGCTATTTATTCAAATTTTAGACAGTACGATTCAGAGTTTTCCTAAGGTAACGGGAGGCGAAATAATGCTTTCTAGAACGGCAAATTCTACCTTAAACGAAGCAGAATCTATTGCTAAGAAAATGAACGATGAATTTGTTTCAATCGAACATTTAGTTTTGGCTATTTTTAATTCGAAAAGTAAAGCCGCCCAAATATTAAAAGACCAAGGCGTAACCGAAAAAGGATTGAAAGCCGCAATCGACGAATTGCGAAAAGGAGAAAGAGTAACTTCCGCCTCTGCTGAAGAAACGTATAATTCTTTAAATAAATATGCCAAAAATCTTAACGAACTCGCCAAAGCAGGGAAATTAGATCCTGTAATTGGTCGTGATGAAGAGATTAGAAGAGTATTGCAAATATTAACGCGTCGTACAAAAAACAACCCCATGCTTGTGGGAGAACCCGGCGTAGGTAAAACGGCTATTGCCGAAGGTTTAGCGCATCGAATTGTTGACGGTGATGTTCCAGACAATCTGAAAGATAAAATCGTATTCTCACTAGATATGGGTGCCTTGATTGCGGGAGCTAAATACAAAGGAGAATTTGAAGAACGTCTAAAATCAGTGGTAAAAGAAGTAACTGCTGCCGAAGGTGATATTGTTTTATTCATTGATGAGATTCATACACTTGTAGGCGCTGGAGGAGGCGAAGGCGCAATGGATGCGGCAAACATCCTGAAACCAGCTTTGGCTCGTGGAGAACTGCGCGCTATTGGTGCAACCACATTGGATGAATATCAAAAATATTTCGAAAAAGATAAAGCTCTCGAGAGACGTTTCCAGAAAATAATTATCGAAGAACCAGATACTGAAAGTGCAATTTCAATCCTGCGAGGTATCAAGGAAAAATATGAAACACACCACAAAGTACAGATAAAAGATGAGGCGATTATCGCTGCAGTCGAATTATCGCAACGCTATATTACCAACCGTTTTCTGCCGGACAAAGCCATTGATTTAATGGACGAAGCCGCTTCAAAAATACGCATGGAAATCAATTCAAAACCCGAAGAACTTGATGTTTTGGATAGAAAAGTAATGCAACTCGAAATCGAATTTGAAGCCATAAAAAGAGAGAAAGACGAAAGCAAACTCAAAATTTTAGGAATGGATTTGGCCAATCTTAAAGAAGAGCGAAACGAAATTTATGCCAAATGGAAATCAGAGAAAGATGTTGTTGATAATGTACAAGCGATAAAAACAGAAATTGAAGATTATAAATACGAAGCCGAAAGAGCAGAACGCGAAGGTGATTATGGTAAAGTAGCCGAAATTCGTTACGGTAAAATCAAAGAAGCTCAAGAGCGTCTCGAAGTTTTACATAAGGAGCTAGTCGAAAACCAAGCTGGCGGAAGTTCCCTAATAAAAGAAGAAGTAACCCGCGAAGATATTGCCGAAGTAGTAGCCAAATGGACTGGAATACCAGTTATGAAAATGCTACAAGGAGAACGCGAAAAACTATTGCATCTGGAAGCCGAATTGCACCAACGTGTCGTAGGTCAGGAAGAAGCGATTGAGGCAGTAAGTGATGCCGTACGTAGAAGCCGCGCCGGATTACAAGACATGAAAAAACCGGTGGGAACCTTTCTATTCCTTGGAACAACAGGTGTTGGTAAAACCGAGTTGGCAAAAGCATTGGCAGAATACCTTTTTGATGATGAAAATGCCATGACCCGTATCGACATGAGTGAATACCAGGAACGTCATAGCGTGAGCCGTTTAGTGGGCGCGCCTCCGGGATATGTAGGCTATGACGAAGGCGGTCAGTTAACGGAGGCGGTGCGTAGAAAACCGTATTCTGTAATATTATTAGATGAGATAGAAAAAGCACATCCCGATACGTTTAACATCTTGTTGCAAGTATTAGACGAAGGACGATTAACCGACAATAAAGGACGTCTCGCCGATTTTAAAAATACCATTATCATCATGACTTCTAATATGGGAAGCCAGATTATTCAGGAGAAATTTGAAAACCTAAAAGGCAGCATGGAAGAAGCCACAGAGGCCGCAAAAACCGAAGTGCTCAGTTTATTGAAACAAACTGTACGTCCAGAATTCATCAATCGTATCGATGAAATTGTGATGTTTACTCCTTTGAGCAGTGCTAATATCACTAAGATTGTTAGTTTACAACTGAAAAGCGTGACTAAAATGCTTGCATTGCAAGGAATCACCATGGATGCCACACCCGAAGCTATCGCTTATCTGGCCGAAAAAGGATATGATCCACAATTTGGTGCCAGACCAGTGAAACGTGTAATACAAAGAGACGTATTGAACAGCCTCTCTAAAGAAATTCTAGCCGGAAAAATTGCTACAGACAGTATCATACTGCTCGATGCGTTCAACGGGGAATTGGTTTTTAGAAACCAAACAGAGTTAGTAGAATAATTGATTATTTTTTATATTTTAGTTGTAGTATTAAAACACCAGTCGCAAGGCTGGTGTTTTTTTTTATGCTGATTTTTAGGAGCATAAGGAGTTGTTTTTGTAAGCACGTTCCCTCCTGCTCTTGGCTATATCTCTTCGTTTCACTACGAGGATGCCGCCTCGATCAGGGCTAGTTAGAAGGTTTAGTTTTTCATAATAACGTAAACTAATCGTTGAGCAAGGAAATTCTGAGCGACAATGACATGCTGTAAAATTCATCTATTAGATTTTTTTTCGTTTAGATCATGAACTATTCGATTATTTGTAAATAAAATAGTATATATTTGATTGATGAGATATGCGCTATTAAGTGGCGTGTATTCAAGCTATAAAGAGGCGATATGTTATAAAGCATATATACTAGTTTGCAGAAATGACTGAAAAAAATCGGAGAAAAAACAAAAAAAAAAAAAAAAAAAAAAAAAAAGAAAAAAAAAAAAAAAAAAAAAAAAAATGAAAAAGCATTTATTCTTAATTTTATTTACGTTAATTTTTACGTCTATTTATTCTCAACATAAAATCAAAGAAGCTTTTTCAGAAAAAACAATACCATTTGTAGAAATTTATTCTGAGAATGGAAATTTAATTGGATTGTCAGATACTAATGGAAATATCTCTTCTGATTTAGAAAATAAAATTTATAGTTCAAAAACAAAGAGTTTAACTTTTGTGAATTCTACATATAAAACTACCGAAATAAACATTGAAACATTCAAAAACACGCCTATAATTTCTTTAAATCGAATTGTAACCGAACTTGAAGAAGTTGTAATTAAAGCAAAACCTAAAACATATAAATACCTAAAATTAAAAGGTTACTTTAGGAGTATTCAAATTAATGAAGACAGACCTCATTATTTTATAGATGGAATTGTTGAATATTATATTTCTCTAAAATCTGATAAAATAAAAATGAAAATAATTTGCTATCGCTCTTTTGAAAACAAATCGATTAGTCAATTAAGTAAAAATTTTTATTTTATGGTTGCAGGAGTTCCAATATTTAATCATTTCACAAAATATAAGAACCTCACAAATGAGTATAATCTAAAACCTGAAAACAATGAAAACATCCTTGTTTTTGACAAAAAAGAAAACATAGAAAAGGGAAAAATCACAAAATCTAATTCTAATTCAAATTTACAATTGGAAATTATTTCAAAAACAAATCCTAAAATAATGAAACTTTTTGGAATGGAAAGCGATTTCAATAATTATACCATCAATACGATTTATAATAACGATGACCCTGCTAAAATGAATTTTGAAAATATTATTTACTTTAAAGAAATCAGAAGTTATGACATAAAAAGACAAAAGAAAAATGAGTTTCAAAAAGTTGAAGCAACACACGAATTCTTTTTACTTGAAAAAGAATACACTGATGAAATAAAATCTAAAGAGTTTGATAGTCCATATACTTTTAAAAGACCAAGTGATTTTGAAAATAATTATTGGGAAAATGTAGATAATGAATATTTTCAATCTATTCCAAAATCATTAGAAAAATACATTAAAGAAAACTTAATACTAATCGAAAAATAGTCACTTCTGCCAACAGCTAAGGCTTTGTTGGGCTTGAAAAGCCAAACAATAAAGCCGCGGTTGAACGGAACCTATTACATGCCGTCAACGCTATGGAGTCCCATCTGGTGCTCGTTTGCAACGAGTACCTACTTACATGATAAACGAAATCATAGCATTTCTAATGCGGTTCACATGGTAGTAAAAATTACTGCTTTGAATTGAGGAAGTAGAGTTCGTAGAGATTCTTTCAGAATGACAAACGGAGTTGCGTTTGATTGCGAATTCTTTGTAATGCCCGATCGCACGGATATGCCCATCTGGTGCTCGAATGCAACGAGTAGCCCTATTGACAAAATTATAAAATGAAACATCAAAAAATTAAGAATGAATTAATGAAAAAAATTATAACTGTAATTATTGCGACTTTATTACTTGTTTCTTGTAAAATGACAAAAGAAACTTATGACAGTGGTGAATTAAAAAAAATCGGGAGAACATCAAATGATTTAAAAGATGGAAAATGGAAATTTTATCATAAAAACGGAACGATATTTCAAAAAGGGAAATATCTTAAGGGAGCAGAAATAGGTGTTTGGGAAATTTTTCACGAAAATGGAAAATTGCATCAGATCGGTAAATTCAATAATGGAAAACAAGACGGAGAGTGGAAATTTTTCTACGAAAACGGAAATAAAGAGGGAATTGGAAAATTAGATAATGGAAAATTGATTGGGCAATGGAATTGGTACCACACTAATGGAAAAACTTATACTGAACGATTATACACTGATGGAAAACTAATGAATATACTTAATTGTTTTGATGGTAATGGAAAGAAATTAGATAAAGGCACTCTAAAAGACGGAAACGGAACACTAAATGTATATGATATAAATGGAAATTTATTAGAAGTTCAAAACTTTAAAGATAGCAAATATATAAAATAACGATTGGCCAACCCCCATCTAGTGCTCGTTTGCAGCGAGTACCTACTTACATTATAAACGAAATCATAGCATTTCTAATGCGGTTCACATGGTAGTAAAAATTACTGCTCCGAATTGAGAAATTAGAGTTCGTAGAGATTCTTTCAGAATGACAAACGGAGTGGCATTTGATTGCGAATTCTTTGTGAAGCCCGATCGCACGGATATACTCACAATCTTTAGCGCAGAATTGTTTTCTGGGCTGTGTGAAGTCTCCGGACTTTGTAAAATCTTTTATTCTAGAATATTATTTGACACTCATTTGAAAAATCTCTTAGTGTGATTGCTTTCCGCCACGGTGGACTAGCTGTTCCTCGCAATGACCTAGTTTGTAATAATTATTTAGAAATTTTCAGGAATCTCTGGGCTCTCTGAGTTTCTTTGCGAAATAAAAATTGATGAGTCTTAAATGTGGAGATTTCTCCTTCGTCGAAATGACAAATTTTGTAGTAAATCTTCGTTAATCTCTGGGCTCTCTCTGAGTTTCTTTGCGAAAGAAAAATTGCTGTGGCTGTAATGCGGAGATTTCTCCTTCGTCGAAATGACAAATTTTGTAGAAATTCTATATCAATCTTCGCGAATCTCTAGGCTCTCTCTGAGTCTCTTTGCGAAAGAAAAATTGCTGTGGCTGTAATGCGGAGATTTCTCCTTCGTCGAAATGACAAATTTTGTAGAAATTCTATATAATTTTTGGTAAATCACTACTTTTTCTCGCTGTATCTTTGCGGAAACAAAATACATTAACACCTACTATAAAATGAAAACGAAGTCAAGGATAGCTTCAATAGTAAAAGCCAATAGTCTAGATTTTTCTATTACTGGTTTACAGACTTTTGATTTATCAGCATTAAATCTGATAAGGGATCTAGAATTTCAATTACCAACTAATGTAAGATTAGGCCATTTAGTGGAAAAAATTGTTTCTGAATTAATTAAGTCCTCTACCAACTACAAAGTCCTACATGAAAATGTTCAGATCATTGAAGACACGAAAACCATAGGTGAAATTGATTTTATCATTGAAGATGAAGACACAAAGCAGTTAATTCATATGGAGTTAGCTTATAAGTTTTATCTATTTGACCCAAGTATTTCTTCGGAACCAATAAATAACTGGATTGGCCCGAATAGGAATGATTCTTTGAAAGAGAAATTAGATAAATTAAAAGCAAAACAATTTCCTTTACTATACCATAATTGCACTACATCAACGTTTGATACTATAGCAATAAACGATGTTTCTCAAGCACTATGTTTATTAGTTTCCTTGTTTATTCCTTATGAATACAAGGGTAGTTTTAGCCCTATTTATCAAAAAGCTGTAAAAGGGTACTATTTGAATCTTGAAACATTTGTTAGTCTTGATAACTCTGCAAAAACTTATTTCATACCTTCAAAAAAGGAATGGGGAATGGATCCATCTGAAAACGAAATTTGGACGGACTTTAATGGTATAGAAAAACACATTACCACTTCTATTAATGAAAAACAAGCTCCATTAATTTGGCAAAAACACAAAGATTCGTATTTAGAATTTTTTATTGTTTGGTGGTAGGTTAAATTGATTTGATTTGATTACAAAAAGAAAAACGGACTGTAATAATTAGTATGATCGAATATCTGTTGCTAATACCAAGTAAATTCATATTTTAGTCCTCGCGATAGATCAATACTCCTGTAATACCGAAAATATTTTAAAGTAAAAAAATAAAAATAGTAAAACAATGAAAATAAAATCAATAATCTTGTTATTAGCCGTTCTTGTAATTGCATGCAATAAAAAAAACAGCGACGATACTAACAGCAATGAGAGCTCGACTTCTATCGATACAGTTCAAATAGCAAAGCCCATTGAACCCCAAAAACAAGTAGCGATAGCATTTTCAAATGAACATTTTCGCCAAGTAACGGTAGAAAAAGTAGATGGAAATAAATTCCATATAAAAGGACAAGCTCAAGTTTGGGAAGCAAATATTAGTTGGGTGGTTGAGGATGGACATAACGAATTGAAAACGGGGTTCACAACGAGCGATGCCGGTGCACCAGAATGGGGCAACTTTGATTTTACAGTTGATGTTGAGAAAAAAAAGGAGTATTCAACTTTAATTCTTATTCTCTTTGAAGAAAGTGCAAAAGATGGTAGCCGCACACATGAATTACCAATACCTTTAAAATAACGGCGAAAGTGCAATGTCATTACATTGATTATATTGTCAATCCTATTTTTGTTTACTATGTCATTTTCTCGAAGGAGAAATCACATAATGTAAGTATCTAATTTGATACCAAAGCTATCCGTAGTCTTGCTTATAAAAAATAAATAGGATTGGAATGGGATGGGTACGAAGTCTCCCAACTTCATATTTAGTACTTAGTTTAATTCTGATGCTTATAGATAATTAGAAAGAGAAAAACGATTTACAACAATAAGTATAATCGCATATCTTTTAGTACATTGCAGAAACAACGACATACTAGTTTCCGTCACCACTAATTATAAAAATGATGCCTAAAGAGGAACGCATACTGAACTTAATCGAAGCCGAGAGAAAAGCAGAAATTCTTTATAAAGAAATTGAAAATCGAAGCCTAATAACGGAAGGAAAAACGGAGCATCAACTAAATACGGAAGTATTTAACTTAGCATTTGAATTATTTGGTATTAAAAAATTCTGGCACAAACGCATTGTTAGGTCAGGAAGAAACACGCTATTACCCTACAAAGAAAATCCAATCAATTTAACAATTCAAAAAGACGATATTTTGTTTTTTGATTTCGGTCCCGTTTTTGAAAATTGGGAGGCAGATGTTGGTAAAACGTTTGTACTTGGTAACAATCAAAAAAAATTAAAACTAAAACGAGATGTAGAACTTGCCTGGAAAGAAGGAAAAGAATACTATTATCAAAATAAAGACAAATTAACAGGTGCTGATTTTTATCAGTATACTAAAAAGTTAGCTGAAAAATATGGATGGGAATACGGAAACCATCACTGTGGTCATTTAATAGGTAATTTTCCACATGAAGAAATTTTAGGCGATGAAGAAATTAATTATATTCATCCCAATAACAATTTGCTAATGAACGAAAAAGACCTAAATGGAGACGAAAGGTTTTGGATTTATGAAATTCACTTTATAGACAGAAAATTAGAAATAGGTGGCTTTTTCGAGCAGTTATTATCGTGAAAAGGGAGTGAAATAACCCAGCTCTATAAAGTCTTTCTATAAAAACAAACAGAATACAAAGCTTTCTGCCTTTGCATACCATTTTGTGTAGATTTTGGAGGGCGGTTTTTGTGAAATCGCTCAAAATTTGTAAAATTTTTAATCATTTTTAACAAGAAATTTTAACTTCGTAGAAGATTCTAGTCATGATACCGGTAAATACGACTAAGACTAATTGCTGACAAAGCATTATGACACTAAAGTAATACCTAAATAGATTCTAAAAATTAATCAAACATTAAATTAAAAAGTGAAGACCAGAAATCACTCAAAAATAACGGGGCAGAACCTGAAAAGCCAAATAAGTAAGGAAATTAAAAAAAACTAAAATGGAAAATTTATCAATGATTGCGCAACTCATTGTCGCTATTTCTGTTGTTATTGTATGGGTATTTCGCTTTGATAATATCGTTAAAGAATTTAAGCAATATGGGCTGAGTGATCTGACTCGTACGATTGTTGGAGCTACTAAAATAGCATTGGCAACTTTGCTAATAGCAGGTATTTGGTATCCTTCGCTAGTTCTAATCCCAGCACTTTTGATGGCTTTCCTGATGTTAAGTGCTCAGTATTTTCACTTCAAAGTGAATAACCCGTGGCAAAAGCGTATTCCCTCATTGTTTCTTATGCTACTAAGTCTATTTATCGCTGCCGTAACCCTAAATTTAATTGCCTAATGAGTTTACTAGAAGTTTTAATTGTTTTTTCAAGTCTCTCTTTTTTAGGTTATGGTGTAGCTTACTTTACAACTCCAAATATGAAAAGTGAATTTATCCGCTTTGGTTTAAGTAAATTCGGAGTGCTTACTGCAATTTTAGAGATAGTGGGAGGTTTAGGTTTGCTTGTGGGCTTACTCTACAACTCTATTTTACTGATCTCCTCCGGTGGCCTAGCTCTATTGATGTTTTTAGGCGTAGCAGTCAGACTAAAAATTAAAGACGGTTTGTGGGTTTCGTTACCTGCTTTATTTTATTTTGGTTTAAATTTATATCTCTTTTTTGTATCAATGCAAATCTTCTTGAATTAAAATTCTAATCTTAAACACTAAAAAGCCAGTCTAAAGTAGACTGGCTCTTTTATAATTCAGTAAATAGAGAGGAATCAATATTATTTTTAACCATTACATTTTTTGGTCCAACATCTTCATTGGGTCTATCAAAGGAAAGCAAGATGCTACCCACTTTTTGATAGTTATTCCAAGGTTTCACGAACTTTGGCTTAGCATCATTAAAGTTTTTATAATGCGCCCATTGCTTTATTAAATGATCTTCTCTATCGACATACAGCAAGTATTTATTATCAGGAGTTACACCAACAGCGCTAAAAGTGAGCTGTAAAATATCCGCTGTTTTGCCATCTGGTAATTTATCCGTTTTAACATAAGTAAGATTTACTCCAGGATCTTGCAATTTCCAAGGCATCACTAACCAATAAGAATCATTAATCCACCAGTTCTTTGCTTTTCTAAGTAGACCGTTAACTTTAGTCTGATCTTTTACTAAAATACCATTCTCGTATACCTTACCTTTTAAAGTATTGATATTTACTAAAATTACTTGATCTTCTGTTGGATTCTCTATGCGAACATTTCCAGTCCATTTATCCCAAAATAATTTTCTGTTCCCAAAATTCCATTGGATAAAATGAGTTTTATTGTAATTTTTTAATCCGCCCATCGCAGTTAGCATATTTTTCACGATTTCATCGGCTTTTTTATCATTTGATTGAGCGAATACTGAAGTGAAGCTGAAAATCAGTGTACTAAGAATTAGAGCTACTTTAAAAATAGTTTTCATAATCATGTATTTGATTGATTTTAAGTAACAAAAATAGTCGCTTTTTCTTCTTTTTTGACTTTAACTCTGATTATATAAACTTATATCTTCATTATGATTTCCTATTGTAGCTTCCTGGAGCGAAAGATACCGTCCCTATTATGCTTATCTTAGCATTCGTACAAATTAGCGACAAAAAAACATAAAATGCAAACAATATTAGGAGCAAACGGAATAATAGGAGAAGAATTAGCCCGTGAATTACGTAAAAACTATACTGAACAAATTAAATTAGTGGGACGCAATCCACAAAAAGTGCATCCAGAGGATCTTCTTTTTAAAGCGGACCTACTTGATCCAGAAAATGTTATTTCTGCACTAGAAAATACGAAGATCGCCTATCTAACAGTGGGACTGCCATATGACTCTGAAATATGGCTTAGAGATTGGGTAATTGTAATGCAAAATGTGATAGCAGCTTGTAAAAAGAATCGCTGTAAACTAGTTTATTTTGATAACACCTACGCCTATCCTCAAAACAGTAAAATCCAAATCGAAGAAACGCCTTTAACCTCAGAAGGAAAAAAAGGAAGAGGAAAAAAAATGGCTGCAGAAATACTATTAAAAGCCATTGCCAATAGAGAAATTGAAGCTGTTATTTGCAGGGCGCCCGAGTTCTACGGCCCAGACAAAACCAAGGGACTTACCAATAGCCTAATTTTCGAAAATCTTAAAAACGGTAAAGAACCTAAGATTTTCTTAAAAGACAATGTCTTACGAACACTTATCTTTACTCCTGATGCGAGCAAAGCTATGGCACTGATAGGCAATACGGCTGATGCATATAGTCAAACCTGGCATTTACCTTGTGACGATCATAGATTAACTTATAAGCAATTTATTGCCGAAATTGGACACCAATTAGGAAGAGAAGTAAAATACAAAGTATTGCCCTGGATTGTACTAAAAATAGGCTCCTTTTTTGATAAAAACCTCAAGGAAACACAGGAATTACTACCCCGCTATGCAATTGACAATATCTTTGAGTCTTCAAAATTCAAAACTAGATTTCCAGATTTCGTAGTAACAACGTATTTAGAGGGAATCAAAATAATCATCAAGGATTACAGTATAAAGTAAATTCAACCTTTTTGAGTGTATTCATTTTTTTGTCAATAATGTTAGTTCATTTTACCGCAAACTTGTTTCTGGAAGTAATTTTTGCTAGAAAATTGCATCAAGAACAAGAAAATTCATTATCAAAAATAGTTCTCAATACTTTTTTCGCTTCATTTTTGAGCTAATGAGAGTCAGAAATACATTAAACAAACTTTTCCATTCTCCCCATTTTCTACTCTTTATAAAATTCACTATTTTTGCAGTCTAAAAATTATACGATGCCAAACAAAAAATATAAGATTGCTGTTATCCAATTAAACCTCAATGATATTGCCGAAAATAACCTCAAAAAATGTTTAAGTTGGGTGCGCGATGCAGCCAGTCAAGGTGCTGAGGTAATCTCTTTACCGGAATTGTACAGCAGTCATTATTTCTGTCAGAGTGAAGACGTTGACAATTTTGCATTGGCAGAACCGCTTTACAGTACTTCCTTTATTGCTTTTAGTGCTTTAGCGAAAGAATTGGGTGTGGTAATAATTGTTCCTTTTTTCGAAAAAAGAATGGCCGGAATTTACCACAATAGCGCTTATATTATCGACACTGATGGTTCAGAAGCAGGATTATACCGTAAAATGCACATTCCAGACGATCCTCATTTTTATGAAAAATTCTATTTTACTCCAGGAGATTTAGGCTTTAAAACCATTCCAACCAAGAAAGGAAAAGTAGGGACGCTTATTTGTTGGGATCAATGGTATCCCGAAGCAGCTCGTTTAACAGCTTTACAAGGTGCAGAAGTGTTGTTTTATCCTACAGCAATTGGCTGGCATCCGGGAGAAAAAGAGGAATATGGAGTAAACCAACACGGAGCTTGGATGAGCGTTATGAAAGGGCATGCGGTAGCTAATGGCGTTTATGTTGCGGCAGCAAACAGAATAGGTTTAGAACAATATCTACCAGATACAGATGGAATTCAGTTTTGGGGATCTTCGTTCATTGCGGGACCACAAGGCGAAATTTTGGCGCAAGCCTCACACGACAAAGAAGAAATCCTGATCGCCGAAGTCGATTTAGACTTGCAAGAAAATGTACGTCAAAACTGGCCGTTTTTTAGAGACAGACGAATTGATGCTTTTGGAGATATTACTAAAAGAGCAATCGATTAAATAAAATTAAGGAAAAAAAAAGTGGACTAAAGCAAATCGCGCTCTAGTCCATTTTTATTTTGCAGGAAACTTAAAATTCCTTAGTTCAAATCTGGTTGGTAAATTTTGATTGTTCCATCCCCTTCGCTGCTCACTACTACTAAACTTCTTTTCGTTGGACTTTTTGAAGCTGGAATAAAGAGTAAGCCTTCTGGAGCATCACCTGTTTTTAGTGTTTGCAAATGTTTTGGTGCATTTGGATTACTTACGTCATAAACCATGCAATTATCCGATCTTTCTAAGCCTACAAAAAGAATAGTCTTAGCACCCATTTTAGCCACTACAACAGATTCTGGTTCTGCCCCTTTATCGTCGCTACGTTTATCATCATAAGTACCAAATTCTTGTGCTTTTCTGTCTAATTCATTTTTGCTATCAAAAACTATTTGTCCCGTGTTACCGTTCCAAATAGAAAACGACCTTCCCCCAAAACTAACTAATTCATCGATATCGCCATCGCCATCAGTATCGCCCATTTTGTTAACGATATTTAATCGTCCCATTTTTGCATCTTCTTTTAAGACAGAAGCATTAGGAAACTTTAACGGGTCTAATATAACGGAGCTACTCCCTATTCTACTTATATCAATATAATTATCATATTCTCTAGCATCACCTTCATTTGCAGTCACAAAATAAGTGGTCTTGTTTACCTCAAAGTTACTAATCGCATCTGGCATAAACATTCCTTTTACTTTCCAAGGGTTAAATAAAACGCCGCCATCTTTATCACTGATGTCAATCGCATTTTCGGCTAAATTAAAATCTTTAAATCCTAAAGGAAAAATAGCTGTTATTTTTTTTGCTGCTAAATCTACTTTGGCAACGCCATTATTTTCTTGTAAAGTAACCCAAGCCGTTTTTGAATCGGCCGAAATAGTGATATATTCAGGTTCAATATCTTTAGCAAAATCATTTGTAGGACTTGAAATTTTAAATCCATTAATTTTTAGCGAAGTTAATTGATTGCTGAAACTGCTAAAGTTCAACGTTGTTACCGCGTAATCTTTTGCCACCTCAATAATGGAAATGGTACCTTCTGGATCAATTGAATAATCACTATTCGGTTCTCCTTCATTTGCCGTCATAATGAACTTTCCGTCGGGTGAAAAAGTAATCATATCGGGTAAAGAACCAACAGTAATTACTTTTAGAACAGCGTAATTTGAAGTGTCAAAAACAACTACTTTTCCTAAATCTTGCTTGCTAGGAGTAGCTTCTAGTGCTACGGCTAGTTTGCCATTATAAGTAGCCACACTATTAGAAGCCCCGTTAAAAGTGGTTAAATCAATGCTCGCAATTAGCTTAGGATTACTAGGATCTGATAAATCGATTACATCAATTTTATTACTACTACTATTATTCACTGTAAAAAGCTTCTTAGAGACTTCGTCATAAGCACTGATTTCTGCTGCACCTTCGCTGCCGATAATGATAGAACCAATTTCTTTAAAACTAGAAGGGTTTTCGTTTATCGTTTCTTCAATTGTTCCTTCTTCTGAGGAATTTTGATTGCTGCAACTCGATAATAAACAAATTGCTGCTAATAATGGTAGTGCGTACTTTTTCATTGTATGTTTGTTTTTTTGGTTTTGCCAAAAATAACAGGATCCTATTGAAATCAGATTATTAGAATATTATCGAATGATTAACAAAAGTAGTCGCGTTAAAAAAAATCCTTCAAAGACAAAATGGTGTGAACAAATCAAAAAATATTCAAAATTGTTCTTGAATGTTTACCTTTGTGTTTTTATAATAGAAATTGATTATGACTACAAACAATAGAAGATTTCCTGCAGAATGGGAAAACCAACAAGGGATATTACTTTGCTTTCCTCATAACGGAAAAGATTGGCCTGGAAAATACGAAGCCATTCAATGGGCTTTCGTTGAATTTATTAAAAAAGTAGCCACATACGAAACGGTGTTTTTAGTAGTGATTGACGAAAAGTTAAAAGAAAAAGTAACCGAAATGCTAGAAATGGCAAGGGTTAACTTAGCTAATGTTTCGTTTATTATCCAAAGAACAAATAGAAGTTGGATGCGTGATTCTGGTCCTATTGTAATCAAAAATGGAGACGCTAGAGAAGCCTTAAATTTCAATTTTAACGGTTGGGCAAAATATAAAAACTATCAATTAGACAAACATATACCTGCAACAGTAGCAAATATTCTTGATATTCCACTTACCCAAGTGTTATACAAAGGAAAACCGGTAATTGTAGAAGGTGGAGCAATTGATAGCAACGGAAGAGGAACTTTATTAACTTCTGAGGAATGCTTACTACATCCTGATATTCAGGTTCGAAATCCTAATTTTACTAAAGCAGATTATGAAGCAGTTTTCAAGGAATACTTAGGGATTTCTAATGTAATTTGGTTAGGTAACGGAATTGAAGGTGATGATACGCATGGTCATATTGATGATTTATGTCGTTTTATCAATGAAGATACGATTGTAACCATTGTCGAAACAGATCCAAACGATGCCAATTATATACCATTACAAGACAATCTAAAACGCTTGCAAAATGCTAAATTAGAAAATGGTAAAGCTCCTATTATAGTGGCTTTGCCCATGCCTAAACGCTTAGATTTTGAAGACTTAAGACTGCCGGCAAGTTATGCTAACTTTCTAATTTTAAATAAATGTATCTTGGTTCCTACTTTTAATGATGCCAATGATCGCAAAGCGCTGAATATACTTGCAGAATGTTTTCCTGATAGAGAAGTTATTGGAATTAGCGCTATCGATTTAATCTGGGGTTTTGGAACTTTGCATTGTCTGAGTCAGCAAATACCAGCATAAAAAAATTAAATATTTTTATATAAAAAAACACCAGCTATAAAGCTGGTGTTTTTTTTTGCTATCCTTTGTAAAAAAGATTACTTATCCTTTGTAAATGGTATTTTTTGACCATTACCTAATATTATCATATCAAAACCATCTTGGCTTTCATTAAATTGAAATTGAAGCCCAGCTCTTTTCGATTCAAAAAGATTTTTTCCTATTGGATCTACTGAAAAGTTAGGATAATTACTAATCTCAGCGGTAAGTACATTATTTTTTTCTGAAAAAGTAATTTTCATTGGAGATTTTTCATTCGAGTACGTTCCTAAATATCCATCCAAAATCACATCTCTCTCAACAGCTCCTTTTGCAGAGGTCCAAACATTATTGGCTTCATTACTATCTGGGAAAACATGATCTGGATCTAAAGTGATGCTTTCAATTTCTTCCGCTGAATCATGCTTAAATGACCACTCTGTATTTCTTTGCCAAATTTCAACAGGCAATTTTACTCTTTCTATAGTACCACTTTTTGTTTTTATATCCAAAATGATAGGCATTGGCATTTTTTCAAAATTCTCAACAGTAATTACAACCCCTTGCTTCGGATCATTTTTCACATATTTAATAGAATTGATCCCTTGATCAAAACGCCAGTTGTATTGAAACCATCCTCTCCAAAACCAACTCAAATCTTCACCAGCAACATTTTCCATTGTTCTAAAGAAATCATCCGGTGTAGGGTGTTTGAAAGCCCAACGTTCTACATAAGTTCTAAAAGCCAAATCAAAACGTTCTTCTCCTAAAACTTGTTCACGTAATATAACTAGTCCTGAACTTGGTTTATAATAAGCTAAAATACCAATATTTGCCTCTTTCATATTATCAGGAGAACTCATAATAGTTTCTAAATCACTACCAGTTAGCATTTCAGCTCTTTGGTGTAAGTCAGAATCTTCACTTTTATACTCTCCTTTATTAAAATCAACAGAACTAAGTGAATTGATAAAAGTATTGAATCCTTCATCCATCCAACCAAATAGACGTTCGTTAGACCCCACAATCATAGGGAACCAGTTGTGTCCAAATTCATGATCTGTAACTCCCCATAAGTCTTCTCCTTTAGATTCCCATCCGCAAAACACAATTCCGGGATATTCCATTCCTCCTTCATTTCCGGCTACATTTGTAGCTACTGGATAAGAATATTCGAACCATCTTTTAGAGTAATTTTCAATGGACGCCTTGGTAAATTCTGTTGAACGTCCCCAAGCCTCATTTCCGGAACTTTCAACTGGGTAAGCTGATAGGGCCAATGATTTTTTTCCACTTGGTAAATTAATCTTAGCTCCATCTAAAATAAATGCCGCTGAAGATGCCCAAGATAAATCTCTAGCATTTTTAAGTTTATAATGCCATGTTTTAGTTGCCGTAGACGTACTATTTGCTAAAGTAGCTACTTCTTCTTGTGTACGGATAAAAATAGTTTTATCGCTTTGTTTGGCTTGTGCTAATCTACCTTGTTCAATCGTGCTATAAACCTGAGTAGGATTTACTAACTCCCCAGAAGAAACAACAATATGATTAGCAGGAGCAGTGATATTAACATCAAAATCACCATATTCTAAATAAAATTCTGAAGCTCCTAAATAGGGATTCGTATTCCATCCTCTTACGTCATCATACACACACATACGTGGATACCATTGCGCGATGGTGAAAATCTTTCCGTTTTTAGTGTCCAAAACTCCAGTGCGGTCTGAACCTTCCAATGGAGAAATATAAGAAAAATCAATTTTAACTTTTACAGAACCACCTTTACCTTTCAGTTCTTGCGGAAGAAAAACTTGCATTCTCGTATCCGTAATTGTAAATTTAGCATTAACTTCAGTAGATTTTCCTTTACTCGTGCTAACAATTTTAACCGATTTTATTTTATGACCACCGTCAAAAACTTCTCCTTGTGCTCCATTACGACTACCAGTCAAAGGAACAACTGCATTACCGCGGGAATCTGCTTTGAATAAATTTTGATCTACATTCATCCAAATAAAAGACATCTCATCAGGACTATTATTAGTATAGGTAATTACATCTGTACCAATAATCTCATTACTCTGAGCATTTAATTTTGCTGTAAGAACATAATCTGCTCTGTTTTGCCAATATTCTGCACCTGGCTGACCGCTAGCAGAACGTGTTGATGTGCCGTTTTTTGTATAAAAAAATGGGGCAAAAGCATCATGATAATTGTAATTAGATTTTTGGGCATTTGTTGTAGTTACAGGAACTTCTTGCGCCCAGAGAGATGAAATCCCTAATAATAGAGCCATGTGGACTATGGCCTTGAATCGAATGTTTTTCATATTTTTCACTATTTGTAAGCAAATTAATAAAAAATAATAATACTATGACAGTAAATTCAATGCTTTTATAAAAAATTAAGAAAATTTTACTAAAAACGCAATAAATCTATTTTCGTTATTTATAATAAAAATTAAAAAATATATTTACATTCATAAAAAATTAACACGTAATAAGACTTTCATTTTGATAACGACAATACAAAACTCCAATTTAACCGCACAAATTAAACTGTTAGGTGCTGAATTATGTTCTTTGGAAAATAACAATTCAATAGAATATATTTGGGATGGGAATCCAGATTTTTGGGGTAAGCACTCCCCTATCTTATTTCCCATTGTGGGCACACTTAAAAATAATTCATATCAATATGATGGTAAAGAATATTGTTTATCAGGACATGGTTTTGCTAGAGATATGGTATTTGAATTAATCGATAAAAAAGATAATAGTGCTACTTTTTCAATTCAATCATCTGATAATATCAGAAATAGATATCCTTTTAATTTCGAACTCCAAATTAAGTATACCTTAGAGAACAGCAGCCTATTTATTGGTTACAAGGTTGTAAATAAAACCGCATCACAAATGCCTTTTTCTATAGGAGCGCATCCTGCTTTCGCCCTGTCTGGAAATTTTGAGGACTATAGTTTACAATTTGAAAAAGAGGAGCCGTTAGAATACAATCTGTTACAAAATGATTTGATTTCTAATGAGACTAAGATGCTTGATTCGCCTAATAATTTGGTTCGTTTAAAGTATGAATTATTCGAAAATGATGCGTTAATTTTTAAGTCATTGCAATCTAAACATTTAACAATTTTAAAAAATCAGACGCCATTAATTAGAGTACGTTATCCAAAATTTCCACATTTAGGAATTTGGACAAAAATGAATGCGCCTTTTCTTTGCATAGAGCCTTGGTTTGGGTATTCAGATTCAGTTGAAAGTACAGGAAATCTAATGGAGAAAGAAGGCATTCAAATAATAGAATCAGGTCAGATATTTGAAGCAGCATTCAGTATTGAAATCTTATAATTAACTAAATACTACTAAAAAATGTTATCCATAAACTTCACTCCATTTCCAAATCTGGAAACCGAACGACTGTATTTACGACGTGTAGATAAAAATGATGTTGAGCCCATTCTCGAATTACGTTCTAACGTCGAAACGATGAAGTACATTCCAAGACCCTTGTTAATAACTACCGAAGAAGCGCTGGAACATATTGTGATGATTGATGCTAAAATTGAAAGTAACGAAGGCATAAATTGGGCAATTACGCTCAAAGGGAGTCCTAAATTAATAGGGGTTATAGGTTTTTACAGGATAAAAACCGAGCATTTTCGTGCCGAAATTGGGTATATGTTGCTTCCAGAATATGGTGGAAAAGGTATTGTTACAGAAGCGATTCAAGAGGCAATAAAATATGGCTTTCAGATAATGAAATTACATTCTATTGAGGCTATAATTGACCCCAAAAATATAGGTTCAGCCAAAGTTTTAGAAAAAAATAATTTTGTAAAAGAGGCGCATTTAAAAGAAAATGAATTTTATGAAGGACGTTTTTTGGATACTATTATTTATTCGAGATTAAATAAATTTTAACAGTATTATATTTGTGAATTTTATCATACTTGCATTACAAGCATCTGTACTTTTATTTTATATTTGCACTCGAAACTGACAACAATTTAACTTAGGTGTTGGCCAGTAAAATTTATATTATGAAAAAACTTCTTTTTTTGCTTGTTCTTTTACTTTCAATTCAATTACAAAGTCAAACTTATGTAAAAGTAAATGCTTTAACTACTTTGTTGACCATTCCTAATGTAGGTATAGAAACCAGTATTGGTAAAAAATCTACTTTTCAATTAGATATCTTGGCATCTCCTTGGAAGTCTTTCAATGGGGCTCCACAACAATTCTATATCGTAATTCCGGAATACCGTTATCATTTTAATGAAAAATACAATGGCTTTTATGCTGGAGCTCATATAGGTGGTACTGTATTTAATTTCCAAAAATGGAACTATCTAAATACAGATAAATATGAAAAAGGATTTGGATACGTTATGGGAGCAACAATTGGTTATCAGAAAAAAATAAATGATCATTTTATGTTAGACTGCTTTGTAGGCGGTGGGAATCAACAAGGATTTTATCATGGATACTATTTAAGTACTGGGAAACGGTATGAAACCGCGGAACATTGGAATAAAAGCGGAGAATGGTTGCCATATCGTGGTGGTGTAATGGTCTCGTATCGCATCAATTAAACCACGTTCTATTTATCGAATTTAGACACTGATTGAATATACAGCTCTTCTACTTGTTTTCTTGCCCAATCTGTCTTTCTTAGAAAAGTAAGGCTTGATTTTACACTCGGATTATCATTGAAACATTTAATTTTTACTAATTCGCCCAAAGTGTCAAATCCGTAATAGTCAACTAACTTTTCAAGTATTGCTTTAAGTGTTATTCCGTGAAGGGGGTCTTTTTTTTCCATAGAACAAAAGTATTCATTCCTTTAGAAACAAATATAAAAAAAACCATCAAAATTACTTTGATGGTTTTTCCTTTTAATATTTTGATACAATTATTGAACGGCCAGTAATGCATTAATATTTCCATAACCAAATTCTGGGTTTTTATTTGGATATAAACTTGCTGATTGACGCATTTTAGTCAAAACTTGGTCTTTATTCCAACTTGGATTTTTTGCCCAAACTAAAGCAGCAATTCCCGCCGTCGTCGCTGTTGCAACTGATGAACCACCCACATAATCAGATTGGTTGTCATAATAACTATCTACAGGAACTGTATTTCCAGAACCTGATCTTTGCATAACTACAGTGAAATCAATTTTACTTCCTGTATGACAAACATCACATTTTTCATAGGTTGATCCTTCTTTTACACCTGTAACTGCAACAGTTTCTGACATTGATGCAGGGAAAATTACTCCTACAAAAGTCGTAAAACTTGTTGATGTACCACCAGCACAAAATATTAATTTTCCTTTACTGTAGGCATATTTTATTCCATCTTCAATTTTTCCCACAGAAAAAATATGTCCCATAGACATCGAAATAATTTTCACATCACTTCGATTACCTAAGGCAGTAAATGCATTCTTAACGCCGTTCTGCTCGTGATATCCTTCTAAAACTACATTAGACGCAGCACGATAAGTCACTAAGTTGGCATTATAGGCCACGCCAACAGGCAAACCATTATCATTTCTAGGAGCAGCAGCTACTGAAGCCATACTCGTACCATGACCACACAAATCACTTGTGCCATCTGTGGTTGTACTCCAAGGCCAAATAGAATCAACATAAACACCATATTTCTGAATGGTTCTTCCTGACGAATTTCCATCATTAAAACTAGAACCTAATAACGTTTGATTTGGCGAAACTCCTGTATCAACTATGGCTATAGTAACTCCTCTACCTGTACTATAACTCCATGCACTTGGAATATTATGTTTATAAAAAGTCCACGGTGCTTTTGAATTTGGCGTAATAAAAGTATAATCTGCAGTGCTTAATGTAGAAGCGTCATACCCACAACCTGAACCTGAACCTGAGGCCATTTTCTCTAACACTCTTTTACCTTCGAAATATTTGTAATCACCTGGTTCAATATATCGGATATATTTACTTTTCCTTAAAGCAATAATAGTTTCTTGTTTAGAAATAACAACATCTATTAAATTTAAATATTCATCGGATGAAATTAAAGTCTTGTCTAAATTTGTTCCTTCATATTTCATAATAATTGCGAGCAAATCATTTTGTATTTTCTCATTATCAGATAATTTTGCTCTTTCGATATCATCTTTTGAATTTCCAAATCCTATAGTTACAATGTTTTGCCCTTGAGCTATTGCACTCCAAAGCAAATGACTTGATGACTCCTTCCAATTAAAAGACCCTTTTGTATTAATTGACTCATCAATTTTTGCATTAATTTCGAGTGCACTTAGAGGATCTTTTTGAGATGCCTCTATAACTATACTACCTTCCTTGATATTATCGTCTTTAGAACAAGAAGCAAAAAACATAATCGAAATAACCGAAATTCTTAATAAATTTTTTATCATATTGTTTGTTTTTTAATATTAATTAAACGAATATAACAAAATCTAGATTAACAATGATAATTACTACAAATTAAGATCTACATTTAAACAGGTGATAATAGTTTTTAATAATTTTTTGTTGAATAAATAGTTTGTACATTTGTACTTATATGCTAAAAACAATCAACATACTTAATAAAAGAGCCCGATACGATTATGAAATAATCGAGAAATTCACTGCGGGAATTGTTTTGGCGGGAACTGAAATCAAATCAATCCGTTTAGGAAAGGCTAATATCACTGAAAGTTTTTGCGAGTTTAGTGGTACCGAACTTTTTGCTATAAATACCTATATTGAAGAATATACTTTTGGAAATCAATTCAATCACAAAGCACGTAGCGAGCGAAAACTATTGTTAAACAAAAGAGAATTAAAAAGTTTAGCACGTAGTGTTCAAGCCAAAGGACTTACCATCGTCCCTTTAAAGTTATTTACTAACGAAAAAGGATTAGCAAAATTAGAAATAGGTCTTTGTCGAGGTAAAAAGACCTATGATAAACGAGAATCACTAAAAGAACAAGATACTAAACGCGATTTAGCCCGAATTAAAAAAGAATTTTAATAAAAAAGGGAATTCATTTTCCTTTTTTTATTATGTAAAATGATGACTAAATTTGTCAAGACTACTTAACTCCTGACTTAAAAATGAAGACACTACTCAAAAAAGCACGTGAGCTAAAAAACTTAAAAACAAGGGAAGTAGCTCAGCTTTTAGGCATCGATCAAGCATTAATTAGTAAATTCGAAAGCGGAAGCAGAAAACCAACCAAAGATCAAGTCACAAAATTAGCTAAACTTCTAGAAATTGATTTGGAAACCATAATGGTTTCTTGGTTGAAAGAGAAAATTATACATGAAATTGGACAAGATGAATTTGCCTTAAAAGCATTGCGAGCAGCCGAGGAAGAAATTAAATTGAATAGCATCTTGCCTGTTAAAAAAGTTTCGACCCTTCTTCAAAAAATTTTAGATGAAATAGATTTTATTAAGTCAAAACTGAAAACTTTTTCCCAAATTAAAACTAGTTCAATCACGCAAGCGTTAGAAGTGGAATATACCTTTTGTAGCAATTGGATGGAAGGAAATACACTTTCGCTAGAAGAAACCGATTTGGTTATTAATGAAGGTCAAACAATCTCCGGCAAAAGTATGCGTGAACATCTGGAGGCAATTAACCATCAGGAAGCAATTGAATTTATCAAAAACAGGATTCAAAATAATGAAGCTCTTCTTGAAAAAGAAATCGTCTCCTTGCATTCTATTATTTTAAGGGGAATTTTACCAAAAGAAGCCGGTCAATATCGCGCTGTAGCTATTACGATAAAAGATAAAAGCTTTAATCCATGTGACCCCGCCGCTATTCCACAAGAAGTAGAAGCCCTTTTTAATTGGTATGAAGGTAATAAAAATAAGATACATCCCATTATATTGGCAGCCACTGTAAAAGAACGTTTTCTAACTATTCATCCTTTTATCAATGGAAACGGGAAAGTATCGCGACTGATTATGAATAGTATTCTCCTACAACATGGTTACCTAGTAGCAAGTATTAAAGCGGACAACGACAACCGAAATTTATATTACCAAGCACTAAAAGGAGCGATAACAAAAGAAAACAAAGACGATTTTATACTTTTTGTAGCTCAAATTGAAAAACAAAGTCTAGAACATTATATAGAAACTGTTAGTCAATAAAAGCCTCTTTAAAAGAGGCTTTTATTTAATTTTTATCTTCTAATAAAGGAACGAATTTAAATTCTCCCAGTTCATGTTTCTCGAATTGCGTTTCATTTACTCTTATCAACAAAGTCATAATTTGCACTTCATCCCCTAACGGAATCACAAGCCTACCTCCTATTTTTAATTGCGCCATCAACGGTTGTGGTATAAATGGTGCACCCGCAGTAACAATAATACTGTCAAAAGGAGCATAACTCGGTAATCCTTTATAACCATCTCCAAAAGAAAGATGTTTTGGACGAATCCCTAATTTTGGTAACAAAGCCGAGGTTTGTTTAAATAATTCATTTTGTCGCTCCACACTGTATACCTTCGCTCCCATCAGGCATAAAACCGCTGTTTGATATCCTGATCCTGTTCCAATTTCCAAAACTTTATGCTCTTTTTTAATTTCTAATAATTGGGACTGAAAGGCTACGGTGTACGGTTGCGAGATTGTTTGACCGGCAGCAATAGGAAAAGCTTTATCCTGATAGGCATAATCTTCAAAACTAGAATTTAAAAATAAGTGTCGGGGTATCTTTTTTATCGCATCCAAAACAGTTAGATCGGTAATCCCTTTTTGTTGTAAAACGCTTACTAATTGATTCCGAAGTCCTTGATGTTTGGCTGTGTCTTTCAAAGTTTTTTATTTTATTTTGGTAAAAATAGAAAACAAATTCTAATTATAATTAACAAATTATAATTTTTAAATCCCCAAATAATTGTCGTTTATCCTTAACGGATTAATCATTTTATTCCTATTTTTGTGGAAACAACATCATTATGCTGAAAATTGGAGTATTAGGCGCTGGTCACCTAGGAAAAATACATTTACGTTTATTACAACAGTCTGAAAAATATGAATTAGTTGGGTTTTATGACCCAAATCAAGAGAATGCTGAGAAAATTTCTAAAGAATTTGGATACAAACATTTTAGTACAATTGCTACTCTTATTCATGCAGTTGATGTAATTGACATTGTAACCCCAACACTTTCTCATTATAAATGTGCGAAAGTTGCCATCAAATCAGGCAAACACGTTTTTATTGAAAAACCCATTTCAAACACGATTGAAGAAGCGGAAGAAATCATTGCTTTGGCCAATGAGTACAATGTGAAGGGACAAGTGGGACATGTAGAACGATTCAATCCTGCATTTATTGCAACTAAAAACATGATTGAAAATCCCATGTTTATCGAAACCCATCGTTTGGCCGAATTTAATCCTCGCGGTACAGATGTTCCTGTAGTTTTAGATTTAATGATACATGACATTGATGTAATTTTAAGTGTAATAAAATCTAAAGTTAAAAACATAAGTGCCAGTGGTGTATCTGTAATTAGTGACACTCCAGATATTGCAAATGCCCGAATCGAATTTGAAAATGGCTGTGTTGCTAATTTGACTGCCAGTAGAATTTCAATGAAAAATATGCGAAAAACCCGCTTCTTTCAAAAAGATGCATACATATCAGTTGATTTCTTGGAGAAAAAATGTGAAGTCGTAAAAATGAAAGATGCTCCGGAAACTCCTGGCGATTTTGATATGATTTTGCAAAATGCGGAAGGCGTAAAAAAGCAAATTTATTTCTCAAATCCAGAAGTGGAGCAAAATAACGCTATTTTGGAGGAACTAGAAACATTTGCAGATGCGATCAATACAAATTCAACTCCTGTTGTGACTTTAGAACAAGCTACGGAAGCATTAAGAGTTGCTTATCAAATTATCGATTGTTTTAAAAAATAGAACAACATTTCGAATTTAAAAGTTAAACGAGAAAACTTTAGAATTAAATAAACAATAAATGAAAATAATAGCAGTAATCGGAGCAGGAACAATGGGTAATGGAATAGCCCATACATTTGCTCAAAGTGGTTTTACAGTAAAATTAATTGATGTTTCTGAAAAATCTTTAGATAAAGGAATGGCAACAATTGCCGCTAATTTAGATAGAATGATTTCAAAAGGAGTCATTACCGCAGAAGATAAAGCAAAAACAATAACAAACATAATTACCTATACTGATATCAAAGACGGAGTTGTAGGTGTTGATTTGGTGGTAGAAGCAGCAACCGAAAATGTAGATTTGAAACTTAATATTTTCAAGCAATTAAACGAGGCTTGTTCACCAGACACAATATTAGCTACTAATACATCTTCGATTTCTATTACTCAAATTGGAGCTGTCGTTTCTCATCCAGAAAGAGTTATCGGGATGCACTTTATGAATCCGGTGCCTATCATGAAATTAGTCGAAATCATTCGTGGGTACAACACAAGTGATGAAGTAACTAAAACAATTATGACTTTATCAGAAAAACTAGGAAAGACACCAGTTGAAGTAAATGATTATCCTGGTTTTGTTGCTAATAGAATTTTGATGCCAATGATCAATGAAGCTATCGAAACTTTGTACAATAAAGTAGCGGGTGTGTATGAAATTGATACCGTTATGAAGCTCGGAATGGGTCACCCTATGGGACCATTGCAATTAGCAGATTTCATCGGACTTGATGTATGTTTAGCAATTCTAAACGTGATGTATGACGGTTTCAAAAACCCAAAATATGCTCCTTGCCCACTATTAGTGAATATGGTTCGCGCCGGAAAATTAGGAGTGAAATCTGGAGAAGGATTTTACGATTACTCAGAAAGCAAAAAAGCAGAGAAAATCTCTAAACAATTCGTATAAAGTCAAAGTTAGCAGTCGCAATTTCTACTGAATTTTGAGACTGCAACTTAACACTATAAATAATGGCTAAAATAATTCCTTTTAAAGCGGTACGCCCTACACGTGATAAAGTTTGCCTTGTAAGCTGTCGTTCTTACGAAGAATACGTCACTGCTGAATTAGCCGCGCAATTGGATTTTAATCCCCTTTCATTTCTTCATGTTTTAAAACCGGCTTATACGAATCAGGAGACAGTATCCTTTGAAAAAAGATACCGCCAAGTAAATCAAAAGTATCAGGATTTCAAGACAGAAAAGATTTTAGTACAAGACAAAAATCCAGCTATTTACATTCATAAAATAATAACTAATAAACATTCTTTTACAGGTATTATTGTTGGAACTAGCATCGATGACTATCGCAATAATAGCATTAAAAAGCACGAGGAAACTATTGCTTTTAGAGTACAATTGCTTAAAGATTACATGAAATTTTCAGAGTTCAATTCGGAGCCCGTTTTAATGACCTATCCCGATAATAAAACGCTAGAAAATTGGATTTTTAACAGAACTCAAAAATTAGCTGATTTTGAATTTTCCAGCACTAAAAAAGAAATTAATTATTTATGGAAAATTGATGACGCATTAGAGATCAATTGGATTCAGAATATTTTTAAAAAAATAACTACGCTGTATATCGCTGATGGCCACCACCGTTCAGCAGCTGCGGCATTATTGTCGGAAGAAAATAAGAACTCGGAGAATACTGCTAAAGACTATTTACTGAGTTATTTAATTTCTGAAAACAATGTTAAGGTATACGAATTTAATCGATTAGTAAAAGACTTAAATGGTTTTGAAAAAGAGGCTTTTATCACAGAACTAGATAAGAATTTTATCATTGAAAATCTAAAGCAACAACCATTTCAACCTACTGAGAAGCAACAATTTGGGATGTATCTTGATAATGAATTCTATAGTTTAATAGTAAGAAAGGAAAAATTTGTTTTCAAAACAGCTTTAGAAAGTCTAGATACGCAAATTTTATACGAAACAATACTTTTACCGCTTTTGGCGATAAAGGATTTACGCGATGATGAACGGATAGAATACGTTTCTGGAAAGCAATCCATTCTGGAATTAAAAAAAATTATAGATGAAGGAGAATTCGAAGTAGGATTTATTCTTTTTCCGTCCAATATTAATGAGATTAAAGCTTTGGCAGATGCGGATTTAATTATGCCTCCAAAAAGCACCTATATCGAACCAAAGTTTAGAAGCGGAATAGTCATCTATGAACTTTAAGTTCTATTGAAAAAATCTATAAATTAAAAATAACATAATGTCAATAACTGAAAATTTACTTTCTATAAAAAATACTTTACCGGAACATGTAACGCTAGTTGCTGTTTCCAAGACTAAACCTATTCCAGATTTGATGGAAGCCTATGATGCAGGTCAACGCATTTTTGGTGAAAACAAAATTCAGGAAATGGCCGAGAAATGGGAGGCCATGCCGAAAGATATTCATTGGCATATGATTGGTCACGTTCAGACAAATAAGGTAAAATTTATGGCTCCATTCGTTAGCTTGATACATGGTGTGGACAGTTTTAAGTTACTGAAGGAAGTCAATAAGCAGGCTTTAAAAAATAACCGAGTTATTGATTGCTTATTACAAATGCACATTGCTGAGGAGGAAACCAAATTTGGTCTTGACAATGAAGAACTAAATTCCCTCCTAGCTTCAAGGGAGTTTAAGGAAATGAAAAACATACGAATTACCGGATTAATGGGAATGGCGACATTTACCGATAATAAAGAGCAAGTCAAAAAAGAATTCATGCATTTGAAATCAATTTTTGATAAATTGGAATCAAAGCAAACTGACAACTGCCAAATGACTACGTTGTCAATGGGAATGTCAGGAGACTATAAACTGGCCATCGATTGTGGAAGCACGATGGTTCGAATAGGAAGTAGTATCTTTGGAGGAAGAAATTGATTTTTTGATTTCACATTTCAAAATAGCTACTAAAAAACTGATTACTAAAAACTGAACACTGAATACTTATTTTGTACGCAATACTAGACATAGAAACCACAGGAGGACAATTCAATGAAGAAGGAATTACCGAAATCGCCATTTACAAATTTGATGGTCATGAAATCGTAGATCAATTCATCAGTTTAGTCAATCCTGAAATTCCAATTCAGCCTTTTGTAGTAAAACTGACGGGTATCAATAATGCCATGTTGCAATCAGCTCCCAAGTTTTTTGAAGTGGCAAAACGCATTATCGAAATGACAAATGATTGCGTACTTGTAGCACACAATGCCGATTTTGACTACCGAATTCTACAAACAGAATTTCGCCGCCTTGGCTACGATTTTAATACAAAGACACTTTGCACAGTAGAGTTGTCTAAAAAATTAATGCCAGAACAACTTTCACACAGTTTAGGAAAGCTTGTTAGAGCGTTAGGAATTCCAATGGCTGACAGACATCGTGCCAGTGGTGATGCTTTGGCAACAGTCAAATTATTCAAAATGTTACTGGATAAAGATTTAGAAAAAACTATTATCACAGATCTCATTAAAGCGGCAGTTCAAAAAGGAATTGCTCCAAACTTACTTGAAATCGTTGAAAGTGTACCGTCAAGAACAGGTGTCTATTATATTCACAACAAGGATGGTAAAATTATATTTATTGGAAAAAGTAAGAACATTAAAAAAAGAGTAAACCAGCATTTTACTGGAATAACGAGAAGTGCCAAAAAAATTCAAGCCGAAGTGTTTACGGTAACTTTTGAAGAAACTGGCAGTGAATTAATAGCCCTTCTAAAGGAAACAGAAGAAATAAAAATCAACAGGCCTATTTACAACAGGATGTCAAAAAAGAGCAATTATTCGTGGTCTATCTATGCTGAGAAAGATACTAACGGATACTTAAACTTGAAGCTTGAAAAGGCCGACGGTAGAAAGAAAGAAATCCTTTCTTATATCAATATACAAGAAGGTAAACATGCCTTGTCCCTAATAACATCAGACTTCAAGTTATGCCAGAAGTTAACGGGTTTATATACTTCTAAAACTTGTTGTTACCAACAAACCATTAATGAATGCGACGGAGCTTGCATAGGCACTATTCCTGCCGTCGAGTATAATGAAAGAGTAGCTAATTTCATCGCGCAAAGCTCTTTTGAAAACAAAAGTATGGTAATCATTGAGAAAGGAAGAACGATCAATGAACGCAGTGCTGTGTTAGTTGAAAATGGAGTTTACAAAGGGTATACTTTCTATGATTTAAATTATCAGATTACGAAAATCGAAATCCTGAAAAACATCATTATTCCAATGCAAAATAATCGTGATACCCGTAATATCATTCAGGGACATATTAGAAAAAACAAAGGATTCAAAATCATAAATTTCTAAGATATAATCTCAAATATCCGAACTACTTATGGCTGAATTGAAATCAAAGTATGACCGTTTTAGACAAAAAGCAAATGTAATAATCTATGGAACAAGCACAAAAGCGGGTCGATTATTCGATTTAATCCTCCTTGGCCTTATTTTATTAAGCGTCGTTTTAGTAATGATGGAAACCGTTGCTGAATTTGATTTAAAATACCATTCCTACCTTGTACTTCTCGAGTGGATTATCACTGGATTATTTACCATCGAATACATTTTAAGAATCATTACAATCAATAAACCCTGGAAATACATGTCCAGTTTCTATGGCATCATTGATTTGCTCGCTATTTTGCCCATGTATTTGTCCATTTTCTTTATGGGAACCAGTATTCTGACCGTCGTACGTTCGTTACGACTACTGCGATTATTCAAGATACTAAACCATCCACAGTTTACAAGTCAGTCACTGCAGTTAAACCAAGCCATTAAAGCCAGCAAGGGCAAAATCATAGTCTTCATATACTTTGTATTGATCTCCACCATTATCATTGGATCGATAATGTACCTAGTAGAAGGTAAGGAAAGTGGTTTTACCAGTATTCCGGCCAGTATTTATTGGACAATTGTCACCCTAACTACCGTTGGCTATGGAGACATCTCTCCTGAGACACCATTAGGACAATTTATCGCTTCTTTTGTTATGATTTTGGGATACGGCATCATCGCAGTACCTACTGGTATCGTAACTGCCGAAATCGCCAAAAGAACTCATGATAAAGTCGCTATTCATAAAAAACCATGTACAAACTGCGGTACCGAAGATTATCCAGAAAATGCTAACTTTTGCCCCCATTGCGGACATTCATTTGATACTAAATAAGCTATGAAGCAATTCCAGCTATGCACTACAACTCCTCCTCCTACAAGTTGTATTTCTAAGACATAAAAGGAGCTTCTAAAGGCGCTCTTTTACGTCAATAAATACTAACTTGCAGTCATCCGGGGTTTACGTTGCTATCTGGGCTAAAAATAAATATGAAACATCTCATCACCATTGTCGGGCCTACAGCCATAGGAAAAACAGCCTTAAGTATTATTTTGGCTAATCATTTTCAATGCGAAATTATTTCTTGTGATAGCCGACAATTTTTCAAGGAAATGACAATTGGAACCGCCACTCCTACCGCAACCGAATTAGCTGCTGCTCCGCATCATTTCATCCAAAATAAATCCATATTTGAGAATTATACCGTTGGTGATTTTGAGAAAGACGCGATTAAAAAAATCGATGAATTATTTTTGATAAATGATTATGTAATACTCGTAGGAGGCTCTGGTTTGTATGTAAATGCTGTTTTAAAAGGCTTTGATGAGTTCCCTGAAATAGATCCTTCAGTACGCGAAGCTGTAAATGCACAGTATGAAAAACTTGGTATCGTTTATTTGCAAGAGCAATTAAAAACACTTGATTTCGCTTACTTTGAAAGCATAACAAAAGAAAATCCGCAAACCCTTCAAAACCCGCAGCGGATGATGCGCTTTCTAGAAGTATGCATTGGCGCAGCACGGCCGTACTCTTCCTTTTTGAATCAGAAAACGAACGAACGCAGCTTCACTCCTATTCTTATCGGTCTTGAAGCAGAAAGAAGCGTAATGTACAACCGAATTAACCAACGCGTCAATATTATGATGAACGCAGGATTATTGGCAGAAGCCAAAAGCCTATATAAAAACAAAGAGTTGAATGCCCTACAAACCGTAGGATACAGAGAATTGTTTAGCTACTTTGATGGAGATTTTAGCTTGGAATTTGCTATCGAAGAAATCAAGAAAAACACTCGACGTTTTGCCAAGCGTCAACTCACTTGGTTCAAAAGAGATGAAAACACAAAATGGTTTGATTTTGAAACACCTTATACAACAATTATCGATTACGTCAACTCCATAAAATAAAAGTTAGATTTTGGAAATAGTTATGCCACATGCCATTCTAAAATCCTAAATCGTTAATCAAAAATCTTAAATTTTCATGCCAATAGCTCCAAATTTCACTTCTGTTTTAAGTAAGGATTGGGAAATCAATTTCACCCAATGCATGCCTAATGGCTATTTAAAATACACTGACTTATGTAATATTCTGCAATTAACTGCTGCGGCACATTCTGATATGGGTGGTATTAGTTTTTCTGATATGCAGGAATTCAGTCAAGCTTGGGTACTAAGCAGAATGCGTGTTGAAATTAGCGCATTACCAAAATGGAGAGATGTAGTCACGGTAACAACATGGATTAACACCCTAGAAAACTCCCGTTCTGTGCGTGCATTAGAAATGCATATAAACGGCATTAAAATTGTCGGTTCAGAAACTTTTTGGGCTGTATTTAATACAGAGAAACGCCGTCCGGAAGCATTAGCCTTACCATACGAACATTTCGAACTGTATCCCGAAAGAAAACCAACCGTAGAAAGTTTTTCTAAAATAACGGTCAATCCAGAGAAGGAAGTGGTTTTTAAGAAAGTGGTTTACTTATCTGATTTAGATATTGTCAATCATGTTAATAATGTAAAATACCTAGAATGGTGCTTAGACCATGTGGACGAAAAATTAATTCTGAATCAAAAGCTGAATAGTTTTGAAATGAATTTTATGAAAGAATTATCTTTAAATGATACCGTTGTAATACATGAGAATCTATCAGAAGAATCTAGTACATTTAGTATCACAAAAGAAGATAAAACCTGCTTTGCTTTACAATTGAATTGGAAATAAAAACATCTTATTTCTACAAAATGCTAGCCCAAATAGAGGCAAATATCCTTTTATGCCAATAACGACAATTCGGCATGGCAAAAAAGATTGTAGTCTCGTCTTTAGGACGAGACTGGAAAAAAGCACAAAAAAAGGCTTCGATTTCTCGAAGCCTTCTCTATTTTATTTTTCTACTTTGTTTTTTACAACTAATCTAAAACCTTCGCCGTGAATATTCAAGATTTCTACATCTTCATCTAATTTAAGATACTTTCTTAGTTTAGCGATGTACACGTCCATACTTCTAGACGTGAAATAGTTATCATCTCTCCATATTTTTGTCAAGGCTAATTCTCTAGGCATTAAATCATTTTCATGAAGAATTAACATTTTCAATAATTCATTCTCTTTTGGAGACAATTTAATTGGTTCTTGATTATCAAAAGTTAAAAATCTCAATTTAGAATTAAGATGAAATTTCCCAATATTGAATTCAAATTGAACTTGCTCTGTTTTAGAATCAGAAGATTTTCTTTGAATGATCGCTTTTATTTTCATCAACAACACTTCGGAATCAAAAGGTTTGTTCAAGTAATCATCAGCTCCCGCTTTGTATCCTTTTAAAACATCCTCTTTCATTGATTTTGCAGTAAGGAAAATAATAGGTACTTCGCTATTTTTCTCTCTTATTTCCTTAGCTAATGTATAACCATCCTTATACGGCATCATTACATCCAGAATACATAAATCGTAGGTGTCTTTTTTGAATTTTTCAAATCCTTCCATACCATTCTTAGCCAAAGTAACATCAAAATCATTTAGCATTAAATAATCTTTAAGTACTGCACCAAAATTAAGGTCGTCTTCTACTAAAAGTATTTTTTTATTTATATTTTCCATATTATAATTTATTTGCGGTATTTTAATTTATTAGGGGTAATTTTATTATAAAGGTACTCCCTTTCCCTTTTTCACTTTCTACATATACCTGACCGTTATGATCTTCTACAATCCTTTTAACGTAGGCTAAGCCTAAGCCATGACCTTTCACATTATGTATATTTCCAGTGTGTTCTCTATAAAACTTTTCAAAAACTCTTTTTTGAGCTACTTTACTCATTCCTAATCCTTTATCCTGCACTTTAATAAGGATCATATCTTTAATATTTTCTGTATACACATCAATATCTGGTACATCAGGAGAGTATTTAATTGCATTTTCAAGAACATTAACGATTACATTTGTAAAATGTACATCATTCATTAAAACGGTGGTTCTCGCCGCTTCAAAATGAGTTGTAATTTGTCCTTCTCTATCTTCTAGAATTAAGTTCACATGCTCAATAGCATCAACTATAACTTCTTCAACATTACTCGATTCTTTTTCTATATCAAGCTCCTTTTTCTCGAGTTTAGAAATTCTTAACACATTTTCGACCTGGGCATGCATCCGTTTATTTTCATCCCGAATCATCTGCAAGTATTTGAAAACCTTTTCCTTGTCATCAATTATTTTTGGGTTCTTAATTGCATCCAAAGCCAAATTAATTGTGGCAATAGGTGTTTTAAACTCATGCGTCATATTATTAATGAAATCTGTTTTAATTTCAGAAATTTGACGTTGGCGTATTAATTGATTTAATGCACTTGTATAAGCCACAATAATAATTAACGTAAAAATAATCGACAATACGGTTATACTTATCAATTCAGATAACAAGAATTTTTTCTTGTGCGGAAAACTAACTAATAACTTGTATTTTTCATTTCCCTCATTGTCCGCATATACTGGTACCGTATAGGTTGCTCCCTCATCATATTTAAAATCAGGCGACTTTACGTTCGTGGCAATGCCATTACTGTAAATTCCGAATTCAAATTTTGTTTTTACTCCAGATACCTCTAATTCCTTTTTTATTAGTTTCTGTAAAGTCTCTACCGAAACCCTTTCTTGCAGTGGCATTGCAGCTGCAATATCTTTGTAAGAGATTTCAAATTGCACTTTATCTAGTACATCTAGATTACCTGATTTTTCAATCGTTACGTCAGGAAGTAGATTATTAGATAAACTTGATTTATCAACCGTGTTATTGTTATATACCTCTGTTACCCGTTTAGAACTAAAATTCTTGAACTTCTCATTATTAAATTTCTTATTAAATAATGACGATGAAATATCATAATCTTCAGAAATAACACTATTGGAATAGACAATAGTTTTATTCGTTTTTGTATTTCTCTGTACATAATAAAACTCTGTTAAATCTTCTTTTTTTGGCGTTTGGCCCGTGCTATCTTTTATGGTATTGTATCTATTATAAAAACTATACGCTTCTTGTTTTTGAAGTTTATCTGCTACATTACCAATAACCTGCGTTACGTGAAATTTAAATTGTTCATCATTATTTTTAAATGAACTATCGAACCAATACACCTGGACAAGAATTATACCAATTAAGGATAAACTCATTAACAAAACTAGTAATCTAAAAAAAAGTTTATTCATCAGAGCAAAATTAACATTTTAACAGTATGAATGATAATATATTAACCAAACATTAACATCTAACACTCGTTTTGTTTAATCTTCAAAATTTTAAGAATTTCATCCGTTTTTCTTTTAGCCATTTCAACATCAATGTTTTCAATAACATAATCACTTTTTGAAACCCGCTGTTCATCAGTCCATTGTGAATTTATTCTTTCCAAAACCTGCTCTCTCGTTATTTTATCTCGTTCAATTACACGTTGAATGCGTGATTCTAATGGTGCTGTGACCGTAATTATTAGGTCGAAGTCTTTATAATTTCCGCTTTCAAATAAAATGGCTGCTTCATAAATTATAATTGGAAACTTTTTATGTTCCATAAGCCATTCTTTAAAATGCTGCTTAACTGCAGGATGAACAATCGCATTAAGTTCTTTTAATTTTCCAGGGGCTTTAAACACGATTTCAGCTAGTTTATCTCTTTTCAGAATTGTTCCTTCAAAAAGTGTCTCACCAAATGTTTCTTTAATGGCACCTATAACTTTAGGAGTTTGCATAATTTTCCTTGCTTCGTCATCTGCTATATAAACAGGTAGTCCCAAAGAATTAAAATACTTTGCAATCGTAGTTTTTCCGCTGCCGATTCCTCCTGTTAAACCTATAATTTTAGTCATAATTATACTTTAAAAAACAATTCAGGAAAAGCATTTTGTGGCTTTTTCTTCAAAATAATAATTTTTATAAATGATTCTATAAAACCTATTCCGTAGCCATAAAACTGTTTCCATACGGCTACTAACGATAAATAGCCAATTTTAATACTTCTATTCTGATATGTTGAGACCAAAAATAGTACCAAAAAGTAAATGAAATATAACTTTAGTAATAAATCAATATTGAAAATCAATAATAGTACTGCTATCACAAATCCAATAATAAAAACAGAGGGGAAAAAAAACGTAAGCTTATTGTGTTGCGGGTACCAACTATTAAGTATTGGTCTTGCTTTACCAAATTTATTAACTTGTACTGAAAACTTGTCCCAATCAATCCTTCTCTTATGATATACATACGCATTTGCGAAGAGTTTGGTTTCAAAACCTAAATTCCATAATCGGATTGATAAGTCTGGGTCTTCTCCAGGATGGATGTTTCCAAAGCCTTTTGATGCTTCAAACGCTTTTCTAGACAATCCCATATTGAAACTTCTTGGTTGGAATTTACCTATTTTTTCAGAACCGCCTCTTATTCCTCCAGTAGTCAAGAATGAAGTCATAGCAAAATTGATTGCCTTTTGTATATCTGAAAAGCTATCAAGTGCACGATCAGGACCTCCGAAGCAATCCGCATAATTTTGATTTAAAGCTATATCCACTTCGTTAAGATATTCTGCAGGAATAATACAATCAGAATCAAAAATAATAAAGTAATCGCCCTTTGCTTTTTTCATTCCGTAATTCCTAGAATCCCCAGGGCCAGAATTGTCTTTGTAGTAATAGGCAATAGTTAATTTATCATCGTATTTTTGAACCACATCATCACATTTTAGAGAAGAGCCATCCTCTATAATTACAATTTCAAAATCTTCATTATAATTTGATTTTGATAAACTTTCTAATAGTTCATCAACTTCTTCAGGTCTATTGTAAACGGGGATAATTAAAGAAAAAAACATCTATTTAATAGGGTATTAGTTAAAAAATAAATAAGGCTGCAAAGATATACTATTATGTAGTATTCATAAAAAAACCATCAACTTATAATTGATGGTTCTGTATAAAATTTAAGTAGGCTTTTTCTCGTTATTCAAACATTTCCATTACCTCTTGACTCACTCCCATATTAGAGAATCCTCCATCGTGTAATAGGTTTTGTAGCGTGACCATTTTAGTTAAATCTGAAAACATAGAAACGGTATAATTCGCACAATCTACAGCACTTGCATTCCCCAAGGGCGCCATTTTATCAGCAAACGCAATAAAACCATCAAATCCTTTCACTCCTTGACCTGCTTTCGTCGCAGTTGGTGATTGGGAAATAGTATTTACTCGCACTTTTTTATCCCTTCCAAAGAAATAGCCAAAACTACGGGCGATGGATTCCAAGTACGCTTTATTGTCTGCCATATCATTGTAATCCGGAAAAACACGTTGCGCTGCCATATAAGACAAGGCGACAATACTTCCCCATTCATTCATAGCGTCTTTTTTATACAATACTTGCATTACTTTGTGAAAAGAAACAGCAGAAATATTCCAACCCTTTTCAGTATATTCGTAATTCTGATTCGTATAATGATTTCCTTTTCTAACATTGATAGACATTCCAATTGAATGCAAAACAAAATCTATTTTGCCTCCTAGAATATCCATAGCTTGATCTACTAAATTTTCTAAATCAGCCACCGAAGTCGCATCAGCAGCAATAATTTGTGCCCCGGTTTTTTTACCAAGTGCATCAATTGAACCCATCCTTATTGACGCTGGAGCATTCGAAAGAACAAAAACACCTCCTTCTTCATGAACTCTTTCCGCTGTTTTCCAAGCGATAGAGTTTTCATCCAACGCACCAAAAATAATACCTCTTTTTCCTTTCAATAAATTATACATGCCAATTACTATTTAAAGTGTTTGATTTAAAATAAAAAAACACCTTAATTTCTAAAGGATAAACCAATATGAAATTAAAGTGTTTTACAAAAATTCACTGCTGTTAAATCGTATTATGCAATACTCTCAACACCTACCATTTCGTTTGCTTCTGCTTTGTAGTCTACTCCAGCAAATCCAAATCCGAAAAGATTATGAAAATCACTTCTGTATCCTTCTAAATCTCCAAGGTCCGCTAGGTTCTCAGTTGTTGCTTCTTGCCATAACTTGGCTATTTTTTCTTGAACATCAGGACGCATTTCCCAATCGTCAACACGAATTCTTCCTTTTTCATCTGTAGGTATTTCTTTTCCGGAGAACAATCTATCAGCATACAAACGTTGAATTTGTTCGATACAACCTTCGTGAATTCCTTCTTCTTTCATTATTTTATACAATAACGAAATATACAAAGGAATAACTGGAATCGCTGAACTCGCTTGTGTTACTAAAGCTTTATTTACAGAAACATAGGCTTTACCGTCAATGTCAGCCAAACTGTCTGTGATAGTAAATGCGGTAGCTTCCAAGTCATCTTTAGCACGACCAATTGTTCCTTTTCTATAAACCGCTTCAGTTAATGATGGCCCTATGTAAGAATAAGCAACAGTTGTTGCACCTGGAGCCAATAAATTTTCTGCTTTTAACGCATCGATCCACATTTTCCAATCTTCACCTCCCATTACAGCAACCGTATTTTCAATATCATCACCACTAGATGGTTCAATTGAAATCTCTGATACTTTTCCAGAATGAAAATCTACTGTTTTATTAGTAAAAGTACCACCTATCGGTTTTAATACAGAACGATGTAAAATACCTGTAGTAGGATGCATACGAACTGGTGAAGCCAAGCTATAGATTATTAAATCTACTTGTCCTAAATCAGCTTTTATAAGGTCTAATGTTTGTTTTTTTATTTCATTCGAAAAAGCATCTCCGTTTATACTTTTTGCATACAGACCTGCTTTATGTGCTTCTTTTTCGAAAGCTGCAGAGTTGTACCAACCTGGAGAAGCAGTTCTACCTTCTGTAGGTGGCTTTTCAAAAAACACTCCTATAGTAGCTGCATTTGATCCAAAAGCACTAGAAATTCTTGAAGCTAATCCAAAACCTGTTGAAGCACCAATTACTAATACTTTTTTAGCTCCATTGATAGCACCTTTTGATTTAATGTATTCAATTTGATTTTTTATATTTTGTTCGCATCCATCAGGGTGAGCTGTCAAACAAATAAATCCTCTCATTCTTGGTTCTATAATCATTTTTATATCGTTTAATCGTTGATTTAGTATTTCAATTTATTTGTAAAATTTTCATCCTTCTTCCAAAAAAGAACAAATATAACCCAAAAAACTAGTTCAGCAAGGCTTTCGCGTGATTTAGCGCAGAATCTGAAACTACTGCTCCGGATAACATTTGGGCAATTTCAATGATACGTTCCTCCTCTGTTAAGAGCTTTAATTCAGACTGAGTGTCCTCTCCTACCGTTGATTTAGAGACCTTGAAATGCGCATTCCCTTTGGCAGCTATCTGTGGTAAATGGGTAATGGCAAAAATTTGCATGGTCTGACTCATTTCTTTCATTATCTCACCCATCTTAATAGCAATTTCTCCAGAAACTCCAGTATCAATTTCATCAAAAATTAACGTTGGTAATTTAGAATACTGTGCTAATATTGCCTTAACTGCGAGCATAATACGAGACATTTCCCCACCGGAAGCCACTTTTTTTAGTATCCCAAAATCAGTTCCTTTATTAGCTGAAAACAAAAATTGAATTTCATCTTTTCCGTTAGCAAAATAGGATTCCAATTGTTTTACCTGAATATCAAAACGAACGTTAGGCATACCTAATGTATCTAAAATTACAATCATTTTTTGAGACAAAATTGGAATTGCATCTAATCGTTTATCGTGAATAGCCGTTGCCTTTTGATCTAATAAATCAGCCTTCTCTTGAATAACTAGCGTCAGTTTTTCAATTTCTGATTCTAAATTACCCAATTCAAAAACTGAATTTTCTAATTGAGTTTGAATTTCTATCAATTCCTCAATAGTCGAAACCTGATGCTTTTTTTGCAAATTATAAATAAGCTGTAACTTCTGACCAATAAAATCCAACTGCACTGGATCGTTTATTAATTTATCTGAACACCGACTCAGTTCATCTGAAATATCGTCAAATTCTATTGCAAGGCTTGTAATTCGTTCTAAAAGCGAATTATATTCTGTCGAAAAAGCAGCTATTTTTTGTAGAGAAGCTTTAATTTCTTTTAAATTATATAGAATTCCAATTTGTTCTTCATTGGCTACAGCCAAAGATTTATCAAGTGATTCTTTTATAATCTCTACATTATTTAACTTTTCAAACTCGTCTTCGAGAATCTCTTGTTCTCCTGATTTTAAATTAGCTTCAACCAATTCATTCAATAAGAAAGTATGGTACTCCTGCTCTTTTAGCGATTCTCCTTGTTTTTTTATGAGTGAATTTAGCTTTGTTTTATCTGCTTTATAACTTTTAAGGAGCACTTGATACTGTTGGATATTCTCTGCATTGTCTGCTATTGCGTCAATGATATCAAACTGAACATTCTCATCAGACAATTCTCTTGTTTGTTGTTGTGAATGAATGTCAATCAAAAATAAACTCAATTCTTGTAATACTTGCAAGTTCACGGGACTGTCATTTATAAAAGCCCTCGATTTCCCAGAAGGAAGAATTTCACGCCTAACAATTGTATCATCTTCATAATCCAATTCATTGCTTTCGAAAAAAGGAGATAAATTGTATTTAGATATTTCGAAATGAGCTTCAATAATGCATTTTTCTTCCTTATTTTTTAAAGAAGTCAAGTCAGCTCTTTTTCCCAATACGAGCCCTAAGGCACCTAATATAATTGATTTCCCAGCACCCGTTTCTCCTGTAATAATTGAAAATCCTTTTGAAAAATCTATACTTAATTTTTCTATTAAAGCATAGTTTTTTATCGATAGAGTGGTTATCATTTATGGTATATTTTATTATGAAGATTTAAATTAACTGTAAAAAAATAGCTAATAAATTTAGTATTTAATCATTTCCCATTTACTAGAATTCAATGGAGAAGTTTTATTCAAACTCTCGATTAAATCCGATATGGTACTACTTGGACCTCCTGAAAAAATGGAAAGAATTTCATCTGATTTTGCATCGAAGAATATACGTGTCAAAAAGGCATTGGGTTTAGAACTGTTTAGTTTTCCCAGATCGATTAACGATTCTTTTATCTTTTCTTTCGCTCCTTTCACATCTTTTGCCATTAGATCTAAACCGGAATGATAATCCAATGTAGTTTTACGTACCGTTGAAAATGATCCTGATAACATATCATTAATAAGGAAATAACGATTTTGATTTCCGTCAGTTTGACTCCATCCTTTATAACCACTTTGTTGTGCAACGTTTGCGATATTTTGTGCTACTTCAAAATTAGTATTCCCTGATTCAGCCAAAAAAGTATCCTGATCCATTCCTAATATCATATAGCTATAAAAAGAAATTACAGAAACCAGATTAGATTCGAATGCTGTAGGGTTAAAAATTAAATTTTCAAATTCAGTATATCTAAAGCTGAAATCCTTATCGTTGTAGTTTAGTACTGGTGAAGAATAGGAAGAATTAAAAATAGGTCTTGAAGATTGTACTTGCAACGTAGCTGTAAACTGATCTGAATTGTTTGCTAAAATAGTAACAAACATGGAGCAATTAACTTTTTCATTTTGCTTTAATGTCTGTCCTGTCCAATCTGTTTTATTTACAAATTCATTTAGGGATGTCTCCAAGGTTTTAAAAACCTGTAGATTAGCATTGCCTAATTTATCTGAATTCACCGTTACAGTACAATTTAATTGCTGTGCTTGAATAAGTCCAATTGATAGTAGTAAGAAAAAGGTAAATATTTTATTCATTAAAATTTGATATTACTTTATTTAATATATCGTCGGCAACTGCTTCTTTCGATTTTAGTTCCATCGGTTCAATATTAAAATTCTTATCAATAAAGGTCACTTTGTTGGTTAGTTTACCAAAACCAGCTCCTTGATCCTGCAAAGAATTTAAAACAATCAAATCTAAGTTTTTTTTCTGGATTTTAGCCTTTGCATTTTCAATTTCATTTTCTGTTTCTAAAGCAAAGCCAATTAAAAACTGATTTTTCTTTATACTTCCCAAAGAAGCCAATATGTCATTTGTTTTTTCGAGTTCAATCACAAAATTATCTGCTGACTTTTTTATTTTTTGGGCAGCCACACTTTTGGGCTTATAATCAGCTACGGCAGCAGCAGCTATCGCAACGTCCACTTCATCAAAATACTGATGACATGCTTCGTACATTTCTTGTGCAGAAACAACGTTAACCACTTGAATCAAAGAATGATTTATCGTAAAATGCGTGGGGCCTGACACTAAAATAACCGAAGCTCCTAGATTAGCAGCACTCTTAGCAATATCGAACCCCATTTTACCGGAGGAATGATTTCCTATAAAACGAACTGGGTCTATTGCTTCGTAGGTAGGACCTGCGGTAATTAGTATTTTTTTTCCTTTTAGAGGTAGTTTACTTTCCAAGTCTGCTTCCAGAAATCGAATGATATTCTCAGGCTCAGCCATTCTTCCTTCCCCAGAAAGACCACTCGCCAATTCACCATTTTCAGCTGGAATAATTGTATTCCCAAATGCTTGTAACAATTTAAAACTAGCTATTGTAGAAGGGTGTTTGTACATATCTAGATCCATTGCGGGTGCAAAAAAAACTGGACATTTTGCAGATAAATACGTTGCAATTAATAGGTTATTACAAGTCCCATTTGCCATCTTTGACAACGTATTAGCTGTCGCTGGAGCAATTACCATTATATCTGCCCATAACCCTAACTCAACATGATTATTCCATTTTTCGTTCTCATCATCTTGATTGAAGAAACTGGAATGCACCGGGTTTTTAGATAAGGTCGATAAGGTAAGAGGAGTTACAAAATCCTTAGAAGCAGGTGTCATTATCACTTGGACATGTGCACCTGCTTTTATGAATAGTCGTACTAACGACGCTGTTTTATAGGCGGCAATTCCACCAGAAATTCCTAGTAAAACTTTCTTTCCGCTTAAAACTGACATTGTACTTTTATTTATTTGAATCTCTGTGGTAAATTTTACCGTCTAACCATTCTTGAACAGCTAAAGCGTGTGGCTTTGGCAATTTTTCATAGAATTTTGAAACCTCAATCTGTTCTTTGTTTTCAAAAACTTCTTCAAGACTATCATTATATGTAGCAAACTCTTCTAGTTTTTCAGTTAATTCTTTTTTAATTTCAGAATTGATTTGATTTGCTCTTTTAGCCATAATGGTTATCGCTTCATACACGTTTCCAGTAGGTTCTTCAATAACAGTTTTATTGTATGTTATTGTATTTACCGGAGCATTCGTCTTTTTTAAATCCATGACTTTATTTATTTAGTAAATTTTTGTAAATCTTGTTCAATTCGAGCTAACATTTCGTTCGCTTTCTCTTTATATTTCGTTTCGGCATCAAATTTAATCAAACTTGAATAGGCTGTTTTTGCTACATTCAACCTTTCTTCCATTTTTGAAGGAACACTGTTTATTCCTAATTGGTATGCAGAATCAAATTTATAAAACAATGCATCCTCTTTAAATGGTGTCCCAGGATAATCAGTGATGAAATTATCTAAAGCTACAATTGCTGATTTATAATCTAAAATTGTATTGTATCCTTTGGCATTTTCATACACTTTTTGCTCTATTTTTTCAGTTAAAAGCTTTACCGTTTTATTTGCCTCACCTAAATATTCTGAATTAGGGTAGGTATCGATAAAAACCTGTAATTTATCTATCGCTTTAAACGTATCTGTTTGGTCTAAGCTGTAGACTGGTGATAACATAGAATAGCTTTTTGACCCTAAATAAGCAGCTTCTTGGACTTTTTCACTTTTAGGATATCCTGAAACGAAACTTTCAAACTGATACCCTGCTAAATAATACTGTTTTGTTTTGTAATAGGACTGTGCAAACATATAAAACAACTTTTCTGCTTGTGGTTTTCCTCTGTAAGCAGGTGCAATTTGTTCAAAAATTCGTATTGCCTTAGTATACTTTCCAGCTTCATATAATTTAGTACCCACTTCAAATTTAACGGATACATCATCGTTTTTCAATGCCTTTTGATATTCATTGCATGAAGCAAAAAAAACAACAACAAGCAATAAAGATATAATTTTTTTCATTTTATTTATTTTAATTGACTTAATAGGTTACGCATAACCCACAAAAAATCATACCGAAGTTTCGGTGGCAAATTTAGTTATTAATTTAGCTACTACAAAATATTTCTTCGCTTAAAAATAAGCGGGATTTTACTCACTTATTTAGCTGTATTTTTAACAAATTGAGCTATTCTTTGAGATAAAGATTCATCAACCTGAACTAATGGTAAACGCACAAAACTATCTGCTATTCCCAGTGCCTCAAACACTTGTTTGATTCCAGCAGGATTCCCCTGTTCAAAAATCATATCAACACAATCAGACAAAAGGTATTGAATTTTAAAGGCCTCATCTACTTTGCGATTCAATCCCAAACGAATCATTTCAGAAAATTCTTTCGGAAAACCTTGCCCAATTACAGAAATAACTCCTGCACCACCTGCTAAAACAATGGGTAAAGCAATCATGTCATCCCCTGAAATTACCAGAAAGTCTTTTGGCTTATTCTTTATTATCTGCATGGCCTGCACCATATCTCCGGCTGCTTCTTTGATAGCAACAATATTTTCAAAATCATTTGCTAAACGTAGTACTGTTTTTGGCAACATATTACTTGAAGTTCTTCCTGGAACATTGTAAATGATTACAGGAATTGGAGATGCTTCCGAAATGGCTTTAAAATGTTGATATATACCTTCTTGCGTAGGTTTATTGTAAAAAGGAGAAACTGAAAGTATTGCAATAAAATCAGATAAATCCTTAGTTAGTAATTCTTCAACAATCCTTCTTGTATCATTTCCTCCTACTCCCAATACTAAAGGTAAACGGCCTTTATTGCAGTCAACCACTGTTTTAATAACCAACTCTTTTTCCTCTTGAGATAATGTAGCATTCTCTGCTGTTGTCCCCAAAATTACAAGATATTCAATCCCTCCGTCTACTGAAAAGTTTACGATTCTGCATAATGCTTCTGTATCAATTGAGAAATCTGCTTTAAATGGAGTCACAAGAGCAACACCAGTTCCTATTAATGCTTGCATGTTAAATTATATTTTGTTTAATATTTTTAAGTACCTAAATAATTCATGAGTAAAAACCTTATAATTCTCTGCATTGGTATTGATCATTAAATTGTTTAATCTTTTATCAATAGCCGCAAAACCAACTTTGAAATGTGCTTTGGAATTATGAGTTACTATTAATAAAATTGATTTTTCAATATCATAATAACTAATCAGCAAATCAAATTCTTTGTCAATAAAATCGTTAACAGCAGAATTATCTATTTTGCCATTCCACTTTAAATGTTTAGAACTAAAAATAGCTCGCACATTGTTAGTGCTATTTTTTAATGTTTCTCTGTAAACAATAACATCTATATTTTCTTTTAAAATACCATTTGCAATTAACTCGTTTATAAAAGATTTTGATTCTGAAAAATGGCGTTGATCTATAACTACACCTACAGTCTTAATTATTTCAGACACCGAATCGCTATTTACATTTTGCAAACTGTTTTTTAATATTTTTTTTACAGAGAATTCTTTTATATAATTTAAAAACATTCTACTTTTACTGTTTTACAAAATTAATTAATTAAGTCTCATAACAAATGGTAAATCTAAAAAAGTATAACGATGTTTTAAAACTTTTTGTTATATTCTTAACATTTTTTTTCATCCACTCTTGTGGAACTAAAACACTGAGGCTAACGCGAATTGAAGGCAAACAATTACCCATTACCGAGAAAGAATCTCAAGTATCTGAAATTGAAAACTTTATCAAACCCTACAGAGAGCATATTACTAAAGATTTAGACAGTGTTTTGGCCTACTGCCCTGAAACTTTAGAAAAAAGTACCGGAAAATGGCAAACAACTATTGGCAACTTAATGGCCGATGTTGTTTTAGAAAGAGGAAATAGTGTCTTTACTAAAAGAGAAAATAAGAGTATTGATATCTGTTTACTCAATCAAGGTGGGATAAGATCTATTCTTCCAAAAGGAAATGTAACGAGTAGAAACGCTTTCCAAATTATGCCTTTTGAAAATAGCCTCGTTGTTGTAGCGTTAAAAGGCGAACAAATTTATGAAATTGTAGATTATTTCCTCTCTGAAAAGCAACCCCATCCTTTGTCTGGTATGTCGTTTACTATCGACAAAAATAATCATGCTAAAAATATTCTGGTACAAGATAAACCACTGGAAAAAGATAAAGTATACTATGTAGGAACTAACGACTATTTATCGAATGGAGGAGACAATATGTCTTTTTTCAGCAAAGGGATTCAAAAATATAATTTGGATTATAAATTACGAAATATCTTGATTGATTACTTTAAAGAAGTAGACACTATACCTGTAATTAAAGATATTCGCATCACTGTCGAATAAGTATCAAATATTCTTAAAATAATCATAGCCCTATCCCCGATTGTAGTGAAAATCCTTTTTATTTTTAAAAAAAAGAAAAAGATTGCAACGGAAAGCGGTATTAAGCTCCAAAAAAGAAAAAATGAAAAGAAGAGATTTTTTAGAAAAAACGGCCGTAAGTACTGCAGTATTAGGTTTAGGTGTATCATTAAGCAGTTTTGTATCTTTGAATGTCAAAAAAATCACCATACTCCATACTAACGATGTCCATAGCCATATTGATCCTTTTCCTGCAGATGATCCCAGAAATCCTAATATGGGCGGTGTTGCCAGAAGAGCGGCATTGATCCAAAAAATCAGAAAGGAAGATGAAAATGTATTACTACTTGATGCGGGTGATATCTTTCAAGGGACGCCTTACTTCAATTATTATGGCGGTGAACTGGAATTTAAATTAATGAGCATGATGGAATATGATGCCTCGACCATAGGAAACCATGATTTTGATAATGGCGTTGCCGGTCTATACGCGCAAATCCCACATGCAAAATTCGAATTCTTATCTGCTAATTATGATTTTAAGAATACAGAATTGGATGGCTTGATTAAACCGTATAAAATTTTCAATAAAAACGGAATTAAAGTTGGTGTTTTTGGTATTGGAATTGAACTTGACGGTTTAGTTGATAAAAAAATGTATCAAGAAACGGTCTACAACAATCCTGTTGAAACAGCACAGGAAATGGCTAGAATATTAAAGGAAGAACTTAAATGCGACTTAATTATTTGTTTGTCACATTTAGGATATAACTATAAAAACGAGCCAACGAAAATCTGTGACTTGCAACTTGCAGCCTTAACAAAAGATATTGATCTGATAATCGGTGGACACACGCACACTTTTCTTGATAAACCAACCGTTACGAAAAACAGTATTGGAAATGAAGTTTTAGTGAATCAAGTAGGTTGTTATGGAATCAACCTTGGTCGAATTGATTTTTATTTTGATTCCAATAAAAGAAAAGCATCGGAAGGAAAATCCATTTTAGTTTAATTGATTTGCTTGCCATTTAGAATAAAGAAATTGACTAAAAAATAATAGGAAAAAACCTGTGTAAATATTTGAGTAAAGTTGAAAACACTAAATGATAGGTAAAATTTATTAATCATATAAAACATGTCTGAAAAGATAAAGAAAATTATTAACATTAATAAATTTACTGAGACAAGGGTAATTCTACGATTATATTCAACCATTGCAACACAAAATAAGGTTTCTAATATGACGCTATAAAGAATCAAATACAATATATTAATTTGCATTTTTTCAAATTTCAAGGTCAATATAAAATAAGATAAAGTACTCAGGCTAAGGAGGATTAATACAATTAAGAGTAAATTATACCTGTATTTTAGATTAATTTTTATAAAGCTAGGAAAAATATAATACAGCAAAAGAATATAGGCGGTGAGAAAAGATAAAACTTCCCCCGTTACATAATTATTTGGACATAGTAATCTGTAAATATCACCGCTAAAACAGGATAAGAAAACGGCTGCTTGTAGAAAATCTATTTTATAATTTGTAGCATCTAAATAGTACCATAAAGCTGAAGGCAACACAAAAGCCTTCGACCATAGCATCCAATCAATCTTGCCAATTGTACTAAATATTATTGTAAAAATACAGGCTAAAAAATACAAAACCTTAATAACTGATTTAAGCTTCATTTATCATTTTTATAAAATCAGTTTCACTTATGATTGAAATATTTAACTTCGCTGCTTTCTCTAATTTAGCGGGACCCATGTTGTCCCCCGCTATTACATAATCTGTTTTTGACGAAATAGAACTTCCTACTTTACCTCCATTTTCTTCAATTGCTTTTTTTAATTCGTCCCGAGAAAATTTTTCAAAAACACCTGAAACTACAAAAATTTTAGCTGCTAATATAGTTGTTGCATTAGGATTTACTTTTTCTATGATTTCAAATTGTACACCATGTTGCTTAAGTTGGTTGATGATCCTAACATTCTCTTCATTAGAAAAGAAATCAAGTACACTTTGCGCGATGCGTTCGCCAATTTCATCAACTAAAACTAAATCCATTAACGTAGCTTGACTTAAAGAAACGATAGTTTTATAATGCTTGGCTAATTTCTTAGCCACTGTTTCTCCCACGAATCGAATCCCTAATGCATACAAAACATTTTCAAACGGAATATCTTTTGATTTTTGTACGCCATTAACTAAGTTTTCGGCTGATTTTTGCGCCATTCTTTCTAGAGGAAGTATTTGATCTACAGTTAATTCATATAAGTCCGCATAATTATGCACCAGACCATTATTGAATAATAAGGCCACTGTTTCCCCACCGAGCCCTTCAATATCCATGGCTTTCCTCGAAATATAATGTTGAATTCGGCCTATGATTTGCGGCGGACATCCATAGAAATTAGGACAATAATGATTTGCTTCTCCTTCATTTCTAACTAATTTCGTATTGCATTCTGGGCAGTTCGTTATATATTTTGTTTTTTCAGTATTTTCCGGGCGTTTGCTTAAATCAACGGCTATTATTTTTGGTATTATTTCGCCTCCTTTTTCTACAAAAACAGTATCGCCAACTCTGATATCTAATTTTTCTATTTGGTCTGCATTATGTAATGAGGCTCGTTTTACAACTGTTCCTGCTAACTGTACTGCTTCTAAATTAGCAACTGGAGTAATCGCTCCTGTTCTTCCCACTTGGTAAGAAATAGAATTTAATTTCGTCGAAACTTGTTCTGATTTGAATTTATAGGCAATCGCCCAACGCGGAGATTTAGCAGTATAGCCTAATTCATCCTGATACTGAAAGCTATTTACTTTTAGTACAACCCCATCCGTTTCATAAGGCAATTCATGCCTGTGTACATCCCAATAATCGATAAACTGAAAAACTTCTTCTAAGTTATTCGCTAATTTAGCTTCTTTTGGCACTTTAAATCCCCAGTTCCTGCCCTTTTCTAAGCCGTCAAACTGTGTGTTAAAAGGGAGATTGTTTCCAATTAAAAAATACAATAAACAATCCAATGGTCTTTTTGCTACTTCGGCACTTTCTTTAAGCTTTAAACTACCCGAAGCCGTATTTCTAGGATTCGAATAAGGAGTTTCCCCAATTTCAATGAGTTCTTGATTCATTCTTTCGAAGCCCGCAAAAGGCAGAATAATTTCACCGCGTACATCAAATTTTTCTGGAAAATTGCCTTTTAATTGCAGTGGAACTGATTTTATTGTTTTGATATTACTAGTAACATCATCCCCTTGAAATCCATCTCCTCTGGTCACGGCTCTTTTTAATTTTCCGTGCTCGTAAGTAATGCTAATGGATGCCCCATCATATTTTAATTCACAGGTATACTCTAATGGAACATCTCCTAATACTTTCTGTATGCGTTTTTCCCAATCAATTAGATCTTCCTTAGAATAAGAATTATCCAAAGAATACATTCTATACTCATGACGCACTGTTTTAAAATTTTTCGTGATTGTACCTCCCACGCGTTGCGTAGGGGAACTTTCATCAAAATATTCGGGATGCTTATTTTCTAAATCTTGAAGTTGTGTTAGTGTTATATCAAATTCATAATCCGATATGGTAGGACTGTCCAATACATAGTAATTATAATTGTGTTGGTTTAATTCATCCCTTAATTTTTGAATCGTATTTTGAACATCCATAGAAAAAAAATTGGCTATTTTAGTAATTGAAAATCGCATACTAAAATAACCAATTTAAAAGAAATATTATGAATTATTACCCTTCAATAATTGAATTTATTTGCTTATACAATTGCCCATCACTTAAAAAAGCACCCTGTTGTATCAAAGCAAAAATAGAAGTATTACGCTCTTCTGTAAACTCCTTTTTACCCACTTTCATTTCGATTGTTTCTGTAAACATATTATCACTAAGCCATTGCAACCCTTCTTTCGTTAAAAAGTCAACCTCAGGAACCAATGATTTTAGAACTATAGACTGTACGTGCGTATCATAACTCTGGAAAAGAAAAATGTGGTTTTTTGAAAAATGCTCTAAATATTCAGCTCTTGTCAAAACCCCTTCCCAAACTAAATCTGAAAAAACGTCTAGTTCTTGCTCGGCCACCTCAGGTTTGTCTTTTTTAATGATATCCCATTCTGCTTTATCAATTGTTTGAGTTGCCAAAAAAGTAGTAAACTCTTGCGTTAACTCTTCAAATTGTTCTTTTGTTAATCTTGTATATTTCATTAAATTTTATTTTACTACAAAGCATTTCGCTTTTGTTGTTTTAATTTTGCAGCAAATTTAAAATTTAAAAATAGAAAAGCCTTCTTTTACAAGAAGGCTTTTCTATTTTTATTTAATAATTGAGACAAGAAAGTATATATAATTCCAAATTGTACTTGCCATCTTAACAGTAAAATAGCATCGTAATTAAATGTTTAGTTTGTGTAACATCAAAAACCGGCAAAAAAAAATCACTCCGAGGAGTGATTTTTAAATTTATCTATAAAAACGTTAACTAAATGAAATTATTCTGCAACAATTTCATAAGGCAATTCGATAATTACATCTCTGTGTAAACGAACACTTGCAGTGTATTTACCAGTACGCTTAACGATACCACTAGTGATGAATTTTCTATCAATTACTTGACCACCTTTTGCTAATACATTAGCGATGTCGATATTCGTGATTGAACCGAATAATTTTTCTCCACCCGCTTTTGCAGTAATTTTAATTTCGATAGCTTTTAAGGCTTCAGCAAGTACTTGCGCATCACCTACCACTTTAGCTTCTTTATGTGCTCTTTGTTTTAGGTTTTCAGCTAATACTTTCTTTGCAGAAGAGGTAGCTAAATGAGCAAATCCTTGTGGGATTAAAAAATTACGACCATAACCATTTTTTACAGTTACTACATCATCTTTAAATCCGACGTTTTGAACGTCTTGTTTTAATATAAGTTCCATGTTGTTGTCCTTTATTATAGAAGTTAGGTTTCATGTTTCAGAAAACCAACAACTGAGTTAAAATATTATTTAAGTAAATCGGCCACGTATGGCATTAAAGCTAAGTGACGTGCACGCTTTACAGCTACAGACACTTTTCTTTGGTATTTCAATGAAGTACCAGTTAAACGACGAGGAAGAATTTTTCCTTGCTCATTCACGAATTTCAATAAGAAATCAGCATCTTTAAAATCGATATACTTGATACCAGATTTTTTGAAACGACAGTATTTCTTTTGTTTGTTAGTTTCTATGTTTAAAGGAGTAAGATATCTGATATCTCCGTCTTTTTTTCCTGAAGCAGATTGTTGTAATGTTGCCATAATAATTAAGCTTTTTGAGATTTAAGTTTTGCTCTTCTTCTTTCAGCCCAAGAGATAGCATGTTTGTCAAGACTTACCGTTAAAAAACGCATAACTCTTTCGTCACGTCTGAATTCAGTTTCAAAAGCGATTAAAACCTCTCCTGATACGTTATATTCAAACAAATGGTAAAATCCAGATTTTTTGTTTTGGATTTCGTAAGCCATTTTTTTAAGACCCCAGTCCTCTTTAGAGACAAACGTAGCACCTCTACTAGTAAGAAAATCTTCAAATTTGCTTACTGTTTCCTTCACCTGAACATCAGATAAAACGGGATTTAAAATGAAAACAGTTTCATAATGATTCATAAAAATTTATTTTATTGTTAATTTGGCTGCAAAAGTAGCCTTTATTTTTCAATAATCAACAATAATTTTAATTTAATCGACGTATGACAAAAAAATGATCTAAAAATATATTTATTTGAAAAAAAAAGATATATTTACTGTTCCAAATCTTAAATGCTAACATTATGAAGCTAAACTGTGTTGTTGTAGATGATAGTTCAATCCAAAGAATGATCATTTCGAAGTTAGTAAATAATCATCAAAATTTACATTTGATAGGAGATTTTTCAAATGCGATAGAAGCAAAAAGTTGTATGTCCATACATAATGTAGATTTAATATTTCTTGATATTGAAATGCCTGTAATTAGTGGCTTCGATTTTTTGGATGGATTAAAAATTAAACCTCAAATTATTTTTATCACTTCCAAAGCCGAGTATGCTATGAAAGCATTTGATTATGACGCTACGGATTATCTTCAAAAACCGATTGCATTAGATCGATTTAATGCATCTGTAAAAAGAGCTATGGATTTATATCTACTTAGAAAAGATACCAAAGAAGAAGAAGGTGAACATATTTTCATCAAAAGTAATTTGAAAAAACTAAAGATTTTTACTGCTAAAATAAAATGGATTGAAGCTTTTGGTGACTATGTAAGAGTCGTGACCGAAGATGACAGCAATCTAGTTCTTTCTACTATGAAATCTTTTGAGAACGATTTATCGAAAAAGAAATTTGTAAGGGTTCACAAATCCTATATCATTAACATTGATAAAGTAGAACGTTTCAATAGTAAATTTGCTGAAATAGGTGTGACTAAAATACCTTTAAGTAGAAACAAAAAAGAAGATTTAGTAAAAGCACTTTCATTTGCATAAAATTTACTCTAATAAAAATCAACGTTTATCGCTACTTTAATTGCTCTGTATTGAGCAACTGAATCAAAGCTATTTAAAATTTTCTGTATAATATTTTTATTACTTCCTATTGAGATATTTGTTGGAATCTTTATGACTATTGTTCTGATGTATTCGTTTCTTATCCTATTTATAGCAGGTTCTTCAGGTCCCAAAACTGGAATATTTAGATTTTGGCTCATTACCTGATACAACCACAAAGCACCTTCTTTAAGTTTGTCAAAATCACGATGCTTTAATGTGATTTTAATAATCCTGAAGTATGGGGGATATTTATAAATTTGCCTGTCATATAATTGTTCGTTATACATCCCTATATAGTCATTATTAGTCACCTGCTGTATCGTGTTGTGTTCTGGATTATACGTTTGAATAATTACCTTTCCTTGCTTTTCTGACCGCCCTGAACGTCCTGACACTTGCGTCATCATTTGAAAACTTCTTTCAAAAGCCCTAAAATCGGGATGATACAGCATATTATCGGCATTCATGATTCCTACTAAACTTACGTTATCAAAATCAAGTCCTTTGGCTAGCATTTGAGTTCCTACCAGAATATCAACTTCCTTGTTTTTAAAATTATCAATGATTTTTTCGAACCCAAATTTGCCGCGAGTAGTGTCTTGATCCATTCTTCCTATTTTATAATCAGGAAAAATAATCGTCAATTCTTGCTGGATTTGTTCTGTTCCAAAACCCTTAGTGGCCAAATCAACGCTAGAACAGCTGTGGCAATGAGTAGGCTTAGCAATGGAATACCCACAATAATGACATCGCAATTGATTTTTATGCTTATGATACGTCAAACTTACATCACATTGCTGGCAATGCGGTACGTGCCCACAAGTCATACACTCCACTACAGGAGAGTACCCTCTTCTGTTTTGAAACAAAATTACTTGTTCTCCTAGTGCAACAGCATTAGTAATCCCTTCGATCAATACATCACTAAAGTGACCTTTCATCTTTTTTCGGAAATATTTATCTTTTAAATCAACCAGCTCAATATTAGGCATTTTTACATTGCCAAATCGTTCTTTTATTTCGACCAAACCATATTTATCCGACTTAGCATTAAAATACGTTTCGATACTTGGCGTTGCCGAACCTAATAAAACTTTTGCTTTATGAAAATTTGCCAACACCACTGCAGCATCACGGGCGTGGTACCTAGGCGCAGGATCAACTTGTTTAAAGGTTTGCTCGTGCTCTTCATCCACGATTACAAATCCTAAGTCAGCAAACGGCAAAAATAAGGCCGACCTCGCTCCTATTACTATTTGTGCTTTTTCGGAATATTGTAAAACTTGATTCCACACTTCTACACGCTCATTATTATTGTATTTCGAATGAAAAACAGCCACTTTATTTCCAAAATAAGCTCTTAATCTCCCGACCAATTGAGTGGTAAGTGCAATTTCTGGTAACAAATACAAGACTTGCTTTCCGGTAAGTAGGTGCTCCTCTATAAGCCTGATATAGATCTCCGTTTTCCCACTAGAAGTTACGCCATGTAAAAGACAAACTTCTTTCTGGTTAAAACTATCTTTAATCTCTGAAAAAGCATTTTGTTGCGCTCCACTCAGGTGCAATTCCTTTCTGCTTGAGTTTCCCGTAAAATTAACACGATCCTCTTGGATATAGTAATCTTCAAATATTTCTTTTTCTATAAGAGCTTTTACAATTGCAGAGGTAGAACCAGCAGCCTCCACTAATTTTTTTACAGTAATAGGCTCCTTACTGCTAGCATTTAATTGAAAATATCTTAGAACAATTTCTTTTTGTTTACTGGCATTTTTTAGCGTTTCTAATAACACTGCCAAACCTTCATTCGATTCATATTTAGAATGTAAACGAATGTAACGGACTAATTTAGGTTTATAACTCTCAAGCACCTCCTCCTGAAGCACAAGTATATTTTTATCAATCAGTTTTTGAATGACAGGAAAAATATTTTTTTTATTTAAGATTAAGATGACATCCTGAACCTTAAGCGATGATTGCTGCTGCAAAGCCTGATATACTAAAAACTCATCATCAGAAAGCCCACGTTCATCAACTAAGACATCTGTTTTTTGAGAAATTACGGTTTCGCTTTCTAGTAACAATGCACTTGGCATCGCACCGCGATAAACATCGCCGATGGCGCACATATAATAGGATGCAATCCATTGCCAATGCGCAATCTGAATCTCAGTTACAATAGGAAATTCATCAAGTATTTGATGAATTTCTTTAGCATCGTATAATGTGGGTTGATTTTGATGTGTTTCAACCACAAGTGCGGTATATACCTTACTTTTACCGAAAGGAACCGCTACTCGCATTCCTTTCTTGATATAATGATACTCTGCTTCCGATATACTATACGTGAACGTTTTGGCAAGGGAAAGCGGTAAAATTACTTCGGCAAAAAAAAGCATTATTTGGATATTGGACGTTAATTAATGTAGTTACTTATATAAAATAAATTATTTAACTCTATACCAATATTGAGTTCTTCCCAATAAAGCAAAGCCTATATAACCACGTACCTTAAGCTTATCTTTTGATTCTAAAGTAATAAAACATTTATATACTTTTCCGTTTTTTGGATCTAAAATTTTTCCTGAATTATATTCGTCCCCATCTTTTTTAAGCCCTTTTATCACTGTTAAACCTATTACAGGTTTATTTTTATCTTCTCCTTCACAGTCAATACAGCGGTCTTTTCTATGACTTGCGTCAAAGATTTCAAGTACTCTTCCGTAAATTTTTCCTGATTTTTCATAAATCTCTACAACTGACTTTTCCTCACCGGATTGATCATCAATCGTTTTCCATTTTCCAATAACTCCCTGACCTTGAGCGTAAAACAATGTTGATACAAACAGCAATACGAATGTGATACTTTTTTTCATAATTTTTTTTATAATTCAAATGGAGAGAAAACCTATTTCTATTTATAATTTGAAGCGTGTTACTTACAACCAGTCCATTTATCTGGCAGAAAAGCACCTAATTTTCACCAAACATACTATAAAATTAGCAAAAAACATTTATATTAATTTAATATTATTATTTCTTTTTAAGTTATTTATTGCGGCATTTAACTCAAATCCGAGAAGTAAAATCATACAATTAATCCAAATATAAAACATCACAATTAATAAAGTCCCAATAGAACCATAAAGTTGATTATATTGAGAGAATTGTATGACCCAAATTCCAAAAAAGTAGGAAATAATGATGGTCAGAATTGTAGTAAATACAGAACCAATGGAAATGAAAGCTCTTGTTTTATCATGTTTTGTTCCAAACTTGAAAAGTATTGACGTCGTAATTAAGATCATCATAATTAAAAAGCCATACCGCCCCATAACTATCAACGGAATTTGTTCATTTAAGACCTGATCCGCAGTTAGTTTATGAATAAATACTTCAAAAACAACAATGATACCTACGGTAACCAATAACAACATGGATAAAAAAACCGACATTCCCACGGCAATCAAATATTGACGAAAAAAACCTCTCTTTACAAGTACATGCTTTGAAGTTTCAAAGCCACCTAAAATCGCATTTAATCCATTTGCCATTAAAAATATAGACAATATAAAACCCGTAGACAATAAACCAGAGTGACTGTTGTGTAGTATGTCATTTATTATGTTTTCAATCGCATAATAAGTGTTAGGAGGTACTCCTTCAGATACAAATTTCAAGAAATCTTGTTGAAAACCTTCAATAGGAATGTATGGGATAAGGTTAAGAATGAACAAGGCAAAGGGAAACAAAGCCATAAAAAAACTAAATGCAATAGATCCTGCCCTATTTGACAAAGCACCTTCGGCAATACCGATGACGTATAATTCCATTAAATCATAAAGAGACAAGCCAGCCAACCACTTTAATTTAATACCCTTTAAGTAATGGGCGAAATTACGAAGTAGCGGGATTTTTTCAATTCTATTTTCAATTTCTTGACTCATTGTATTCAGGTTACAGTCCCGATAACTATCGGGATAAGGTTGCGAAAATAGCTATTTTATATCGCTTTTAAACTTAAATCCATATTATACACAGAATGTGTTAGCGCGCCCGAAGATATATAATTCACGCCACATTCAGCATATGCTCTTATAGTTTCTTCATTAATGTTTCCCGAGGATTCCGTCAAGCTTTTATTTCCAATAAAAGCTACTGCATCTTTAGTCATTTGATAATCAAAATTGTCCAAAAGTATTCTGTAAACTCCACCGCAGGCAACTATTTCCTTGACCTCGTTTAAATCTCTGGCTTCCACGATAATTTTTAAAGCTAATTTGTTTTCCTTGAGATAAGTTTTAGTTTTAGCGATAGCCAAAGCGATTCCGCCCGCAAAATCGATGTGGTTATCTTTGAGCATAATCATATCATACAAGGCAAAACGGTGGTTCTCACCGCCCCCGAGTTTCACAGCCCATTTCTCAGCTACGCGAAAACCAGGTGTGGTTTTACGGGTATCCAAAATTTTGGTTTTCGTTCCTTCAAGCAATTTGACATAGTTGTTAGTTTTAGTAGCAATGGCTGACATTCTTTGCATTGAGTTCAACACCATTCTTTCTGCTTTTAGGATGGATTGTGAGCTACCTGAAACATGAAACACTACATCACCATATTTCACTGGTGTGCCATCAACTATAAAAGTCTCTACTGTTAAATTTGGATCTACGTAATGGAAAATCATTTTAGCAAATTCGACACCAGCAATAATCCCGTTGTCTTTTACTAACAACTTTGCTTTACCTTCTGCAAACGTTGGAATACAAGCCAAAGAACTGTGATCTCCATCACCAACATCTTCACGTATGGCATTTGCAATTAGTATCTGTAACTCGTTTTTAAATTGTGCTTCGCTAATCATTTTTATAAGAAATTTATATACTGCTAAAGTAGGTTTTTTTTGTTAAACTGAAAATTTGTTTAACGAATATGATCCCGAGTTCGTGACATTAAGCAATCTTGCAGAAGTACAAATATGGAGAACGAAAAGGCAATACACTAGAATTTACAAGCTGCACAATCCCTCAACCATGCATTAAAGGATAAAAATAATAATCTTTTTTTTACGTTACTAAGTAAAATAATTCCTGTATTTGAAAAGACCATAATTCTGATCTAAAATCATAAATGTGCTATAGTTAAATAAATAAACTTCCGTTTTGTTACATAAAAATGATTTTACGACTAAGGAAACTATTTTAAAAACAAGAAGAATCTATAAACAAAAAAATGTAGTTAATTAACATAGAAGAAAAATACACTGTATCAGCTATGAATATATTAGTGAATATTTCTTTTCTTTGCTAGCGGTTTATCTAATAATAAATCCTCGTACGAGGTACTATTTTTAAAGAAGATATAGGTTTTTATCGTTGATTTAGATTACCAATCACGTTATTCTTGTTTAAAATATATTTTGACAAAAGAAGGAACATTAAAACACCAAAATAAAAATAAAATGAAATCCACTTTTCTTATTTTTATAGCATTTGCGCTACTTATCTCCTGTTCAGGTACAGATGTCATTGAGTCACAGCCTGGTTCTCAAGGCAAATGGGAATTGGTAAAAATGAGCGGCAGAACGCTGAACTCTGAAACTTCAGGTACTGATATGGAGTGGCAGGAATTCTATTTACTTAATGACAATGGCACTTTTACCAAGTCCAGAACCTTCGCTAGCAATACTTCCCAAAGTACTGGAACATACAAAACCAATACTAACGGTACCGAAAACTATATTGAACTTACTTATTCATCCCAAAGTGACATCATTGGCAGCTGCTACGGCAATTTAAAAGAAGAACTTTATTACGACACTACTGATGTCTTAGTCAGTACCTGGCAAAACTGCGACGGCCCACGCTTGGAGTATAGAAAAATAAAGTAGACTTTATCAGATTGTTACAATACTCTACACAATAATCTTTACCTCATTTTTTTAATATTTAAAATTGGAGCTACTATTATTCCAAAGGTGCTCTTTACTTTGCTATACATTTCTTATAAAATCTCTTTTAGTAGTGATTCCATTCCAAGAACTCCCATATATTGTTCCCGAATAAATTAAGATAAAATGGTTTACTTTATTAAAAATCAGATACCTATATTTGAAATTACTATAATGATACATGCAAAACTAAAATGACCCCTATTTGATTAAAACACAAAAAATGTTTTTTTTCAAACCTTTAAAAAGCTAAAATTATTCCTAAAAAAACTTTTTCTAGCTATTGTAAGAAAAGCGTAACAGAGACGGATTTTAGTTATTTCAAGAAATAAATATTAATTTAGTACTAAACCTTCCCGTTATGAACGAAAAAGTACTTTTTACAATGAATCGCATCACAGAAAAATTATGGTTTAGACCCTTGATTTTTTGTATACTTTCCATCTTGGGAGCGTTAATTGCACAAATAGCCGACAGTACCCGTCTTCATGAATTAGTTCCCAAAATAAATACGGAATCCTTGGAAACATTACTCGATACCATATCAGCAAGTATGTTGGTGATTTCCATTTTCGCGGTGGGCTCGATGGTTTCAGCATTTTCGGCAGCCAGCAATACGGCCACTCCCCGCTCCTTTAAACTAATTATTGCAGATGATGTGTCACGAAACGCACTTTCTGTTTTTATAGGTTCGTTCATTTATAGTATTGTGGCAACGGTCGCTTTAAAAAATGGCTACTACGGCGTGGCAGGCAACTTTACTTTATTTGTATTTACACTACTCTTCTTCGCACTGGTTATTCTTACTTTTTTACGATGGGTTGAGCGTATCTCCCGATTGGGGCGTATGGAACATACCATTAAATTAGTGGAAAATGCCACCGAAAATGCGATAAAAACAAGATTAGCGTCCCCTACGTTAAATGGAATCAGTATTAATCCAAATCAAGAAAAAGGTACGGCCGTTTATGGTAACATTACTGGGTATGTCCAACAAATATATATGTCTAACCTACAGATAATTGCAAAAAAATTAGATGCCCTCATTACCATAAACGCAGTTCCTGGAACTTTTTCGGCCATAGACAAGCCCTTGTTTTATATCTCAGTACTAAAAAACACGACCACTGAGGATGATTATAATGAAATGAGAAAAGCATTTGTAATAGGTAACATGCGTTATTTTGAAGAAGATCCACGTTTTGGACTCATCACTTTAAGCGAAATTGCGAGTCGTGCTTTATCTCCCGCAGTCAATGACCCCGGAACGGCGATCCAGATAATTAGTAGCCATGTGCGTTTATTTTCTTTGTGGGCCGAACCGGTTCATTCGAAAAAGGAAGAAAAATTATCTTATGACCGTATCGCCGTTCCTGAACTTGCAATTGCAGATCTATTTGAAGATGCGTTTAGACCCATAGCCAGAGATGGTGCCGGAAATATTGAAGTAATGATCCGACTTCAAAAAGCCTTTAACAGCGTTTATGCCATCGATAATTCTGCTATAAAAATAGCCGCAATGCATCATTCCTATCAAGCTTTTGAAAGGGCAGAAATAGAAATGAAATTTAATGGAGATCTTAGCCTATTAAAAAGCGAGAGTTTATTTACCAAAAAAACATAAAAATACAGTTTTTAATACCTTTAATGGAACTAATTTATGCAGCACCGACCTACTAAATATCATAAAAACATTTTTCTTTCTGTATCGAATCAAACTGTTTCGGGTTTTATAATTAGAAAAATAAAAACCATATTATTAAGTGTTTTTTTACTGTTGGCTTCGGCGGCAGCCTTCTCACAAAACGATAGCATCAATAAGCAAAATGATTCCATAAACACTTCTCTAATTCAGGCATTCAACAAAAAACTGTCTATTATTGAAGCGCAACGCCTTACTGATTCCATCAAAAAAGTGGAATTAGAAAAGCAACTCCTTTCCTTAAAAACAACCGATAATCTTAAAAAAGAAGACCTAGAAAAACAACTACTAGCGTTACATGAAAAAGACTCGCTACGCCTTACTGAAAAGAAAGCACAAATTAATTCAATGCGGCTTACCGCTAAAGGATATCCAGTTAACGGATTTTTTAATGACACTTTATTTCACATCTACAGTAAATTAGGTAGTTTCTCAGCCAAGGACCGAGCTGATGCTATTAGTGTTCGAATAACAAATCTTGCTGATCAATATGGTTTCAATGCAGATTCCATCAAAACAGTTGAAACAGAAACAAGCTTGGATTTAGTGAATGGCGAAAGCATTATTATGAGTATTACTGAAAATGATGCTCTTTGGAACAATACCACAAAACAGACATTGGCAAAGAAATACAAAGCATTGATTAGTGCCGCTATAATCAAATACAAAAGTGAAACCAGCTTGGCCACATTAGCCAAAGAAATCGGATTAGCATTACTTGTCTTGATTATTATGTTTGTATTAATTTCTTATTTGAAGAAGTTTTTTAAATGGACAGCATTTAAAATTAAATTTCAGGAAGACAAACGAATCCAAGGAATAAAAATTAGGAACTTCATTTTATTTGATGCCAAGCAGCAGGTGAATGCATTGCTTAATATCAACACGGTACTTAAGTGGTTGCTAATCGCATTACTCGTTTATATTGCCTTACCCATTCTCTTTGGGATTTTCCCATGGACTAAAGGATTTGCTTCTACCCTTTTTGGATATATCCTAAATCCGCTTAAAAAGATAGGTCTTGGTTTTTGGAATTATCTGCCAAATTTGATTACGATTTTGGTGATTATTTTTGTGTTCCGATACGTATTAAAAGGAATTAAGTTCCTTAAAAACGAAATTGAAAAAGGGAATTTAGAACTACCTGGTTTTTTTCCAGATTGGGCTAATCCCACCTATCAAATTATAAGAGTAATTGTATTTGCTTTTATGGTTGTCGTAATTTTCCCCTATCTTCCTGGAAGTGATTCCCCTGTATTTCAAGGCGTTTCTGTTTTTCTGGGTTTCCTGTTTACGTTTGGTTCAGCAGGATCACTTTCGAATATTATTGCTGGTTTAATACTGACGTATATGCGCTTGTTTAAAATTGGTGACCGAGTAAAAATTGGCGAAGTGGTAGGTGACGTAATCGAAAAATCATTATTAGTCACCCGAATAAGAACGATTAAAAACGAAATCATCTCTATTCCTAACTCGACCGTGATGAGTAGCCACACGATTAATTACAGTAGCGATGCTCCTGAGAAAGGGCTGATTATTCACTCCACAGTAACTATTGGTTACGATGTGCCCTGGAAAGACATGCATCAAGCATTGATTGATGCTGCTTTAAAAACAGCATTAATTTTACAAGAACCAAAACCTTTTGTATTACAAACCAGCCTAGATGATTTCTATGTATCTTATGAGATCAATGCGTATATCAAAGAGCCTAACAAGCAGGCGGTAATCTATTCTGATCTACATCAAAACATTCAAGATGTGTGTAATGAAAGAGGAATTGAAATTATGTCGCCACATTATCGCGCAGCAAGAGATGGAAATAGAACCACTATTCCTGAGAATTATTTAGACAAAGAATATCAAGCTCCTCCATTTAATGTGACATTGAAAAAAGAGTAATTCATATCGGCTATTTTTTTTAAACGTTTAATCGCTTATATTTGCCTCCAATTTATTCTGAATAGCATATTTAGAATCATTGTTGTCCGATAAAAAAAGAAGCCAAAAAGATGGCTTCTTTAAATGAATCGTAAATTTGTGTTTCGACATACAAAATACGATGAGTAAAAGTAATTATTTTTCTAGTAAATCTGTTTTCGGACAGCTGATTTCTTTAATTGACGATTCGATTATAAAAAAAGAAGTCAAAAAATGTGAATCAGACCGTTATACAAAGCGATTTACCACAAAAGACCATTTGATAAGTATGCTTTTTTGTTCTTTCTCAAAGTGTACATCACTTAGAGAAATATCTGGAGCAATGCTTGGTTTATCAGGTAAAACAAGTAGTTTTCAGTTAAATCACATCCCTAAAAGGAGTACTTTATCTGATGCTAATAAGAAAAGAGATGTTTTGGTTTTTGAAAATATTTATCATCAATTGCTAAAGCAATATGGTGGTTTTTTATCGGACAGCCGCATTAAAGATGTTATAAATAAGCAGGTCAAAATTTTTGATAGTTCAACAATTAGCCTATTCAAAGACATTATGGGTTGCGTAGGAAGAAATCCAAAAAGTGGAAAAAGAAAAGGAGGAATTAAATTGCATACGGTTGTCAATGCTGATGAAATGGTGCCGAGTTTGGTTTGGTTCAGCGAAGCCAAAACACACGACCACAATTTTTTAGAAAAATTAAAATGCGATGAAAACACCATTTATGTTTTTGACAAAGGATACAATGATTACAAGGCTTTTGAGCATTTTACAGCTCAAAAAACAGGGTTTGTAACTCGAATAAAAGACAACGCATCGTATATAAGTATCGAAAAACTAGATATTGGAGAACGAATTCATAACGGAGTTTTAGAAGATGAAATTATTGAAATTGATGTGAAAAAAGGTAAAGAAATGTCGAAATTAAGGTTGAGAAAAGTGACGTTTTATGACCTAGTAAACAAACGAGAATTTGAGTTTTTAACTAATTTATTTGACTTGCGCGCCGATTTAATTGCGGCTTTGTATAAAACAAGATGGCAAATAGAGTTATTATTCAAACAATTAAAGCAAAATTTTCCATTAAAATATTTCTTGGGAGATAATGAAAATGCCATTAAAATACAGATTTATTGTGTTTTGATAGTTAACTTGCTATTAGCGGTGGTCAAAAAGAAACTAAAGCGCAGTTGGGCATTTTCAAATTTGGTTAGCTTTTGTAAAATTCATCTTTTTAATTACATCAATTTAATGAAATTTCTGGAAAATCCAGAAAAGGATTGGATAATTGACAAGGCTGAAACAGAACAACTATCATTAATTTTGTGACCTGTTTTTGGAAAAGCATAGAAGATGAAAATTAAAACAATGAAAATCAAATAGATAAAAAATAAAATATTACGATTTTATTTTTTATCGGACATTAATGATTTAGAATAGATATAATGATATGCAAACTATAATTCAGGTACTCAAAATGAATTCCTTTGCTTCAATTTTACCGATAATTATCGGAACCACAAAAACAGATATTATGAAATTAATTTATACGCTTCTTTTTTCGGCAATGCTGAATCTAAGCTACTCACAATCCCCTAGTCTTTACTTAGAGAAAATTAGAAATAATGAAGCTGAACTTACAGCTTTCTTTTCTCAAATGCCAAAAGGAGGCGATCTACACCACCATTTTAGTGGTTCCATTTATGCCGAACCAATGTTAGAAGACGCAATAACCGAAGACTTTTACTTGAATACTACCACTATGGAAGTGCTTAAGGAAAAACCTGCAACTGGTACTTGGGAAAAATTCTCTGCTATAGCTAATCGCGGTGAACTAGGCGTTTACAAACAGAAAATAATGGAAAAATGGTCTGTAAAAGACTATAATCATGTTAGTTACCCGTCAGACAAATTGTTTTTTGAGTCTTTTGGAAAGTTCAGTCCAGCAATTGTGGGGCATTTTGGCGAAGGTTTATTGGAACTAAAAAATAGAGCAATTAAGGAAAACGTGAGTTATATCGAAACCGAATTCTCGACTATCCCTTCTAAAATCAATACCGCTGATCTATTAGGTTTTAATACCCAATTAAGACAATTGGCAAACAACAGAAACGAAAAAGGAGTAAAATCACTTCTTGATACGCTTTACAGCACAATGCTAAAAAGAGATGCAGTGGCAGATGCGAAGGATTTCAACACGAACTTTGTAACTAAACTACACACCGATTTGAAAATTGACGATGAACGTTTCACGATGCGTTATCAAAATTTTGTATTGCGTTTTATGGAACCTGTGGATTTATTTAAAAATTTAGTCGTCGCTTTTATCTCAGCCGATAGCAGTCCGCTAATGGCTGGTGTTAATATTGTTTCGCCAGAAGACAGTGAAACCTCGATGAAAGATTATTGGTTGCACATGGTAATGTTCAACTATTGCCACACTAAATTTCCTGATGTAAAATACTCGATGCATGCGGGCGAGCTCACCTTAGGACTGGTTCAACCTGAAGATCTGACATCACATATTAACGATGCTGTTTATACGGCTGGAGCCAATCGTATTGGACATGGAGTTGACATGGCGTACGAAGCAAAATCATACGAGTTGTTACGCTACATGGCAATAAACAAGATTGCTATTGAAATCAATCTAGTAAGCAATGAGTTCATTTTGAAAGTCAAAGAAAACCGCCATCCAATTTCTCTATACAAAGCGTTTGGAGTTCCCATCGTTATCAGTACAGATGATGCCGGGATATTGCGATCTAATATGACTGAACAATATGTTTTATTGGCTAAGAGATACAAAGACATATCCTATGCTGATATCAAGCAATATGTGTACAACAGCATAAACTACAGCTTTATACAGGATGATAAGGTAAAAAAACAATTATTAAAAGATCTTGACTTGAGATTTAAAACTTTTGAAGCCAATTTTCCTTTAAAATAAATTCTAATGAACATCAAATTGATCGCCATTGGCAAAACAGATAATAAAGCATTACAATCCTTAATTGACGATTATACAAAGCGATTGTCTTTTTATATCAAGTTTGACTTAGAGGTTATCCCAGATATTAAGAATGTAAAAAACTTATCTGAAAGCCAACAGAAAGAGAAAGAAGGTGAATTAATCTTGGCAAAAATATCCCCAACTGATCAATTGATCCTATTGGATGAAAATGGAAAGAATTTTTCAAGTGTAGGATTCTCTGAAGAACTGCAAAAGAAAATGAATTCTGGCATAAAAACTTTAGTATTTGTAATTGGTGGACCTTATGGCTTTTCTGATACAGTCTACGCCAAAGCACAAGGAAAGATTTCGCTTTCGTTAATGACATTCTCTCATCAAATGGTGCGTTTGTTTTTTATCGAACAACTATATCGTGGATTTACTATTTTAAAGAATGAACCGTATCATCACCAATAAAAAGTGATCAGGGTTCAGTCTTTAGTATTCAGTATCGTGTCTTTTAATACACAAACTCCTCTCTATTCTTAATATCCAATCTCAAACTTTCAATAAAAATCTTATTTTGAATGTACATTCCGTAGCTCATGTTTTTATCAAACATAAAAATAAAATTATTAGCTAATTCTTTTGGCAATATCGTGGTAAACATCTCTTTAATTTTTTCTCTTTTAATAACATTATTTTCAATTAAAATTTCATTTTTTTTATCGAAATAGATAATAGTTCCAATTGGTTTCTCCATTTTATAATACACCTTCGTGAAAGGAATAAAAGCCATATTCTTCCCGATACTATCTGCATAAGAATAATAATTCTCAGCCTTTTCATTTTTATGGGCTTTTTCTTTGCGTTTCTTATCTTGTAATTTCACTACCTCAGGAATAACTAATTTCAACGGCAAGCGCTTGTCAATATTAAGAATCCAATTGGTTGTGATAATGCTATTTTTTCGGTTTACTTCCGCCAAAGTATCTTTGCCGCTTATTCTAAAAAAAATATAAATGGCCGAGTGATCAACAACATTGCTTACTACTGTTACATTGGATTTTGGCAATAAGATATCTTCTTTATTTCCGCAAGACACTATAAGAAAAACGATAACTAAACTTAAATATTTCATATGTAGATATTATTTATTTTTTAAAAGTAACAGAAAAACAATTCCGTTTTTGGGTTTTTATTTGAGTCATTAAACTTGGTTTGACATTAATGCATTCGTGTTTACCTCGAATTTCTGGCACGCTCCTATCCTATTTATAAATTAATTTTTTTCCAAAGTAGCACACACTCTATCGCTTCTTTTACATCGTGAACGCGGAGAATTTTGGCTCCTTTAGTCAAGGCAATGGTATTTAAAACCGTGGTTCCGTTAAAAGCTTCTTTAGCACTGTTATTCAGCGTTTTATAGATCATTGATTTTCTAGAGACTCCCACTAATAAAGGTAATTCCAGTAGTTGAAATAATTCTGCTTTTCGAAGTACTTCATAGTTCTGGTCAATCGTTTTGGCAAAGCCAAAACCAGGATCAATAATCAAATCGTTAATCCCTAAACTCCTCGCCTTATTGACTTTTTCTGAAAAATAGAACAGTATTTCTTTGAGAATATCTTCATAATGGGTCATACTCTGCATCGTTTGCGGGGTGCCACGCATATGCATCATAATATACGGAACCTTATATTTGGCAATGACATCAAACATTTCATCGTCTAGATTTCCAGCAGAAATGTCATTTATAATAGCAGCGCCATTTTCAATACAGGCTTTGGCTACCTCACTTCTAAAAGTATCGATAGAAAGCAAGGCTTCCGGAAAATGTTTTAAGATCAATTGAACTGCAGGAATGATTCTACCCAATTCCTCTCCTTCTGAAACAAATTCTGCACTAGGTTTACTGGAATATGCCCCAATATCAATAAAAGTCGCGCCATCACTAATCATTTTGTCAACTTGAGTCAATAGTTCACTTTCATCATTGTACTTTCCTCCATCAAAAAACGAATTGGGTGTCACGTTCAAAATCCCCATTACTTTAGGAATTGATAAATCGATAAGTTGTCCTTTACAGTTAATTGTCATTAATTTTTTGTTTAAGGTTTTACTTGTTTAAAGTTTTCTATGTTTAAAGATTAAAGTTGTTCAAATGCAAAACTCAACTATTCCATTAACTTTAAACCTGAAACTTTAAACCTTTTAAAATTAATTCCTATTTTTGAGGAAATTTTAGACAAATATACATCAATAATGAAGAATACTTCTCAAGAATACGATAACGTAATTGCAATTTGTCGTTTGCTATTTATCAATAAAATGACTGATTACGGCAGTGCCTGGCGCATCTTACGATTGCCTTCATTAACGGATCAAATCTTCATAAAAGCACAAAGAATACGCAGTTTACAGGAAAATGAGGTTCGAAAAGTAAACGAAGACGAAACTGGTGAATTCATCGGAATCATCAATTATTCGATAATGGCTTTAATCCAATTGGAACTTGGAGTAGCAGATCAGCCAGATTTAGATGTTAAAAAAGCAACCGAATTATATGATGCTAAAGTCAAACTAACCAAAGAGTTGATGGAAAATAAAAATCATGATTATGGTGAAGCTTGGCGCGAGATGCGCGTGAGTTCCCTAACAGATCTGATTTTGCAAAAATTACTTCGCGTAAAGCAAATCGAAGACAACAAAGGAAAAACAATTGTATCAGAAGGCATTGATGCCAATTATCAAGACATGATCAATTACTCGATATTTGCACTAATACTAATGGATTTTGCTAAATAAAAAAAAGATAAAAATGAAAAACATTATTACTCAATTCTCTAGAATATTCGTTGGCTTACTTTTTATCATTTCAGGATTAATAAAACTAAACGACCCAGTAGGTTTCTCCTATAAACTAGCTGAATATTTTGGAGAACCTGTTTTTAACATTCCATTTTTAGTTCCGTTTTCACTAGGCTTGGCTCTGTTTTTAGTCATTGTCGAAGTGGTTCTTGGTGTAATGCTACTGATAGGATACAAATCTAAATTCACAATTGGAAGCCTGTTGCTTATGATTGTGTTTTTTACATTCTTAACGTTCTATTCTGCTTATTATGATGTTGTAAAAGATTGCGGTTGTTTTGGTGACGCCTTACATTTAACGCCTTGGGAGTCTTTTACAAAGGATATCGTTTTATTATTCTTCATCCTTATTTTATTCATTAATCAAAAATTAGTAAAACCTCTTTTTGCAAACAGCGCCCAAAACATAATAGCCTATGCCAGTATCATCTTGTGTATGTTTATGGCAGTATGGGTACTTAATCATTTGCCTTTAATTGACTTTCGCCCTTATAAAGTAGGAACCAATATCCAAAAAGCAATGGAAATTCCTGAAGGTGCGCCACAGTCTGTTGTAGAAATGATTTTTATTTATAAAGTAAATGGAGTAGATAAAGAATTTTCGACAGATGACTTGATGAATCTTCCTGAAGGAGCCACTTTTGTAGATCGAAAAGACAAGGTAATCATCGAAGGTTACGTTCCTCCTATTCATGATTTTACGATGATGAAAGACGATTCAGATTATAAAGAAGAATTGTTAGTAGAACCTAAATTGCTAATGTTTGTAACTTATGACTTAACCATAGCAGAAGAAGGTGGTATGGAAAAACTGGAGAAATTAAACCAGGAAGCTAAAGCCAAAGGATACAAAGTAATTGGAATGACAAACTCTGCAGTAGAAGAAATTGAAAAAGCTAAGAAGAAATATGGTCTTACTTTTGACTTCTATACTTGTGACGCAATAGCTTTAAAAACAATTGAAAGAGCTAATCCAAGTATTGTAGTTCTAGAGAAAGGAACTATTAAACAAAAAGTTCATTACAACGACATCAAAGATTTGAAATTATAAATAAACCAGAAGCCTAAAGTTCTCGCGTAAAAAAATATTTTACGCGAGAACTTTAGGCATTTGACTGTAGAAAAATACCAATGCTTAAATACTTTTTAAATAAATTCGGATATGCACTGCTCACACTTTATGGCGTGATTACGGTCATTTTCTTTTTATTTAATGTTTTGCCCGGAGATCCTGCAAGAATGATGCTAGATCAAAATGAAAATTCAGAGCAACTGGCATTGATTAAAAGGAAGTATGGTTTTGACAAACCTATTGCTACCCAATATTTTTATTATCTCAATGACCTCTCTCCTATTTCCTTACACAGTAAAACCGAATCGGATTATACTTATTTGAGCGAAGACAAATACAATGCGACACAATTATTTAGTTTTTCGAATGTAAATATGGTCATTAAGACTCCTTATCTGAGGGAAAGTTTTCAGAAAAGCGGAAAGAAAGTGTCAGAAATCATTGGAAACACCCTACCCAGCACAGCGATATTGGCCTTTTTTGCCATTGTAATCGCTATTGTATTTGGGATTCTGTTTGGAATCATTTCGGCCTTGCACAAAGATACCTGGATCGATCGTTTAATTGCGCTGGTAAGCACATTGGGAATGAGTATTCCCTCGTTTTTTAGTGCTATTTTGTTTGCCTGGTTATTTGGTTTTGTGTTGCAAAAATATACCCACCTGAACATGACGGGAAGCTTGTATGAAGTAGACGATTTTGGCGAAGGAAGCTATATCCAATGGAAAAATATTATTTTACCGGCAGTGGTTTTAGGAATTCGTCCCTTGGCAGTGGTGATTCAATTGATGCGTAACTCCTTATTGGAGACTTTTGGTCAAGATTATATCCGTACTGCAAGAGCCAAAGGACTATCTGAATATCAAATCATTAGAAAACACGCCTTAAAAAACTCCTTAAATCCTGTCGTTACTGCAATTTCTGGATGGTTTGCTTCAATGCTTGCCGGTGCAGTATTTGTTGAATTTATTTTTGGATGGAATGGATTAGGAAAAGAAATAGTGGAAGCTTTGAACAATTTAGACTTGCCTGTAATAATGGGTTCAGTTTTGGTAATTTCGACAACATTTGTCGTTATCAACATTATGGTCGATATTATTTATGCCTATCTTGATCCTAAAATTAGACTATCGTAGTATCTAAAATTGAAATTTCAGATAGTTTTATAGATAAAATCAGTCATCAAGTTCTAACAGAATTTATTTAAGTCCAACTATTACGATTTCAATCTTAGTTTCATAACCAAACCACGCAGTTTTGTTATTTAAAAGGAGGATATTCAATTTTTCTTAATCTGCATACCCAAATTAGATTGTTTGTTTAACTTTGTTAAAAATATAAAAATGAAAAAAATAGTTGCTTTAGTAATTGCATTCCTTGCACTTTCTTGTTCTAAATCAAATACGGGTAAAACCGAATTTTCTAAAGAAGCTTTATCAGAAACAGTATTAGCAACTGATGGAAGTCAAGTTGCTTTTCAAGATATTTTAAAGAAACACGAAGGAAAAACGGTAGTCATAGAAATGTGGGCCTCATGGTGTAGCGATTGTGTAAAAGCAATGCCAAAAATTAAGGAACTACAAGCAAATAATCCCGATGTAGCCTACGTATTTATCTCCATGGATAAAACGGCGGATAAATGGAAAATAGGTATCGATAAACACGAACTAAAGGGGGATCATTTTATGGCCAATGATCAGATGGAAGGCATTTTTGCAAAAGCAATTGATTTAGATTGGATTCCAAGATATATTATTGTAGATAAAACAGGTAAAATTGTTTTGTACCGTGCCATAGAAACTGATTTCGATAAAATCAACGAGACTTTAGCTGACTTAAAATAATGCTATTTCGAAAAAAAACTAAAAACTAAGAACTAAATAAAACGAATTGAAATGAGAAAAAAGATAGTTGCAGGAAACTGGAAAATGCATAAAAATGCTGAGCAAACAGAAGATTTGTTGAATGAATTGATCGATAAAATGCCTCTTGAAACTGAAGTACAAGTAATTGTAGCTCCAACGTTCATTAATCTGGCTACAGCGGTTGATCATTTAGAATTTACTAACATTGATGTTGCTGCTCAAAATATGCATCAAGCGGAAAGTGGTGCCTTTACAGGAGAAATATCTGCTGATATGTTGCAAAACGTCGGTGTGAATATTGTAATTCTTGGACACTCAGAACGCAGAGCGATTTTTAATGAAACGGATGCCTTGATTGCAAACAAAGTAAATACAGCTTTAGAGCATGACATGACTGTGATTTTTTGTTTTGGCGAAGAATTAAAAGACCGTCAATCTAAGAACCATTTCAATGTAGTAGAAAATCAATTGAGAGATGGATTATTCAATATTCAAGCTTCAGATTGGGGAAATGTTATTTTAGCATACGAGCCAGTGTGGGCTATTGGAACAGGTGAAACTGCTTCTCCAGAACAAGCACAAGAAATGCATGAATTCATAAGAGAAACAGTTCGTAAAGCATACGGAAGCGATATTGCGGAAGATGTTTCTATTCTTTATGGAGGCAGCGTAAAACCAGAAAATGCAAAAGAAATTTTCTCTAAACTAGATGTAGACGGCGGTCTTATAGGTGGTGCAGCTTTAAAAGCAGATGATTTCATAGCGATTGTCAATGCAATTTAAGCTCATTATTTGAAATACAAGAAAAGCGGTAATTGATTTTACCGCTTTTTTTATTTTTATATTATTCAATAAAAAGGAAATAGTACCTTTGCAAAAAAATTAAACATGTCAAACATATATATCGGTTACCATTTTACGGTTGAACCAAAGGAATTAGGCTCTGAAATATTGATCGCTGAATTAGGTGAAACTGCTTTTGAAAGTTTTACTGAAACGGAGACAGGAATCTCTGCTTTTGTACAAAAGGACTTATGGGACGAAACGATCTTGGAGAACATTCAAATTTTACAATCTGAAGAATTTAATATCGAATATACTTTTGAAGAAATAGATCAGGTAAACTGGAATGAAGAATGGGAGAAAAACTTTGAGGCAATTGATGTCGAAGGAAATTGTCATGTACGTGCTCCTTTTCACCCAAAAACGGATGCTGAATTTGATATTCTAATTGAGCCTAAAATGAGTTTTGGAACAGGACATCACGAGACGACACATATGATGATTCAGCACTTGTTAGAAACAGAAGTTTCAGGAATGAAAACATTAGATATGGGTTGCGGTACAGCCATTTTAGCTATTCTTGCTGAAATGAAAGGTGCACAACCAATTGATGCTATTGATATTGATAACTGGTGTTATTTGAATTCTATCGAAAATGCAGAACGTAATAATTGTGAACATATCACAGTTTACGAAGGAGATGCCTCTTTATTAAAAGACAAGAAATACGATTTAATTATTGCCAACATCAACAGAAATATTTTGTTGAACGACATGCAAAGCTATACAGATTGCTTAAACCCAAAAGGAACACTTCTTTTAAGCGGTTTCTATGAACAAGACATCCCATTTATTGATGCTTCCTGCACAGAAAAAGGGTTGACTTATGTTAAAAAATTTGAAAGAAACAACTGGGTTTCACTAAAATACGTAAATTAGTAGTTAACTTAGAGCAATGGAAATCAACCGGAAAAATCATTGGGAGACCGTTTACGAAACTAAAATGCCTAAGGAGGTGAGTTGGACTCAGGACAATCCTAAAACTTCTCTAGATTTTATACGAGAAACCCAATTAGGAAAATCTGCCAAAATCATTGACATTGGCGGTGGTGACAGTAAACTTGTCGATTACCTATTGGAAGCGGGATACGAAAACATCACTGTTTTGGATATTTCGGAAAAAGCATTAGAAAGAGTAAAGGTTCGTTTAGGAGAAAAAGCGAGTAAAGTGCGTTGGATTGTTTCAGATATCAATGATTTCAAACCCGATTGCAGTTATGACATTTGGCATGATCGGGCTACATTTCATTTTTTAACCACCGCTGATCAAATAAGCAATTATTTTAAAACTGCTCAAAAATGGGTTACTGGTTTTTTAATAATGGGTACTTTTTCAGATAAAGGCCCTACAAAATGTAGTGGCCTTGATATTAAACAATATACAGAAACGGCACTAGAACAAGAATTTCAGGTCGCTTTTGAAAAACTAAAATGCATTAATGAAGATCATAAAACTCCCTTTGAAACGATACAAAATTTTATATTTTGTATTTTTAAAAAACGATAAGTCAAACTATATTTTTATCTAACCCTTAAATTATTTAAAAATGAGTACAAAAGAAAAAATAAGAGAAAAAGTTAGTGTTAAAGCAGTGACCTCTAAAAATAACGAAATCATCGTTTACAATGACGACGTTAACACTTTCGACCATGTAATCGACACCTTAATGCGTGTTTGTGAACACACTCCAGAGCAAGCAGAGCAATGTTCTCTAATTGTTCATTATAATGGAAAATGTACCGTAAAAACGGGGCCTCTTAATAAATTAAAGCCACAATGTACTAGTTTACTGGAAGCAGGATTAAGCGCTGAAATCATCTAAATTACGTTAGAGTCAAAATTAATAGTTTTTTGGTGCTTTTTTTATAAATTTTTCAAAAAACATTCTATTTTATTATATATTTGGATAAAATAGAATGTTTTTATGGAAGAATATGGTAAAATATTACTAATTGCAATGCCTCTTTTCTTTGTACTGATAGTGCTAGAAAAAATTTATGGTAGTTACAAAGGAGAAGATAGCGTTCCTATAATGGACAGTGTTTCCAGTATCAGTTCTGGAATTACTAATGCCGTAAAAGATGTATTAGGTCTTAGCATTACTTTTATTTCCTATGGCTGGATGGTATCTAAAATCGCTATTTTTCAATTGGAAGCCAACATTATTACTTATTTAGTCGCTTTTGTCATCATCGACTTTTACGGATATTGGACGCATCGTATTGCGCATCAAGTCAATTTCTTTTGGAACAAACACGCCATTCATCATAGCAGCGAGGAATTTAATCTCGCCTGCGCTTTAAGGCAAACCGTTTCCAGTTTTGTAAATCTATTTACTTTTTTACTTATTCCCGCAGCTATTATAGGAGTTCCCACTGCTGTGATTGCCATAACGCTTCCCATTCAGTTGTTTTTACAATTTTGGTATCATACCAAGCATATTAAAAAAATGGGGGTTTTAGAACATATCCTTGTAACACCATCGCACCATAGAGTACATCACGCTATCAACCCAGAATATATCGACAAAAATCATTCTCAGATTTTTATTATTTGGGATAAATTATTTAATACTTTCCAAGAGGAATTGGAAGCTGTGCCTCCTGTCTTTGGCATTACAAGACCAGCACAAACCTGGAATCCAATACGGATTAACTTTCAACATTTGAGCCTATTAATTTCTGATGCTTGGCGTGCCGAGAACTGGAAAGATAAATTTACAATTTGGTTTAAACCCACTGGATGGCGTCCAGAAAACTTTGAAGAAAAGTATCCGGTAAACAAGATTACTAACGTATATTCTTTTGATAAATATGGAACTGAAGCTTCGTCAAAACTTATTTATTGGTCGGTTACAAAAGTTTTCATAACCTTATTACTTGTCAGTTTTTTATTTAATAACATTGGTCAAATAGGCTTGCCAGCTATTTTCATCTACGGATTGTTTATATTCATAACTATATATAGCTACAGTGAATTGATGGATGAAAGTCGTTTCGCTATTTATTGGGAAACCATATGTTTTCTATTTGGTTTGGGTATTATTTATTATTTCGGAGACTGGTTTGGATTCAATTCCTTATTTCCATTTGGGAATTACATCATTATCGGTTACCTGCTACTTTCATTAGCCATGGCAGTTTATTTTGTAGCTTATGAATTTAAAACAAAAAACGCAATACTTATCAATGTCTAAAAAACAACCATGAAAAACACATTGTTTTTAAAAAGTTACCTTATTATAAGTGCTATCTACCTCTTGATTATACTCTTGGGTTATGAAAGCATTGCTTGGTTTATTAAACCCTTTTTGATTCCATTTTTATTGCTGGGTGTTTATTTTCATAGTGATTTCCCTTCGAAACAGTACCTATTAACGGCTTTAAGTTTTTCTTGGTTTGGCGATATTATCCTTTTATTTGCGGATAGGGATGAGATGTATTTCATCGTAGGTTTAATCGCTTTCTTAATTTCTCATATCGGCTATATTCTATTATTTAACAAACAAATTAAACCAAAAAACACAAAAAATAAAGCTGTTTTCTGGATGGGTGTTACTGCAATTATAATGTATTTAATTGTAATGATTGCCGTGCTATTGCCAAGTCTAGGTGATTTAACTATTCCTGTTTTTGTTTATGCGCTGGTTATCTCAACAATGCTATTATTTGCTTTTAAAGGTTTCCTAATATGGAAAGAACCCGCAAATTGGTATGTTTTGATAGGTGCCATTATATTTATAAGTTCAGACAGTATTCTGGCCTTCAATAAGTTTTATCAACCCGTTGTATTGAGTTCTTTTCTAATCATGATAACTTATCTTGTAGCGCAATATCTAATTGTAGTAGGAATTTTAAAATTAAATAAAAAAAATAGCATTCTCAATTTTTAGAAAATGCTATTTTTTAGTTTGTTAATGCCGCTATAATTAATGAGGCAACTTATCTTTTAAAACTCCATATAAATACGTTCCTAACAGAGCTCCGAAAAGGACAATCCCAACGCTCCAAAAACCAGCACCAAGTAATATAAAAATAGGTCCCGGACAAGCACCTACAAGTGCCCAACCCAATCCAAAAAACAATCCGCCGATCCAATATCGTGCAGATCCTTCCTCTTTATCCTCAATCTCAATTACAAATCCTTTGATGTCTTTTAAATTTTTTCTTTTTATCAACTGGATTCCAATGATTCCTGTACCTATGGCAGTCATAATGATTCCGTACATATGAAACGACTGAAACTGAAACATTTCATAGATTCGGTACCAAGAAACTGCCTCTGATTTTGTGAGTACAATTCCGAATACAAAACCAACCAATAAATATTTTATTACTTTCATATTTTAGAAAATTAAAGGGAATAATAAATAAGCCATAATCAATCCTCCGATAAAGAATCCTATAACGGCCTTTAGAGAAGGAATTTGCAAGTTACTCAAACCAGAAATCGCATGACCTGAAGTACAACCACCTGCATAACGAGTTCCAAAACCGATTAAAACGCCTCCTATTAATAAGATTAAAATACCTTTTGGCGAATTAAAAACAGCAGGACCGAAAAGGGCGTCCGGCATTAATTTTCCGTTTGGAGCATCGATTCCCAATTGTGCCAACTGCGCAATAGTTTTTGTATTTATAGCAACATTTGAAGGATCACTCATAAACTGAACCGCTACAAAACCTCCCATCATCGCACCTAAAACCACGATTAAATTCCAACGCTGTGCTTTCCAGTCGAAGTCAAAAAAAGCAACACGTTTTCCTAAGCCGGTCATAGAACATAAAGAGCGCAGATTAGAAGACATACCAAATGTTTTTCCGAAATATATTAAGGAAAGCATGATCATGCCGATCAAAAAACCGGATACATACCACGGCCATGTTTGAAAAATAATATTCATCTTTTTAATTTAATTTTTGCAAAAGTAGGGATTCTAACTTTTATAGTAATCACAATTTACGACACAATTATTTTAAGAGTTCTGTTTCCTCTATATTTGTATCTTATAAAGTAATGATAGAAAAGATAATCAATACCTTATATTTAAACCTCAAATGGAACCTATAATATTTATAAAACATGAAAAAAACAGTATTTTTTATTTTTTTACTCGTTATTTCCGTTTCTTGCGTAAGCACGAAATCTACTTTGCAAAACGTAGATGACAATGCTCCTATCCCCCAAGTATCAAGGAATAATACATTTATAATTACTGAATATAGCAAGGATGCAAAATATGGTTACAACAAGGACTATCCTATAAATATTTTTTTTAGAAGTACTAAAGACGACACTATAAATCAAGCACGCTTTCTAAATGCATTGGCCGGACCCAAAGGCGAAAAAATCACTTTCCAAAAAATAGAAAGTTGTTGTCCGTTTCCTACAAAAAGAAGCGAAATGGGTGCTGGGTTTCTGGATGCCTATGAAATAACATGGGAGGGTCAAAAGAAACCTATTGTTCTCTATATAAACATTTATGAAAAGGGAGCCTTAATGGTACCTCTGGGCCTGAGTTTAAAAAAGTTTTAAATATAATCGCGATTCCCCTAGCCCTGATAGAAGCGATATCCTTACTGGTTTTTCTTTAAAAACAGTAAGATACAAGCAAATAGCAGGAAATAGCTTCTGAAAAAAGAAATAAAATCTAAAATTAAGTTGCAAATCATAACTATCTTTGCACTTTCAAAAAAAACTATTATGAACATACAAGATATTCCTCAAATTAAACATACAGATAGCGGTAACTTTTTTTTACTTGCTGGGCCATGTGCTATAGAAGGTGAAGAAATGGCGATGCGTATTGCTGAAAAATTAATTGGCATCACTGAAAAATTACAAATTCCTTACGTTTTTAAGGGTTCGTTTAAAAAAGCAAATCGTTCAAGAATTGACAGTTTTTCAGGAATTGGTGACGAAAAAGCGTTAAAAATCATTCGAAAAGTATCTGAAACTTTTGGGGTTCCTACCGTAACTGATATTCATACGAATGAAGATGCTGCTATGGCCGCTCAATATGTGGATGTACTTCAAATTCCTGCTTTTCTGGTTCGTCAAACTGATCTAGTTGTGGCTGCAGCCAATACAGGAAGAGTAGTAAACCTGAAAAAAGGACAATTTATGAGTCCCGAAAGCATGAAACATGCCGTGCAAAAGGTATTAGATTGTAACAATGGAAATGTAATGGTGACGGATCGTGGAACTATGTTTGGCTACCAAGACATGATTGTTGATTTCAGAGGAATTCCTACGATGCAACAGTATGCAACTACAGTACTGGATGTAACACATTCATTACAACAGCCCAATCAAACGGTTGGTGTAACAGGTGGGAGACCAGATATGATTGAAACAATTGCTAAAGCTGGAATTGCAGTAGGCGTTGATGGAATTTTCATAGAGACTCATTTTGATCCAGCTAATGCCAAAAGTGATGGTGCAAACATGCTGCATTTGGATTATTTTGAGGCGTTAATGACTAAACTTGTGGCCATCAGAAAAACAGTTAATTCATTTTAATTTTTTTAGCAACTACTTGATAATAGATATCATATTACTTTTGTAATCCAATAAGAAATGGTACTGCTAGAATTTAAAAAAATGCAGTTACAAATAATTAAAAAGGAGATTGTCTGATAAAGACAATCTCCTTTTTCTATTCAAAACAGAATTCTTAGCGCAAATAATACTTCATTCTTATAGTTTTAGCTGTGTATGTGCGTTATCTAATAATTTATAGTTACTTTAGTATATCAATTATAAAACTGGCCTTTGCTATTGACTAGGCTTTATTATTATGAGAATGGAAAAAATGAAACGAGCAGAAGAAACTGTGATAAATGATAATTATGATAGTTTCGATAACTTCGAGAAATTTTTTGATTTATCGGCCGACTTACTCTGTATAGCTGGATATGATGGCTATTTGAAAAGAGTAAACCCAGCAGTTTCTAAATTATTAGGGTACACCGACGAGGAGTTGTATGCAAAACCGATCAATAGTTTTGTTTATGAGCCAGACCTTAAAAACACAATAGAGACTAGGGAGGAAGTATACAAAAATATTCCCCTCTTTAACTTTGAAAATCGATATTTGACCAAAGCTGGAGAAATTATCTGGTTATCTTGGACATCGATGCCAGTTGTGTCTGAGAAATTAGTTTATGCCATTGCTAAAAACATTACCCATACCAAAAGAGTTGAAAAAGAGCGTAATCTACTCCTTGCCAACTTGACCCAAATTAATAAGGAACTTACCGTATTATCTCATAAAACATCCCATGACTTAAAATCTCCTATCAATAATTTACTGTCTGTTTTTAACCTGATTGACGTTTCGACAATTAACGATCCAGAAACTCTAGAATTAGTAAATATTCTTAAATTGACCAGTGAAAATTTGAAAAACACTTTGAATGATTCCATCGATCAACTCATTGAAAATGAAAATATAAATACTCAAATCGAAGAAATAAATTTACAGGAATCTCTTAACGAGGTATTAATTTCCATAAATTCATTGGTCCTAGATTCTAAAGCAATTATTAATGTTGACTTTTCAGCTTTCGAAATTATCAATTTTAATAAAGCATATATTAAAAGTATTTTTTTGAATTTATTAAGCAATTCCATTAAATATTCAAAAATAAATCAAGTACCTTATATTCGCATCGAATCAAAAAAAATAAATGGAATGAATCAATTGATTTTTTCTGATAAAGGTCTTGGTTTTGACATGAATAAGGTGAAAGATAAGATTTTTGGATTGTATGAAAAATTCCATCATAACAGTGACAGTAATGGTATAGGATTGTATTTGGTTTACAATCACATCACTAGTTTAGGCGGAAGAATTGCAGTGGAAAGTAAGGTTAATGAAGGCGCTAAATTTATAATCACATTTAAGAATTAAAAAAAAATAGAGAATTAGGTTACGCTTGAGTTTTGAAAAATGCAATAGTGATCTAATAGAACCTGATATTTGTTTAATTTTAAAACTGTTATGATAGAAATTCCGAAAATACCAAAACATCTCGCCAGGAACGGTAAATATTCAACACTTGAAATACTACAATATATCGTATTGATATGTTTTATACTTTATTACGGAAGAACACTTTTCATTCCTCTTAGTTTTTCATTACTGATTAGTTGTATTCTTTTTCCAGTTTGTAAATGGATGGAAAGCAAAGGAATCAACAAAATGGGCGCTATTATTAGCTCTCTTTTAATCGTTATCTCATTCATTGGGATCATAGTATATTTACTTATTCTTCAAATTAATGAGTTCTCTCATGAATGGGGTCTTTTTAGTAAAAAGCTTTTGGAAGCTTTGAATCAATTCAGTGTTTTTATTGCAGAGCGTTTTAAAATAACTACAAAAGAACAAGTTATCTTTTTAAAAAATGCCATGAATAATTCAGGTACACAGGCATTTTCACTTCTTCGAAGCTCATTATATTCGCTCTCAGAATCCTTGTTTTTTCTATTAATCATCCCTGTTTTTTCAGCTCTAATTCTTTATTATCGTCGAATATTAGCAAAAGTATTGTATCAACTTTTTCCCGCTGACAAAAAGGAAACAGTTCATGAAATCCTGATTGAAACGATAAGTGCCTACTATAATTTTATCAAAGGGATGCTATTAGTATATTTTATCGTTGGCCTATTAAATAGTATCGGTCTTCTAATTGTTGGTGTGCCACATCCTTTTATGTTTGGTTTTATCGCCTCCATACTTACCTTTATTCCTTACATAGGAATCATGATATCCTCACTTTTACCAATTGCTGTTTCCTGGATAACATTCAATTCCATTTGGTATCCAATAGGTGTTATTGTAGTATTTTCAATTGTTCAAGCCTTGGAAGCATATGTAATATTTCCTTTAGCTGTAGGCCGTAGGTTAAAAATTAATACATTGGTTATCATTATAATGATAACTGCAGGAGGTTTTTTATGGGGAGCTGCAGGAATGATTCTCTTCATTCCATTTACAAGTATTGCAAAACTAATTGCTGATCGTACAGAAAGCTTAAAGACTTTATCTCTATTATTAGGAGAAGGTGGAGACGAAGAAGAAACTAAAACGGAGCCTTAATTTTACCTTTACTCTAAGTCTATTTCAAATACTTTAGAAAGAAGTAGTAAATTTTTCTACATAGTTTACACCTTAATTAAAAATAATAAAGCCACAAGAATCACTCTAGTGGCTTTTGGTATCAATAAAAGAAATATAATTATTTCAAAATTCCATTTTGGTCAATTAAGTACATCAAAGAAGCCATTGTCGCAGCTCCTAGTTCAAGCTCTCTTTTATCAACAGCATCAAATTTATCGTTTGCGGCATGGTGATAGTCAAAATAGCGTTGTGAATCTGGTTTTAAACCCGCTTTTACAATGTTTTTAGAGGTTAAAGGTCCAATATCAGAACCACTATGTCCTTCTACAAAACTGTGTATTAAATATGGTTCAAATAATTTTGAAAAACTGCTTATTTTTTGAAAATTAGCTTCGTTGCATTCTAATGAAAATCCTCTTGGACTAAATCCGCCCGAATCACTCTCTAAAGCAAATATGTGGTTTTCATTATTAGCTTGAGCCAATTCCTCATATTTATTACCACCTCTTAATCCATTCTCTTCATTCATAAAAAGAACAACTCTAATAGTGTTTTTGGGTTTATAGCCTATGTTTTTAAAAATATTGACCACTTCCATACTTTGCACTACTCCTGCCCCATCGTCATGAGAACCATCAGCAAGATCCCAAGAATCTAAATGTCCGCCTACAACCATTATGTTGTCCGGATTTTCAGATCCTTTTAATTCCCCAACAACATTATACGATAACACATCGTCAAATTGCTGACAAGATTGTTTGAAATAGAAAGTCAATTTAGGATTGTTTTTTAAACTCTTACTCAATAACTCGGCACCATTAGTACTAATAGCTGCTGTAGGAATATATTGTGATTTAGGAAGATCACCATAACTTTGCGCTCCTGTATGAGGAAAATCATCTAATCTTAGGTTCATCGAACGTACAATAGTTCCAACAGCTCCTAGCTCTGCGGCTTTCTGTGCACCAGCATATCGTTGATCGACTGCGCCGGAATAGGCATGAAAAGACTCTATTTGTTCGTTCTCCATAGGGCGATTATAGAAAACAATTTTATCTTTAATTTTATCTTTACCTAAAGCAGTTAGTTCTTCAAAACTTTTTACTTCAACTACTTCTGCTGTCAAACCGCTTTTGGCAGTGGCGATAGATCCACCTAAAGCACAAATAGGAACCGATATTCTATTTTTTTTATCAAGGATATACGCAGTTTCTTTTTCGCCACGAACCCATTTTGGCACCATCACTTCCTGAAGAAACACACGGTCAAAACCTAACTTTTCCATTTCAGCTTTTGTGTATATTACTGCTTTTTCCGCTCCGGCCGATCCCGATAAACGGGAGCCGATTTTATTGGATAAATCATCCAACCAAGTATAACATTTAGAATTTGTTAGCGATGATTTATAGATTTCCTTGATAGTTTGTTCTTCTTTAGTTTGGGCAAAAAGTGCAAATCCATTAAAAAGGAATAGCGCTAAAATTATGGTTTTCTTCATTTTTTGATTCTTGATATAAAAATTACTTTTCTTGATTTATTTAATTTATATACTAATTAATCAATTCGAAACTTATTGCTGTTCCTCCACCGGATGCCAAGTTCAAATTAACTTTTGATTTATTTGTTACTACTGCTGTTTTGATTTTATAAGCGATCGGATTCTCTTTCCAATCGGCATCTTTAGCATCTTCGTAGATTGTTGCTTTATATTTTTGTCCTTTGGTTAAGAAATCCAATTTTATTTCTGATTTTCTGGCGTTTTCATCAGTAATTGCTCCTAAAAACCAAGATTCTTTCCCTTTTGCTTTTCTAACAACGGTTAAATAATCTCCGGGTTCAGCTTCAAGGTATATACTTTGATCCCAGTCGACAGCGACATCTTTGATAAATTGAAAAGCATCCATGTATTTCTCATAGTTTTCAGGTAAATCTGCAGCCATTTGCAGTGGAGAATACATCGTCACATACAATGCTAGTTGTTTCGCTAAGGTTGTATGAACTTGCTCCGTTTTGCTTTTGTCATAATAACTCATTTTAATCTCAAAGATCCCCGGCGTATAATCCATTGGGCCTCCCAACTGTCTTGTAAATGGTAAAATGGTTTCATGCATCGGTGGGTTACCTACACTCCAAGCATTGAATTCATCTCCACGAGCAGCTTCTGCAGCAATATAATTTGGATATGTCCTTCCATAACCGGTTGGTCTTGAAGACTCGTGCGAATTCAGCATCAATTTATTATCAGCCATTCGTCTGGCCACGAAGTTAAAATGGTTCACCATCGTTTGTCCGTCATGAAATTCGCCACGTGGAATTATTTTGCCTACATAGCCTGTTTTTACAGCTGGGTAATCATATTTTTTCATTACATCCATTGCTCGATCTAAATGTCTTTCATAATTTGCTACAGAGCCCGATGTTTCGTGATGCATAATCATTTTTACGTTTTTTGATTTGGCGTAAGCCGAAATAGCGGCAAGATCGAAATCGGGATAAGGAGTAACAAAATCAAAAACTTCCTCTTTCCAATTACCAAACCAGTCTTCCCAACCTACGTTCCAGCCTTCAACTAAGACTCCGTCAAAACCATTTTTGGCAGCAAAGTCGATGTATCTTTTTGTGTTTTCAGTAGTTGCTCCATGTTTTCCAGACGGTAATAACTCTTGTGTCAATGAATTCTGTGCGTTTTGCGAACCTGCAAAATCCCAAGTAGATTTCCCAACGTGCATTTCCCACCAAATCCCGACATATTTCATAGGTTTAATCCATGAAGTATCTTCAATTTTGGAAGGCTCATTTAGATTCAAAATCATTTTAGAACTTACAATATCTCTAGCATCGTCACTAATCATTATTGTTCTCCAAGGCGAAACACAGGGAGTTTGTAAATAGGCTTTATCTCCAATTGCATTGGGAACTAACTGTGCATTTAATTTATAGTTTTTTACATCAACATTCAAATGCATTACTGGGTAGTTTACCACGGCTGCTTCAAAAATATTAACGTATAATCCTGCAGGGGACTTCATCATCAACGGAGACTGTACAATGTATTTTCCTGGAATTGATTTGACTCCAATGCCATTATTCATGTCAATTTTAGAATTGTCAATTTCAGAAAGCTTCGTCTCATTATACTCATATTCATTACTGTCAAAATCGCCAGGAATCCAGAATGTTTTATAATTATCAGTCAAATTAAATTGAGTAACTTCATCAGAAATAATGAAATAATTAAGCTCTGATTGTTTTGGAAAATCATATCTAAAAGCAACACCTTCATCAAAAACTCTAAAAATGATATTCATTTTTACGTTTATTTCCTTTTGAATCAATGAAACCTTTAATTCGTTATAGTGATTAGTAATAGTGGACTGTTCTCCTAAAACTGGTTCCCACATTTCATTAAAAGTAGTATTTTCGACTCCTTGAATTGTAAAATTAGCGTCTAAAGCCGGCTTCGCTTTCAATTTAATTCCCATTGCACTTTCTAAGACAACGACTTCATTTTTATAATTTACAGTATAGGAAGGCTGACCATTTTCTTTAAGCTTAAAGTCCAACGTGATATTTTTTGAGGGAGAAGCTACACTTTGTGCTTGAAGCAGGCTCAAGACAAAAAATAGAATAGCTGATAAAAAATGTTTCATATTTTTATTGTTTTTTGTTTTTAGTACAGCTAAAATACTAAAACCATATTTAATATCCTTTTAAGCCTTCCTGTAATTACTTACACTACATAAAAAAACCTTTGGTACGCATACCGAAGGTTAGAAAAAGTTAAAATAAAAAAGACACTACTAATTCAAAAGAAGATCATAAACTTGATTTGCAATCTCAATTTCTTCATTGGTTGGAATCACCATAATTTTAGTTTTAGAATTTGGTGTGTTTATTTCACGCATTTCTTTAGATCTGATTTGATTCTTGACATCATCTAATTCCAAACCAAAATAGTCCATATCTGTACAAACCAATTTTCTAATGTATGACGAATTCTCCCCTATTCCAGCAGTAAAAATAATGGCGTCCAAACCATTCATCACCGCTGTATATGAACCTATGAATTTTTTTATTCGGTACGCATTCATAGCTAATGCTAATTGACACGCTGCATTTCCCTGTTCAGCTTGTGATTCTATATCTCTCAAATCACTAAAACCGGTAAGCCCAAGCATACCGCTTTCTTTTAATAATAAATTATTCACTGCATCCAAAGAATAACCTAGCATATTGACCATGTAAAACACAAGAGACGGGTCTATATCACCGCTTCTTGTACCCATTATCAATCCGTTTGAAGGGGCGAAACCCAAGCTGTGATCGATACTTTCGCCATCCTTAATTGCAGTCATACTACAACCGTTACCTAAGTGAATTGTTATAATTTTATTACTTTTATCCAAGTATTCTATGGCTCTCTCAGAAACGTATTTATGACTTGTTCCATGAAAACCATACACCCTAATTTTATTTTCTGTTAGAAATTTATTTGGGATTGCATATTTATGTGCTATAACGGGAATCGTCTGATGAAAAGCAGTATCAAAAACAGCGACTTGCTGCGCTTCCTTAAAAATTGCTGAAGCTACATTTATTCCTTCTAGGTTAGCCGGATTGTGGAGCGGTGCCAATGCAAAAAGTTGTCTAATTTTTTCTTTTACGGCCGAATCAATAACAACCGTATTAGAGAAACTAGCACCACCATGAACGACACGATGTCCTACCACATCTATCTCTTGGGTACTTTTGATTACACCAATACTGTCATCCATCAATAATTGCGCAATCCTTTCTAATCCAATCTTATGATTCGGAATAGGTATATTTTCTTCTAAAGAATCTGTATTTGTTTTGTAGGTTATATTTGAAATGTCCAACCCTATTCTATCGATCATACCGCTACAGATGACATCTCTTGATGGCATCTCTATTAATTGATACTTTATAGACGAACTCCCAGAATTTATAATTACTATTTTCATTTTATTTATTTTCCTCACTCCGGCCCTCTCCAAAAGAGAGGGCCGGAGTGGAGGTTGTTTGTGTTTAATTTTTTAACTTGAAACTTAAAACCTGACACTATTATTACAATCCTTGTGCTTGAATTGCTGTGATTACTACCGTATTAATAATATCATCAACCGTACAACCGCGGCTTAAATCATTTACAGGTTTGTTTAAGCCTTGTAGCATAGGACCGATGGCTAATGCTCCTGTTTCTCTTTGAACTGCTTTATATGTATTGTTTCCAGTATTTAAATCCGGAAAAATAAGGACACTTGCTTGTCCTGCAACCTCAGAATTTGGCATTTTACTTTGACCTATTTCCATATCAACCGCAGCGTCATATTGGATTGGCCCTTCAATTTTTAAATCTGGACGTTTTAATCGAACTATTTCGGTTGATTTTCTAACTTTGTCTACTTCGTCCCCTTTCCCGGATGCTCCAGAAGAGTAAGACAGCATGGCTACTTTTGGTTCTATACCGAACGCCAAACTGGAATCAGCTGAGGAAATGGCTATTTCCGCCAGTTGTTCTGCGGTAGGATTTGGATTAATAGCACAATCGCCAAAAACAGACACTCGATCTTCTAGGCACATAAAGAATATAGAAGAAACGATACACGTATTTGGTTTGGTTTTTATGAATTGCAAGGCAGGTAAAATTGTATGTTGCGTGGTATGAGCCGCTCCCGAAACCATTCCGTCTGCATCGCCTTTATACACCATCATGGTTCCAAAGTATGAACCGTCTTCCATTAAGTCTTTAGCCATACCCAATGTCACATTTTTATTCTTGCGAAGCTCGTAGTAGGTATTTACATAATCTTCATAATTCTCAGATTCAATCGGATTGATGATTTTTACTTTCGAAAGATCAAAAGCAATGCCCAATTCTGCCACCTTATTTTCTATTTGTTTTTTATTTCCAAGAATAGAAATATCTACAACATCCATTGCTAACAATCGTGAGGCAGCAATAAGTATTCTATCATCATTCCCTTCGGGTAAAACGATATGCTTTCTATGTTTTTTTGCCCTTTTCACTAAGTTATACTGAAACATTTTGGGAGTCATCCCTTCCGCTTCAAAAGAACTTAATTTTTTAGCTAGGCTATCTAAGTCAACATATTTCTCAAAAGTATTTATTGAGGTCTCTATTTTCTGCTTGTTGTCAGCATAAATCTTAGCCTTTATATCTCCTATTTTATTAGTGATACCATATGTACCGCCTTCAACAGAAATAATAGGGACAATACTAGTCAACCCTTTAATTAACTTTAAAATACTATCATCAGGAACTATATTACCAGTCAAAACGATCCCTGAAATCGAAGGATAATTTGCAGATTCATTAGCTTGTAATGCTCCCAAAATAATATCAGCACGATCACCAGGTGTTATCACAAGCGCCTTATCTTTAAGGTGCAATAGGTAATTGCGTAACTGCATGGCTCCAACACTAAAATTCCCTATTTCGTTATTTAAGAATTCGCCACCAAATAGTACTTTAGCATCGAGTTCATCTACAATTTCTTTAATCGTTGGATTGTTCAAACTAGAAATTATAGGAATAGCATTAACTAAAATTTCTTTTGGTAAGCTTGCTCTCAAACCATCTGTTACCAATTTGATGTTTTCAGGTTGTACTTTATTAGCAATAATAGCCAGCACTTCGACGTCTTTAACTTTAAAGGAATCAAAAGCCAGATACAGACTATCCACTAGCTCCTCCAATGTTTTTCCTACACCTGAACCCACAATTATCGTTGGAATCCCTAGGTTTTTGGCGATAAGCACATTCATATCGAGTTCGATAACAGTCCCTTCTCCACTAAAGCTGGTTCCCTCAACCAGAACAAAATCAAATTGCTCTTCCAGTCGTTTGTATTTATCAATGATCAAATCTAGAACTTCTCCTATTTTACCTTTGTTTTTCTTCTTGATTAACTTGCTTTTCGTAATTGCAAACGCATCTTCAAATGCAATATCCAAATCAAAATGAGAGATTACGGTTTCAATATGATTATCCAATTTACCATCTTCAAAATCCTCTATTATTGGTCGGAAATAGCCCACTTTGGCTGTCTTTCCAATCAGCATACTCATTAAACCTAAAGTAATAATCGATTTCCCGCTATTGTGTTCAGAGGTTGCTATATATATGGCTTTGCTCATTTTACTTATTTTTTAATTGCTTATATCTAATCGCCATTACGAATCTTTTTAAAACGTAAATGCATTGCTTTTATATTCTTTTAAACGAATTTTCGTGTTTTAATAGACTGCTTATTTTAATGAATACTATTCTCTGAACACTGATTACTATTTCTAAAACCACTTTCTCTTTCTAAAATAAAACACCATAATAATTCCTATTAAAACCATGAGTCCAATAACTGTATAATAGCCATTCTTGTATTGAAGTTCCGGCATATGCTGAAAATTCATTCCATAAACTCCTGCAATAAAAGTTAAGGGTATAAATATAGCCGAAACAATAGTTAAAGTTTTCATGATCTCATTCATCTTATGAGACTGTGAAGAAAAAAAGAAATTAGAAGCGCTTTCTAACATCCCCATATCAGAGTCGATCTGTTCTAAAAGCTCTAAACTTTTTTGATGTAATCTAGAAAAATAACCAAAAGTTTCTAATTCTATAACACTGAAATCTCCATCTTCTTTTAAACTTTTAATCGCATACAAAGAATCTCGAAGCGGAATAATCGCTCTTTTCAAAAAATTGAAATTATCACGGTGTTTTTCAATTCGTATCAGAATCTTAGGATCCGCACTATTCTTGGAAAGGTTTATTAATTCTTCCACTTTATCTTCTTCATTTTCGATTGTGACATAGAAATTCTCCATAACAGTATCTAACAACAAATAGAGTAGAAAATCAGCTTTTTTATTACGAACACTACCCGATTGGTTTCTAATTCGTTCCCTTATATGTGAAAAAAAATCACTTCTCTTTTCTTGAAAAGAAATCAGAACATTGTTTTTTATCAAAAAACTAATCTGCTCCACATTGATATTGTCAGAATTCTCAGTAGGTAACATGGACTTTATATTAAAAAACAAAGTATCTGGAGATTCTTCGAGTTTTGTTCTCCTGGTAGTATTTAAAATATCAGAAAGCAGAAAATTATCAATTTTAAAAAAAGCCCCTATCGCTTCAATTATTTCAACTTCATTTAAACCATGCAGATTAAGCCAATTTGTTTTTTGCTCATTGATGCAACTTTTAAAATCGATTATCTCAATATCTTCATATTCAACAAAGTCGACAGAGTCGTACACAAATAATTGCATCTCCGATTCCATCTTCTTATGTCTTCCGGTGTATTCAAGCTGATTCGGATGCGTTTTTCGACCTTTCTTATATTTAATTTTCCTCATGTAAATAATATATACGGTAATATTACAAAAAACTTTTTTCAATCAATACTACCTTAACGTTTTTGAAAAAAGTACTGACGAAAATTACTAATAGTTCATAATGGAAACAAAGATATTAACACTGCTTCTTTTGTTTTATGAGATAAATCATGTTTTAGAGTAAAACAAAAAAGCCAAGCTATTTCTAGCTCGGCTTTAATAAACAAAAAAAAATATTTTTTTTTAGTTTGTTTGTGATTTTACAGCTAATGTATAAATTACCAATCCAAAACCAATTTTATTGATTGCATCTGCGATATTGTAGACAACATCAATATTACCAGCAGGAACTATTCCGTTGTACCACCCAGTTGTTCCCATCATATACCCTAATGGGTAGATTGACCAACCTACAAGTACAAACCAACATAATATTTTGTGTGCAGCAAGTACGTTTCCCCCTGCAGCTTTCGCTAGTTTTGAAGCTTCTCCTAACCATATTTCATAAACAATTGCGAAGTAAGCTAATCCTGAAACTGCCCCCCAGATGGAAGCATTCGCTGTATCTACAACTTCTCCAAAATAACCTGTAACCAACATTATTAAAGAATAGATAATCATTTTCCATAACAAAGACTGCTTAGCTCCTGCTATTTTCAATATTAAATAAAACTCAACACACATTAATGGCACCGTCAATACCCAGTCAACATAACGGAAAAAAGTAGGTGATTCACCAAATGCAGCCCAATAATCTCTCATGTAGAAATAATGAACAGCTGCAATAAAAGTAATTAAACCCGAAACCAACACTGAAGTACGCCACTTTTTGTCAAACTGGCTCAGTGATAAAAAGAAAAATGCAGATGCGGCCATCATTGCCATGCATCCTACGAAAAAAGTAAACCCTACATAGTCTGTAGGAGATAGCTTTGAGACCATTCCTGAAATAAACATAAAATTTGTCATAGTTAAAATTTAAGGTTAAATTCTTTTTTGTTTATGTAAATATAATAATAGTTAGACAAACAAAATGTTTTTTCTTAATTTTTTTTCCTAATTTTAACAAAAATTAAAGTACATATGCTTAAATATTCGAATATTCCAATCATAGCAAGCTTTTTTTGCCTGTGGCTCAACTCCCTCTTTTCTAAAGAAGTACAAATAATAGTTGGTTTTTCACTCATTTTCACCTTCGGAATTCTACATGGCGCTAATGATTTGCTTTTGATTAAGAATATGAAAAACTCTACAAACAAAATTTCATCTAAAAAAATATTTCTATACTATGTTATTGTAGTCCTATTTGGATTATTATTATTCTATTTGATACCGATGGTAGCCTTGCTTCTGTTTATTTTAGTTAGCTCCTTTCACTTTGGCGATCAGCAAGGGTTCTATTTAGATTTTAAAGTATCAAAATACATCCTGATTGTTTATCCTTTCATTTACGGAATCGTTATATTATTTTTATTGTTTTTCCTTCATTCCAATGAAGTCAAAGTGATCGTAACTGAGATCATAAGATTTAAAGTCCCTACGTTATATATAAATGAAATCCTCTTGACTAGCGGATTGATCTTTCTAAGTATAAGCGCTTATTTTTATTGGAAATTTGAATCTTTTCGAAAAAAATTACAGACAGAATTATTTTTACTTTTAGTTTTTGCCATCCTCTTTAAAACTTCGAGTTTAATTTGGGGGTTTGCAATCTACTTTATTATTTGGCATAGTATTCCTTCTATTTTAGATCAAATAAAATTTATTTATGGCTCATTTACTTTTAGCAACTTTATAGCCTATTGTAGGAACGCCTTTGCTTATTGGCTGGCTTCATTATTAGGAATCTTACTTCTCTATTTCCTATTTAGAGATAAAGAAATATTTAATGCTCTGTTTTTCTCTTTTCTTGCAGCTATCACATTTCCACATGTATTAGTAATTCTGAAAATGATGCATAAAAAAACAACAAAAAACCCATAAAAAAACCGAGCTATTTCTAGCTCGGTTTCTTGTATTATATATTAGAAATAAGCTGAAGCCTATATCTACCGTAAATAATTATTTTACTTCTTCGTAATCTACATCTTGAACATCATCTCCTTGTGCTTCAGCTTGTGGCTGTGCATCAGCTTGACCTTGTTCTCCTTGAGCGTACATTGCTTCAGTAGCAGTTTTCCAAGCAGCATTGATGTTATCAAGTGCAGTTTGAATTGCAGGAATGTCTTGAGATTGGTGAGCCATTCTCAATTCAGTTAATGCATATTCTACAGCAACTTTGTTTTCGTCAGATAACTTAGCTCCTAGTTCTTTCAATTGAGTTTCAGTTTGGAAGATCATTCCATCTGCTTCGTTCAATTTTTCAGCTCTAGATCTTGCAACTTTGTCAGACTCAGCGTTAGCTTCAGCATCTTGTTTCATTTTTTCAATTTCTTCAGATGTTAATCCAGAAGAAGCTTCGATACGAATATCGTGAGATTTTCCAGTTCCTTTATCAGTTGCCGAAACTTTGATGATACCATTAGCATCAATATCAAAAGTTACTTCAATTTGTGGAACCCCTCTTGGAGCTGGTGGTAAACCATCTAAATGGAAACGACCAATAGTTTTATTATCAGCAGCCATTGCTCTAGCTCCTTGCAATACGTGAATTTCAACTGTTGGTTGAGAATCTGCAGCAGTAGAGAATACTTGTGATTTTTTAGTTGGAATAGTAGTATTAGACTCAATAAGAGTTGTCATAACACCACCCATAGTTTCGATACCTAAAGACAAAGGTGTAACGTCAAGTAACAATACATCTTTTACATCTCCAGAAAGAACTCCACCTTGAATAGCTGCTCCAATTGCAACAACTTCATCAGGGTTAACTCCTTTAGACGCTTTTTTACCAAAGAATTTTTCTACTTCGTCAGCAATTCTTGGCATACGAGTAGATCCTCCTACAAGGATAACTTCGTCAATATCAGAAACAGATAAACCTGCATCTTTCAACGCTTTAGCAACTGGTGCCATAGAACGTTTTACTAATGAATCAGTTAATTGCTCAAATTTAGCTCTAGATAATTTTTTAACTAAGTGTTTTGGTCCTGAAGCTGTAGCAGTTACGTAAGGTAAGTTGATTTCAGTTTCAGTAGAAGAAGACAATTCAATTTTAGCTTTTTCAGCAGCTTCTTTCAAACGTTGCAATGACATTGGATCTAAACGTAAATCAATATCTTCAGCAGCTTTAAATTCGTCAGCTAACCAGTCAATAATTTCGTGGTCAAAATCATCTCCACCAAGGTGAGTATCTCCATTTGTAGATAATACTTCAAAAACTCCGTCTCCTAATTCAAGAACAGAGATATCAAATGTACCTCCACCTAAATCGTAAACAGCAATTTTTTGATCAGTTCCTTTTTTGTCTAATCCATAAGCAAGTGCAGCAGCAGTTGGCTCGTTGATGATACGCATAACTTTAAGACCTGCAATTTCACCCGCTTCTTTCGTAGCTTGACGTTGTGCATCATTAAAGTAAGCAGGAACTGTAATAACTGCTTCAGTAACTGTTTGACCTAAATAGTCTTCAGCAGTTTTTTTCATTTTTTGAAGAGTCATTGCTGACAATTCTTGTGCAGTATATAAACGACCATCAATATCCACACGTGGTGTATTGTTGTCCCCTTTTACTACTTTGTAAGAAACTCTTTTTGTCTCAGCCGAAACTTCGCTAAAAGAATGACCCATAAAACGTTTAATAGAAGCAATTGTTTTGGTAGGATTTGTTACCGCTTGTCTTTTTGCAGGATCTCCCACTTTAATCTCTCCACCTTCAACAAAAGCGATGATAGATGGTGTTGTTCTTTTTCCTTCTGCGTTAGGAATAACAACTGCTTCATTACCTTCCATTACAGAAACACAAGAGTTTGTCGTACCTAAATCAATTCCGATTATTTTACCCATTTTTATTTATATTTAATTATAATGTATACTTATTTTAATGACTCATGGTGCATAAGTCAATCACTATGCCAATACAACAGGGGCTAATAAATTGTCAGTTTTTGTTAAAATGACGGAAAATAATCTGCCAAGATGACATTTTAGGCTGACTGTCATTGATAAAACGATAAAATTCAGTTGGCAGTTTCAATATTAGTATTTAGAAGCTATTCCTGCTCTCCGCTGTATCTTTATGTTCTTAAAGAAAGAACATAAAGGATGCCGCTGCGATCAGGGCTAAGGGATTGCTGATTCAATTTACTTTAGCAATGGCGAAACTGTATTCCAATACATAAGCTATCTTGTTAGTCATTCAGGATTTAATAAATTAATTTTAGAAACTTCCTCTTTCCCGTAAAAACGTATAATTTCTTCTTGCTCTATTTTATTACCGTAAGCGAAAACGCGTTTCACAATCGAAACTTTCATCAACTTCCAATCGATTCTATCAAAAGTAGTATCCCAAAATACTCCTTTTCTAAATTTAGAAAGATCCGGTTTATAACTACTATCCTTCTTGGCTTCCTTAATGTCGTAAAAAACTTGGAGAGTCATCAGGAACCCTTCTTCAAATTCCAGCTTCTCCTCTATTTTAAGCGACAAATCAACATTCATTCTCCTACTGCCTTTTATAATCGCACCAAGAGTTTGAGGATGTTCATCAATACAAAGCGCAAATTGCCTCTTATTGATGTTCCTTTTCTTCAATTCCCGCTCGACCATTTTTCCGGGGTGAATTCCTTTTATAATGTCAATCGTTTTAATACTAAAAATGTAAACAAAATTGTTTATATATCTTTTAATTTGATATTTAAACTCTTGGTAAAAATAAGCCCTAAACGTTACATTCAAAAAAACAACAAGAAAAGTTTAACTTTATCCATTTCTAGACAATAAAAAAGTTGCCTAATTTTGGGATTTACCCTTTCAAATCAAACTATAATAACCCGAAACATTAAAAAAATGGAAAACCACACTATCGCATCAAGCAGCATTACTTTTTTAAAAAATCTAGAAAAGAACAACAATAGAGACTGGTTTACCGAAAATAAAACACAATACACAGCAGCACAAAGCAACATTATTGCGTTTGCAGACCAACTAATAACGTTAATGAACGCGCATGACGCCATTGAAAACGGTTCTGGAAAGAAAAGTTTGTATCGTATTTATAACGATGTCCGCTTCAGTAAAGACAAATCTCCTTACAAGCCTCGATTCGCATTAGGTCTACAAAGAGCGACAACTTCAAAAAGAGGTGGCTACTACTTGCATATACAGCCTGCTAATAATTTTCTAGCTTGTGGTTTTTTCTCCCCTAATTCAGATGATCTGAAAAGAATAAGAAAAGATATCGAACTTAATTCAGCAACGTGGCGCAAAATTTTAAACTCAAAATCGATAAAGGATAATTTTGTGGAATTAGCAGGGAATAAAGTTCCTACGTCACCAAGAGGATTTGCTAAAGACCATGAAGCCATCGATTTAATTCGGCACAAACAATTTATCTTGAGACATAATTTTACAGATCAAGAAGTAATTGATCCTCAGTTTGTTTTCAAGGCAAACGAAATATTTCAATCTGTCCGACCCTTTTTTGACTACCTAAGTGTTGTTCTTACAACTGATTTAAATGGAGAAACTATAATTTAAAACAGTCTCCAAGTACCTCAACATCCTTTTAAATAATTAAATAAACGATTACATTATTTAAACCACATTCTGGCTTTAGAACAATTGCTAACAAATCCACAATTAAAGTATATTAAACTATCTTTGAACTCTCAAAAAATAAAAGTAAAAAACATGTTTACCCTAGAACAAATTAAAAAAGCACATGATAAAGTGCAAACTGGAGCTGATTTTCCAAATTACATACAAGACTTAATCAATTTAGGTGTAAAAGGATATGATACGATTGTCAACGACGGGCGTGTTGCCTACTATGGAGACAATGACTATTCCGCGAGCACTGATAAAAAATACGATGTAATTAAGATTGCTTCAAATGCAAATAAAGAACGTTTTATAGAGTTTTTGGTAATGCATCAAGACGGACAAACTGATTATTTTACTTTTTGCCAACAAGCAGCCCAATCTGGAATTGCTAAATGGCGTGTGGACATCATCGAAATGACCTGCACTTATTTTGATACAGCAGGAGATGCCATTGTAATCGAAAAAATCCCAAATTAATTTTCTCTTTGTATACACCGAGTCATTCCATACCATGATGCACATTCTTAATTGTGTGACAATAAAAGAAAAATAAAGGCATAAAAAAACGGGAATAAATCCCGTTTTTTTTTGTCTTTGGTAATCTACCTTTAAAACTTAAAGTTTAATCCCGCTGTAAATGTAGTTCCGCTAAATCCAAATTGATTTACTTCCCAAGCATATTTAAAACGACCTCCCAAATCAGTTACAACATCTCCTTTTGGATCCAATTTGTCTGGATACACATTGAATAAATTGTTTACCATCACATTAGCAGATATCGTACTTGTAAATTTATAAGCAACACCTAAGTCCGTAATAACCTTTCCTGCAAAAGTTTGATCTTTCGAGATATCAGTAGCGTGTTGCCAAGTAACTTCGCCAAAATAAGTGTTATTAAACATAAAAGTTGTTTTTTTTAAATCATAATTAGCCCCTAACAGTACTTTTGTATTAGGTCTAGCACTTAGAATTCTACCTTGCTCTTTACGGTTGAAAATATCATATCCGTTAGTCTTCAAAATAGATGGTGTAGCAATTTGTCCGTCAATTTTAGTATTAGCAATATTAGATGCTAAACTAAGTCCAAGTCTACCAGTTCCTATTTCTAAGTTTTTATAATTCAAAACTACATCAACACCTTTAGTTATTGTATTAACTGCGTTTATAAAAAACTTCATACTTGTAATATCATTAGCAATTAAAACCTGTTCAACTGGGTTTGTCGTTGTGTCATCTCCGTCAAAGCCAACCTCTCCAGAAAACAATACGCGGTCTTTTACCTTTATATGGTAGAAATCAAGCGAAGCCGAAAAATTTGCCCCTGATCTAAAAGTAATACCTGTTGAAATATTTTGTGATTTCTCAGCATGCAGTTGAGGAACTCCTAAACCTATAACTGCTGGATCCACATTATTAAAAGTTCCTTGATTAGAAATTGTACCTCCAGAAACAAGAGTTTGGATATTACTCAAGTAAATTTGGTGCAAAGCTGGAGCTCTAAATCCTGTACTAAATGAAGCACGTATAGCAACATCATTATTAAGTTTGTAACGAGAGTTTACTTTCCAAGAAACATTATCCCCAAAATCTGAATAGTTCTCATATCTTACAGATCCTCCTATTAAAAAAGCCTCTGTCATATCGTAATCTAAAGTAGTGTATACACCAAAGTTATTACGATCTTTTTTTAATGCATTGGCAGGTTGTAATCCAGGGAATGATTGTGCTCCACCTCCTGCATAAGACTCTTCCTGACCCGCTCTAGCTTCAAACTGTTCTTTTCTTAATTCTGTTCCAAACCCGAAAGTTACTTTGTCAAAAGTTCTGCTAAAATCAGCATTACCTACCAACTGGCTAAAAGAATATCCCCCAACATTGAACTCAGTAGGACTGTTTGCTCCTAAAGATACATTCAATGTATTTCCTACTGTGTAATCTACCTTATTAGAGCCAGCCGTTAAACTGAAATCTGCGTTAAAACCAAACACAGTTGATTTTATTCCAATAGATCCTAGATTATCGAATACATCTGTATTAAATGTAGGTTGGAATCCATTATAAGTTGTACCTGCTTCGTGCAATAAATTGTTTGGATCTGAAACCCAGTACGGAGCTCTATACAAAGCAAAACTGGTTCCTTTTCTAATATTAACATCTCCAAAAGCATAAAGCGTAGTTTTATCAGAAAGTGGGTATTCCGCATTAACTACTAAAGCTCCCATTTTAGAATCAGGCTGTCCAATAGTCATCCCTAAATCCGGATTTCTACTTAACCAGTCGGCCCATTGTGGTTCCTTTGAATCTTCAAATAAATCGTCTTTTCCTGGCTTTCCAGCTCTGTTGGTTTTCTTTTGATCCAAATACGAAAGATTAAAATTCACAAAACCTTTGTCCGCAATTTTAAACCCTGAGTTTAAATCTGCTCCAAAATTGAAACCATCTCCTTCTGAAGTTACTCCAGATGTGAGGTTTACTTCTGTAAAATTAGTTTGCTTTTTAAGGATAATATTTACTACTCCTGCAATTGCATCAGATCCGTATTGAGAAGAAGCTCCGTCACGCAGTACTTCCACTCTTTCGATAGCAGAAAAAGGAATACTTTTCATATCTGTTCCTACCTCTCCTTTACCTGGAGTATCATTTATGTACACTAATGCACTTTGATTTTTTCTTTTTCCGTTTACCAAAACTAAGGTACGACTTGGCCCTAAACCACGTAAATCAGCCGGATCAAAATGCGCAGTTGCGTCAGAAATAGCTTGAGTACTTGAATTAAATGAAGGGATTTTATAGGCTAACATTTTATCAAAAGTTACCTGTCCACTTGATTTTAGATCTTCAGCGTACAACTTATCAATTGGCACAGCCGAGTTTAATACACTTCGCACTTTTGATCTGTTTCCGGTAACAACAACCTCATCTAAACTGTTATTAGGATCTAATTTAAAAATGATAGCAGCACCAGCACTAGTTACCTCAATACTTTTATTTTGAAATCCCACATATTTAGCGATTAAAGTAACCGGAAAACTTTTTACTTTAATTTCAAAATTACCATTCCCATCCGTGGTAACACCATTAGAAGTTTCTTTATCAACAACATTTGAATAAGGCAGCGCTTGCCCATTCTCATCCGTCACAATCCCTTTGATTGTTTGGGCATTCATAACTGTGGGTCCTATTATCATAAATAGTACGCCTAAAAAAAATTGGTTAAATTTCATAAATAGTTTTTTTGGGTTTTTAATATATTGCAGTGACCAAAGCTATTCTTTTTTGTTAAAGAAACCTTAATAAAATAAGTTTTTTATTTAAAAAATATAAATATCACATTTTGACCTTTTTTGTTAAAAACCCTTATGGACGCTGCTATCTATAAATTTAAATAGCCGTTATCAACCACGCAATTATTAGGTTTGTGCCCACTAGAAAATCAAAATATAATTAAGTTACGCACCTCGATTCTTGTATGATTTTCTATTAAAAACATATGGCTTCGGAAACTGCAAAATTATAAGGTAAGGGTGATTCTATATTTTAAAATGCTGATGTCCTGAGAAATGAATCATAATACTGCAAAATGAAAAACATAGTAATGTAAACTAAGTTCACTGTCACCCAATAAAAAAAGTATTTATGAAGTCGGTGAAGCTAGAGATTTTGTACTCACAAAAAATCAAAAAAAGGATACTTTATGATGCAGTAGCAACCCGTTAAGAAAGCGTATTATAATTCTAAAAATGGAATCCTTTATTTATCACCAAGGAATCGGATTGTAATCTTTCAAGAATTTTCCACACCAATGTTTTCCAGTATTTATGCCGTCAAACAAAGGATCCATTACGCGCGCTGCACCATCCACAATATCGAGAGGCGGTTGAAAATCTTCCAGTTCCTGTTTCTTCTTAGCTAATTCTGCAGGATCCTCGTCGGTTACCCAACCGGTATCCACTGCATTCATGAAGATTCCGTCTTTTGCTAATTCGCCTGCGGCGGTGTGCGTAAGCATATTCAATGCCGCTTTGGCCATATTAGTATGGGGATGGCGAGCTTCTTTAAAAAAGCGATGAAACTTTCCTTCCATTGCCGAAACATTGATGATGTGTTTTTGTCCCGTGTTGTCTTTCTTCATTATTTCCGAAAGACGGTTACACAACACAAATGGCGCTACTGAATTCACCAGTTGCACTTCAATCATTTCTGTCGTTTCAATTTGTCCCAATCGCAAACGCCAGCTGTTTGTCTTTCTTAAATCCACTTGCTGCAAATCGGCATCCAACTCTCCTTCTGGAAACACTTCATTTGCTGCAAGCGTATTGTCAAAACTATACGGAATCTGAGATAATTTGGCGGAAGCCCGTAAACCAATCCCAGGTTCTGGTCCATGCCAAGTCACCGGCATATTTTGATTAGAAGAAGCTCCTGTGGTCAATACTTTTAATTCCTGCAAACAATCGGTGTGATCCATTAATAAATCCTGTGCTTGCTTTGGGAAGGCGCTTATCGGGCGCTCTTCGTTTGCCATTAAATGAGTATAGAATCCAGCTGGTCTTCTAACCGTTTGAGCTGCATTATTAATAAGAATATCGAGACGCTCGTATTTTTGTTCTATAAAATTGCAAAAAATCTCTACACTAGGAATGTGTCGTAAATCTAACCCGTGAATTTTCAGGTTGTGTCCCCAATCCATGAAATCTGGTTCTTTAGAAAAACGCAAAGCCGAATCTACAGGAAAACGGGTCGTCGCAATAACAGTTGCTCCTCCACGTAAAAGCATTAAGGTAATGTGATATCCTATTTTTAATCTAGAACCAGTAATAATTGCTATTTGTCCCTTTACATCTGCAGTTTGAAAACGTTTGGCATAATTAAAATCTCCACAGTCCGTACACATCGTATCATAAAAGTGGTGCATTTTTGTAAATGGGGCTTTACATACGTAACAATTTCTGGGCGTTTCCAGTTCTAATTGTTCTTTATTGGCGAGATCATTAAACGCCAATAGTTTTGGCGCTATAAATATACTCGCTTCCCGGGCGTGTCGTATTCCGGTCTCTTTGCGGGCAGTTTTGTCTTGCTTTTCTTTTTTGCGTTTAGCGACTAACCTTCCGTCTTTTTTACGTCGGGAAAGTTCGTCTCGATCCGGTCGCGAAAACATTCCTGCCGCTTTGATTAAGGCCGTTCTCTGGTCTTTCTCAATATCGAATATCTCGTCGGTATTCGAATTTAATTGTGCCAATATGGCGATGCATCTATCAATTTCATCTGAAGTTATTGCGGTTTTAGGCATTATTTCATCTTTCGTCATCATAAAAACAGGGATCAATCTTGGCTAAAATACCAAGGGCGCAAATATAGTTTTAAAATCTTTCCCCTACTTGCTTTTTTTCTGTTAGTACTAATCGTTCCAAAAAAGTACATAACTTAGTCGTTTTTCAAAAATGGTAGAAGCAAAACATTGACATTGCCTCCTAAAATAAAAAAAGGATTACTTTGTAAATTCAAAAGAACAAAATTTATCAAAACTCTTGTTTTTTCCTATATTTACGCTTGCGGAGCATTCGTTTTATAGAAAACCATATTCAGAGCAAACAACTACAAATATGCACTGTTTTACAATTGTTTTTTATGACAAAAGAACCACAATTAATAAAAATTGAATTTAAACTTTTTAATATATAATTACAATGACATCTTTCAGTAAACAATTGTCCTTTCGTTGGTCAGATTTAGACCCAAATTTCCATGTGCGTCACAGCGTGTATTACGATTTTGGTGCGCAGCATCGTATCGAGATTCTGGAAAGTCTTGGCTTGACCATGAAAGTTTTACAGGCCAATCATTTTGGCCCAATACTCTTTAGAGAAGAATGCGTTTTCAGAAATGAAATAGCGCTTTCAGACACTATATTTATGCATACTAAAATCTCGAAAATGAGACCTGATGCTTCCCGTTGGTCTATTATACATGAATTCAAAAATGCAGATGATAAAGTATGTGCTACAATAACTGTTGACGGTGCCTGGATGGATACAAAACTACGAAAAATAGCCAACCCAACTCCTGAAATAGCAATGAAAACAATGAATAGCATGCCAAAAACAGCCGATTTTATTGAACTTTAAATTAAGGCGGTTCTATACATTGCAAACGGAATTCTCAATTTAAAATAGAATTAATCAACTACATAAAGACTAATTATCAATGTTTTGCATTGCTAATTAGTCTTTTTTATTTACATTAGTTCAATAGGATAAAAAGAGACTTGCTCACCCATCGCATTGCATCTACTTTGAGTGATAAAGTTAAAAAATACTAATATTAAGATTGGCAAATGAAACGTAAAATCGGCATTGTTTTATCAGGAGGTGGCGCCAGAGGAATTGCCCATTTAGGAGTTTTAAAAGCGTTGGAAGAATTTGGAGTTGTACCCACACATATTTCAGGAACTAGCGCAGGAGCGATTGCAGGCGCATTTTATGCATCAGGCTATTCAATCCCTGAAATCGTAAGCATATTAAAGAAAGGACAGATCTTTAATTTCTCTAATATTCTAATAAAGAGACAGGGTCTGTTTGCGATGAAAGGATTTCATGATATTTATAAAGAATATTTTTCCACTGATTCTTTTGAGGACCTCAACATACCACTGTACATAGCTGCTACTGATATTTTAAAAGGAGAACTGGTTTACTTTTCATCTGGAAACCTTTCCCAAGCGTTGATGGCTTCTTCCTGTATTCCATTGTTGTTTCAACCTGTAAATTACAATGACACTTTATTTGTAGATGGTGGCGTACTCAATAATTTCCCTACTGAACCGTTAACTGGGCAATGCGATATTATTATAGGAAGTTATGTAAATTCAATCAAGAAAGAGGTCGATCAAGTGCATATGAATAACATTGTTGACCGCTGTTTTCATTTGGCGATGAAAAGTTCTGTTCAAAGTAAAATAGACAGTTGTACTTTATACATCGAACCACCAAACATGAGTCAATTTAGCCTTTTTAATCTAAAAAGAGCCGATGAAATTTTTGATTATGGTTATCAATATGCGCTAACTTTCGAAAAACAAATAAAAGAGCTAGACCTTGCTTTGTAGACTATCGCACAATTATTAATCCCAGATTAATTGCTTTTTTTAAATCCAACAAATATCGAGTCAAATAAATCACTTTCTTTTATTTTTAGTTTGTTTAACATTCTAAATTTTACTTTTATGAATTTAATGCGTAAATTTGAATAGCGCTCGAATTTCATATTTCGCATTTAAAATGCCTTTTATAGCAGTCCTTTTTTTCGATAATACTAACATTAAAAAAAATAGTAACCATGGAAATAAATACTCAATTTGTACAAGCAGAAACGAAAAATACAGCAGATGCTTTAGTGACCGAAAAATTAAAACAGTTAGAAAAACACTATGATTGGATTATTCGAGCTGATGTTAAATTTAAAGAAGAAAAAGAAACTTACGGCAAAGGTAAGATATGCGAAGTTCTATTGAGTTGCCCTGGTCCACGAATATTTGCCTCATCTAATGAAGATAGCTTTGAAGCTGCGGCCGCTGAAACAATTAGAGATCTAGAAATACAGTTAAAAAAACGTAAAAGTGAGATGCAAGAGCATTAAACTAAATTTATAAATCCGATAACTTGTCTTAGGCTTTTGCTTTATGATTCGTCAAGTTTAAAATAAACAGCTACAGCTCGAGAAGGTTGTAGTTTTTTTATACATTTATAGTCGATTGCAGTAAATACCTAAATACTTGCCTAATGCAAGTGACGGATTCATAGTGCTGCGTCGTAACTTTTACTTTGTGGCGTTTATGGTTTAACCTAAAGTATTTTATAATCATGTGAACTGTTGCTCCTTTAAACAAATAAATTTTGGACAACAAAACCTCCCAACATATATTAAGCATATCGGCTAACCTACTCGGTTTTTGCCTGTTTGTAATTACGTCACTGCACATCACCGATGCCACAAAAGACAGTCTTATCGATGAATTCACCGGATCATAACGAAAACCTGTGGAGTAGCAAAAATTAGGCATATATATTAGTTAGCCTAAAAAGGAAAAACTCAATGTTTCTCACGCCTCTAAATT
>NZ_FOFZ01000023.1 GCF_900111075.1 Flavobacterium frigoris
CCGATAGCAGTGGAAATCCTACTGAGCCAGTCCCGAAACATCGGGATTGGCTCAGTAGATTGTAACGAATAGCGGGAAATAGCTCCTAAAAAAAAATAGGCTACTCCTTTATATATATAGCCTCTTTTTTTATAATGGGGAACGCCCAAATTATCTTTATGGTTTTGGTTGCTGTGCTTTAGCTTCCCAGAAATCATTCAGATTATAGATATCTACTGAATGAGCCGGTGGTTGGTTCTGCAATCTCCCAGATTCAAATGCTCTTGTAAGTATCGTTTCTATCAAAAAGTCTTCATTAGAAACGTAAGGCGCATATTCTGTTTTTAAATTAATGTCAAACATGCTAGCTGCAGTATTAGACCAAAAAGCTTTCCAGCCGCTTTTTAGTGTTTTTACCAGTTCAAAAGTTGTTGATCCGGTTTGGCGATGGATTAACTTTACTAAAATTCGTCCTTGACTGCGTGACAATTTTTTAAGTTTTGCTTCAAATTCATCATTTAGGTAACTTTCTACTATCTTGAAATACTTCTTTTTTTCTTTATTGGTAGAAAGCCTTTCCATTCCTTTATTCAAAAGCGTTAATCTTTCGGAAGCTAACTTAGCGTAAGGATACGTTCTATAGACTCTACTTTGCAAAATCAGAAACTGTTTCTTAGCATCGGGATCCAACTTTTCTTTTGAAACAATGATTTCTTCCAGTTGTATGGTGTCATTTACAATGTCGTCAGATTCCAGTAATTCGTATCCTATCTTTATGGTATACTTTTGAATTACTTGCCCTTGGACAACAATGGACATAAAAAACAAACCTAAAATATATTTAATAATCTTCATTGGGGTAAAAGTTTTATTGCCAAAATTATACAATATATACGCAAAGGTAATGCCAAAAATCAATTTAAATAGTTACTAACTATTGACAATAACTATTAGTGTTTAATAAATCTCATAATTACTCAAATTTTTAACATACAAACGTTTTCAGAACAGAGTAGTTACATAATTTATAGTGTTGTTTTTACATCAATTACTATATTATTTCATTATATTCTGAAATTCGATAAAGTTTACCATTTTATTGCCATAAATAATAATTTTATACGCATTCATTCATCTGTAGCCATATAGTTTAAATTGAGTTTTACTAATATTAATTCGCAATTGTCATGACGATCTAACAATGCTTCGCAATATTATCATCCAAATAACCAATTTTGAATCGAATGACATCATTGGAGAAAACCATCGCCGGTGCCTTTTTAGACAATCTCATAATTGAATTATTAGGTAATTCAGCAAGAAAAATGAAGCCGTAGCAGTAGAAAATAGTAGTTTTTCAATATAAATTGAAGTGGTCAATACTACCTGAATATGCACTTAAGTATATATCAAAAAAAGGGGGCGCAACTTTAATTAAAAAGCGCACCCCAATAGTTTTAAACTTACCCACTTATTAAGATAGTGTCTATTTACTTTTGTTAGGTTTATAAAAGCTTTCTATTACCACCATCCTCTTATATTATATCTAACAATAGTAGCTTTTGGTCCATTGCCATATGCAACTCCAATATCTCTATAGGCTTGAATTCTTTCACTTTCTTGAGCTTGTTCTTTTAAAGAATATTTCCATTCCCTTGCATCAAGATCTTTTACCCTCGCAGCAATTTTATTAGATAATGATTTCACTTCCCCAAAACAGGAGGCACTTGGTTCTATTGCCGATAGTATTTCGCCAACTTTATAAGCTCCGTCTACGGATTGATTTGCAGACCATATACTGGTTGCTTCAGCTAATTTTAACTTACAATCGCTGTCTATTTGTTTTTGATAAATCGGTGCAATTGCATCCATAGATTTATCATAACAACCTTTACAAACTGTTGGTACACTAGTTAACCTATAAATCGCTTCATCATAACTATTTTGACTCACAAGGGCTTGAGCCTCTTTTATTATAAAGTCGCATTTGCTATTGTAGTATTCTATTATTTTTACTTTACCATTTTCTACAAAACTTTGAATACTAGTATTATTAGGGCTAATTCCTTTTAATGCAGAAATATATGCTTTGGTTTCATTTTCGCCAACGCCTTTTACATTAATAGAAGTACTGGCAAATTTAGTTCCTTCGATACCATCGCCAATATATAGAGTTACTTCTAACGTTAAGGCGGTCATTGGTGGTGCTGTAGGTGTCAAATCTTTGGACAGTATGTTAATATTTGCAGTAATGATAAACCTTTCGTTTGAGCTGGTGCCACCCATACCACTTTGTGTCGCAATCTGACTTAATTTATTCACCAGAAGACTTCTTGCTGCATCAGGAATTTTATCAATTTGTAGCGGCACAAAAGCTGCAAGGGTAATCCTTCCTATATCGTCCGGTTCATTCGCATTATTTTGAGCATAAGCACTTAAACCAACAAAACAAAGAATCAATAGTATTAATTTTTTCATATCTCTTTAATTTCCTTTTATTCAATTCATTATTTATCTCCAAGAACAATAGATGATTCTCCCAGCCCTTTCATCATAAGTTTGTTTGTAATTGCAAATGGTGGTTTTTTTAAATAATTTTGTAATTCTTTACAAAATCCTCTAGCATCAATTGCAGTACCTGCCTCGTTATACATTGGAATTCTTACCTGTTTAAACAACATCATATTTTCAGTAGATTCAACGGTACTAAAACGACCCTGAACAGTATTTTTTGTTAGCCATTCTTCTATGATAGTATTTAATTCTTTTCCATCATACTCTTTTTCTAAATCACCGTCCCAAGACTCGAATTTTTTAATTCTGATAATAATTTCTCTACCATTTATAAACATATCCTCTTTAAATGCCATTAATTGCACATTAAAATTGTCCAGATGTGATAAAACTGCTGTTTGCAACATAACTTGTAATGTTGCACCTATCAATTCATTCCCTGTTCCAGAGGCACCAGCAACTTGTTTATTTGTATATGCATCTAGCCCTTGCAGTATAAATGTTATGGATTTTTTAGGACCTATTTGGTTTATTGTCCAAGTGACCTGCATCCAAATATCAGCTTTTGCAGTTTTTTTTAATTTGTCAATAGGGCTTTCACTGATGCCTGCACCTGTTTTACTAGTCAATAATGCATCTTCAGCACTTTCTGAAGCAAGTGTTTTTAAAGCTCCCTCCATTGATTCCAATGGAAATTCTCTTTCAGCCATTAATTCACTCAATTTTGCTGTCACTAGCAAAAGCTCCGCGTTTTCTTGAAATGCTCTTTTATAATCTGGAATTTTAACTTTAGTCCCTTGGTTGTCATACTCCATCATATATCCGTTATTAGTACACCATACATCACTGGGAACGATCATAATTGTAGGTTTTTTTGCTTGTGAAAAACCTAATGATGTTATAATCAACATCAGCAAACTAATAAAGTATTTTCTTTTTAATATATTTTTCATTTTTTTCGAATTAATTAATTTTTAAGAATACCATCAGTAATCATTTTTTGTTTAAGTTCGCTTCGAAGAACACGTATTACTAAACTATAAGTGTATTGCGATCCAGGTTGTTTCTTATCAATGAAAACTTCTATTTTATTTTTCGATCCATCACCATTAGTTATAAATTCCCGATACAATCCACCGTCTCTGAAAAACACATTAAAATACGCTTCATTTCGTTCTTTAGCATTGAAATCAAGAATTAATGGCTTTGAATTACAATCTGATCTACCATTACTTATACCATTGAACAAAACATCTTTAATTGCATTCTTATAGGCTTGTTCAATCGCATCAGATTTACTACTACCATTACCCCAAGACTTTAAAGTTTGCGATCCGTCCAATTCAATACCTAAACATGCTGTTTTAAATTCGTAATTACCAGCAACTGAATTGTTAATTTTAGCTTTACAACCAAATAAAGTTATAATGCAAATAGAAAAAAGAGTAATTAATTTTCTCATGACTTAGTTAATTAGATTAAAAACCAGAATTAAGCGATTTAATAACACTCGCATTTTCCAAATCCTTCCTTAAAGCTGAAACGTTAACCGAAACTATTACCCCTATTTTATATTCTTTTCCTACCTTCATTCTGTCTCCTGCTGCAACAGCTCCATCATTTGACAAAGAAACAAACTTCATATACTTCCCACCATCTGCAAAAAAGGGTCTGAAAAAATCTTCTTTCTCTACTTCTAAATTTACATTATTAGTTAAAGGTTTCTGACCTGGGACAGATTGAGTTCCTGTAAATCCTTTAAAAATAATACCATGCACCGCATTTTTTTTGGCTTGATCAATTGCAACCTCTGGCTTTTTTGAATAAGACCATACTTTAACTAAATAAGTACCTTGAGTACCGGTCTGCACAGCATCAATTTCATAACGCCAATCTTCAGTTGCTTTATCTGCTTTCTTTTTAGATTGTCCGTTGACAGTTAGCGTAAAACCTATTATTACTAAAAACATGATACTGCTTTTCTTTAAAAAATCTTTCATTTATTTGTTTTTATAAAGTGAGAAAAACCCCTTTCAATCACTTTTTGCATTTGAAAGGGGGTATTAATTATTTTATTTGTTTTATAAGCATCCCTGACTGGAACTTTTTCCCTCCAGAAAACGTGGTGCGATCAATAATGGATTTGGTTTCACTTCCTACTGCACCAACTAGTGGAGCCGAGTTTTCTTCAATGTTAAATGTATTATCCCAAACTGCATCTTTTTCAACTTTGATAGTTCCAACACTTTTATATGTTATTACACCTGTTTTAGGGTCTTGAACCTGCTCAAGAACATCGAATTTTTCGCCACCCTCTAGGCCTTCTTTTTTACCAATTTTAGCAGTAATAGGATCTCCAGTATAGAGCGGCGTTTTTGTTTTAAAGACGTCATATTTTTTCTGAAGTTTAGCGTATACGTTGTCTATAATCCTCACAGTAGAAAGTTCAATAATCTGGTCTTCAGTTCTTTTTTCTGATAATGAAAACGTCACTAAACCTGATGCGCTTTCATCACCAACAAATTCTAACTTAAACAAATCTGAAGTATCAAACGCAGCTTTCTTTTTTGGGTTCAGTGAAGTCTTATCTATATAAAGATCCGTATAAAAGGTATTAGACGTAGCCTTATCCCATACTAATTTATATAGGTATGACGTAGCCCAAATGGAAAAACCCTCTTTTGTTTTTTCATAAACAGCATCAATTCCTTTATTAACTTTGCCTAAGAGCATCGCTGGAATTTTTTGGGCAGCAACAGTTTTTGCTGCATCTCTTACTGCTCTAGCCACTGGCTCATTGGCTACAAAATTAAATTTATTTATTACTACGAATGTGTTGTCTATTAATTCTTCTCCAGCAGTTCTAAGAAGTGCTTCACCGTCTGAAGAAGACTGAGCTGCCTTTGTTTCAAGAAATGAAGCATTAAATACACCTCTGTCTTCAACTAATTTAGAATCAAAACTTCCATCAGCCTGTCTATTAAACCATTTCGCAACAATTTTGTTCGCAATTTTTTCTTTTATTAGATACTTTTCAATTCTCAGTGGCAGCTCCTTTGAAACTGAATCAGTTTCAATTTCAAGTAATCCAGTGGCAAACGCACCAACTTTTGAAGGTTTGTATATCGTTGCTTTCTCTTCAACAGTCAAAGTATAATTAATTGGATCAAATGATTTTTGACTAATTTGATGATCATTATACTTCTCTGGAAAAGGTGCATTATTAAATGCCTTAAGAACAATTTCTTTTTTGGGAAATTTATCCGATTCGATAACCATCGTATGTAGAGAACTTCTTCTAAATTTTAAATCTAAAGGATTTTCTTGAGCTTGAACAAACGTCCCTGAGCTAACTATTAGTCCCAATACAAGTAATTGTTTTTTCATTTTTGTAATTTCTATTCTTTAATTATGTTCGTTTTTTACAGTGGTATCTGAACTCCACTTTTTTTTTACTTTTTGTTCTCAACTCTATAGCTTTATCAGTCCGCTATTTTCTATACTTGAAAATATGTGGATTACTGATTTCCTTTTATTGGTAAATAATAGTTTATTAGCAATTAACCACCACAACTGAATATCCCTGATATCGCTGTGTCTTTATATTTAGCTCCGTTATACACCTCTACTATCGTAAATCTAAAATTACCTTTACTCCATTTCTCAGGTATTTTAAAAGTCTGCACGCCCATCACGTCTGCCAGCTCTAAAATGCAAATATCTTTTCCGTTTAAAGAAACCTTAAATTTTTTAACTCTTGAGTTGTCTTGCCAAGCAGTTTTGGAAGATTGATATCCATTTAAAATAGATATTCCGCTTGTACTACTATTCATAATTTGCCAATCTTTAATTTCAAGGAATTCTCCAACTCCATAGTCAACATTCCCTTCAACCCAAGCAGTTCTAGGATCATCATCACAAACATAACTTGCTATATATTTTGTTTTTCCTTGTGACAATAAAGTTTTGGATGCTTTAACCTTCATTGATTCAGGCCCTTCACACATTTGGTTGGGCATTGTCCATTGGTCGGCGGGTCCATCTTCGGATTCAACAGGTCTTACCCCCCAAGTCACGAATTTTTCACCATTTGTCTTTGCTTTTATTGAAGGTAGTTGACCATAACTAAACGAAGTAAGTAGGATCGCTCCCAAAATTGTCATTACATTTTTCATCTTTTATTTTTTTTTATTAATACCATGTTTCGGATTGCAGTGCAGTTACTTTAGTGAAGTCTAGATTTTTATACATATATCGACCAATTCAATCACTAATATTTAGATGTCTCTGGATTAAAAGTTTGAAAAATAGGTAATTTAGCAATCGCCATTTTTTCTTTTGTTATTTCTGGTTTTTCGTTCTCAACATCATATCGTTCAACGGTTGTGATTTTTGTTCTAGTAGATAAATTTGCCTCTTCTGTTTCGAAATAAGCATGTCCATCAGAGGATGAACGCTTGAAACCTATCATCTCAAAATTGCCATTTTGATATCTAAATTTATAATTATGCTGACCTCTCATTAACTCATAAGTTAAATCTAATATTCCTTTTTTAATTTCTATCGACGGAAAATTTTCGACTTCCATCCTACCTTCTGAGTTAGACAGAAGTGTACTATTTTCAATAATCAATTTGTAGTTACCATCGGGCGTACCAAAGAAAACGGAAGTTTTAAAGTCTCCTTTTCTTGGATCTTTATAAACTTTCACAACATCCTTAATATTATCTTTATTCAAGTCGCCATTAATTTGCGAAATAAATTTACTAAACCTGCTACTCGTACTTTTAGATTGCGAATGACCGATTGTAAAAATTGTAAAAACAGCGATTAAAACAAATAAATTTTTCATCCTTTATTTTTTAAGTTTCCAAATCATAAGGCTTTTCAGAATACACCCCGTTTTTTAAAGTGGTTTCTGAACTCCACTTTTGCGTATATTAATAATGTAAAAATATTCTTGTGAATCAAATAAAGTTTACGGTTTTCCGTATTTGGATAAAATAAATTTTAAATTTATCGCAAATAACTAATTACCAATTAATTATCTTTATTTTTTTTTATCAAAAACCCATATATTTTAATAGATAGTTTTCTAACCAGTAGATTTTACTAGTTTTAGATAGGCTAATAAGAAGCATGTTTAAGTAGTAAAAGCGGCAATAATTAAAAAACCGTCTCTGATTTAGGTGAGACGGATTCTTGATTAGTCCTATGTACTTGCCAATTTAAAGTGCTAGGAAATTAACTTGGAGTAATTTGTGCTCCTTAATCATTATATACAGCAAACCCTTTAGCTATTAAAGCATTCTTGTCTATAATTCCTTGTCCCGTAGGAGGCGCATTAGGAGTTTGTCCACTCAGAAAAATAGTCTTTGAAAATCCCGCTGCAAAAGTAATTCTACTGTTAAAGCTGTTCAATAATTTATTTATTTCTGAACTTGGTAGTGAGTTATTACTCAAACCTACTGACGAATTTGCATATACATTTGTTAAATTAGGAATTTTTATGCTCGTTAATTTTTTGTTGCTGAATACCTGCAACCAACCATTTAATTCTTTTAGCATTGGTAAATCTAAAGAAACTAATGATGTATCAACTATGTAAACTTCTCCAATAGTCAATAAAGGTGCGCTCAATGAAGTTAGGAAAGAAGACCCCGAAATGGTTACGCCGCCAGTAGTCAGTAAAGGTAAGTTCAATGAGGTTAGAAAAGACCCCCAAATGGTTACGCCGCCAGTAGTCAGTAAAGGTAAGTTCAATGAGGTTAGAGAAGATTTCCCCGAAAGGTTTACCGTGCCAATTCTTAACTGAGGTAAATTAAATGATGTTACTAACGGACATGAACCTAAACTTATAGAATTTGAACTTACAAGATTATTGAGTGAAACAGACTGAAGTTTATTTTCATTACCTACACTCAGTGTATTTATATTTTTTAAACCATTTAAATTAATCGTAGTTAGATCAGCATTGTCATAAATTTGGATATCCCAGACTGAAGTTAAAGCACTTAAATCTAATGTGGTCAATCCAGTTGAATACCTGACACTTATATTAGTCGTAAGAGGTCCTACTTCCTGTGCAATTTGTGCAGCGGCTTGTGCATTTGTGATGTTTCCTGTTATAAAAACATGAGTTTTTCCTTGACCTGTTATTGTGCCGTTAGTGCCATTGGTGCCGTTAATACCATCTTTTCCGGGTATTCCATCCGCTGTACAAGACATTACACAAAGTGCCAAAATAGATCCTAAAATTAATTTCTTCATTATTAAACTTTTAAATTTACCTACTCTATTTGCGGTTTTCGGCTTTTCCGCTTGGTGTTACTTTTAATCTAAATTCATTTTAACAACTATTAATGATTCCTAACAAACAGCAACAATAAATAATACGGCTGTGTATTTTTTAATTCATTAAATAGAGAGCGCACAAATACTATACTGTGATTGAAAATTTAATTACAGTTTCTAAATACCACATTATTTTGTCCCTCTTTTTTCTGTTTTATTTTTTTCTTACTTCTATGACTGTACTGATACTCCCCTTTTTTATGTTTGTGATTTCTGAACTACACCTTTTTAGTAAATTTTAATGTAAAAATATTCCTGTGAAATAGATAAAGTTTACGGTTTTCCACATTTGGATAAAATGAATTTTATAAATCCTTAAAAACCAATTTTATACATATTTTTTTTTATTTTAGAATCAAACAGATTATAATGGGTATTAATTTTTTGAATATATTTATTGTAGCTGCAGAAAAGGTTGGAATTGGAATTTGAGTATAGTATCGTAATGAAGCTAAATAGTTAAATGGATAAATTATTATTATAGTCACCATTGCATTAACTTCTTACTGGAATATATGAACATGGAAATAACAAAGTGGGGATAATAACATTATAATTTATAATTTAGCAAAAAATATATTTTATGAGCACTAAATCGATATTAAAAGAATCCTCTATTACATTTTTAGAGCAATATTTAAACAACGCCTCCCCTACTGGCTTTGAAGCTGAAGGACAGAAATTATGGATGGAGTACCTAAAACCTTATGTTGATACATTTATAACGGACACTTACGGAACAGCAGTAGGGATTATTAATCCTGATGCTCCATATAAGGTAGTAATTGAAGGGCATGCCGACGAAATTGCATGGTATGTAAACTACATTACTGATGAAGGAATGGTTTATGTAATTAGAAACGGTGGATCAGATCACCAAATTGCACCTTCTAAACGTGTAAATATTCATACCAAAAAAGGAATTGTAAAAGGAGTATTTGGCTGGCCCGCTATTCATACTCGTAATAGAGACAAAGAAGAAAATGCTAAAATAAGTAATATTTTCATTGACCTAGGTTGTGAGACTAAAGAAGAAGTTGAAAAACTAGGAGTTCATGTGGGTTGCGTAATCACTTACCCTGATGAATTTATGGTTTTGAACGAAAATAAATTTGTTTGTCGAGCCATTGACAACCGCATGGGTGGTTTTATGATTGCCGAAGTTGCGCGTTTATTGCATGAAAATAAAGTAAAATTACCTTTTGGACTGTATATCACCAATTCTGTTCAAGAAGAAGTGGGTCTTCGTGGTGCTGAAATGATTACTCAAACCATTAAACCAAACGTAGCTATCGTTACTGATGTATGTCACGATTCTACAACTCCGATGATTGACAAAAAAATTGAAGGAGATACTAAAATAGGAAAAGGACCAGTGGTGACCTATGCACCGGCGGTACAAAATAATTTAAGAGAACTAATTCTAAACACTGCCGAAGAAAAGAAAATTCCTTTCCAGCGTTTAGCTTCTTCAAGAGTTACTGGAACAGACACGGATGCATTTGCGTACAGCAATGGTGGTGTGGCTTCGGCATTGATTTCACTTCCTTTGCGTTATATGCATACTACTGTTGAAATGGTTCACCGTGATGACGTAGAAAATGTTATTAAATTAATATATGAAACGCTATTGAAGATTGAGAACAACGAAACGTTTTCTTATTTTAAATAGGATTAGTAGCTATTCCTGCTATCTGCTTTATCTTTTTCTGGTTTCTAAAACGAAACCAGAAAAAGGATATCGCTTCTATCAGGGCTAAAAAAACCGCAACTCCATCAAGGATTGCGGTTTTTTCTTTTATTTTATTTACCTCTTACTACCTATTCTCTAAATAAGCCAAGACGTTTTTTTCTATTCTTTCATTGATATTTGAAATATCCGCTTTTATGAATTTTTCACCAAGAATCTTTTCATACAACTCAATATATCTTTCCGATACGGTTTCAATATATTCATCAGACATATCAGGAATTGATTGTCCTTCTAAACCTTGAAAACCATTTTGAATCAACCAGCGACGAACAAACTCTTTGGATAATTGCTTTTGCTCTTCTCCTTTGTCTTGTCTTTCCTGATATCCTTCTGAATAAAAATAACGAGAAGAATCAGGCGTGTGGATTTCGTCAATAAGAACAATAACTCCGTCTTTAGTTTTGCCAAATTCATATTTGGTGTCCACCAATATCAATCCGCGGCTTGCAGCAATTTCAGTTCCTCTTTGAAATAAAGCTCTGGTATATTTTTCTAAAACTAAATAATCGGCTTCTGTAACAATTCCTTTTACTAAAATGTCCTCACGAGAAATATCTGCATCGTGTTCTCCGTTATCTGCTTTTGTAGTTGGTGTGATTATAGGAGTTGGGAATTTATCATTTTCTTTTAATCTTTCAGGCATTGGCACACCACAAATTTCTCTTTTCCCAAGCGCGTATTCACGAGCAGCGTGACCTGACAAATAACCACGAATTACCATTTCTACTTTGAAAGGCACACATAAATGTCCCACAGCTACACTAGGATCCGGAGTTACAATCAACCAATTCGGAACTATATCTTGCGTTAATTCCATGAATTTAGTAGCAATTTGGTTCAGAATCTGACCTTTATAAGGAATCCCTTTTGGCAAAACCACATCAAAAGCTGAAAGCCTGTCTGTTGCTACCATGACTAATAAGTCGTCATTGATATTGTACACTTCCCTTACTTTACCTCGGTAAACCGATTTTTGATTTGGAAAATTAAAATTAGTAGTTGTAATTGTATTACTCATTGTGAATGGGTGTTGCATTGTTGTTTTGCAAAAATAGGTTGTTTGAAAGAGATACACAAAATTGTTGAAACATTATTGAGGTCATAGAGCGTACTATTTTTCAAGAAGCGTTTCATTAAATAAATTCAATATTCTTCTGTACTCATCAACCCAAGAATAGGTTTCTTTAAAACCATGAGCTTCAACAGGAAATGAGGATAAGCTCCAGTTTTTCTTTCCAAGTTCTATAAAACGTTGTGATAAACGCACCACATCTTTGTACTCTACATTGTTATCCACCATTCCGTGTAGTATCAACAAGTTTCCTTGTAAATTATCAGCGAAATAAATAGGCGAACTTTTTCTATAAGCATTAGGATCTGTTTCTGGGAAATTAAGGATATTCCCTGTATAACCATGATTGTAATGAGCCCAATCAGTTACTGAGCGTAATGCCGCTCCAGATTTAAACTCGGCAGGCTCTGTCAACATTGCCATTAACGTTATAAAACCGCCGTATGATCCACCGTACATTCCTACTCTATTTGCATCAATACCTAAATTTTGAACCAAATAATTTTTACCATCTATCTGATCTGATAAATCTTTCCCTCCCATAAATCGGTAAATTCCAGTTCTAAAATCTCGTCCGTAACCATCACTGCCTCTATAATCGATATCTAAAACGGTGTAACCTAAGTCATTCAATAAATTATGAAACATATATTCTCTATGGTAACTACTCCAGTAATTATGGGCATTTTGTAAATAACCCGCGCCATGAACAAAAACAACAGCTGCTTTATTCGCCTTACTCGATTCTGGTTTGTATAATCTTGCATTTACATTAGTCCCATCTTGTGCTTTGAAGGTGATTACTTCAGGAGTTCGCCAAGAATAAGATTCAAACGCTTTCGAAGTAGAATGCGTTATTGCAGTTAATGCTGTTTCTTTTTTATTCGCAGCTATATAAAATTCCCAAGGCTTATTTTTATAAGAATAACGAACAAGCAAAGTAGCTTCATCGGGCGAAAGAGTTACTTCATGAGCTCCGTCTTTAGTTAGAATGGGTTGTAAATTACCGCCAGAAGCAGCCAATTTATAAAACACTCTATTTCCTGGGTTTGTCGTATTTGTAGTTAAGTAAAATGTTTTTTTATCTTTTGATAAATTTACATCTCTAACTTCCCAATCCCCTTTTGTCAATTGGATTCTTCTATTAGTTTTTAAATTATGACTGTACAAATGGGAGTATCCTGTTGCTTCTGATTGAAAATAAATAGTTTCATTATCCGCTAAAAAATCTAAAGTTCCGGAACTGTTAGCATAAGAAGGAATACCAGGTCCGCCGATCCACGCTTCATCATGCTGATAATCGATTTCTTTGAAAGTCGCTTTTTCTAAATTCAATTGTACAATCCATCTCTCTTTATTATCAAGACTTCTAATCTCTGTAATGACATAAGAGCCATCTTCGTTGTAAGTGGGTTCTTGAACAAAAAGTAACTTATCTTCTTTTTCTTTATTCTTTAAATTTTCGTAGTCCTTATAATATTCTGGAGTATCTTGGATGTGACTTAATGAAGAAAAATTCATAAAGCAAACGGAATCATTAGCCACAGAATAAATTCCGAATTTTGATTTATTTAAATTTGCTGTTGAAACTTTTTTCTTTGTGTCTACTGATTTATTGTAGCCGTCTTTAGTTATGAAATTTTCCATCACTTCGCTCTTAATTTCAGTAACTTCTACTAATCTAAAAGTAGCGTAATTCCCCTTCGGATTCATTTTTAGACTTTCAAACGAGTCCTTACCATAATAATATGTTTTAGGGAAGTCAGATTTATTTTCATCAGCTTTTGCCTTATTCCAATCTTTCTTTGCCTCTCGATCTCTAATATATTGAAATAATTCTTTTTGCTGGGAATTTAAAAAACTGTCTTTCTCCTCTTCTTTTTCCTTTTCTTTTCCTTGTTTGAAATTCGTGAGTTGAACCAATGTCCCTAGATTCGTATCCAATTTAAGGATATTTTCATTTTGCACAAAAAACAACATTCCTGAATCTGTTCCTAATTCTAAGTTAGAAACTGGATTAGATTGTTGCAATAGTTTTTTCTTCCTTTTATTTTGGATAGAATACGAATACAAAGCTCCTTTATCAATATAATATACGATATCTGCATTCGGTTTTCCTTTAAAATCTAATTTAGAGAATGCAGCTTCTGGCGCGACAACTAATAAAGGTTTTGCCATTCCTTTTTCCCAGAAATAAGTACTGGCTCCCAACTCATTATTAGGATTCCATTCAAAATACACTTTTTTGCTATCTAAAGACCATCTGCCATAAAAAGGTTGCTCTCCAATGAAAGTGTCTCCTTTCATGATGTCTTCAAGCTGAAGAACTTGACTTTGCGACGTGAAGGAGAAAAATATAAATGCTACGATAAAAATAGTTCTGATCATTTTGTATGGTTTATTCCACACAAAAATACACTTTGAATCGTATTTAAAAAAATATCGTGACTTTAGAATACTTAAATACTTAAAATAGTATGCTTCAGTAGTTTTTCAGATAGATAAGTAGCTACGCCATTGTCGTAATTAGTTGCTATTACTTCAAGGTGAGAAAGCTTGTTCTTTAAACTATCAGGAGCATTTCCCATTAGTAATCCTTTGGCTGTAGCATTTAACATATTTTCATCGTTGTATCCATCACCAAAGGAAATGGACTGATGAAAACTTAGACTTTCTATTTCTAAAATCTTGGCAATAGCCAAACTTTTATCGACCGTCTTGTCCATAAACTCCAAACAAAGCGGTAAACTAAATGCGTGACTAAAAACATCTGAATGCTTTTCTACTATTTTATCTCTCAGCTCCATTAATCTCGAATGACGCTCATGAGTAAAAAACATTTTTATGGCACTCAAATCTTTTACAGTATCAAAATTCACAAGCTCAGGCAAATAATTCAATTCCGTCTGAAAACTGTTTAAAGCCTCATTATGTTTATTAGTCAACCAAACATCCTCTTTAAAAACTACTGTGGTAAACTCTTCATCTATTCCCATTGATAAAACTGATTTTATCGCCTCGCTACTAATATTATGCGAAAAAAGAAGTTCATTTTCTGGCGAGTGAATTCTAGCTCCATTTGATGTTACTAAATAGACCGGACATCCTAAGCCTTTAACAATAGGCATAGCATCGAGATGATGACGACCTGTAGCGATAATAATCAAGTAATTTTGATTGTGAAGCTCTTGAAAAACTGCTTTGGTATATTCTGATATTTTATGATACTGATTTAGCAATGTCCCGTCTAAATCAGTTATTACTACTTTTATTTTCTCTTGTAACATTTTAATTTTCATATTCATTTGTAATCTTTTCAAAAATATTGAATTTTAAATAGATTTCCAATAGCAAACCAATACTTAACAAGTTCTTTACATTTAAAAACGCTGCTGTCTTTATACCTTATACGAGGGTAACCAATTGTCTTTTACTTCACTTATTACATACCATTTCTCACCACCTGTCAAATCAAAATGATGTACATATATTAATTGTTGTATTTTAAATACAACAATAAAACTTTTAGCCTACCTTTGTAAAAATATTAAATACAAAAATCATGAATACTGCACAAAAAGAATTAGTCAAAGCTACCGTTCCAGTCCTAAAATCTAGTGGTAATGCCTTGGTGACTTATTTTTATCAAAGAATGTTGGCAAATAATCCTGAACTAAAGAACATTTTTAATATGGCTAACCAAGCCAATGGTAAACAACAAAATGCATTAACTGGAGCTGTATTGGCTTATGCCGAAAATATTGACGACCCAACAGTTTTAATAAATGTTTTGAAGTCCATAGGGAATAAACATGTTAGCTTACACATACTTCCTGAGCAATATGATATCGTGGGACATAATTTAATCGAATCTATCAAAGAAGTATTGGGCGACGCAGCAACTGTTGAGCTAGTGGATGCATGGACCTGTGCGTATACCGAACTGGCTCAAATAATGATTTCTATTGAAGCCGAAATGTATCAAAAAACAGCAGATCTTAAAGGCGGTTGGATTGGCTGGAGAACGTTCATAATCGATAAAATAGTAACCGAAAGTGAGGAAATTAAATCTTTTTATCTAAAACCTAAAGATGGTAATGCTATTGCTACTTTTTTCCCAGGACAATACATTTCTGTCAAAACATTTATACCTGAATTAGGACATGAACAACCCAGACAATATAGCTTATCTAGCAGTTTTCATGAAGAGTATTACCGTATATCGGTAAAAAGTGAAAAAGGACGCACTACACCTGATGGCTTTGTTTCGAATGTATTACATACTAAAAAAATCGGAGAAACTATTGATGTTACCGCCCCTGCGGGAGTTTTCTATGCTGATCCCGAATCAGTAAATCCATTAGTATTAATTAGTGGAGGCGTTGGAGTAACTCCTTTAATGAGTATGGTTGAAGCCAATAGCCATTCACTTCAAAAAAACAAAACAATTTGGATCCATAGCTGTCGTAATGAAAATGTACACGCCTTTAAAGACGCAATCGAGGATTTGAATAGCAAGGAGAACTGGTTAACTTCATTCGTTTTTTATGAAACACTACCCGAATACGAAACTAATGCTATCGAAGGAAGAGCAGAACTGCATCAATACAAAGAAGAAATAATTATTAACGATGCAAAATATTATATTTGCGGACCTGAATTGTTTATCAAGAAACAATATCAATCTTTAATAGAACTTGGTGTTACAAAAGATGCTATCTTTTATGAAGAGTTCGGACCTCAATTATTAGCTTTAAATTAAAAAAAAATTATGAAATTAAACCACTTTACCGATTTTAGTATGCGTGTTTTGATGTATTTAAATCAAAAAAAAGACAGCCCTCAAAGTTCTTTGGATGATTTAGCTAATGCTTTCAAGATCTCACGAAACCATCTCGTTAAAGTGGTTCAATTTTTAGCTGCAAATCAATTGGTACTGACTAAAAGAGGGAAAAACGGTGGGATATCAATTTCCGAAAAAGCGAAACAAACTCCTTTGGGAGATTTAATCCATTTATTAGAACAAGATGATTCCCCTATTGTTAATTGTGATGCTAAACCCTGTGTTTTCAAATCCCATAATTGCAAATTAAAATCATTATTCAATAAAGCTTATCTGCTGTTTATTGAGAGTTTAAACGAATCTAATTTATCAGATCTTGAATTCAATGATTGGAACTACATATTTGAAAATAATCCAAATGCGCAAAACAATTCTTAATAGCGTCATCGTAACTTGTTTTATCACATTCACACTGACATCAATTAATACAAATACCAAAAATAGTATTGATTTCATTTTACTATGGACTCAATCGTGGATAATAGCTGCTTCGATTTCCAGCATCTTCAACATCTATATTATTCCTTATTTATATAAGAAAAAAGTAAAGCGGGTTCTCAAAATATTTTTTTGAAGGATCAAGCTATTTAATTTGGCAAAAAACAGCTGCTGTTTATTTAAAAACTGATTGTCTGATTATCCTACCGAATAAACGATAACCAATTCCAGACCTAAGATAACTCAAACTATTGGCATCAAAACCAATCGTATACCTCTTAAAATTTTTAGGCGGATTTTCAGCTATCTTTAAAATTTCCTTAATAATTTGCGGTTTTAAATCCGTATTTTTCTTGGTTTTATTTTCCAATATACGACTTATTTTTTCCATTAAATTATTGTACGAAGGCAAAGACGATCGACACGATTTAACTACATTTTTTTGAAAATTAGAAGGTGTATTTCCAAATTGAACCGTAGAAACGCTGATCTTAAAATCAATTAATTCATAAGCCATGCATTCAGAAAAACTCTCAACGGCATGTTTCGTCGAATGGTAAAAACTACCTAAGGGTAAGTTAACTAAACCCGCAATGGAGGTTATGTTTATAAAGTGCCCCTTCTGTTGCGCTCTAAATTCAGGAATAAATGCCCTGCATACTTTTACCACTCCAAGCCAGTTTACATCAACAATAGTATTGATTTCAGTATCCTCAGCTAATTCTACAAAACTGCGGTATCCTACTCCGGCATTATTTATTACAACATCGACTGTTTTAAAATCTTCAATTATTTTTTTCTTAGCGGAAGCAATACTTTCTGTTGAAGTCACATCCAGCAAATAACAGCTGATGTTTTCTACTCCTTGCAGTTCTTTACCATGATCTAGATGAATCATAGTAGCTATAACATTCCATCCATTTTCAGCAAAATGAAAGGCAATTTCCTTCCCTATACCTCCGGAAGCTCCCGTAATAATTACGTTCTTCAATATTTATTTTTTTAAGCTATTATTTTTTATGATAATAGCAACGTTGTGAAATTCATCCAACAAAAAGTTGAATATTATTTTAAAAAGTACGACCCCATATCGGGGTCGTACTCAGTATTTATTTTAGTCTGGATTCTCGGTATACTTATAGGCATCTAATACTTTTTTAACTAATCGGTGTCTTACGATGTCTTTATCATCGAGATATACGATTCCAATTCCTTCAATATCCTTTAAAACCAACAGTGCCTCTTTAAGACCTGAAATAGTTCTTCTGGGTAAATCAACTTGCCCTGGATCTCCGGTTACCATGAATTTCGCACTTTTCCCCATACGGGTTAGGAACATTTTCATTTGGGAATGGGTTGTGTTTTGCGCCTCGTCCAAAATCACAAAAGCATGATCTAGCGTTCGGCCTCGCATAAAGGCAAGTGGAGCAATTTGGATAATTCCTTTCAAAATATAATCTTCCAGTTTTTCATTAGGAAGCATATCCCGTAATGCATCGTATAACGGCTGCATATAAGGATCTAGTTTTTCTTTCATATCTCCAGGAAGAAAACCAAGATTTTCTCCTGCTTCTACTGCTGGGCGAGTAAGAATGATTCGTTTTACCTGTTTTTCCTTCAACGCTTTTACGGCCATCGCGACCCCAGTATAGGTTTTCCCTGTTCCTGCTGGGCCTACCGCAAAAACCATATCATTTTTATTTATCGTATCAACCAGTAATTGTTGGTTAGGCGTCATGGCTTTGATAATTTTACCACCAACACCATGTACCAGAATTTTATCGTTAACTACGGTTCTTCGATCGTCCTCCTTCTCGCCTAAAATGACACGCTCGATAACATTATTATCTATGTTATTGTAACGTGTAAAATGCAGCATTAACCGCTGAAAACGTTTTTCGAACTCGTCTAAGATTTCCTTTTCTCCAAATGCCTTTAAAGTAGTTCCTCGAGCAACAATCTTAAGCTTTGGATAATATTTTTTAATCATTTCAAGATGAGTGTCTTGAGCGCCCCAAAATTCTTTTGGAGCGATGTCTATGAGCTCGATTATTCTTTCGTTCAAAAGTTGTAGTTTTATATTAAAATTAATCAATTAATAAATCTAATCCGTTTTGGTTTTAAACCTCAGTATTATTTGTCTTATTATTTGGAATTTGTTTTTCGTTTTTTGCTTTTTTGAATTTACTATTATTAGATTTGCATTTCTCAAATTTAATGAAAATTAGTTTTAGAATCCACCAATATTTATAAAAAAAATATGTCAATAATTACCCTTACTACCGATTACGGCTTGAAAGACCACTTTGTAGGTGCTTTGAAAGGGAAAATATTATCTGAGTATTCTGAAGCTTCCATTATCGACATTTCGCATCATATCGACCCATTCAACACAGTTGAAGCAAGTTACATTATTAGCGCGGCCTATTCGAGTTTCCCAAAAGGTACCGTTCACTTGATAGGGGTCGATATGGAATTGAATAAAGAGAACCAACATATTGTTATGCAATGGAATGATTCTTACTTTATTGCTGCCGATAATGGCATTCTGAGCATGCTTTCGCAAAAAATTGTTCCGCAAAAAATGGTTGCTATCAATATTCACGATCGACTGTCGAGCGAAGCTACTGGTATGGATGTTTTTGTTATGGTCGCTTGTCATATTGCAAAGGGAGGATTATTAAACGTTATTGGAAAAGAAATTAATAGCATCAAGCAAATAACAGAATTAAAAGCCGTTATTTCTGATGACAATAATATATTAAAAGGGCATGTTATCTATATCGACCATTTTGGTAATGTGGTGACCAACATCAGTAAAAGACAATTCGTGGAAGCTGCCAAAGGCAGACCCTACGAGATTATAATGAAAACTAAAAATATCAAAACCATTTTGCCGAATTACTCGGCAATTGCAAGTTCTGATAAATATCCGATCAAGAATTATGAAGGAGAAAAATTGGCGATTTTTAATGAAGCCGGTTTCCTCGAAATTGCCATTTTTAGAAGCAACCCTTCAAAAGTAGGCTCAGCTAATAGCCTGTTAGGATTGAATTATCGAGATGTAGTTTCTATCCAATTTAAGAATTAAAAAAGTACCTAAATTATCAATCGTTAATATAAAATCTAAATGTTTGTACGAATAGTAAAATTGAGTTTTCACGAAGAAAATATTGCCACATTCTTGGAAAATTTTGAGGCTAATAAAGAAAAAATTCGAAATACAGCTGGGAATCGTTTTTTAGAATTGTATCAGGATAAAAACAACAAAAGTATTTTTTTTACTTACAGTTATTGGGAAACCGAAGATGATTTAGAAAATTACAGAAAGTCTCCATTATTTAATGAAGTCTGGAGTTTTACCAAAAAATTATTCAATGATAAACCTGAGGCTTGGAGCGTCGATAAATTAGTTTCTTTAGTTTAAATTTTGTTTAGTTTAATGTTGCTAAACATTAAACTTGAAACCGAAAATCTGAAACTTTAAAAAAAAAAATTAATGAAAGCCATATTATTAAGAGAAATTAAGTCCTTTTTTGGTTCGCCCATAGGTTATTTAGTCATCGCTCTTTTTCTCATTCTCAACGGATTATTTCTTTGGGTTTTCGAAGGAGACTACAACATTTTGAACACTGGTTTTGCGGATATGACCCCATTTTTCACTTTAGCGCCTTGGATATTGATTTTCTTGATTCCTGCGGTTACCATGCGCAGTTTTTCGGATGAGAAAAAGCAGGGAACCCTTGAATTGCTTTTAACAAAACCATTGAGTCTGTGGCAAATCGTAAACGGAAAATTTCTTGGCGCAGTACTACTGATTGTAATGGCTATTATTCCAACATTTATTTATGTCGAAGTAATCTCCAGTTTGGGTATGCCACAAGGAAATCTTGATATGGGGAGTACCATTGGATCTTATGTAGGACTGTTATTCCTTATTAGTGCCTATTCTTCCATTGGCGTTTTCGCTTCTACCCTATCTGATAATCAAATTGTCGCTTTTATCGTGGCAGTGTTTTTATGTTTCTTTTTCTATTTTGGATTTGAAGGCCTCGCATCATTAACGCCGTCTTTTTCGACTTTAATATCTGCTTTTGGAATGCAAGGCCATTTTAAAAGTATGGGGCGTGGCGTGATTGATACTAGAGACGTACTCTATTTTGCAAGTATAACGGTGTTGTTTCTTTCGTTTACTGTTTATAAACTTAAATCTTTTAAATTGTAATGGTACCAATTAAAAAAAGCAACCTGAAATCAGTATTAATAACAATCATAATTTTACTGATTGTAAATATAATAGGAAATCGTTTCTTTCATCGTTTTGATTTAACAAAGGATAAAAGATACACCCTTTCTGCTACTTCTTTGAATATAATCGAAGAAGTAAAAGAACCGTTGTACATCAAAATATATCTGCAAGGAGATTTGCCTGCTGAGTTTAAAAGACTGCAGCAAGAAACGCAGCAACTACTGGAGGAATTTCAAGCATATAATAAAAATATAGTTTTCGAATTCATCGATCCATTGGAAAACGAAGATACCAGTATGGATAATATCAAAGAGTTGTATCGAAAAGGATTAACGCCTGTAAATATAACAGTTGATGACAAAGGAAAACAATCACAAGCGATGGTTTTTCCTTGGGCTATAGCAGTTTACCAAAATAAAGAAGTCAATATTCCTTTGTTAAAAAATAGAATGGGCGCTTCGACCACTGAAATGGTCATTGGTTCGGTTCAACATCTTGAATATTCAATTTCAGACGCCCTTCATAAAGTGACAACTGCAAAGCAAAAAACGATTGCCGTAATCAAAGGTAATGGTGAACTTCAGGATGTCTTAATGGCTAAATTCCTCTTACAGATGAGAGAAAGTTACCACATAGGTCCATTTACTTTAGACTCGGTTGCAAAAGACCCTACAGGTAGCTTAAATGCTCTAGAAAAATATGATTTGGCGATCATCGTTAAACCGACCGAAATGTTCTCTGATGCCGAAAAGCAAGTCTTAGACCAGTTCATCATTAACGGAGGAAAGACAATGTGGCTAGTGGATCAGGTAAATGTGGAAATGGACAGTCTTTATAATGAATCTGGATCGACATTAGCTTTCCCAAGGGATCTGAATTTAAACGATATGTTCTTTAAATATGGTTTTCGTATTAACCCCGATATTGTAAAAGACGAACAAGGAACTCCTATAAAACTAGCGACCGGCGAACAAGGAAGTGCTGCTCAGTTCCAGGAATTCAACTGGAAATTTGCTCCATTGGTTTATCCAGAAAGTACGCATCCGATTGTGAAAAACTTAGGCGGAATTAAATTTGATTTTGCAAATCCTATAGACACCTTGAAAAACGGAATTAAGAAAACGATACTGTTACATTCGACCCAATATTCTAAAAAAATTGGCGCTCCGGTAGAAGTAAATTTGGATATTGTTGCTGAAGAAACTAGCCCGAATCATTATATCAAAACCGGAAATATTCCGCTTGCTGTTTTACTTGAAGGTTCCTTTCATTCCATGTTTGAAAATAGGGTTTTGCCTTTTAAACAAACAGCGTTTGAATCCACAGGAAAAAAGAATAAAATGATTGTGATTTCTGATGGAGATTTGATAAAAAACCAATTGGATAAAAACTTTCAACCGGTGGAACTGGGTTATGATCAACGTTCCGGAAATTTATACGACAACAAAGATTTCATGCTGAATTGTGTCAATTATCTATTAGACGATACGGGACTTATTAACATTCGAAGCAAGGATTTAGATTTACCTTTATTAGATAAAGAAAAAGTTTTTGAAAACTATACTAAGACGCAAATCATAACTATCGGGCTGCCACTCCTTATCTTAGTGTTATTTGGCGCTTTATTTACGTACCTTCGAAAAAGGAAATACGGGCAGTAGATGTTAATAAAAAAGTTTCAATACTAGCATAGTTTACGATATATTTGTAAAATGTATTGTATTTTAAAAATTAAACTAAAATAGATACCCAAAAAATAAAATAAAACAGATGAAATTTATAGTATCGAGTTCGTACTTATTAAAACAATTACAGGTTTTAGGTAATGTTATCAACAGTAGCAATACTTTGCCCATTTTGGACAACTTCCTATTTGAATTAGACAATAACGAATTAACGGTTTCGGCAAGTGATTTAGAGACTACCATGTCTGCTAGTTTAGCTATTGATTCCACGAGTAAAGGAAGTGTTGCTGTACCGGCAAAACTACTATTGGAGATCCTTAAAACTTTTCCAGAGCAACCTCTAACTTTTACTGTTGAAGAAAACAGCACGATAGAGATTAGTTCAAACTCGGGTAAATATGCGTTGGCGTATGCTCCTGGCGATGAGTTTCCAAAATCTGTTAATTTAGAAGAGCCTTCTGTAACTTTAGTTCCTGCCGATGTATTGGCAACAGCCATAAGCAAAACAATCTTTGCTGCTGGAAATGATGATTTACGTCCAGTAATGTCTGGTGTATTTTTTCAGTTCTCTCCAGAAGGATTAACCTTTGTGGCAACTGATGCACACAAGTTGGTAAAATATGCGCGTACCGATGTAAAAGCGTCTCAAGTAGCTGATTTTATTATGCCAAAGAAACCTTTGACTATTCTAAAAAATATTCTTTCTACTTCAGATGCTGAAGTGAAAATAGAATATAATGATTCGAATGCTACTTTTTCTTTTGACAATTATATTTTAATGTGTCGTTTAATAGATGGAAAGTATCCAAACTACGAAGCGGTTATCCCAAAAGAGAATCCAAATAAATTAATGATTGACCGTTCTCAATTTTTGAGTTCAGTACGTCGTGTTGCTATTTTCTCTAATAAAACAACACACCAAATTCGTTTAAAAATTGCAGGTGCTGAATTGAATGTTTCGGCTGAAGATATTGATTACTCTAACAAAGCAGAGGAAAGATTGACTTGTGATTATCAAGGAGACGATATGCAAATAGGATACAACTCTCGTTTTCTTACTGAAATGTTGACTAATTTACAATCAGATATGATCATGCTAGAAATGTCATTACCTAACAGAGCTGGAATTCTTACACCCGTTGACGGACTAGAAGAAGGTGAAACGGTAACGATGCTGGTAATGCCTGTAATGCTGAATAGTTAACAATAAATTGTGATTTTGTTGTATTTAATTTTTGATATTAAAATATAATACTTATCATTGTAAAACGATTACGCTATTAACCAAACCATTTTTTATATTTAAAAAAACCGCTATTTCCTAACCAGGATATGCGGTTTTTTTTTTGGGGTCCTCCCCCCGACCCCCTCCGAAGGAGGGGGAGACGAAATAGAATTTTTTGTGTTTTTTACTTTGTGTTTTTTACTTTTTTCTTTGTGTTTTTTTCTTTGTGTTTTTTATTTCCTGTTTTTTATTTCTTAGTTTCTATTTACTATTTTTTTTGCTCTAACTTCTCTTGTCTATTTTCTATACTCTTTCTATTCCGATGCTATTTATAAAACAGCCCAATTGTCAGTTCGAGCGGAGTCGAAAACCACTATTGCATCTCGACTACGCTCTATGTGACAAAAATTAGTTCGGACTATATTGTACTTGTATTTGGTACTAAATCACTCCCATTTTTTTCATTAGGAACGTAGCACTTTTATTTTTACAAATACCGTCACGGAGTTTATAATCAAAATGCAAGTCGTCATTAACGATTTCTACCTCGAAGCATTTGTTAGTTAAAGTATCCGGATACTCGTTTGTGGTCAGACATACTTCTATATCGTGCGTTGCAATTGCGCCAATTGCTTTATGCGCAATCACTTTCTTAACGACTTCTATGGTTCCGTTTCTTTTATCATCAGAGTTAGTTCCTCTTAGGATTTCGTCCAATAATACAAAAGCGGCATTGCCTTCTAATTCGTCCATGATCTGTTTTAGGCGCTTTATTTCGGCGAAAAAATAAGATTCACTGTCAGACAAGGAATCCGACAAACGCATCGAAACTAGTACCGGCAAAGGATGTACATTTGCTTCATTGGCACAAACGACTGATCCAATTCCCGATAAAACCATATTTATCCCCAAACTACGTAGAAAAGTACTTTTTCCGGACATATTCGACCCTGTCAATATCATAAAAGATTGGGGATGAAAAGCTACTTCATTCCCTACTCTAGTATTGGCATTCAATAAAGGATGACTCAGGTCAGAGAAGTTGATTTTGAATTCGGTATTTAACGTTGGATAGACAAAATCAGTATTATTGTAAGCAAAATTAGCGAGACTATTCAACATTTCGAATTCTCCAATAACATCTAGCCACTCTTCCAGTGCTTTTGCATGCGCTATTTTCCATTGAATAAGCGATTTTAAAACATGGAGATTAAATAGAAAGGTTCCGTTGAATACTATAGCCGTAACCAAATTTCCAATACTATCCATATTCGAAAACAACGAAGCCAATTGTTTGAGATGAACGTTAGCATTCTCTTTTTTATATTTAAGTTTTGCCTGTAATGCTAAAAGCTTTTCGGATTTAAATGATTCCTCTTCTATTTGTTGCATCAGCAAACCGTACTGCTTGATTATCTTATCAATATCTGACGAATTAGCGATTTCGATTTGAATCCGTTTTAAAAAACGACCCAAATAAGCCATATTAAAAACAAATAAATACGTCGAAAGAGAAAGAAAATGTGAGTTTGATGTCAAGAAATAAGCAATAAGTGTACTAAAAAACAGAATAGGTGAAATATAGGAAATCAATACCGCTGTTTTTGACAAGGGTTTACTGTTGAAAGTACTCCATTTTAGCAAAGTATCATAGCTTGTTTTAGAATCCTGGCTTATTTTGGCCAAAGCCAAGAAATTCTGACGCCAATCTAACTTTTCGGAAAGTTCTTTGACAGCTGATTGATTTCTAATGATCTCCTCATTTGAGGATAATGTAAGTAGTTGATTGGCTAATTTTTTCTTTCCTATAAAAGTGGCTGTTCTATTTAGGTTTTGGAACAGGGAATGTTCTCCAAAAATATCCAGATCATAGGCGTAAGGATGATGAAAATCATTAAACTCTTGTCCGTTTTCAAATGGAATGGCATTTTTCTCTAAATAGGAAATCTCATTTTCGTTAATTTCTACCAAAGCCGAGTTTATCTTTTTTTCGAAAAGCAACTTGGAATGAATTCGCATTAAAATGATAAATCCTGCAAAAAAGAAAACAGCAGAAACTATAAAAATAATTTCGCTGTTTTTTATATAATAATAAAGAGATCCTAAAAAAAGAACAACAGACAACAACCTAAGTAAACTGATTGTATTGTATTTTTTATTTATTTTGCTTAATTCTTGTGAATAGCTTTTACTCTTAGCACTGTATGAATCCATATTTTGATTTAATTGAAATACAAATATAGGTGTACCGCAATAAATAAACTATTAGAATCAGGAACAATAATAAGAACACTCTGAACTTAGTCTTCCATAGGAATTGCCAAAATGGGAACGTCAAAATTATTGGCAAATTTCTTAGTCAGGCTGGGATGGAATAAACCTTCAAAAAACGTTCTTTTATACGTCACCATTGTCAGTATATCAATTTCTTGAATTAAGATAAAATCTAAAATAGTCTCTTTTACATCATCACTGTCTATGACAAAAAATTCAATAGGATCATTCTCAAAGGCCTCTTCCCATTTCTTAATTGTCGCTTTTTCAACATCAGATTTGCTAGTTTTCACATAAAGACATTTTACAACTGCATTAGCCATTTTGGCTAATTTTATTGTGTTTTTAAGCGCTTTTTTATCTTTAGTTCTAAATCGAGTTGTAAAACCTATAGTTTCTGTTTTTTTGAATTTGGCATCAACGGGAATGCATAGCATCGGTACATCAATATCAGCCAAAACATTACCGGTATTAGTACCAGAAAAAAACTCTGACCACCCGGAGGCGCCCTCAGTACCCATAATCACATAATCTATTTTATCATCCTTGATTGATTTGTTAATATTATAAAGCAAATTACCATCCATAAGACGATGCGTCATTTTAATTTTATCCAGATTGTGCTCTGCTGCTATGGCGCGAAGTTTTGGAATTTCTTCTTTAAACATTTCAAATTGTGACAACTCTACTGATTCATATATAACCATATAATTTTCAGGAAAAAACTGATTGTCAAATACTGGCAAATCAAAAGTATGCAATAACACCAGTTCACCCTGTACTATTTTTGCAAATTCTAAAGCGTGTACAAATGCATTAGTGGCGGCTTCAGAAAAATCGGTTGGAAATAATATACGTTTCATTTTGAATGGTTTAAAGTTGTACAATAATCAAATTTACACCTAAAGTTACAATTATAATATGATAAATATCAGTCAGTTTCATTTTTTTTAGCACTTTTCAACCCACTATTCAATATTAAAATAGATACTTCTTTAGATTTAGTACCTTTGCAACTTAGACAAAACAACTATGTTATATAACGATTCTATAGTAGCCTTGGCAACCCCTTCTGGAGCTGGAGCTATTGCAATCATCCGAATTTCAGGCGCTGAAGCAATTACTATTGGTAATAGTGTTTTTAAATCTATTAAAAACAAAGATTTAACCAAGCAAAAAACACATACCCTACATTTAGGGCATATTATCGACGACCAAAAAACGCTCGACGAAGTATTGGTATCCCTTTTTAAAGGCCCCAACTCCTATACTGGCGAAAATACGATTGAAATATCCTGTCACGGTTCTACGTATATCCAACAGCAAATTATACAGCTGCTACTGCGTAAAGGCTGCCGTATGGCTGATCCGGGAGAATTTACGCTTCGCGCTTTCCTAAACGGAAAACTAGATTTGTCGCAAGCTGAAGCCGTAGCCGATTTAATCTCTTCTGATAATGAAGCATCGCACCAAATCGCGATGCAGCAAATGCGTGGTGGCTTCTCTAATGAAATAGCCAAATTAAGAGAAGAACTGTTGAATTTTGCTTCGCTCATCGAACTCGAACTCGACTTTGCAGAGGAAGATGTGGAATTTGCAGATCGTACCCAATTCCACGAATTGCTGAACAGAATCGAGTTTGTGCTAAAAAGACTAATCGACTCTTTTGCAGTAGGAAACGTAATCAAAAACGGAATTCCAGTCGCCATTGTGGGAGAACCCAATGTGGGAAAATCGACATTGCTGAATGCTTTATTGAACGAAGAACGCGCTATCGTTTCGGAGATTGCCGGAACAACCCGTGACACCATTGAAGACGAACTAGTCATTGGCGGAATCGGATTTCGATTCATTGATACCGCAGGGATCCGTGAAACACAGGATGTGGTAGAAAGCATCGGTATTCGTAAAACTTTCGAGAAAATCGAACAATCACAAGTGGTTCTTTATCTGTTTGAAAGCTTAAAATTCAAAGTTCAAAGTTCTGAATATATACTAGAAATCGAGAAGGTGAAAAATCAATTTCCGCTAAAACCATTAGTGGTAGTGATCAATAAAACCGAATTACTGACTGATGACGAAGTTGCCGAAATCAAAAATCAACTCCAACCCCTAAACGTGATTCTCGAAATGATCTCTGCCAAACAAAACTTAGGTATCGAAGAATTAAAAAACCAATTACTATCTTTTGTCAATACCGGAGCATTAAGAAATAACGAAACGATAGTTACGAACACAAGACATTATGACTCTTTGCTGAAAGCATTGGAGGAAATAACCAAAGTAAAATACGGACTAGAAACGAATCTACCTAGTGACTTAATGGCCATCGATATCAAGGAAGCCTTGTATCATTTTGGGACGATTACGGGTCAGGTTACAAATGATGAATTACTTGGTAATATATTTGCTAATTTCTGTATCGGGAAATAAATACACTTTCTTTAAGTATCATTAACTTTCTTTAGCTTGACTACCATTGATTTAACGGTATTTTAAGTTTCTTCTATTAAGTTTAATTCATACATTTGTTACACTCAATGTACACCTTAACTAAAAAAAGGTGTAAAAATGTACACCTATGAAGATCACTTTAAAGAAAAAGAAACTACAGAATGGCAAATTCAGTCTATATTTGGAATACTATAAAGGTTCAACCGTAGATGCAAATGGCAAACGCATTCATTTAAGGAATTTTGAATATTTGAAGATCTACCCTTATCAAGATCCAAAAACTGCTAGTGAAAAGAAAGAAAATAAAGAGATTGAAATCCTAACAGAACAAATACTATCTATTAAAAAAACAGAGTATTTTCAAGGAAAGTACGATATAAAGAACACTGCAAAAAGTAAACGTCTATTTTTAGATTTCTTTCATGAAAAAACCGAAGAGAAAATTGATAGCCCAAAAAATTATGGAAATTGGACAGCTGCATTTCTACACTTAAAAAAATGTATCTCTACCAACCTCACTTTTGATGAAGTTGATGAAAGCTTTACAAAAAGAGTGAGACTCTATTTTGAAAAGGAAGCTAGAACAAAAAGCAACACCTCTTTATCTCTAAATTCTAAATACTCTTATTTTAACAAATTTAAAGCTGCTCTCCGTGCTGCTTTTGATGAAGGTTATATTTCTATAAATTATGCGTCAAAAGTAAAATCATTTGAACAAGCTGAAAGTCAAAGAGAATATTTAACATTACAAGAGTTGCAAAAATTAGCAAAAACTGATTGTAAATATGAAGTTCTGAAACGTGCTTTTATTTTTTCTTCGCTTGTAGGATTGAGATGGTCAGATATCAATACCATGGTGTGGTCAGAAGTTAGAGATGAAGAAAATACGAGTAGAATAAATTTCCGCCAAGAAAAAACAGATGGTGTTGAATATCTATACATTTCAAAGCAAGCTCGTGAACTATTGGGCGAGAGAGAATCTCCTTCAGACAGAGTCTTTGTTGGACTGAAATACAGTGCTGTATATAATAACGAAATTGTACGTTGGTGCAATCGTGCTGGTATTTCAAAGCACATAACTTTTCACAGTGCCAGACATACGAATGCGGTTCTATTACTGGAGAACGGGGCTGATATTTATACCGTTTCTAAGAGATTAGGACATCGAGAAATCCGTACGACCGCTATTTACGCTAAAATTGTGGATCAAAAAATGAAAGAAGCCGCAAATCTAATACCTAACATTAATATTTAATCAATGAAAAAAATTGAAACCATTCTAAAAATTGCTGGCTTTATGGGACTAGCCTTTTTATATGTTCAGCTATTCCTGATTTTTCAAGATGATTACTTTTACTTATTAACTATCTTAATAGAAATGCTTGTGTTGGGTGTGATTGCTTTTAAATTATTGTCGATATATTGGCAATGTTTCATCTTCTTTATGTTAAATGAGACATACAAAGGATACAACAAAAACATAGAAAAACCCCGATTATTACTTCATTTACTTTTTTTTCCAATTTCAATTTTCTTTTTGTCAATGATTAAAAATTTCTCTGATTTCAATCGCAATATAAAAAGCACTACTAGTTTTTTAAATATGATTGAAGTACCAAATTATATAATTTTAACGATGTTTATCTTTGGTTTTATTATTTCTGTTTTAGTTATGTTTACCACTTGGACTAAAAAATTTGAAAAAAGTTATATTCCAATGATGAAAGAACAACTTACTCCACAGATGGTAATTCTTGAATTTAAAGAAATACTAGGTATTGAAGAAATTTACACAAATGAACTTATTAAAAATAAAAGATGTGAAGTTTCTTTTGATAATTTTAAACTTTTTGCTAGTGGAAAAAAAATGAGTAACAAAATCAAGTGGATTGATAAAAAAGGTCAAAAATCAACTAAGGATGCAAAAAGTAAGGATATTACATTTGGATTTATTTTTGATATGCTACATGAAAATATTATCAACGGCGGAATAAAAAATTTGACAGGTCAAAAAAGAAGTCTAATTATGAATTTAATTACTGAAAATTTCACTAAAGAAAATGAAATCATAAAAAAAGTTAACATTAATAAGGCATATAATAATTGGAAACCTAATAGCTAAATTATTAAAGGGTAAAAGTCGAAAATTTCCTTTATATCCTGCTATAACCCTATTTACCGCGAATTAGCTTTACTATAGTTTTGCTTTCATTAAATCATTTAACGATAAACAAAGTCACTTATGGAAAGTAATGCTATTATTCAAAAATTAGCCCAATTAGAAAAACTTATAATTGGGACCAACAAACAAATATTCACGGTAGATGATGTTGTAAACTATACCGGCTTCTCAAAATCCTATGTATATAAACTTGTACATAACAACATAATCCCGTATTCGAAGCCAAATAATCGTACTCTATTTTTTACTAAGGCAGAAATAGACGAATGGTTACTTCAAAACAAATCAAAGTCGATTTCTCAAATCGAAAAAGAAGCTTTAGAATATACAAATTCAGTAAAAAAATAAAAGCGTTCAATTCCTCCAAATTGAAACGCTTTACTAAAACTCTAACAATATTGTATCTTTCAAAGATACAATAAAAACTACTATTGTATAATGAAAAACATCTATTTAAGAATAGGAACGTCCTATTTTAAGAAATCCTTATACCCTCTATCTTCGGGAGATTTTATTGAAATTCTTGTTGTTTGGTCAGCCGAATTGATCAGACAAGATCACGGTAAAAATGTACTTTCAGAAATTGAAAGATTTGATGGCTTTATTTGTATTCCAGAAAACCGTCCCGAGTTTTTCAAAAAAAGAGTTCAGGACTACTACAATACGTATCACCAAATTAGCAAATCGCCTTTGGAAGGCGATATATCCAATTCTCTTGGCTTTTTGTCTCATATTTTTGGCTCGCAGCTCGAGCTTGGCCTTGATTATTTACAGTTGATCTATTCAAAACCAACTCAAATTCTACCAATTCTTTGTTTGGTGAGTAAAGAACGCTCAACAGGTAAATCAACTTTTTTAAAATGGCTTAAAGAAATTTTTGAATACAACCTGACTTTTCTAACTAATAGTGACTTCACTTCAAACTTCAATTCGGATTGGACCTCAAAATTACTAATCTGTATCGATGAAGTCCTATTTAAAACTGATGAACTTACGGAGCGTATAAAATACCTCTCTACAACTAATACCCATAAGACTGAAGCCAAAGGAAAAGATAAAAAAGAATCCTCATTTTTTGGGAAATTTATCCTGTGTTCTAATAATGAAACCTCATTTATAAAAATTGATAGTGATGAAATACGCTTTTGGGTAATCAAAGTCAATCAATACAGAACCGAAGACGTGGCAATTTTAAAAAAACTTGTGAATGAAATTCCAGCTTTTTTGTTTTTCCTTTTAAACAGAAAATTATCAACACAGAATCAGTCACGCATGTGGTTTACTCCTGAACAAATCAAAACTAATGCATTATTAAAATTAGTCCGGCATAACTCAAATCAAATAGAAAGAGAAGTAGCTAATGTTATACTGAACACTATGGAGAGTTTAGACATTGAAACCTTAGACTTTTGTTTTTCTGACTTATTAAATATTCTAAACAAATTCAAAATCAAATATGATGTTGTTGAAATAAAAAATACAATTCGTAAAAATTGGAAGTTAGAGCAAGCAAAAAACTCAAATCAATATCAAAAAGTAACGGTAACTAATGATCTAGATTTTTATCAAAATTTAACAAAAGGACGTTATTATTCAATAACACGAGATTTTTTATCTGATTTTAATGATGAATTGATGACAACATACGATTAAGCCAGCAAGAGTAAGCCTTTACCTTGTCATCACTTTGTCATCAAAAAATAAAGTGATGACGAAAAAATGATGAATGAATTTTAAAAGTGATGACGTGACGACAAAATGATGACATGCGATTCCCTATTATCACAGAGCTCAGGGTACTTTGTCATCAATTCATCACTTTTCAAAAAAAAATATAACCTTTAATTCTTATCGATATGAATTGTCAAAATGCTAAAAAAATAGACCTCGTTTCGTTCCTGAAAAAACAAGGATTAACCCCCTCAATGTATATTCCAGTCATGATGTGCCACTAATTCCGGTCATGATGTGCCACAAAATAATGAGCTAATTTCTGTTCAAATTTACATTTTTTTATTGAT
>NZ_FOFZ01000034.1 GCF_900111075.1 Flavobacterium frigoris
ATCATCATTTTTTTGGATTGCAGATTATTTTCTGAGAAGGAGCGAAGCAAGTGATTTTTTCACCGCAAAATTTGGCGAAATATCTATTATAACGTCTTGGCGCTTGGCGTGGTTGGGGACTTTTGAAACCGAGTATTTTCGGCTTAACGTAAATGTAGTGAAAAAACGCTAATTCCACTAAATGCCCAATCACGCCAAACGGCTGTTGGCAGAAGTATTTTTATTTACTATTGATTTGGTAATAAGTAAAGAATATTTTTTTTCCAATCTATAGTCAATAAATAATCTTCAAAAAATCCATTGCCGATTAGTGACGAAACGCCTTTTTCTAATAAAATAGTTTGATTAGTTAGTTCAATTTCGCCAATTCTAATTTTTTCAAGTTTAAATGTTTGTTTTGCTTCTTGGCTGTTTTTTTGTTCTTCTTTTAAATTTCCTACAAACGAACTGTTCGCAGTAAATCTTCCACTTGAACCAGTATCAAAAATAAATTTATGTTTTGTATTATTTATTTCAACATCTAAATATGATAATCCATAATTTTCTTTATGCATTTCAACTTTTTTATGTTTTCTACTTGATAAATCAATTTTATCAGTAAATCTGATTACTTTATTTTTAAAATCAATTTGCCAATTTGCTTTTCTCATTAAGTTGTTTCCTATTACTCCGTCTATTTTTAAATTTTCATAATCCTTTTTTATGAAGTTTAAATCTAGAAGCATTCCATATGTATTTTCAAAAATAACATTTGAGATAGAAACTTTTGGTAATTCAATCAAAGCGTTTTTTTGCGCCGAAATTGAACTTCCAGAAACTTCGACTTCTTTTTTAAATTTATATTCTATTTCTTTTGAGATTTCTTGGTCAATTAAAGTTACTTGTGCACCAGTATCAAAAAGAAAGTTGTATTCTTTGTTTGAAATATTTACCTTAATAAAAATATGTTTTTTATAATATTCAAAAGGTATTTCTGTTATATAATCTTTTTGGTTTACAAATCCGTTTTTACAAATTTGCTTAAAATTTTGGCTTACACAATTATAATTTGCCAAGCATAAAAATGTTAAAAGTAATAATGTGTATTTTTTCATAGTTTATTTTATTTGTGCAATTTTTCAGAATATTTCTGCCAACGTGTCGCAGCTTGTGTATGGTGGGGAGTTTTGAGCAGATTATTTTCTGCTTAACGTAAACGTAATTGATTACGGAAATTCCACTAAAACCCCACTATACACAAACTGCTGTTATGCCTTCGGTTTTTCGCCCAATTTTTTTCGGTTACAATTTTCGGTTTCGCTTCCGCACCGTTTAAGTCGGAATTATTTTAAAAAACATATTATGTCTAAACACCTTCACTTCTCATATATTTCAAAACACGATGATAAATCAATAATTATAATTCGCAAACATAGATTTCATTTCAGTATGAGATCTTACTGGAATCAAATACTCGTCAAAATCGGTTTTAGATGATTCAATTCTAAACATTCCCATTAAATGCGCATTTGCAATAACTCCTAAATTCGCTAATATGTCAGCAACATTTTCGTCATTAATATTTTCAAGCATGTTGAAGTTTTTATCTTCAAAGAATACAACGAATCGTGAAAAAGTTGTTATTGAACAAACTTTACCGTTTTTACAGATTTCTACGTTAATAGTAAATTCAATAAAGTTTTGGTTAATTGAATGTCCTGCGGATATGATTGGACGATGGTCGACAAGACTTGTCAACTCATGGTCTTTTTCGTATGGTTCTTTTTCTATTGTAAAACTTATTAATTCTACTCCTAAAAGTTCTAATTGTACTTGCATGTATTTTTGTTTCTTTTATCGTTTCTGTTTTCGTCCTCCTAAACTGAGGCATAACGGTTCCTGGCTTAGCTTGTTGGGGAACTTTTAAGCAGATTATTTTTGGCTACACGAATATATGAAAAAAAACGGAAATTCCACTAAATTCCCCATCATGCTAAACCAGTGTTACAATATGTTTTTATCTATACAATCTTTCTCGCTATTCAATTTTTTACCTAATTTTCTTTGGCTGCAAACTGCATCATTTTAATTTTTGCAAATTACTTTCTGCTTAGTGATTTCGCCATTTTACTTTTGGCTGCAAACTGCATCATTTTAA
>NZ_FOFZ01000019.1 GCF_900111075.1 Flavobacterium frigoris
CAAATTTCATATGTTTTTCTATTTTTACTATTAGAATAATCCATCCCCATTCTTATAAAATGAGGATTTCTTACTCTTAATAACTTGATTTTTTTTAATTTTTAACTAAAAGGTTTTTTGTAAAATATTTACCATTTGCTAAGGTTAGTTTTACAATATAAATCCCCTCAACACTTGGCGCTACCATCTCTACTGTGTTATTATCAACAACAGTATCTATCATTAGCGTTCCAAGTATATTAAACACCGTAACACGCGCATTTTGCAATTTAGCCGCCTCAACGTTAGTAATAAGTTGGTACACTGAATTACTTCTAACAGGGTTAGGTGCAATCTTTAAATATTCTACTTCTACTGAAGGAGAGAATGTCAAAGGACAAGTAGTAACTACTGTACCATCAACTTTTGTAGCCATGGCATAATATGTTCCGCTTAAAACTCCGTTATCTTTAAAATATTGAGCCGTTTGACCCGAAACTAAAACTCCATTTTTATACCAGCTATACGCTTTAAAACTATTAGAACTATTATCAAAAAAGATAACATCATCAAAATGTTTTCTAATTAAATTAGGTTGGCTATTTACAACTGTTATCGTAGCTGTTCCATAAGAAATATTCCCGCTGTTATCAGTAACTTTTAAAGTAACCGTATTCACTCCAACATCGGCACAACTAAATAAAGACTTATCAAGTTCTAATAAAGCTATACCACAATTGTCTGTTGAACCATTGTTTACTGCGGCAGCAGCTACCAATACATTTGATGAAGCATCTAGTTGAACTGTAATATTTTTAGTAAACACTACTGGAGCGATTTTATCTTCAACCGTTACAATTGCTGTTTGAGTAGCAACGTTTCCGTTTTTATCGGTAACCGTTAATATAACTGTATTAGCGCCAACATTAGCACAAGTAAAAGTTGTTTTATCTAATGTCAAAGTAGTAATGCCGCAAGCATCAGATGAGCCATTGTTTATATCAGCAAGGACAATTGAAGCAGTACCAGCTGCATTTAATTGAATAGTCTTATTTTTAGTAACTACAACTGGCGCTACTTTATCTTCAACAGTTACAATCGCTGTTTTAGAAGAAACGTTTCCGCTATTATCGGTAACAGTTAAAGTAACGGTGTTATCTCCAATATTAGCGCATGTAAAAGCAGTTTTATCAAGTTCAATTCGGCTGATTCCACAATTATCCGTTGAACCATTATCAATATCTGCTACGGCAATCGTCACATTTCCTGTAGCATCTAAAGCTACAGTGATACTCTGTCCCAGTACTGAAGGAAGAGTTATATCATCGATAACAACATTTTGTGTTTGTGAACTTGTATTACCATTGCCATCATCATAAGTCCAAGTTACAACCGTTGTTCCTTGCAATGTGATAGGCAGAACTGCATTGTGTGATACCATCACATTGCTAGAGCAGTTATCAGATGCTGTTGGAGCAACTAAGCTTGTAACACTACATTCTGCGGTAACATCTGCTAAAATTGTAACATCCGCAACTGGAGCAGTAACATCATTAATAACAACATTTTGAACTTGTGTACTTGTATTTCCGTTTCCGTCATCATAAGTCCAAGTTACAGCCGTTGATCCTTGCAATGTAATAGGCAGAACCGCATTGTGCGATACCGAAACAATGCCAGAGCAGTTATCAGTTGCTGTTGGAGCAACTAAGCTTATTACACTACATTCTGCGATAACATCTGCTAATATCGTAACATCAGCAACTGGAGCAGTAACATCATTAATAACAACATTTTGAACTTGTGTACTTGTATTTCCGTTTCCGTCATCATAAGTCCAAGTTACAACTGTTGATCCTTGCAATGTCATAGGCAGAACCGCATTGTGGGATACCGACACAATCCCAGAGCAGTTATCAGTTGCTGTTGGCGCCACTAAACTTGTCACACTACATTCTGCGATAACATCTCCTAATATCATAACATCCGCAACTGGAGCAGTAACATCATTAATAACAACATTTTGAACTTGTGTGCTTGTATTTCCGTTTCCGTCATCATAAGTCCAAGTTACAGCAGTCGTTCCTTGTGCCGTAATTGGAAAAACAGCATTATTCGTAACTATTACATCCGCAGTACAATTATCTGTAGGTATTGGAGCTACTAAACTTACAACACTACATTCTGATAATATTGTAGGTAATTGACTATAAATATAGTGAATCGTTATTGTTCCACTTAACCAATCTGCTCTCCAGCCTCCCCAACCAACAAAGTACATTTCTAAAGAATTTGTCCCTCCATAATTATACGCACTAACGGAACCCGAATAACTTAAATTAAAACTATTAGCGGTATGAAAAAGTTGTCCGCCACCAATATATTGTCCAGCAACATTCAAATTGCTATACAAACCAGTACCTCCCCACCCTTGGTCTACCGCAGTATAGTCAATATCAATTCCTACAACTACTGCCCCAACAGGTAATGGATCTACAAAACTCCAAACATATGGTGACCAACCAGATGTTGATCCAGGAGTTGGTGTAAGTGTAACACTTCCAGAAAGCAAAATTGGAGCTGGAGCTGTAATATCATTAATAATAACATTTTGAGTTTGTGTACTCCTATTACCGTTTCCATCATCGTAAGTCCATGTTACAACTGTCGTTGTTCCTTCTCCTGTAATTGGGAAAACAGCGTCGTTTGTTACTAATATGGTAGCTGTTGAACAGTTGTCTGTGGCTGTTGGTGAAACTAAACTTGTTACACTACATTCTGCTTTTATGTCTCCTAAAGTAACTAAATTTGCCACTGGAGCAGATATATCACCAACAACAACATTAAAGATACTAGAAGATCTATGACCGAGATTATCTTCAGCCGTTACTGTAACAGGAGTTATTCCCAATGGAAATATCGAACTTGAAGGTAAATCGTATGTTATAATTGGACTTCCATCACAAGCGTCAATCGCACTTGCAGTATAGACCGCACTTGCAGGGATACAACTATCCACTATTACATCTGGACTAGTTATTACCGGAGGAAGCACGTCAACAAAAGTTTTACTGAAAGAAACTGGATACAAATTAGCACACGCTTCTTGTAAAGTCGCACTAAGTCCATAATTTAAAGTGATCGTGATTTGAACTCCACAAACAGCTGGAGCAAAATCGTAATAAACCCAATTGTTATTACTATTTGCTTCAACGGCGCAAGAACTTAATACAGTAAGCGCAGTACCTGTACCCGGTAAACTAGCAAAAGGCGTGTTATTAGCAACACCTGAAGGAGCAACATCTGCAGTACTCGAATTAGACCCATACATTGTAGTAATATTCATACCATCAGCAGCACTTAACATACTGAAATCCAAAGGTCCATGCCAATGTTCGATGTAAAGTCGAACATACCCATTGCTTAATTCGCGATAAACCACTTGTACTCCGTGAGCATCTATGTCAGGCATTCCCATAAATAGCAGTAATACAATCAATAATTTTTTGAGTAATTTTTTTTTCATAGTAATTTTTTTAGTTATTTTTTGTCATTCCTTCTTTGTTTCAAGCAACAAAAAGGAATAACACTTTTTTTGTTGTTGTTTTTAAATATGTAAGCCAGATTCGCGCACTCCATTACAGATTAAAATTGTCAAAAAGAGAATGTGCTTAACATTCTTCTAATTTTTTCAAAGAAAACAGCCTTCTAACTTCTATCAATAATGAATAGTATTTAAAGTAAAAACTTTTACAACTTAGTAGCGCCATAGCTTTTTATTTTATGAATTTACAAATCTCGAATAACAAAAATATGTAATTTTTTTCTTGTTTTTATACCAATTCGTTACATATAATATAAAACTTATCCTAACTTAACTACATTATCGTTAAAGTACCTATAAAACTGATTAAATACCTTTTGTGTTAACTTATTGTTAAATAGATGAATTTAAGTTTATTAAATTATAGTAGTCTGACATGCTAATACTTGCTTTTTCAAGTACAACCTCACCACCGACATCTTATCGTATTGTAGCGTTTGTCTTTTATTAAAAATGCGGCAACTATTCGAAGTTTCATAGTCCTATTTCACCGACACTATTACCCTCTCACAAAACACACATCTTTTTGGTGTAAAACCCTTTCAAAACAGAACTTTTTATCAAATACTTCAATTCAAAAATTATATTTTTTTACCTATTAAATCACCTTGACAATAATGTAGTTAGTGTATTCTTAAATCAAACACGCTTAATTATTGTAAAAAAGAACTTTTGTCTTATTTTATGAGTCAAAATTAAACCACAATCGAGGGACTAGGAAAAAAATGTTACGAAACGGCTATTTATTGTCATGAAACTAATCGTATCATCAAACGTCTTACCAAAACAGTAAAAACTTTATTATTGCACTGCTATTCTTTTTAAACACTAAAATTCACACTTTTTAAAACAATCATTTCTTAGGTGTACCAAAATTTTCAATACAACTACTAGTTTAGACTTTCGAATAAAAGTAGTAACTACCTACTCATTTAAATCAGATATAAATACCTGTTTTTAAACTCCATAAGCTATTTAATTAACTTAAAAATGAAAAAGCCTATGATCTATGACCTACCATAAACAATCCGCTGGCTATAATTGATAAAACTAGAATACTAAAGAAAATAAAATAGGATTTTCGCATTTGGTGTATATAAAGTATCTTTGCCAGTAAAAAACAACTACACAATGACACGAGCGTAGCGACTGCATTTGACCGTTAACAAACAATAACTAAAACAAATGAATTATTTTTCTTCTAATTTTAAACTAGGAATATTAGGTGGTGGTCAACTGGGCAAAATGCTTTTGTTTGATACCCGAAAATTTGATATACAAACCTATGTTTTGGATCCAAGTGATGAAGCGCCTTGCAAAATTGCCTGTGATCAATTCTTCAAAGGAGATTTGATGGATTTTGATACCGTTTACAATTTTGGAAAAAAAGTCGATGTTTTAACGTTCGAAATTGAACTCGTTAATCTAGACGCTTTAGTAAAATTAGAAAACGAAGGGTTGAAAGTATATCCTTCGCCAAAAACACTAAAACTAATCCAGAATAAAGGGACTCAGAAAGATTTTTATGCCGAACATGCAATCCCAACAGCAAATTATAAGCGTTTTAATGATTTAAAAAGCCTAGTTGTTGAAATATTAGATTCTAAATTAAGAATGCCTTTTGTATGGAAATGTACTGAATTTGGCTATGACGGAAACGGAGTAAAAGTAATCCGACAAATCTCAGATATAGACCAGCTCCCCAATGTACAATGTATTGCCGAAGATATGGTTCCGTTCAAAAATGAATTGGCTGTTATTGTTTGTCGAAATCCTTCAGGGGAAATCAGAACGTATCCGGTGGTCGAAATGGAATTTCACCCAGAAGCCAATCAAGTAGAATATGTGATTTGTCCCGCACGAATTGATGACAAAGTAGCTGAAAAAGCGAGAGCAATCGCCTTGCAAGTTTCTGAGAAATTCAATCATGTAGGTTTATTGGCTGTTGAAATGTTTCAAACAGAAGATGATGAAATTTTAATAAACGAAGTCGCACCACGACCTCATAATTCAGGACATTATTCCATTGAAGCTAGCTACACTTCACAGTTTGAAAATCACCTTAGAGCGATTCTTGATTTACCTTTGGGTAACACAGATAGTAAAGTAGCCGGAATTATGGTTAATTTAGTGGGTGCGGAAGGATTCTCTGGAAATGTTATTTACGAAAACATCGAAAAAATATTAGGTTGGAATGGGGTTACACCACATATCTACGGTAAGAAACAAACACGCCCTTTTAGAAAAATGGGACATGTAACTATCGTAAATAGCGATATTAAAGAAGCAAGAAGAATTGCCGAAGAGGTAAAGAATACAATTAGAGTGATTAGTTTGCAGTAATCAATTTACAGCAGCGGTTAAACACAATAAACTACAAACAAAAAACACAATGAGCAAAGTAGCCATAATAATGGGAAGTATCTCTGATATGCCCGTAATGCAAGACGCCATCGAAGTATTAAAAGGCTTCGGAATCGAAATCGAAGTAGATATTGTTTCGGCACATAGAACACCCGAAAAGTTATTCGATTTTAGTCAAAACGCACATCTTCGAGGAATTTCGGTTGTGATTGCCGGCGCTGGAGGAGCAGCTCATTTACCTGGAATGGTCGCCTCAATGTCACCATTACCCGTAATTGGGGTTCCTGTAAAATCAAGTAATTCTATTGATGGTTGGGACAGTATTTTATCAATCCTTCAAATGCCTGGAGGCGTTCCCGTAGCTACTGTCGCCTTAAACGGCGCTAAAAATGCTGGAATACTAGCCGCCCAGATCATAGGAAGCCATGATAAAGCAATCTTAGAAAAAGTGATACAATATAAATTAGGACTAAAAGAATCTGTAATTATTGCATCCGAAAGTTTACTAAAAAAATAACACTTCCTTATATAAACAAAGGCTTCCTATTATGGAAGCCTTTGTTGTTTCTAAAGCGTTTTATATTTTGCCTCAAATTAGTCCTCTTCTTCAATTTCTTCAAGAACACTTTCAAATTCAGATGCTATTATATCTTCATTATTAATCCAATTCTCTGAAGTAACCAAGCTGAAGTTTACATTATCCTTTGTACTTAATTCCCAAACAATACCTTCGGCAGTAGGAAAAGGAATGTTTTTAGTCATCTGGTCTTCAAATAATCTTTTGATTAAATTTCTATCAGATAACCCTTTATTCAATAATTTCAATACGTTTTCAGCCGTTAGTTCTTTGACTTCACCATCAGTTGGTGTCATTGAGAAATGAACAACAGACGCTTTGGTGTTAGGAAATTTTCCGTTATAGGCTTTATAAAGCAATTGATTGATATGAAACAATCTTGCTTGCATATGAATTTCAGGATATTCTTCACATACTTTATCAATTAACATATTATGCGAAATTTGCTCAATTTGCCCCTCATTTAATTCTTCCCCCAGTTTGTAAGCAAGTAAAATTTCGGCAGCTTCATTTGGCTCATAATCAGATATGGCCATTTCTAGTAATTCTGGTAAATTCTTTTTTTCGGCTGTAGCTGCATCTGGAAAATTAAATTTCTCTAATAACTGGATATAATCTTCATCTGACCAATACCCTTCCACTTCGTTTACAGTATCAATGCGCTTTATTATAATTTGATAATTCATTACTTATATATTATTGTTACTAATTAGCTTATTCAAAACCTTATCTAATTTTACAATTTAGGCTTTTTAAAGTGCCTAGAAAAATAAATAACATTTCTATAACATAACCTTTGTAGCTTAAAGCTTGAAAACACTGCTGCTTTGTAATCTCCTTTTTTTAATAAATCGCTACCTTTGCAATTAGAAACATTCCGTTTCAACGAATTAAATTAATGACTACCTAATGAAAATATTAACGACGAAATTTAATACCAAATACGATACAGCACCTTTTTCTAAAATAAAAAACGAGGACTTTCTTCCCGCTTTTACCGAAGGAATAGCCTTGGCAAAAGCCGAAATCGATGCGATTGTACAAAACGAAGATGTCCCTACTTTTACAAACACCATTGAAGCCTTAGATTTTAGTGGCTACACACTAGATCGTCTTTCAAGCATTTTCTTCAATTTGAATTCAGCAGAAACCAATGACGAAATTCAAAAAATCGCTCAAGAAGTTTCTCCGTTATTATCCGATTTCGGGAACGATATCCGATTGAATGCGGAGTTATTTGCTAAAGTTAAAGCTGTACACGAACAAAAAGCAACTTTGAACCTCAACCCGGAGCAAACTACTTTATTGGACGAAAAATATAAAAGTTTTTCTCGAAATGGAGCCAATCTAACCGAAGACAAAAAAATCAAACTACGTGCAATTGACAAGGAACTATCAAAGACAAGTTTGCAGTTTGGTGAAAATGTATTAGCCGAAACCCAAGCTTTTCAAATGCATCTTACTGATGAAAAAGACTTATCCGGCTTACCAGAAGGAACCATAGAAGCCGCTCGTTCTTTGGCGAAAAGCCAAGAAAAAGAAGGTTGGATTTTCACTTTAGATTACCCTAGCTATGTTCCATTTGTGACTTATGCTGATAACAGGGAGTTGCGTAAAAAAATGGCGATTGCTTTTGGAGCCAAAGGTTTTCAAAACAATGAATTAGACAACCAACAAAATGTTTTTAAAATTGCCAAATTGCGTTTCGACAGAGCACAACTTTTAGGATATGCTACTCACGCTGATTTTGTACTAGAAGAAAGAATGGCTGAAAGTCCGGAGAAAGTAAAAAAATTCTCTTTGGATTTATTGGAAAAAGCAAAACCCGCTGCGGTAAAAGAATTTGCTGATTTAACGGCTTTCGCCAAAAAATTAGATGGATTAGAAGAACTAGAGAAATGGGATGGCGCATATTACTCCGAAAAACTAAAACAAGAACTGTTCAGCTTAGATGATGAAAAATTAAAACCATATTTCCAACTGGAAAAAGTGCTTAATGGTGCTTTTGCTATCGCTGGTAAATTATACGGCTTAACATTTACCGAAGTTTTTGATATCGACAAGTACCACGAAGAAGTGACTACTTATGAAGTAACGGATGAAAAAAACGAATTAGTTGCTATTTTTTATGCCGATTTTTTCCCTCGAAAAGGAAAACGTAATGGTGCTTGGATGACTTCGTACAAATCACAATTTGTAAAAAACGGAATCAACGAAAGACCCCACATTTCAAACGTATGTAATTTCACGAAACCTACAGAAACGAAGCCTTCCTTATTGACTTTTAATGAGGTACTGACTTTGTTCCATGAATTTGGACATGGATTACACGGTATGTTAGCCAACACTAAGTATCCAAGTTTATCCGGAACTTCTGTTTATTGGGATTTTGTAGAACTACCAAGCCAAGTAATGGAAAACTGGTGCTACGAACCAGAAGCTTTGGCTTTGTTTGCCACACATTATCAAACAGGCGAAATCATACCTATTGAATTAGTTCAAAAAATCAAGGAAAGCTCCAATTTTCAAGAAGGGATGGCAACCATGCGTCAGTTGAGTTTTGGCTTGTTAGACATGGGATGGCATGGACAGGATCCTTCGTCTATAACAGATATTAAAGCTTTTGAAACAGAACAATTTGCAGATACTAAATTATATCCTGAGGTAAAAGAAAATGCAATGAGCACCTCTTTTTCTCATATTTTCCAAGGAGGATATTCCGCTGGTTATTACAGCTACAAATGGGCTGAAGTTCTCGATGCTGACGCTTTTGAGTTCTTCCAAGAAAAAGGAATTTTCAATAAAGAAGTTGCTGATAAATTTAAAGACAATATCCTCTCTAAAGGAGGAACTGAACATCCTATGATTTTATACAAACGCTTTAGAGGTCATGAACCAAGTCCAGACGCTTTGTTGAAAAGAGCGGGTCTTTTATAGATTTAAGCAAGTAGGTTATTTTTTTTTAATACAAACCGAAGTAGAAATGCTTCGGTTTTTTATTTCAAAAACGTCATGAAACAGATCATTCTCTACCAAATCAATTTTCTTAAAAAAACACCACCATCAACCACCAAAAAATAGGAATACTTTCGACCCAAAAAGTAGAATAATACCTAGACCTTTTTTCATTGGCGAAAGCCAAAAACAAAGAAAGTATTAGAACCAGAATTGCATTTACGATTAATTGCTCTTTTATAAAATTAGTTTTCAAAAACTCTAAAAAATAGAAAGGAATCAGTAATAACAAACCAACCATCTTTGTTTTTCTCACTCCTATTTGCTGTGGTACCGTTTGTAAATGCGGATCATCATTAGCTAAATCAAGAATTTCAAAAATTAGAATCAGCACAAAAACGAGAATAAAACGTTGGATGCATTTGAGATAGAAATCGAGTCCTAAATCACTATGTGCATTAACCAAAGGCAAAACCAATGTAACCCCTACCCAACACAAAGCCACAATATAAATCTTCACTCCTGCCCAATTTCGGGCGTTCCTTCTATTCGGAAAAAAAGGCAGCGTATACAGCAGTGTCAACGCTAAAACGCCTACGGAAACCAATTGTGTTATTAGTTGCAATTGGAAAAAATAATACCCTACAGCCGTTAAAGAAAAGAAACTCAATCCGGCAATGATTTTTAACTCATTTCGCATTTGTTTTTTTTGGGCTCTTGCCAAAGCATCGTACTTCACAAAATTATAACCCACTATGGTTCCAAAAAAAGCAAAATTAGCCATGCCTTGATCAGCAGAAATGTGGAACATAAAATATGTCATTCGCACTAGTGCATACACGGATAAAGCCACATGAATGCTACTCCTGATATAAAAATCAAATACTTTTTTAAAACTGATCATTAAACAAAATTAATCAATTATGAACAAATACACCATTTAGTTGAAAATTTCATAAAAAATCAGTCCAAAACCTGATTTAGATTGTTTATAATACTTATTTTTGCACTACTGAAAACACAACATTACTACACTTACATGAAAACAGACTCATTTGCTTTAAGACACTTAGGACCAAGAGATCACGATTTACCTAAAATGTTAGAAACCATAGGTGTTGAAACTTTAGATCAACTAATTAACGAAACTATTCCATCTGATATTCGTTTGAAAAAACCTTTGGATTTGGAGCATATTATGACTGAATACGAATATGCTAATCATATTAGATTATTAGGTCGCACCAACAAGGTTTACAAATCGTACATAGGTTTAGGCTATCACCCCACAATTGTCCCACCGGCAATTCAAAGAAATATTTTTGAAAACCCGGGATGGTACACTGCTTATACACCGTATCAGGCAGAAATTGCTCAAGGAAGACTGGAAGCAATTTTAAATTTTCAAACTACAGTTATTGAGTTAACTGGAATGGAAATAGCCAATGCATCTTTATTAGATGAGAGTACTGCCGCTGCTGAGGCAATGGCTTTATTATTTGATGTTCGTTCAAGAGATCAAAAGAAAAAAAATGTTAATAGATTCTTCGTTTCTGAAGAAATATTACCTCAAACTTTATCCGTCTTACAAACCCGTTCTGCACCTATCGGCGTAGAATTAGTAGTTGGGAATCACCAGGAATTTGATTTTTCAAATGAATTTTTTGGAGCAATCCTTCAATATCCTGGAAAATACGGTCAAGTTTACGATTATGCTGACTTTATCAAAAAAGCGGCTGAAAATGACATAAAAGTGGCTGTTGCTGCTGATATTTTATCATTAGTAAAGTTAACCCCTCCAGGTGAAATGGGAGCTGCAGTAGTAGTTGGAACCACGCAACGTTTTGGAGTACCAATGGGTTACGGTGGACCACACGCTGCTTATTTTGCTACAAAAGACGAGTACAAACGCTCTATGCCAGGAAGAATCATTGGTGTATCACAAGATGCTGACGGAAATCGTGCCTTACGTATGGCATTACAAACCCGTGAACAACACATCAAACGTGAAAAAGCAACGTCTAACATTTGTACTGCTCAGGTTTTACTATCTGTAATGGCAGGAATGTTTGCTGTTTATCACGGACCAAAAGGATTGCGATACATTGCAAACAAAGTCAACTCAATGGCAGTGACTTTGGCTGATGCGCTAAATAAATTAGGCGTTCAACAAACGAACACCTATTTCTTCGATACCATTGTGGTAAAAGCCGATGCTAAAAAAGTTAAAGCAATTGCAGAAAAAAACGAAATCAATTTCTTTTATATAGATGACGAAACGATTTCTATTTCGCTAAACGAAACGGTTTTGTTTGAAGATATTAACGAAGTAATTACTGTTTTTGCTGAAGCATTAGGGAAAGAAGCTTTTGAAGTAAGTGAATACACAATTGAAAATAACTATCCAACGAGCTTAAACAGAACAACCGAGTTTTTAAAACACGATGTTTTCAATAATCATCATTCTGAAACTAGTTTGATGCGTTATATCAAAAGATTAGAACGTAAAGATTTGTCGTTAACCCATTCAATGATTGCTTTGGGTTCTTGTACCATGAAGTTAAATGCAGCTGCTGAAATGCTGCCTTTAAGTATGCCTTACTGGAATACTATCCATCCATTTGCTCCATTAGATCAAGTGCAAGGGTACACTAAAATGCTTAAAAAACTAGAGCATCAATTGAATGTAATTACAGGTTTTGCCGGCACTACATTACAACCAAACTCTGGTGCGCAAGGAGAATATACCGGATTAATGACTATTAGGGCGTATCACCTTTCAAGAGGGGATGACCAAAGAAAAATCTGTTTAATTCCCGCTTCGGCTCACGGAACAAACCCTGCTTCGGCTGCGATGGCTGGAATGACGATAATCGTTACCAAAACGATGGAAAACGGTAATATTGATGTAGAAGACGTAAGAGAAAAAGCCCTTCAATATAAAGATCAACTGTCCTGCTTAATGGTAACTTACCCATCTACACATGGTGTTTTTGAAAGTGCTATTAGAGAAATCACACAAATCATTCATGATAATGGTGGTTTAGTGTATATGGATGGTGCAAACATGAATGCGCAAGTAGGATTAACAAATCCAGCGACTATTGGCGCTGATGTCTGTCACTTAAACTTACACAAAACTTTTGCTATCCCTCATGGTGGTGGTGGACCGGGAGTTGGGCCAATTTGCGTAAACGAAAAATTAGTTCCGTTTTTACCAAGTAATCCATTAGTTCATGTAGGTGGAGAAAAAGCGATTACTGCTGTTTCTGGCGCTCCTTATGGTTCTGCTTTAGTATGTTTAATTTCTTACGGGTACATTTGTATGCTAGGATCTGAAGGGATTACAAACGCTACTAAATACGCGATTCTAAATGCAAATTATATGAAAGCACGTTTAGAAGCACATTATCCAATTTTGTACTCTGGAGAAAAAGGAAGAGCAGCCCACGAAATGATATTAGACTGTAGAAGTTTCAAAGAAAATGGTATTGAAGTGTCGGATATTGCAAAACGTTTAATGGATTATGGTTTCCACGCGCCAACCGTTTCTTTCCCAGTTGCAGGAACTTTAATGATTGAACCAACTGAATCTGAAGATGTAGCTGAATTAGATCGTTTTTGTGACGCTATGATTTCAATTCGTCAAGAAATTGAAGCAGCATCAGCAGACGAACCAAATAATGTGTTGAAAAATGCACCTCATACTTTATCGATGTTAACTGCTGATTCTTGGACATTACCGTATTCAAGAGAAAAAGCAGCTTATCCACTAGACTATGTTTCAGATAACAAATTCTGGCCAAGTGTTCGTCGAGTAGACGAAACATACGGAGATAGAAATTTAGTTTGCAGCTGCGCTCCTATTGAAGCGTATATGTAAAACTAAATTAACATTCCCAAAATAAATAATTAAAAAAGTCCCGAGAAATCGGGACTTTTTTATTACACTTGCATTGGCAAATCAATTCTTACAAAACGCTGTGAAAAAAAATCTAAGCTGCTTATTATTTATCTTATGGTTTTGCTCCATTCAAGGGCAGAAAAAAGATTTTAGTTACTCCCCAAATAATGTTGACTCAATAGAAAACTACCTTAATAAGGTAACTAATAATAAAATACTTAGTTTCGAAATTAAGCAACAAAAGAGGGTAAAGGAAATACTTCTAGAAAGAAAAACTCATTTTTTAAAAAGCATTAAAGACAGTACATTTATTTTTGACGAAAAAATCCATACCTATTTAAATAAAATTCTTGCAGAAATATACCATTCTAACCCCCAAATACAAACCCAGGATTTTTATTTCTTGATTAACAAATCCCTAATTCCTAATGCTGCATGTTATGGGAATGGCATCTACACTGTTAACCTAGGTATGTTCAATCTTATTAAAACTGATGACGAGATGGCTTATATTATTTGTCATGAATTATCACATCATATTTTGAAACATAATGACAAATCCCTTGAGAATTACATCAAAACATTCAGCTCTAAGGACGTCAAACAACAAATCAATACGGCCTCCAATAAAAAATACGGTCGGAGATCAGCTATAACATCGCTACTGAAAGACTTAAAATTTAATTTCATGAAGCGAAGTAGAATTGCAGAGACCCAAGCTGATTCTCTCGGATATATTTTGTTTAACAAGACCAAATACAATAAACATGCTTCAGTAGATATCCTTAAAAAGCTAGATCTTTCTGACGAAATGATTTTTAATAACCCAACTAATTTAACGACTCACTTTTCTTTTGAACAATACCCATTTAAAGAATCCTGGATAGAAAAGGAGGATAAGATATTTAACCTCTCTGAAAGTGCAAATGATTTACAAATAGATAAAGATTCCATAAAAACACATCCCGACATTCCCCTAAGAATTGAAAAACTGAATCGGAATAATATAATTGTTGCATCTAATTCCAATACAAATGAAATCGAATCAATTCAAAAAAGAACGTATGAGAATAGTATCCAAATATTTTCTGACGACTTAAAATTAGATTTCACTTTATACCAATTATTGTCACTTCACGAAAAAGGCCTACTAGATGACAAAAAATACATTAATGAGGTGGCCAACTTGTTAAAAAAATTATATGATCTAAAAGAAAAGCATCTTTTTGGCAAATATATTAGTCCATTAAACTCTTTCTCTGAAGAAAATTCTATTAATGAAATACGACTATTTTTAAACAATCTTGAACTTAAAAACATAAAAAAAATAGGCTACTATTTTTGCAAAAAAAACGAGTTGCTATCTAAAAACGACCCTGAATTTCAGGACAGTTATAATTTCTTCAAAAATTTAAATCAAAACTAATACAATCAACAAACAAATTATGAAAAGAACCCTTACTCTACTGTTAACAGGCATTTTGGCTAATTTAACATTTTCGCAGACCAGCAAAATAGAACAGGTCAATACATTTATCGTCAAAAATTCAGGTTCAATTTTAGATAAAGAAAAAGATGTTGATGGTTATTATTTCTTCTATGAATTAGATAAACTAAAAAAAGGAGACCGCGAATTTGCAATTCAAATTTTAGACAAAAATCTAGTTGAAGTTGCTAAAAAGAAATACATTGACAATAAAAACACTTTTTTAATGAAAAGTGTTTTTAACAATCAAGCAATGATATTTGCTATGGCAAATATCAAAGAAAAAAAAATAACCTTGTTGACCTTTGACAAAAAAGCAGAACAAAAGCCAACCATTGAAATTCCTCTCGAATCTATAGAAATTCGCTACATTCTAGCGATGCAGCAATCTGGAGATTTTAACGTATTATTTCCTGTAGAAAATAAAGGATTCATTTTCAATAGAGTTATCGACAATAAAAAAATAGGTTATTCTTTAGCATACTACCCTACTGATGGCGGACAGTCATGGGAGTATAGTTCCCCAAAAGACTCAAAAGAAATTTTATCCATAAATCCTATCGAAGTAAACGATAAAGTAATTGTTGCTTTAGAAGCATCCAAACCAGGTATTTTATCAAGGAAATTTACAATAAAAACTAAAGTAATAGATGTAAAAACAGGTAAATTATTATTCGAAAAAGAGTACAGTAAAATTAGCAAGCCTAGGATAATAAACAATGCATTTCTAGACAAAGACAGTAATATTGTTTTAATGGGTGAGTACTTCAAAGAAGGTGATAATATTTTTGACGATAAAAGTTTAGGATTATTTACAGAAGTTATAAATTCCTCAGGACAAACATTAAAAGAAAACTTCACTAGCTGGAAAGAAGATGTTGCAAAAATCGCAAAGGTAGATGGTAATTACATTGATGATAAAGGATATGTCTATTTTCATAATATTGTAAGAACAAAAAGCAACGATTATTATGCCATTGGAGAATTCTACAAAAGAACAGCAAGCGCTGGTGGTATAGCACTTACCGCGCTATCCGTTTTAGGTGGTGGCGGTGGTGGAGCATCAGTTACACAATTGACTATAACTAACTCTGTAATATTTAAATTTAATGTCGATTTTAAACTTACTGGAATTCAAGAATTCGAAAAAGGAAAATCAAGAGCTCCTAGTTTATCTGATTTTGGAAGTCCTCAATTAAACGCACACGCATTAAAAGCTTACGGTGCATTTGATTATGAATACACTCAATTAGACAAAAAAAACGATCGTTTTTACGCGTGTTTCATCGATTATGAAAGATTGAAAGGCGAAAAAAATAAAAATGCATTTAAAACAATTATTTATGATGAAGGAAAATTAACCGAAGACAAAATATATTTAAGCAATAACGATTCTAATTTTCGCATTTTGCCTGCTAAAATCGGAAATGTATTGCTATTGGAATACAATAAAAAATCTAAAGAAATACTATTACATTTAGAAAAGCTGAATATAAAATAATAGTACTTTAGGAACTATATTTATGTTATTTCCAAATAGTCTATGTAGCCAATACTAAATTCTGGCCAAGTGTTCGTCGAGTAGACGAAACATACGGAGATAGAAATTTAGTTTGCAGCTGCGCTCCTATTGAAGCGTATATGTAGTATCAAGCATTACCAATAACTATAAAATGCCTCGAGACTATCGAGGCATTTTATTTTTTTATTTTTCCGCCTATAAATATCACATGTTTTTTCTATCAAAAAAAACAGTAATCAACCGACCCTAAATCAATACTAAAAAAACTATGGTATTTTCGAATAATTATTAAAAAATCATCAGTATTTTAGCCAAATAATTATTATTCTATAATTATATGCATGCATAGTAAATAACATGCCTATAATCATTTTTTTATCATTAAATTAGCATAAATTTTTTGGAAAACAAACCGATGAAAATAAAAATAACTGGAATAGGAAGTTACATTCCTGAGAAAAAAGTAAGTAATACAGACTTTAGTAATCACGTTTTTTTGAATGAAGATGGTACACCTTTTGGTTATCCGAATGACGTGGTCATAAAAAAATTTAAAAGCATAACTGGAATTGAGCACAGGCGGTATGCCAACGACAATTTGAACTCGTCTGACTTAGCGTTTTTGGCATCCAAAAAAGCAATCGAAAACGCAGCTATCGACCCTGAAACTATCGATTACATTATTTTTGCGCATAATTTTGGCGACGTAAAGTATGGTACTTCCCAATCTGACACACTTCCAAGCTTGGCTACCCGAGTTAAGAATAAATTACAAATAAAAAACCCAAAGTGCGTTGCCTATGACATCCTTTTTGGATGCCCCGGCTGGATTGAAGGTGTGCTTCAAGCAAATGCCTACATTAAATCAGGAATGGCACGCCGTTGTTTGGTTATTGGTTCTGAAACCTTATCAAGAGTGGTGGATGACCACGATAGAGATTCCATGATCTATTCAGATGGCGCTGGTGCTTCCATTATAGAAGCTTCTGATGATGAAACAGGATTGCTTTCCTATGAAAGTGGTACTTATGCTATGGAGGAAGCTAACTATTTATTTTTTGGAAAATCATACAACCCAGAAATAAACACCGATACGAGATATATAAAAATGCACGGTCGTAAAATTTATGAATTTGCATTAACTACAGTTCCTGCCGCAATGAAAAGCTGTTTGGACAAAAGTGGTGTTGCCATTGACGATGTCAAAAAAATTCTTATTCATCAAGCCAATGAGAAAATGGACGAAGCAATCATACAACGTTTTTATAAACTTTATGACAGACCCGTCCCTCAAGACATTATGCCCATGAGTATTCATGAGTTAGGAAACAGCAGCGTCGCGACAGTACCTACTCTCTTTGACCTATTAATTAGAGGCGAAATAAAAGATCAAAAAATCAGTAAAGGCGATGTTCTACTATTTGCTTCTGTTGGAGGTGGAATGAATGTCAATGCATTTGTTTACAGACACTAAGTTTCTAGACAAGAGAATCAAGTTTTACAGCATAAAACCACAGTTAAAAAATCACCTTTTTAAACTGTGGTTTTTTCGTTTCTATCTACATATAAATCTGTGAAATAAGAACCATATGTTTGTATCTTTGTACCTTTATAAACTATAATGAACGAGGGGTTACTTCGTTCCTAGCAATGACTATGTACGAAAAAACGTTTCCTAACAAAAGATTCAAACACACTTTAGAATTTCTAAACAAACACATTTCAACCTCTGAAACTATTTTAGACTTAGGTGTCGAAAACCCCTTTTCTAAAATCATGAAAGAAGAAGGGTTCTCAGTAAAAAATACAAGCGGTGAAGATTTAGACCTAAATCAAAACGTATTTTCTACAGCCAAAACGGATGTGGTTACCGCTTTTGAAATTTTCGAACATTTATTGAATCCCTACACTATTTTAAGCGAAATAAAATCAGACAAACTTTTCATCTCTATTCCGATGCGTTTGTGGTTTTCTCCTGCTTACCGAAGTAAAACAGACATGTGGGACAGACATTATCATGAATTTGAAGATTGGCAATTAGACTGGCTGTTAGAAAAAGCAGGCTGGAAAATTATTAATCGCCAAAAATGGACTAATCCCGTTAAGAAAATTGGTATTCGTCCTTTATTACGTTACTTTACCAATAGGTATTACATCGTATATGCGGAAAGAGCCTAAAGGCAAATTCCACAATAGATGAATATCAAAAAATAAATTCCAAATTCCAACTTGAAACTAACTCCATTTTGGAATTTAGAATTTTAAAAATTGGAATTTTATTCAAAACAACATGAACTACTACATAGTTATACCAGCACACAATGAAGAGGCATTTATTTCATTAACCCTACAATCTTTGATTTCGCAGACCCATTTACCTTCAAAAGTAGTTGTGGTCAATGATAATTCTACTGATAAAACTTCCGAAATTGTTCTGGCTTTCGCCAAAGACAATCCGTTTATCTCATTAGTAGAAAAAAAATCAAGTGCCATCCATTTACCCGGAAGTAAAGTCATTCAGGCTTTTCAAAAAGGATTTGAAACACTAGACGATAATTATGATATCATTGTAAAACTAGATGCCGATCTAATTTTACCCAATAATTATTTTGAGACTATTGTGAAACATTTCGAAGAAAATCCAACAACGGGAATGGCTGGTGGATTTGCTTACATTGAGAAAAATGGAGAGTGGATCTTAGAAAACTTAACCGACAAAGACCATATTCGTGGTGCTTTTAAAGCATATCGCAAAGCGTGCTTTAAACAAATGGGTGGATTAAAAGCGGCAATGGGTTGGGACACTGTAGACGAATTACTATCTAAATTCTACGGCTGGAAAGTAATTACTGATCCTTCGCTAATTGTAAAACACCTAAAACCAACCGGAGCCAATTACAACAAAACAGCACGTTACAAACAAGGCGAAGCTTTTTACACCCTAGGTTATGGATTTACAATTACGGCAATCGCTTCGGCTAAATTGGCTTTCATGAAAAAGAAACCACTGTTGTTTTTTGACTATATACAAGGCTTCCTAAAAGCTAAAGCAGCTAACATTCCTTTATTAGTTACCCAAACGCAAGCTAAATTCATAAGAGATTATCGCATTGAGAAAATGAAAGAAAAGCTTTTTAAGTAATTTGAATTTTCGTTTTTAGTAAAAAACTACCAACTCTAAACTGTAAATTGGCTACTAATTATTAATTTAGCCCATATTTGTAAACATATGATGCTCATTAGATACATAACGCAAATAGGTAGATACTGCCTGATGCTTAGAGAAATTTTCATCAAACAGACTAAATGGTCTGTTATGAAAAAATTAATCTTCAAAGAAATAGACGACTTAATCATTGATTCCCTTGGGATCGTAGCCTTCATTTCTTTCTTTGTTGGAGGAGTGGTCGCGATTCAAACTGCACTAAACCTTACCAATCCCTTAATCCCGAAGTATCTTATTGGTTTTGCTACACGACAATCGGTGATATTGGAGTTTGCGCCTACATTTATCTCGGTGATTATGGCAGGAAAAATGGGGTCCTTTATCACTTCTAGTATTGGTACGATGCGTGTTACAGAGCAAATCGACGCCCTGGAAGTAATGGGTGTTAACTCCTTAAATTATTTGGTTTTCCCAAAAATCATCGCCTTGTTATTGTATCCGTTTGTAATTGGTATCAGTATGTTTTTAGGAATTTTAGGAGGCTGGATGGCAGGCGTATATGGAGGTTTTACTTCTAGTGCTGAATTTGTCACTGGAGCCCAAATGGATTTTATTCCCTTTCATATTGTTTATGCTTTCCTGAAAACCTTAATTTTTGCGATGTTACTAGCAACCATCCCGTCTTTTCATGGGTATTATATGAAAGGTGGCGCTCTAGAAGTAGGTAAAGCCAGTACAGTAGCCTTTGTTTGGACATCGGTTTCTATAATATTATTCAATTATATATTAACGCAATTGTTACTGGGATCATGATAGAAATAAAAGACATAGAAAAATCATTTGGAGACACCATGATTCTCAAAGGCATTTCAACTGTTTTTGAAACTGGAAAAACGAATCTAATCATTGGACAAAGTGGATCCGGTAAAACGGTCTTACTAAAAAGTCTTTTAGGAATCCATACTCCAGAATCTGGCAAAATCTGTTTTGATGGCAGAGTATATTCTGAACTGGAACCAGATGAAAAAAGAGAACTGCGAACTGAAATCGGAATGGTTTTTCAAGGAAGCGCCTTATTTGATTCTATGACCGTCGAAGAAAACGTAGCATTCCCATTAAAGATGTTCACTAATGACAACAAAGCTATAATCAAAGAACGAGTGGACTTTGTATTAGAAAGAGTGGCATTAACAGACGCTCATAATAAATTGCCTTCTCAAATATCTGGAGGAATGCAAAAACGTGTCGCGATTGCTCGTGCCATTGTTAACAAGCCTAAATACTTGTTTTGTGACGAACCTAACTCCGGTTTAGATCCAAATACCGCAATATTGATCGATAATTTGATCAAAGAAATCACCGAAGAATACGATATCACGACCGTAATTAACACGCACGATATGAACTCTGTGATGGAAATTGGCGAGCGCATCTTATTCCTTAAAGACGGACTAAAAGCCTGGGAAGGAACCAAAGAAGAAATTTTTAGAACAGACAATCAAGCGGTCGTAGACTTTGTTTATTCTTCTAATTTATTCAAGAAAGTAAGAGAAGCGTATTTAAAGGAGTAAGTTTAGGAGCAGCACGTTATTAAAGTCATAAGAACTTCCCTCCCGCTATTCGATACAATCTTTTATCCGGAACGATATTAGACTCCCGAATTATTTATCAGGATAAAAGGATTTTCACTGTTATCGGGGCTAAAAACAACTTTTCATTTCCAGAATAAAATATAAAAAAGTACAGTGCGCAATAGAAACGACTGTGCTTTTTGATATATATAGGTACTAATCTTTGGAGGCACAAGCAAGATGCTTGCGCTAGCTTGGGGTCTTCGCAAATAAACACAAACCTCTCGAAAAACCTTTACTAACTATATTTTATAGACGTTGTTGTCGTTTCGTTTTTCAATTTTATATGTTTTCACTAGATGATTTACTTACACATTTTTATTCCCCAATCCGTGTGACCTCTGTCCTTTCGACATTTCCAATTCTTTTTTATCGAAACAACCGTCCATCTGTCTTTTGCTCTTTTTAACTCCATAATATGTTTTTCTCCTTTTACAGAGTCATCCAATAGGTTGTCGTGGATTAGAGTTACTACCGCGTTTCCATTGTCCGAAATTTTTTCCGCGATTTCTATTTTCTCATTCCCTTCCACTCCCTCTGCTTGTAAGGGATAATATAATTTCATGACATCTTGCGCAGATAAATTTTGTTTTTCTTTTGTCACCATTTCGTTAACTTCTTCGGTATCTATCATTACGAATTTTTCATTATCATCATCTTTTTTATTCGATTTTATATATTTATATGACCTATTTTCTTTCTTTAAAATCAGTTCATTTTCATCCAACTTTTGGATCTCATATACTTCTTCATCAGTAGAGGATGTTTTGTTTCCAATACTCTCAATAGTAAAAATTATTGTATTACCGTCTAACCGCCAATTCTTATATAAGAGAGTTGCCATATTATCGGATTGGGCTGTACCATCCGCAAACAAAGTAAAATGAAGAGCGGATTCAGAAGTATCTTTCCAAGATCCTATAACTAGATCCTTATCAGTTTGAAGATTACTTTTTTCAGAGACTTCTAATTCAGATTGTGTTTCTTTATCAATATTATTCTTTTGAGCATCTTTGCAAGAATTCAATAGGATCAATCCAAAGATTAGTAAACCAATTTTAATATTTTTCATAAATTTTATTTAGAGATTAATTTAATCGATTACTATCAAGTTTAATACCAGTTAAACAGATTTCATCAAATATATACATCATTTTTAAAGTCTAGCGCAAATGATATTACGTTTTTTCCTGATATTTTGTTTTTAGGTACCGTTTATCTAAAGACGGAGAACTAAACACAACACCCCTGACGGCAGCGACAACCTCGACTGAAGAAAAGCTATTTTTTTTCGGGAGTAGCAAAGCGACCGCAGGAAGCTCTTGCTCAATGTCGTTAAGTTAAGAAAATTGCCAAGGTAATTTGCGTCTGTTTTGTCATTTCGACGAAGGATAAATCACACAATGTGAGCGCCTAGTGATATTTCTCCTTCGTCGAAATGACAATATTGAAAAAATAAAACCTTAACTTAATAACATTCTGCTTGCACTCGCCCAAGGCTAGCTTGGTTAATCGAAAGTATTGTATTTATTATTTCATTCTCTCTACAATCCTGCAAGGTTTCCAAAACCTTGTCGGATTATCTTTTTGATTTTTACAGGCACAAATCTTTGTGGGTACAAGCAAGGTGATTCCCTAACCTGAAAAGGAAAACATGATAAAACCAGACCGATTATTATCCAAAAAAGAACTTCAAAACCTCTTGAAATCCTCCTCTAAACTATTTTACGATAACTCGACAAGGTTGGAAGTAGAGCGGTTCTCCAGAAAATCGGGACAGGCGGTTCAGCCGCGGCTCATTGTTGGCTTTTCAAGCCCAACGAAGCCTTAGCTGTTTTTAATATTTCATTAATCTTTTAGCCCTTCTAAATCTAACCAAAAACAGGAACTTTTTCACCAATAACTCTTGAAATAACTGCTGATAACAAGATTATTCCAACCAAAATTTGCATCACAACTAATACGTTTTCTAAAATTAAAAATCGGTTAAAAGTTTTCTCAATTACCAGATCTTTTCCATTCCAATATTCCGCATGAGAAATTAAGACACTAATATTCTGTTTTTTTAAAAATAAATAATATGCCAAAACTATGAATATTAGTCCTATAAAAATATTAATTAACAATCCGACATCTCCATTAATAATACTTCCGATCGTTAAAAGTCCAAGAACTGTCCATATACAAACAGAAAAGTTAGATGCTACTTTGTGAAATTTTGCTTTTTTCGTCATTTCTTTGGTTTTTTGCCTCCTTACATCTGTTGCAGATTTCAGCGACGTTTATTACAAATATACACAAAAATGGCCCTCCGCTCCCCGAAGTATCCCCAATTAACGCTGGTACTGAGCAAAGTCTCCCAACTTTGAGCCCATTCCTAATTGGCCTTTATAATATGCAATGCTTTAAACTTTGGCGTTTTGGGGCAATAACTCTACCTCAGCATTTGGATTAAAAAGATACATTTTTCCAGAGCTGATTTCGAGACATTCAAAGCGTTTGGTTCTTACCGCTATTTTCTTGAAAATTTTTCCGTTTTCGATTCTGAAAACGCTGCCGTACGGAATCTCAAATATATAATTTTTGTCATTTTGCGCGTCAAATTGCTTTAGCGCTAACGATAAAGTCGCATCCGTATCACTGCTGGCCGTTGGGTTTTTAAAATGTCGCGCCAATAAAGGCAACAATTGACTTGGGAAAATTTCTGGGCGTATAAAAGGAATCATCAACCGTTGAAAGGAATATTTCCATTCATTACCATGCGGCTTGATTTTTCGTCCAAATTTCTCAAATGCAACCAAATGTGAAATCTCATGAATCAGGGTAATCAAAAACTTATATTTATTGAGACTTGAATTGACCGTTATTTCGTGCTTTCCATTGAGTCCTTTTCGATAATCACCATGACGCGTTTGCCTCTCATTGACAATCTTAAGATGGACTTGATTGACAACGATGAGTTCAAAAACGGGTTTTACCGCATGTTCTGGGATATATCTTGCTAAAGTTTCGCTCAATTCTCTATTTTATTTTTGGAATTTGGAATTTGGAACTTATTTTAAAATTACGGATTCGTAGACGACACCTGCAATACTTTTCCGTTGAAATATTTATTCCCCGTTAACGTAAAATCATAGATGTAATCTGCCATTTCGTTTGCTTTGATTGGCGCTTGGTATCCTGGAAAAGCCTCTTCTAACATTTCTGTTTGTACTGCTCCCAAAGCCAACACATTAAATGAAATGCCTCTTTCTTTATATTCTTCGGCTAACAACTCTGACAAGGTGATTACCGCTCCTTTGCTCGAGCTATACGCAGCAAGTCCGGGAAATTTCAAACTGCCTTGAATCCCGCCCATTGAACTTATAGTTACAACATGACTTCCTTTTTGTAAGTAAGGCAAGCAAATTCTGGTTAGATTAGCAACGGCAAAAACGTTGACTTTATATACATTTTCAAAATCTTCTTGCGTGATCTCCGCAAATGGTTTAGACAAGAAACTCCCTGCATTGTGTACAATGGCATCTACGGTTTTCCATGATGTAGACAGCACGTTTTCGACTTTCGCTAAATCGGATTCACTTGATAAATCAACTGAAATACAGCTGATGTTTTCATGTTCTATTAGTATCCTTGGTGTTTTTCTAGAAATGGCCAATACTTGATATCCTGCATTAGCAAATTTCAATGCTAATTCATAGCCAATTCCTCTACTTGTTCCCGTTATAATAATCTTTTTCATATAGCAAAAATAAACAAAACCATTAAAACCCACTACTTAAAACTTGGGATTATTATTTTTATCGAAAGAGACAAACGTATTAAATTATTTTTAATTTTGTCGAACAAACCAACCTTGATCCATAACCGTAAAATGATAGAGAACATAGCATTAGAAATCGCAACACTTCAAGACATTGAAAGTGTTTTGTTATTGCAAGAATTGTATCTTGTTTCTAATTTAACGGAAGAAGAAAAAAAAGCTGGTTTTGTAACTACACCTTTTACTGTTGCACAATTAACAGAAGTAATGGCCAACCAAGGCTTGTTTATAGCCAAAGACGGTAACAAAGTGATCGCTTATATATTTGCCGAAAGTTGGACCTTTTTTAATCAATGGCCTATTTTTACTTATATGTGTACATTATTTCCAACTCTTTCTTTTGAATATTTTAAAATCATCACCACAACCAATAGTTTTCAATATGGTCCTATTTGCATTCATGCTGATTATAGAGGAAAGGGTTTAATACGGCCACTATTTGAATTAATGAGAAGTAATATGGTCACCAAATTCTCGCTGGGTTTGACTTTCATCAACAAAAAGAATATTCCTTCCTTAAAAGCACATACCGAAAAATTGAATTGGACAATTATAGGCGAATTTCAATTTAACAACAATGAATACAACATACTGGCTTACGATATGAATAAAGCTATCTAATATACTTTTTGTACACTTTATACCCTTGCAAACAAGCCAAAACAATAAAAACTAAAGGTATTATTATTGCGAATAGGTATTTAAAAAAATGAGCTCCGCTCTGAGCAATGGTATTTAAAAAAAAGACAAATCCCATCATTCCGGCAAAAGTCCCCGCCAATGTGCCGCCAACGTAATAAAATTTAAATGTAGTTGTAATGTAGTTTCCATTGATCAAATACAAATTCCATCCTGTCCAAAATGGGACTTGCAGAAAATTAATACTACTCAACAATAACCCAATTAAAAAAGGTGAGTAGAGTATATACTTTTGCAAATAATTAGAATTTGCTGCAGTTTGATTCGAATAAGAGTAAAACGAGTACGCCAAAAACAATAAAAAGAAAACACCAAAAACATCAATTACCCGCATTAACTTGATATTGTTCACCAACCGATTTGCAAAAATTAGCGTGAAGTAAACTACGAAAGCTTCAACAAAAATAACCCCTAACAAATACTGAACTACGTTTTCAATTCCAAATTCAGCGTAGATTTGAAATCCAATAATATTTAAATACCCTAACGGAATCGAGCCTATAAAACTCACTATAAAACCGACCACAATATTCTTTATTGCCTTCATCTTATTAGAAATTTACAATTTTATTGCTTTGCTCGAGATGCAATCGGTATTGTTTCACACCAGCTTTATGTGCTAAATAAGGAACGCCATTCTTATTGTTCTCCACACTGATTTCATACATATACGTAATGTGTCGCGCTAATTCTTTCCATGCAAAAAGCAAAGAATGCTTTGGGTCATAAATATGCGTTGGTTCGCTTGCCGCACCATTTAATTCTACAATAGCGAAGTTTTTTCCGTTTTCTAACTCTTCAAAAGTATTATACATTACATCCATTCTACCAAAATAAAAACCGGGAATCTGCAAACACATTTCGTTGATGGTATTTTCTAGCTTTTCAGTAATCCAGTGGCTCCCATCTATAAACTTTGCTCCTCTGGCGTGATTGCCATACGGTACAAGGTTTAATTTTTCTCCTTTTGGCAAAACCTCTAATAGGCTGCTGCCATATTCTTGTTTCAATACTTTTAACTGTAATTCGTAACGCGGATTTACTTTTATCAATTCTTCAACTGTAGCAACTCCATTTCCAGTAACAATTAAAAACTCCTTAGAAACGACACCCGTTATTTTGCCTTTTTTTTCATTGGGATAACGCACATAAAAAATTCCAACTTCATTTTGAAACGGAATCAAATCCTGAACCACAAAATCAAAATTCGCCTTTGCAGCATACTGTTCTAAATCGTGAACCGTATTTATTTTCTTCACCCCTGAACCTCGCAAACCGATATCTGGCTTTGCAATGAAAGGATAGTGGATATTCGATTTCTTGATTATTACCTTAATTTCTACTAAGGCAGTTCCTTCTTTTATGAGTTCCGTTTTTGGATAATATTGTTGCGGAATCAAATCATAAATTGCTTTTTTTGATTCCATAATAAATCCTCCGTTTTTGATCGTCGGATTGGATGCATTAAAGAAAAAAATGGATTTTGCTTTGACAGCATAAAAAGCCCAAAGAAAATAAATAGGAATATACACAACCTGAAAAGGCCAATATTCCCAATGCGTCACCTTATGTAGTAGTAATTTCAATGTCGTAGATTAAATAGTGATAAATGAGATACTGAAATCTTCTTGGGTAATCAAGTCATGATGTACTATAGTCGCTTTATTTTTTTCGATGATAGTCTGGGTAATACTTAAGGTTTTCAATTCTTCGTTTCTATTAATAACCAAGCCATTTTCTTGATCTCCCTCTTCAGTATACCGATGAAAACCATACATTTCGACCTCTGATAACATGTTGTTTTTTTCTAAAAAAGTTTGAAATAAATCAGCGCGTTCTTCTCTGATTTCCTTTGGATACAAAGTGGAAGAAGACCAAATGTGCTTTTCGTTTACATCTAACTTTATTGCTTCTTTATCAGCTCCATTCCAGCGAAGTTGAAAAAGTTCCTGATCCTGAAATAACACTATGGTAAAAGGTTCTATACGATCCAGATCAATTGTATTCCAATAATCTCGTGGCGATCTAGTACCAATAATATCTAAAACAATCAACCCACGGCTTTTCCTGTAGTTAAAGCCCGCTACATGCTTTTCATTAGCTCCATTCAACAAAACCAGCACCGTACCATTTTCATCAACGACATACCAAGTCCCCCCCGCTTTGGGATCTTTCGGGTAAATAACATTCTTGCCATTTACCGTATAGTTTTTTGGAGGTAGTGCACTAGGTCTCATTAACTGTTCGTCCCGATTTGACGTAATGATAATTTTAGTATCGGTTTTTATAAAACTTACTGTGCACATTGATTTCTATATTCAATAGTGGAACGTGCTACACCAAAATTTTCATTTACAAATATAGTTTCACTTTGTAAAACGGCTACCTTTATTAATGCCTGATGATGAATACAATGTTCCAAGTTATAAAGTAATTCTCTAAAGTAATTGCTATCAATTCGAACTTCTTCGTTGTCGATAATTTGTTGCAACTCGATTTTTTTATTTTCCTTTTCCAATAAACGCTGAATCGCTACAATTTGCGAAATTGCATAAGTAGTATCAGTTTGAATTAGAATATTTCTTGGTCTTTTATCATAGTTAACAATCCCAGAGTAATAATTATTTTCGAGACATTGAAACATTTCGACAATATGCCTGGTGTGTTCCCCAATGGTGGAATTACTTAACAGTTGACAAGGTTTAGAAAACTCGGCATTTGACAGCTGCTCGAGTAAATCAATCAATTCGTTCAAACTATTTTTTATGGAAGGAATAAGCATCTTATATTTTTAATTTTAATAAATTGGGTATTTTATTCCTATTTTGAAACACTAAAATAGAACAACAAAGAAAGGTAATTAATGCCAGCATAAAAAGTGTCCCTCCATCGTTTTGCACTTCAATTCCCAAAACAAAAAGATACGACAAAATAGCGTCACGCTCTATTTTAAAGACTTTGCCGCCGCAACCAATAAATCATTAGAAATCCTATGTTTATAATCAGGCGTAATGTGCTCAAAATCAATTTTCCCCGCTAAATTTACAATAAAAACAGATGGAATCGGTAGAAAAGTGCTGTTCATGCCATCTGATCCTTTTGCCAAAATAGTCTTATAGTTTCCAGGAGCTTGAAAAGCAATACCCATTGCTTTTGCTAATTCTCCAGTACTGTCTGATAATAAAAGATAGTTTATCTTATCCTTTTCTTCAGTTGCTTTTAAGTTCTTTGGCGAGTCTGGACTGATGGCAATAATCTGATATCCTAAATCTAATAATTCTTTTTCGGCTTCCGCCAATGCTGCCAAGTGGAGGTTACAATAAGGACACCAACCACCACGATAAAAAACCAAAACAGTTTTCTTTTTGCTGAAAAGCGTTTCTAAACTAACGGAATTATTGTCGATTGTTTTTAATGTGATATTCGGAATTTTTTCTCCAATCAACAATGGAGCTACATCTGTAGCTGACTTTGGCAAGTCATTTTGCGCATTTACCATTAATCCAATTGTTAATAAAACGAAGCTTAGTGTTTTTTTCATGATTCTATAATTTTATATCACAAAACTACTATTGAATTCTGAATTAAAATGTCGGCTAGATTACAATTCCCATAAAAAATTTATAATGTGGTAATATCTGCTATAATAATTTCTTTTCTATTATAGAGTAACGTCCCTTTTGCTTCCATTTCGTTGAGCAATTGTGTCGCTGTTTGTCTTGAGGTACAAATGATTTGGGCAATATCAGTTTGCGTTAGATAATTTTCAATGATTACTTTATTTCCTGTTTGGGTCCCTTCTTTCTCTGCCCAATCTTTTAGAAATAAAACCAATCTAGTTTTAGCATCCTTAGAAATTAGATTGGAATAACTATTCTTGATTCGCTTCATCTTCAATCCCACAATTTTAGTATAGGACAACGCTAATCCAGGGTTCTTTAATAACACCTCTTCAAAATCCGAAAGCAGAAAACTGCAAATTGCAACATCATCAGAAAGTACTTTAGCATATTCATTGCTTTCGCCATCTGTTTCTAAAGTAAGTTCCCCAAACAAATCTCCTTTTTTAATAATGTCTTTAATAGTTTCATTTCCATCTTCATCAACTGCCACAATCTTTATATTTCCTTTTTTCAAGACAAAAATTCTTGGTACATCCGAAGAGGAAAAATAAATAATCTCCCCTTTTTTTGCTTCTTTAAACCCCATGATGATGCACAACTGCTTCATTTGTTTAAAACTTAAAGTTCTAAACAATTTATGATCTCGTAAATACCAATATTTTAAATCTTCATCCATGAAACACAGTTTGACGGTAAATGTAGCGCAATTTTATAACTAAAAACCATTAAGAAATTAAGTGTCATTAAGCATTTTATTACTTAACTTCTTAATCTCTTAATGGTTTAAAAAAAATATTACTTATTTCGAATGTTACGAAACCAATGTTCTAGAAATAACTATTCTTTGAATCTCTGAAGTTCCTTCATAAATTTGAGTAATCTTAGCATCACGCATCATACGTTCTACATGATATTCTGCTACATATCCATTACCTCCATGAATTTGAACCGCTTCAATAGTCGTATCCATAGCCGTTTGAGAAGCAAATAATTTTGCCATAGCACCAGATTGAGAAATATCCATTCCTTGATCTTTTTCAGCAGCTGCTTTAAGACATAACATTTTAGCTGCCATGATTTGAGTTGCCATATCAGCTAGTTTAAATGCAATAGCTTGATGTTTGAAAATTTCCTTTCCAAAAGCTTTACGCTCTTGCGAATATTTTAATGCTAATTCATAAGATCCAGTTGCGATCCCTAATGCCTGAGAAGCGATCCCTATTCTACCACCATTTAATACGGCCATAGCAAATGCAAAACCAAAACCGTCAGCTCCAATTCTATTTTCCTTTGGTACTTTCACATCAGAAAACATTAAAGAATGCGTATCCGATCCACGAATTCCCATTTTCTTTTCTTTTATTCCAATATCAAAACCAGCCCAACCTTTTTCAACTATAAAAGCATTAATTCCTTTATGCCCCTTTTCAACATCCGTTTGTGCAATTACGATATAAGTAGATGCCGAAGAACCGTTAGTAATCCAGTTTTTAGTACCATTCAATAAATAATGATCTCCTTTATCAATAGCAGTTGTTTTTTGAGAAGTGGCATCTGATCCCGCTTCTGGCTCAGACAAACAAAAAGCACCAATTACGTCTCCTTTAGCGAGAGGAACTAAATACTTCATTTTTTGTTCTTCGTTACAGTATTTTTCTAATCCTGCACACACTAATGAATTATTAACAGACATTATAACTGCTGACGAAGCATCAATTTTAGCTATTTCAGTAATGGCTAAAACATAAGAAATACTATCTAATCCAGAACCACCATATTTTGGATCAACCATCATACCCATAAACCCAAGTTCAGCCATTTTTTTAACTTGCTCTGTTGGGAATTTTGAGAATTCATCTCTTTCAATTACTCCAGGCAACAATTCGCTTTGAGCAAAATCTCTAGCGGCTTGTTGAATCATTAACTGCTCTTCTGTTAGATTAAAATCCATAACTGTATTTCTTTTTATTAATTTATTTAATTCCAAAGGCAAAATACAATGTTCAAAACATTGAGTTTAAAATAAAACCCGACCTTGTTTTACATTATTTTTGGGTTTAGAATAGATTATTATTACACCTTGTTTAATTTGCCCTACTTTTTGTTTGAAAAAAGTAGTCAAAGATACTTTTTTCTTGTCAAATTATCAATTTTGATTTGTAATTTTGGATAATGAAAGAAGAATACTATAACGTTATCGGAGTCATGTCAGGAACTTCTCTTGACGGAGTTGATTTGGCACATATCGAATTTTATATTTTAAATGATGTATGGCATTTTAAAATCAAAGAAACAGCTACTATACCTTACAGTAAGGACTGGATTAACACCTTAAAATCAGCTGTTAATTTTTCTGAAATAGCTTTAGCAAATCTAAATAAGCAATACACTTTATTATTAGCCAATATAATTAATGTGTTTATAGAAAAGCATGCTATAACAAACTTAGATGCGGTATGCTCTCACGGACATACAATTTTGCATCAACCACAAAAAGGCATAACCTTACAAATAGGTAATCTACCTATTATTGCATCTTTAATACACCAAAAGGTAGTTTGCGATTTTAGAATTCAAGATGTGCAGTTAGGAGGACAAGGTGCTCCTTTAGTTCCTATTGGTGATCAAATCTTATTTTCAGAATATGATTATTGCATGAATCTAGGTGGTTTTTCAAATGTATCATTTGAAGAAAACAGCAACAGAATTGCCTTTGATATTTCGCCAGTAAATACGGTTTTGAATTATTATGCAAATCAGCTGGGTTTAGATTATGATGACAAAGGCCAAATTGCAAAACAAGGCAATACAAATATTGATTTGTTTAAACAGCTGAATGAATTAGAATTTTATAAAAAAGCACATCCCAAATCATTAGGTTTTGAATTTGTAAAAGAAACGGTTTTACCAATTATCGAATCCTATGAAATAACCATAAAAGACAAACTAAATACCTTCACTGAGCATATCGCAAAACAAATCTCAGAGGCGCTTCCATCAAGAAAAGGTAGCTTATTTATTACAGGTGGAGGCGCTTACAATCAACACCTTATATCTCGTATACAATTTTACCTGCCCGAAATAAATATTATCATTCCAGACAACGAAATTTTAGAATTTAAAGAGGCGTTAATCTTCGGTCTTTTAGGCATTTTAAGATTAAAAAATAAAGTCAACGTTTTAAAAAGCGTAACAGGAGCTTCAAAAAATCATAGTTCAGGAGTAATTTGTGAATTTTAAATTCGTTTTTATCTGTTTTTAAGCTAAAATCAAATAAAATCGATAATTCTATAGGTATCACAAAAATTCTACGATTATTTAACAAGATTCGTTTAATTTTGTGCGTTACACTTATCTTATAATTAAACAATTAAAAAAAATTAGTATGAAAAAACTATTATCATTACTTACTCTTATCATAGCCTTGCAGTTCAATACCGCAACGGCGCAACAACAATTTATTGTTAACGGCGTAGAAATCCCAAGAACATTGGAATTTAAAGGAAAAACAATGTCGCTAAACGGTGTTGGTCAGCGTTCAAAATTCTGGACAGAACTTTATGTTCAAGCTTTATATTTAACGATATTATCTGAAGACGCAAAAGAAATATTAGACAGCAACACAGAGATGGCAATATCCTTGCACATTACATCAGGATTAATTAGCTCAAAAAAGTTATCTAAAGCGTTAGCAAAAGGGATGGAGAAATCTGTAGGAGAAGACGGAATACAAAAATTTAGTAAAGAACTGGAAGAACTGGAAGTTTTATTAAGTACAGAGGAAACCAAAACGGGAGACGTTTTTGAATTAACATTTAACCCTTTAGACGAATCACTTTGGATTACTAAAAACAAAGATTATAAAGGAAAAATTAAAGGTTATGAGTTTAAAAAAGCCTTCTACGGAATCTGGTTGTCAGACAATCCGGTTGACAAAGGATTAAAAGAAGATTTATTAGGAAAATATTAATAAATCAATCTTTTTCATATTATTAGAAGAATAAACAATCCGCATAATTTCTTTTTTTATATTTGTCAAAAATAAACATATCGCAATAAATGAAAGATTTATTAAAGAAATTCGAAAATAAAGAGCCTGTAATAGTTTTTAATTGGAAAGATGCCGAAACCGAAGCCGAAGGGTGGACAGTTATCAACTCTCTTCGCGGTGGCGCAGCTGGTGGTGGAACAAGGATGAGAAAAGGTTTAGACATGAACGAAGTTCTGTCTTTAGCAAAAACAATGGAAGTAAAATTCACGGTTTCTGGTCCGGCTATTGGCGGTGCCAAATCTGGAATTAATTTCGATCCAAATGATCCTAGAAAAAAAGGCGTTTTACAACGTTGGTACAAAGCGGTATCTCCATTATTGAAAAGTTATTATGGAACTGGTGGTGATTTAAATGTGGATGAGATCCATGAAGTTATCCCAATGACCGAAGAATGCGGCGTTTGGCATCCACAAGAAGGAGTATTTAATGGTCATTTCAAACCTACTGAAGCGGACAAAATTAACAGAATTGGTCAATTGCGCCAAGGTGTGGTTAAAGTAATCGAAAACTCGAAATTCTCACCTGATGTTTCCAGAAAATATACCATTGCAGACATGATTACTGGGTATGGTGTTGCTGAAGCGGTACGTCATTATTACGCTACTTATGGAGGTGACGTGAAAGGTAAGAAAGCTATTGTACAAGGTTTTGGAAATGTAGGTTCAGCCGCTGCTTTCTATTTGGCTGAAATGGGTGCGAAAATTATTGGTATAATCGACAGAGATGGAGGTTTAATAAATGAAAATGGTTTTACTTTCGAAGAAATAAAAGCCTTATTCCTTGCCAAAGACGGAAACAAACTGGTTGCACAAAACATGATTCCTTTTGAAGAAATCAATGAAAAAATATGGACAATCGGTGCTGAAATATTTACTCCTTGTGCAGCATCAAGATTAGTTGCTCAATCGCAAATTGACAGCCTAATCGCTAATGGACTAGAAGTAATTTCTTGTGGTGCCAACGTTCCTTTTGCAGATAAAGAAATCTTTTTTGGTCCGATAATGGAAGATGTAGATCACAAGGTAAGTTTGATTCCAGACTTTATATCCAATTGTGGTATGGCTCGTGTATTTGCTTATTTCATGGAGAAAAAAGTGCAAATGACAGACGAGGCTGTTTTCCAAGACACCTCAGAAATCATAAAAAAAGCAATTGAAAAAGCACACGCTTTAAACAGTTCTAAAACCAATATTAGTGCTACTGCTTTTGAAATAGCTTTAAAACAGTTAGTGTAAGCACATAAATATATTTAAAATCTTTCATCCTGATTAGTTTGAAAGCATACTATTTAGTCAGTTCGACAAAACCGCCCAAAAAAGCGAATTCGTCGAACTGATTTTTTTTATTCCATTCACAAAAATTCTTTTTTACCACTTCATTCCCTCCTACTTTTTTAATATTTGTTTAGTATATTAATCTAAAAAACTAACAATTTTTATAATATATTAGCGTTTCCATAATAAAGAAAATTTGTATGAGTATATTTCTACAAGCAGATACCCTATCTGTTGCACAAGAAAATTTAGCCGAAGCGGTTCCAGTTGAAAAAACGTTATCCATTATCGAATTACTAACAAGCGGAGGATTAGCAGGTAACATTATCATGGCATCGCTATTTCTAATGTTTTTTGTTGCGCTTTATTTATATTTTGAGCGCTTAATGGCTATTAATGCTGCCTCAAAAATCGACGTTAACTTCATGGGACAAATTAGAGAAAATATTAAAAATGGCCGTATTGACAATGCAAAAATTGCTTGCGCGCATTCCAATTCACCTGTTGCCAGATTAATTGAGAAAGGAATCTCAAGAATTGGCAAGCCACTTGAAGATATTAATACCGCAATTGAAAACGCTGGGAAACTCGAAATTTACAAACTTGAAAAGAACGTGAGCATGTTAGCTACCATTTCAGGAGCAGGACCTATGACCGGTTTCTTAGGAACCGTAGTTGGGATGATTCAAGCTTTTCACAAGATGGCCAGTTCTGGCGGACAAATAGAAGTTGGTGCACTATCCGAAGGTATTTACACCGCAATGACTACAACAGTTGTTGGTTTGGTGGTAGGAATTATAGCCTACGTTGGATACAATCATCTGGTTGTAAAAACAGATAAAATTGTACATCAGATGGAAGCCAATGCAGTTGACTTTTTAGACTTATTAAACGACCCAGCATAATTATGAATTTAAGAGGAAGAAATAAAGTTAGTGCAGAATTCAATATGTCGTCTATGACCGATATTGTTTTCTTATTGCTGATATTCTTTATGCTAACATCAACTATGGTCACCACCAATGCTTTAGACTTGGTACTACCAAAAGCAAAAGGAAAAACAGACAGTAATAAAAACATCGCAGTAAGTATCAATAAAAAATTAGAATTTTTCATTGATAAAGAACAAGTTTCAGAAGCTGAATTGGAATCAAGATTATTATCCCTATTTACGGCTGATCAGGACAAGGCAATTATTTTAAGAGCTGAAGAAGGAGTGCCAATTGAAAAAGCAGTAAATGTTTTGGATATTGCAAATCGAAACCAAATCAAAGTTGTCTTAGCGGTAAGACCTAAATAATCGCAGCTATCCTTCAAAAATAGATTTATTCTACATGAAATATATAGAAACAAAAGAAGAAAAAAAATCATTTACAATCACATCAGTCATTTTTGTGATTCTATTTGTTTTGTTCTTTTATTTAGGATTAACTTCTTTAGACCCACCTCCTGAGAACGGAATTGCGATAAACTTTGGAACTTCTGAGTTCGGATCTGGAAATATTCAACCGACAGAACCAATTCAATCTGCACCAATAGCAACTGCTGCAAAGCAAGCTGCATCAAGTAATGACGATATTCTTTCGCAGGATATTGAAGATGCTGTCGTGATGAAGCAAACCAAAAAAGTACAACCATCAAAAGAAACTGCAAAAGAAGAGATTAAACCAAAACCGAAAAAAAACCCTCAACCTTCAAAAAGTACCTCTGATGCACTATCAAGCATCTTAAACGGACCCAAATCAGATGGAAAAGCAAAAGGCGGAGAAGGAAACGACAATGTTGCAGGAGATAAAGGAAGTTTAAATGGCGATCCTTACGCCAACAGCTATTATGGATCTGGAAGCGGTACCGGAAATGGTAGTGGATGGGGCTTAAATGGCAGAAGCATAAGTTCAAGAGGGAAAGAAGTACAAAAATGTAATGAATTTGGTACTGTTGTTGTACAAATAACGGTAAACAGAAGTGGAAACGTTATTGCTGCCAAATACACTAAAGGAACAACAAACACAAATCCTTGCCTAGTAGAACCAGCATTGGCAACAGCCAGAAAATACAGATGGCAACCTGATGACAATGCACCTGCAACACAAATTGGCTTTATTACCGTTAATTTCAAATTAGGAGAATAATTTCTTTTGATGTTTACAGATCCACTTATACAATCAGAGCCGACACTTTCAAGATTTTTAGACTTAACAAAATTAAGAAGCAATAAAACTTAACTTCTTAAAGATTTTTAAAAATATATTTTTCTAAATTTGAAAAGTGTTTGCCCTACGACTCCAACCAATAATAAAACAAAATGAAGTATCAAGAAACTACAGATTGGATGTTTAACCAACTCCCTATGTACCAACTTCAGGGTGCGTCTGCCTATAAAAAGGATTTAACAAATACGCACTTACTAATCAATCATCTTGGTAATCCCCATAAGAAAGTACGATGCATACATGTTGCTGGCACAAATGGTAAAGGATCCACTTCCCATATGCTCGCATCCATACTTCAAGAAGCAGACTATAAAGTCGGGTTATACACATCTCCACACCTTAAAGATTTCAGAGAACGTATTAAAATAAACGGAGCTGATATCACAGAAAATTTCGTTTGTAATTTTATAAACGAAAACAAATCTTTTTTTGAATCGAATGACATCAGCTTTTTCGAAATGAGCGTTGGTATGGCGTTTGATTACTTTGCCAAAGAGAAAGTAGATATCGCTATTATCGAAGTTGGAATGGGCGGGCGATTAGACGCTACAAACATCATCACTCCATTAATATCAATAATTACAAATATTGGCTTAGATCACACGCAGTTTCTCGGAAACACTATTAAATCTATAGCTGTTGAAAAAGCTGGTATTATAAAACCAAACATTCCTGTTGTTATTGGAGAATACACTTCTGAAACCAAAACCGTTTTTTTGGCTAAAGCCAAAGAAAATAACTCAGAAATCTATTTTGCTTCCGAATTGATTTCGGAAAGTTATCCTTCCGATTTAATGGGCGACTACCAAATTCATAATAAAAAAGCTGTTTTGCAGGCTATTGCAATACTAAACTCCCAATCAGAGTTTAAAGTTACCAAAGATGATATTAAAACTGGACTTTTTAATGTGGTAAAAAACACTGGTCTTCAAGGAAGGTGGCAGCAACTGGGTGAATCGCCAAAAATCATTTGTGATACTGCACACAATAAAAACGGACTAGAGATTGCCTTGAATCAAATCAAAAAAGAGACATTTAAAAAATTGCATATCGTTTTAGGCGTGGTCAATGATAAAGATTTAGATCAAATACTCCCCCTATTTCCAAAAAATGCTATTTATTATTTTTCGAAGCCAAATAATCCACGTGGATTAGACGCGACCATTTTAGCGGACAAAGCAAACCAACATGGCTTAACAGGAACAGTATTTAATTCAATTACAGAAGCTTATAAAAAAGCGCTGCAATCTGCTGAAGATACTGACTTAATATACATTGGTGGCAGTACCTTTGTGGTTGCAGAAATATTATAATTTTTTTTATTTTTTACTTGTATATCTAAAAAAGAGACTTATATTTGCACTCGCAATAAGGAAATGAAAATTAACAAATTGCACTAGGGCGATTAGCTCAGCTGGTTCAGAGCACCTCGTTTACACCGAGGGGGTCGGGGGTTCGAACCCCTCATCGCCCACAAAAAACTCCATTATAAATAATGGGGTTTTTTTTATTTTTATTTTCAAAAAAAAAATAAGAATCAAGAGGCAAGAACAATCCTTAGCCCGTATGGCATTTGGGAAACATTTCTTGGCAATCAGACCCATATTAGCTGCCATATCGAGCGTTATTTCAGTAACTAAATTCATGTACTTAAGAGCTATTCTATCAAGTGCAGCCATTACCGGGCTATTACAGCACCAGCAATCATTGCCACTATCGAACCTTTTTTTTCCTATACCTGCTTTGTTAGTCACAATGGTGTAAAGTTCTCCATTGGAGACGAAGCTTCAACTATTGACAAACGCTTACCTATAATTTTAGGATAAAGCAGGCACTATTTAGCATGAGATTCTTCACTCAAAGTTTTAGAATTACTTAAAAGGCATTGCAATGATCTTAAACATATTTTAGCTGCAACCCCATAGAATATGGCGATAGCAATACAAACATTAGGTCTAGAATCTATTTTAATTTATAAATGTAATTAAAGGCTGTATCAAGATACAAATGCAACTTTTGAGCTAAACATATAACTAGCTATTTCAAAATCAAGCCGTATTTTATGACAACTAGACAATTAATCTATGTTTGGATTTCTGATTATTTGACTTGTCGCCAGTATATAAATTTACCTATTTTCTTTTTTAATTAAGCATCACTTGCTATAGCAAAACCTCCATCTTTTAATCAATTATTTTCAGTGGAGAAAAAACTAAAATTGAATCCCGTTAAAAACGATTCAGAAAACCATTCTCGTAATACCGATGCATCCAAATACGATTTAGGCAAATGTTCCTATTTAATTTTAAATTAATATAGTAAAGTTTGAATAGCGCGTGGTAAAATAAAAACTTCAGCAGAATTTGTGCCAATACACAAATTATATTTCAGTTTTTCATCTGTTTTATTCATAACGATCGTTACTACCTGTCCATCTTCGTTCAAGAATGAAGTTGTTTGCAATTGACTTCTACTAGCAACACTACTGATTCTTTTTGCCTTTGCGCTGATAAATTTAGAAAAATGCCCAATAAAATAATAAGAAGGCGTATAGATCAAAGCTCCGGTTTTTGTATCACCATGTATCGGAGAAAAACAAAAATTACCTACATGATTCGGCCCTCCATTTTCGTCTAAAAGTATATTCCAATCAGTCCAACCAACGGTTCCATTATTAAAATCACGAATCATAGATTCACCATAACGTTCTCCATTTGCCCAAAGCTGTAGTTTTTTATAATCAAACTTTTCAACACAACCTTCTGTAAAAAGTAAGTTTTTATCGGGGTACATCTCATGTACTTTTCCAACATTTTCAAACATAGAATCTCCTCCGCTCCAGCTTTCATACCAATGGAAACCAATTCCCCAAACAAATTTACTAGCCTCAGGATCATCCAGAATAGCGCTTGCTCTTTGTGATAATAAATCTCTGTTATGATCCCAAACAGTAAGCTTTATATCGGAAAGTCCAGCCTTTAGCAATGTTGGTCCTAAGTAATTCTTTACAAAATCACGTTCTTCTTCAGCTGTATAAATACAAGATTCCCATGTTTGTTTTGCCATTGGTTCGTTCTGAACAGTTAAACCCCAAATAGGAACTCCCTCTTTCTCATAGCTGTTAATGAATTTTACATAATAATTTGCCCACGATTGGTAAAACTCTGGCAGCAATCTACCTCCTTGTAACATGTTCTTCGTATCCTTCATAAAAGCTGGCGGACTCCATGGACTGGCATATACTGCGACCTTACCTCCTGCGGTCGCAATTGCACTTTTTATTAATGGAATCCTGAATTCCATATCGTGCAAAACGCTAAAACTTTTTAATGCAGCATCGCCCTCATCAACATAAGTATAACTTCCTGAACTAAAATCACAACTGTGAATATTAGTTCTAATTATAGAGTACCCTATTCCTTTATCTTTACTATAGTAAGCCTTTAAAAACTCTTCCTGACTTTCCTTAGATAACTTTGCAAAAACTTCGGCACTTGCATCAGTAATCGCTCCACCAATGCCTAGAAATGTTTGAAATGTTTTGTTTGGGTTTACAAAAACACAAAGCTGTGTCTCAAGTGGTTGTTTTAGATCTGTAAATTGTACATTTACATCTGTCTTTGTTAATCTCAAATCTGTATTATTTGCCGATGTATAAATGGTCACATTCCTGTCACTTATAGAAAAAGGAATCGCTTTATTTTGCTTTTTTTCTTGCGAAAAAGCAAAAAAAGTCACCACTAAAAGTAGAGTTGTTATAATTTTTTTCATTATCTTTTTTTTTAAAATTTGCCAAATGCAAGTTAATACAGATTCTATTTCTATCAAAGTACCAACCCATTTTCTGCGGAATTGTATTATTAAAAATCAACTAATAAAACTGCTGAAATGCACTATTAAGACAACTCATATTCAAAAATCATACGCTTCCTTATACCAAATAATCCAAAGTTCGTTCCAAAGCCATACCTCTTGAGCCCTTTATAAGAATCATTTTATTATCAAAGCCTACTCCTTTTATAGAATCCGAAAAATCTCCAAAAGTGTCATAAAAATGAAAGTTCTCTTTATCTATTTGGTTCTGATAAAAATCTTTCCCTATAAAGTAGCACGCCATATTATCCTCTTTTATTAGCAAATCGACAATAGCTTTATGCTCTGCTAAACTTTCAATCCCCAACTCAAACATATCGCCAAGAACAGCAATTTTATTAGAATTATCTAATTGAAGGAAGTTTTCAATCGCTACCGCCATACTACTTGGATTCGCATTATAAGCATCCAAAATAATCTGATTTGTACCAATAGTCAATAATTGCGACCTATTATTCTCTGGGACATAACCTTCCAAAGCCTCTTTAATGGACAAATCATCAACTTCAAAGTATCTTCCTATAGTAATTGCAGCATTTAAATTATTAGCATTGTAAAGCCCAATTAAATGAGATGATATGACAATATTTGAATATCGTATTTCGACAAACGGATTAGCTTTAACAGAAGTAATACACACGTCCGCATTATCTCTATTTATTCCAAAAGAAAACAATTTTATCTTTTTTGTTTTTTCAATTTGAATTGGATCTTCTAGGTTCACAAAAGCTAATTTGTCATTTTGGAACAAATAGTGATACATTTCACTTTTACCCTCTATCACACCTGCGACGCCTCCGAAACCTTCCAAATGCGCTTTGCCAAAATTCGTTATATAACCATAATCAGGTTTTGCGATTTCACAAAGAAATTCAATTTCTTTTTTATGATTAGCTCCCATTTCAACAATACCTATTTCCGTACCGGTACTAAAGGACAGCAACGTCAGCGGAACTCCAATATGATTATTAAGATTCCCAATCGTAGCTTTTGTCTTGTATTTCTTTGACAGAACGACTTGAATCAACTCTTTTGTTGTTGTTTTTCCGTTACTTCCAGTAAGTGCAATAATAGGCAGATTCAGATATTTTCTATGAAACTTTGCTAATTCTTGCAAAGCATCCAGACTGTCTTCAACCAAGATTGTCCTTTCATCGATAAAATAATTTTTATTGTCAATTATTACATAAGACGCTCCTTTTTCTAAAGCCTCTTTTGCAAATATATTGGCATCGAAGCGATCTCCTTTTATGGCAATAAAAAATGAATTTGACTCTATTTTACGCGTGTCAATTGAAACTGATTTACATTTCAAAAATAACCTATGAATTCCAGCTATATCCATTTAAAAACGATTAAAAAAAAAGCCCTAATGAAAGGGCTTTGATTACTATTTTATATAAAATTTAATTTCTTACAGATTTCTTTTTATCTGATTTTGGACCAACTCTAGACATTGCACATCTAAATCCGATATAATCAGTCGCCATATCTTGTGGAAAATATCTTCTTTGAGCAGGATCTAACCAGTATGCTCTATCTCTCCAAGAACCCCCTTTATAAACTCTTACGTCATCATTTATCAAAGTTGTTCTTTTACTTGACCTATCATATTTTCTAACCATCGATCCCAAACTATCTGTTGTTACATTGTGCTTAGGCGAATTATACATTGATTTATCTCCTTTTTCTTTGTCGGTATCAGACTCAGAAGATCCAAAATCATAATATTTAGAAGATTGTTTATCACCATCTCTATAATTAATATTATTACTCTTATCAAAATTTTGTCTTAAATAAGTCTCATTCTCATCAACAGGAACCTGAGCAATTTGACCTGGAAAACTTCTTACTATAACTTTTCCATTACTTAGAGTATCTTTTTTCATTGTCTCTAAAGTGACAATTTCTACTTTACCATCTGGACCAATTTTATTTTTAGTGTATCGGTTTCCTCTAAAATAATTAAAATCATTTGCTTCATTATCTATAATAGGTCTATAAACATCGGCTACCCATTCGGCTACATTTCCTGCCATATCATACAATCCAAAATCATTTGCTGGATATTTCTTAACTGCATTAGTTATGTCAGCTCCATCATCAGACCAGCCTGCAATTCCACCGTAATCTCCATTACCTTGCTTAAAGTTAGCTAATTGATCTCCCTTACTTTGTCTTTTCCCTGAACGAGTATAACTACCAGACCAAGGATATTTTTTCTGCCCTTTGTAAATATTGTACTCTCTCTGCCCCACATCAGCTGCAGCTGCGTATTCCCATTCTGCCTCTGTAGGCAGTCTATATTCTGGCAATATAAGGCCTGATGAACGTTGTGCATATACATTTTTTTGTTCAGCTACGATTCCATCTTTTCCAGCTTTAGGACTTTTTCTAGCTCCTTTTCCTCCTTTTAAAACGATTTCTTCGTTTCCTCCGTAAGTCATTGTTGGAGCTTTCAAATATGTCTCAGTGCTGAAAGAACTTTCTGCAGAAACATCATTTGTTTTAGCATTCTTCTTCAAATATCCGTTTTGCTCTAGAATAGCTTCATTTACACGATCTGTTCTCCACTGACTAAACTCTACAGCTTGAATCCAATTTACACCAACTACTGGATAATTTGCATAAGCAGGGTGTCTTAGATAGTTATTGGTCATCGTTTCATTATAACCTAATCTATTTCTCCAGACCAAAGTATCAGGCGAAGCCCCTTCATAAATATATTTGTAACTTTCTTCACTAGGTGGAAACACATTTTTCAACCAATCTAAATATTCCAAATACATGAAGTTGGTAACCTCAGTTTCATCCATATAAAACGACTGTACATGCTGTTGTGTTGGAGTATTGTTCCAATCATGCATAACATCATCTTGCACTTTACCCATAGTAAAAGTTCCACCCTCAACAAAAACTAATCCAGGTCCTGCAACTTGTTTTTTACTACTAGAAGCATTTTTACTATCTACATTCCAACCCGTGGCCCTTGATGCATTTTTTGAACTAGATTTTTTACTACAACTAGCAAAACCCACAATCATTGTTACTGATAGCATCAATCGCAAGGCTATAATTTTATTTACTTTCATACTCGTTTAAAGGTAATAATTTAAGTGACGCAATATAATAATTAACAATTAACCCGCAACACCGTTTTGAATAAATTTATTGTGATGATTCATATAAAATGAATTATACAAATCAAACGCAAATTTATACTATTTATTATTTATTTTCATACTAAAAGATATATTTTTACTTTATAAAACATTTACTATTCATGCAATTTAAGCAAAAACTACTATTTTATAGTTTATTACTACTTCCTTATCTATCAAATGCACAGACTGCAGGTGACGTAACTATTGACTGGATTGAAAAAACGGCAGTTTCTTTTGGAACATATAAAATCAATATCCCGCACTTTACTGGCAACAATTACCATTATGACCCGTCCGAAAAAAAAATAACATACACCCAAGAACTAACAACGCCTGCTCTAAACGACCAAACCAGTATCCAAATTACCAATGTAACCTATGAATCAATCGCTCCGTCTCAACTTGGGGATTTAGCCATTAAAAACATACCAAAAAAAATAGAATCCTCACTAAGAAATACGCAATCAAGAGGCATCTCTCAATCGTTTCTCAGCTTGTCTCCTATAGTCAAAGATGAATTCGGTTATAAAAGAATAAAATCCTTTTCTTATAACATCATTAACTCAACCTCAAAGATATTAAAATCAAATAAAGCCACAACTTCTATTTCCAACTCCGTTTTAGCCATAGGAGATTGGTATCGTTTTTACATTGAAAAATCTGGCGTTTATAAAATATCCAAAAGTTTTTTACAAGACTTAGGCATTAACTTGAATGCCATCGATCCTAAAAAAATAAAAATTTATGGAAATGGAGGGAAAATGCTCCCCCTGTCAAACAATATTTATTATCCTTCCGATTTAACCGAAAATGCAATACAAATTATTGGAGAAAACGACGGAAACTTTGACAACGAAGATTATATTTTATTCTACGCTGAAGGTCTTGATACCTATAATATCGAAAGTCAGACCTATAATAATCTATACGATACTAAGTCGTTTTACTACATCAATACTTCAGGAGTAGACGGAAAAAGAATTACAGAACTGAGTGAGCCCAAGGGCAGCAGCACATTAAATTTAAATACTTTTGACGACCATCAGTTCCATGAAAAAGATTTAAAAAATATTGCAAACCTAGGCAGACAGTGGTTTGGAGAATCATTTAACATCAGCCAAGATCAAGAATTTGAATTTAATTTTCCAAACATAGACATCACAACACCTGTCAAAATAAAAGCGACAGCCGCTTCTGCAGCTTACACCTTAACTTCTTTTCAGATTACTTCTAACGGCCAAACTATTGGCTCCATATCCTTTCCTGCAATAAATACTAATTCAGACACTGAATTTAATGTTGGCTCTCTACCTGGCAACACCTCCTTTAATGGATCCGAAACTGTAAAAATAAAATTAAGCTATAATAACAATGGCGTACCGGGTTCAAAGGGTTTTTTGGACAAAATCGAACTCATAGCCAAAAGAAAACTTCAAGGATATGGAAAACAATTTAACTTTCAATATGATGCTTCAATTGCTAACTTCGGCATTGTAAATTACATTCTGTCTAGCGCAGAAAAAATTAGTCAGGTGTGGGATATTACAGACCTATATAATGTAAGCAAATTTGAGAACACAAATCAACCCACTTTTTCTTTCAAAGCAAATTTAGGCGAACTCCGAAAATATGTCGCAATCGATGCCTCAGATTATTACACACCATTAAAAGATAGCAAACCTAAAGTCGCTAATCAAAACATTAAAGGTTCTATTTTCAAAAACAAACAAGCTCAATTTGAAGATATTGACTATGTAATTATCACTCCTAATTCTTTATACATTCAAGCTGAAAAATTAGCCAATTTCCACCGAATCTACTCCAAACTGAATGTCAAAGTAATTACGACCGAATCAATATACCCCGAATTTTCCTCTGGAAAGCAAGATATAGCAGCCATTAGAAACTGCATCAAATATATTTATGAAAATGCCTCTACCACGGAAAAAAGAATAAAGTACGTGAATTTGTTTGGGGACGCTTCCTATGATTATAAAAACCGAATCGCAAACAACACTAACATTATACCTATATATCATGCCCTTAATAGCCAAACAACAGGAGAAGCTTCATTTGCATCCGATGATTTTTACGGCTTGATGGATAGTACCGAAGGAAATATCATCTCTTTTTTTGGCGGTATTGATATTGCTGTTGGAAGAATGATTGTAAACAATCCGCAGCAGGCAGAAGAAATGGTAAACAAAGTCATTGAATACCATGATATAAAATCATTTGGAAGTTGGAGAAACAATTTCGTAATGATTAGCGATGATTCAGACATAACCTCTGATTCCAATTTACAAAGTAGACAAAATAAATTAGCCGATATAATCACAACTCAAAAACCCTTTTTTAACATTAATAAAATCCTTTTGGATTCCTATGTTCAAGAAGCATCTGCAGGAGGTTTCCGATATCCAAAAGCAAGAACAGATCTATTTAATGCATTCGAAAAAGGCGCTTTGGTTTTCAATTATTTGGGACATGGAGGCGAAGACGGTTTATCATCTGAAAGAATTTGGGAAAAATCGGATGGACAAAATTTAAACAACCAATACAAATACCCCTTATTCATAACAATCACCTGCGAATTCTCCCGTTTTGACAATCCGTCGAGACCTACAGCCGGTGAATATACCTATTGGAATCCAAAAGGTGGTGCTATTGCTATGATCACAACAATTCGATCAATAGGTCAATTTAGCGCTGAAAATTTCAATGATGTATTATCTGAGAAGCTATTCTCATTTGGCTCAAGCCAATACACCTCAATCGCCGAGGCTCTACGGATATCAAAAAACAGCAATCCAAATAGCGCCACAAATGTGGTTTTCTATTTAGGTGATCCCGCATTAATTCTAGCGATACCAAAGCCAAAAATAAAACTTACAAAAGTAAATGACATTCCAGTGTCGCAAACTACAGATGAATTCAAATCATTGGCTCGCATGAAAGTGAGTGGTGAAATAACCGATGAAAATGATGTGCTTCTAGCTAATTATAATGGCACACTGTCCTCTACCATATTTGATAAAATTATTCCAAGGACAACATTAAATAATGACAATAATAGTCCCTCAATAAATTTTAACACCATTGGCGAAACTATTTTTAGAGGAAATGCTTCTATAACAAACGGTTTGTTTGAATTCAGTTTTGTAGTCCCTCGAGATATTCGAATTCCTGTAGCTAATGGAAAAATAAGTTTTTATGCTAAAAAGGAGCAGACATTAGAAAATGAAACCGGCTTTGATAGTACCATTCAAATAGGCGGAATTAATGAAAATGCGGCGCAAGACAATATTAGCCCAAAAGTGAAGTTATATATGAATGACGAAACATTTGTTTCTGGCGGAACAACAAATGCATCCCCGTTTCTACTTGCTTTTCTCGAAGATGAAAATGGAATCAATACAGCTAGCGGAATAGGACATGATATTGTAGCAATTTTAGACGGAAATATAAGCAATCCGTATGTTTTAAATGATTATTATCAAACCAATCTTGACGATTATACTAAGGGAAGCCTTCGCTTTCCTCTTCGTAATTTAGCCATTGGCCTGCATACTATTACATTTAAGGCATGGGACGTATATAACAATCCTATAACTATTGAAATCCAGTTCGTGGTTGTTGGCGACGAAACAATAACTTTAACACATGTACTAAATTATCCTAATCCATTTGTTAATTATACTGAATTTTGGTTTACACATAACAGGCCTTATGAACCTTTAATGGTGCAAATACAAGTTATGACAATAACAGGTAAAGTAGTTTGGACAAAAAATCAAATCATTTCAACCGAAGGTTTTTTGTCAAAAGAGATTACATGGGATGGTAAAGATGATTTTGGAAATAAAATCGGAAAAGGAGTATATATCTACAAACTAACCGTCAAATCTACCATGACCAATAAAAGAGCAGAAAAGTTTGAAAAACTTGTAATACTTTAATAAAATACTATATTTGTTCAATGAATTTTAATGAAAAAATGAAAAAATTAATACTTTTCACAAGCTGCATACTCGTTTTTTCTTATGCAAACGCTCAAGATAGGGTAATTACCACTGCTGTTCCCTTTCTATTAGTCTCGGCCGATGCGAGAGCCGCAGGTATGGCAGATATAGGAGTCGCAACTTCGGCAGATGCTTTTTCGCAACAATGGAATCCAGCAAAGTATGCCTTTGCAACTGACAAACAAGGAGTTTCCGTAAGTTTTACTCCCTATCTTACAGATCTAGCAAATGACATCTCTTTAGGTCAATTAACATATTACAATAAAATAAGTGATCGAAATGCTTTTGCAGCAAGTATTCGCTATTTTGGTTTTGGTGAAATCGAATTACGTGACAATCCAAATGACCCTGCGAGAATAGTTTCTCCAAACGAATTTGCTATTGACGGTTCTTATTCCTTGAAATTAAGCGAAAAATTCTCAATGGCAGTTGCCGGAAGATATATTCGTTCAAATTTAAAAGTGGCTACCGATAACGCAGATGCCTCAGCAGCGAGTTCATTTGCAATCGATGTGGCAGGATTTTATCAATCAGAAGAAATAGCATACAGTGAGTTTAATGGAAGATGGAGAGCTGGATTTAACATTCAGAATTTAGGCCCAAAAATTAGTTATGACAACGACAATATAAGCACTAATTTTTTGCCGGCAAATTTAAAACTCGGAACGGGATTTGACTTTATTTTGGACGACTACAATAAAGTAGCAGTCAATGTTGAATTCAATAAACTATTAGTTCCTACTCCTCAAAACCCAGATTTAAATGGGGACGGTACGATTACTCCTGAAGAAAGAGCGCAAAACACAGATAATTATCGTTCTATTGGCTGGGTTTCCGGTGTGTTTAAATCATTTGGAGATGCGCCAGACGGTCTTAGCGAAGAAACCAAAGAAGTGACTTATGCTGTAGGAGCTGAATATTCATATCAGGACTCTTTTGCTATGCGTTTAGGTTACTTCCATGAAAGTCCCCTAAAAGGTGCTAGAAAATATTTCTCTATGGGAGCAGGCTTTAAATACAATGTCGTTAAAGTAGATGTCTCTTACCTGTTTTCAGCTTCAAAAGTTAAAAATCCTTTAGAAAATACATTACGTTTCTCTCTAACTTTTAATTTTGGAGATAAATACGATGAATATTAGCTATATATAAAATCTAAATTAACAATCCAAACTTCAAAACCATGAAATTTGGATTTTTTTTCCTCAAAAAACAATGAAAAAAATTACTATTACCAGCCAATTTTCGGCTTATAACTCACTTCAAGAATTACCAAGTGACATCCAGAATTTAATGGAACAAGCGGTGGGCGTTAGAAAAAATGCCTATGCGCCCTATTCAAAATTTCGCGTCGGTGCCGCGCTATTATTAGACAATGGACAAACTGTTTTAGGTTCAAACCAAGAGAATGCAGCCTACCCGTCAGGCCTATGCGCTGAACGTGTTGCTATTTTTCATGCAGGAGCCATTTATCCTGAAGCAAAAATTTTAAAAATGGCGATTACCGCAGCTTCAGATTCAAATAAAACAATAGCCCCAATACCTCCTTGTGGTGCTTGCAGGCAATCAATAGCAGAGTATGAAATTCGGCAAGAAAATCCAATAGAAATTTATTTTATGGGAGAAACAGGTGATATCTACAAATCAGACTCGCTAAAAAACTTGCTACCTTTTATGTTCGACAAAAAATTCTTGTAAAAAAAACAAAAAGAAGCCTTTTAATTTTACTCCTTAGATGGAATGTCTTATTTTTGCGATTCGCAAATTCGTGTGAGGAGACTATTTTGCGTTATAGGTACTAGTTGATAACACAATAAAAACTTTAGCAAAAGAACAATTGAGATGAAAGAAGTTACAAAAGAGGTTTATTTAAAGTGGTATGAAGATATGCTCCTTTGGAGAAAGTTTGAAGACAAACTCGCAGCATTATACATACAACAAAAAGTCAGAGGATTTTTGCATCTATACAACGGTCAAGAAGCCGTACTTGCTGGTGCATTGCACGCAATGGACTTGACAAAAGATAAAATGATTACTGCATACAGAAATCACGTTCAACCAATCGGAATGGGTGTAGACCCAAGACGTGTAATGGCTGAACTTTTAGGAAAAGTTACTGGAACATCTAAAGGAATGGGTGGCTCTATGCACATTTTTTCAAAAGAACACCGTTTTTATGGTGGACACGGAATTGTAGGTGGACAAATTCCTGTAGGAGCAGGATTAGCTTTTGCAGATAAATATTTTGAAACAGGCGGAGTAACCATGACCTATTTTGGTGATGGAGCTGCTCGACAAGGGTCACTTCACGAAGCTTTTAACATGGCCATGTTGTGGAAATTACCAGTTGTTTTTATCGTTGAAAATAACGGTTATGCAATGGGAACTTCTGTAGAAAGAACAGCCAACCACACGGATATATGGAAACTAGGCTTAGGCTACGAGATGCCTTGCGGTCCTGTTGACGGAATGAATCCTGTAAAAGTAGCGGAAGCAATGACAGAAGCTATCGATCGAGCAAGACGTGGAGATGGACCAACATTTCTAGAAATGAAAACATATCGTTACAGAGGACACTCAATGTCTGACGCTCAACTATACCGTTCTAAAGACGAAGTAGAAGAGTATAAAAAAATTGATCCAATTACCCAAGTTTTAGACTTAATAAAAGATCAAAATTATGCTACAGAAGAAGAAATTGCAGCAATTGATCAAAGGGTAAAAGATTTAGTTCAAGAGTGTGTTGATTTTGCTGAAGAATCTGATTACCCACCAGTGCAACAACTTTACGATGTAGTATACGAACAAGAAAATTATCCATTCATACCTCATAAACTATAAATCAATTATGGCAACAATTATTACAATGCCTCGTTTGAGCGATACTATGACGGAAGGAACGGTAGCGACTTGGCTTAAAAAAGTAGGAGATAAAATTAGTGAAGGAGATATCCTAGCTGAAATTGAAACCGACAAAGCAACAATGGAATTTGAATCCTTTAATGAAGGTACTCTATTATATATAGGAATCCCAGCAGGAGAATCAGCACCCGTAGATTCTTTACTTGCTATTATAGGAAAAGAAGGTGAAGATGTCGCTGCTTTAATAGCAGAACAATCAGCCCCTAACACAGAAGTAGTTAAAACTGAAAATGATTCAGCTCCCACTGAAACTATAAAGGAAGAAAAAGATACCCCCCCAGTAACAGCCTCTTTACCAAAAGGAGTTGTTGTTGTTACCATGCCACGTTTAAGCGATACCATGACCGAAGGTACTGTAGCTACTTGGTTAAAAAAGGTGGGCGACAAAGTTAGTGAAGGTGATATCCTTGCTGAAATCGAGACCGATAAAGCAACTATGGAATTTGAATCTTTCAATGAAGGTACTTTATTATATATAGGTATTCAAGAAGGAAACGCAGCTCCTGTAGACAGTTTACTGGCTATTATAGGCCCTGAAGGAACAGACATAACCGGTATTGCTGAAAACTACAGTAATGAAGGTCAGGCTAAATCTACAGAACCAACTGAAGAAACTAAATCGGCACCAGCTGATGCGGTAACAACAGTTACTCAAGAAGCTTCAACTGATGGACAACGAATTTTAGCATCGCCATTAGCAAAGAAAATTGCAAGTGACAAAGGAATTCAATTAAATCAAGTGAAAGGTTCAGGTGAAAACGGACGTATCGTGAAAAGTGATATTGAAAATTTCACTCCAGCTGCACCAACTAGCACAGTAACTGCTGAAACTTCTGTGACTGCAAAAGCACCAACTACCGTTGCCGCTGCGCCAAAAGTATTTGTTCCTGCGGGAGAAGTATTTACAGAAGAGATTAAGAATTCGCAAATGCGAAAAATCATAGCCAAGCGATTGGCAGAGTCTTTATTTACAGCGCCTCATTACAACTTAACTATCGAAGTTACAATGGATGATGCAATGAAATCTAGAGCTATAATCAATAGTATTCCTGATACAAAAGTTTCTTTTAATGACATGGTCATCAAAGCATGTGCTATGGCATTAAAAAAACATCCAAAGGTGAACTCTCAGTGGAAAGAAGAAGCAATTACAATCAACCATCATGTTAATATTGGTGTTGCTGTAGCTGTAGAAGATGGATTAGTTGTTCCTGTATTGAAATTTACAGATGCAATGAGTTTATCTCAAATTGGCGGAAGCGTAAGAGATCTTGCCGGAAGAGCCAAAAACAAAAAACTACTACCAACCGAAATGGAAGGAAGTACTTTTACTGTTTCTAACTTAGGAATGTTTGGTATTGTAGAATTCAATTCTATCATCAACCAACCTAATTCTGCTATCCTATCAGTAGGAGCTATTGTAGAGAAACCAGTGGTTAAAAATGGCCAAATCGTCGTAGGAAACACCATGATGTTATCTCTAGCTTGTGACCACCGTACTATCGATGGAGCAACTGGAGCACAGTTCTTACAAACATTAAAACAATACATAGAAAACCCAGTTACGATGCTTGCCTAATTACTGATTTTATATAAAACCAAAACCCGTCTAGTTTAGCACTTGACGGGTTTTTTGTTTTTATAACACCAAAGTAAAACCCATGACCGATCACATTAAACACCCAAAACAGCAGCTTAATTAACTGAAAATATGTTAGTTATAATAATAAAAGTAGGATTAAATCATTTTTTATGTAAATTTGAATTTAAATAGGAATAAGAAAAACTACAAAAAAATACAACCAAAAATAGGCTATTAAAATATCCTTTTCTTTACGAAACGGTTCTTTTCAAGAATTCTCTTTTGTGCTTTTTTGTAAAACTATAAATGCTGAAGATTGCGAGTCCTCTTACATTCATCACACTGCCGCTACTGATTGAATGTAAAACAATCTACAATCCATGTTGTTGATTTTAATGCATATTAACTATACTCAATTACAAAACTTATGAAAAAGTTATTTGACAAGTTTTTATCCGAAACGTTCAGGGAACAAACAGAACGTATAATAATAGGCATTGCGATAATCAGCTATTTAATACATCTACTGATTATTTTTCTAGTAAACCAAGACATTATTCACATTGCTAGCAAACTGACAAAAAATCCCATCTCTGCCGTTTATACACCATTTTCGTTCATTCTAGTTTATGAAGTGTTTTTACTTGTTTTTTACCTACCAAGTTCCACCTCAAAATACATAGGGAAGCAGTATGAAATCATAACACTGATTGTAATACGAAGAATCTTCAAAGATATTGGTCACATCGAAGTGTCCACAGGATGGTTTAAGCTCGAAAATGACTTGCAGTTCCTTTATGACGTTATTACCACAATACTTTTGTTTTTTTTAATTCAACTATTTTATAAAAAAATAAAAAAACAAGAAAGCGATGACACTACAAGAACGGCTAAAGAGAAAATCCGAATGGAAAAATTCATCAAATTAAAAAAAACCATAGCAACTACTCTTATTCCCGTATTGATTATTATGGCTTTGTACTCGTTTAGTAACTGGTTGATCGCTTCAATGGAACAGAACGTCGCTCCAGTAAACTCCTTTAAAAACATCAATAATATATTCTTTGATAATTTTTTCATGTTATTAATCATGATTGATGTACTACTACTGTTATTCTCATTCTTTCACTCTGACAAGTTTCACCAAATCATAAGAAATTCGGGATTTGTAATTTCTACTATGTTAATAAAATTATCCTTTTCGATGGAAGGACTAGTAAATAACGTATTAATCGTTGGCGCCGTACTTTTTGGGTTACTCATCCTCATCATACATAACTCCTATAAAAACAGCGCCGTTCCGGATCATTAATACTCACTAAACTTATTAACCTTTAGTAACTAATACAGGTCAATAGTTATAGACGCAATTGCAAGGAAGTACTACTGACTGGGACTCATCGACTCCTAGGCTCTGCGACAAACAAAATTATTACAACAATCAATCAAAATTTGCTTATCTAAGTGAAGGAGTTATTCGAAGAATACAAATCGTTAAAACGGGCTATTATTTGCACTAATCGTGGTGGCAAATTTATAATTATTTCTTTCTATTCTTCTCCTCAATCCACTTGGACATGTACATCGTACTTTTCAGAGTATGATGTTGCAGCAATGACCCCATAAAATTATTCACACGATGCTCTTGTAAATTAGCTTGTAGCCATTTTATTTTCTTCATAAAATCACCCTCAAACAATCCTCTTAAATACCGGTGATTTATTATTTCAACTCCGTTTTTTTGAGCTTGAAGCCAAAGTTTTTCATCTTGATATAACAGTACCGCTTCATTTGCAAAAATTTCAGGATTATCCGCTATAAAACCATTCCAATCCAAATCGCCATGCATCGATTCTGCTCCAATAAAGGTAGTAACGCTAGGAGTTCCACAGTGCATCGCTTCTAATAGTTTTCCCTTTATACCAGCCCCAAAACGCAAAGGCGCCAGCACTACTCGAGCTTCTTGTACCACGGCACTCGCATTAGCAGCGCGCCCCTTTACTAAAAAACCTTCCTTGACATTATTGAGTTGCAACACTTTTTGCGACGGATAAGCGCCATAAATATGTACAACAGCCTCAGGCAACTGCTTTTTTATAAGAGGCCATATCGTTTCTTTTAAATATTGAACCGCATTCCAATTAGGTTCATGGAGAAAATTACCAATGAAAACAAAATTATTCCTTTCATCAAATAAAGGCAATTTATCTATGTCAGCATTAGATATTTCTTCCAATAAAAAAGGCAAATACAACAATAGCGAACTATCAATTTTAAATATTTCTGTAAGCAATTGCATTTCATATTCTGAAATAATCAAAGACAAATCGCAACGCAATATACTAGCTATTTCTCTTTTGGCTACAGCTTCCACAAACAAATCAGCTTCCACAAAAGGTCTTTTCTCTTTAAATGCTTTCTGACGTGCTACTCGTAAACAATGAAAATCTTCAGTATCTAATAAGCGTAAGGCTTCTGGACAGTTTTCGTTTACACGCCAACCAAACTGCTCTTCCATCATAAACCGATCAAACAACACCACCGATGGATTTAGGTCTTTTACGAAGCCATCAAAACTCGAGCAATTTAAAGTAATCGTTTTTTTATCTACTCCTACTAATTCAAGGTTAACCATAAAATCACTATCCATCGCAGGACTTGCAAATGTTATAGCATATTCCTCCACTTTAAAAAGAGAAATCAACTGTAACATTCTAGTTCCCGCGGCAGAAGAATTAGGTTCTGGCCACACACTGCCTATTATTAAGAGCTTTTTAACCTTATCCATCTTTGTATTTAATTTCAGTTACAAAATAATACAATTTAGAGCTCTAAACTATCATTTAACCAAGAAATCAGAAAGAAAACACTAATTTTGTATTAATTAAATAATATACCATGTTAGGATTAAAATTAGCAACAGACCCGAGATGGGTAAATATAGTCGAATCAAATATTGAAGAGATATTGACAGACCATGCCTGGTGTGAACAAAAAGCAGCTTCAAATGCAATAAGCCTTGTTACTTATAATTCAGAATTAGAAGAGTTAGTAACCGAGCTATTAGTTATTGCCCGTGAAGAGCTAGAACATCTCCAAATGGTACATGATTTAATAAAAAGCAAAGGTCTGACGCTAGGTAGAGAGCGCAAAGACCATTATGTAAATGAACTTTTTAAATTTATGAAAAAAGACGGCAGTAGAAAAGATGCTTTATGCGACCGTTTACTATTTTCGGCGATGATTGAAGCCCGAAGCTGTGAGCGATTCAAGGTACTGTCAGAAAATATAAAAGACCCTGAATTAGCAAAATTCTATAGAGATTTAATGATTTCTGAAGCAGGGCATTACACCACTTTCTTAGGCTTTGCCCGAAAATATGCTGACAATGTTGATGTAGACAAACGTTGGCAAGAATGGATTGATTTTGAAACATCTATTATTGTAAACTACGGCAAAAACGAATCTGTTCACGGATAGTCAATATAAAAAAAGGGATATCTATCGATAATCCCTTTTTTTTGTTCGATCATAATTTTATGATTTGTTTTCTTTATTATAAACTCCTATAAATTTTTAATTACAAATTCACTGCGCCTATTCAACTCATGCTGTTCTTCCGTACAAGATTCACTCGGCTCGCATTTATTAATTTGAACACTTTCACCGTATCCTTTGGCAATAATTCTCTTACTGGAAATTCCTTGGCTTACGAAATATTCTTTTGTTGATTGCGCTCTATTGGATGAAAGCTTCAAGTTATAATGATTATTTCCGCGGTTATCCGTATGCGAACCAATCTCTATAACCATATCAGGATATTTCTTCATTAATTCAATCACGCGATTTAAGATTGGTTTTGATTCTCTACGAATATACCATAAATCATAATCGAAATAGATGGGATCCGTTTTCACTATTAAACGACCATTATCTTTTACCACATCTTTTTCGGTCGCAATTATATTATCCAGTTTTTCTTTCTTCTTATTTTGGGCATCTACAATTGCTTTTTCAGCTGCAATTTGTTTGTCTTTCTTAACTTTTTCAACTAACGCTACTTCTTCTTTTTTCTTTTGCTCAAGCAAAACTAGATGCTGCTTTTCCTTCTCTTCAAGCGCAAAATGCTCCTCTTTTCTTATCGCTTCCATAGATTTTAAAGACATCGAAGCATCATTTGTTTTCTTTCGTTCTTTTTGAAGTTGAAAAAACTTTGAATCCTTTGTATAATCTTCTTTAGATGCTAATACAAAGTAGGCTGTTTCACAAGTCACCGTGAAACTGAATTTTCCGTCTTTTGCTGTTGTAAAGTATTCAATTTCGATCTTATCGCCATTTTGTAAACGAACTAAAGTATTGCCTAAAGGAAGATTTGTATCCACATCAGTTATAATTCCTGCAATAAACTGCATACAATCTTCGATAAGTAGTGGTTTTATTTCTTTCAGCTGATATATATCATCGTTCCCTTTTCCACCAATCCTGTTAGAAGAGAAATAACCCTCTTTATTATCGGAATCAATAGTAAAAGAAAAATCATCATAACCGGAATTTACCGGCAAACCTACATTTAATGGTTTAGAAAACTCATTCGACTGTATTTCCGACACAAAGACATCCAATGATCCAAATCCAGCATGTCCATTAGAAGAAAAATACAATTTGCTATCTTTTGATATGAAAGGAAACTGCTCTTTTTTACTGGTATTAATTTTAACCCCCAAGTTTATTGGAACTCCATAGTCCTCACCATTGATAGCAACGCTAAAAATATCAAAAGAGCCTAACGTACCAGGCATATCTGAAGCAAAATACAATATTTTTTCGTCACTACTAAGTGCTGGATGTTCCACCGAATAATCATCACTATTAAAAGGAAGTGAAACTACATTTGTCCATTTATTATCCACCAGTTCAGCCTTAAAAATTTGAAGATTTGATACTTTATCTTTGTTTTTACCTCTTCTCCCTTTTTTATAATTATTTCTAGTAAAATATATTGTATTTCCATCTTTAGTAAAAACAGGATTTGATTCATGCATAGAGGTATTTAATTCCTTAGAAAAATAATCTACAATAGAATCACTAGAATTGATATTAATTAAAGGGATTTTCATCAACTCAAGGTACTGTTCGTTATTCCACTTGTATACTTTATCAAACAAACCATGCTTCGTTTTGACCCCAGAAAAAATTAAGCTTTCACCTTGTTCAACAGCTCCAAATTCAGAATTAACCGTATTTATCGCCAAATTTTTAATTTCAAATCTATTATCCAATACAGATACATTTCCAAGTTCCTTGTTTTCTTTTTCCAATTTAGATAAGGCTTCGATGTTATTTGAACTAATAAAATAATCCTTAAGAACCTGATTTGATTCTTCGTAATTTCCTGTTGCCTTCAAGGTTTGTGAATACCTAAAATAATATTCTTCTTCAAGATCTTTATTAAATCTAGCAAGCAAAACCCGATACTGCCTTTGTGCATAAGGATAATCATTGGTATAATAATAACAATCCGCTAAGTTTTTAACCACTTCAAAAGAGCTGTTTTCTAGAAGAATATTTTCATACAAAGGAATTGCTTCGCTATAAAAGGTTTTTTCAAAAAAGCGTTTGGCCCTTTTTAAATCTTGAGATTGGGCATTTATAAGCTGTATTGAACAGACAATTATAATTAGGAGTATTCTTTTCATGTTTACTTTTTTAGAAGAATCTTGGTGATTTATCATATCCTTTACTTAATAAATCTAGATTAAATAATATAAAAATTTCATGTGTTCCGGAGTTAAACTGTCCAAGATTAGAAATCGTATAATCATATGCGTATCCAACTCTAATACTTGGAGTTGCTTTTACATTCATCAATGCACTTACGGCATCGCCTACTCTATAAGCAGCACCAAACTCGAATCTATCATTATACAAAACATTGCCAGAAATATCTAAAGTGACTGGAGCTCCTTTGATAAATTTTGACATAAATGCCGGTTTTAATTTAAATGAATCCGATAATCTAAAAACATAACCTCCGGTAAAAAAGGAATGAATTTTTTCTGAACCAAAAGCACTAATTCCAGAACGCTCCTCAATATGTTTAGAAGAAAACAAATTTGGCGCAGATAAACCTATATAATATTTATCCGTGAAGTAAAATGCTCCAATACCAACATTAGGGAATATTGCATTTACGTTTTCCGAGAAAGCAAGATCCGTACTAGCATTCCCACTCTCAAAAACAAAACCATTAAAATTAGTTTTAAAAGAGGTAAGACCAGCTTTCAATCCAAGAGAAAGTCTGTGTGAATTATTTAATCGGAGCACGTATGCAAAATCTGCAAAAAACTTATCTTCCTTTTTTGCACCATCTCCAATATCATCAGAAACCAATGAAAACCCCACCTCTACTTTTTTGTTGACAGGCATGTGCGCAAAAAGTGTCATAGTTTTTGGAGCCCCAATTGCACCAACCCACTGTGTTCTATATAGTATTCCTACGTCTAACATAGATTGCATTCCCGTTGCATAGGCAGGATTTACCGTGCTCATGTTATACATATAGTGAGTATATTGCGCATCTTGTTGCGCCGTCACATTTATTATAAAAAATAAAAAACTTACAAATAGTATTGTTTTTTTCATTTGAAATTAAGTTTAAAGTAAGGAATGCTGACTACCTATTCAAGTAAAGTTGCCCTTGTTTTGGTGCTTTATTACCTTTATTATGATTGATTATATAAAAATAAACGCCGTTCGGAGCTACTCCATCAATGCCAATTTTGAAATCAGAATTTTTACCATCCCATTCCAATTTGTTTTTATTACCACTAAACAAAAGATTTCCATATCTACTGTAAATATCTAAGGTGAAATTTGGATAAATAAACTCGATGTTTCGAATTCTGAAACTGTCATTTACCCCATCACCGTTTGGTGAAAAACCATCAGGAATAAAAAATTCAGGAGTGACATCACAATTAGTAAGCGATACAGTCACCTCCACAACATCCGAATAACATGTTGTGGTACTTGAATAGCTAAAGCCGTAATAGGCAGCCCCCTCTTTAAGCAAAGCTGTCGTGGCTAATTTATTCCCATTTACAGCAGCGTCATACCATTCAATCGTTCCACTTGCTGTCGTAATAGCCGTCAAACTATTTACAGTGGGTTTATCCAAACCACAAAAATTTAATGGGTCTTGAACTAAAACCGGCGTACCTAATTCATTTACTCTAACATTAAGTACTGCTCTTCCAGATTCACACTTAGTAACCACATTCACTTCCTTAACATAATAATTTTTTGTTACCAAAAGGGTATTGTTATTTAATGCAGTCGTACTTGTTAACGAATCAAACCATTGGTATTGGGTTCCCTTTGGTACTAAATTGGCAATAGTCGCCTTATCATTTTTGCAAAATTGTTGGTCATCTACAATTGGTAAATTTGGAATTGTATTAATCGTGAAACTCTTTGAGCCAATATTTATTATGGCTCCACAACCGTTTGTATTATCGATAATATCCGTAAGAACCAAAGTTGTGATCCCAGTACTTATTAATAACGCCGATGGTATGGCAAAACTAGCAGCACCAGAGTTAACTTCTACCGTTACCGTTTCATTGAGCGCTGTATTCGCTCCCGTAAGATTATAGCTTAAAGTAATATTCGTTAAAATTCCTAATCCGGATAGCAGCACTGAAACGGGTTGGTTCTCACAGACATCTTTTACGTCCAAGACAAGTCTTGAAACATCCGGTAATGGATTAACAACGAATATTTTAGATAAAGTTGATGTATTAGTACACCCAGTAGTTAGATTTGTAATTTTTTTAACTGCGAATGTCGTGTCTCCGTCAATAGCAATCAACCCAAATGGAATTAGAATATCACCTACTACGCCGTTTATAACCTTAAAATTCGCTTGCTGTGCAATAGCACTGTTTTTTCCTGATAAATTATAAATTATACTGTAATTCCCATCTGCTAAATTGATGTTACCCGAAATTATAACCTTTGCGCTTTCTCCTTTACAAACAGCATTAATAATTAAAGTACCACTATTAATTCTCGGCATTGGATTTATATGTAACATATCAGAAATAAGGCCTATGACATTGTTACAAAGACCAAGACCTCCCACTTTCACAATATCAGTTATAGTGACAGTATAATCGTCAACTTGTGGAAAATTAAGTCGATTTATATCAAAAGTCAAAACACCATTAGCAAAACTGGCAGTTACCGAATCCGATACTGTAGATGAAGTCCCACCAATTTTATAAGACACAAGATAATTACCATCCGGAATACCTTGATTTCCTTCACTTAAAACAGCTTTATATGTTGCTGTAGCGATATCCATTTCACAAATATCAGAATTTACAACCAGATTGGCTCCTGTAAAATCAAGTTGCTTCTCTATTAAAATACTTACAGTACTTGTTTTCTCGTTACAAATAGTGTTATCTGCACCTATTGGTTTAACGGTATAGACAAAATTATAGACTCCCGCTCCTAAAGTACTATAAATATGCTGTACATCAACTGTAGAATCGCTAACTCCTGCTAATTCAGAAGTTGAAAATTCCTTCCAAAGACCATTAGGATCTTCTCCAGTTAACAAATCAAATAAGTTTAAATTACTATATGCCATTAAATTATCTGAACATATCTTTAAATCAGTAGGAACACCAGGTTCTGGAGCACGCTTAACAGTCACAAGTATCGTAGAAGACTTAGACGAACAACCACCTATTGCAGGCATAGTATAGGTGAAGTAATGTGGCCCCAATCCAGCAACAGTAGCATTAAGATAATTTCCGCTTATTGCACCTGTACCATCATCGTCATGCCAAATTCCGTTCGATTGTGGACTTAGAAAATCACCTTTAAAACCTAGAAACAAATTAAAGGTTTCATTATCGCTACAAGCTGGAACTCCTAGGTTTGAAACTCCAGCATATCCCCCAACAGTTACGAAAACGGTAGTTGGAGAACTACCCACTGCAGCATATGTATAACTAAAAATACCTGAAAGTCCTATTGCTTGAACGTCTAAAATACCAGTAACTGGGTTCAAGCCTCCGGTAAAGGAATCGTCATTCCAAATTCCACCCGGAATATAAGATACTAATGCGCAAAAAAGATTAACCGTTTTACTACTGAAATCAGAAACGTTACAAACAACAATGCTATTATTGGTTGGGTCACACTGCGCAGAAGCATTAGATCTAGATAAAAATAACCCTAAGATAATAATAAAATGTAAAAATCTGAGTTTTGGCGGGAAAGGTAGTTTTAAAGCCATAAATATTTCTTTAGTTTAATTCAAAAATACATTATTTATTGTACTAATTATTTTAATTAGCAGAAATAATCTTACACTAAACCACATTTACTGCAAACAAAAAAAGCCTATCTTTTCAGACAGGCTTTTCAAAAGAAAGGCGACGACATACTCTCCCACATAACTGCAGTACCATCTGCGCAGGCGGGCTTAACTACTCTG
>NZ_FOFZ01000025.1 GCF_900111075.1 Flavobacterium frigoris
ATCCTAATTTAAGTTTAAAAAGTGGCACATCTTCAACCGGAATCCGTACCTCTTTTTTACTGGAAAGAGTGGCACATCATCAACTGGTTTATCCACCCTCAAAAACAAAAGGGGAAAATGTATGGTTTTTATCTCCTTTTCGTAAAGAAACAACACCTTCATTAAAAATTGACACTAACAGAAATCTGTGGTATGACTTCGGAGAAGGAGCTGGAGGGAAATCAGTGCTAGATTTTGTAATCCGTTTAAAAAACTGTTCAGTTAAAGAAGCTTTAGAAAATTTGAAAAACGATACTTTTTCATTTCACCAGCAAGAAATAAAAATTACAGAAACGAATTGTTATTCAATTCTAAAAATGCACGGAATAAAAAATGCACACTTAATCGCATACCTACGTGCCAGAAAAATAAATCTTGAATTTGCGCAACAATTTTGTGTCGAAATTCATTACGCTTTAAATATTGAAAAAGAATACTACGGCATCGGTTTCAAGAATAACACAGGAGGCTTCGAAGTTCGAAATAAATTCTTCAAAGGCTGTTTGGGTTCAAAATCGATTACTACTATCTGTAACGATTCAGATGTGGTTTCATTATTTGAATCTTGGTCGGATTTTCTCTCTTACTTAACATTAAAGAAGGAAACACCCAAAGAGGATTTTATCATTCTGAACTCGACATCGTTGGTGAAAAAAGCAATTGAATTACTAGCCAGATACTCAGAAATAAAAGTGTTTTTTGATAACGATGAAGCTGGAGATCGAGCGACAAATCTTGTTTTAGAAAGTACCAAAAACACTTCAAGTGATATAAGAGTTCACTATAAAAACCATAATGATTTAAATGAATATCTAGTAAAAAAAAAATTAATCGGTTGACTGCTTGCCAGGCGTGGTTACGGTTCCCATTTAGTGCCTACTTCGTGCACTAAATAGAAACCAAACCGCCCGGCTTATTCACAATTGAAAATTGTTCATAAGAGAAAAAAAAATGAAAATGAAATCAAAATCAAATAACAAAGTAAAAGTAGTTTTTTATCTAAATTCAGAAGATAAAAATGCTATCAAAGAGCAATGTGATATACTTCAAATTACACCTTCATTCTTTATTAGGAATGCTGTTTTAGATAATCTAAACAAACCTGTTTTTTTAAAGAATACGAATAATATTGAAACTAAAATATATTTGACAACACTTAATATGATTGGTAATAATTTGAATCAAATCGCTAAAAAATTAAACTCAAATGCTAAGTTTATACTTATTGACCAGCAAATTGTTTTGAAAGAAATTGAACGTATTAAAGAGCATATTGCGGAAATTAATTCTAAAATTTGAAGTTAATTATGGACGAAAATATAAGTAATGCCATCCTAAATTTAATGCAAAATGTTGTAGATAAATTAGACGACTTAGATCAAAAATTAAGAGATAATGGCAGCAGTAAATTACCAGATTATGTTCAAAAAAATAATGACGAGCTTAAAAATTTAGTGGTAAAAATACAAAATGATCAATCTAAATTGATCAAAGATAATCTGGATTTCGAAAGTAAAATTATAAAATATTTTGAAAGCAGAGAGAATCCACCTTCCACAAGTAATCATGTTGAATACAGTTTGTTTGGCAGAGAATCATATTTAAAGCCGAAAGCGCTGTTAGTGTCATTGTTATGTTTTGCGACACTATGGAGTTCATTTAAATATTTACCGTCTTACTATATGGAAAGAAGTAATTTAAAGAAAGAAAAAGAGAACTATCAATTTTTCTACAATTACGTAAACCTTAATCAATTTATAAACTCCAAAAACACTATGGCTAGCGATCTTTTACAAAAAACAAAAAATAAAGACTCTACTGTTATTAATGATTATAATGCGCTCTTAAGCACTTATGAAAAAGAGATGAAAAAGCAGCAGTTAAAGGAAGAATTGAAATCTCTTGAAAAAAAATGATAGCTAAACTTGAATCGATTTCCTACTTGCAAAATGCCCTAGTATATTGTGAAAAAGGTGGAGAGGTACTGTACATCAATAAATGTATTGGGAGTAGTTCCGATATTTATCAGCAAATGCAAAAAAATAATATGTTCAATGATAGATGTTTGAAAAACACTTTCCACATAAAGATAAGAATTGCACCAGAGGATCAAGGAAAATTAAACAATCAAAATTGGATTGAAATTGCAAATGACTATGCCAGAAAGATTGGTTTCGAACAAAATCCATTTGCAGTTTATATTCATGAAGAGAATACCGAAAAAGAGCATATACACATTGTAGCATCTCGAATTATGGAAAATAACCTTGCGGTTAAAGATAATTTCACCCATTATAAGAATATGGATTTTTGTCGAGAGATGGAAATGAAATATCAACTTAGACAGGTTAAAAGGGTGTTAGAAACTTTAAAATCTAATGAACAATTTGTCAGACAAGATTGTCGGATACCCCCTTTAGAGGAAAAAATAGCATCGGCTATTAAACAATCCGATTTTATTGATGACTTAGTTTTTCATTTGAAAAACATGGGAATCAAAACAAAAATTGGGCGAGGGATTGGGTTTATAGATGAAAAAGGAGTTTACTTTAAAGGCTCTGCTATCAATAGAAAATATTCATTAAAAGGAATTGAAGATCTCTTGTCGTATAAACATCAAGAAAAAGAAATGTATAAACAAGGACGTAAACTAAAAATCTAAAAATATGCCGAAAATTATAGTATTAACACATCAAAAAGGAGGAGTTGGCAAAAGCACACTCACATTTAACGTTGCACAAAACATTTCTAGTAGTTCAAGAGTCGCCGTATTAGATTTCGACTTACAAGGAAGCTTGAGCCAAATAAAAGAACTAGTTACCGATTTTGACATTATTCCATTCAAAGAGAATTTAGATAGTATTTTAGAGTTAGATTACGATTTCATTTTTATTGACACTCCCCCCTACCTATCAAACCATTTACCAAAGTTGATCTCTATAGCAGATCTTATTATTGTGCCAACTAAAGCAGGGATTCTAGACTTATTAGCAATAAAAAGCACCCTTACTATTATAGAACAGGAACAAAGAACAAAGGATACATTAATCGTTTTTAATATGGTAAAACCAAATACTACATTAACACTAGATATTTTAATTGGTTTAGAGGAGTACAATGTAAAAATTGCTAATACACATATTAGTGACCTAGTTGCATTTACTAGATCAGTTTTGTTAAAAGGGGTTACAAATGATAAAAATGCACAAAAACAGATAGATCAATTAACAACAGAAATATTAACTAAGCTAATATAAATATATAAATGTAGAATTATATAGTTCTATAAAAATATAATTCTATAAATCTATAAAAATACAAATCTATCATTATGGAAAAACAAAACATCAATGACCTAATTAATATGGCAAAATCTAGCAATCAGCAAAAAACGATTCAAAAAATTGTTCCTATTGCTGCTAAAGAATTAGACGAAGTTCAGTTTTCTTTTTATCTAGAAAAAGAGCTGCTTAAAAAATTAAAGCTAAAAGCTTTGCAAGAAGAAACAAGTATGAAACAACTGGTAAATGATGCCGTAAAATCATTTCTTCAATAATTCACTATTGCAACATTAAGGATTAACCTTATACCACTATAACGCTGCAAAAAGCTAACATACTAATAATAAAACAATAACTATGAAAAATATAACAAAAGAAGTGAAGCCGTTCGATGAAAATAAAAAAGTTTTTTTTAAAACATTTAGATTTTCACAAAAGGAAATTAATGAATTTGAAATTCAGGCTACGGAAGGTAACTACCAAAATACGACGAAGATGATAAAAGATATTATCATCAACAAGAAATACAGAACAATTACTATTGATCTAGAGGCTCGAAAAAATACTATTGAATTGCTTACCGAAGTTAGGAAAATTGCAGTAGAGTATAAAATTATTGCGAACAACATGAATACTCAAAATATTGAAAGTTTTTCATCTGAAGAAAAAACGGAATTAATAAATCTCTTATTTAAGACTACTACATTGTATTCAAGTATTAAGGAAAAAGTAAGTAGACTGTAGGTTTTTGCTAATGAGTTAAATAGCTGTATTTTAATTTGAAAACTAAAATACAGCATTTAATTCACACTTCAAGGCATTACTGACTATTAAAAACTAAAAAGTTTCTTCAAATCTCTTTTAATAGAATGGAATTCTATGATTTTTTTATAATCACTTTTTGTCATTTGTCCATTTACAATGGTGATTTTTGAAATACTTTCAATATAAAAATAGAATGAAAAAGTGAGTATGGGGTGAACCTCATTATCAATAATATAACTGGCTAGCGTTGAATTTAGTGTATCTGAAAAATCATTTTCTTTTAACGATTTTGAATCAGTTAGCCTATTGATAAATAATACTCCTGTTATTAGATCTTCATTATCAAAAAGTACTTTAATTATATCAACTTTTTCTTCCTGGCTACAGCTGCTCAAAAATTCTTCTATGTGGATTAATATATATATATTGTAATCGTCACTGTTGTTTGAAGACAGAGAATCCGTAAACCCTTGAACTACAGTAATTAATTGACTATCTTGATCTATTTTTCTTTCACCAGTTAAAATCAAATTAATTAATGATTTTATTGGACTGTAAAATTTATTGTTTTTCATAATGCCTTATTTGAAGTTAAAAAAAAGGCGTGAGTCTAATGTCAATCGTAACTGAGGCTTGCGACGGCCCGACAACCAGAAAGACTTAGCCCACGCCAATATAAGGCACGGGCGTAAGTCTATCATAAATTGGTTGTCAAATGAAGGTCGCAATTTCAGTTAACCAATACGATAGCTTACGCTTGTTTGTTTGGCAAATTTACAAAATGTTAATGGTTGATAAAGCTTCTTTAGACATTTAAATTCCTCAATTAGATTTATAATCAAATATATCCTTTAATAAAATAATTCTATAAAGTACTGTTTGGATATGCAAATAAAACCCGCACAAAAAGTTAAGCTACATTTTTAAAATTATTTTTTTGATTCCAAAACTCTTCTATAGTTCTGTATTTTAAAGCGGAATGCCTTCTTTTTCTATTGTACCAAATTTCAATATATTCGAATATTTCGAGTTTCATTTGGTCTTTATTTTTAAGCTTGTTTCCGTAAATTTGTTCTGTTTTCAAGGTTTTAAAGAAGCTTTCAGCTACTGCATTATCCCAACAATTCCCTTTTCTACTCATGCTTCTTTTGATAATCTTATAAGAATCAATCACATTTGTAAATTTTTTACTAGCATATTGGATTCCTCTGTCAGAGTGAAAAATCAATCCTTTTTCAGGAGTTCTATTGATAACTGCCATTTTCCATGCCGCTAATGCAGTCTCTTCAGTACTCATTCCATCACTCAAACTCCATCCTATAATTTTTCTATCATACAAATCCAAAACGGTTGTTAAATACAAAAAACCTTCCTTGGTATGGATATAAGTAATATCAGAAACCCAAACTTTTGAGGGTTCAGCGACTAAAAATTCTCTGTTTAATACATTTGGAACAACCAAATAATTATGTTTTGAATTGGTTGTAACCTTGAATTTCTTAGTTAATCTGCTTCGCAAACCTAGTTGATTCATATATTTAGCTACTGTAACTCTAGATACTTTAGTTCCAGTATAATTCAACTCAGCCGCCATTCTAGGACTACCATAACGCTGTTTTGACTCAAAATAAATGGAAGTTATTTTTTCTTTTATAGCAATAACTCTTTGTTTTCTTTCTGAAACGCACTGGCTTTTCCAATCATAATAGCTTCTTCGACCAACTTGTAATACTTGGCACATCTTTTCAATCGGAAATATCTTTTCATTGTTTTTGATAAAAGTATAAATCATCGACCGTTCTTGGAAAAGATGCCTATTGCTTTTTTTAATATGTCACGTTCTAATTCTGCATCCCTGAGTTTTCTTTCAAGTTCAGCTATTTGTTCCTGTTCTGGAGTTTGCTTTAGCTTGCCGTTACCTGGAAAACTTCCTGGGCCAAACTCTTCGACCTCTTTTCTCCATTTGTATAACTGTGGCGCAGTAATTCCTAGCTCACGAGCTAATTCTGAAATGTTATGTCTTTCATAACTCAATTGTACGGCTTTCTCTTTAAAAGCTCGGTCGTAAATCTTGCGCGTCTGTTTCATAAATTAAAATTAAGTCTTTTATTCTTAACTTAATCTGCGGGCTAAGTTAGTATGTCCAGTTAGCCAAATAAAAGTGTACTTATAGAAACTAAAAGAAAGAAAAAACATAGTACTTTGTGGTTTCCCGTATCCGTAACCTTTATTTTTTCAATACCTTAGCTGATATTTATTTTTGAGATAATATAGATGCACTTTTGTTTATATATTATTTACATTTTAAATCATTTCATCTTTTAGCTCATAGTTTATTCTTGAAAAACGAAAAACATACCCGTAAAGAAATAATTGACCAACGCTTGCAGCAAGCGGGATGGAATGTCAATGACGCTATGCAAGTAGTTCAAGAGTTTGATATTATTGTTAATTCAGATTTGGTAAAGGAAGCACCTACACCTTATGCTGGACATCAATACAGCGATTATGTTTTATTAGGGAAAGATGGTAAGCCTTTAGCAGTTATTGAAGCCAAAAAGTCTCTAGTAGATGCTAATATCGGAAAAGAACAAGCAAAACAATATTCCCATAATATTCAAAACGAAAAAGGAGGCGAACTGCCATTCTGTTTTTTTACTAATGGACATGATATTTACTTTTGGGATTTGGGTAATTATCCACCAAAAAAAGTACATGGTTTCCCTACTCGAGACGACTTAGAACGCTACCAATACATTCGAAAGAATAGAAAAGCATTGGCGAGTGAATTAATTAATACGACTATTGCAGGTCGTGATTATCAAATTGCCTCTATTCGTGCCGTAATGGAAGTAATAGAAAAGAAAAAAAGAAAATTTCTCTTAGTAATGGCAACAGGAACTGGGAAAACCAGAACTTGTATTGCATTAGTAGATGCATTAATGAGAGCTGGTTGGGCAGAAAGAGTATTGTTTCTTGTAGATAGAATTGCTTTACGAGATCAAAGCTTAGATGCTTTTAAAGAATTTTTACCAAATGAGCCAAGATGGCCCAAGATTGGTGAAAAGTCAATTGCAAAAGACAGAAGGATTTACGTTTCTACTTATCCAACAATGCTAAATGTTATTCGTGATGATGAATATTCATTAAGTCCACATTTCTTTGACTTGATAGTAGTTGATGAAAGTCATCGTTCTATCTACAACACTTATGGCGAAATATTAGATTATTTTAATACCATTACATTGGGTTTGACCGCCACACCTACAGATGTTATAGACCACAATACTTTTAAGTTATTTGAATGTGAAGAAGGAGTGCCAACTTTTGCCTATTCGTATGAAGAAGCAGTAAATAACATCCCTCCTTACTTGAGTAATTTTCAGGTAATGAAAATTAAAACTAAATTTCAAGAAGAAGGAATCAGCAAAAGAACTATTTCTTTAGAAGACCAAAAGAACTTAATTTTAGAAGGCAAAGAAGTTGCAGAAATCAACTTTGAAGGAACTGAAATAGAAAAATCAGTGACTAATAAAGGAACAAACGCTTTGATTATACGGGAGTTTATGGAAGAATCTATAAAAGACCCCAATGGTGTTTTACCTGGTAAAACTATTTTCTTTTGCACAACCATAAAACATGCTCGCCGCATGGAAGAATTGTTTGATGCTTTTTATCCAGAGTATAATGGTGAATTAGCAAAAGTTCTAGTTAGTGATGATCCTCGTGTCTACGGAAAAGGTGGATTATTAAATCAATTTACCAACAATGATATGCCACGTATAGCTATTAGTGTGGGAATGCTAGACACTGGTGTAGATGTTCGGGAGTTGGTTAACTTGGTGTTTGCCAAACCTGTTTTCTCCTACACAAGATTTTGGCAAATGATTGGACGTGGAACTCGTTTGCTAGAACCCACCAAAATGAAACCTTGGTGTACCGTTAAAAATAATTTCTTGATTTTGGACTGTTGGGATAATTTTGAGTATTTCAAACTAAATCCACGTGGTAAAGAAATAAGTACTTCTATACCATTACCAGTACGTTTGTTTGGTATTCGATTGGATAAAATAGAAAAGGCACAAGAATTAGCTTCTGAATCTATTGTAAGTAATGAAGTAGAAAAACTACGAAAACAAATAAGTTCTCTGCCAAAAAACTCCATTGTAATTCTGGATGCGCAATCGGAATTGCAACGCTTGGAAGAAGACAATTTTTGGAATGTTTTGACTGATGATAAATTAGATTTTTTACGTTTGGTGGTAAAACCATTACTGCGAACCGTCTCAGATGTGGACTTTAAAGCCATGCGTTTTGAAAAAGATATTCTCGAAGTTTCTTTGGCACAGTTATGTGAAGAAAAAGAAAAGTTTGATGCTCTAAAAGATAGCATCATCGAAGAAATTAGTGAATTACCGCTCACAGTAAGTACAATTGCCAAAGAAGCAGTTTTAATACGAAAAGCACAGACCAATAATTTTTGGGCAACCGCTACAGAAGATCAATTTGATGAGTTGATTATAAAATTAGCACCATTAATGAAATTTAGAGAAGCTATAATGCCACTTGGAACGGCAAAATATAATTTCAAAGATGAAGTTTACGCTAAGGAGTATGTAGAATTTGGTCCACAACACGAAGCCTTAAGCATTGCCAAATACCGTGAATTGGTGGAACAAACCGTAAATGACTTGGTTTCTGAAAATCCTATATTACAAAAACTAAAACAAGGGCAAGAAATAACAGCTGATGAAGCTGCCAGTCTTGCCGAAGTCTTGCATGACGAACACCCGCACATAACCGTTGATTTATTGCGTAGAGTCTATTCCCATAGAAAAGCGCAATTGGTGCAGTTCATTAAACACATTTTAGGAATTCAGATTTTAGAATCTTTTCCTGAAACGGTTGCCAATGCTTTTACTGAATTTGTAAAAGCACATTCGTATTTAACAGCAAGACAATTGCAATTTTTAGATTTGCTAAAAAAATTCATCATAGATAAAGGCGAACTCAATAAACGAAACTTGATTGAATCTCCTTTTACCATGTTACACCCTGAGGGAATTCGTGGGGTTTTTAAACCCAGCGAAATAGAAGAAATAATAAAATTGACTAATAAATTACTAGCAGCTTAATATGTTACAAAATAACTCCGCTTTAAAATCACTTATAGACCGCCTTTGGAACAACTTCTGGAGTGGTGGAATCAGTAATCCGCTTACAGCAATTGAACAAATTACCTATTTGCTTTTTATGAAACAAATGGACGATTTAGAAGCCAAACGCGAACGGGATGCCGAATTTACTGGAGAAGCATACACTTCTAAATTTGTGGGAATGTACAAAGTTCCAGGAAGTATGGAAGAAGTGGATAAGCAAGATTTGCGTTGGCGAAACTTCAAGCGCTTGCCTGCCGAAGCCATGTTGTTGCATGTACAAACCAAAGTTTTTCCATTTTTGAAATCCTTTGAAGGGGGTTCTAAGTTTACACATGCCATGAGCAATGCTGTTTTCATTATGCCAAAACCTTCTTTGTTGGTAGAAGCCATTAAAATTATTGAAGAAATTTTTGTAGAAATAGAAAATGATGCTGTAGTAGGTGGTCATGCTTTTCAAGACATACAAGGAGATGTCTACGAAATGTTGTTGGGTGCTATTGCTAGTGCGGGTAAAAACGGACAGTTTAGAACACCAAGACACATTATTAAATTAATGAATGATTTGGTACAACCGCAATTAGGGCAACGCATTGCCGACCCAGCTTGTGGAACAGCGGGTTTCTTGTTGGGTGCTTACCAATACATTTTGACCGATTTGGTTAGAAAAGAAAACCCAACAGCATTACAACCAGATGAAGATGGTTTTATGCGTGCTACCGTTTCGGCTACTTTAAACGAAAATTTAAAGCATATTGTAGAAGATTCCTTATTTGGCTATGACATTGACACCACTATGGTGCGTTTGGGATTAATGAACTTAATGATGCACGGTATTGACCAACCCAATATTGATTACAAAGATACATTGAGCAAGTCGTACAACGAAGATGCACAGTTTGACATTATCCTTGCCAACCCACCGTTTACAGGAAATATTGACAAAGGCGACATTAACGAAAGTTTAAAAATAGGTACTACTAAAACCGAATTACTCTTTATAGAACGCATCTTTACCATGCTAAAAATGGGCGGAACTGCCGCAGTAGTAGTACCACAAGGGGTTTTGTTTGGTAGTGGAAAAGCTTTTGTGGAAGCCAGAAAGATAATGGTAGAAAAAAGCGAACTAAAAGCCGTGATTACCATGCCAAGCGGTGTTTTTAAACCCTACGCAGGCGTAAGTACTGCCATATTGTTGTTTACCAAAGGTAGCGAAACCGAAAACGTATGGTTTTACGAAATGCAAAACGACGGCTACACCCTAGACGACAAACGCAACAAAATTGACAAAAGCGATTTACAAGATATAATTGCCCAATACCACAAAAGACCTACCAAAGCCAGTACCGAAGCCCAAAGAGAAGGCGTTCATTTTGCCATACATAAACAAGAAATTGTGGATAATGGCTATGATTTAAGCCTAAGCAAATACAAAAAAGAAGTTTACGAAGAAGTAACCTATGAAAAGCCTAAAGTTATTTTTGAGAAATTAGAAGGGATTGAAGCTACGATTTTGAAAGGGATTAGTGAACTTAAAGAATTAGTGTAATGAGGTTAGGTGAAATATGTAATGTAGTTCGTGGAAGTAGTCCAAGACCACAAGGAGACCCCAAATATTTTGGTGGAAAGATTCCAAGACTAATGATTGCTGATATAACAAGGGATGGTAAATATGTAACACCAATAATAGATTCGCTTACTGAAGAAGGCGCAAATAAAAGTCGTCCAATGAAAAAAGGGGATGTCGTTATTGCAGTTAGTGGAGACCCTGGAAGGCCATGTATATTGGCTGTTGATGCTTGTATTCATGATGGATTTGTTGGTTTAAGAAATTTGGATGAGAACAAAATTTTAAAATCCTATTTGTTTTGTTTTTTAAATTATTTCAAACTTGCCAATAAAAGAAATGCTGTCGGTGCAATTTTCCAGAATCTAACAACTGACCAGGTAAAAAAAATTGAAATACCAGAAATTTCAATCAATAGACAAAGAAATATAGTTACAATACTAACCCAAGCCGAAAACTTAATTACACAACGCAAAGAAAGTATTTTGCTTTTGGATGACTTGTTGAAGAGTACTTTTTTGGAAATGTTTGGAGATCCTGTTAGGAATGAAAAGGGATGGGATATTAAAACTATTGAACAATTAGTTACAAAAGAAAAAAAATCAATTAAAAGAGGTCCGTTCGGTGGAGCATTAAAGAAAGAAATATTTGTTGAAGAAGGATATTTAGTTTATGAACAATATCATGCATTAAATAATGATTTTACAATGGCTAGGTATTTTATAGATGAAGATAAATTTAATGAATTGAGAGGATTTGAAGTTAAGCCTGATGATATAATAATAAGTTGTTCTGGAGTTTATTTGGGAAAACTTGCTATAATTCCTAAAAATGCTAAAAAAGGAATAATAAATCAAGCTCTACTAAAATTAACACTAGACCAAGATATAATTAATAATAAATTTTTTGTCTTTTTATTTAGTCATAACAGTTTTAGAAATAATTTATTTGGGGAAGTTAGAGGTAGCGGTGTTCCCAATTTCCCACCTATAAGTGAATTTAAAAAGTTTAAATTTATATATCCCTCAATAGACCTACAAATGAAGTTTGTAAAAATAATAACAAAAGTAGAAACCTTAAAAGGCGAATACCAAGATAGTTTAATAGAATTAGAGAATATGTATGGGGTTTTGAGCCAAAAAGCATTTAAGGGGGAGTTGAAGGTTAATGAATATACCAATAATGAGGTGTTAGGAATGGTGGCGGAAACAAAGGGATAGGTATTAAACAATATATAATATTATGGAAATCGAATTACAAAGATACTACCAAGTAAAGAAATACCTTGAAAAAATAGGCTACCCTTCGGAGAGCATATTATTTGAGTATAATATTTCCTCAGCTAAAAGAATAGATATTGTTGTTAAAAAAGAAAACGGGGTTTTTATTGCAATTGAAGTAAAAGAACCACAAAGTGTTAATTTTGAAACAATTACCGATATCGAATATCATCCTCTAACCAGAAAAATTCAAAGGGAATCTCAAGAAGTAGCAGCAGAATATTTTATACTAACAAATGGTATTAATTATTTATGGATGAAAACAGGTTATGGTGGAAGACCTGAAAAAATTGATGAAGTCCCTTTTAGTGAATTTACTGTGATAAAACATACTGAAAATGAATTTATTAGTATTATTCTGAGTCATATTTATGAATTTCTACGGAATTTCCCGATTACAGGAAATCATTTGTATGACTTGTCTTTAGTATTGTTTACTAAATTAAAAAAAGAAACTGACGAAAATTTTGACATAAGAGAAATTTTTCAATCTCTTTTTAGCCAAAGTCAAATAATTCAACAGTACACACGAAAATATTCATCTCAAGATATCTTAAATCAAGCAATCGAAAGGTTAGATACAATTAATTTGTCTACAAATAAATTAATTGTATTAGAATACATTGACAATCTTTTTTTACGAAATTCAAATGAATTAAGTGTACCTAGATGGTTAAGCGATTTTATGATGAAAATTTTAACTCCACTTCCAAACGATAATATTATTGATTTGTTCGCAAGAAATGGCAGTATTACTTCGTCAGTTTATCTTAATAATAATGAGAAAGTAACTTCTTACTACACGAATCAAAATGATTATTATTGGATTAAAATTCACCAATTACTTTTTTTAGGAAAAGAAGTTGAAATCATATTTGAACCATTATTGCTAAATGGAAGAACCGACTTTTTAATAGAAAATTTAGCAAATGACATTCTAATTATCCCTCCTTTTAATCAGAAAATTTCTGGTGCGTACGAAAGTGAATTATTTCATTATGGGATAAAAGATAGTACATGTATTTTCATAGAAACAGCATTGAAAGCAGTAAGAGAGGATGGTAAAGTAATTGTCATTGTATCCGATAGTTTTTTATCTTCTAGTCCATTGCTAAAAGCTCGGGAATATTTTTTAAGAGAAAGTTTTATTGAATCGATTATAAGCCTACCTCAGGACACATTTAAACCATATTCATTAGTTAAAACAAGCTTGGTAACATTTGTTAAATCCAGAGAGCAAATTAACCAGCAAACTTTTTATGCAGCAATTCAAGAAAGTCCAAAAGAATATTTATCAGATTCTACAAAATCAGAACAGCTTAATAAAATTTTAATTAATTATAAAAAATTCAAAATAAATGAAAATTTTACAAAATCTAAAGATGGTTTTGTAGTTGAAGAATTAGATGTAGAGAATTTACATTTCTCAAAATATTTATTTACAGATAACATTTATGACAATAATTTATCTAAGGGATTTATATACATCCCTTTAAAAAATTTGGCGATAGATATATTTAGAGGTAGCGCATTAATATCTGATGATATTAATGGGGAAATCCCATATATTGGACCAGCTGCAATCAGAAAAATGAGAATCATAAAGGATTCTTTTTCATATACTTCAAAAAATATAACACCAAAAAAAGTTTTAAAAATAGATACTCATGACATCCTAGTTAATGCTATCGGTCCTAATAGAGGTAAAGCTGCAATTGTATCTCAAGAATTTAACAATTTGGCTATAAATAGACATATTATTGGTATTAAGGCAAATCAAAATTTGGTTATCCCTGAATATTTAGCCATTATTTTAAATAGTAAAATAGTTCAAGAGCAATTTTATGATCAAAGTAGTGGTTCAGTTATTCCATCCTTGAACTTAAAAAGTTTCGAACAACTAATTATACCAATTCCAAATTTTGATGTTCAAGAAAAAACTGTTAAAGAATTTAATTCTATCACGGTAGAATATAACAATACTATAAATAAGCTAGCTGAAATTGAAAGTAAATTGAATAATGCCTTTAACAATTTAGGAAAGGAGGAAGACAAAATATGAACTCATTTCCAATTATAAAAAACGACGAATTACTAAGATGTTTTGAGAGAATAGTTACTTTATTTGTTAGTGATAAGAGAAAAATATTAGAAGCAACCGAAAGATCTACTTTAGGTCAATTAAATCCTTACATTATTTCAAATAATACAGATGAATATCAATTAGATGTCATAAGGAGGTTAATTAGAAGAACAGCAGATAGAAGTGGACAAAACCTATTAATAAGAATTATAGAAGAAATATATGTTTTTTTATACAGTAATGGAGTTGTTGGAGTATCAATAGATAGCTTCGTAGATTGTACTTTTTTTGATTTAGCTATAGATAATAAAATTCAGTACAATACTGAATGGACTTGGAAATGGAAAATAAACGTTCAAGACTACGATTTAGAAATAAATATTGGTTTAAGAAATAAAAGTCACATTTCAACAGAGATAGTTCCTGATCATGTTTTACAATATATTCAACAAAGTATAATTGCTTTTAATAATAATAGAAATGCTGCTTCATTAGCGTTAATGTCAATTGCATTAGAAGGAACTTTAAGAGACGCTTTAGATAATAAAGGTTATACTTATAATTACGGTGCGCCAACTCAAGATGTCTATGGTTTATGTGAAATGAATATTTTTCCTGATGCAAATGGTTTTAAGGTGCAATTTCCTAATGCCATGCCGCAAGCTCACAGCCTTTATTTGTCTAATGCTGGAGACCCTAGTCATGAAACATTTAGAGTAAAAAGAATTATAAAAGGTCAAGATTCTTTTTTAGAAATTAGAAATGTAAATAGTTTACTAGACTTTTGGTCGTTAAATAATGTTGTAACACCCGCTCAAATGAATATTAGTGGTTTAGGAGCAGCTATAAGAATAGCAAGGAATCATGCCAATTTTTTAACAGATTTAGATTTACCGAGTGATACTGATAATGTTATTCAAACTGTAAGAAATAATCTTATACATCTGTCCACAAATGCTCTTTTGGAGCAAGTAACAACTAGTTCTGGAACCATATCATTAGGAGAATATCTAAAAGATAAAAATAAAGTATCAGATGCTATTATATCGATTAGTGAAGCAATAAACAGCATTTATAATAGGCTTTCAAATAACACATTATAAATATGACATTTAAAGATTTTGATGAATTAATAAATTTAATTAATAATTCTCTTGGTAGTTTTTGCAATACTTTTATTTATAAAAGAAAAGAACTATCAAAAAAAGAAAGGAGTGCGAAAAGAGGATTTTTGTTTATATATGACAGTAATTCTACTCGTAATTGGGCAATTAATGAAGGAGGAGGAACCGAGATTCAATACCATATTGCATGTAATTTAGAAAATCTAGTTTTATATTATGGCTTAGGATTTAATACTCAGTACGTACCCCATGCAAACGAGTTTTCCTCTATTGATTACATGCGTCCTTTTATGAATGCTTTTCTAAATAATGAAACGAAAATTCAATCTATTTTACCAAATTATAGTTTTGTGTATGGAGATAGGAAAATGTTACAACAACCAGTGGATAATGAATATGTTCTTTTTGGAAGAAACCGTAAAATTGAAAAAAGAGGAGATTTGATTTTTATTGAAGATCAAATGTATGATGAAATATTAAATGATTTGAAAAAACAATTTGAGGCTTATATTATCATTTTTGAAGAAAAAAATAAATTAAAAAGTATGTTGTCCAAAATTAAAAATAACAAAGTTTTATTAGAGTATAAAAAACAAATCATTCTCCAAGGGCCTCCTGGAACGGGAAAAACTAAAGGTGCTAAAGATATAGCAGCTGAAATGTTAGGTCTAAGTGATGTAAAGGATTTAAATAATAACGAGCAGTTTAAATTAATTCAGTTCCATCCATCATATACATACGAAGATTTTGTAAGAGGGATTGTTTCTGTACCGAATGAAGACGGAGAAGGTGTTTTATTTAAAACCGAAAACAAAATACTGGCTGAGTTTGCTGCAAAAGCATTAAAAAATAAATTTGACAGTCAAAAAGGAGCTACAGAATTATCAAAAGAAAAATGGATTAACGAACAATTTGAAAGATTCATTGATTTTATCTCAGATCAAATAGCTGAAAAGGGAAAAATCGAATTAACGGAGTCTGTATTTATAATTGGATTAGATAATGATGCTTTTAGATACAAAGGGATAGAAGGTTGGACTGATAAGGGAACAAGAATGTTATTTGATGATATTATGCAGGCTTATTCAGATAATAACATAACTAGACAGGAGTTGAAACAGAATCAAAACGTTTCACGATCGGCTTATTGGGATGCTACATATTTCATTAAAACAGTTGATTTATTTAGAAAATTTTTAGACGATAAGAAAATAACGTTTACAGTTGATTCCACTGAAAATGAACCCTTAAAAAATTATGTTCTTATCATTGACGAAATCAACAGAGCTAATCTTCCATCTGTTTTAGGTGAATTAATTTATGCTTTAGAGTATAGAGATGAACCAGTAGAAAGTATGTATGAATATGAGGAAAAACGAGAAATCATTTTACCTTCTAATCTTTATATAATTGGAACTATGAACACCGCCGACAGAAGTGTAGGCCATATAGATTATGCGATTAAAAGACGTTTTGCGTTTGTGGATGTTCTACCAACTGACCAAGCGATTGATGATGTTGTTACGGATCCAGCTTTGAATGCAAAAGCAAAAGTTTTATACCATAAAGTAGCCGAGTTATTCAATGAAGACAAGACCAAAAATGTTTATCTACAATCTGATTTTAAAGCCAAAGACGTTCAATTAGGACATAGTTATTTTTTGGTAGAAAATGAAAAGCAACTACAATTAAAGCTGGAGTTCGAAATAAAACCATTATTGAATGAATATGTAAAAGATGGAATTTTAGGAGAAAGTGCCTTAGCCGAAATAGATGCCTTATGATTTCATTCATTCACGAACATTATAATGGTTTTAACGCAAAAGAACCCTTTGATTTCGAAGGTAACCTATCTTTTGAAAGGGACTATTTTTATCAATTTACAAGAAAATCTAGAAATGAAAAAGTAGATTGCTATAGGATTTTCTCTGACGAAGTAAAAGAAACACACGCAATTGCTAATTCCTATTTTATTGGAGTGGATTGGATTGTGGAAAGCGAAAGAGCAATCTATATAGAGCCTAAGCTGAACAAAGATTGTACGCAGCAAACGGATTACCTTAAAATGTTATTTTCGGCATTAAAACATTCCGATATTGCGAAACACACAGAAGATTTATTTGAAATTAGATGGGATAAGCCAACGATTCCAATTACTCAAGAGCAAGATTTATTAACACCTTTGTTAGTTGTTCAGTTTTTAAGAATAGTAAAGGAAATTGTGCGCAAAGGTTTGAAAAAATCCTATTACAAAGTAGAGGACAATTTATATGCAAAAGTAAAAGGTAAAGTTTTGGTTAGTAAAACCATCAAACACAATCTTGTAAAAAACAAATCGTTGCATACCTATTGTAGTTATGATGAATTTGGTTTAAATGGCTTAGTGGAAAAACCAGTCAAATTGACCACCACTTTCCAGTGTAAATTGACCACCAGTTCCGGGGCAAACTGACCACCACTTTCCAGTTCAAATTGACCA
>NZ_FOFZ01000036.1 GCF_900111075.1 Flavobacterium frigoris
AAAATAAGCTTGTTTAGCGTGCTTCTTTTGAAGTGTAGAATGATTGTTTTTGCCTTAATTAAGTGAAAAACGGAGTTTTTTCACAGCCTGACGTTTCGCAGCTTTGCGTGGTTGCGAACTTCGGAACCGAGATTTTTCTGCTAAGATAAAATTTCTTGCGAAAGATAAACGTGAATTTTGCACTTATTTCGCAATCTCGCAAAACCGCTGTTGGCAGATCGGCTATCATTTTCAATTCTAAACTTCTATTAAATTTGGCTCAATATTATTCATAAAGTTTATAGAACTAATTATAAACTTTTCAATATCAGAATCTATTAATTTTCCAATGACTTCAAAATATTGTTCAAAGATTGTGTTTCCGTTAGTTTTCATATGTGTTATATCTTTTCTAATCGAATATGCTTCAAAAATATTTTCTAAATCGGTTAAGTGTTGTTTATTATTTTTATTTGGAAAAATTTCAGGAAAAATTTTTTCAATTTTTTCTCTAAAAGTTGTTCCTTTTTCAATTTCTTTTTTATTTAGTTTTACTTTTTTATTTTTAATTTCTTTTATAAATACATAATCATTAGGTATTTTTTGATTCATAAATATTTCTAAACTATTTATTAATGAATTAATGGAAACCATTTTACACTCTATGTATTTATTATACACTTCTGATGTTCCAGAATCATTATTATTTAAACGATAAGTTCTTTCTCCAACCTTTTCAGAATATTCGGAAAACTTGTTAATGTAATATTCGGATTTATTATAATTTTCGATTGACGAATTTAAAAGTATAAATATTGGATTTGGAATTCTTGACAAATATTTTAATCCGTTTCTTTCTATACTTCTTAATTTAGAAACATATTTTTTTCCATTATCATATTCTATTATTTCTAACAGTTCATTTTTTAGGTTATTTTCTTTTTCTTGTAAAGGAATTATTTCAACATCTTCGCCATTCGCATAAACAACTTTTCCAACAAACTCTATATTTAAATCAGCTTTAACTTTTATATGTTTCATAAATATTCAAGTAAAATTTTCACAAATATATTATTTTGGTTGTATTTCTATTCGGTTCTAATTAGCTGTCTGCCAACGTGTTGCGGCTTGCAGAAGTGGCGAACTTCGTAACCGAGATTTTTCGGCTAAGATAAAATTTCTTGCGAAAGATAAACGTGAATTTACCACATATTTCGCCATTTCTGCAAACCGCTGTTAGCAGTAGCTTTTTATTTTAGGTTTTGCATCCACCATTTTTCTAACTTTGAAATTTCTAAATATTCTACTTTCAGTTTATTCCAACTCGAAGCCAAATTAATCCAAAAATATTTTCTGTGTTGCCAATCTTCCAAAGCATTATCGATAAAATCTCCTGAATGTCCTTTTTGAACCATTCTATTTCTTGCATCAAGATTTCTATCCATTGATTCATCCCAATCTTCTTCATTATCTCTTCCATTGAATGCGTAATCGAATAATCGTGTAATAAAAAGAGCTCTTGTGATTATCTCATTATTTGTTAATGAATTATCATTCAAGTAATTTTTTATTTTGTTTATTTTTTCTGCACTTATATGTTCATTTCTTATACTTTCATCATAATGAAATATTAAACACAAAGACAATAATTCGTCTTGAATTTTTTCGTCTAAAGAATGAAACCATTCTAAAATGATTGATAAAGGAGTAGTTGTCTTCATTATTTTTTATGTTTTTTTATATTGTCAATTTTAAGTTTCTGCGGTAAAGTTACTGCTAACGGTTCCTGGCTTAGCTTGTTGGGGAACTTTTAAGCAGATTATTTTTGGCTACACGAATATATGAAAAAAAACGGAAATTCCACTAAATTCCCCATCATGCTAAACCAGTGTTACAATATGTTTTTATCTATACAATCTTTCTCGCTATTCAATTTTTTACCTAATTTTCTTTGGCTGCAAACTGCATCATTTTAATTTTTGCAAATTACTTTCTGCTTAGTGATTTCGCCATTTTACTTTTGGCTGCAAACTGCATCATTTTAA
>NZ_FOFZ01000042.1 GCF_900111075.1 Flavobacterium frigoris
TAAAAATAGAAGTTCCAATGATCAAAGGAACTGTTTTGGAAACTATTGAAGATTGTGTATATTTGAATGCTGATAATGTGGTTTCAAAAGCAACTCTTGAAGTTGTTGACGATGGAGGAAAAGTTGGATTGAGTGTGCAGGGGGCGAGGAGTTTATGGAAAACCTTCCTAGATGATGCGTTTGTACTAACTAAAAGAGCAGAAGTAATTGCTGAAAACCTGCCAACTAGATTTCCAAATCTTTCTATTGATGAACTAACTGCTATCAAAGTTTATACAAGCGACCAAATGAGAAATGGTAGTAAAATTTATCAAACATTAAATACAGAATTAAGAGCAGGAACTTTAAGTGATTTTAATAATGAATTAAATGATTTACTAAATCGTGGTTTAGGTAAATTAACTCCCCATAATGGAAATGTTTTCAGAGGTGTATACGGAGCCGAAGCTAATTTAGCTAAAAGTTGGAAAGTTGGAGATGAAATACCATTTAAGGATTTTAAATCGAGTTCAACAAACAAGCAAGTTGCAGCTTATGATTTTAGTTATAGCAAAGGAGAAAGTGTAATTTATGAAATTAAAGGTGCTAATGGTTCTAATGTTTGTGGGATATCTTGTATGCCTAATGAAATGGAAGTTATGTTCAGATCAAATTTAAAATTTAAAGTAAAAGAGGTTGATCTAAATCATATGATATTTGACAAAAATTTTGAGCACCAAAATAAATTCACAAAAATAGTTTTAGAATTAATACCATAAGAATGACAAATTATATTGAAAAATATTTTAATACTGTTTTAGGTAACATTGAAAGACATCTTAATAGCTCAGAAATATCTGCTGAAGAAAAGGAGAAAATGAAAACTAGGATCGAATTGATTAATGAATTGAGACCGAACATAGAATGGCAGTTCAAAACATCGGAATCAAAACAGGTATCTCGAATTCAACATTTAGCTATGTTAAGAAGAATGGATGAATTACCACATTTAATAAAAAAGCAAGAAAAAGCAATTAATATTTATGAAGAATCTAAAAGAGCAATGCCATATTTGGAAGCAGTAAATTTAACTCTGAACAAGCCCTTGACAGAATTCTTAAATGATTTATGTGATAAAATAGACATAAAAGGTTATAGCTACACTGGTAATTTTCCAACCATTACAGAAACTCAAGAAGCTTTCAAGACTTATTTTGAAATTATAAAGCCAGCCCAAGGAAATGGTAATATGTTTAAAGAATGTTACGAGAAAATAGAAAGTCTCTATAGTGAGTTAATGAAACTTAACGAAACGGATTAACAGCGTTTTTTTTTATTCCCTCGCCGTCGCGAGCAGAAATAAGTTCAAAGGCTAGCGCGACGCCTCTGGCTCGTGCCCACAATCATAAGCAGCTAAAACAAAAACCCAAACTACACCCCTAAAAAAGTTGTAGTTTGTTGTTTTAGGAATAGTTATATTTATCAAAAAAGCAAATGAGCAGGAAATATAAATTTGCTTCCTCCCGAATCCTTTGGTGTGGTTCGTTCAAGAGAAACAAAACATTCTTATGCCTAAAAAACATCCTTGATTTTTAGCCCTGATGGAAGTGGCATCCTTTTTAGCCTCGTTCTCAAAACGAGACTAAAAAGATATAACGGACAGCAGGAATAGCTTCAAAAAAAAATAAAGAAATCTCTTCCAAATCAAGTTATCTTTGCCAAATGCCAAAAAAACTCCTGCTCCTACTACCTCTGTTTTTGTTATCCCTACTGGGTCAAGCCCAAAGTTATCCCGTTACGATAAGTACTCAGCTAACGCAGCCCTCCC
>NZ_FOFZ01000026.1 GCF_900111075.1 Flavobacterium frigoris
GAACGAGCTCTTTTTAGATGTTTTGAAATATAACTTTTAGACTTTTTTTCTAGTAGTAAAGTCTCAATAATTATACGTTCATTTAGACTAATTCGGTTGTACGTTTTTTTCATAATTCAACAAAGATAAAATTTATCATTTGTTGCGTTAGGTTATTGAATTCTCCAAAATGGTGTCTTGTCCTACTCTACGTTGACCATTTTTTGTTAAAAAATTAGGTTAAAAAACCAAGATTTGTCGACAAATTTTGGATTCGGTTTTTTTAGTTTTCTCTTCAAAAAAAAATGAAGTTGATAAAAGAGGCATTTTGAAAATGCCCCCTTCATTTTCCTTGACTATGGTTTTGGCACTATCCGAGTTGCTCCGCAGCAGAGCTCGTTTCTATCCGCACATAGTTATTCAATAATACTACATTTTTACTTCATCTGCAACTTTTTTTGGTTTTCTGTACGATTTATTTTTTTGCTTATTATATTGTAAATGAACAGCTTGTGGTGTTTGTAAATCCAAACTCCAATGCCTTCTTTCGTTGTTGTAAATTGTTACAGCTTCTTTGGTCATCGCTTGTGCGATAATAAGTGATTTTATAGTCTTTTTTAAACCAAATTCATACTTTAAAATACCATTTATTCGCTCGGCAATTGCGTTCTCATAAGGGTCATATTGTTGTGTGGTGCTAAGTATAAATCCCTTTCCCTCAGCAAATTCGCTATGGTCAGGACAGCAATATTGTATGCCCCTATCGCTGTGATGGATGATACTCTTGTGATTGAAAATACAATTTTTGTGAGCCATTTCTAATGCGTTTTTTACCATCTCTACTCGCATATTATTCTCTAATGACCAACCCATTATTTTCCTTGAGTAAGCATCAGTGACGAGTGCCAAATAACAATGTCCTTCATCAGTTTTGATATAAGTGATATCGGCTACAAATACTTGTTCTGCGTGTGTTATTGATAAGTCATAGAGCAAGTTAGGGGATTTATAAAAAAAGTGTTTCGAGTCGGTCGTGATATGAAAACGCTTGGTTCTTCTGATAAATAATCCTCTGTATCGCAACAAATCAAACAAGGCGTCTCTTCCCATTTTGATGTCATTTTCAACGAACTTTTCTTTTAAATGATCTAACAGTTTTCTGGTTCCTGTTCCTGGCATTCTTTTACGAATTTCCATAACTAAATCAATGACTTTATCGTTCTTGATTTGTTTGATTTTCTCAGATTTAATTCTCTGATAATAAGCTTGTTTACTTATCCCGATTGATTCGTAGATCCACCTTACTTTGAAAGCTTTTTTTTCTTTCTCTGAATCTCGTTTGCCAACCAACCGGGCAAGGACTTTTTTGAAAGCTCCTCCCCAGTAACTTGCTCAAATTCAATAATTAAATCTTGCTGGAATTCTTTAATAAACTCTAATTCTTCAATTTTGCTTTTGAGTTTTTTTATCTCATCGTCTTTACTAATGGCTTTGTTGGTTTGCTCATAATTGCTTAACTTTTTCATCCAATATTCGATTGTGCTTTTAGAAATGTTGTACTTTTTTGATGCGAAATTTAATGAAATTTGTCCATTATTGATTTGTTCAATTACAAATAGTTTATACTTAAAACTTACTTGTTTGCCGTTTCTTTTTCGGATGGGCTCGTTTTCTGGTGTTTCCATAGTTTACTAAAGGAGTTTAATTTTTAGTCAACCTATTTTAGGATGCGACACGCAGCAAAGTGACGCCTAACGTTTCGTGGCTTTGCGAGGTTGCGAACTTCGGAACCGAGATTTTTCTGCTAAGATAAAATTTCTTGCGAAAGATAAACTTGAATTTTGCACTTATTTCGCAATCTCGCAAAACCGCTGTTGTGCGATGTATTTTTTATTTAGTTTCTGTTTCCAGTTTTTTGATTAGCGTTTGTGTTGTTGACTTCTTTTGGTTTATAATAATCAATTGGCTTTTGTCTTCTAAAAGGATTTTATAATTAAATTCATTGTCTGAATTGAATTTCCAATTATTAAGTTCTTTAAATTCTTTTTTTATTAGGTTTAATTTTTCCTTGTTGTTTTTTGAAACAATAATCAATTTTGTAAGTGATGTTTTTTGCATTTTTTCAATTGTACTTTTTGTAATTTCAGTTTCATATTCTGTTCTTGAACGATAACGATATTGTTTCTTAATTACGTTAAAGTCATTTTCGTTTTCAGAAATAACATATCTGTAAGGCATTAAGTTGTCGAGTTCGTTTATCCAATTGGGGAAATTTACTTCATAAATAGTAATGTAACGATCAATGAAATCTTTATCTATTGGTTTCTTTTGGGAAATATATTCGTTAATCAATGGATATATTTCTTTTGCCATTAGATTTATATATTTTTGACTATACCAATCTCGTGTGTCAATTTTTCCATCAATATTTTCAAATACATATCCATTACCTAATGAAGTGGCTATGACTTCATTTAACAACAAGTAAGCATAATTGCTATATTTAGATTTGTTTTCTTTAAAATTTTTATCAATTTCTGTTTTAACTTCAAGTGATTGTTCGTAATAAATAATGTGAAATGTTTCGTGCAACATTACACTAAACAAGTCTTTATAACCTTGTAGGTCTGTTTGAATACCACTAATGAAATTATTATAAAAAGATTGGGCTGTAAAACCCTTTGAATTTGGTAAAGGATAAAATGCAATATTAAAAGGAATTGAGGTATCCCAACTTGAATTATAAAATATTATTCCTGTTTCAAAATAATTCTCAATATTATTTTCAGTTGAGTATTTTGTAATTTCTACAATTTGCTTTTCAAACTTTTCTTTATTGGGGTTGTATATTAATTCATTATAAACTGGAGTAAAAAGGGCAATGATTTTTGTAAGGTCATTCAATGTTTTGTTTGTTACAATTCCAATTGAGCGAATTTTAAAATCATTTAAATTTTCAGTTTCGATTAAGTTTTTCTTCAAAAAATCTATTGATTGCATTGGTTTTTTAGAACCGTCAGGAAACTCTTCAAATTTATAACTATACTCCATTGATAATTTGTCAAATTCTGATATTGCTTCTTTGAATTCTTCAACGTTATATTTTGATTTTTGAAATTCGGTTTTGAAAACATTTTCTGGATAGTTTTCAGATAAATTTTGAATAAAAACAAAAACTGCTAATTGTTCAGAATATTTTATACTGAAATTTGTTTTTTGAGCAAAAATTAATGTAGTTATTCCACAAAATAGGAAAGTTAAAATTCTAGTTTTCATTGTTAATTCTGGTTTTAGTGTAATATATCGCACAACGTTTCGCGGCTTTGCGAGGTTGCGAACTTCGTAACCGAGATTTTTCGGCTAAAATAAAATTTCTTGCGAAAGATAAACTTGAATTTACCACATATTTCGCAATCTTGAAAAACCGCTGTTGTCTGTCTGTGCTTTTATTTAATCAAAATTTAGAAATATAATTTTTCAAACAATCCGGTGTAGTTGCATATTGGCTCAAACTTGAACAAATTGTAGCATATTCATATCGTAAGTTTGAAGAATATTTCTTTTCAAACATATGTGGATTTACACCTGATATTGATTGTAAGCGGCATAAATAATTTTCTAACAATTTAAGGATAAATTTTCCTCTAAATTTATTTGATTTATCAAGCGTATTAAAATAGGCCATTTTTGTTTCTAATTTATCATTCTCAATTTTTGGTGAATCAACAAAAATATTCTCAATATCAATTTTGGTTTTAATACCGTCTAATTCTTTTATAGAACTTAAATCTGTTAGAACAATTTTATCAAAATAAGTTTTAACATTTTTATCAATCTTAAGATATGTATTGTTCTTATTTTCATATCTAAAATCTGATTGGCAAGCCAACCAAGCATTTAAAAGTAAAGTTTCTTCATTAAATCTTTCTTGTATAGAAATATAATTTTCTACACACTTTATAAAATCATTTTCTTTAGGGTTCATTTTGAATTCAGAAATTAAAATTTTCTCAAATGATTCTTTAGTGCAATATAAGTTTTCTATACTATAAGTTGGTGTTATATAAATATCAGGATTGATTTCATTTTCATCGAAATCACTGTCAATGTAAAAACTTGTTTTTACATTTTTATAATAGTTATTAGCCTTTATTAATTGATAAACTTTTAAAACCTTTTCTTTTCCGCCGCAAATGAAACTGTTATTATTGCCTGTAGATGCCAATAAATCAATCCTTACCGAATAATAAAATCTATCTTCATTTCCTTCAAAAAAGCAATATAATTTATCTTCATTTTTATTGTAATTAAGCATAAATTCTGTGTATGCAACACAATCTGAAACAGATTCTTCTAATAAAACTTCTACTATATCAATCATAATTTAATCAATAAATACATTCATACCGATTGCATATTTTTTTAATTCATTTGTAAAAATGAAAGGTGAATGTGTAACGGCTAATAAAAAATCACATTTTTTTGAATCGACAATATGGGTTAACAGCATTTTTTGCCATTCTATTGACAATGATAATTCAGGTTCGTCAAAGAGTACGATGATTTTTTCGTGTTGTTCTAAATAAATTTTTGAAAAAATTGACACAATTTGTTTTTCTCCTGATGAAAGTTGATTCATCTTAACAGGTTGACTGTTTTTAGTTCTGATAATATCTAATTGTACTAGACTTTCATTAAATACCAATTGTTTACCTACTAAATATTTATTACAAACAAGAGAGAAATTTTTAATACTATTATCTAAATCTCTTTGTTGATAATAAATATCAATAAGTTTAGTTAGAAAAAAGACTAAATCCCTTTTATTTTTTAATTCTGGTGATTCAACAAGGTCGATTATACTGTTTCTTTCGATGTCTGATAAATTACCCCGAACTCTATTAAGAATTATTTCAATATCAGATTTGTTTAATTTATTAATACTTTGGTCAGTCACTTCTGGAAAACCTTTTAGCATTTGGCTTAAAATTTCTGCTGTAACTTTTGTAAAACCTGTTAATGAACTATCGTTAATTTTTGTTAAGACTTTTCTAATTCTATCTTCAACATCTTCCATACCAAACTGAATTAAAATTTCATCTTCTACTTCGTTTTGTGGAACTCTATCTTCTTCGTCAAATAGATAATTGTATTCATCTTCGTCTTGAAATCTTCTTAATTGTCCTAGATTTTGTAAATCTTCTTCAACTCTCCTGTAAGTTGGGAAGTATAAAATTGTTGCGTCCAATTCAAAATCAATTATTCTATTAATGTCTTCAAATATTAATAAAAAATCATCTGTTAAAAGTCTAATTGCATTATCTACAAGCATACCTGCTGGCGCAACAATTTGTTGATTTATTTTATTTTTTAAAATATAGTTTAAAACTGCTTGGGGATTTATTTCATTGTTTTTAAAAACGACACTTTTAAAGTCATCAATATTTAAAATACTCTTTAATTGATTTATTATATTTATATTTCCACGTTTTTTTTGACGTTTATCGTCTAGAATTATTGCTTCTAATTGATTTTTAGTAAAATAAATTAATGAATTATTGTCAAATAATAATTCTATACTTTCAAAAGGTATTTTTGCTAATTTCTCCCATTTTTTCGTTAATAGAAAATATAATGAATTTAAAATAGTCGTTTTTCCTAATCCGTTTTCTCCAATTAGAATTTTAATATTATCGTCAAAAGGTATTTCAACATCTTGAGAATTGAACAAACCACGAATTGTATATTTTTTAATGTTACTCATATTTATGTTGCTTATTTATTTCGTTTTTTGTCTTGTCCTAGCCTACGTTGACCTTTTTTTTGTTAAAAATTCGGTTTAAAACTATAAAATTGGGTCACCAATTTTGGGTTAGGTTTTTTTAGTTTTCTCTTCAGAAAAAATGAAGAGTAAAAGAAGTGGCATTTTTAAAATGCCATCTTCATTTTCTTTGACTATGATTTTGGCACTATTCGAGTTGCTCCTCAGCATTGCTCGTTTCCATCCTCACATAGTCTTACAATAGTACTAAATTGACGTTTAAACAGCAACTTTTTTTACTTTTTTATAAGATTTATTTTCTTGTTTATTGTATTGTAAATGAACGGATTGTGGTGTTTTTAAGTCAAGACTCCAATGCGTTCTTTCATTATTGTAAATTTCTATGGCTTCTTTTGTCATTGCTTTTGCTATTTGAACTGATTTTAAGGTTCTTTTTAATCCAAATTCATATTTTAAAATTCCGTTTATTCGCTCTGCAATTGCATTTTCGTAAGGATCATATTTTTGAGTTGTACTTAATATAAAGCCTTTTCCTTCAGCAAATTCGCTATGATCTGGGCAACAATATTGTATACCTCTATCGCTATGGTGAATGATATTTTTATGATTGAAAACACAATTTTTACGCGCCATTTTAAGTGCGTTTTTTACCATTTCTACTCGCATATTGTCTTCTAATGCCCAACCCATTATTTTTCTAGAATAGGCGTCTGTAACTAAGGCTAAATAGGCATGTCCTGCATCGGTTTTTATATAGGTTATATCGGCAACAAAAACTTGTTCAGCGTTTGTTACTGCTAGATTGTATAGTAGGTTAGGTGATTTGTAATAGAAATGTTTAGAGTCAGTTGTAATATGAAAGCGTTTGGTCCTCTTTATGAATAACCCTCTCCATCTAAGCAAATCAAATAGGGCATCTCTTCCCATTTTAATGTTGTTTTGAACAAGTTTTTCTTTTAAATGATCTAAGAGTTTTCTGGTTCCTGTTCCAGGCATTCTTTCGCGTATTTCTAATACTAAATCAATTACGGTATTGTTTCTAATTTCTTTAATTTTATCGGAAGCAATTCTTTGATAATACCCTTGTTTGCTTAGCCCGAGTGATTCGTAAATCCATTTTATTTTAAAAGTTTTTTCTTCTTTCTCTGAATTTCGTTGGCCAACCACTCGGGCAAGTACTTTTTTGAAAGTTCTTCCCCTGTAACAGATTCAAATTCAATGATTAGCTCTTGTTGGAAAGCTTTAACTCCTTCTAAATCTTCAATTTGGCTTTTTAGTTTACGAATTTCATCGTCTTTGCTAATGCCTTTGTTGGTTTGCTCGTAATTGGTTAGTTTTTTCATCCAGTATTCGATTGTGCTTTTAGAAATATCGTATTTTTTAGAAGCGTAATTTAAAGAAATTTGTCCATTGTTGATTTGTTGAATTACAAAAAGTTTGTATTCAAAACTTACTTGTTTGCCGTTTCTTCTTCGGACGGGCTGATTTTCGGGTGTTTCCATTGGTTACTAAAGGTGTTTAAATTTTAGTCAACCTATTTTAGGACTCGAGGCGGATTCAAGGACCTATCGCAACAAGTCCATTTATTAATAGTTATTCAAAGTTAATTTTTTTGAGGAATATTGTCATCAAATTCAGAATAACT
>NZ_FOFZ01000027.1 GCF_900111075.1 Flavobacterium frigoris
AACACCTATACCCTAGATCAAATAAGCATAACTACTGCAATCCGGAAAGCTCTTGGTAGTAGTTATGATAAGGAAACGTATTACATGCTTTATACAGGCAGTACCGCTGATAACGGAGTCGACGGTTTCATGCCATTAGGACGCCAGTATGGTTTTATTTTTGACAATAAAAATCACACATTAGCACACGAACTAGGACATGGAGCGTTAAGACTAGAGCACCCTTTTACTGAGTTTAAAACGACTAAAGGCAGCACCACATTATTAATGGATTATGCCGACGGAACTAAACTAGACCACAACAACTGGCAAAGCATTCACGGTGGCGGATGGAAACCGTATTTGTTTCAGAATGATGCGGATGGGGCTTTGGCTGGGGGTTATGGTCTTGCACCAGATTTTAGTTTTGTAAACAATGGTGATGAAACAACGGTTGCAAATCTTAATTCAGTTACAGAAGGATTTGTAGGCGGATTTATCTCTAATAAAGCAACTTACAAATGGGAAAACGATAAATATATTGGTACTGATGGGGAAATTTTTGAAACACTAAAAAAAGAACCAGAATTAAACACTAAAATTTATCTTTTCTATAATAACGACCAAGATTGTGGAAAAAGCAATTTTTTAAGAACTATTTATACCGAAGAGCTACAAAAAATTATAAAAGCGGAAGACAACAAAAAATTAGTTACTTTCATTAAAAAATATGCCGATAATCAATCGCTCCAACAAAAATTAAAGGACGAGAACAGGGTTACTTATTGGGGTTTTGTTGCTTGTAATAGTAATACTAGTAGTTCTCAAACAGCCTTGATTGACTGTCCTACATTACCAGCAGATTTCAATAAATTAGATGTCGATTATTTAGTAAATCATTTTTTTGCAAGCAAAAGCGCAACTTGTTTGGCAACAATTCCTTTAGAAAAAAGAAAGGAATTGTTAAAAACAATGTTAAAAAATTGGACGGTAACAAGTTGCTTAGAAAGTGAAAGCTATCCTAATTCTCGAATTGGTAATTGCTATGAACCCCTTGTATACAAACTTATTTTATCAACAAAAACAGCAGATGAAAAAGCTTTATTAGATTGGTTTGTTTCAGAAAATGTAATTTTTCCATTATTGGATAAGACACAATTCAAAACTTTTGATGATATAGCCAATAAACTCAATGGTTGGATATTAAGTTATTATCCTATGAAAGGAGAAGTTGCTGTCAAAAATGCTTTAGAAGGTTCATTAAAGAAAATCGAGTTTGAAGAAAACAAGGTAACAGCAAGCATTCAAAAAGAGGGCATTCAACTTATACGAGAGGCTTCGGGACAGTGCAAAGAATGTATTCCTGTTTCCAAAATTGAAATCACTGTAGCTTATAATGATTACGTATTGGTGCATTTTAAAGATAATGTAGGGGTGTTTAAAGCAGGTACTACCGCACGAATGCCTGCCATTCAAGCGCTTTATTTATTCAATAAAGACCGCAGGGATTTGGTAATTACCACTTCAAAAGTTACCTTTGAAGTAGCGTTGCTTGGATTGGGAGTAGGAGAAATAGGCATCGCCTATGATGCTTACATGACAGGCAGAACGGCTTATGCTGCCTATATTGGGGTCAAAGCGATGACTGATGTTGGTATGGGATTAGGTGATATCTATATCCAAAATTCACTTGCCGAGGAGTGGAGCAACTCTCCAGAAGGGCAAAAAAAGCTGGAACGCTGGAATACCATAAACAAATGGTATGCTGTAAGTACTATTTCATTATCAGGGATAGATTTAGCCTTTCAAAAATATGGCAGAAAAATTACTTCTACCAATGCGGAGGAGTTCTTGGATGAAATAGAGAAAGGAGTTAACACGGCGGGGAATCTCGTGCCAAGTAGCCTAATAACAAAGCTTAACCAAAACGGAGCAACTAAATTAAAGACTTGGACAAGTGGTAAAAGTTTAAATTTTGTTGATGATGCAGGAAATGTTTTAACAGGTGCAAATGCAGAAGCGAAGATTTTTGAGAAATTAGAAAGTTCAATAGGAAGTAAAACAGTGTTAGAAACTACCACTGATGCCAATGGGAGATTATTGGTGCAAACAGAACGAGGCACAAATTCAAACAGAGTGTTAAGTATTGAAACCAATAAGAATGGGCAAGTTGTGGTAAAGGAATATGCACCATCATATAAATCAACTGCAAATACGGACATAGATGTAGACTTAAGCAAAGGTATGCTTGCCCCTGACTATACTACTAAAGGCGGAAAATACCTTTATCCAAAAACCTCCTTACAATCAGGACAAAAAAATGTGGTAGAAATTACAATGACAGGAAATATGAGAAATGATTTTAAAGCTGCTAATGAAGCTGCTGGTTTTTCAAGCTTTGGTTATGATGCTCCTAAGCGAGGAGATATTCAATTTACTTGGCATCACTTAGATGATTTTAATCCCGTAACAGGTAAAGTTACCGCTCAATTAGTTGATCAATCTGCTCATACAAAAGTAGTAGGAATGGGACATTCGGGAGGGGTAGCACAATACAAAATGTTTAACGGAAGTGGTTACTAATCAATAAAAACAATATATAATGAGACATTTAACAATTGACAGTTCATTTATTCCATTAAATAAAGATGAAATAGAGCTTTTTGAATTAGCAAACAATGTTGTATTACCAAATTATCTAAAAGATTTTTTTGTAAAATATAATGGAGCAAAGATTTTGGAGGCATTTTATGGTGACCAATACTATATTTCATTTCTTCCATTACTCAAAAATCGTAATGCTTCAGTTGAGTTAATTTTACCAGCAGTACGTGATGAAGAAGAAGGTATAGGAAGAAATGATTTGATACCCTTTGCTACCGACCCAGGTGGCAGACCTTTTTACGTCTCAATTGGAAGTAATGATGAAGGAGTAATTTATTATGATTTAGTTGGTTTAGGAGATGATGAACCTTTACGTAAAATTACTAATAGTTTTGAAGAGTTTATAAATGGTTTAAAAACAGAAGAAGAGGCTCTTTAATGAAACTCCTCCTCAAAATATCCCTCTTCCTTCTCACTTGGTTCAACCTAAGTGCAACGACCGCATTCTCAAAAGTTGCCTTGCCAAACTATGCTGTTTCCTACCCAAAAACAGAAAATAACAAACTAGAAAGTGAGTTAAAAATTTGTCTTGATAATTTTGCAAGAAGTGGCGTTTTAGAAAATTCGTTTTCTCAAAAATATGTTTTGTGGGAGAGTTCTGTTTTAGAAAATCGCGCGCGCGAGGAAAATATTAAGGTTGTGCAGGGGGCGGGGAGTTTGGTGTCAAAGCTTGATAATCTTGGGTTAACAGCATTAAAAGCTGAAGTAAATCTTCTTGATGATGTCGCTAAAGCTAAATTTTTAGATGAGTTTGCTGGAGCGAGTGATGATGCGTTAAGAGCAATGAATGGGAATACTTCATTGGTTAATTATTGGAAAGCTAATGGGAATTTCATTAAAAATAAAACATATCCAAATGTAGGTCATAAAGTTTGGGATGACACAAAGAATGCAATCATTACAAAAGCAGACCCAACTGAAACGAAAATTTTGAATGCCATTGAAAATGCTTTACCGCCTTCAAATAATCAGGTTGCAGTAGCTGGGGCATATTCTCCAGAATTAGGTGGTAACGTGGTTCTAAAATATAACGATAAAAATTTTAATGTAAATTTATTAGAGCCAGAATTAAAACAACATCTTGATTATTTAACAATGATTAAGAACGACTTTGATAAAGGAGGAAGTCTTTATCAAAAACTTTATTCAAATGTTCCTTTAGAGAAAATTCAAAATGCTGGTTTAGCAGGAACACACGCAGAAGTTTTAGCAACAAATGAAGTTATTAAACAGCTAAAGCAAGCTGGAAAATTTAATTCAATTCAGGATTTGAATAAAGTACACGTTTTAGTAAAAGGTCGCCCAACATTTGGAAATATGTGTCGCTGTCCGCATTGCTTCCAGATAATTGATGGGGTAAAAATGATAGGAAATCAGTAATGGAAATAAAAAAACTAACTATAAAAGAATGTGAGTATAGCTTTATCTATGATGAGAATCAAAATATGTGGCGAGCTTTAGAAAATTCAAATCTTATTGATGGCCAGACCATTGATATGGAAATTGATTTAGCGAATTTTAATGATTCATTTGACTGGCAAGATGTTGAGAAATTTATTGAGTCATTGAAGAACAACAATTTATTGTATCTTAAACGAATAGAAGATGCAAAAGCAGTTTTAAAAACTCTTTTTAAAGTGATAAATAAAAATGGATATGATAAAGAATTTTTTGATTATCTAGATTTTAATCTATCAGGAATTGATTTTAAAGGATACTGTAGTAATGTAAATCTTAAAGATAAATTTGAATACGATTACTTTTTCTTCCCACAATATTCGAAAGACCCGTACAGAGATATTGGTTCTTTTGTTTGGAGATCAAATTTTAGAGACGCTTTGTTATTAGGTGTTTCCTGCGATAGAATTTGAACGCTTTTTAGATACAAAAACATCGAATAAGGTTCATAAAACTATTTTTCATAGCGTAGCGATATTGTTCTGTAAATACTCTTTAAATCTCTTTTTTGACACAAAAGTTTCAATGAGTTTAAGGAGTATTGTTTTTTCTTCGTGGTCAAGTTCGTTTATTAGTTTTAGTTGTTCTAGCGTAGCCACATCTTCCATAGAAACCCGACCGCTCGGAATTATGCGGGTTTAGAGAACGAATTGGAATTTGTTTTGTTAGATTTTTGTCAATGTAGATTGTGGGCACGGATTGCAAATCCGCGCTATCGGGTGCAGCAAGATAAAGTTAAGGCTAAACAAGAGTTGCTAAAATTTATTAATGACAATAAATCAGTTAAAGAGGCAAAGAATATTGATACGTATTCTGATTTATTAGGGTGTGGAAATTCAGGTAATGGAGAGGGAAATGGTTCAATTACATCGAACCAATTTTATGACGCGAATAAAAACAACAAAGAAATTGATTTAAATGAGTTAAAAATAGTTTCAGATTTAATCTCAAAATTTGGTGACAAATTTTATGTTACCTATTTCAAACCAACAGAAAATCAGGCTGTAACTAATGACAATTTAAAAGTTTTAAAAAACTCATTATTACAACATATTGCCTTAGAAGAATCAATATTTGGAAAAGCTAGTTTTGAAAATTTCGAAAAAATAATCGATTTTATTAAAAATTGCAAAACAGATTATGCCACACAAAAAGAGGGATACATCCCTCGTTGTTTGTGGGATCATGATAAAAATGTTCCTTATATTCAAGATGCAGCTTTGATCGCAGGATTTACTGACGGTCTGATAGAGACAGCTGTAGGTGTTTTTGATATTTATAAATTTACCACTTGTTTAGACATTAGGAATTACAGAGCTTGGACGCGTGAATGTTTTGAAACAAGAGAAAAAGCTTTTGCAATAATAAAAATAGCTTATACAACATTTACCGATCTGGAAAAATTCACAAATGCTACATCTGGCATTTGGACAGGTATTAAAGCTTATGGAGTTGAAACTGGTGGTTTTGATAATCAAGCGCGTTACAATCATGGTAAAATTATATTTAATGTTGCCAGTTTATTTATAGGTGTAGGAGAAGCAAAAGCAATATTAAAAGGCGAAAAAACACTAATTACGGT
>NZ_FOFZ01000029.1 GCF_900111075.1 Flavobacterium frigoris
TCGAGCTTTATAAACGACAACTTTTCAGCTTTCCGATTATTTTCTGAGTAGGAGATAAGCTAATATTTATTCATCCAGAATTTTTGGGCGCAAAATTTGGCGGAAATATATTGTAACGTTTGGTTGCTTGGCGATGTGGCGGATTAAGGAAGCCTAATCTTTCGGTTAATGACTAATTTTCCAAGTACAAAACCATATTTAAATTAAGCCAAATCCCGCCATATTGCCAAACGGCGGTTACAAGAGGTTTTTTTGAGTAATGAAGTGTTATGTACAAAGATTTAATTAAAAAATCACCAATCTTTCGAAAGGCGATTTTTAATTTTATCTTAAATTACAATTCATTTTTTATGAGATTTACTGTAAACTATTTCTGCCGATACGCCTTTAAAGGCAATGAAATGCTTCAATTTCTTTGTCTAAATCAGGAGGATTTCAATACGAAAAAAAACTTGCTTCACCTTTTTCTTTTACTAATAAATTAAACGATATTATCTTGGTTTTATTAAGTAAAAAATATTGCATTATTTTTTCTCCTTTTGAGTCCAATAGCACATATACATTTTCTTTTATTTTATCTATTCCATTAATTTTCAAATCGCTTTTGTTTTTGTGAATTTTATATGAAAATACTTTTGGGTTTTCAATGTTTTTTATTGAGTAGTCAGGATAAAACCATGGGCTAAACGTCCCTTTTCTTGTTTCTTCAATTATACCCACAACCATTTTTTTTCTTTCTGAGAAAGAAAAAGAATTCATCTTGTCGGGTTCAATATCAATATATTTTTCTACAACTTTTAGTGCTGAAATATCATTGTTAAACAAATCAACGACAAAATGTTCTATCATCTTTTCTCTTTTAGAATTTTGACAAAGAGTAATATTAAAAGATAAAAAAGCTATTATTAAAACTGATGTTTTCATGTGCTATTTATTTACAATCTCCTTTTGATTGGGGTGATTTATTACTTGATTTATTTATAGTTAAAATACTTGTACTATTCATACTTCTTATTTCTTGACCAAGTTTCCCAGGACTTCTTCCTGAATAAGTAAAACTAGATACAGTAGTAGATTTTAGGGACATCCCTCCAATGTTTCCAACATTTATTGCAAAATCTGCGCATGCATAGGAGTTTACATTGTAGGTTTTTGGATAATTTTCTATGTAGTTAATAATCGAGTTTAATTCATTAGAATTAATTTTTTTTGAAATACTTACATGATACAAATAATTATTATTTCCTCTAATCTCTGAATTATATGCTTTTCCTACCGCTACCAAAGCAGAATTAGATGATTGGATTGGGTAAAAACCTAGTTTACGAACAATACCATTTTGTTCAATTCCAATAAAAGCATGTTCAACAGAATTAGCTCCTATAATATCTTCTGTATTTTCATTAGGTTGTTGTACGTATATCGTAAGAATTGCACCTGAAGTTTTGTCAAAGCATTTAAGTTCTTCCTTTGGGTCAACTTTTTTTGTTAATAAATCTAAAACAAAATTCATTTCCGATGTAACACCATTTGTATTACCATTTCCTTGAGGACTGTGTATAAAACTACCTGCATTACCACTACCATTCAAGCCATTGGGAACTCCTACTATCGTAACACTGATATTAGGTTTAGTTCCAGAACTCTGAACTGTTACATTAGATAATTCATTTGTTCCTGTAAATGTAAAAGGAGCTGTAGTTCCTCCTCCTGCCATACAATCTTCATCATTACATGGTGGAGTGACTGCTTGTCTTCCTGTGATGGAGGTATGAATAATAGATTTGGTATTTATAACTTTTATATTTATCTCATTGGTTGAAAAACTATTGTCAAATTGAAGACATTTTGACGAACCGTTTGCCAAATTCCAATTGATGATGTATCCATCAAAATTGTTTAAATCAAAATCATTCTGCACCTTTTTATTTGAAATAAGTTCAAACAGAGCAATCTCAAAATCTTTTGTGTCTTTTTGAGGATAAAGATAAAGGATTTTTTTAGTATTATTTTTTGACGTTGTTGTGTTTTCTAATACTGGAACAGTTACCGCCACTGAGTCGTCCGTAAGTATGGTAGTTGTGGCATTATTCCAATCATATGTTAAATTTTTAAAAACAAAGTAAACACTCTGTTTAGATTTGTAATCCTCAAACCAATTTTTTGCACTTGATATAACGGGTGTAGAGTTTTCTTGCGAGAGCGCTTCTTTCTCACAACTGGATAACGCAATGATAAAGTAAAATAGAATTACTTTTGAAAAAGTGATTAATTTTTGTTTCATTTTTTTTGTTTTTTTATCTTTTCTTTTTGCAAATGCTGGGCAGAAAAGGATTTGTTTAGTCCCATCGTTGCGAAAGACCTACTTTCAAACTGTTAATATTCTCATTATTTTAGACGGTTCGTTCGGTAAAATCTCTTGTAACGTTTTGGGGATTGGCGAAGTTGGGGAATTAGAAGTACAAATGCTCAATTTAGCACAAATGTTCATTAGAATTACAAATGTTTAATTCAGCACTTCTGCCCCCATTTTGCCAAACCCTTGTTGGCAGTAGTTTTTATTCTTTAGTTTGTTTAATAAATTCAACAGGCTCGTTTTGCAAGTTTATTTTGACACTCGACACATTTCCGTCATAGTCAAGTGAGAAATTTAAATAAAATTCAGGGTTCATTATTTGTGGAATTTCTTTGGTTGCTTTCAAAACAAAAATGTCATAATACTGATGCTCTAACTGAAATTTAAAGTCTGGAAAAACAGCAAATAATTTATTGTTTTCATTTATGATTTCAAAAGTGCCAAAACCAAGATTTGAGAATTTACCACAATAGTCATTTAAGTTATGTGTTGGCTTTTTGTCAAGGTTTATACTTTTAATTTCTTTACTAACAATGCTTATATCAGTAACTTTTACAGGATATTTATTCCACTCGGTCTTAGGTAGTTTAAGCATTCTGTTTGCAATAATATCACTAACAATGTAAGGCAGAATAGAATTATGTTGATTTGTCAGCACAATAATTCCTAATTTGTCTGTAGGATATAAAGCAAGTTGTGAACTAAATCCCGAAAGATTTCCACCGTGATGAACTTTGTAATGTCCTTTGTTTGAATTTATTTTCCACCCATAACCATAGCCAAAAGTATAAACATTTGGGTCGCTACTTTCGGGTGGCAAACCATTGTCCATAGCTTTGTAACTTTCTGCTTCTTGTATATAATTAGTTGGCAAAATCTGTTGATTATTGAATTGTCCGTTATTTAACCAAACCAACATCCAATTTGCCATATCATTTGCAGAGCTGTTAATTGCACCGCCTGGTTTGTCGTTATTTAGTTCAGCAAACAATACTTTTTCAGATTTGTTATTGATTATCCCATAACCAAAAGAGTAGTCATTATTTTTAAACATATCGGTTGTGGAAGTACTTGAATTATTCATTTTTAAAGGCAAGAAAAGCTTTTCTTTAATATTCTCGTCCCAAGTTTGATTTGTAATTTTTTCTGTGATTGTTCCTGCAATTATATACCCAAAATTGCTATAAATCCAACTGTCTTTTATTGCTCCGTTTGGTTTTAGATATTTCAACTTTTCCATAAGTTGTGGTCTTTCTTTGGCTGGAAATAATATATATGTTCCGTCAACGCTGCCAATGCCGCTTTTATGGCTTAACAAATCTTCAATAGTTATCAAATTGTCCATTTGAGTATTATAAAATTGAAGTTTCGGCAAGTAAAAAGAAGGTTTGTCTTTTAAGGAAAGTTTATTTTCACTTTCAAGTTTTCCTAATAATGAAGCTGTAAATGATTTAGTTATTGAGCCAATAGGGAAAATTGTGTTTGCAGTTGTTGGTAATTTGTTTTCAAAATCTCTAAAGCCATAACCTTTGGAATAAATCGTTTTATTATTTTCTACAATTGCAATAGAAAGTCCAACCGCATTATATGCTTTTAAAAGATTTTCAATTTCTGTGTCTAAACCATTTAAACGTATGTCTGTTTTCTGTCCAAATGAAAGGCTGGAAGTAAGTAGAAGTAAAAATAGTAATTTCAATTTTGTCATAATTTTTCTATGTCTGTTTGTTTATGCAGGGTGGCGGATTCAAGGACCTATCGCAACAAGTCCATTTATTAATAGTTATTCAAAGTTAATTTTTTTGAGGAATATTGTCATCAAATTCAGAATAAC
>NZ_FOFZ01000032.1 GCF_900111075.1 Flavobacterium frigoris
GGAGCAAAATGACCATCTCCATTTTTCATTAAAAACTACTTTTTTTCATCTGTTAATTAGTATTCAAATATACTTAAAATATTATCCCTTGTTTATGCTTTTTTTCTTTCTCATAGATTCTCCATGGAGTTCGATTCGGTGAGATTGATGTATTAGCCTATCCAAAATTGCATCAGCTATGGTTTTCTCTCCAATGATGTCATACCAACCTTGCACTGGGATCTGCGATGTTACAATAATGGAACCATTGTTATGCCTGTCTTCAATGATTTCTAAAAGGGTAATTCGATTGTGACTATCTAATGCCTGGAGTCCAAAATCATCCAAAATAATAACATCTTGCCTTTCAATTTTAGCCAATTCTCGCAGATAAGAACCATCTGCTTTGGCCATTTTTAATTTAGCAAACAACTTCGAAGTATTAAAATAGCTTACTTTATAGCCTTGTATACAGGCTTGATAACCTAATGCGGTGCCTAAATAACTTTTGCCCACACCAGTGCTTCCAGTGATTAAAATATTTTCATTTTTTTCTACAATTTCACATTCTGCCAGACGCAGTATGGTGTTTCGATCCAGATTACGAGTCTGGTCAAAATGGATACTTTCAATATTTGATTTGTAATGGAATCGGGCGTTGGTGATACTGCGAGCAATACGCCGATTGTGCCTTTCATCCCATTCGGCATCAATAAGCATTGATACAAACTGATCGAGTGTGTAATGGTCTGTTTTTCCGCTTTCAATGGCCGTTTTAAAAGCATTATGCATGCCATAAAGCTTCATTTGTTTCATTTTTGTTACTGTGGATTCATTCATGATTACTTGGTTTTAATTAATTATAATATTGTTTTCCTCTTATGTTACCGTGGATAGGGAGTTCTTGCTCGGGTTCTTGCTCAAAATCAATATGGTCTAAGTTGTTTTCTAAGATGTTTTGTATGGTCTTAAAATTGTAAATCTTAAAATCAAGTGCCCGTTTACAGGCATTTATTAATCGCTGCTTACCAACCTTTTTTTCGAAGTTTAGTATTCCTAAACAACTTTTATAAGCCTGTTCAGGGTGGTTTCTGCTTTCGATTATTTGCAAAATATATTCTCCAACGGACTCATCAATACTAATAGCCCAATCAATGAAGCGAGCAGCGCTCCACTGGGCTACAAATTGATGCGTACTGGCTAAATGCTCTGGGATTGTGGTATAAACATACGGTTTGTAATTCCTTTGATGAATGGCTATCCGATTGTATTTGTAATAGATCTCTACCGTTGATTTAGTATACAATAGTTTGGCTTTTTTCTTTACATATTGATACGGAACACTGTAATAATTTTTGTCTTGACTTAATTGAACATGCCCATTTTGCATGATAGTAGCAAAGGATTGGTATTTGATTTCAAAGCGTTCTTGTGGCAGTGGGCGCAGTTTTTCTTTTTCATCTTCTAAAAATACTTCCAAGCGAGAATATGGGCGTCCCGTGAGTTTTCGACTATTATGGGTGTCTAATAAATCCCATATCTGCTGATTTAATTCTTCCAGAGAAAAGAATTTGGTTTCTTTTAGATTGACATAAATTCTTCTGTATAATATTTTAACAGCCCCTTCAACTAACGACTTATCCCTAGGTTTATAGGCTCTGGCAGGCAAGATTGTAGTTTGATAATGTTCGGCTAAATCAGCTAAGGTTTCATTAATTGTGGGTTCAAAACGACTGCTTTTTATCACTGCAGATTTTAAGTTATCGGGAACAATTGCCGCTGGAGTGCCTTCGAAAAAACGCATAGCATTTTCTACAGAAGTGACGAAATCTTCTTTTTGTTGGCTTATAGAAGCTTCAGCATAAGTATATTGACTGGCTCCCAATATGGCTACAAAAAATTGTACTTCTTTGATTTCCCCAGTGTCGTTATCAATAATGGAGAGTGTTTTTACGGCATAATCCACATACATTTTATCACCAGCTTTGTGATTCATATGCATTACTGGATTGACTCGTTTACTCCATACTTTATAATGATGGGCAAATTGCGAACTCCTGTAACCATCTGGGTTTATGGCAATATATTGTTCCCACATATGTTGTATGGTAACACCAACTTTTTTTAGTTCACGCTCCATTTTAGGGAAAAAATTATGGAGTGTCTGTAATTTGGGATTAATTGATTCAACAGTAGTCTGTGAAAACAAAAGTTCTAGTTCAGCATCTGTTTTTTTATCAATTAATTCAAAGCTTAATCCGAGAACTTCAAATAAAGAAATATATTTCTTTACCGTATTCCTGGAAAGCGATAAGTAGCTACTTATGAATAACTTACGCTTTCCATCACAATAGAATTTAATTACTTTTCTAATTTTACTCATGTCTGTTATTTTGTTTGCCATAATCCGTGTTTTTTTAAACGAATGTATGGTTCTAACAACATGAAAAAGTCAGTAGTTTTTAATAATCAATTTAACCCGAAATCAGGTGGTCAATTTGAACTGGAAAGTGGTGGTCAGTTTGCCCCGGAACTGGTGGTCAATTTACACTGGAAAGTGGTGGTCAATTTGACTGGTTTTTCCA
>NZ_FOFZ01000033.1 GCF_900111075.1 Flavobacterium frigoris
TGCATCATTAAATATACAACTTTTCTGTCTAATAATTAGATTATTTGTTTATATTTGATAGAATTAAACGGAGGTTTTTTCACAGACTGACGTTGCCAGTAATACTAAAAAAAAATGCAGAAAGAAGCTAAAATCACGTCAAAAGGTATTAAAAAGGTTTTAAATAACTATAATCCTGCTTCGTCACTTGCCGAATATATTTGGAATGGTTTTGATGCCAAAGCAACTAAAATCGAGATAAATTATGACTCAAATGAATTAGGAAGACTCAACTTCTTACAAGTGCGAGATAATGGAATGGGAATTGACCTTGAAAATTTACATTACAAATTTGATAATTTCTATGATTCCGAAAAATCAGTTCAAGTTCAATCTCCTAAACATTCATCGATTTTACACGGAAAGAATGGTGTTGGTAGACTAACATTCTTCACTTTTGCAAATTTTGCCAAATGGACAACATTTTATGAAAGTAAAGGGATCAAAAGTGGAACCATAAGTATTTCATCAGAAAATCTAAAAATTTACGACAAAAATATACTTACTGCAGAATCAAAATTTACAGGTACTACAGTTTATTTTACCAATCTACTAATTAGCTTAGATGCCTTAGAAAAAGATTTAACGACATATTTAAAGAAAGAATTTTGCTGGTTTTTAGAGTTAAATAAAGAATATTCAATTTTAATAAATGGGATACCACTCGATTACACGGATTTAGTAGCTGATAGAGATTTTTTTGATTTAGAGAAGAATGGTAGTTTTTTCAAAATAAAAGATGTTCAATGGACTGAATCATTAAATAAAGAACATTCTAAATTTTATTTTCAAGATTCTAATGGAAAGGAAATATATAAAAACTTCACTACTCTAAATAAAAAAGGGGATTACTATTATCATAGTATTTATATTGAAAGTGATTTCTTTTCACATTTTGATTTTACAAAAAATGATGAAAGTAACCAAGTAAGTTTGTTTTCAAAAGCTACATCCTCAACAGAATATAAATATTTAATTAGTAAACTTAATGACTATTTAAAAACTAAACGCAAACCCTATTTACGAGCAAATGCTGAAAGATTAGTATTAGACTATGAAATAAATGGTATAATCCCAACGTATAACAATACTTGGGAGCAAATTCGGAGCAAAGAACTTAAGGATACAATTATTGGTTTATATGAAGTTCAACCTAAAATATTTTCAAATTTAAATTTAGAACAGAAAAAAATATTCGTGCAATTTATTGATTTGTTGCTTGATTCTAATGAAAGAGAGAACATTTTTAAAATTATAGAGAGTGTTACCCAACTTGAACCCGAAGAAAGAGAAGACTTATCAAATATTTTGCATAAGACAAGTTTAAACAGAGTTATAAATACGATTAAATTAATAGAAGATAGATACAAAACGTATTATCAATTAAAAGAACTCGTTTTTAACGAAGAACTTGGAGCGAAAGAAGTTCCTCATTTACAAGATTTAGTAGAAAATCATTATTGGCTTTTTGGGGAACAATATCATCTCGTTACAGCTGCTGAGCCAAAATTTGAAGAGGCTTTAAAGAGATATATTTACAAAACAACAGGAGAAATCACAGACACGAAAATTGACCATATTGATAAAAATAGAGAAATGGATATTTTTGCTTGTAGACAACACAAGAAAGATTCTAAAATAGAAAATATTGTACTTGAATTAAAACATCCAAAAATACAGTTAGGTGAAAAGGAATATTCTCAAGTGATGAAATACTTAGGTGTAATAAGTTCGAGGCAAGAATTTAATGCACCAAATATGTCTTGGAAATTTTATCTAATTGGAAATAAATTTAACTCTAGCAAATTTATAGAAAGACAAATTAAGACAAATAAAACTCACGGCGAAGAATCTTTAGTTTACAACGAAGATGGTAGAATTAAAGTTTACATTAAAACTTGGAGCGAAATATTTACTGAATTTGAATTAAGCCATAATTTCCTCGATGAAAAATTAAAATTAGAAAGAAAAAAACTTTACGAATTAAGCAAAGACGCTGACGAAATTGTTCTGAAATCCAAAATTAATACTGCGGTTAGTTTAGAAGAAATTGAACTTCCGCAATAAGTACTACTGGCAACAGCCATTTTGAGCTAGCTGGAATTTAGTGGAATTATCGTTCCGCATCAAGTTTTCGTTAAGCCGAAAATTGAGCGGTTACGAACTTCCAGCCATCTCAAAGCGGCAAAACGTTATATGCCATTTTAAAAAAGTGCGGAGAATTCAATAACCTAACGCAACAAATGATAAATTTTATCTTTGTTGAATTATGAAAAAAACGTACAAGCGAATTAGTCTAAATGAACGTATAATTATTGAGACTTTACTACTAGAAAAAAAGTCTAAAAGTTATATTTCAAAACATCTAAAAAGAGCTCGTTC
>NZ_FOFZ01000062.1 GCF_900111075.1 Flavobacterium frigoris
TTATCGTTCTCTGTTGAGTCACCAGATTGGTCAGTAACCACTGTAGTGTCTGGAGCAGTACCATTAACAGAAGCTTGATTGGTTATGTTACCAGTGTCAATATCGGCTTGAGTTACTGAATAGGTTGCAGTATAGATCCAAGTTTCGTTAACCTCTAAGATGTCGTTGCTATTTGCGTCACCACTTATCAGGGCGATAGTCGATAAATTTGAAAGAGGATCAGCAACGATTACATTACTTAAACTCACATTACCAGTATTGCTCACGGTAAAGGTATAGGTTACCAGATCTCCAACAATAAGTGTTGCGCATCGCTCTTCTCCAAACTGAATGTCACTGGTTTTCACAATGGCAATGTCAGAATCTTGGCATAATCTTGTTATTGTACTGGATGTACCCATAACAGTTTCAGATCCTAAAACTAAACCATTTACTTTTGCTTGGTTAGTGACACTTCCTAAATCAATATCGGCTTGCGTTATTGCATAAGTTGCTGTATATATCCAAGTTTCACTTATATCCAAAATCATGTTGTTATTAGCATCTCCACTAGGAGCGCTTATAGCGATAATAGGATTTGGTGCTTCAAATAAGGGATCCGTAATTGTAATATCAGTAATAGGTGTAGTTCCAGGATTAGTCAAAGTAAAAGTATAGGTAATGGTGTCATCTACGCTTGTACAATTTCCAGTATTGTTTAGAGTAGATTCTTTTAATAAAACTATTGTACATGTATTTACTGTCACTTCTACTGATTTTACGATAAAACATCCAGTAGCCACTTCACTTCGGATATAATAGGTTCCAGTTGTTGCAACAGTCGCTGGTGTTGTTAGATCTGATGCTGCACCTGCATTGGCTAAAGCCAAAGTAGTATAATATTTAGTTGTTGTTCCAGTATTTGTAGTTTGAACAGTATTGCTGGTAATATCTACTGTTGAAGGAGAACATACTGCAGCGGGGTTTACCACTGTTAATGTTGGCAATGGGTTTACCGTCACTTCTACTGATTTTACGATAAAACATCCAGTAGCCACTTCACTTCGGATATAATAGGTTCCAGTTGTTGCAACAGCCGCTGGTGTTGTTAGATCTGATGCT
>NZ_FOFZ01000035.1 GCF_900111075.1 Flavobacterium frigoris
ACCGTAATTAGTGTTTTTTCGCCTTTTAATATTGCTTTTGCTTCTCCTACACCTATAAATAAACTGGCAACATTAAATATAATTTTACCATGATTATAACGCGCTTGATTATCAAAACCACCAGTTTCAACTCCATAAGCTTTAATACCTGTCCAAATGCCAGATGTAGCATTTGTGAATTTTTCCAGATTGGTAAATGTTGTATAAGCTATTTTTATTATTGCAAAAGCTTTTTCTCTTGTTTCAAAACATTCAGGCGTCCAAGCTCTGTAATTCCTAATATCTAAACAAGTGGTAAATTTATAAATATCAAATACAAAGTAAAGGCGAAGTCTCCCTACTTCGTACCCATTCCTATTTGCTATTGCAATATAACCAGGTTTCTATCACTAATCATAAAAAAGGACAACTCTCGCTGTGCTTTTTTGTTTATATGTTATTGTTTGCTCATTATTGTGGGTACGAAGTCAGAGACATTCGCACAGCAGTCCTTAGATTTTTAAGAACACTTCGCAGAGCTGGATTTATTTCTTGCCAATTTGGAAACTTATTCTTATCACAAAAGTTTCCATTTTAGATATTCTCTTTCAAAAAATCATAAGGGATTTCGTAATTATCCAATGGTTTTATGGGTAATAAATCTTTTGGCACTAACGGACTATTTACTTCAACCTCTATTCCTTTTCTCCAAGCGAGTTTTGCATAACCTAAAGCTGGCAACGAAATGTATTGATTTAATATTGGGTTGTCGTTTCGTTTTTTATGGATTTTGGGGCTTACTAATTTTGCTAAAACTTCTTCCATCTTGGCTTTATCTTCTGTGTGTAATGCTTTGTAAAACTCATAATCATCTTTTAATCCCTCCTCTTTTTTAGGGATTTTTGGAAGTGTTTTGGTTTCGATAATGTTTAGATTTCTTTCTACTCCGATATTATCATTTGCCATAAAAAACTGAACCGTATTACACCATATCGGTATCTCTCCAATGGCTACCATTTCGTCCATACTTAATTCGGCATTTACACCTCGTTGGTATCGCAATTTTGCATAGCGTTGGATTAAGGCTTCGTTGTCGCTTAATAGGACGTAGCTGATTGACCTAAACCCATAATCAAGTAAACGACTATTGAACCTGTTAATTTGTAATTCGTCAATAAATGCTGAAACAAAAAAATGGTGTTTCACATCTATTACATTATTGGCTTTGATGCCTTGAATCGCAAGTAGTAAATGGTAGTAATTAAAGTTGCCAATAAAACTTTTTAAGTCATTAAATTGTCTAATTTTTTCTATCCAGATATTTGATTGGAAAGTATCATTCTCTATTAATTCTTCTAATGTTAGCATATTAATAATTTCCTAATTTTAAAAAGTTGACTTCGCCAGCTGTTTTATCAACTGCGACAACATATTTTTGTATAAAGCTAGATTGATTGGAAAGAATAGTATTCGCTAATTTTGTCTTATCAACACCTAAATTTTTTAATTTTTCACGTGCGATATATTTTATCCAATCATCACTCATCTGTGCAGGCAAGCCAGTAGATGCTGGCGAATTTAGAACCACATTTCCTGCTTGTTTCATTTGTTTGCATTCGATAATTATTATTTCGCTTGGATTATCAATAGTACCTTTAATAAAAACATTATCGAAACCATTAGACCCAGCATCGCCAAAGTATTTTCCATCTACTTTTGTATAACCTTGAGATTGAAATATATCATCTACTAATGCTTCTGTTTTCGATCCACTTGCCACTCCATCAATGGCATTATCACCTTTAGCTAATATATCATCAAGTAAAGTTTTGGGTGTGCCAGATGTTGGTTTTATTTTATAAGCGTCCTCAAAAAGGGTTTTGCCTAAATTGGTATTATTTGCTCCTCCTGGGATTTTTGCCGTAAGGTTCTTAATTAAGGACAAATCGACCAAATACCCCGCCCCACTAACACTCAATCCAACTTTCCCTCCATCCTCAACAACTTCAATAGTTGCTTTTGAAACCACATTATCAGCATTCAAATATACACAATCTTCAATAGTTTCCAAAACAGTTCCTTTGATCATTGGAACTTCTATTTTTA
>NZ_FOFZ01000039.1 GCF_900111075.1 Flavobacterium frigoris
TTTTTTCAAGGATCTACTACCTACCTTCCTCGAGACTATTATCAAGACGATATGCATATTCCGTTGAGTTTAGATTTAATGAAACAAATAGCTATCGAAGAAATTTTTAGTGGTTATTTAATTGAATTACCATCTGCTACTAATTCTAACAAGGTTCAATATAAAATTAATGACAGTAAATTTATAAATATGGAAAACCGTAATAATGATGGTACTTTTGCTAGTTGTTATAATTGTAAAACATTTGATGAATTTGTAATTTATAGGGTAAACAAAAACTGGAAAAATAAAATAGATAGTACCCAGAACAATTAGGCTTTACTGCAAGTCACTCAATAGTGAATTATGATTGGATATTTACATTAACAAAAAATAACGGCGATGTCAAACCAAGGAATTAAAATAGTGTTTTTAATAGTTCCATTTTTACTATTTTCATGTAAAAAGGAATTAACCGAGGAGCAAAATAATGAAAATTTTAAAAAAAAAAGAGAACAATATTTTTCTTATTCTAAAAAATTAACAGGAGACAAAGAATATTTTTCAATATATAAAAAAGCAAATGACACAATTGCTAATTGGGTCTCTAATAGCCTTGAAATCCCTATAATAAATCCCTATCAATTAGATTCTTTACTTTGTTTTAATAAACAGAAAAATAGATTTTACGGAGCAGTTTTAAAACAAACTATGGTAGAAGAAGGAGTTCAAGATTACATATACGATTTTTATGGCGTAAAAATAAAAGGAAAATGGTATTTTTTTAGGGGCTCTACACTCGTTCTTCCTCGAGAATATTATCAAGAGGATATACATACACCATTGAGCCTTGAAAAAATGAAAAAAATTGCTGTACAGAACGTTTTTAGTGGTTATTTAATTGAAACACCATCTGCTACTAATTCTAACAAGGTTAAATATAAAATTAATGACAGTAAATTTATAAATATGGAAAACCGTAATAATGATGGTACTTTTGCTAGTTGTTATAATTGTAAAACATTTGATGAATTTGTAATTTATAGGGTAAACAAAAACTGGAAAAATAAAATAGATAGTACCCAGAACAATTAGGCTTTACTGCAAGTCACTCCATAGTGAATTATGATTGGATATTTAACTTACCTATAAATGAAGGCGATGTCAAACCAAGGAATTAAAATAGTGTTTTTAATAGTTCCATTTTTACTATTTTCATGTAAAAAGGAATTAACAGATGAGCAAAATAATGAAAATTTAGGAAAAAAAAGAGAACAATATTTTTCTTATTCTAAGAAATTAACAGGAGACAAAGAATATTTTTCAATATATAAAAAAGCTAATGATACAATTGCCAATTGGGTGTCTAATAATTTAAAAGGTTACCAATGGAAGTCTTATCCGTTGGATTCATTACTTTGTTTTAATAAACAGAAAAATAGATTTTACAGTGTCATTTTAAGAAGATGTCAAGAAAAAGGTTGTGTTCAAGACTATATTGTTGACTTTTACGGCGTAAAAATAAAAGGGGAATGGTATTTCTTCCGTGGATCTCTTCTTGTACTACCCCGCGAATACTACCAAGAGGATATACATACACCATTGAGCCTTGAAAAAATGAAAAAAATTGCTGTACAGAACGTTTTTAGTGGTTATTTAATTGAATTATCCTCTGCTACTAATTCTAACAAGGTTCAATATAAAATTAATGACAGTAAATTTATAAATATGGAACGAATTAATACTGATGGTACTTTTGGTAGTTGTTATAATTGTAAAACATTTGATGAATACGTAATTTATATGGTAAACAAAAACTGGAAAGAAAGAATAGAAAGTAGTCATATTGCCCCAACACCCTCTCCTTTTCGAGTTGTTGAGTAGCTTCTAGAGCAATTAG
>NZ_FOFZ01000040.1 GCF_900111075.1 Flavobacterium frigoris
AGTTATTCTGAATTTGATGACAATATTCCTCAAAAAAATTAACTTTGAATAACTATTAATAAATGGACTTGTTGCGATAGGTCCTTGAATCCGCCCCGAAGTGATTAAATAGATGTAATGTTTTTATAATAATTAAAATTTAAAAATGATTAAAGAAATATTTGATATAGAACCCATCCAAAAAAACTCATTAATAATGTTTTTTGCTATAAGCTGCTTAAGTTTTTTACAATTGTTTATATTTAAAAGGAATGTTATTGAAGAAAATTCTTTATTAGCAATTTGTTTATCTTTAGGTGTTTCAATATGTTGGATAATTAGCCAAATGATTTCGTATTATTTGTACGCAGACTACACAAATAATAAATATGACGAAAAAAATTATTTGGACGAATTATTGTATGATAAAATAGCCTTGCATTTTGGTTTTTCATTATATTTTTGGATGATTGTAATAACTTATATTTCTTTTGAATTAGGTTTAACATTAATAGAGTTTTTAAGATTTTCTATTTTAGTAATGTTTCTAAAAACAATATTTTGGGCTATATTTAGTTTTAGAAAATACCAAAAACATCAAAAATTAAACAAGAAATAATAATAGCTATTATTCCAAAAATAGCTTCTAACATAAGTGCTTTTTTATATTTCATAATAATTTGAATTTAAAATTGTTTCCGACTTAAACGGTGCGGAAGTGAAACCGAAAATTGTAACCGAAAAAAATTGGGGCGAAAAACCGAAGGCATAACACACGTTTGTACTTACTGTGGGTTTAGTGGAATTACATTTTCGCATCATAATTCTGCAAAGCAGAAAATTGAAAGGTTACGAAGTCCACAGCAAGTACAAGCGTGGGAAACGTTAGCGGTAATTATAAACGAAATCGCACAAAATCAGACATTTAAAATAAAAAATAGATTATTTAAAGCACATTATGACTATGAAAAATTATATTTTAATCTTATTAATATTCTGTTCGTTTAATGTTTTTGGACAAGACAATAAATCCGAAGCAGGCGGACCACCAAAAATCTCAGAACTTATCGGTTTCTGGAAAAAAATTGAACTTCCTAATGAAGATAAAATAAATAAAGAAAATCCTTGGCCTCAAAAATATCAATGGTTTGCATTTTACGAAAATGGAAAAGTATATTCTATGATGTCTGACAAAGATAGTAATTACTCTTTGAAAGACTTGAAAGAAACTTTTAGTGTTTTACCAAAAGACAAAACACCAAATTATAAATTAGAAGGACAGTTTCTAACTATTGATAATAAAGAAATTAAAGACTATCAAGAATTATGGGGCGTAAATTTATTTGCAATGGACATTAATGACTTCTTAAAAAAAGGAAATTTAATGATGACTTTGGACGATGGAAACGGAAATGTAATTTACTACAGATTATTGAAACGAATAGAATAACTACCGCTAACAGCTAGGGTTTCGTTGCGTTCGAAGAACGAACAATGAACCCGCGGTTGAACGGAACCGATTACATGCCGTCAACACTATGGGGTTATCGTAAAATTATTTGGAGGATTTCAAGAGGCCAGTGAGCCTCTTTTTTTTTGGAGTGTAAATCAGGCTAATTTTATCCTGTTTTGCTTCATGTTTGGGCATACGTGCCCTTACCCACAAAATTAGCTTTCATAGGAACTAGAACTGTGGCTACCGCCAAGATACCAAGCAGGCGGACCACGCTGGTCAAAAACCGCTATTCGATGTAAATTACCCGTTTTGCAACACGGACATTGGGGTAAAAATGGTTTCTTTTCTGCTTTTTCTAGCACTTTTACCTTTAGCTTTTCCTGCAAAAGCTTGAGCTTTTGACGTTTCCAAGTGCTACTCAAAAA
>NZ_FOFZ01000041.1 GCF_900111075.1 Flavobacterium frigoris
AGTCGTGTAATCTGAACTTCCAGCTGTTCCTGTACTTAATGTGAAGGTGTACTCTACATCTACTGCACTTGGATTGCTTAACTCGAAATCAAATACTACAGCATCGCCTTCGGTGGCGATCGATGGAGTGATTCCAGTTACTGTTGGTGCTGTATTGTTGTCTATGATTGTTCCTGTTGCACTTACCGCTCCATTGTGGATTGTGAAGGTCTCATCTGATTCATCAATTGTGTCGATGGTTGTTGGTACGCTTACTGTTCCTGTCGTTGCACCTGCTAATACTGTTACTTTGACATCGGTAGTCGTGTAATCTGAACTTCCAGCTGTTCCTGTACTTAATGTGAAGGTGTACTCTACATCTACTGCACTTGGATTGCTTAACTCGAAATCAAATACTACAGCATCGCCTTCGGTGGCGATCGATGGAGTGATTCCAGTTACTGTTGGTGCTGTATTGTTGTCTATGATTGTTCCAGTAGCCGTAGCCGTAGTCGAGCCTACTGTTCCTGTAGAAGACGTAATTCCAACGGTAAAGGTCTCTGTTGATTCCGCTATGGTGTCTTCTGTTGTTTGTACTGTTGCTGTTGCTGTTGTAGCCCCTGCTAAGAAGGTCACCACTACAGGAGCCGTCGTGTAATCTCCATTGCTGGTCGTTACATTAGTAAGGCCTAAGGTTAGAGTGATGGTAGTAGCCGATGGGTTACTCAAACTTACTGGAAAACTTAAAATCCCTCCTTCTGCAATTGTAGCATCGCCTATTGTTACATCTGGTGCATCATCATTATCCGTGATCGTCCCTGTAGCCGTAGCCGTAGTCGAGCCTACTGTTCCTGTAGAAGACGTAATTCCAACGGTAAAGGTCTCTGTTGATTCTGCTATGGTGTCTTCTGTTGTTTGTACTGTTGCTGTTGCTGTTGTAGCCCCTGCTAAGAAGGTCACCACTACAGGAGTCGTCGTGTAATCTCCATTGCTGGTCGTTACATTAGTAAAGCCTAAGGTTAGGGTAATGGTAGTAGCCGATGGGTTACTCAGGCTTACTGGAAAACTTAAAATCCCTCCTTCTACAATTGTAGCATCGCCTATTGTTACATCTGGTGCATCATCATTATCCGTGATCGTTACAGTAGCGGTTTGCGCACCTAATTCTGAAGCACATCCACCTGTAACATTAGTAATATCAGCAATAACAGTTTCAGATCCCTCATAAATGTCATCATCTATTGGACTTATCGTTACTGTTCCTGTAGTTGAACCTGCAGCAATGGTAATGATAGTTGAACTAGCTGTATAATCAGAGCCATTTGTTGCATTTCCTGAATAAGCTAAAGTAACAGTTGTGTTAGTTATAGTTACAGTAGATAGAGTTGCCGTAAGGATTACATTACCTCCCGAATTTTCTAAAATAGAAGTTGTTCCAGTTAAAGTTACACTTGGAGAATAAACATTAACAGTTGTCGTAGCGATTAATGCTCTACTACAAGTACCATTACTAACATTCGTAAGATTTAAAGTCGTATTTGAAGTTACTGCAGCTACGCTAACATTTACTGTTCCGCCTGCTCCAATAGTGGCTGTCCCTGAGGCTGCTCCTGTATAAGTTACAGTGTTTCCTGCCGTTCCTGTAATAGTGAAAATAGCATCTGCACCGGAGCAAATTGGACTATTGGAGCTTGCTGTTGGAGCCACTGGTGTTGCATTTACTGTTACTCCAACAGATGTTCTTGAACTCTCACATCCATTAGTGGTTTGACTTGCATAATAGGTTCCTGTAACTAAGGTTTCTGAACCTGTATATAAGGTGCCTGATG
>NZ_FOFZ01000060.1 GCF_900111075.1 Flavobacterium frigoris
GGCGGATTCAAGGACCTATCGCAACAAGTCCATTTATTAATAGTTATTCAAAGTTAATTTTTTTGAGGAATATTGTCATCAAATTCAGAATAACTTTTTTGGCTTTTTAAGGAGCCAAAAGTTATCTCCGAATTTTCCTTACCGCCTAACGATTTGGCCTGTATTTCTTCTAGCATCATTTGGTTAGGAGTTTTGTATCCAAGTACCTTTCTGGGTCTGTTATTGAGCTTATATTCGGCTTCTTTTATTTGTTTTAGTGTTATTGTATTAAAGTCCGTTCCTTTAGGAAAAAAGCGTCTGATAAGTCCGTTTGTGTTTTCGTTAGTTCCTCGTTCCCAAGAAGAATAGGGATGAGCAAAATAAATATCCATTCCCGTTTTAGCTGTGAGCCATTTATGATTAGCCATTTCCATTCCGTTATCGTAAGTCATTGATTTTCTTATGTAATTAGGTAAAGTGTTTAAAGTACTGGCAAATGCTTTTGTTACTGTTTTAGATTTTCTATTGTCAATTTTCATAATGAAGGTATATCTTGTTTTTCGCTCTACATTGGTTGCAATGGCACTTTTTTGTCCCACGCCAATCATTAAATCACCTTCCCAATGTCCTATTTCTTCTCGACGTTGAATGTACTGTGGTCTTTGGTCAATACTGACTTGGTCTTTTATTCGGATTCTATTTTTGCCGAACTTTCTGTTGGCTCTTCTTTTATGATGATGATAGGGAAGAAGCTTGATTAGTTTTTTACCTAATGAGGACTGTCTGTGCCTGTAAATGTGTTGATATATAGCTTCATAAGATATAGACATAATAGGGTCGTTTGGATACAAAAGCTTTATACTTCCAGCAATTTGGTCAGGACTATACCCATTTAATAAACCTCGATAGACATACAATTTAAGTCTTTTATAGGTATTGATTTTGTCTTTAGTTCTTTTGGTTGCGTTAACTTCGGTTGTATACCAATTTGCAAGTTGTGCATTATACACATCCGTAGGTTTTACAAGCCAATTTTTAAGCTCATTGGTTATTGTAGAACGAGCTCTTTTTAGATGTTTTGAAATATAACTTTTAGACTTTTTTTCTAGTAGTAAAGTCTCAATAATTATACGTTCATTTAGACTAATTCG
>NZ_FOFZ01000045.1 GCF_900111075.1 Flavobacterium frigoris
TTCTATGGTCACGATTGAGTCTTTTGTAAGCTGTTTTCATATTACAATTTTAAGTATTTTTTGTCTTAAAATTGCGTTAGATTCCTGACTCTGCGCTACAATGGCTTATAACGTTTCGCGGCTACGCGAGGTTACGAATTTCGTAACCGAGTATTTTCTATTACTACTAAATTTCTTGCGAAAGATAAACGTGAATTTAGCACTTTTCTCGCAATAGCGCAAAACCGCTGTTAGCGGTAGTCATTTTATTTATAGTCATTTGAATAGTAAACATAATATGGTTTTTCTATTGATTCAGTGTTTGATGTTAAATAATTTATACAATTTAATTGGAAGTATTTTTCTAAATCTTCAGGCGTTAATTTTTTACAGTTATCTATATTACTTTGTTTAATTCCAATAAATAATTTTCCATAAACTTCAATTTCTGTTATGCTGTCAAGTTTGATTGTTGTAATGTTGTTTGTTGTCTTTTGAACTGTTGTAATTGCTGTAACTTGAGCATTATATTCTGGTATTTCAAAACAAAAAGAAAATGAATTGTCAGTTCTATTCTTGTCGTATTCACCTCTAAAATCTGATTTTTGAAATATTGAATCTTTATTTAAAGAAATTTCATATTTCTTATTTGAAATGTTTTTTAAGATAAATGATTGTCTAGGATTTGAATCAGCCACAAAAATAAACATACATAAAATTCCAATGGCAGAGTTAAAAACAGTATTTGTGTTTTCTATTTCAGTTAGTTTTCTTTTGAAATAGAGATATGAAAAGGGCAAAATTGTTAATGCGATTAAGTCTGTTATATCTATTGTTCTGTAAAAAGCCAAATTTGTATAATTTGAAATCCAATCTATAAATGGTTGAGAAATTTCAAATTTCCATAAAGTAAAAATTACAGAAGTTAAAAAATAAATTTTACTCGCATTCTTTTCAAAAAAAATTGAAATAAAGTATGGAAAAATAAAAAGACCTGCAAAGTCAGATAATTTACCTGTTACAAAATTTGAAAATGCATATTTAAGATAGAAATCATTAAATATTAATATTAGTAAACCTAATAGGAAAAAGTGCTTTTTGAGTAAATAATATTTTGGTTTTTCCGTCATTTTTTTTATGATTACCGCTAACGTTCCCTGGCTTAGCTTGGTGGGGAACTTTTAAGCAGATTATTTTTGGCTACACGAATATATGAAAAAATACGGTAGTTCCACTAAATTCCCCATCATGCTAAACCAGTGTTGCATGATGGTTTTCTAGCTCAAACTAATTGTTATTTTTAACGATTTTCAAATTCAGAATTTTGACAAACTGAGTAAATGCGGCAGTTTGGTTTTTTATACGTTTCAATATTCCGCAAACTTAGGCAATTCGGTAGTTTGGTTTCCACTTTTCAGTTTGTCACAATCTATTTTCCGACAAACTAATTAAATTCGGCATTTTTTTTTGGACGTTTCAATATTTCGCAAACTTAGGCAATTCGGCAGTTGGCTTTTCGGCGTAAGTTTGGCAGTTTATTATTTTTTAAAAATCTAATTATAATCGCTTGCGTAAATTCGGAACGAATTTACAATTTTGGGAAATAAACTTTCATGCAACGTTTCCTGGCTTAGCTTGTTGGGGAACTTTTAAGCAGATTATTTTTGGCTACACGAATATATGAAAAAAAACGGAAATTCCACTAAATTCCC
>NZ_FOFZ01000043.1 GCF_900111075.1 Flavobacterium frigoris
AACGTCAGTCTGTGAAAAAACCTCCGTTTAATTCTATCAAATATAAACAAATAATCTAATTATTAGACAGAAAAGTTGTATATTTAATGATGCAACACATCACAGGAATTGCGCGCAATCAGATGGTTTTTTCTAGTTTAGAAGATACTATTTTACCAGAAAACCCCGTTCGTTTTATTGATGCTTTTGTCGAAGCGGTATCATTACACACTTTAGGTTTTTCTATTCAAACCTTAAAGACGGAAGGTCGCCCGAGCTTTGATACAAAAGTTTTTCTAAAAATCTATTTATACGGTTATTTAAATGGTCTGCGAAGTTCCAGAAAGCTCAAGAAAGAATGTCAAAGGAATAAAGAATTACAGTGGCTTTTATGCGGAATCATTCCCAACTACCACAGTATATCCGACTTTAGAAAGCAAAACCCATCGGGATTAAAAAACCTATTCAAACTCTTTGTAAGTTTCCTTAAAGATGCCGATTTGATATCGGGAGAAGTAATTGCAATCGATGGCACCAAAAGTCGTGCGCATAACAGCAAAAAAGCCAATTTCAATCAAAAGAAAATAGAACGTCACTTGGCTTACATCGAAGAAAAAACCCAAGAATATTTAACACAATTAGACCAAAACGATGTAGAAGATAGTAGCATTACCGTATCTAAAATCCAAGAAAAGATAGAGCGATTAAAACACAATAAAATAGGATATGAACTTCTAGAAGCAAAGCTTAAAGCCAGCGGAGAACCCCAAATAAGCACCACCGACGAAGATGCACGCGCGCTTCTGGTTCAAGGAGTGGTAGTTGAGATCAGTTACAATATCCAAGCAGCAGTGGATAATAAACACAATTTAGTGGTTGCTACCCACACCATAAATCGCAATGATCTTAACGCCTTAAGTGCTATTGCGCTGGAGGCAAAAGAAAACTTGGGTGTAGACACTTTTACCACTTTGGTAGATAAAGGCTACCATAATGGAAGGGAAATTGCCTACTGCAAAGACCATAACATTACCACCATTGTAGCGCACCCTACGCCAGGCATAAGCAAAGAAAGTGTCACGAAACCCGAATATTTGGTAGCCAAATTCATTTACAATAAAGCCGATGACACCTATACTTGTCCCCAAGGAGCAACTTTAAAAACTACAGGAAGATGGCATAAAAAAAGTGGACGAACCGAACAAAGCGGGTATCAATTCAAGAAATACCGAACACCCTCTTGCAAGGAATGTCCCGTAAAACACCTGTGTACCAGTAGAGCCGGCGGACGCGAGATTGACCGCAGCGAATATGCTGATGCCATAGAGGAGAACAACCAACGCTACCGAGAAAATCCGCAATTGTATCGCACACGGCAGGAGATAAACGAGCATATCTTTGGTACGATAAAGAGACAATGGGGCTACAATCACACGAATTTAACGGGACTCGAAAAAGTAAATGGCGAACACAGTTTAATTATGCTCGTGTACAACATAAAACGCACGATAAATATACTGGGCGTACCGGATTTAATTGACAAACTCAAGAACTGGAAGTCACCTTACAAAACCAAAGATGTTTTTGTTTTAAAAAGGGTGTATTTAAGGCTTTTTAACGACTTATTCGGGCTGAACCTAGCAATTGCAGCATAAAAAATAAGCTTGTTTAGCGTGCTTCTTTTGAAGTGTAGAATGATTGTTTTTGCCTTAATTAAGTGAAAAACGGAGTTTTTTCACAGCCTGACGT
>NZ_FOFZ01000044.1 GCF_900111075.1 Flavobacterium frigoris
GAAGAAAATGTTCAAGAGAGCCGAAGAGAATGGATGCTTTGGATGATGGATCGAGCAGGTAAAAAGAATAGTAATGTAGAGCATAGGCAATTTTGCTTCGCCAGTTCGCACTTTCAGGCTCGGGTGGCAACAGGATAATCATCCAATAGAGATTTGGTCGCTAAAGGTTTTTGAGCAAAAACTTAACTATATTCATCAAAATCCTGTTGAATCAGGTTTTGTAACTGATCCAATAGATTGGAAATACAGCAGTGCTAGAAATTATGGAAATAATGACCAAACACTTTTAGAGATAGACGTGAATTGATTTATAATGTGGGCACGAGCGGGACGCTCGCGCTAGCGGGGGAAATAGAATGGATATTTAATAAAACCGATAATATAAATGATATTACAACATTAAAAACAAAAGTTATGGGAGCATTAGATTTGAAAGCTTTAGATGAAATACCTTTGGATAAAGTCAGAGAACTTTTGGGTAAAAAATTTGGTGATATAGAAAGATTTAATAAATCTGAAAAGCTATTAGAAGCATTGAAAGATGATTCAATATTCGAAACTATATTTAAAATAGCAGAGTAATTATGTATCAATTTCTAAAAAAAATCGGAGACGTATTACTATATCAATTCTATAATGATGATTTGATAACAATACAAGGGAATCAAACTATTTCTCATTTGATTTTATTAAGCAATGATTTAAAGTTACACACTTTATGAGACAGTGCCTCACGGCCTATGATAGTGTTACATATCAAAATAATATTTTTATTACAGAATCTAATTCATACGATTCATATCTTTTAAATTTAACAGACCGTAAATTAAATATAATAAAAAAACTAGATTATACTTTAAATATAAAAGGGAATGATTTTAAAAACTATTATATCGCTTCTGCTTATATTGGGCGTATAAAATATTTCATATTAATTAATCTTGAAACTAGTAAGATTTTAAAAAAGATGCCAATGACTTTAGGATTCGGTTTTGTTGATTTTTTAATTTCAGATAATTTAATAATCTCTGCAAATTCTGATTCTTTAGGTTTATTTACACTAGATAACGAAAAAATATGGGCTCATAACATCAATGATATTTTAATACAAGAGAAAAAAGGGAAAATTAAAGAATTGAAAATTTATAATAACAATCTAATTATTGCATCAAATTCGGGTCTTATTAGTATTGCAATTACAACAGGTAGAATAAATTGGGCAACAAGCACTTATGCAAGAACAATCGAAATTGTAGAAAATAGGGGATATGTCTGTACGAGTCTTTCCTTTTTTAGAATCAATTTAGATACTGGAGAAATGTATGATTACGACAGAGAAAATTCACGATTGCCCAACTTTGATTATAATGGAGTAAACTATTGGCCATCTGGGCACAGAGTAATTTATAACGAAGGATTACTTTGGTATGCGGTTTATGATTCAGGACAAAGCTTTATAATTGCAATCAATCCGCAAGATGGACATTATGAATGGATTTTAAATATAAAGGAAGCAAATTCAATAGATGATTTAAAATTTCATAAAAACAGAATGTATATCCGAGATGTAAATAACAATTTATTTGTTTATGAGAAGGATATAGAATGAAGTGCTTTACCCCCCCCGCTGGCTTGAGCGTATGCTAGCGCGAGCGTCTCGCTCGTGCCCACAAAGTAAACACAATATTAATTAAATGAGTACAAAATATAAATTTG
>NZ_FOFZ01000063.1 GCF_900111075.1 Flavobacterium frigoris
TTGATTAGTTCGCTATAACAATCTTGCATTTGGTATAATTTGGAAACACAAAGATCTAGATTTTAATATTTCCCCACAACAATATGTCTTGATCCGGTTTAAGCCGAAAATGTTTTTATTTTTCTCTATTCAAGGTGATTTATTTCAAGTAGCAAACTATTTGGGCGTTCCCCATTATAGAAAAAGAGGATATACCTACATATAAGGAGTAGTCTCTTTTTTTTTTAGGAGCTATTTCCCGCTATTCGTTACAATCTACTGAGCCAATCCCGATGTTTCGGGACTGGCTCAGTAGGATTTCCACTGCTATCGGGGCTAGGGCAATTGTTTTTAGCAGGGTTATTTCGAGATTATCGATAAAGTCTCTAAAAATACAATACCTAGTTATATAGTAGTAAATAAACCAAAAGCACTAAATGATATGGGAATAATGAGTGGTTTAGCTGTACGGTATTACTATGGATTCAATAAAAACAGCTGTACTTACATAGAAATAATGCAAACCACGTCCGAAAAGGCTCTTTGTCCTTTGGAGAGGGTTGGGGAGAGGAAAAAACTTTCATCTTCAAAAAGCGTATTTCCAGCGAGTTAAACCCAAGGTTAAGAAAGCGTCAAAAAATAGTCAATTAAAAGTATTGAATACTGGTATAAAGAGTCTACTTTTGCACCCGCAACAGCGAATAAGTTCATTAAAAGATTGGCAAGTGATAAAGGGGTTTAGGATTGGGAATTATTTCTAAAAATAAATCAAAAAAAGCTTGTGAGATTCGAATTTGCTTGTTACTTTTGCACCCCGCAAAACATGCAAAGTTCCTTGAAAGACTGGTAAGAGAAGATAAAGAAAACGAAGATTTACATCTTCAAAAAAACTTTAAATTTTTCTTGCGAGAAATAAAAGAAGTTGTACTTTTGCACCCGCTTCGAGAAACACGAAAAGTGATAATCGAGACGAATAAAAAGAGAAGAACACGTTCCTAGACATATTGAATTGACAGCCGTCTCGTCCACAAGACGAGACAAAAGAATAAAGAGTAATAGAATCGAGAG
>NZ_FOFZ01000052.1 GCF_900111075.1 Flavobacterium frigoris
ATGGAGGTGGGAATTTAAGGTTATGAGTTATCGGTTTTTGATTATTGGAATTTTGGATTTAATCTCGAAACTTCGGAATTGGGATTTCCTTTTTGTTGTATTGTGTGTTTCAAAACAATGCATTATATTTGGTATCGTAATTACGGTTACGGTAATTTAAATTACGATAAATAATGAAATTTTATAACAGAACTAGCGAATTGAATTTATTGAGCAAAATAGAAGAAGCGGCTCATCAATCGGCTCAAATGACTTTTGTGGTAGGTCGCAGAAGAATTGGTAAAACCAGTCTTTTACTGGAAGCTTACCAAAAAAACAACTGTCTTTATTTTTTTGTAGCCAAAAAAAATGAAGCTTTGCTTTGTATCGAGTTTGTGGAGGAAGTGAAACAAAAATTGCAAATACCGATATTTGGAGAACTAAAAACGTTTAAAGCGCTGTTTGGGTTTTTAATGGAAGTAGCCAAGAGCCGTCATTTCACGTTAATTATTGATGAATTTCAGGAGTTCAATACGGTAAATGCTTCGGTATTTTCAGACATGCAGCACTTATGGGACAGTAATAAGAAGGATAGTAAAATAAATCTATTGCTGTGCGGTTCTGTTTATTCGATGATGACTCGTATTTTTGAAAATGCTAAAGAACCCCTTTTTGGAAGGGCATCACAACGCATTCATCTCAAAGCTTTTGATGTGGCCACGTTAAAAGAGATTTTAAAGGATTATCATCCACATTATTCGGGGGAGGATTTGCTAGCCTTTTATTTAATTACAGGAGGAGTTGCCAAGTATGTCGAGCTTTTAGTCACAAAACAAGCATTTACAAAACAAAGCATAATTGCGGAAGTTATAGGTGAAAATTCTCTTTTTTTAGAAGAAGGTAAAAATGTGTTGATAGAAGAGTTTGGTAAAGATTATGGTAATTATTTTTCGATAGTTTCCTTAATTGCTTCCGGAAAAACGTCTAGAGTGGCCATAGAATCTATCATGGAAATGCAAACAGGAGGGTTTTTGGATCGCTTGGAGAATGAATATGGTGTAGTTCAAAAAGTACGCCCAATATTAGCAAAACCAAACAGTCGTAGTGTTAAGTATTCGATATCAGATAATTTTTTAAGTTTTTGGTTCCGTTTTATATACAAATATCGCAGTGCAGTAGAAGCTGGAAACTTAGACTACTTGAAACAAATTATAGATCGGGATTATACTACCTACAGTGGGAAGATTTTAGAAAAATACTTCATAGAAGAACGAAAAGCTGAAAAAAAATACAATCTGATTGGAACCTACTGGGAACGAAATAATCAAAATGAAATTGATATTGTTGCTGTAAATGATTTAGCAAAAACCGTATTGTTTGCGGAAGTAAAAAGGAATAAAAATAATATTGACATTGGAAAGTTAGAAGAAAAATCAGCGCAATTGCTTCAGCAATTTAAAGGGTATAAAGTTTCGTATATAGGCTACTCCTTAGATGATGTATGAG
>NZ_FOFZ01000004.1 GCF_900111075.1 Flavobacterium frigoris
CAAATTTATATTTTGTACTCATTTAATTAATATTGTGTTTACTTTGTGGGCACGAGCGAGACGCTCGCGCTAGCATACGCTCAAGCCAGCGGGGGGGTATAATATTGTAAAACGTGTTCTACAGTTCCCTCCAATGTCCCTAATAATTTCTTTTCTATGATACCATTAAACCAAGAATCAAACCCAATTCCTATCCATTTTCTTTTACCTTTTTTATCAAACTTATTACCAAAATTTATTAATTGTGGAGTTCCTTCACAGTAATCACTTTTTGGCGCAATTCTTAATTCTCCTCCTAATTTTTCCGTTAATAATTTTGCGAAAAAAGCCCAAAAAGAGAGTCGTAATTTATTTTGTACAATTTCATCATAAATAAAATATTTCGTTTCATAAAATTCTTGAATATCATTTATTCTATTGTCAAAATCTCTAATGTTTTCTCCCTCAAACCCATTATCATTAAGAATTGATATTAAAAAATTAATATGACTATCTATACTTTCTACGAAATCTGTAAATTCTTTTTTATTCATTTTCATATCATTAATATTTTACTATTTTAAAAAGCCCTTTATCTTTTAACTCTTTTCTTAAATTTGCATTAATAAATTTATTTATCTCATCTGTATCAACTCCATCAAAACAGTGCCATTCAATTTTAGATATTTGATTATTTGTCAGGTTTTGATTTAAAATTTCAATGTCCTTCAAAATTTGATCTTTATATTTTGACAACGTAACTGGACCTGATTTTACTTCTCTTGCTGTTTCATCTAAAACATTGTCAAAATAACGTTTCCCATCTGATGTACTAATCCCCGCTAGCGCGAGCGTCCCGCTCGTGCCCACATTATAAATCAATTCACGTCTATCTCTAAAAGTGTTTGGTCATTATTTCCATAATTTCTAGCACTGCTGTATTTCCAATCTATTGGATCAGTTACAAAACCTGATTCAACAGGATTTTGATGAATATAGTTAAGTTTTTGCTCAAAAACCTTTAGCGACCAAATCTCTATTGGATGATTATCTTGTTGCCACCCGAGCCTGAAAGTGCGAACTGGCGAAGCAAAATTGTCTATGCTTTACATTGCTATTTTTTTTACCTGCTCGTTCCATCATCCAAAGCACCCCCGATAGCGCAATTGTATTGTTAGTTCTTGGTTGAAAAGTAGGAGACTCAAATTTGAATTCGTAACTTTGAGTAAATCAAAAAAACTAATGAAAAAACCAACCAATAAATTACCGCATTTTGAACTAAGTGGTAGCTCTTATTTTCGCGTAATTCATCAATTTTTAGACTTTACTCTTTTAGCAAGCCAGCATCTAAATAAAAACTTCGGTTTTTCAAGATTTATGGCTTATGTAGAATCTCTTAAATTGTTTTTATTAGCACGAAGAAAAATTGTTTCAATATTTCTTTTCTTAGCCATTTTGTTTATTGCTACTTCCTCGTATGCTGTTTCTTCCCTAGCTGTATTCATAATTACCTCTTTCACTTTTAGTTGGACTCTTTTTCTTTCTTCATCTAAAAAATAGAACCCGAAGAGCAATTATAGGTAAATAAATTATCCGAAACCTTACAAACTCTTTATTTAACTTCTACGAAATTATCCTATTTCACAACTTGCTTCATGAATAATCGGGAAATTACAGGAATTAGCAATAAAACAAAGTTCATTTGCTTTTTTATGTAAAGTGATCGCTTCTGCTACTTTATCTTTTTGTGTTATGGTCACTTTTGGATACAAGCGAACTTCAATAAAGCGTCCGCTTCCGTTATCTAAAACTTCAAGTGTAGCCTCAGCATTATCAGTGTATGAAAGCACTTCGATTCCGTTTTGAGCACATACATATAAGTACGACATCATATGGCAGGAAACCACACTACTTAGGAGCAAATCTTCTGGATTATACAAATTTGGATCTCCTTTTAACGCTTTGGCGGCTGAAACATTCAAAATCGGCTTCCCTTCAATGGTAACGGTATGGCTTTTACTGTAAATTTTAGAAGTTGAAACCTCCTTCTCTTTGGTAGAAAACCAATTCAATTTTGCTTTAAATAAATGTTTGAAACCCATTGTTTTCTTTTTATTCCAAAAGTAATCAAAAACCGTAACAACGATTACTTTAATTAAAAAATGCCCCCCTTTTCAAATTATAAATTTTGTAGTTTTGTCTTTCTACATCTCTATAATAAAGTGAAAAACAAACTATCCAACATACCTCCAATACCAGCCGTACTTTTCGCAATAATAAGTGTTCAGTCTGGTGCAGCAATTGCAAAAACTCTTTTCCCTGCCATCGGAGCAGCTGGAACTGCCTCCCTGAGAATAGGTATTTCGGCTATCATACTCTTCGCAGTTTATAGACCAAACCTTTTCAAGATTACCCCTAAACAATGGAAAGTTGTAATTCCTTATGGTTTGTGCCTTGGAGCGATGAATTTAATTTTTTACATGGCAATAGAGCGTATTCCCATTGGACTAGCGGTAACACTAGAATTTATTGGTCCGTTACTGGTTGCTGTTTTTGGATCAAAACGTTTCATTGATTATTTGTGGGTACTTCTGGCAGCAGCAGGAATTGTTTTGATTGCTCCGTGGACAAATAACGGAATAAACGTTTTAGGTGTTTTATTTGCTTTATTGGCAGGAGCCTTTTGGGCTTTTTATATTGTTTTGGGCGGGAAAGTTTCAAAAGTAATGAAAGATGGAGAAGCAGTTGCGACCGGAATGCTCTTTGCTTCACTATTGATTGTGCCTTTTGGAATTATGGGAAACGGATTCAGTAATCTCACCCCTACATTTCTTTCTTTAGGAGTAGCGCTTGCTCTTTTGTCTAGTGCCATTCCTTTTACATTAGAAATGAAAGCACTTGGCCAACTTCCAGCTCGTACATTTAGTATTTTAATGAGTTTAGAGCCGGCGGCAGCTTCTATTTGCGCGCTGATTTTCTTGCAGGAATACCTTGCTCTTAACGAGGTGGTAGCTGTTGTTTTTGTAGTAGTCGCTTCCGTTGGATCAACACTTACTGCCAAATCGCAAACCTAATGTTAATTTTAAAATTGCCATAAGCCAAAGCGATATTACAGCGGTTCTGTTCTTTAATTAATTTTATTCCCTACTTCTCGAATTTCTCTTCGCAATTCCCTAAACATATCCTTTAAACTCTCTGAACTCAAATCATCTGGTGTAAACTCATTAGTAGCGATACTGCAGGCATACTGCCAAATTTCCAGAATCTCCGAAGCTTTAATTTCATACGGCAAATAAATCGTATTGTCAGAATGTAGCATCAATGCGTTTTTTCCGTTTTTGTTCAGTCGTTTGTACACTATTCCCTGACTTTTAGTGATCACGATATACGTTTTTCCGTCCATTACATCACCCAATCGTTCTACATATTGCCCTACGATAAACGAACCTTTCTTATGTGGCGGCATCGAATCTCCATCTACAGGAAAGGCTCGGAATTTTCCGTTTCGTAAAAACGGAAGCGAAATATGTTGTAAACTTTCTATAAATTCCGGATCGGCATAACCGCTTAGATATCCTGCCTGCGCTTTATGAGGAACAATTTCTATAATATTTTCCCCTTGCTGGTCAACGGTTATGGGTAACAATATCCTGTTGTCTCCCAGTTTTAGCAAGTCTTCAATGGGTATTTTATGTACGTCAACCGAGAGTAAAATATCAATACTGACATGAAAATAATACGATATTCTCTTCAAAATATCATACGGAGGTTCAGAGCTACCGTCTTCATATTTGACATACCTTCCTCTTGTAATCAAAAGATTTTGAGCTAGTTTTTCCTGAGAAATACCCTTTTTAATTCTTAGCTGTCTGATGTTGTCGGAAAATAAAGACATAGTGATTTTGTTATAATTTGTAACAGCAAATATACTGTATTTTGTTATAATCTGTACTAATTTTGCAGTTCAAATTTGCCGGAAAAAATTTTAGATGAAATGGATAGATGTACAATTTGAAAAACAAAATCAATATGGCAAGGTCAATAGTACACATGGATATGGACACTTTTTTTGTGTCCTGCGAAAGGTTAACCAACTCAAAACTAATTGGTTTACCGCTCATCATTGGCGGTGGAGACAGAGGTGTAGTCGCTTCTTGTTCCTATGAAGCCCGAACGTTTGGTGTTCGCGCTGCAATGCCTATAAAAATGGCGCTGCGCCTTTGTCCACAGGCAAAAGTAATGAAAGGCGATATGGAATTATACTCTAAATTATCCCATGATATTACGCAAGTCATTGAAGAGAAAGCGCCTATTGTCGAGAAAGCAAGCATCGATGAATTTTACTTGGACATTACAGGAATGGATCGGTTTCATGGTTGTTACCAATGGACTAACGAACTCTCACAATCAATTACAAAAGAAACGGGATTGCCTTTAAGCTTTGCATTATCGGTTAACAAGACGGTTTCAAAAATTGGAACCGGAGAATCAAAACCAACAGGGAAATTAGAAATTCCAGAAACTATGGTGAAGTCTTTTTTGAATCCGTTGTCCATCCAAAAAATTCCCATGGTTGGCGACGTTACCTTTCAATTACTGTCGCGCATTGGCATTCGAACCATACAAACACTTTCAGAAATGCCCGCAGAAGTGCTGCAGCAAATGATAGGTAAAAATGGTATCGATATTTGGAAAAAAGCAAACGGTATTGACAATAATCCGGTGGAGCCTTATACGGAAAGGAAATCAATTTCGACGGAACACACCTTTGGACAAGACACTATCGACATTCAAAAATTAAAATCAATACTGGTAGGCATGGTCGAAAAACTGGCTTTTCAGTTGCGTTCTGAGGAATGGCTGACCTCAACGGTCGTAATAAAAATACGCTATTCTAATTTTGATACCGAAACAAAGCAATGCCGAATCCCATACACTTCGGCTGACCATACTTTGACAAGAAGTGTCACCGAATTGTTCGACAAGTTGTATCAGCGTCGCATGCGGTTGCGGCTAATTGGTATTCGCTTTAGCGGATTAGTTCGCGGAACCTACCAAATCAATATGTTTGAAGATACCGAGGAAATGCTGTCGCTGTATCAAGCGATGGATCGAATGAAAAAACGCTACGGTTTTGATGCTGTAGCCCGTTGTGCCGGCGCCACTCTCAAAGTAAAAAATAAATAATGTACCTCAACTGCCACTCTTATCACAGCCTGCGTTATGGCACTATTCCCTTAACCGAATTAGTGCAAATGGCCGCCGCATGCGGTGTAAAAGCCATGGCGTTAACTGACGTAAACACGGTTACCGGGATTTATGATTTCATCAAAGAATGTCAGACTGTTGCTATAAAACCCATCGTTGGAATCGAATTTAGGTATAATAATAAACTGCTTTACATTGGCTTAGCCAAAAACGCAGCAGGTCTTGCCGAAATGAATCGTTTTCTGACCAAACATAATTTCGATAAAACGCCACTACCTGCTCAAGCACCCCAATTTCATAATGTAAGTATTATATATCCAATCGAGAATGCCCCTGATGTTTTTAGAGATTTTGAATTTTTGGGTATGCGTCCAGAGCAGCTTCCTATGCTATTTCATAATCAATGGAAAAGCAAGCTGGATAAAATGGTGGTTTTACAGCCGGTGACTTTCCGGACTAAGAGAGAATTTAACCTGCATAAAATCCTTCGGGCAATTGATACCAATGTCATTTTATCAAAACTTACCGAAGCTGATTATTGCCGAACATCAGAAACGATGGTTCCATTGGAAAACCTATTGGAAAAATTTAGTGATTACCCCCAAATTATTGAAAATACAGAAAGCATCATTGCCGAATGTAATTTTGAATTCGAATTCAAAACACCCAAAAACAAAACCAATTATACAGAAAGCGGGGAAAACGATATCCAACTCCTGACAAGCCTTGCCAACCAAGGATTAATAAAGAAATACGGCAACAATAATCTTCCGGCACGCGCTAGAGTAGAAAAAGAATTGAAAGTCATCCATGAGTTGAAATTTAGCGGTTATTTTTTAATCACCTGGGATATTATTCGGTACAGCAACAGCATGGGATTTATGCATATTGGTCGAGGAAGCGGTGCCAACAGTATTGTGAGTTATTGTCTCGGTATTACAGCTATTTGCCCGCTTGAACTAGACTTGTACTTTGAACGTTTTTTAAACCTGAATCGCAAAAGCCCCCCCGATTTTGATATTGACTGGAGTTGGAAAGAACGGGATATTATTCTCGAATACATTTTTAATCGGTACGGTCGAGATCATGTGGCTTTTTGTGGTACGAATGTAGAATTCAAATACCGCTCGATATTCCGCGAAGTGGGTAAAGTTTTTGGTTTACCCAAAGAAGAGTTGGACGCACTGGCTAAAAATCCAATGCAGTTACACGATAACAATTCGGTAGTTGCATTGGTACAGAAATACGGTATGCTGCTCGAAAAATACCCCAATCAACGGAGCATGCATTCCTGTGGAGTATTAATTTCAGAAGAACCTATTACAAATTATACGGTTTTAGAAATGCCGCCGAAAGGCTTTCCCATTGTGTTGTTTGACATGCACATTGCCGAAGATATTGGTTTTGAAAAGTTTGATATTCTAAGCCAGCGTGGTATTGGTCATATTGATGACACGGTAAAATTGGTAAAAAAAAACCGTGGTATCGAAGTCAATATTAGAGATACGACATTATCTAAAAACGAAGCAAAATGCAATGCATTTTTAAGTACTGGAAAAACTATTGGCTGTTTTTATATCGAAAGTCCCGCCATGCGTGGCTTATTGCGAAGACTTAAATGTGAAGATTATAAAATATTAGTCGCTGCATCCTCGATTATTCGTCCGGGTGTGGCGCAAAGCGGTATGATGAAAGAGTACATCTTTAGACACAACCACCCCGATCAATTCGAATATTTCCACGAAACATTCAAAGAACATCTGGGAGAAACTTATGGCGTAATGGTGTATCAGGAAGATGTGATCAAAATTGCGCTACACTTTGCAGGAGTCCCCGCCTCCGATGGAGATATTCTGCGTCGGGCGATGAGTGGCAAAGGACGCTCCACTGCTGCATTACAAAAAGTAAAAGACAATTTCTTTGCGTGCTGTGCTCAAAAAGGACATCCTTTAGCGCTCAGTCAGGAAATATACCGACAGATAGAATCCTTTGCGGGTTACTCTTTTTGCAAGGCACACTCGGCCTCTTATGCGGTCGAAAGTTATCAAAGTTTGTACTTGAAAGTGTATTATCCCGTAGAATTTATGGTAGCGGTTATCAACAACCAAGGCGGTTTTTACAGAACGGAAGTGTATGTGCATGAGGCAAAAATGTCCGGCGGCATCATTAATACTCCCTGTGTGAATAAAAGCGAGTATGAAGCTACCGTTTATGGCGTTGACGTTTATCTCGGTTTGATGCAACTCGAAGGACTCGAATCTAAAACAGCGCATCGCATCATTGCAGAGCGCAATACGAACGGTGAATATCAATCGCTCGAAGATTTCATCAATCGCATTCCGATTGGTATAGAGGGAATCCAGATCTTGATTTTCATTGGTGCCTTCCGTTTTACATCCAAAACAAAAAATCAATTGCTTGTCATTGCCAGATTGATTCTAGTGAATTTCAAACCGGAAAATCGGAATTTAATGTTGCTTCAAGAACCGGTTAAGGAATACATGCTTCCGGTACTGGAACGTTCTCCTTTTGAAGACGCCTTCGACGAAATAGAATTACTCAGTTTTCCGGTTTCCTGTTCCCCATTTGATTTGTTGCAAACAAAATACCGCGGTGATGTACTGGCCAAAGATTTATTGCAGTATCATAAAAGAACGGTAAAAATGCTGGCGTATCTTATTTCGAGGAAACACGTGCCTACTAAAAGAGGGACAATGTATTTTGGAACTTGGATTGATACCGAAGGAGAATTCTTTGACACAGCTCATTTTGCTGATAGTTTACAGAAATATCCTTTTCAGGGTGGAGGTTGTTATTTGTTATTGGGAACTGTGGAAGTCGATTACCACTTCCCTACTATTACCATAAGCAAAATGGCCAAAATGCCGTTCATCCCAGACCCTCGATATTCTAATTCCAAAGACAGACAGTACAAAGCGCATCAGCAAATTAAAGAAGATGTGAGCATGACCCACCGAGCGCCTTATCCGCAGGAAGTCAATCTGCCACGGTATAAGATGTCTTAGTGATTTAACAGCATACCATTTAAGGCCAACGCTAATCAAATACAATCATGTTAAGGAAATTGTTGTGAATTGGAACGGATACAAAGTCAGGAGATATTTGCCCACTTAAGTGAATTTAGGAACTCTTCAGGAAGCTGCCAAGTGATAGCGAAATTTTAGAAACTTAATTTTTAAACATAAAAAAACCGCTAATTTTGAGCGGTAAATTCTATTTCTCAGTTACTTGACTTTTAGGATCTTTTCTACAGTCAAAAATCCGTAAAATCCAAATTGTATCTTCTTCTACAGTGTAAATCAACTTGTAATGACTGACAATAATCCTCCTACATTCTAGTTCTATTTCATCTTGTTGGTATTGTTCGGTAAAAACCAACTCTCTTCCTGCCTTTAAAATAGCATCTTTAATATTTTTTGCTCCTTGTGGCGAGACTACTTTGTAGTGGTTGTGAATTATTTTTAATTGCTCTTTCGACTTATTCGTCCAAATTACTTTTAATCTACCCATTACCAGTTTTCTGATTCTTTTTCTAAATCTTCTTGAGTAGTAAACTCACCTCTTTTTATTTCGGCTATTGCTTCTTTCAATTCCTCTTTGTAAGCAATTTTTGTTAGTGGTTTTCCATCGACTGAATAAGCCACAACTTCCTCTTCCCAGTAACTTTCCATTACCGCTTTTACTACTTTCAAAAGACGTTCATCGGCTTGATTGATGTATTGTAACAGACTGTCTCTTAATTCTAAAGCTCCCATGATTACTCCTTTTTTATATATTCCAAAGATAGCTGTTTTATTTTGTATTCCTTTTTAGTCTTTTGTTATTTTATTTAATCGGAGTTCGAATAAACGAAACAACGGGATCCTAACAGTAACTCTAAAATAATTGCCACAGATTCACAGATTAAAAAATTATTTTTATCATCTGTGAATCTGTGGCCAAAAAAAACACATGAAATAAGGCAATTTAATATACTAATTCCTCTTTATGTTTTTTAATAAAATCAGCCCATCTTGTTGGCTCTTTTCCTGTGATTTCAAAAAAGTTATCGAAAGTATCACTGGCTCCAGGAATAGTTCCGTTTGCATGTTGTTTCCAATGATCATATACACAGTTCATATAAGCCATATCTGCTACAGCATCTTTCATTTTTTGTAAAAAAATCTCAGGCGAAAGTGGCTCGTATCGAAAAGGCTTCCCTAGAATTGATGTCATTAATTCTGCAATTTCATCAAAGGTTTTTGCGTCATAACTAAGTCTGTACGTTTTGCCACTATGCAATTCCGGATGAGCTAGAGCTAATGCCGCAACTTGTGCCACATCATCAACGTCGACCCAACTCAAACAGGCACCGTCAACATAGGCATTAAGGACTCCTTTGTTTGTTGCTTTTTCGCTTCCATAGCTTAATAAATTTTGCATAAAATCCTGAGGGCGTAGATGCGTAAAGGAAAAACCACCCCACTCAACATATCTTTCTACCAACTGATGCCACACCCAATGCCCTACAGTTGCATCATCAGGTCCACAAGCTCCTAAATGCACAACATGTTTAATCCCTGCTTTCTTAGCATTGTCTAATAAAACCTTACTTTGGCGTAACATGTCAACAGTATAACCCGTTACCATAAATAGACGATCTATGCCTTCAAACGCAGGCAAGTGTGTACTGTCGTCATCAAAATCAAGAATGACCGTGGCTATTCCTCTATTTGTAAATGGAACTGCTTTTTCTTTAGATCGTACTGCTGCAACTATTTCTATTTCATTATTAGATAAAAGAAATTCAATAGTTTTACCACCAACCTGTCCCGTTGCTCCAGTGATAAGTATTTTTGGGAGTTTTGTATTCTTCATTATCTATATGTTTGTTTGTCTTTTATAAATTATATCCAAAGTTACAAATTAACTATGACTATGTGCTGCAGCTTTGATACTCATCGTTATAAGATATAGGCTAAATAGTCCGAAAATTAAGTCGAAAAGGCTCTATCGGTAGTGGCAAGCTCAAACAAACATTCGAAAAGTAAAGTTAGAAAGCTACATACTAAAAAGAGCAATAAAAACCTTTTCAAAGAACGGTTGCTGATTTACCTTCACTCTATCATCAATAGAACTGGAATCAAAACTATCGCAAAAACACTTTATGCTATTTTGGAACTACAATTTTTGCTTTGAAACCTTTATTAATTTGAGAGTCAAAAGTAATTATTCCGTTGACTGCCTGAATACGGTTTTCTGCATTTTGGAGCCCATTTTTCAACACTAGTTTTTCCGAGAATCCTATTCCGTTATCTGAATAGTCAATTTTTAGATTTTTTTGATCGCAATCAAACCCAATTACCACAAAACTAGCTTGGCTGTACTTCTTCATATTGACCATGAGTTCTTGTAATACTCTTTGCAACGCTATCTTTTTTTCAGTTTGAACTTTTGACCAATCTATTGGATTTCCGTTTTTAATAATGACTTCGGCACTGTCGCTTTTATAGCTACTTAGCATTTGTTTTAAATTCTGTTCAAAACTTTCTCCTGTCTCTATAGTACTATTCTCCCTAGAGAAATTTCGTGTTCTAATATATATTTTATCAAGACTATATATAAGTGTTTCCTTTTTTACCGGATTTTGTAAATCTTGAGTTTCGGCAAAAGTCATCGCATAAAAAACATCATTGGCGAGTTCATCATGGAGTTCTTTAGAAATTCGGGTTTCGGTATTATAACTCGCTTCTAAGCGTACTTGTCTGTTTCTATTTCTATAATAATTAATCAAATACGCTATAGTTCCAAGTAAAAGCAAGAATCCAAATACTAAGAGATACTTCTGACTTTTTTGTGTTTCCAGTTGGAGTAAAGTTTCTGCTCTTAGTCCCTTGTATTTGATATTTTCTAAAGTCGTTTTTCTCGAATCATACTTAATTTTAGCAAACTGATTTTTGGCGTTGTTGCGTACTGTTTTAATACTATCGTTAAGATTTATGAACATAGTAGCATAATCATTTACTCCTTTTTCCAGATTGTAAGACATTAAGAATTCTAATGCCTCTAGTCGTTCATCAATACTTTGATGTTTTGTAGCTACTTTATAAGCCTGTAATGCAATCTCCTTCGATTTTTGATGATCTCTATTTTTATAAAAATCGGCCAAATGCAAATAGCTTTCAATACTCCCATAGGAATCATTAATTTTAGTCCTGATCGTTAAAGCCTGATTCATTAAGCTTAGTCCCTCTGGAATATGATTGTTTTTATAATAAGCAAATCCCAGATTATCAATAATCCTGGCTTTTCTATTCGGTAACGTATCTAAAATATCAGATTTTAAAATGGGCTGTAAAAGAGCAACAGCCTTTCCGTACTTTTTTTGTTCCATATAAACCGTGGCGATATTATTTAACGCTGTTGCTTTAGATACGGAATCGATTGCTGTTTTTAAAATTGTGGTAAAGTAGACAATAGCGTCATCGTAATTCATCAATTCTTCTGCTGCAATGCCAAATAAATTATTTACGGCCATTTGATATTGCAAATCATTATTTATATAAGGTAAAGCCTCCGTCAAGGTTTCTTCACTACTATAATAATCTCCATAGGTCTGCTGGATTTGAGCCATTACAATAACATTATAGGTAATATAAGGACTGCTCCCCTCAATTTCAAATAATTCTTTGGACTTATTATAATAATAGAAAGCACTATCGACTTTATTATTGCTATTAAACGAATCGCCTAGTTCAGAGTATTTTTGGGCTTGGATGCTACGTTTACTTTTATTGTTTTTAGCACTAGCAGCAACTGCTTTAGTGTCTTTTTGGCAAGATACAATCGAAAACAAAAGCAATAAAATATAAATCGGGGGACGCAGCATATAAAGTAACTTTCCCCGAAAGTAGTATTTAATTGTAGATTAATACTTATAATTATTGATTTTTTGACGGTGTGGTAAAAATTATATCATCCCTTATCCGCCTTATTCTATTTCCACAGACCGACGGTACAACGCATATCAGTAAATTAAAAAAAAGTGAGCATGACGCATCGAAACCCTTATCCACAGAAGGGAAATCCACCACGGCATAAAGTGACCAAGAGATGTTTTACGATGAAATTTTTAAAGTGAAATTTGTAATTAATTTAAATGATAAAATTTATTAATCAAATATTTCAAAACAAAATAAAGCACACTTACAACCACTGCTAAAGAAAGCAGGAAGCTAATCAGGTTTACCACAATATTAGGGATAAACTTCAATCTAGGATGCGTAAAGTAAGGTTCACGATGGAGTCTCTCGTGGATGTTTTCTTTTACTATTTTTATTTTTTTCTTGATAATATTATTTTTTTACAAGCTACGCTTACCGCAATTATTTGAAAGAACACCCTATCGATGTAGCTGGATTACTATTTACAAAATCCTTTTTAACCCTACTAAATTAAACAATTAATTTAATATACCGTAAACACGAAATAGAAAGAAGATCACATTTACATCTTCATTCCATCATTTAATCGCATTCTCTGTCCTTTCGAGCTATTGTTTTACTGGAAAATGGAACTTGAGCCACCACTCTTTCGGCAATTACAGTAATCGATCACTCCCTATTATTCTTAATTATACTATTTTTTAATTCTTTTTTGTTTTGTCCTTATGTAACTATATCAACAGGATTTAGTGGGGAATTCCCAAACTGTATCACACTGTTTATTTAAACATAACTACTTAATATTAAATATCCTAAAATAAAGCAAAAACACTAGCAGACTATAAAAATAAACTTTTCGTGTATTAAAAAAAGGTAGATTTATAAAATGGTAAATAAATTACTTCTTTTCCTATTTCTGATTTCTCCGTTACTAAGTAATTCACAACAATATGTGGATCTCTTAAATATAAGCTATTATAAATCGGGAGATACTAATTTTACAAACAGTTCTAAAAGTACTTCTATTTCTATTTTTGACTCTAAAATAACTTTGCCAATTGTTTTAAATGAAAAAACTGCCCTTATCACTGGGTTTGATTTCAATATTAAAAAACTACAATTATTTCCTAATTCTAATTTCAGTAATCTATACTATACTCGTCTTAAATTAGGTTTTGCCACAGACCACTCGGATAAATGGATCGGTACTTATGTCTTATTACCAATATTATCTTCGGATTATAAAAATATAAGTTCAGACGATATTTATCTCGGCGGTATTGCGGTATGGACTTATAAAAAGCGCAAGAACTTCAATTATAAATTTGGACTATATACTGGAAATGAAGCCTTTGGTTTTTACATTACTCCCTTAGTAGGTATTTACTACATCAGCCCTAATTCTGGTTTTGAAATTAGTGCATTAATACCGGGGCTCTTTGATGTGAATTTTGGTGTTTCCAATAAAACGAGACTCGGAATCGACTACAAAGGAAACTCTGAAACATTCAAAATTCAAAACGACAAAGCGCTAACAACTTATTTAGAAAATAATTCTTTAGAGTTTTCATCCTACCTCCAAAATAATTCGTTGGACAAAAATCTTCTTTTACGTTTAAAAATTGGGTATTCAACAAACAGTTATGATGTATACGCTGTTGACGATAAAATTAATTTATCAATTACTCCTTTTAAGTTTGGAAACAACAGAACTAAATTAAATTCTGAATTAGACTATAGTGCATTTTTAAAGGTCGAAGCTATATATCGATTCCCTATTTCTTCGAAATAGAATTGTTATTACATAAATTCTATTCGATAAAAAAACCGCCCTGTTCCTTTTAAACAAAACGACTTTGAATCTATTTTAGCGTGACTCCTAATCTAATAACTTATAATAGAACATTTCAGGAATGCCTTCTACTCCGACTTCGATCATCAATTTTCTCTGTGCTTCTGAATTGATTATTGCTTTAACCTTATCAATATCTGAGATTTAAAATATTAGTATTATCAAACCCTCAGAATATTGAGTCATTAATGGAACCATCTTACTGCTATACCTCTATCATCATACATCTTATGTAATGGATCAATGCCTTCTACATAACGAGTATCTTTTAATCTGTATTTCAAAGTTTTTTAGGCGCAACAAATTCATTTTATTAATTACGATCTACATTCAGATTCTAATAAAATACTTCGACAACTAAAAACCTATATTCTAAAATTTAATACGATAGTGTGCAATTATTTCTCCGTATTTTTACAAGCCTACAACTGTATTAATTGATTTATATATTTAATAAACGAATTTTTAGATTTTGTTTGATGTCACAATTTATTTTACTGACTACAATCTAAATTCTGAGTATACCAACATTAAACAAGTCCTAAAATTTGATAATATAAAATTTAAAAACATTCTAAGGAATAATTTTAAAGTACCTTTAACAATTAACAAGTGTTTTCTTTTCTTGTAAAATAGATGAACAAATGAATTTAATGAAATTCCATTTACTAATGAATCTACAAAATAGAAAAAAACTAGAAATTCTAAGTGTCATAATTGTGCTCATTTCCATAATTAGTTTTCTAGGCTATCTATCCAAATTCAGTTTTTATTCAATTTTACCTTATCCATGGTCCTTACCGATTCAAATAAATTCTTCAATAAACTTAGTCTTATTTTGTATTTTGTTACATTTTATAGTTAACAAAAAAAATAATCTTTTTATTAAATATTGCTCAATAGTAATAATTGTAAATGGTCTTCTAAATTTACTCTACATTATACACCTTAACTCTGGCATTCTTAATTCAATATTTGCTAATCCTATTTTAGATGGTGTATTAATTGCCAGGTACACTAATGGCCGACCTTGCGTCGCAAGCATCCTTAGCTTTACATTAATGGGGTTCTCGTTTTTGGGGATACATTCAAAAAATAAAATTTTTAATCAAATAGCACAAGCTACTTTGCATCTAGTTACACTAATTTCAATTCTTACAATCTTAGGCTTATCAGATCACATCCCAAGTTTAGATCAACTCTACTTCTTTAGTAATTTTTCGATATATGGTGCTTTTATGCTCATGTTATTATCTATAATGGCCGCAGCTGTTCAGCCCAATTTAGGTTTTGCAGCAACATTTATTGGTTCTAAAATAGGACACGAAATTAGCCGTTCTTTATTTCCGAAAATATTATTCTCGGTTTTAATCGTAGGATATTTAAAAATTTTAATCGCAAGATCAGCTTTAATAAATGAAGCTTCCGCAAATGCATTATTACAAACCTCATATATTTTAATCGCCTTATTTATAATCTACTTTACAAAAGAGAGTTTAAATAAAATTGATGATAAAAGAAAAGAAGCTGAACGTAAAATTGTCTTAGCAAACAACAGTCTTGAAAAAAGGATTATGGAACGTACAAACCATCTAACGCAACAAAATAAGCAGTTAGAGGAATTTGCATATGTAGTCTCTCATAATTTTAGAGCACCTGTTAGTAATTTACAATCTCTTATAGATATTTATAAAGAGGAAAAAGACATCAAAATTAAAGACCTATTATTAGAGAAATTTGAAATAACAATAAATAATCTTGATACGACACTAAATGATCTATTAAGCGGCATTTCCGTTAAAAATGATTTGAAAAAGAAAAAAGAAAACTTATTATTCCAAAACTGCTTTTTAAATGTAGTTGACTCTTTACAAGGAGATATTATTAAATACGGAGCTCTAATTACTAGTGATTTTTCGAAGGTGGCAGCTATAGAATATTCAGCTATATACTTAGAAAGCATAATTCAAAATCTTCTGAGCAATGCCTTGAAATATAGTTCTCCTCTACGAACTATCACAATTCATTTTCAAACCCACATCATTAACGATGGAGTAGTACTTACGGTTTCTGATAATGGAATAGGAATCGACTTAAAGGAACATGGAAACGATATCTTTGGGTTTAACAAAATTTTCCATAAACATCCTGATGCCAAAGGAGTTGGACTTTTTCTCATTAAAGCCCAAGTTGAAGGAATGGGCGGTAGTATAAGCGTAGAGAGCACAGTTGATATTGGAACAAAATTTGAAATTATATTTTAAAACTATCTTATGGACAAAAAATTAATTATTGCAGTTATTGATGACGATTCTATTTTCCAATTTATCGCTAAAAGACTGATCGAATCAATTAATTCTGAACACAAAACTATTATATTCTCAGATGGAAAAGATGCCATCGATTTTATCCATCATAACCTCGATGAAATCGACACTCTTCCTGATATTATATTTCTTGATATTAATATGCCAGTTATGAATGGTTGGCAATTCTTAAATAAATATATTGAACTCAAGTCGAAAATTGAAAAAGAAATAACGATTTATATCGTTAGTTCTTCAAAAAATCCGGATGACTTTATTAAAGCAGAAAACATACATGAAGTGACAGAATATATAGTCAAACCTATCAACCGCGAAAAATATACAAACATCCTAAATTCCTTTTGCAAATAAAACCTCCATTATTGTTTTGTCTCATTAAAAGTTAAAAAAAAATATAATAGATATTAAAAAAACGCAAGAAGGTATGTTTTTACGGTTCTATAAATATCGTGAATTTATTCTACCAACTTATAATAGAACATTTCAGGAATGCCTTCTACTCCGGCTTCGATCATCAATTTTTTCTGTGCTTCTGAATTGATCATTGCTTTAGCCTTATCAATATCTGAGATTGCAAATACTAAAGTCACCACATTAGGATCATCCAAACTTCTTGCCATCCCTCTGTCAATTAAGCCTCCTTCCATTCTTTTGATTGTTCCTTCTTCATCATACACTTTGAGCCAAGCGTCAAAATCTTTTACACGATGGGTTACCATTAGTCTGTCTTTTAGGTTTATTTTTGAGTCATCATTTCGAATTACTTCATAAAAGCCGAATTTAGGAGTACTCATTACACCCGCTTTCTTCATAGCATCCTTCAGGCTGGGCAACATGCTAAAATCTTTTGCTTTATTGACATCGTTCATTTTATCAATTACCATGATGGTATTAGGATTATCCATCCCTCTACCAATAACAAAATGCGAAATTCCATAGGTCATTCGGATTGAATCGTGCGCATCATACGCTGCCCTCCATTTATCGTAATCAGCAACATCGTGTTTAATTACAATAACCTTAAAAGGCATGAATGCTATACTGGTAGTATCAACCTCTTCCATTTTACTCATTTCCGCTACTTTTTCAGTTTTATTATTTTTACATGAAAAGAATGCAACAGTAGAAACTATTACTAAAATTGACATCAACAATTGTTTACTATTTTTCATCTTATTATTTTTAAAGTTAATTACGCTAAGTAAATATAACAATAAATACTGAAAATCAGATACTTACATTTTTTTTTGATTCAAAAAAACAAGAGTAGAATTTATATTACTTTCTCTCCCGTAGCGATTTCAGGACGGCACATATTTCCATAAAAAAAAGTCTCGTTACTGATAACGAGACTTTTCTAACCTTTTAAAAGCTATTAATTTAGAATTATTACTTAGATGTCCAAGTATTATCCTGTGGTGTAGCATCCATAAAAAGTCCGCCATCTAGTGTTACTGACTTCATCTTTTTAGTTCCTTTAAAACTAATCGTTGCTGTTTTTTGGTTGGCTTCCCAAATAGCTGGTGTTTCATGAACTGTTTCTTTAGTCCCATCTGCATAGACAATATTTACATCAAACGGAATCGCAAATCCACCTTCGTTTTTGATTAAAATTGTTTGTGTTTTACTATTCGAATTCACATTTGCAACAGCGACATCAATATAATTATTAGTAAAAAACCAGTTATTAAAGAACCAATTTAAATTTTTACCTGAACTCGTATTTACCGAATTGAAATAATCCCAAGGAATAGGATGTTTACCATTCCAGTCTTCCATATAATTGTGTAACACTTTTTTAAATAAATCATCGCCCAATAAATCTTTTAAAGCCAAATAAGAAAGTGATGCTTTACCGTATGAATTATTACCATACCCCGCACCTGAGAGTTGAGTTGACATCGAAATTATAGGCTGATCTTCTTCGGCAGATTTATCATTTATATAGCGATTTACTCTAAATTGCTTGTAAAATTTATCTGCCGCATCTTTACCATGCTCTGCAATTCCGATAAGATATTCTAATGTTGTTGCCCAACCCTCATCCATAAATGCATAGCGGCTTTCATTAATTCCCATATAAAAAGGGAAATAGGTATGAGCGATTTCGTGATCTTGTACCAACTGAGCAAAAACAGCATCTCCCATTTGAGAATCGTTTACCATCATTGGATATTCCATATCAGCAAAACCTTGAAAGGCAGTCATTTTAGAATAAGGATAAGGAATTCCAGGCCAATTATTAGAAAACCAAGCCAAAGCGTAATTATTGTTTTTTACCGAGTTAATAAAATCAGTTCCTTTTACATCATAAGCTGCTTGAGTACTCACACGACGATTGGTCTTGTTGTCTACAATGACACTTCCTGCATCCCATAAATAATGACTACTCAAACCAAAACATACATCTGAAATATCATTCGCTTCAAATTTCCAAGTATTCCAATCGTTTTGCAAAGTAACTTTACCTTCCTTCATTTCTTGCTCATTTGCAATATGAATAACGGCATCAGAGGTATAGGATTTTTTTAATCTATTTGAAAACTCAGCTTGCAAAACGGCATCAGGATTTAGTAAATCTCCTGTAGCATAAACTACATAATTTTTAGGTGCTTTTATCGAAAAACTATAATCATTGAAGTCATTATAGAATTCCTGACGATCTGTGTGCGGCAATTTATCCCAGCCATTATAATCATCATAAACGGAAACTCTAGGGTAACTGTATGCTACAAAAAATGTAGTTTCATCAATTTGTCCTTCACGGCCACTTTCTTTAGACAAAGGGTAATTCCAGTCAATATCTAAAGTAGTTTTGCTATTAGGTACCAATGCTTTTTTTAGTTTAACAGTACCAACAGTTCCCCAATTTTTAGCATTTTCATTGTAAACTTCTCCATCAATTTTAAAAGAAGTAATTATTAATCCTGCTGATAAAAAATCAGGGCTTACTTCTCCTCCTCTCGGTGAGGTGGGTTTATGAAGATTGTTTACAAAACGAATAACTATTGTTTTTAAAGTATCCTTACTATTGTTTTCATAAACGATACTTTCCGTTCCGCTCACCATTTTTGTATCTGGATCTACACTAATTTCCATGGTGTATTTTCCGTGGTTTTGCCAATACTTATCTCCCGGCTTTCCGTCTTTGGAACGACTGCCGTTTGAATAGGCTTCTTTTATATTTCGCGGAGTATAGAGTTCTTGAGCAAAACTATTTTGTGCAAAAAATGCCACCGCTAACAGTACTAATAAAATTATTTTTTTTCTCATGATTAATTTTTTGAAATAAAATGAATACTAATGTACCATTAGTATCAATAAGCCACTTATTGTAACAATAATTATCTAGAAATAAAAAAATAGAATAAAAAGCTTTAGAAATTAACTCCATAAAAAAACCGCCTAATTTTTTAAGATTAGGCGGTTTCAATTTTAATACTTTTGTTTACAAAATATAATCGGTTGTAATGAAATTAGATTGATCACTGTCCAATAAGGCTTGTAAAATTTCATTGTTATAGTCATTGTCTTTTGAAGCCACAAAAGTTCTAATAGAGAATGAACGTAATGCATCGTGGATACTCAAGGTTCCTACAGCCGAATCTTTTCGTCCTGTAAAAGGGTAAATATCCGGACCTCTCTGGCAAGAACTGTTCAGATTTACGCGACATACCAGATTTACTAAGGTATCGATAAGCGGCGCGATGGTTTTAATATCTTTTCCAAACAAACTTACTTGTTGACCGTAATTTGACTCCGCCATGTCATTTAAAGGCTCTTGTATGTCTTTAAAAGTAATAATAGGCACTACTGGTCCAAACTGTTCTTCATGATACACACGCATCTCTTTGTTGACTGGGTATAAAACCGCAGGGAAGATATAATTAGGTGTATGCTCCCCTCCTTTTTCATTAATCACTTTGGCTCCTTTATCGATAGCGTCATCAATTAATTCTTGAATATAGGCCGGTTTTTCTTTCTCCGGTAATGGAGTCAAGACAACTTCCTTATCCCATGGGTTTCCAAAAATCAGTGCATCCACTTTGGCAGCAAATCGTTTGTTGAATTCTTCAGCAATACTTTCATGAACGTATAATATCTTTAAAGCGGTGCAGCGCTGCCCGTTGAAGGACAAACTTCCAGCAATACATTCTTGAATGGCTAAATCCAAATCGGCATCCGGCAAAATTATCGCAGGGTTTTTGGCTTCCAAGCCCAAAATCAACCGCAATCTGTTTTTGTTAGGATGTTGATCTTGCAATGCAATAGCTGATGTACTGTTTCCAATCAAAGCCAAAACCGCTACTTTTCCTGATTTCATAATAGGAGCAGCCACTTCTCTACCACGACCATAAACAATATTTATAACACCCGCTGGAAAACTGTTTTTAAAAGCTTCCAATAAGGGCGAAATTAATAAAACGCCATGTTTTGCCGGTTTGAATACTACTGTGTTTCCCATAATTAAAGCGGGAATTAGCAGCGCAAATGTTTCATTTAAAGGATAATTGTAGGGTCCAAGACACAGCACAACACCAAGCGGGCCACGACGTACCATAGCATTTATCCCTTGACTTTTAGTGAAACGAGCACTATTGCGGTCTAATTTTTTGTAATCTTCAATGGTATCATAGATGTATTCGACGGTTCGATCAAATTCTTTTCTTGAATCAGTAAGTGATTTTCCTATTTCCCACATTAAATACTTTACCACCTCGTCACGAGTTGATTCCATGTGAGTAACAAAACGGCTCATACATTTGATACGATCTTTAACTCTCATAGTAGGCCATAATCCCTGACCATTATTAAACGCCACATCTGCAGCATGCACTGCCTCGAGGCCTTCTTTTTCTCCCATAAATGGAACAGAGCCTAATATTGTTGGTTCATATTTTTCTGAAGATGAAATTGTGGAAAACACGGCTGATGTTTGACCTTCCCATTTTTTCAACTCCCCATTTACTAAATAAGTATCTTGATTTAATAAAGTTTTAATCTGAAATTCTTCCGGTATTGCATTCATTTTGGTTCTTTTTGATATTATGTTTTATTAGTTATAGCAATAGACTTTAGTCTCTTTAAAGCATCATGGCGACACGATTTCTCCGTCCCAGCCTAAAATCCCTCCCGATAAATTAAAGGCGTTTTCTATTCCTAATTCATTCATTGCTTCGCAGGCTTTGGCACTTCTAGCTCCTGAACGACAATAGACATAATAGTTTTTACTCTTGTCTAAAGCTTCAATTTCAGAAACAAAAACCGGCCCCTGATGGATATCAATATTTATGGCATTAGAGATTATTCCGTCATTGTATTCATCCTCTGTACGTACATCTAGGATTACCGCGTTTGCATCTCCTTCAAGTTGAGAAGCCCAATCTTCTTGTGATAAATTCATAAAACTGTTTTTTTGTAAATTTACGATGTTTTTTGATAACAATAAACCTACGATTTTAGAATTAAATAATAAATCAGTGAAAACGTTTTCGCTACTATTTAATAATCAGTCAATTATATATTTCACTATTAATCGTCAAAAATAGTCCACTAAATCGATAGGAAAATTGCCAATTCTTCAGAGACGATACCGTTAGAAATAAGATGACGAACTACTACATCCGTTCCTTTCTCTTATTCAATAATTAACGTACTTTTACATTATTGCAATCAAAAGCTAATTCAAACCAAAACTCAAAATGCAAGATTCTCTAAAAAAAACGTTCCCTACTTTTTCCAATGAGTTGATTCAGGATATTCAAAACAACGCATCAATTCAATCCTTTAAAGCTGGAGATGTCATCATGCGAACGGGGCAGTATATCAACTATACTATGTTGATTACTAAAGGTCAGCTGAAGGTTTTTAGAGAAGGAGAAAATGGTGGCGAGTTTCTAATGTATTATTTGCAACCAGGACAAGCGTGTGCGGTTTCGATGATATGTGCCTCTAAAAGCCAAACCAGTCAGATAATGGCTAAAGCAGTTGATGATGTAGAACTGATCATGGTGCCGCTTTCTTTGATGGAAAAATGGATGATGGAACACCGCACTTGGTATGAATTTGTAATTTTCACCTATCGCATCCGATTTGAAGAATTGCTCGAAGTAGTAGATAGTATCGCATTTAGAGCAATGGACGAGCGTTTAGAATTTTATTTGAAACGACATTCTGATGCCTGTGGTTGTAAAGATTTAAAATTATCACATCAGGATATTGCGACAGAATTAAATACGTCCAGAGAAGTGATTTCACGATTGCTCAAAAAAATGGAACAACGCGAATTAGTAAAATTACATCGCAATCATATAGAACTTTTGGCCTAAAAAAAATGACCTATGTGACAATTGTTACTGTATGCAAAATAAATAGGGACGACCTTTGTAAGAAAAATTAACAGATGGAATATATTGGTTATTTAGCTTCAATTATCATCGGTCTTTCTTTGGGTCTAATAGGTGGTGGTGGATCAATACTGGCTGTACCCATTTTAGTATACCTTTTTAAAATACATCCTGAGCAAGCAACTAGTTATTCCTTATTCATAGTAGGATTCACTTCAATGATAGGTTCATTTAGCCACTATAAATTGGGTAATTTAAAAATTAAATCGGCACTGATTTTTGCAGTTCCTTCTATTTTATCTTTACTTTTTGTACGAAAAATTATTCTCCCACTACTTCCCGATATTCTCTTTTCTATTGACGATTTTGATATCACTAAGAACTTGTTGATCATGATTGTGTTTGCTTTTCTTATGATTGCCACCTCCGTTTCTATGATTCGAAAAACAAAAAAAGTCAAAGAAACAAAAGAAATTAATTTTCTGATACTTTCTATCATTGGACTATTTGTTGGATTAATAATTGGATTTTTAGGTGCTGGCGGAGGATTTTTAATTATTCCCGCATTATTGTTTTTTGCTAATTTACCAATGAAGCAAGCTGTAGGAACTTCACTATTCATCATATTTATCAACTCTTTAATTGGTTTTGGCGGTGACTTACTAGGAGGTGTCGATCTGAATTACAAATTACTGTTCATTATTTCGGCCATGGCTATTGTGGGACTGTTTATTGGAACCCAATTGTCTAAAAAAATTGATGGAGGAAAATTGAAACCCGCTTTTGGATGGTTTGTATTAGTGATGGGAATCTATATTATCGTCAAAGAACTTTTCTTTAAATAAATGTTATGTAACATAAGTCACTGAAATACAGTGACTAATATTGTACTATTGTAGTAACTCTAATACTTATCAATCATGCAAGAACATTTTCAAATATTAATTATTGGCGGCGGTAATGCAGGACTATCTGTTACTTCTCAACTACTTCGTAAAAAAAGCGACCTAAAAATAGGAATCATAGAACCCTCAGAAAAACATTATTACCAACCCGCATGGACATTAGTGGGTGCCGGTATCTATGACATCAATAAAACAAGAAGAAAAGAAAAGGATTATATTCCAAAAAATAGTACCTGGATTATTGATTCCGTTACTGAATTTGTTCCCACTGAAAACAAAGTGATCTGCCAAAGCGGAAAAGAAATCAGTTATCAATATCTAGTTGTAAGCCCAGGTATCCAATTAGACTGGGACAAAATTAAAGGCCTTAAAGAAACTCTTGGTAAAAACAATGTTAGTAGTAATTACTCCTTTGAATTTGCGCCAAAAACTTGGGAATTTATCGAGAACTTTAAAGGCGGAACTGCTATTTTTACAAATCCTTCAACACCCATAAAATGTGGTGGCGCTCCTCATAAAATAATGTATTTAGCCTGTGATTATTGGAGAAAAAAAGGCATCCTTGACAAATGTGACGTTCATTATATATCTGGAGGAGCCGGTATCTTTGGCGTACCCGAATATGCCGAAACACTTAAAGAAGTATTAAAAAAATATAAAATTAATACTCATTTTGGCGCTAACGCAACAGCAATTGACGGGGCGGCAAAAACAGTGGAATACGAGACTAAAGATACTGATGAAACAATAAAACAAAGCTTATCCACAATTGATGCTTCTTGTTACGCCATTGCTGTCACTGATGATAAAGGGGAAACAAAAAAAGTTTCAATGCAATTTGATCTTTGCCATGTAGTACCTCCGCAATCAGCACCCGATTTTATTAAAAAAAGTCCGTTGGCTGATCCCAACAGTCCTTTAGGATTTGTAGAAGTTGATAAATTCACTTTGCAGCACTCTCGCTTTCCTAATGTGTTTGCCTTAGGGGATTGCATCAACGCACCTGCCAGTAAAACTGGAGCGGCAATACGAAAACAAGCTCCTGTAGTGGTTGATAATCTTTTATCGATAATAGAAGGCAAAGCGCCTACAGAAAAATATGATGGCTACAGCGCTTGCCCTATTCCTACAGAATACGGAAAATTAATGCTGGCTGAGTTTGATTATGATAATAAACCAAAAATGACTTTTCCATTTGACCAAGCAAAACCGCGTTGGTCGATGTGGATACTAAAAACCAAGATATTGCCTTGGTTGTATTGGAATAAAATATTAAAAGGAACAGCGTAGTACCATAGTTCTCCAATAAAAAACTCCCTTGCCATACCATGGACAAGGGAGTTTTTGTATTTAGCCTTTTAGATAAATTAGTGTTCACCATAGCCTACGTTATCCATTTTTCCACTAAAGACTTTATATTGGATAATAAAATAAGTGATTACCAAAATCAAAGCGATCACAAACCAGTAAACGCCTACTGACAATCCATAGTCATCGGCAGCCACATTGTAAATAGTCAAGGAAGGATTGACACTATTCGTAGACGGTAAAACATTAGGAAAAATAGAAGCTGCAGTTGATGTAAATCCTCCTACCAAGAATAAACTTGAAAATAAAAACCCGGCGCCATCATGGGTAAATGATTTCACTTTAAATAATCCAAAAATACCGATAAAGCACAATAAAGGAAAAACCCAAAGCAGCGGATTATCTATATAATTATGAAAAGGCTCAGGCTCAATATTATGCCAAATTAACAATGAAAAAATTACCAAAGCGAGTAATACAAAATTGAGTTTAAAGACCACTTGTTTTAACTTTGGATTCAAGTCTGAATTGGTTTTATAGATGATCCAATTGGCTCCATGAATCATTAAAGCTACCACACTCACAACGCCCAAAAACAAGGTAAACCAATCGATAATCCCTAACTGATCGGCTTTAGGGCTAAATGTAGGATTCCACAAAGGCAAAAAGAAAAAATGAGCTTCCTGAGTAGAAACCCCATTGGTTACCATACCAACATTTACTCCGCGAACCACATTTCCTAAGGCAACACCAAAAAATAATGCCAATAATAAACTCGCTATTCCAAAAGCTTTGTCCCAAACAGCCTCCCACATAGGATGGTGTATTTGTCCGCGCAATTCCAATCCAATGGCTCGAAAGATGAGCAACCATAAAATCATCATTAAAGGCAAGTAAAAACCACTAAAAGACGAGGCATATAATGTAGGAAAAGCAAAGAACAAAACGCCTCCTGCGGCTATTAACCACACTTCATTAGCATCCCAAAAAGGGCCAATGGCATTGGTTATCGCTTTTTTATCTTTTTCCGTTTCGGCAAAAAATAAATGAATAATTCCTGCCCCAAAATCATAGCCATCCAAAACGACATAAACCGCTAAAATTCCCATTAAAACAACATACCAAAAGAATTCCATGATCATCTATTTTTTTACAGTTTCGGGACCATTTTTAATTATTTTTCCAACCAAAAGTAGAAACAACAAACCTAACAGCAGGTACAAACCTACAAACCCCAATAAGGTAAACAAGGTATTCCCTGAAGAAACCGTGGGCGATATGCCTTCTGATGTTCGCAGCAAGTTGTACACCAACCAAGGTTGTCTTCCTAGCTCTGAGGTGTACCATCCAGTAGTATTTGCGATATAAGGAAATGGCATCATAAAAAACAAAGCCCATAAGATCCATTTAGTTCCAAATAGCTTTTTTCTATATAATTGCAAAGCTGCCAAAGACATTAAACCAATAAAAAGTGTTCCTAAACCTACCATAATATGATACGCATAATACAATCCTGAAATATTAGTAGGATACGTATTTTCATCAAATTGATCTAATCCTTTAACGGCGGTATCCCAATTCCCATAGGTCAAAAAACTTAAAACATTGGGCACCGCAATCTTATTATCTAATTTTTTATCTTTTACGTCAGGTTGCCCTATCAAAACAATTTCGGCTCCTTTTTCTTCGGTATGAAAAATTCCTTCCATAGCCGCAAAAGTAACGGGTTGGTATTTTACCACGTTTTTCGCTAACAAATCTCCCGTAGGCACTGCTACAATTAGACTTGATATTAACCCAAAAACAATCCCCGTTTTTAGAAATAGCTTACCATAATCTTCATTGCGCTTACTCAAAATATACAGCGCTCCAATTCCAGCTACTACAAAAGAGCTAGTTACCAGTGAAGCCGCCTGATTATGCAAATAAGAAGGCCATAACCAAGGATTTGCAAACAAAGCGACAAAATTAGTAAGCACAAATTTTCCGTTAGCCAGAATCTCATACCCTACAGGGTTTTGCATCCAAGAATGGGTCGCTATAATTAAAAAACCACTTGCCCACGATCCCAAGAAAATGAGGAGTCCAGTTACAAAATGCCATTTATGTCCTATAATTTTTTCTCCAAAGAGAAACATACCTAAAAAAGAAGACTCCAAAAAGAAAGAAAACATACCCTCCATTGCTAATGTCTGTCCAATAATCCCCCCTGTTAACTCTGAAAATTTAGCCCAATTGGTTCCAAACTGAAACTCCATTGGAATTCCCGTGACCACACCCATAGCAAAATTTAAAGCAAAAATCTTCATCCAAAAATGAGTCGCTTTATTGTATTTTATATCGTCTGTTTTTAGGAATTTCCACTTAAAATAAACAATGATTAAGGACAAGCCCATCGTTAATTGTGGAAAAAGGTAATGAAAAGTAATCGTGAATGCGAACTGCATTCTATCATAAAAAAGCATTTCTTCCATACTGAAGTATTTTTTATAAAGATACCCTAAATCTAAACTGCTTACGTAATCTAATTTACATAATTGTTCTTTTTATCTCCTGATATTTATCATTATTTTTTATAAATAGCGTTAATAACTTTGTTATGAGATATTTATAGAAAAAAAAAGTAATTATGTAACATTAGTCACTGTGAAATAGAAATACAAAAATTATCTTTGTATAAGAATTTTAAAAAAATACTATCATGCAAATAGAACAAATATATACAGGATGTTTAGCACAAGGTGCTTATTATATAACTTCAAATGGTGAAGCGGCTATTATTGATCCTCTTCGCGAAGTACAACCCTATCTGGACAGATTAGAACGCGATAATGTAAAACTTAAATACATTTTTGAAACGCATTTTCACGCTGATTTTGTTTCGGGACATCTGGATTTAAGTAAAGCGACTGCAGCACCAATTGTATATGGACCAACTGCTAAGCCAACATTTGAAGCAATCATTGCTACTGACGGTCAAGAATTTATTCTTGGAGACATCAAAATAAAAGCACTACACACTCCTGGGCATACCATGGAAAGTACAACCTATTTATTGATTGATAAAAATAGTAAAGAACATGCTATTTTCTCTGGCGACACGCTGTTTATTGGTGATGTAGGAAGACCTGATTTAGCTCAAAAAGCAGCTTCTATGACGCAGGAACAACTAGCTGGAATATTGTTTCATTCCTTGAGAGATAAAATCATGACTTTGCCAGATGATGTCATTGTATATCCTGCTCACGGTGCTGGTAGCGCTTGTGGTAAAAACATGAGTAAAGAAACGGTTTCGACCATTGGTAACCAGAAAGAAACTAATTATGCTTTGAGAGCAAACATGACTGAGGACGAATTCATCAAAGAAGTCACGGATGGTTTACTACCTCCCCCAGCCTATTTTGGAATGAATGTCGCCATGAATAAGCAAGGATACGAAAGCTTTGAGACTGTTTTAAACAACGGAATGAGAGCTATTGACGTAAATGATTTTGAAGCAGTAGTCGAAGAAACTGGAGCTCTAATCTTAGACACTCGTAAAAATGGGGCTTTCGCCAAAGGATTCATTCCACAATCCATAAACATCGGAATTGAAGGTGATTTCGCTCCATGGGTAGGCGCTTTAATTGGTGATGTGAAACAACCCATCATCCTTGTTACAGAAATTGGTCAAGAAGAAGAATCGGTAACACGTTTAAGTCGTGTGGGATTTGACAACTTAATAGGTCATCTCAACGGTGGTTTTGAGGCTTGGAAAAAAGAAGCAAAAGAAATTGATACCATTAATAGAATCACAGCAGAAGAGTTTGCTAAAGAAATAAAAATAGGAGAAAGCAAAGTTGTTGATATCCGTAAAGACAGTGAATATAGCGCAGAACATGTTGAAGATGCCTTTAGCAAGCCGCTATCAAGTATAAATGACTGGATCAAAGATATCGATCCTAAAGAACCGTTTTTCTTGCATTGTGCCGGCGGATACCGTAGCATGATTGCCGCTTCGATATTGCAGGCTCGTGGTTTCAGAAATTTTAAAGAAATTGAAGGCGGATTTAATGCTATTGCTAAAACGGAATTGCCTAAAACTGATTTTGTATGTCAAAGTAAAATTTTATCAAAATAAAAATTTAGTACAACCACTTGTTAAAGTACTTGTTTTTCAGTTATTTATAACGTAAATTCATAATAACTATTTTAATTCAAGAGTTTTAATTTTAAAAAAAATATTATGAAAAGGAATTTAGGGATGACAGACAAAATCATTAGAGGAACAATAGCGGCAATTATTGCATTACTATATTTAACAAATATTATAAGCGGTACTGTAGCAATTATTTTTGGCGGTATTGCTGTTATTTTATTCATTACAAGTCTCATCAGCTTTTGCCCAATGTATTCAATATTTAGCCATAGTAGCAGTCGCGACAATAAAAGTAAAACGTAATTAAATATATGAAAGAGACAGTCAATAAAGACTTAATCTTAAGAGAGCGTCTCGCATTACAGCGAACTACTTTAGCAAATCAGACCACTGTCTTAGCTTTTATTCGCACCGCCATGTATTTTTTTGTTGCAGGTTTAAGTACTAGAAATCTATTGATGATTGAGAACAGTATCGTAATAGAAATTTCTCTTTATACGATTGCCTTTGTAATTTTATCCTTGGGACTATTGAATTTTTTTAAGCACAGAAAGATGATTACTGAAAATGAAAAACACATTGGAGATTATAAATTAGATTACTATGAATAACATATCTTGTTGTACCGTATCCTGTGATAAAGCCTTAGATCAAGACTATTGGGATGCACAGTATAAAGCAAATACTACTGGTTGGGATTTGGGTTTGGTGTCTCCGCCAATTAAAAGCTATATTGATACTTTAAAAGATAAAGACATCGCTATTTTAATTCCAGGTTGCGGGAATACCTACGAGGCAGCCTACCTTCTAGAACAAGGGTTTACTAATATTACGGTAATAGATATTGCTCCTACATTAGTAAAAATTATTGAAGAAAAATTCATTACCAATACCCGAATACAAGTCCTATTGGGTGATTTTTTCAACCATAAAGGCGAATATGATTTAATTATTGAACAAACATTTTTTTGTGCTTTACCGCCCGTAATGCGTCAAAAATATGTTTGGAAAATGCACGAGCTTTTAGCAAAAAACGGAATACTTGCTGGATTGTTATTTAATCGAAAATTTGAGGTAAGCCCTCCTTTTGGCGGAAGCCAAGAAGAATATGAATTGCTTTTTGTAAATGCATTTGACTTTATCAAATTAGAAAAAAGTAATAATTCTATTGCGCCGAGAAGTAATTCAGAATTGTTTTTCGAATTTAAAAAAAACAGTGCTGTTGAAGTGAATCTTTATGAATTTGAAGGAATTACTTGCAGCGGCTGCATGGATACTGTTACTAAAAAGTTTGCAGCGGTTAAGGAGGTACTCAATGTAAGCATGAACGGCAATTTTACGGAAGTTTTAATTGTTAGCACGATAGAAATTCCATTAGAAGAACTACAAATAATAGTTTCTTATGATGATCACTATAAAATAAAGAAAATAATACCATGAAACAATTACTATTAACAAACTGGCATCCCATGCGCTGGATTCGGCTTGCAATTGGACTGTTTTTAATACAGCAAGCGATACAATATCAACAGCTGTTATTCGGTTTCATGGCTGCATTTTTTCTATTCCAATCGATTTTTAATACCGGATGTAGTCTTAATGGATGCTCAGTACCACCTTTAAAGAAAAATAAAAATGAATAATAGTTTTGATAATCTCATAAAATCAGAGAAACCAGTATTAATCGATTTCCACGCTACTTGGTGCGGACCTTGCAAAGTACTCGGCCCCATTTTAAAAGAAGTAAAAGATAATTTAGGAGACCGAATTTCAATTATAAAAATTGATGTGGATAAAAACCAACAAATAGCATCTCAATATCAGGTGCGAGGTGTTCCCACGATGATTCTTTTTCAAGAAGGGAAACAATTGTGGAGAGAATCGGGTGTATTGGATAAAAATGCTATCATCAAAATCATATTGGAAAAAAGTAATAAATGACAAGAAAAGCCATAATTCTTACCGGAACAGGTATACTAATGGGTGCCATTGCAGGATATGCATATTACCATTTTGTAGGCTGTACCTCAGGAAGCTGTGCTATCACATCTAAACCGCTCAACTCCACTTTATATGGAAGCCTAATGGGTGGCTTACTATTTAATATGTTTGTAAAAAAAGAAAAAAAGTAACTCTGGTTGCTTTTTTTTCTACCTTTGCTAACCAAACGGTTAAACCATAAAGTTAATCCTAAATGAATACAGAAGAAAAGATATTTAATGCGGCAAGAACGGTGTTCCAAAAAAAGGGCTTTGCGGGAGCGCGTATGCAGGAAATTGCAGATGAAGCGGGAATTAACAAAGCCATGTTGCATTATTGTTTTAAAAACAAACAACTTCTTTTTGAGGCAGTATTCATGAATGCTTTCAGCCAACTAGCACCGCAGATAAATGCCATTTTTAATTCAAGCGATACTGTTTTTGAAAAAATAACAAAGTTCACCCATAATTATATTTCATTCGTAATCGACAACCCGTATCTACCGCCCTTTGTGATTCAGGAAATGAACAACAACCCTGAGTTTGTTATGAAATTTTTAAACCATGAAAACAGACCTGATCCTAGCGTACTAATTGGCCAAATTGAAAACGAAATTGAAGCAGGGATAATAAAACCTCTGAAGCCTAAACAACTTCTGATGGATATTTTTTCTTTGACTGTTTTTCCCTTTGCAGCGCAAATGTTGGTCAAAGGCCTAATACAAATTTCTGATTCGGAATTTAACGAAATGATGGAAGAACGAAAAACTAGTATTGCTACACAAATTATAAATTCGATAAAAAAATGAGACGAATAAACCTCCTATTACTACTGCTGTTACCACTATTATCTACAGGCCAGCAAACATTGTCTCTGGAAGAATGCTATGATTTTTCCAATAAAAACTATCCTATTGCCAGACAAACTAATCTGCTTCAACAAAAATCAGCCTTAGAAATTGAAGCGCTCAATAAAGCGAAACTACCTAAGATTGACTTAAATGCACAAGCAACTTATCAGTCAGATGTAACGTCTCTGCCAATTAGTTTACCAAATGTCACAGTAAACCCACCCAACAAAGATCAATATCGTGCTACCCTAGATGTCAACCAATTAATCTATAACGGCGGGCTGATTGATGCGAATGCTAAAATTAAACAAGCACAAACCAAAACGCAACAGCAACAAACTAAAGTCAATCTGTACCAACTCAAATCAAGAATTAATCAACTGTACTTCTCGACCTTTCTTCTACAAGAGCGCCAGACTATTTTGATTTCAAAACAAGAACAATTAGACGCCAAGATTAAAGAAGTGAAATCTGGAATAAAGTTTGGCGCTATCCTTCCCGCATCTGAAAAAGTGCTAGAGGCAGAAAAACTAAAAATAAGACAACAGCTCACAGAAATTAAGTTTGACAAGAAAAGAGCATTGGAAAGCCTTGGTTCATTGACATCTTCGACCATAAATAACGAGGTAACTTTAATAAAGCCTGTAATTGATTGGAAAATAAGTACGCAAAACAATCGCCCCGAACTGCAATTGTTTGATCTACAAAACGAACAAATTGAAATCTCAAAAAACACGATCTCAAAAAATAATTTACCGCGGGTAAATGCATTTGGCCAAGCGGGTTATGGAAATCCAGGATTAAATATGCTAGATAATTCCTTTCAAACATTTTACATGGTAGGCGTAAAAGCAAATTGGAATGTATTTGACTGGAATAAATCAAAAAAAGAGAAAGACGCTCTAGTCATTTCTGAGGCAATCGTGACTACCGAAAAAGAAACCTTTTTACTCAATACCGATCTTCAATTGCAGGAGATGGAAAATGAAGTAAATAAATTGCAGGAAGTAATCGTCACTGATACAGATATTATTTCCTTAAGAGAATATGTCGTAAAATCATCTGATGCGCAACTAAGAAATGGTGTAATCACTTCCTCTGACTATTTGGTCGAATTGACAAATCTATACGAAGCCAAAACGAATCAGAAATTACATGAAATTCAATTGCTTTTGGCGAAAGCCAATTACCAAGTTATAAAAGGAAATTAAAAAAATACTTCGGCTTCTTAAGCGAACAATAAATGAACTATTATGAAAAAAATAATTATCGCTCTAACGATACTAAGTCTAGCGGCTTGCAACAAAAATAACGACAAGGCAGATGGTTACGGTAACTTTGAAGCTACTGAAGTTACTATTTCGGCGGAAGCCAATGGGAAAATTGAATTCTTAAATTTAGAAGAAGGAGTGGTTCTCGAGCCTAATGCTTCAATAGGATTAATAGACACCACCCAATTGTACCTAAATAAACAGCAATTACTAGCTTCGAAAACCACCATTTTTTCGAAATCAAAAAATGTACTGTCCCAAACTAATGTTTTGCAAGAGCAACTCAAAACAACGTTGATTGAGCAAAAAAGAGTTCAAAATATGTATGCTGAAAATGCAGCTACGAAACGCCAAGTTGACGAAGTGGAAGGCAAAGTGAACGTCTTAAAAGAACAAATCAAGAGCCTAGGAACGCAAGATGCGCCAATCCTAAACGAAGCAAAATCGATTGATGTTCAAATAGAAAAAATTAACGATCAAATCCAGAAAAGTAAAATCATCAACCCGATAAAAGGAACGGTTTTAGCCAAATATGCAGAGCCAAATGAAATCACGGCTTTTGGAAAACCACTATATAAAATTGCCAATATTTCTGAGATGACGTTGCGCGTATATGTAAGCGAAACCCAATTATCTGCAATAAAAGTGGGACAAAAAGTCAACGTTAAAATTGACAGTGATGCCGAAATGAAATCGTATCCAGGAACGATTTCCTGGATTGCATCGGCTGCAGAATTTACTCCGAAAATCATTCAGACCAAAGAAGAACGGGTAAACCTGGTATATGCCGTGAAAGTAAGCGTAAAAAACGACGGACGTTTAAAAATAGGGATGCCAGCCGAAATGTGGATTAAATAAATTAAATGTTGGTTATGTAACTTAAGTCACTTCTGCCTGTTAACCAAATGGTTAAATTTACAGAACAAACTTAAAAAACAAATAGCATGAAAAAAATTTTTTTTACTACTGCAGTAGCATTTATTATGTTCAGTAGTTGTTCTAATGACAATAATACTGGGCCTTTGGCTTCGCTAACACCAAATGAAGTTATCGATTTAAAATTTTTGCGAGAAGAAGAGAAATTAGCTAGAGATGTATATATGTACTCTTTTGACAAATACCAAATTAGTATTTTTAACTCTATCGCTCAAAGCGAACAACAACACATGGATAGTGTTTTGAATTTATTGAACAAGTACGGCATTACTGACCCAGCATCAACACAAAGAGGTATTTTTCAGAATACTGAATTGCAAGCATTATATAATAGCTTAACTGCTCAATCCGCTATTTCTTCTATTGAAGCATTAAAAGTGGGAGCTACAATTGAAGATTTAGACATCAATGACATTGATGATTTTATAAATAACACCTCAAAATCAGATTTGCTGAGTGTGTATGATAATTTAAGCTGTGGTTCAAAAAATCACCTTCGTGCTTACACAAGTCAGCTTGATATAAACGGAGTAAATTATATTCCACAATACATAACAATAGACTATTACAATACGATTTTAAGTGAATCTAATAGCGGCTGCGGAAACAAATAAAAATAAAAAACATGAAATCAAGACTCTTAACAATACTAGTTTTAGCAATTGCTTTTGGCAGCTGTAACAATAAGACAACATCAAACATAGCAAAAAACGATAGCGCTTCTGAATTTAATATTCAAGATAACGAAGGATTGCAATTAATGACACAAAAATGTTATGCTTGCCATAGCGTTACCTCAAAATCGCATGATGATATTATTGCCCCTCCTATGATTGCAATTAAGAAACGATATTCCATGCAATATAGTAACAGAGAAGATTTTATAAATGCTTTAGTTGCATATGCAAGTGATCCTAAAGAAGAAAATGCATTAATGATGGGGGCAATCAATAAATTTAATGCAATGCCAAAACAGAATTTCAAAAAAGAAGATTTAACGAAAATTGCGACCTATATTTATGACAATGAAATAGAAACCCCAAAATGGTTTGACACTCATTTTAAGCAAAATCATAAAAATGGTAAAGGAATGGGAAATTTAAATAACACTGAAAAAAAAACATAATGAACCTAACAAATCTTCACACAGAAAATAAACCGGTACAAACCAATATGCTATTCTCTACGACAGAAGGCAAAGTGATCTCACTGCAAATCGCATCGGGAGAACATTTGAAGGAGCACCTGAGTAAAGTTCCGGCGCTATTAGTTTGTGTTTCAGGAAACGCAATTTATAAAGAAGGGAATGACAAGACTATTGAATTAAAATCAGGTGACTTTGTCAATATAAAAGCCAATGTAAAACATAGTCTCGATGCAATATCCGAAAGCAATCTTTTATTGATTAAATAATGAGTATTCAAGTCCAAAATATTTCCAAATCTTACAAAGACAACTTCGCCATTGCTGCTGTTTCTTTTGATGTAAAAGAAGGCGAGATATTTGGATTGATTGGTCCTGATGGTGCGGGAAAAACAACTCTTTTTAGAATATTGACCACCCTTTTACTAGCCAATGAAGGAACGGCTACAGTAGCTGGTTTTGATGTCGTTGCCGACTATAAATCCATCCGAAGGAGCATTGGCTATATGCCAGGAAAATTCTCCTTGTATCAAGATTTAACTGTCGCCGAAAATCTAAGCTTTTTTGCCACTATTTTTGGAACTACACTAGAAGAAAACTATGATGTTATCAAAGAGATATACGTCCAAATTGAACCCTTTAAAGACAGACGAGCTGGCGCACTTTCCGGCGGAATGAAGCAGAAACTCGCCTTATGCTGCGCCTTGATTCACAAACCGAAAGTTCTATTTCTGGATGAACCCACAACCGGAGTTGATCCCGTTTCGAGAAAAGAATTTTGGGACATGTTGAAGCGATTGCAACAAAGAGGGATTACGATATTGGTTTCTACACCCTACATGGACGAAGCCGCTTTATGTGACCGCATTGCCTTGATTCAAAAAGGCGCTGTTTTAAAGATTGACACACCCGAAAATATCATCTCAAAGTACGATAAAACGATTTATGATGTGCGTACCAAAAATACCCATCAATTAATTCAGGATTTAAAAGAATATCCCAGTCAATACAGTGTCTATGCTTTTGGGGAGTACATTCATTACTGTGATAAAACAGATGATTTTAATTCAATTGAACTAGAAAATTACCTAAAACAAAGAAACCATACTGAAATAGAAATTCGTGTTTCAAAAACTTCAATCGAAGATATATTCATGGATTTAACCACCCTAAATCAATAAATTTTGAGTCAGGAAAAAATCATAGAAGTAAAAAACCTCAGCAAGAAATTTGGCAGCTTCACTGCTGTTGACAACATTTCTTTTGACGTATACAAAGGGGAAATATTTGGTTTTCTCGGGGCAAATGGCGCTGGAAAAACAACGGCTATGAAAATGCTTATTGGAATATCAAGGCCTACATCTGGAGAAGTTACTGTAGCCGGTTATGACGTAAAGACTGCAGCAGAAATGGTTAAGAAAAGCATTGGCTACATGAGCCAAAGATTCTCCATGTATGATGATCTGACCATCAAGGAAAATATTACTTTTTTTGGTGGAATTTATGGTTTAAGCCGAAATAAAATAAAAGAAAAAACAGCCCAATTAGTCTCAGAATTAGGGCTCGAAGATGCAGTAGACAAACTAGTAGGTGATTTGCCTTTGGGTTGGAAACAGAAACTATCTTTTTCAGTGGCTTTATTGCACGAACCTAAAATTGTTTTTCTCGATGAACCTACTGGTGGTGTGGATCCTATTACAAGAAGGCAATTCTGGGAAATGATTTATGCCGAGGCTCATAAAGGAACTACTATTTTTGTAACGACGCATTATATGGATGAAGCCGAGTATTGCGATCGGGTTTCGATCATGGTGGAAGGACATATTGAAGCTTTGGATACACCCAAAAACTTAAAACAACAATTTAATGTTGAATCAATGAACGACGTCTTTTTAAAACTGGCTCGAAATGTTGAATAGAAGTTATAAATAAGAAAATAGAACAAAGAGAAAATACATAAAAAGCCTTTGCGAACTTTGCGGTTAAACAAAAAATAGAATGAAAAGATTTATCGGTTTTGTAACAAAAGAATTTTACCATATTTTTAGGGATAAACGCTCGATGTTCATCCTTTTTGGGATGCCTATCGCTCAAATCATGTTGTTCGGTTTTGCCATTACTAATGAGATCAACAATGTTAACATTGCCATTCTAGACAAGTCAAAAGATACCAAAACGCAAAAAATAATCAACAAAATCAGTGCTTCCAAGTATTTTTATATCGAACAGGAAATCAGTTCAGAGTACCAAATAGAATCCATATTCAAAAAAGGAAAAGTCAAAGCGGTTTTGGTTTTTGAAAATCATTTTGTAAAAAACCTGCAAACTCAAAAACAAGCCAAAGTACAAGTAATTACGGATGCGACAGATCCCAATATTGCGAATACCATTACCAATTATGTCAATGCCATTTTGCAAAATCACACACAAGAAATAAACAACACAAACCAACCCGCTTATCAAATACAGACACAAACCCAATTGTATTACAATCCCGAACTAAAGAGTGTTTTTACCTTTGTCCCTGGCGTGATGACGGTGATTTTAATGTTGGTTTCGGCGATGATGACATCCATATCCATTACCCGTGAAAAAGAACTCGGTACCATGGAAGTGCTGCTCGTCTCTCCCTTAAACCCGTTGCAGGTTATTCTGGGAAAAGTATTTCCCTATATCTTCCTTTCGATAATCAATGCCACCGTAATCGTCGTTTTAGGCGTTTTTGTTTTTGGAATGCCCATTGAGGGAAGTATCCTTTTACTCGCTTTCGAAAGTATTCTTTTCATTATCACGGCACTTTCATTGGGAATATTGATTTCAACTCTGTCTAATTCGCAACAAACTGCCATGATGATTTCCCTAATGGGATTAATGCTGCCCGTAATCATACTTTCTGGCTTCATATTTCCACTTTCCAGTATGCCACTACCATTGCAAGTAATCAGCAATATAATCCCCGCAAAATGGTTTATTATAATCATTAAGGCCATCATGTTGAAAGGAGCTTCAATCGAAATTATCTGGAAAGAAACACTGATCCTTATAGGAATGACACTGTTTTTTATAGTCCTGAGCATCAAAAAATATAAAATAAGATTAGAGTAAATTGTTAAACTGAATCCGTTTCAGTTTTAGGAGCTATTTCCTGCTTTACGCTTCAATCTTTTAACTCGTTGAAAAACGAGATAAAAGGATTTCCACTTCAATCAGGGCTAAAAAACAAAATATGAGAACAATACTATTCATCATACAAAAGGAGTTCAGACAAATCTTTAGAAATAAAGCGATGCTACCCATTATATTTGTCTTGCCTTTTATCCAGCTGCTAATTTTATCGAATGCGGCTAGTTTTGAAGTAAAAAACATCCAATTCTCTTATATCGATAACGACCATTCGGCGGCATCAAGAGAATTAATCAGTAAATTTCAATCCTCAGACTATTTTAAAATAATTGGCAATTTCGAATCAAAGAAAGAAGCCAACCTACAAATGGAAAAGGGCAAAGTAGATGTCATTCTTGAAATTCCCAATCATTTTGAACGCAATCTTCTGACCGAGAAAAAAACAACGCTATCCGTAAGCATCAATGCCATTGACGGCGCGGCTGCTGGTGTTGAAAATGTATATATTACCCAAATTATAGCTAGTTTCAATCAAAAAATACAAAGTGAGCTCTATCAATACAATGATAACTCTTTTGTACAGCCCCAAAATATTGTTACCATCCCTTCCTTCTGGTACAACAATACTTTAAATTATAAAACCCTTATGGTTCCGGGTATTTTGGTATTATTGGTAACGATGCTCACCTTATTTTTATCAGCCATGAATATTGTGCGTGAGAAAGAAATTGGGACACTAGAACAAATCAATGTTACCCCAATAAAAAAACATCAATTCATCATAGGGAAATTATTCCCGTTTTGGGTATTAGGATTAATGATCTTAACGGTGGGATTGCTTATTGCCAGGATCGTGTTCAACATTCCCATATTAGGGAATATAGGATTGATCTATCTGTTTACTTCAGTATATTTATTGGTGATACTAGGCATAGGACTATTCATTTCTAATTACACCGAAACCCAACAACAAGCCATGTTCATTGCCTGGTTTTTTACTGTAATTTTTATTCTGATGAGTGGATTGTTTACCCCTATTGAAAGTATGCCAACTTGGGCACAGCAGCTGACTCTTTTCAATCCCATTCGCTATTTTGTGGAAATTATTCGAATGGTAATGCTCAAAGGGGCTACCTTTTCTGATATTTCAAGACCGTTTTTTATAATTGCCATTTATGCTTTCATTATAAATGGATTTGCCGTTTGGAGTTATAAAAAGACGAATTAGTTTTATGTACAAAATCCTAAAACTAAATTTACTCCTTCACCCACTTGTGAAGTACGGTTTCCAAATCAGTTATACTAATTGGTTTAGAAATATAATCATTCATACCACATTCTAGACACTTTTCTTTTTCCTCAATAAAAATTCCTGCTGTCAATGCTATTATGGGTGGCGATTCAGAATGACTTAATTTCCTGATTTCCGCCGTGGTTTCAAAACCATTTTTCTTGGGCATTTGGATGTCCATTAAAATAATATCCAGCTGTTCTTTCTTATACAGCTTTATGGCTTCTTTTCCATCTGTCGCTTCAAAAATGATACAATTTGGTATTATTTTTTTTATGAGTTTTTTTGCTAAGAGCATATTAATTCTATTGTCCTCCACAATCAATATTTTTGTGTTCGCCAGATATTCTTTAACGGGTTCTTTATTCTCGTCTATCTGATGAAGGAATGGAATCTGAGTTTCTTTTTCCTTATTTGATTTCTTAAAATCTACCGTAAAATGAAAATCACTTCCTTTTGCATATTCACTCACAAGAAGTAAATTACTGTGCATTAACCCTAACAACTGATTTGAGATTGCTAAACCTAACCCTGTCCCACCAAATTTTTTTGTCGTGGAAAGGTCTTCTTGTACAAACGAATGAAATATCTTTTCCTGATTTTGCTGCTTTATCCCAATACCAGTATCCTTTACTGAAAAATGTATAGTAGAAATGGCGTCGTTATCGGAGGCAATCTTATTAACATTTAGCGCTATAGAACCTTCATTTGTAAATTTTAAGGCATTCCCTATTAAGTTTACGATAATCTGTTTTAGTCGTACCGAGTCAGCAAAGATAAATTGAGGCACGGCCTCACCAATATTTAATGTTAGATCAATGTTCTTTAAATTTGCCTGATGCTTAAAAAGCTTAATTACTTGGTTTGTAAGTGCCAAAATATCTATTTCTTCAATATTCAATTCTAATTTCCCTGATTCAATCTTAGAAAAATCCAATACGTCATTGATAATTTCCATCAATATAATAGCAGACTCATTTACTATATTAATGTATTCAGATTGATTAACATCAAGAACTGTTTTTGTTAATAAATCACTAAATCCTATTATTCCATTTAGAGGAGTACGAATTTCATGACTCATGTTAGTCAGAAAATTAGATTTTGCTTTGTTCGCTTTTTCAGCTAAATTTTTCGCCTTTGTGAGCTCTTTTTGCATTAGTTTTATCTCTGTTATATCAGTAAAACTAATTACAATTTCTGTTAAATTTCCAGTTGAGTCAAATACAGGAAATCCATTTACTAAAAGTAAGATGACCTCTTTCGAATTAGGCTTTTTAACTCCAGCAATAAAGTTTTTAAGTGATTTTTTACTCGCCAAAATTTGGTTTACTGGGTATTTATCAAGCGGTAAAGGCAAATAATTTTCGTCCAAAAATTTCCAATCAAAATCTATTGCTTGTTTTCCTTTCAACTGACCTTTACTCAAACCAAGTAATTCAGAGGCTTTAGGATTACTTATTACTATAGAAGAGTCTGGTGCATGAACAATAATACCTTCAGCTAAATTATTCAAAAGATCTCTGTATTTTTCCTTACTAGTACCTAAGGCAAACTCTGACTCCTTCAGTTCTGTAATATCAATTAATGTTATGTTGCACTGCCCAGGATCTGTTGCAATAACACCCAATAAATGGCCAAAAAAGGATTTCTTATCTTTGGTAATAAGATTGACTTCACAAGACTCTCTACCCTTACTTTTAAATATTTTTTTTAAAAAAGCATTGAATATATTTTTTGTGTCATCAGAAATAAAAAAACCAAATTGACTATTTATTACATTTGAACGATGTATCCCAAGCATATCCAGCCCAGTGAGATTAGCTTCAAGAACATTACCATCAGTAGACAACGTAAAATAACCAGACGGTGAATGATCGTACAATTGGGAATATTTTTCAATAGCCTGCTCTGCTCGCTCTTTTGCTAAAAGCAGTTCTTCATTCTGCATTTGAAGCTCAATCTGATGCACTTCTAATTCATGAATAAGTTTCAATGTCATGGCATCAGAAAGCTTTCCTTCAGATTTCAATTGATTTTTATTTTTTTGCAATTCTTCGGCCTTTAACCTAAGAAGCGCAGTAACTTTCGAATTGTTTTCAGCATTCCCCATCCCTACTAACTATTTTAAATATTATCGCATAAATGATTTAAAGCTTTATTATGGCAATTTTATAATTACTCCTTCGAAACAATTATTTCGAATTTAAGAAAGTAAAGTTACGAATAAAACATTGCATTACTTCATGATTATCAACTATATACATGTTCAATGTAAAATCAACATTAATTTTTTTTCCAGTAGCCGTTTCAATCTGGACTTTTTCATAATTAACCGGCTTCTCCTGCTTTAATTCTTTAAACATATCCTTATTCGATATTATATTTTTTAAAAAATTAATTTCCCAAATTGGTTTATTAACAAATTCTTCTTTTGAATGCCCTAATAACTGCGTCAAAAATGGATTTACATCAGTTATTTTTCCTGTCAAGGCATCGATATAAAATATTCCTTCTTTTGCTGATTCAAAAAGATGATGGTAACGCGTCTCCACTAAAGCCAATGCTTCTTCAATTTGTTTGCGTTCTGTAATATCCCGAATGATACATTGAATTACTTTTTTATTGTTCACCAAGTACGATGTACTGACAAATTCTACTTTAATCTCCTTACCTTTAGCGGTTTGAAGCGGTAAATTCTCATACCGTACGAATTTCTTTTTCTTTAACTCAGAGAACTTTTCTTTATTAGCCACGATATCTTTAAAAGGGCCTATTTCCCATATCGCCTTTTCAACAAATTGTTCATATGAATAACCTAGCATTTCAATTAAATACGGATTAACATCCATAATATTACCTGTTTCTTCATTGAGAATTAGAATTCCGTCTTTAGCCGATTCAAATAAGCGCCGGTATCTATTTTCCATAAGTAATGCTTCTTCCGCCTTTTTTGAAGCAGTGATATCCGTAAATGTGATTACAATACCATCAATGCGATCATCTAATGTTCGATAGGGCATAATTCGCACGTTATACCACCTTCCGTCCTTTGTACCGATTGTGTTCTGAATTGGTGTCAGGTTTTTAATTACACTCCTTGCATCGTTATCCATACTGGGATAATTCAAATCATTCACCAAGTCTGTAAAAGGCCTTCCTGAATCGTTAGATCGAATTTTAAATATTTTGCTTACAGCATCAGTAAACCGGCGTATGTTTAATTCTTTGTCTAGAAAAAGTGTTGCTATTTCAGTACTGTTAAGCAAATTCTTCATGTCATTATTTGCCAGTTCAAAATCACTTAACTTATTTTGAAGTTCTGCATTTACAGTCTGTAACTCTTCGTTTAGACTTTGCATTTCTTCCTTTGAAGTCGTTAATTCTTCATTTGTTGATTGCAATTCTTCGTTTGTTGATTGCAACTCTTCATTAATTGATTTCAGTTCTTCCTGCGAAGCTTGCATTTGTTCCCTTGAAGTTAACAAGTCTTCATTTGACTGCTTCAATTCAGCCTCAAGCTCTTTATGTCTGCTTGATAAATTTGACTTAGTGGTTTTTTGTTTCGATAAAAGCGGATCGACTATCTCATGCTCATCCTTGAAGACGATCATCACCATCCCCTTTAGCTGATCAGGGTTTTCAATTCGCTTAATAGTGATCGTCACATAATTGAAATCTCCACTACTATTTCTAATTTTAATATTTCGAAGGTTAATAGCTTCAGTGCTTTCTAGTGCTTTTTGGAAAGCGTTAGGCAGTTCATTTCTCAAGCCTTCTCGTGCCATTACATGAATATTCCAGTTGGCTTTACCAGCAACGGGTTCAAGATATTTTCCCGTTCTACCAGTAATATAGAGAATATCTCCTCTATCATTTACCAGCACGCTGGCTGGCGCAAATTGTTGAAGTAGGATCTGATCTGCAAGACTTTGAATATTTTCGACCACTTTAGGAGTATTAGTCATTTCTTTGGTTATTGTTTTATTACTTGAAAAAGAGCTGGGAAAACCCGTTAATTCTGATGTTAGAGCTATCTTAGTACGTTTATAAAGTTTTAATTTACCATCTAGAACTTTAAACCCTTCATTATTTCGGGCTATGGCTTCGGCGGAGCCCAATACCATGATACCTCCTGGCAGAAGACTATAGTTAAACAATTCGATTAGCTTTTTTTGTAGAGGCGGCTCCATGTATATCAACATATTACGACACATCAATATATTAAGTTTTGTAAAAGGAGGATCTTTGATTACGTTATGAGGTGCAAAAACAAGCATTTCTCGTATCGCTGAAATCACGCGGTATCCGTCTACTTCGACATTGAAGAACTTGCTAATTCGTTCAGGTGAAACATCTACAATAATATTAGTGGTAAAAAAACCTCGACGTGCCTTTTCAATGGCATCCGTATCTAAATCCGTGGCAAAAATTTGCAACGTAATATTCCTGTGTTTAACAGTACTTTCCATAACTTCCTTGAAGGCTATCGCTAGCGAATATGCCTCTTCGCCTGTGGAACAGGCAGTAATCCATGCCCGTAGTACATATCCTTCCGGTAAGTCTTTAATAAGTTCAGGCAGAATAGTGCTTGTGAGCTCGTCCCAAACAGCTGTGTCACGAAAGAAGCTGGTTACCCCTATTAATAATTCTTTAAAAAGCAACTCAATTTCTTTAGGGTTTTCCTGTAAGAAATGAACATAATCTTCTGTGCTACCCAATTGATGGACTCCTTTACGCCTTTCGATGCGGCGCATTAAAGTTGTTTTTTTATACAATAAAAAATCATGACCAGTGTGTTCTCGCAGTAAGATGATAATTTTTTGGAGACTACTTCTATTTTTGACGTTTATATCTGAATCTTTTTGAATTTCTAGTGTGTGCTGGAGAAGCGTAATTAGTTTAGCAGGTAACTCTTCTACCGGTGCCACAATATCAACTAATACTGCCTCTGTAGCATTTAGAGGCATTGAGTTAAACTTTGCGGTTGCAGGCAGGATCCTGAACTAAAACAAATCCCTGCTGTTCTTTAATTGATTTAATTCCTAAACTCCCATCCGAACCCATTCCTGAGAGAATAATTCCAACACTTTTACCTAATCTATCAAGCGCCAATGAACGAAAGAAGATATCGATTGGTAAACGCAACCATCGGGTTTGAATAGGGGCAAATAGATGCAAGGCACCGTTTAATATTGTCAAACTTTTATTTGGAGGAATTACATAGATATGATTGAGTTTTACCGTAAGTTGATCAGCTGCCTGTAGTACTTTCATGGAAGTGACCCGTTGCAATAGCTCTGGCAAAATTCCAACATGAGTAGGATCGAGATGTTGAATAACGACGAATGCCATACCAGGATTTTGCGGCATGTTTTTAAAAAAAACTTCCATTGCCTCTAGTCCTCCTGCGGAAGCTCCTATACCAATGATGGGGAAGTCACTGCGCCCGTCTTTGTCCATGGTTTTAGTTTTTGCTGTTTTAGAAATGGCTTCTTCTTCCTGCAGAATTTGTTTATTCTCTATCTTTTTCATTATGATATTGCGCTATTATAAATCAAGCATCACGCTAATTAAGCATAAATGTAATTTATTATTTTTTAAACGTAGAATATTAATATCGAAAAACAGTTGCTTATACACTTAATGTAAAGACAAAATAGCATTAAATCATTTAAATGGTATTCGAATAAAAATCAAACAATGATTTCGAGTTGATAACATAATTCAAAATCCAGTCAATAGTATAGTGATTTAAAAGTGCGTACTATCTTAGTTGCAAACTGCTTATCAACACACCCGCCTCTACATAAATAATGCGAAATATTTACAATGTAAGAATGTTTTTTAAACTTTTAAAAACTGATCTTACACTATGATTCTTCAGATTCAAAAGTCTGAAAACAAATGTTATTTAGTTAACCATTTGAGTAATACTTTTTCTAAATCTGATATAATAATAGGCTTTGGCAGATAGTCACTCATTCCTGATTCAAAACATTTCTCTTTGTCTTCAGTCATTATTCCGGCTGTTATGGCAACAATTGGAGTTTGTGCCCCATTAGACAATAACCGAATCTCTTTGGTTGCTTCATATCCATTTTTGTTGGGCATCTGAATATCCATTAATATGATATCTGGTTTTTCCTTTTTAAATTGCAGTACGGCCTCATTTCCATCTCCTGCCACAAAAACAATTGCGTTTGGCATTATTTTCTTTACCAATGTCCTTGCTAATAAAATATTTATTTTATTATCCTCTACTATTAAAACCTTCTTTTTAGAAAGCATTTTAAAAGGAATAACACGGTTACTAATGATTGAATTAATTGAACAATTAACACTTTGTTTAGCGTTCACCTTCTTGAATTGAATAGCAAAAAAGAAATTGCTTCCTTCTCCTACTTTACTCTTTAATTGCAATTTACTATCCATTAAGGCTAAAAGTTTGTTTGATATAGATAGTCCTAAACCAGTCCCGCCATATCGGCGACTTGTAGAATTGTCTTCTTGAATAAAAGACTTAAATATTTTTTTATTATTACTCTCCTTTATACCAATACCCGTATCTTTTAAAGAGAAATTAAATATACAGGAATCTTTACTTCCAGAGGGAGTTTCAGAGATATCCAAAGTAATTTTTCCTGTATCGGTAAATTTTAACGCATTGCCTATCAAGTTTACTAATATTTGTTTTAGCCGGGGCGCATCTGCTTGAATATAATGTGATACTTTGTAATCGATATTAAGGACTAAATCTATCTTCTTCCTTATCGCCTGACATTTAAACAAATCAATAACTTGTTTAGTTAGTTCATAGATATCTGTCTTTATAATTTCCAGTTCTAATTTACCAGCTTCAATTTTAGAAAAGTCTAATACATCATTCACAATATGCATTAGCAGTATGGATGATTCGTTAACTGTCGACACATATTCCAGATGATTCTTTTCTAGATTTGATTTCATTAACAAATCGGTGAAACCAATTATTCCATTTAAGGGTGTTCTAATTTCGTGACTCATATTAGCCAAGAAATCCGTTTTAGTACTGTTAGCTACTTCTGCCTCTTCTTTTGCTTTAATTAATTCAATCTCCATCAACTTTCGCTCGGTAATATCAATTACGGAGATATGACAATGCTCCGTATTTTGATCTACAATACCTGTAATGTAAACATATAAAGTTTCATGTTCGTTATTTATAATGGCGACTTCACAAGATTCTTTTTTCGAGTATTCAAACACTTTTTCCAAAAAAAGATTGAAAGTTGGTTTGGTATCATCTGAAACAAAAAAACCAAACCGACTATTTACCAATTTAAATCGGTCTTTTCCTAATAGCTCGGCGCCGGCCCGATTTAGTTCGACGATATCTCCATCCTTATTGATTGTAAAATAACCCGAAGGCAAAAAATCGTATAGTTCAGTATATTTCTGAGTGGCCGTATCGGCTTGACCCTTGGCTAATGCAAGTTCTGCATTTTGCATTTCTAGTTCAATCTGATGTACTTCTAATTCATGGACAAGTCTAATCACGTCGCTGTCAACTAAATTAAAAGCTGACTTCTCATTCCTCTGTATTGCTTCTGCCTTTTGACGAAGAGTTAGGACTTCCTGTATATTATCTTTGCCATTTTCCATAAATAAATACTTTATTTTCAATAAATTTAAATAAAAATTATCATTCTTTTATAAAAAAGACTTAATCCTTATCCATAACTAGGATAAATAATAAACTTTAATTTTTGAAAAAAAAATAGCTTATTTATTCAACCACTTAATTAATAGTTGTTTTAAATCAACTTCAATTATAGGTTTTGATAAATAATCGTCCAACCCTGCCTCCAGACATTTTTCTTTATCACCACTCATTATACCTGCTGTAATTGCAATAATTGGAGTACTTGGACCGCCTTGTAGCCGTCTAATTTCGTAAGTGGCTTCGTATCCATTTTTATTCGGCATTTGAATATCCATCAAAATAATATCCGGTTTTTCCTTCTCATATTGTGCTACAGCTTCGTTTCCGTCCCTAGCTTCATAGATAGTGCAATTAGTAATTATTCTTTTAACAAGCGTTTTTGCTAAAAGCATATTGATTCTATTATCCTCAACAATTAGAACCCTTTTATCACTAATGCTTCCCATTGCGATATCTTCAGTTATGTTAATGTATTCAGAAGTTCTTTTATTGTTACTTTTTAATTTTTTAAATTCAATTTCGAAGAAAAAATCACTTCCATCACCATACTTACTGATCAATTGTAATTTACTCCCCATTAATGCTAACAACTGATTTGAAATCGACAACCCTAATCCTGTTCCTCCAAACTTTCGACTGGTTGAGTTATCTTCTTGCACAAATGAATTAAATATTTTATCCTTATTAGCTACTTTGATTCCAACGCCTGTGTCTTTTACTGAAAATTTTAAAATTGTGTTTTTCTTATCCAATGCCGCTATCTCAGTGATGTCTAAACGTATTTCTCCAAAACTTGTGAATTTTAATGCATTACTCAATAAATTTACCAAAATTTGTTTGAGCCTAACAGAATCTGCCATTATATTTTCTGGAACATTCTCACTTAGATTTAATACTACACCAATGTTTTTCTGGTTCGCTTGATAGCTGAATAAATCAATGACCTGACGCGTTAATTTATACAGACTAATTTTTTCAATATTCAATTCTAGTTTACCGGATTCTATTTTAGAAAAATCCAAAACATCATTTACAATCTGCATTAAAGAAGTGGCAGACTCATTAATCGTCGACATATATTCTAACTGATTTTTTTCCATTTCTGATTTCATCAATAAATGGGTAAATCCTATGATACCATTCAATGGCGTTCTAATTTCATGGCTCATATTCGCTAGAAAATCAGTTTTGGCCTTGTTTGCTGCTTCAGATTGTTCTTTTGACTTCACTAATTCAATTTCCATTAATTTTCGTTTCGTAATATCAATAAAGCTAATTACAATTTCAGTGATTGCACCTTTGCTTTCTTGAAAAGCAAAACCATTAACTAATAGCCATACAATATCATTTGTTAACGGTCGATTTACTCCAACAGTCACATTATTTATTGAACTTTTAGATTTTAAAATTTGATTTATCGGGTAATCTTCAACTAGCATTTCACCCCCTTCTTCATTAATAAATTTCCACGCTGAGTCAGTAGCTATTTTTCCCTGCATTTGATCAACCGTTATTCCTAGCAATTCAATTGCTTTTTCATTACTCATGATAATCGATGTATCTGGTCTATGAACAATAATCCCAGCATCGAGATTTTGCAATAATCCACGATATCGTTCCTCACTTTTCGCCAGTGATTCATCGATAAGTTTAACCTTTGTAATATCACGAGAAAGGCAGATAAAATGGATTTCATTATCAACCGTTTCCTTCATAGGAGCTATTGATAGTTCATACCAACGCAATTCATTTTTTTTCTCCAAAGAATATTGACGCCCAGTTGAAAATCCTTTTTCAGCTGCTTCTTGGATGGCTGAGAAAGCTAAATTAGTAGCATCAGGAGGTAATATATCAGAAATTTTCTTACCGATAAATCGATTTGTTGGTTCCACAATGGAATCTTTAAGATGCGAATGATAGTTGTATATGGTACCGTCTAAACCAACTTCTAACATTAGATCTGGAATCGCTTCAATAATTGCCTCTAACTTTTTATTAGACTTTTTGAAATCTTCTTCGGCTTTTTTGCGTTCACTTATGTCTCTAACTATTGCTACAATTCGTCCGTCAGTGAGCATTTTGGCAGAAATTTCTACTGGTACCGATGTTTGATCCTTTCGCAACATATCACGCTCAATTGAAGTTCGTTCTCCATTTAACAATTCTTTTTGCATCAATGGTCTACGTATAAGCGTAACATTTGTATAAAGGTCTGTAATATTTTTTTTACACAATTCTTCTTTAGTATAACCAAGCATAGCGCACGCGCTTTTATTCACTTCGAGAAGATTTCCTGATACGTCATTAATAAAAATAGCATCTGAAGCTTGCTCAACAAGACTACCGTATTTTTCTTCACTATTAATTAATTGTTCTTTTATATTTTTTAATTCGGTAATCTCCGTCATTGATCCATTTAAACGAATTGCTTTTCCATATTCATCTCTGGATATTACCCCTCTATCGTAAAATATTCCATAACTCCCATCAAATTTTTGAAAACGGAATTCATCTGACCAAAAATTTGAAGTTCCTGCATAAGACTCCTCAAGATTTTTTATAACCCTTTCTCTATCATCCGGATGAACCTTTGATCGCCATATAAAACTGTTGTTTTTACCATTAGGCAAACTACTTCCAAAGCCTAAGAGATCCGAAAAAGCTTGATTGTTCCAACTTTCTTCCGTCAATATATCATATTCAAACACTGCATCATTAGTGGCACGTGAAATCATTTCAAATCGTTGGTTTGCTTTTTTAATTTCTTCTTCTGCCTTTTTCCGGTCTGTTAAGTCAAAGCCCATACCCAAAAGGCATCTTTTTCCTTCATATTCTATTGCTAAAGAATTGATATAATAGTGTACCTTCTTTTTTGTTTTCGTAGAGAATTCAACCTCAATACCAGGAGATTCTTTTTTAAATACATTCTTAATTCTTTTTCTAATCCTATCCTTCTCATTCTCATCATAGAAATCCACTGGCTTCATTTGACTAATTTCATGGCCGTTATACCCCGTAATAGTCTCAAAATTTGTATTCCATTTCACAAATTTTCCAGCTTCATCATAGAGATAAAATATTCCAGGTAGATTATTTATTATCGTTTCTGAAAGTAGTTTTTCTTTAAAAATTAAATCTTCAGCTATTTTACGTTTTGTAATATCGGTAATGGTTCCTATATAACCCACAATCTGATTTTCTTTATTTCGCTCTGGCGTTGCCTGTCCCATCACCCAAGCAATAGTACCATCAGGTTTTATAAACCGATATTCAGATAATGATTTTTCATTATTTATGGTAGCATTTTCCCAACCATTAAGAATAGAGCTCCTATCTTCTTCATGAACGGCGTTAAGCCATCCATTCCCCAAAGCTTCATCAAATGAAAGCCCTGAAATTTGAGTCCAACTTGGATTAACATAATTGGTATACCCAGCCGCATCCGTACGAAATATTCCCACTGGAGATACCTCCGTAAGTGTGTGGTATCTTTTTTCACTTTGAAAAATAGCCTCTTCCGCTTTTTTATTTTGAATTTCTTTTTCAAAAACTTCCAAAGCAAAAGACACATCGTCAGTGGCTTTATTTAACAATTCAATTTCTTCGTCATCAAAAAAGTTTTTATCGCTTGCATAGAAACTAAAAACACCTATTACTTTACCGCTCCTTTTAATAGGTGAGGACAGTACTGAATTGTAGCCTCGGCTAAGCGCGTCTTCGCTCCATGGCTTCATTAAACTGCAATCTTCAATATCATTACAAACAACATATTTCCCCTCTCTTATTGCTGTTCCCGCCGGACCCCTTCCTTCAGGAATATCCTTAGTCGAAATCGTTTTGATGACAGAGTGATATCCGTTATCCTCGCCCGCAATCATTACAGGTATCACTTTAGCTGTATTCTCTTCATGCAAACCAATCCATGCCATTCTAAACTTACCCACCTCAACCGCAATAGTACATGCTTCCTTAAAAAGCATTTCTTCATTAGTGGCGCGAACAATAACCTGATTAATTCTACTGATAAATGAATAAAGTCGATTGACTTTTACTAGTTTTTGTTCTTCTTGTAATCGCTCCGTTATATCCGTAACGATACCGTGACAAATTACCGTTCCTTCCGCTTCAACTACTGGCAAAGAATTTACCTCATGCCACACTAATCCTTTTGATGGATGAAAATAGCGATACCTGCCTTTAAGAGGAACCAACTTAGACTTAGTTACTTTAATTTTTTTAGTCACCATTTCTAAATCCTCGGGATGAATCAATGCAAAAATCTTTTCTGGATGATTCTCTATTTCTGCATGATTGAATCCATAAATATCCTTTAATGCCTTACTAGCATAAGGATAACTTAACGATCCATCGCTGTTTTGACGCATGGAGTAAATTAAACCAGGCGATGTAGCAGCGATTTTAGCAAATTTATCCCTTTCTTTTATTAAGGACTCGATTGCTTCTTTTGTTACTGTTATATCCTTTAAGTTAGCTATAATACCATTAACTCCACTGTCATCTATCATATTAGTAACAACTCCTTCTAACCATATGTAATTTCCGTTTTTATGCTTTACCTGAAACAATAAAGGAATTGGTTTTCCTGGACTAGTTATCGCTTTTTCTAACATCTTGTAGACATACTCTAAAAAATCTGGATGAAAATAATCTTCATCCGCAATTGCATCAAATTCTTCATTTGTATAACCAGTGACACGGGCAGATGAAGGACTTCTAAAAATAACTTTAAGTTCTTTATTTACAACAGTGATTATTCCTTGATTATTCTCTACTAAAGCTCTAAAACGTTTTTCATTTTTTTCAACAATAGCCTCAGAATATTTCTTTTCGGTAATATCTCTAAAAAAGTTTGACATACCGTCAGCTGATGGGTAAAAATGATTTTCTAACCACTGGCTGTTATTATAAAAATATTCAAAACAATAATATTCATTAGTCGCTTTAGCTTTATTAAATGCATCTCCTAAACTTGAGTTCATCGCTTCTGGAAATTCTGTCCAGATATTCTTCCCAATCATTTTCGCAGGATTACAGCCCATAATTTCACCCGCTTTTTTATTCATATAGGTATAACACCAGTTGTTATCTAGTGCCACAAAAGCATCTGTTATACGCTCAAATGTATTGGTGAGTAATTCATTTGCTCGTTTAATTTCAGTAATATCTTTAACAAAACCCATAAACCGATTTTCAGAAAGTTTTACTGAATCAACGCGAGACCATATAATTTCTCCTGACTTATGAATTATTTTAAACTCTCCTTTTGACCCTCCTACTTTTTTTACTTTATTAAAACACATCCCCAAATCTTCAAGAGATTCGTGAAATGTTATATCCATCATTGATAATGTTAAAAGCTCTTCTTCTGAATAACCAAGAATTGAAGATACAGCTTTATTTACCTCAATAAAACTACCAGTTTCATCAGCTATAAAAATTCCATCTGGAGCATTTTCAATATAATTTTTAAATTTTCGGTTACTTTCTTCTTCTACTAATTTTAGTTTTAATTCTGTTTTTTTTTGTCTTATTGCATCAAGTTCTTCTGTAATTTGTCTTTTTTCAGTAATGTCTTGCGTATTCCCTCGTAGACCAATTACATTTCCATTTTCATCAATAATTGGGTAAACAATTGCATGAACCCATTTTGTTTTATTGGTATTAATAATGGCACATTGCTCTGCCTCAAATGGTTTTTTGTCAATTTTAGATTGCTTAACTTTATTAAAAAATATATCAACATCTGATTTTGAAAATCGATTTACATATTCCTGAAATAAATCTTGATTATCCTTTTTTTCTAATTCATAAATCGAATACAATTCGTTAGACCAAATCATTTTATGATCTAAATAATTGTACTCCCAACTTCCTATTTTTGATATTTTTTGAGCGTTTTCAAGTAGTTCCTCACTTTCTAATAAATCAGCCTCTGCTTTTTTAATTTTAGTAACATCTCGTCCTATTGCATAAATAATCTCTTTTGAGGAATCTACGCTTGTTGTCCATTGTATACAAACAATTTTTCCGTTTTTTTGGACAAATCTATTTTCAAAGTGTAATGAAGAAATTCCTTGCCCCAATTGTTCTAGTTCAGCATTCGATTTATCTACATCATCAGGATAGACTAATGAAATGAAAGGGATGCTCATCAATTCTTGTTTCGTATAACCCAATATTTTTACAAAAGCAGTATTTATTTCTTTAAAAAAACCATCAGTCCCAGCTAAACAAATTAAATCTAAAGATTCATTAAAGTAGAACTCAAAATTAGTCATTAAACGCTCTTTTTCACGTAATCGATTAATTTCAAATTCTTGATCTTTTGTTATTTTGAGTAACTCATCATAAGTTAGTTTTTCTTCTTTCATACTCATTCTTAAAAATCATAAATTATTTACGCTAAATATAATAAAAATTTATTTAGATAAATTCTTAAATCATTTAATAAAACAGTAAACTTAATCGAGTGTGACATTTGTTACTGTGTACCCAATCTTGTGAATTTATCTTTGTCTAATAATTAGAAATAAAAATTATGAAGAAAATAAATTTAATAGTACTATTTGGGATAATTTTCATGTCATCAATTAGTTATAGTCAAGATACATTGGCTATTTCTAAAACTGATCTTTGGCAGAAAGTTGCCGATAAAAATTTACAAATTAAGATTGCAGATCAGGAGTTTAAATCGGCACAAGCAGATTACAGACAATCCAATTCTCTTTTCTTACCGAATATTTCTGCCTCACATACAGCGATTTCGACTACAAATCCTTTAATGGCTTTTGGGTCTAAGCTGAATCAAGAAATTTTAACGGCTTCCGATTTTGATCCTAATTTATTGAATAATCCAAATCGTACTACAAACTTTGCCACTAAAATTGAAATTCTACAACCCATCATCAACATAGATGGATTGTATGGAAGACAGGCGGCAAGAGCTAAGATGAATGCATATTCACTACAAACGGAACGTACCAAAGAATACCTGGAACTGGAAGTAAACAAATCGTTTATGGAATTGCAATTGGCCTATAAAGCTGTTGTCGTTTTAGAAAAAGCAAATGCAACTGCGGCAGAAAACTTGAAGTTAATAGGAAACTATTTCAAACAAGGGATTCTTCAAAAAACAGATTTGCTATCCGTACAAGTTCGCGTAAGTGAAATAAAAAACCAATTGCAATATGCAAAAAGTAATGTGCAAAACGCCTCTGATTACTTGGCTTTTTTGTTGAATGAAAATCTTGGAGACAAAGTATACAAGCCTGCCGAAGCTCTAGAAAACACCATTACCATACAAACGATTAACACTTCCCTTTCGGCAAACAGAAAAGATATTCAAGCGATGGATCAGTCTACTGAAGCCTATCAAAAAATGTTGCTATCGAGTAAAATGACTTTCTTACCTCGTTTAAATGCTTTTGGAAGTTATGAATTGTACGATGACACCCTTTTTGGGACTAATGCAAAAGGATATGTAGTAGGAGCTCAACTATCATGGAATGTATTTGACGGTTATAAATCAATTGGAAAAATGGAAAAAGCGAAAGCTGATTTCCAAAAAGCGGAGATAGAAACTCAACAATACAAAGCGAAAAGCCAACTGGAATTGAACAAAGCGAACCGCCAACTTAATGATGCTGAGAACAAGGTGAATCTATCTAAGTTAGATCTGGAACAATCACAAGAAGCGTATAGAATAAGAAGCAATCGTTTTACTCAAGGATTAGAAAAAACGACCGACTTATTACAATCTGAAACGCAGATGTTCAAAAAAGAACTGGACTATTTACAAGCTGTTTTTGAATACAATTACACTCAGGAATATTTACAGTTTTTAACAAAATAAAAGTCAATTTCAATGACAATTTCAAAAATCAATTTCAATTTTAAAAGTAATATAATGAAGAACTTTTTATTTAAAACGACAATAATCGCTTCCCTTTTTGTTCTACTTATTTCCTGTAACGGAGAGAAAAAAGAAGCTGTGGCGGAATCTCCTGCAATTGCAGTTAAAGTAAGTGGCGTTGCTGAAAATGACAACAGTCCATTTGTAAGTGCAAGTGGAAAAATTGAAGCAGAAAACAGCGCTGATTTAAGTACACGAATGATGGGTTATGTAACTAAAGTTTATGTACAAATAGGACAACAAGTAAAAGCAGGACAATTATTGGTAAGCATCAATAATTCTGATTTACTGGCAAAAAAAGCACAGGTTGATGCTAGTATTCTTCAAGCTACCGCCGGATATAACAATGCTAAAAAAGACTACGATCGTTTTGTCGCTTTGTTCAAACAACAAAGTGCTTCCCAAAAAGAACTAGACGATATGACGGCTCGATATGAGATGGCAAAAGCAGGATTAGAAGGGGCCAGACAAATGCGAAATGAGGTAATGGCACAATTCAATTACTCTAATATCACAGCGCCGTTTTATGGAGTGGTGACTAACACTTTTGTAAAAGAAGGTGATATGGCAAATCCTGGAATGCCTTTAATAAGTGTTGAAGGTGCTTCAAAACTGCAAGTAACAGCCATGGTTTCTGAAGGTGATATCACTTCTATCAAGAAAGGAATGCCGGTAACCGTTTTAGTAAAATCGTCTAACGAAAAACTGACTGGTAAAGTAAGTGAAGTAAGCGTTTCTGCTAAGAATACTGGAGGACAATATTTAGTCAAAATAAATTTAGACAAAACAGACAGCGCTGTTTTATCTGGAATGTTTGTCAATGTACAATTCCCAGTGGAAAACAAAAGTACTACTACTCTAAATACAATGGTTTTAGTTCCTGAAAGTGCTTTAGTAAGACAAGGACAACTTACTGGAATCTATACTGTAGGAAATGAAAACGTAGCGCTTCTAAGATGGTTGAGAACAGGAAAAACATTTGGAGATAAAGTGGAAGTATTATCCGGATTATCAGCTGATGAAAACTATATCATCTCTGCCGAAGGAAAATTATTCAACGGAGCGAAGGTTAGCATTCAATAAGCAGTGGTCAGTATTCAGTGATCAGTGATCAGTAGATAGTGGTCAGTGGTCAGTGGTCAGTCAAAAATAGTTGTTAATACCGCGTGAGGGATAGCAGTGAAAATCCTTTTTCGTCAGTTCGAGTTTCCGCTTTTTAGCGGAAGTATCGAGAACAAGAAAAAGATTGTAACGAATAGCCCGACCCTTGTGGTCACGCCCAAATAAATAAAATATTATGCAAGAAGGAATTTCAGGTAAAATTGCCAACTTTTTCATCAACTCAAAACTAACTATTTTGATGATGATTGGTTTGATGATCATTGGGGTTTATAGTTCTTTTCTTATTCCAAGAGAAGAAGAGCCACAAATTAATGTCCCGATGGCTGATGTCATGGTGGGATATCCAGGAGCGAGCCCTACCGAGGTAGAAAGCCGTGTGGCAAAACCGCTGGAGAAAATCATCTCAAATATCAAAGGGGTTGAGCACGTGCATACGATGGCCATGAATGGTCAGGCGATGCTTATCGTTCAATTTTATGTAGGTCAAGATGTGGAGCGTTCGTATGTAAAATTATACGACGAATTAGCAAAACACGAAGACATGTTCCCAAAAGGAGTGTACAAACCAATGGTAAAAACACGTTCTATTGATGATGTACCCATGCTTGGGATCACGCTTTGGAGCGATAAAATGGATGATTTTCAATTGCGCCAAATTGCCGAAGAAGTAACCTCGGAAGTAGAAAAAGTAAAAGATGTTGCCATCACCAAAGAAATTGGCGGAAGAAGCCGTGTACTAAAAGTGATTTTAGACAAAGATAAAATGGCAGAGAACGGCATCGACCCTATGGGTATTATGCAAATGATTCAAGCGAATAACAGCAGTTCTCAATCCGGGAGTTTTGTCAATACCGATGAAGAATATTTGATTACGACAGGGAAGTTCTTAACGTCAGCTGACGATGTAGAAAATCTGGTTGTAGGTGTTAATAAAAATATGCCTGTTTACTTAAAACAAGTCGCAACGGTTCAAGACGGCCCTTCTACGGCAAAAAGCTATGTATCCTTTGGCTACAGTAAATCAAACGAAAAATACAAAGACGCAAAATCAGAATATCCTGCCGTAACCCTATCTGTTGGTAAGGTAAAAGGCGCTGATGCGATGAAAATTTCGGAGAAAATCATTGACAAAGTAGAACATTTAAAAACAACTATAATACCTAATGATGTTCATGTTGAAGTAACCCGTAATTACGGTGAAACAGCATCAGATAAAGTAGGTGAATTGTTGCTGCACTTAGGTATCGCTATTTTGGCCGTTACTATTTTAGTAATGTTTGCCATGGGCTGGCGAGGTGGATTAGTGGTATTCTTCTCGGTTCCATTAACATTTGCTTTGACATTATTCAGTTACTATATGCTGGATTATACGTTGAACCGAATCACGCTTTTTGCCTTGGTTTTTGTGGTGGGAATTGTCGTTGATGATAGTATTATTATCGCAGAGAATATGCACAGGCATTTTAAGATGAAGCGATTACCATTTAAACAAGCCGCTATTTACGCGATAAATGAAGTAGGAAATCCAACGATTTTAGCGACATTTACGGTTATTGCAGCTATTTTACCCATGGCGTTTGTATCTGGAATGATGGGACCATATATGAGTCCGATGCCTATAGGCGCTTCGATTGCGATGATATTATCACTGTTTGTTGCCTTGACGGTTACGCCTTATTTAGGCTATCATTTACTGCAAGAAAAAGACGAGCAAGGACATAAAGAAGCCGAAGGTTTAGAAACTAGTTTCATTTATAAAATGTACAACAAGCTAGAGCGTCCTTTACTAGAAAGCAGCATGAAACGAAGAGTGCTTGTGGGAGTGACTGTTTTATTACTATTTGGTTCTGTTGGTATGTTTTTTACCAAGTCAGTTTTGGTGAAAATGTTGCCTTTTGATAATAAAAACGAATTTCAAGTCGTAATTGATATGCCCGAAGGAGCGACTCTGGAAAGAACAGCAGCCGTTACTAAAGAAATTGCACAGTATTTAACCACAATCCCAGAAGTTGTTGATTATCAAAACTACATTGGAACCTCGGCTCCAATCACTTTTAACGGATTAGTACGTCATTATGATTTACGTGGTGGAAGTAATATGGCTGATATTCAAGTGAATTTATTGCACAAAGAAGATCGAAAATTACAAAGTCACGACATTGCCAAAAATGTACGTCCATATATTCAAAAAATTGCCAAGAAATATGGTGCGAATGTAAAAATTATCGAAGTTCCGCCAGGACCTCCTGTATTATCGACATTGGTAGCTGAGATTTATGGTCCCAATTACAAAGACCAAATTAAAGTGGCACAACAAGTAAAAGATATTTTGCATAAAACAGAAGGTATCGTAGATATCGACTGGACTGTGGAAGATAATCAAACGGAATACAAACTGGAAGTAGACAAGGAAAAAGCAATGCTGAATGGGATTGCACCGCAACAAATAGTGGGGAATTTGACTTATCTATTGAAAGAATATCCTGTTTCTAATTTGTATGCTGAAAATTCTAATGACAATGTGGGGATTGTTCTTTCGCTTGACGACAAAGACAAAACGAGCTTGCAAGACATTCAGAACCTGAAAATAAAAGGAAGTCAGGGGAATATGATTCCGGTGAGTGATTTGGTAAAAGTAAAAACAGATACTTTACAAAAAACCATTTATAGAAAAGATCAAAAACGTGTGGTTTATGTAACCGCTGATATGGCTGGAGCATTAGAAAGTCCCGTGTATGCTATTCTGGGAATGACGGAGAAACTGGATAAAATGAAAATTCCAAAAGGATACAAAGTCAATGAATTGTACATGGAACAACCCACAGATGAAAGTGATTTTACGGTAAAATGGGATGGGGAATGGCAGATTACATTAGAAGTATTCCGTGATTTAGGAGTAGCCTTTCTAGTAGCTATCGTGATTATTTATATGTTGATTGTGGGCTGGTTCCAGAACTTCAAAACACCAATGGTGATGATGCTTGCGATTCCGCTATCCTTAATCGGAATTGTGTTTGGGCATTGGTTATTAGGCGCTTATTTTACAGCAACTTCTTTTATTGGTATGATTGCCTTGGCAGGTGTTATGGTGAGAAATTCAGTTTTACTGATTGACTTTATCGAAATAAGATTGAATGATGGCGTACCGTTAAAACAAGCGATTATTGAGGCTGGAGCAGTAAGAACCTCTCCTATTCTATTGACAACAGGTGCAGTAGTTATTGGAGCTTCTATTATTTTATTTGATCCGTTATTTCAAGGATTGGCGATTTCGTTAGTATTTGGAGCCATTGTTTCTACTATTCTAACATTGATTGTCGTGCCCATAATTTACTATGTGACGGAGAGAAAGAAATGGGAATCCTCCCCCAGCCACTCCGAAGGAGGGGAGCTAGAACCTAAAAAAGAAACTATTGTATAATTTTAATTACTCCAATTTCCTCCCCTTTGGGGAGGTCAGCTGGGGAAAATAATATAACTCTATGAAACTACTAATTATCACCGCAATTAAAGCATTTGACGCAGCAGTCAAAAAAATGCTAAAACAAGCAGAAGTACAAACTTTTAGCTACAAGGATGTAACAGGATTTAAAGATATTTCTGAAGTGTCAATGGAAGGAAATTGGTTTGGAAGCGAAATGAGCGAAAACGAATCCATATTGTATTACGCCTTTGTAGACAACGGAAATGTAGATACATTGATTGAAAAAGTGAATGAATTCAATGCGAAACAAGAAAGTTTGTCAAACATTCATGTGGCAGTATTAAATATTGAAAAACACAATTAATAAAATTATAAAATATGAAAAACAAAGTTTTTAGAATACTAGTAGGATCATTTATCTTAATCAGTCTATTATTATCCGTTTACGTTAATCAAAACTGGTTGTGGTTCACGGCTTTTATAGGAGTCAATTTAATTCAATCCGGTTTTACCAAATGGTGTTTACTGGAAACTATTTTATCCAAAATCGGACTGAAAGACTAATTCCCATTTATATAAATCTAAACCCCGATTTGCCACAAGCAGCTCGGGGTTTTTTATGCGCTTATTTTTTTGGGCGTGTCCCCACCTACACTCCGTTGCGGTGCGGTCGGGCTATACGCTATATCTTTATGGCTTGAAGAAACGCCATAAAGGATGCCGCTTCTATCCCTCACGCAAAACACAACAGCGTTTGTCATTGCGGGCAGAATTGTTATTGCGAGCGAAGCGAAGCAATCTCACTAACAAAGGCACACAAGTTGAGCAGCAGGATGGGATTGCTTCGTTCCTCGCAATGACAAGTTTACGCGTAAATAAATCGTGATTACAAAACAATTGACTACATTTGCATCGTCCACGACATAAACGCGTACGATTAAAATTAAAAAAATGAGTAAAACCATAGAAACAACATTGATACAAAATATTTTCAGAATACTATTAGCCTTTTTTATGGTCTATGCCGGATTCAGTCACCTTACTTTTAATAGAGTAGATTTTCAGGCGCAAGTACCAGACTGGTTACCGCTAAGCAAAGATTCGGTCGTAGTACTATCTGGTATAGTAGAAATGGCATTGGGTCTCGGTTTGGCTTTTTGGAAAAAGGAACGAGTTGTATTTGGTTGGGCACTCGCGTTGTTTTTTATTTTAGTGTTTCCAGGAAATATTGCGCAATACTTAGATCAAAAAGATGCTTTTGGAGCACTAAATTCAGATAAGGCACGTTTAATACGTCTGTTTTTCCAACCAGTACTTATTGCCTGGGCATTATGGTCAACTGGCGCGTTTAAAGACTGGAGAACCAGAAAAACAGAAGACTAATATGGACGATGCACAATTAAAATTAAGCAGCCAAGTTTGCTTCCCGCTCTACTCCGCTTCCCGTCTCCTCACTAAGGCCTACAAACCTTATTTAGACGAAATGGGGATAACGTATCCACAGTATTTAGTGCTACTAGTATTGTGGGAAAACGATGATCTTTCTGTAAATCAGATTACCGAGAAGCTGCTGCTGAATACCAATACACTTTCACCATTGCTAAAACGCATGGAAAAAATGGAACTCCTGCAACGCAATCGTTCTACTACAGATGAAAGAAGTGTTATTGTACAGCTTACAAAAAAAGGAAAAAACTTAAAAGACCAAGCAAAGCCCATTCCTGAAAAACTCATCAAAATATTGCTTACCGAAAATATCAAGATATCCGATGTACTGCAGCTAAAAGAGATGCTGAATGAATGGATTAAAATACTAGGAGAAGGCAACAAAAATTTAGAATAAAACAAAAAATAAAAACAAAGAATATGGAATTATTAGACAAATTAAATTGGAGATACGCTGCTAAAGCGATGAATGGTACAAAAGTATCACAAGAAAAAATTGACAACATAATTGAAGCAATATCACTTGCTCCTACATCAAGTGGTTTACAACCGTTTGAAGTAATTGTAATTACAAATCAAGAATTAAAAGAAAAAATCAGACCTATTTCTTGGAACCAATCCGTTGTTACTGATTGTTCTCATTTGTTTGTATTCGCTGCCTGGGATACTTACACCGCTGAACGCATTAACAAAATGTTTGATTTAACAAACACCATTCGTGGTTTTAAAAACGAAGGTTGGGAAAATTACCGTCAGATGCTTTTAAATCTTTATCCGCAAAAGGATGCTGAGGAAAACTTTACCCACGCCGCTAAACAAGCTTACATCGCATTATCGCAAGCTATTACTGCTGCCGCTTTTGAAGGAGTTGACAGTACACCTTTAGAAGGTTTTGATGCTGATGCATTGGATGAAATTTTAGGATTAAGAGCTAAAGGACTTAGAAGTTGCGTTATGCTTCCTGTAGGTTATAGAGACAGTGAAAATGACTGGTTAGTTAATCTTACTAAAGTGAGAAAAAGCAAAGAAGATTTAGTTACTTTAATTGATTAGTACCTAAAATTAGATAAGCTAAAGCGGTTTGAGTATACACTCCAACCGCTTTTTTTTTGTTCTATATCTTGGACCTCATAACTCCACTACCGCACAAATCCTTCAACATGGAAAACGTAGACCTAAAGCTAGCACAGCTTCCTCCTTTGTCATAAAGGAAATTTTACACTCAAATACTTATGTTCTCAATAAGCCAATTTTAACTATCTCCGTTTATTTCATATATTCGTTCTGTACAAAACGATGCCAAAATGAACTTCAAATCTTTTCCAGAAATAAAATCAGAACGTCTTTTATTAAGAAAATTGAAAGAATCTGATGATGCAGTTATCTTATACTTACGCTCTGACGAAACGATTAATCAATATATCGAAAGACCAGAAAACAGAAAAACAAAGACTATCGAGCAAGCACTCCAATTTATAAATGAAATAACCGATGACTACCACAATAATAAATCGGTAACTTGGGGCATCATTTATAAAAACGAACCTCAACTTATAGGAACAATTTGCTTGTGGAACATTTCCGAGAACAATACCCTTGCCGAAGTGGGTTATGCCCTTAATCCTGCGTTCCAAAATAAGGGAATTATGAGCGAAGCGCTAAATTGCGTTATTAATTTTGGCTTCAATGAATTAAAACTAGACAAGATCGAAGCCTTCACACATCATAAAAATGAGAGCTCTAAAAAAATATTAGAAAAAAATGGATTTACGTTTATGGAAAACCGAAAAGATCAAGACAATGATGCTAACAGTATTTATGAACTTTTAAATAGTCAGAGTTAACTAATTGCGATTTCCTCATACAATTTTAAATCACAGCTCATAAATCTAAGGTTTTGAATTTCGTCTGTATTAATTTTTAAAAAAAATTAGCTTCCAAAAAAAAATAAAGTGAGATGATAAAGTCAGTAGTTACTATCATTATCAGCTATAAATACGTCTCAATACTACTTACTCTTCTATAAATCAATGGAAACAAATCACTTTAAAAACAATTTAAAGGAAGTTCATTTTTTATAACTCCTATCAACCTCTCTAAAAAAGCAACTACACCTAGCCTTCAAAAAACCATCTAAAACACTATAAAACAAGTGTATACACCCAATAAAGCAAACTGTTTTACAATACTTACTTAAAATTTTAACAAAAAAACAACAGACACTTGTATATACAACTAAAATAAGTGTTACATTTGTACCAACAAATAAATAATGTATTGGTATGAAAATTGAAGACATCATAAAAACTACAGCGGTTTTAAATAATTCAAATCGAATTATTTTAAATGTAATGTATACCGAAAACGTCATCAATGAGAAATTCAATGAAGTTTTGAAGCCGTATGAGTTATCTGGAGAACAATACAATGTGTTACGGATACTAAGAGGGCAAAAAGGGAACCCCGCTAATATGAGTGTCATTCAGGAACGCATGATTGCAAAAACGAGTAACACCACCCGTCTGGTAGATAAATTATTATTAAAAGAATTGGTTACACGCAAAGTCTGTCCAGAAAACAGAAGAAAAATAGAGGTTTTGATTACTCAAAAAGGATTAAACGTTCTACATGAACTAGACCCTAAAGTAACGGAGCATGGTAATTATTTTTCAAAAAATTTAAATGACGAGGAATTAGAGCAATTGAATACATTACTAGAAAAATACAGAAATCAATAAAATATAAATTATGAGTACTTTCTTAGAACACCAAAATTGGAGATACGCAACAAAGAAATTTGATGCCAGCAAAATAATAAACACCGAAGATTTAGATACTTTAAAAGAAGCAATCCGTTTAAGTTCTTCTTCTTATGGATTACAACCTTACAAAATTATCATTGTTGAAAACCCCGAATTAAGAGCTAAAATCCGACCTGCTGCCTGGGGCCAATCTCAAATAGTAGAAGCTTCGCATCTTATCGTTTTTGCAAATGAAACTCAAATTGCAGAACAATCTATTGATAGTTATGTCAAAAATATAAGCACTACAAGAAACGTCCCTATTGATTCATTAAATGGATACTCAGACTTCATGAAGTCAAAAATAGTAACGCTTGATAAAGATTCAAAAAACATTTGGGCGTCAAAACAAACCTATTTAGCAATGGGTAACTTATTAAATGCAGCTGCCGAACTAAAAATTGACGTTACTCCTATGGAAGGCTTTGTTCCTGAGCAGGTAAACGAAATATTAGGCTTAGAAAAACTAGGTCTTAACGCTTCTTTAATAGCGACTTTAGGCTACAGACATGATGAAGATGCTACTCAACATTACAAAAAAGTTAGAAAATCACAAGAGGAATTATTTATTACACTATAATTATTAACACTAATCAAACTAAACACATGAAAAATTTAAAAGCGATTGCATTAGCACTAACGGTAGTATTCTCTACTTTATCAGTAGCAGCACAAACAAAAAAAGTAGATGCGGCAGCAAGCACCATTAACTGGGTTGGAAAAAAAGTAACAGGACAACATAGTGGTACTGTAAATCTAAAAGCGGGAACTTTAATCTTTAAAGGAGATAAATTAGCTGGCGGAAGTTTCACTGTTGATATGACTTCATTAACTTCTACTGATCTTTCTGGTGAGTACCAAGGAAAATTAAACGGTCACTTGAAATCAGAAGATTTCTTTGGAACTGAAAAATTCCCAACTTCTACTTTAGTATTCAAAACTATTGCAGCAAAATCTAAAACTGTATATACTGTAACTGCAGACTTGACTATCAAGGATAAAACAAGTCCAGTAACATTCGATATTACTGTAAACGGAAATACTGCTACAACAGCTTTCAACGTTGACAGAACTAAATATGATATTAAATATGGTTCAGGAAGTTTCTTTGACAACTTAGGAGACAAAGCAATTTCTAATGAATTTGAATTGGCGATTTCATTGAAAATGTAAAACAAAGCATTTAAGTATTTAATTTACCCCAACAATTATTTTGTTGGGGTATTTTTTTTTAAAGAGTAATTCCTTACATAAATTAACATTCGAAATTTATAATAACACATTCATAATACCCACAAATTCTTAGGATAACATACTACTTCTAATTTTGGAATTGTTAAAACACTAACATTAATAAAGCATTTTTTAAATAAAAAAACGCTGCGTGAGCCAAATAAAAACAATCACCAATACCATTTTCCTTCTCAATTGAGGAAATAGAAAACTTTAAAAAGTATCGTTATGAAAAGAAAATTATGTTTTACAATTGTCGGTTTTATCTGTGGTCTTATAACTTTTGCACAACAACCTAAGGGAATTACTGGTGACTCCAATTGGATGACAAACTGGACTAACTTTAAGCCGGCAACAACGGATTACAGCGAGGCCACAAATATACTAGCGGGTGTAATCGACAAAGACACTAAACTATACAAAAGAAATACCTACCAGTTAACTGGTGTGGTTTATGTAACTAATAATGCAGTTTTAACTATAGAGCCTGGAACTGTCATTAGAGGCGATGAGGAAACATGCGGTACGCTTGTCATAACAATTGGTGCCAAAATCATAGCCGAAGGCACAGAAACGGATCCAATTGTCTTTACATCTTCGAAAAATGTTGCCGCCAGAAGACCGGGAAATTGGGGAGGTATAATAATTTTAGGAGAGGCTCCAATCAATAAGATAGGAGGCATCAGTTACTTAGATTTCAATTTAGACCCAATGATGAGCCATTATGGAGGAAAGAACCAAGACGATAACTCTGGTATTTTAAAATATGTTCGAATTGAATATTCAGGTAGAAAGATAAATGCACTGAAAGAACTGAATGGTCTATCGATGGCCGGTGTGGGGAGAAAAACAAAATTTGATTTCATTCAGATTAGTTATTCTAATGATGATTCTTTTGAATGTTATGGTGGTGACGTAAATCTCAATAATCTAATCTCATACCGCGCTACTGACGATGATTTTGATTTTACGCAGGGCGCGCAATGTAATATTAACAACAGTATCGCCATTCGCCATCCTTTTTCTTCTGATATATCTGGCTCCAGATGTTTTGAAATAGATTCCTATGATAAAATTGAAAATGCTGATATGACTAAAAAATTTACCAAAATAAATGCCAATAATATCACCTTAGTCAATTTAGAAAAAAACAACCAAGGTCTAATCCGTGAATCTGTATATATCAAAGAAAACAGTTCGCTTAACTTAAATAACAGTATTGTTTCTGGCTTCAGTCCCTTTATTTTATTAGAAGGAAAAATAGGATCTGGCGCAGCCAATTTAGTCAAAGTAAACATTCATGAAGTCAAGATTAATAATTGTACAGGTTCCGTTGTAAGCGAGATCTCTTCATTGGACCCCGAAATACAAAAATGGTACAGCAACGACTCCTTTTCTTTAGAATACACTAACCTCACTATTCCAGATTTATTTACCGAAACAAGTATCAAAAACAACAATCCTGATTTCAGAATTAAAGTAAAAAGTGTATTGGTCATAAATAACTAAGAAGTATTACAAAAAAGCGGGAATTTAATTCTTATAGTACAAACCCATTCTCAATATTTCGAAAAAAGGTTCGACAAACTTCAAAATTTTCCTTAAGATTTACTTCTGAAGAAAAAGGAATAATTCAAAAATTGTTATGTCACAAGAAAATATAACAAAAAAAGACTAAGAATTTAGTTTTTTTTATTCTAATCGAATTGAATAACCAAATTACATTTATATATTTGTAACATGAACACAAATACAAACAATACTTGGTGGTGGAACAATTTACGTCAAACGTCGTGAACTAAGCTCCTATGGTATTATCCACTATAAATATAAAAGGCTTGTCATCACGACAAGCCTTTTTTTTATGTTCCTTTATTTTCAACATCACTTAAGACTTTAAACCTTAAACTTTAAACAAATTGAAACCTTTTATATTTAATACAAAATACAAACAAATACTTGCAGACACCATAACTCCTGTTAGTGTGTATTTCAAGATACGCGATAAATTTCCAAACAGTCTTTTATTAGAAAGTAGCGATTATCATGGGAGCGATAATAGTTTCTCTTACATCTGTTGCAATCCAATTGCTTCTATAAAAATAGAAAACGAAACGATTTACAAAACCTTCCCAGACGGTACTTCGGAAAAAATAGCAATCGATGCCAACACAAATATTCCTGAAGTAATCCAAGAGTTTTCAGGACAGTTCAAATCGGAGAAAAACGACTTTAAATTTATCAATAATGGTTTGTTTGGGTATATTTCCTATGATGCCGTACGCTATTTTGAGAAAGTAAAAATCGCCAAAAAAGACAATAGCATTTCAATCCCAGATGTATATTATGCAGTGTACCAAAATATCATTGCAATCAATCATTTTAAAAATGAAGCGTATATCTTCTGCCATAGTTTGGACGGAAAAAACAACATTTCTGAAATTGAACAATTATTGCAATCCCGAAATATTGCTTCTTATAAATTTTCGAAAGAAGGCGAAGGCTTTTCAAATTTGACAGACGAAGAATTCAAACACAATGTGGCTTTGGCCAAAAAGCACTGTTTCCGAGGAGATGTTTTCCAATTGGTGTTATCTCGTAGGTTTACCCAAGGTTTCAAAGGAGATGAGTTCAATGTATACAGAGCGCTACGAAGCATCAACCCTTCTCCCTATTTATTTTTCTTTGATTACGGAGATTTCAAAATATTTGGGTCTTCGCCCGAAGCGCAAATTATTGTTAAAGATCGTAAGGCAGAAATACATCCTATCGCCGGAACTTTCAAGCGCACCGGTGACGACGAAAAAGACGCCATTCTTGCTAAACAATTATCCGAAGATAAAAAAGAAAATAGTGAGCACGTCATGTTGGTCGACTTAGCTCGAAATGATTTAAGTCGCAACGGTCATAACGTAAATGTAGAGAAATACAGAGAAGTACAGTTTTTCTCGCATGTGATTCATTTGGTTTCCAAAGTAACTGGTCATTTACATGAAAAAGCAACGACTATGCAAGTAGTCGCCGACACTTTTCCAGCTGGAACATTAAGCGGAGCGCCAAAACACAGAGCAATGCAACTCATCGAAGAATATGAAAAAACAAACCGTAATTTTTATGGCGGTGCTATAGGATTTATGGATTTTGAAGGAAACTTCAATCATGCCATTATGATTCGAACATTCCTGAGCAAAAATCATCAGTTACATTCTCAAGCGGGAGCCGGAATTGTTGCCAGTTCAGATGAAGAAAGTGAAATGCAAGAAGTGTACAATAAACTCCTTGCGTTGAATAAAGCGCTGGATTTAGCAGAGACAATATAGAAAATAAGTGGTCAGTTTTTAGTGATTTAGTATCAGTTGGCAGAACCTGAAACTTTAAACTTTAAACTTTAAACAAAAAAGACAAAATGAAAAAAATATTAGTTATAGATAATTACGATAGTTTCACTTACAATCTTGTCCATTATCTGGAAGATTTAGAGTGCGAAGTGACGGTATACAGAAACGATGAATTTGAGATCGATGAGATTGCAGGATTTGATAAAATACTGCTTTCCCCTGGCCCTGGAGTTCCTGAAGAAGCCGGATTGTTGAAAGCTGTGATTCGGAAATACGGCGCTACCAAAAGCATTCTGGGCGTTTGCCTTGGGCAGCAAGCAATTGGAGAAGTCTTTGGAGGAACGTTATCAAATTTAGACAAGGTATATCATGGTGTTGCAACAATGGTAACACAATCTGTAAATGACGAACATTTATTTGATGGTTTAGAAAAAGATTTTGAAGTGGGACGCTATCATTCTTGGGTTGTCGATGCGACATTGCCTGAAATGCTAGAAGCGACTTCTTTTGATGAAAATGGTCAAGTAATGTCCTTGCGTCACAGAACATTTGATGTTCGTGGGGTACAATTTCACCCAGAAAGTGTATTGACTCCAAACGGGAAAAAGATATTGGAGAATTGGGTGAATAGTTAGATCCTCCCCCCGACCCCCTCCGAAGGAGGGGGAGCCAAAACGGATATAGATAATTGATAATTATTTACTGTCATAGTTTGCAGAAAAACAATGCAGACATAGTTCACGGAAAATATTTACAGACATAGTTTACACACAAAGTTTAATCATCCAATCACCCCCTCCTTCTGAGGGGGCTGGGGGGAGGATAACAAAATAACAAAATGAAAAATATATTAAACAGATTAATCAATCACGAAATGCTTACCTCGGCCGAAGCAAAAGAAGTCTTGGTCAATATTTCCAATGGTAGTTATAATCCAAGTCAAATCTCCGCATTTTTGACGGTCTTTATGATGCGTAGTATTAGCATTGAGGAACTTTCTGGTTTTAGAGAAGCCTTATTGGACTTGTGCATCCGCGTGGATTTATCAGATTACAACACAATCGATTTGTGTGGGACAGGTGGTGACGGAAAAGACACTTTTAATATTTCGACCCTAGCGTCTTTTATAGCTGCAGGAGCAGGAATAAAAGTTGCCAAACACGGTAACTACGGAGTTTCGTCTATTTCTGGTTCTAGTAATGTGATGGAAAAACTGGGAATCAAATTCAGTAATGATCCCGATTTCTTAGAGCGAAGCATTGACAAAGCAGGTATTTGTGTTTTACACGCCCCACTATTTCACCCTGCTATGAAAAATGTAGGCCCCATCCGAAAAGAACTGGCGGTAAAAACCTTTTTTAATATGCTAGGGCCGATGGTAAACCCATCATTCCCAAAGAATCAATTGGTAGGGGTTTTTAATTTAGAACTGGCTAGAATCTACTCTTATTTATATCAAAATACCGATGTGAATGTTACCATTCTACATTCATTAGATGGCTATGACGAAGTTTCATTGACTGGTCCTACAAAGATTATCACAAGTTCGATGGAAGGAGTCCTAAACCCAGAAGATTTTGGCGTTAGCCTCTTAGCACAAAGCGAAATCGAAGGAGGAAAAACAATCGAAGCATCAGCCCAAATGTTTACTGACATCATTTCCGGAAAAGGAACAGAAGCCCAAAACAATGTAGTTTGTGCCAATGCTGGAATGGCCATTGCAACGGTAACAAAATGTACCCCGCTCGAAGGATTTGAATTAGCTAAAGAAAGTTTGCTGTCTGGAAAAGGATTAAAAGCATTGACTACTTTACAGGAATTGAGTAGATAAAAAAAAATACAAAACCATACACGAATTTCACAAATTCCCACTAATTAATTTGTGTAAATTAACGAAATTCGTATTTGATTTTAGTTAATCATAAGTGATTTAATATTGACTAAAACTTTAAACAAATTAAACGATGAATATCCTAGATAAAATAATAGTTGATAAAAGAAGAGAAGTTATTCTCAAAAAATCAATCATTCCGGTTTCTCAATTGGAAGCTTCCGTTTTTTTTTCAAAAAAGACCATTTCATTAAGTAAAAATTTAAGAAATAGCACTTCTGGAATTATCGCAGAACACAAACGACGTTCTCCATCAAAAGCGGAGATAAATTATAGTTTCACGGTGGAAGAAGTGGCAAAAGGATATGAAGATGCAGGTGCTTGTGGAATTTCGGTATTGACGGATGGGAAATATTTTGGTGGTTCTTTAGATGATTTACTTTTGGCGAGAGCCTCAGTAAACATTCCTTTACTGCGAAAAGAATTCATTGTGGATGAATACCAAATCCTGGAAGCCAAAGCCTACGGAGCCGATTTAATTTTGCTCATAGCGGCGGTACTAACTAGAGAAGAAATCAAATCCTTATCTCAATTTGCAAAGAGTTTGGGACTAGAAGTATTATTGGAAGTACACAATCAAGAAGAGTTGGAGAAATCAATTATGCCAACATTGGATATGATTGGTGTCAACAATAGAAACTTGAAAACTTTTGAAGTAAGTCTAGATTTCAGCAAACAATTAGCGGCACAAATACCAGACGAATTTGTAAAAATTTCCGAAAGTGGTATTTCATCTGTTGAAGCGATAAACGAATTAAAACCCTTTGGCTACAAAGGTTTTCTAATAGGTGAAAACTTCATGAAAACAGAAAATGCTGGAAAATCGGCGAAGGAATTCATAAAGCAACTAGCCCCTTAACCCCCGAAGGGGAACTCCCTTTTTGTGGAAAAAAAAGTCAAGAGAAAGTCAAGCAAAGCTTTAAAAACTTCGCGAGAAGTTATTAAAGCTAAATAAATGATCATGAAAAATTTAGACAAACATAACATAATGTCTCCCTTTCTTTCGGGGAGGCCTGGGGTGGGAATAAAAATCTGCGGCATGAAATACCCCGATAACATACTCGAAGTGGGATCACTCCTACCCGATTATATGGGTTTTATCTTTTGGGAAAAATCGGCTCGCTATTTTGACGGCATCATTCCTACTCTGCCAAAATCCATAAAAAAAGTTGGCGTTTTTGTCAATGAGATAATGGACAATATTTCTGAAAAAGTCAAAAAACATGATTTACAGGCTGTTCAGTTGCATGGAAAAGAATCAGTCGATTTTTGCGAAACATTACGCAACCAATTGCCAAACAACATCGAAATCATCAAGGTGTTTTCTATCCAAGATGAATTTGACTTTAACGTTTTGGAACCGTTCGAAGCGGTCTGCGATTATTTCCTTTTTGATACTAAAGGGAAATTACCTGGAGGAAACGGAACGACTTTCAATTGGAAAGTATTAGAAAATTATCCTTCGACCAAACCCTTTTTCCTTAGTGGCGGAATAGGACTCGAAGAATTAGAAGCAGTTAAACAAATATTAAAAATGAATCTACCCGTTTATGCTATTGATGTAAACAGTAAATTTGAAACAGCGCCGGGATTAAAAAACATAAACCTTGTACGGACAATTTGCGAATTGCACCTACAATAAAAAGAAAAAAAAATGAGCTACCACGTAAACGAAAAAGGCTATTACGGTGAATTTGGAGGAGCCTACATTCCTGAAATGTTATATCCAAATGTTGAAGAATTACGCCAACAATATTTAAAAATCACTGCAGAACCAAGCTTTCAAGCAGAGTTTGATGCACTTTTAAAAGATTATGTAGGACGTCCTACTCCTCTATATTTTGCAGAACGCTTATCTGAAGAATACAATACAAAAGTATACCTTAAAAGAGAAGATTTATGTCACACTGGAGCACATAAAATCAACAATACCATTGGCCAAATTTTACTTGCCAAACGTTTGGGTAAAACCCGTATTATTGCCGAAACTGGTGCAGGCCAACATGGTGTTGCGACAGCAACTGTCTGTGCTTTAATGGGATTGCAGTGCATCGTCTATATGGGCGAAGTTGACATCAAGCGCCAGGCGCCAAATGTAGCGCGTATGAAGATGCTAGGTGCCGAAGTACGTCCCGCACTTTCAGGTTCTAGAACCTTAAAAGACGCGACAAACGAAGCTATCCGCGACTGGATCAACAATCCAGTAGACACCTATTATATCATTGGTTCTGTGGTAGGACCGCATCCATATCCTGATATGGTAGCTCGTTTTCAAAGTGTCATCTCTCAAGAGATAAAAACACAATTACTGGAAAAAGAAGGAACAGAAAAACCTGATTATGTCATTGCCTGCGTTGGTGGCGGAAGCAATGCTGCCGGTACATATTACCATTTTATCGATGATGAAGACGTAAAGATCATCGCTGTCGAAGCGGCAGGTCTAGGAGTAGATTCTGGAGAAAGTGCAGCTACCTCCGTATTAGGAAAAGTAGGTGTGATTCATGGTAGCAAGACCTTATTGATGCAATCTACAGATGGCCAAATTACCGAACCGTATTCCATTTCGGCAGGATTGGATTACCCGGGCGTTGGTCCTATGCACGCTAATCTTTATGCAACGGGAAGAGCGCAGTTTATCTCGATTACTGATGAACAAGCGATGCAATGGGGATTAAAACTTTCTAAAATGGAAGGACTTATTCCGGCGATTGAAAGTGCTCATGCTTTTGCTGTTCTCGACGAAATGAAATTCAAACCAGAGGATATTGTGGTGATTAATCTGTCCGGACGTGGCGACAAAGATTTAAATACGTATATTGACTACTTTAAATTGTAAAAAGGGTTGATCCTGAATCATTTTCAGGGCGTTCCCGCGTACCCTGAAAAAAGTTTCAGGGCAAGCGGGCGGGCTGTTTGCTATATTCCCGATTAACAAAAACTACGGCGATCGCCTTGTTTTTGTTAATCGGGAGATGCCGCTTCCATCCCTAACGCAATCCACACAAGAAGATCAGATTTAAAAATAAATTATAAATAGAAAAAAATGGAAAATTTATTTGCCTACGGTTCTTTAAGAGAAGAAGATGTACAAAAAACTATTTTTGGACGAATCCTAAAAGGGATTCCAGAAAAATTATCGGGATATGCAGTAAAACAAATTGAAATTGAAGAAGAATTTGGAATAGAAACCTATCCGATTATCACTCCCACCGACGATAATAAAGATGCAATTCATGGAATAGTGTATGAACTAACCTTAGACGAACTTCAACTTTCTGATACATACGAAGGAAACTCTTATACCCGCATCCAAGTCCCATTAGAATCAAAACAATTAGTCTGGGCTTATAGCGCCAAAGTATAAACCAATCAAAAACAGACTGCAAAACAGATTCCCAATCTGATAAAATAGTAAAAATGAACAGAATAAATCAAAAATTACAAGCAGACAAAAAGATACTCTCCATCTACTTCTCTGCTGGATATCCTAACTTAAATGATACCGTACAAATCATTCAGGATTTGGAAAAAAGTGGCGTAGACATGATCGAAATCGGATTACCGTTTTCTGATCCATTGGCTGATGGTCCAACCATACAAGCCAGCTCCACTCAGGCCTTACATAACGGAATGACCACCCAAGTTTTGTTTGACCAACTAAAAGACATTCGGAAATCAGTTTCTATTCCTTTAATAATCATGGGATATTTCAACCCAATGTTACAATATGGCGTGGAAAATTTCTGCAAGAAATGTGCTGAAATCGGTATTGATGGCCTAATCATTCCTGACCTTCCAGTTGATGTCTATGCCGATGAGTACAAAGCTACTTTTGAGAAATACGACCTAATTAATGTACTCTTAATTACACCGCAAACTTCTGACGAACGCATTGGATTTATCGATAGTGTCTCAAATGGATTTATCTATATGGTAAGCTCCGCAAGTGTAACGGGATCACAATCTGGTTTTGGAAGTACACAAGAAGCGTATTTCAAACGCATCGCTGACATGAACTTACGCAACCCTCAAGTCATCGGTTTTGGAATAAACAACAAAGAAACCTTTAATCAGGCTACACAATTTGCCAAAGGTGCCATCATTGGAAGCGCATTTATCCAGTACCTAACGGAAAACGGAACAGGGAAAATTGAAGATTTTGTAAAAGCAATTCGATAAACTTCTTTTTTAGATAAAGGCTAGACGTCGTTTAATCTCGTTTTAAAACGAGATTAAACGACGCTTTTTTTATTGTGCAGTGTATAAAAAAATACGACTATTTGTAAGTATCTATTTCTATATTAGCAATTATATAAAAAATGCTATTATCACAGAAAGCCATGAGTTACCATCCACTCCGCAAAACTGAATTAATAATAAAAAAGAACATAGCACTAATATCTATTTTTATGAGTTTCGTTTTAATATTAACAAATATTATTACGGTCGAAAAATTTGACACTGGATTTTGATTAAGAATCATATCAAGTTCTTTGTGATTTTTAGCAATGTTTCTAACTCTTCAAAAAAAAAGAATTAAATATTAAACAAAATCACTCAATCGCTAAAAACACGACAAAACGGAATGGAACGCAGACAATGGTAGTAGTACTTGGCGTTTTTGGAATAGTCACTTCATTTGTAGTTGACAATCCTATAATAGGTGACCCTTTATTTATTTTGTGTGCTCTTGGTATCGGTTTTATCTTCAAATGGATTCCTTTTAGAAAACGAAATTTGAATAAATAATCTTAATAATGCAATGGTATCACACAATTACTATAGGATTTTTCAATATCAACTTTAACTTTCTAGAAACTCATTTTTGGACTATCGATACAAGTTTTTGTTACTCTAAAACTTAGAAAAATTACTGCAATAATAAAAATTCTCAATTAATTCTTTTTTTGATTTCAAAACCATCTTTTTGAAATTAATTTATCAACAAACTACAAAAAAACCCGATTAAAGGAATGATAAATTTATTTTAACAAGTAAAATATTTCTTTTTAATTAAAAAAAGGGGGTTTTTTATTTAAAAATAAGGGTAAGAAGTACTTTTTATTTATTTATTTATTAACTCTTTTATTTTGTAAATAAATTCTGCTTAACCCGTATTGTCCCTAGACTTTCAGTAATTATTAAAAAAATAAAATACATCTATGTTATAGGCAATACACAAAACAATTCTCTTAAATTTTAAGATTTTCATAACAAAATGATAATTTTCACTATGTTTACAACATTAATTAACCCCAAATTATTCATAATGAAAAAAAATAAATTTAGCAGAATTAACACCATTTTCTGCACAGCGGTATCTTTATCGCTTTTAGTAGCATGTTCAAATAATGAAGAAGTTGAAGCCCCACTATCTGCGACAGCTTTAGAAAAAGTTGATCTACAACCCGACCTATTAAATGCACAATGTAGTTATGTTGATGGTAACTGGAGTTCAACAGCCTACTTGAACACTACAATGATCAACACTACACAAACTAATTTTATTTATGCACAAAACACAAAAATCGCCAATGTTTTTGGCCAAAGTGCAGTGACCCTTAAAATGGTACACGATAACAGCAACCCCAACTCTACTTACAATGCGATTTCGTATTCTAATCCTAAGAAAATTTATTTTGGGGAGGCAATATACATCGCTGCACTTAACAAAGGCCAAATTGTTCCAGCAATGATTTTGGCTCATGAATTTGGTCATCAATTGCAATACACCTACAATTTGCCATCGAAACCAGAAAATACAGCAAGACCTAATGAATTAGAAGCGGATGGTTTTGCAGGGTATTACATGAAAAGACCTACAGGATACAATGCAAGTTGGACAGCTGCTGGGCCTGGTTTTGAATTTGCTTATGCTATTGGTGATTACAACACAACGAGCGCTGGTCATCATGGCACGCCTCCACAAAGACGTTCTGCAGCACGTTTAGGATGGTATTTAGGAGATTATGCTTTATCCGCTAGTGATTTTGATTATAATTTTTTCTATTATTATGATGGTGTATTATCAGGAACATATCGTACAACTACTCCTGAACGAATCGATCCGAAAATTGATGCTTTCATCAAATCTAAAATGAGTGAGTTACAAAAAATTAGATCTGGTGAAATTTCTGCTGAAGAATTTACAAAACTTAAAGACTAAAATAACACCACCAGTAATTTTAAAAAAGAGGACTTTGGCGTCCTCTTTTTTATATACTAAATTGTCCCATCCTGAATCAGATTTATAATTTGTGACTCGAGACTAAAGGTATAATGCACTCCATAATTTGGGGTAATTATTTTAATTATAATAACTAGGAAGCCGTTTCTTCTTCGACAGCAAATTCCATAGTATCTTCTGCTTCTACTACAACTTCAGGTCTAGCAGCCTTTAGTGCGTTAAACTTTTCTATTTTTTCCAAATCTTCTTCTTCTCCTGAGAAATACGGGAAAACATCCATAATAGGAGATTCTGAAACAGCTGGAATATTATATTCACCCATGGTGCTTTGCATGATTCCCATTGTATTATCAAAAGCTTCTTTTACATCATTAGCCTGTACTAAAAAATACATATTAGTTTTGCGTTCTTTACCACTTTCTTCATCATAAGCTAATAAAGAAATTTTTGATTTAAACCAGCGATCACAATTTTCAAAAGGATGAATCTCAGCATAATTAGCCACTTTTATATTCGTGATTTTAAACTCTTCACTGATATAAGCTGACATTTCTTCATTAATTCTACTTTCGGCTTCGGTATACGATAAAGCATCTACCAAATAAGGTTCTGTCGTAATCTTTTGACCTCCAGTTTCATCTGTTTTTCTATATTTAACTTTGCATTCGTACCAAGTTGTGCTCATCTATTTATTTTTTAGGATGTCAAAGATAGATTTTAAAGGAAAAAAAATCGGTTATTATTGAAATAGATATTCACAATTTTGAATATATGTTACTGTTCGTTTTTTTCTACTTTTGCATTTTTTACTTTACCTCAACAAAATTCATAATACCCATTGCACAATTACTGTCTCCGAATCTATAAGACTCGTATTGCTTTGACAAATCTTCTTGTATATCCTCGCTGTTTTAGACTTGAAATAATCACTTTCATATCCCGACCTGAAGTTGCGTGAATAAAATCACTTTCCATTCCTTTTGGATTAGAAACGATACCCAAATGCCCAATAACATTTCTGGTCGGACTTAAAAACAACAAAACATCTCCCTTTTTCACGCTTTCAATGGCGATTTCTTTCCCAAAATTATCAAATTGTGAAGAGCTTCTTGGAACCTGAATTTTAAAATGCTGAAAAACAAAGTATACAAATCCTGAACAGTCAAACCCATCCCTGCTGCACCCAGCTTCAACATAAGGAGTACCCACTAAATCCATACCAAAACTAACAATACTGTCCCGCAAGGGAACATTAATTTCACTTCCATTTATTGGTGCGTCCTTGACGAGCATTTCCTTCTTTTCTGGCAACCTCTTACCTACTATCCCCTTATCTGCCCTCAATGATCTGTAGGCGAAACTGATCAAAACAATCAGTACTAAACTAATGGTTGTCAATGACTTTAGGCGATTTATATTATTAGATGTCATAAAAACAAAATTAGAAAAAGTATAAATTTATAAATGGCTGTAGATGTAGCGCGCCTTGCATAATTCAATAAGTAAATGTTACCTAAGACACTCTAACCTACTTTACAAATCTAACTAAATTTAGAAAAAATGAACAGAAATTCTCAAAAAAAGCACCTAACGCCCATTTTCAGTCCCTACGAAAAACAGTAAGTTATAAAGTCTAAAACGATCTCAATAGGAATATTCTTTTTTAATTCTATTCTCCGTTTAACTTCTATAGCACTTACTTGTTAAATAAATGTTAAAATTAAATTAAACAAGTGTTTAATTTAAACACTTGTTTAATTTTGAAACATATTTAAAATCAATGGCATTCAAAACAGATTTTAACGACAAACAAATTCAAATCCTACAAGTAGCAGAAATCTTATTTGCTGAGAAAGGTTTTGACGGAACTTCCATTCGAAATATAGCAAAAGAAGCCAAGATTAATATCGCTATGGTTTCTTATTATTTTGGTTCAAAGGAACGTTTACTGGAATCCCTAATATTTTATAGAACTAAAGATTTAAAGATACAGATTGAAAATTTGTTGGTTGAAAATCTAGATCCTATTGCAAAAATTAATAAACTGATTGAAATTTACATCAATAAGATCAATTGCAATAAGGGAATTTTTAGAATCCTTCACTTTGAAGTAGCGACCAAAAAAAAGGAATTAAATATAAAATCCTTTTATGAGTTGCGAAAAAGCAATTTAAAATCTCTAGAAGCTATCATTAATGAAGGCCAGGATAAAGGTGTTTTTAGAAAAGACATTTCGATTCCGCTAATCACTCCCACGATTCTAGGTACTTTTTTTCATTTTCATATGAATAAAGAGTATTTCATGAATTTATTACAGCTAAACACTGAAGATTTGTACAATAATTATATAAATGTCAACCTGACAAAACACATTCAACAAACCATAAAAGCACTTCTGATATATGAAAGTTAGTCAACTCATGCTCTTTGGGATATTCTTCATCGGAATTTCATCAATAGAAGCGCAAGAAAAAACGAGTTTAACACTCGATGAAGCCATTCATTTGGCTTGGGCCAAAAGCAATGAAGTTTCATTGGCAAACACAAAAGTCACAACTAAAAAATTAGAACTACAGTCAGTTAAAAACAGCCGCTATCCTGATTTGAAAATTTCAGGACAATACCAACGATTAACGAAAGCATCCATTGATTTCAAAATAAATAAAAGTAGTGATTCTGGGCCGCTTCCTGTTGCAGATCAATTAATGATAGGACAAGTAAGCGCTAGTCTTCCCATATTTTCTGGTTTTAAAATTCAAAACAACATTAAAGCTTACGATAACATGTATCAGGCTGAAACAGCCGCTGCAATGCAAACGAAAGAAGAAGTGGCGATGATGGTCGTTAACTACTATGCCAGTTTGTATAAAGCACAAAAAACGGTTCAACTTTTAAAAGAAAATCAAAAAAGTGCTCAACAACGGGTTACTGATTTTCTTGAATTGGAAAAAAACGGTATTATTCCAAGAAATGATCTGTTAAAATCACAACTTCAAGTTTCAAAAGTACAGCTGTCTTTAGACCAAGCTATCAGTGAATTAAATACAGTGAATTTTGAGCTTGTCAGTCTGTTAAAAATGGATTCAAAAACAAAATTAGAAATAAAAGAAAGTGATTTTGCCGACTTCAAAATGACTAACATTCCGACTAATGACGAGCTAGCATTGGGAAACCGTAAAGATTTAGAATCCATTCGATTACAAGAAAAAGCTAGTTTAGCTAATGTTCAAATGGCTAAAAGCGGTTATTACCCTTCTATTTCAATCATTAGTGGTTATACTGCATTAGATTTAAAAAATGTTCTCACAGTGCAAAACGCCATGAACATTGGTGTTGGCGTATCCTATGATTTAAGCGGTATTCTAAAAAATGGTACCAATGTTAAAATAGCAGAAAGCAAAGCACTTGAAGTACAAAATTCAGAAATGATGCTTACTGACTATATCAAAATACAAGTACAAAAAGCCATTGAAGATTATGATTTAGCTTTAAAACAAGATCTAGTTTACAATCAGGCGGTGGAACAAGCATCAGAAAATTACAGAATAATCAGAGATAAATATGATAACGGTTTATCTGACACCAACGATCTTCTTGAGGCTGATGTAGAGCAACTGGGTTCTAATATCAATAAAACACTAGCAAGGGCTAATGTTATCCAAAAATACTATGAATTGCTTTCTGTAAGCGGGCAATTAAACCAAACTTTCAATCTTTCAAAAATATAATCGACACTTAAAATGACTAAGAAAAAGACCAATACCAAGTTTATCATTATAATTACTTCATTAGTATTATTAGGTGTTATTTATGGAACCTATAAGTATATTCATTCCCTTTCTCACGAAGGAACTGATGATGCACAAATTGAGAAAAACATGAACCCAATTATCCCAAGAGTATCGGGATACGTAAGCAAGGTGTTTATAAAAGACAACGATTTCGTAAAAAAAGGAGATACTTTATTTACAATTGACAAGAAAGATTACCAATTAAAAATAGACGAAGCAACAGCAAATCTGGCTGCAGCCGAAGGAAATTTAGAAATTACAAAAGCAGACATCGGTAGTATTCTGGCTAGTATTTCTGTGTCGGAAGCTAATGTGAAGTCAGCCGGCGGAAACATTGAAAGTGCTAAAATAAAATTAGATCGCGTAAGTAGTGATTACAACCGATATAACAATTTATATAAAAGCCACACGATCACAAAACAACAATACGAACAGGCTTTAGCGGCTAAATTAGAGGCTGAGAATCAAGTACGTATTTTGCAACAGCAAGAAAAAGCAAGTGCTTTTCAAAAATCAGTTGTTGTGGCAAAATCAAAAGCAACTGACAAACAAACGGATGTGGCTGATGCCAATATCAAAAGAGCTAAAGCATTACTTGCCTCTGCAGTTTTGAATTTAAGTTATACCGCTATCACTGCAGCAATTGACGGACAGGTTTCTAAAATAGATATTCAACCAGGACAGTTAGTTCAACCAGGACAATCTCTTTTTTATATTATCAACAACAATGAAGCATGGGTTGTAGCTAATTTTAAAGAAACGCAATTGAATAAAATGGTGATTGGGCAAAAAGTGACTATCAAAGTAGATGCCTATCCTGATTATGCTTTTAATGGAACGGTTACTTCTTTTTCTCCTGCAACTGGAGCGCGTTTTTCTATTTTACCTCCAGATAATGCAACTGGTAATTTTGTAAAAACGATTCAACGTTTACCCGTAAAAATTAGCATTGATGCAAACAACGATATTGAAAAAATAAAATTATTACGTCCGGGAATGAATGTGGATGTAGACGTACATATAAAATAATACCGCTTATGTTTTTAATATAGTCCCATAATTCCGATAATCATCGGGAGGACTATTTTTAAACTATGTCGAAAAACCGGCATAAGTTATCGGCAATATACTGGAACATCATTAGCTTAAATAATAAATAGAGACCGCATAAAATGGTAATAGGACAAGGAGACGACGATTTAGTCGAATACGGCTTTAGACGGGTTATCATTACAATAACGGCAGTACTATGTGCTTTGCTGGAAATTGTAGATACCACTATTGTCAATGTGGCGCTAACAAACATGAGAGGAAGCCTTGGCGCAACATTAACTGATGTTGCTTGGGTTATTACTGCCTATGCAATTGCAAATGTGATTGTAATCCCAATGACCAGTTGGCTTTCACAACAATTTGGACGAAGAAATTACTTTGCTGTTTCGATAATTATTTTTACCGTCGCTTCTTTTTTATGTGGTAACGCTACTAATATATGGGAATTAGTGGCCTTCCGATTTATTCAAGGTCTTGGAGGTGGTGCCTTATTGGTAACGGCACAAACGATTATTACAGAGAGCTATCCTATTGCAAAAAGAGGAATGGCGCAAGCTATCTATGGAATGGGTGTAATTGTAGGTCCTACGTTGGGCCCTCCTTTAGGTGGGTATCTTGTAGATCATTTTTCATGGCCTTACATTTTTTACATCAATATTCCACTGGGTATTATCGCGACTCTTTTGACTTTAAGTTTTGTTAAAAGCCCAAAATACGGAGAAAAATTGAAGTCGAATCAAGTCGATTGGATAGGAATCATTCTTTTGGCATCCTTTATTGGTTCATTACAATTCGTACTGGAACATGGGCAACAAGATGACTGGTTTAACAACAAATTGATTATTTTATTAAGTGTAGTTTCATTATTTGGCTTAATCCTCTTCATCTGGAGGGAATTAACCTATAAATATCCAATCGTAAATTTAAGTGTTCTGAAGGACGGGAATTTGAGAATTGGTACGCTTATGGCTTTCATTCTTGGTTTTGGATTGTATGGTTCCACATTAATAATTCCAATATACACACAATCCATTTTAGGATGGACTGCCACTGATGCTGGTTTATTATTGATTCCCGGTTCTATAACTACTGCTTTTATGATGCCAATTATTGGTAAATTGATTCAAAAAGGAGTTCCTCAAGGGTATATGATTGGTGTTGGGTTCTTAGTTTTCTTTTTATTTACCTTAATGATGCACAATAGCATGACACCCGATACTGGCGAAGAACATATGTATTGGGCTTTAATTTTAAGAGGAGTTGGTTTAGGATTACTTTTCGTGCCTATTACTACTTTATCGCTATCTACTTTATCAGGTAAAAACATTGGTGAAGGAGCTGCGTTTACAGGTATGATGAGACAATTGGGAGGTTCATTTGGTATTGCCATCATAACTACTTTTATCACACGATTCAGTCAGGAACATCGCGTCAATCTGATAGCACACTTAGATAGCAGTAAATTTGAAGTACAACAACGATTACAACTTTTGCAAAAAGGATTTATGTCAAAAGGATTCACTGCCAATGAATCTATGAAAAAAGCCTATCAGGCAATTGATTATTCGGTATTAAAGCAAAGTACTGTATTATCGTATATGGATATTTTTATGTATCTGGGTATTATGTTCCTCTGTTGTATTCCAATTATATTCTTCATCAAAAGAGGAAAAAACAAAATCAATCCGGCCGATGCCATGCATTAATATTCATAAAAAAACTCCGATCTAAGTGGGAGTTTTTTTATGAATTATTTTGAAAAGGACTATCGGGTAAATACTAAATGATCGCCTTTTGAAATTGTAGCATCAAATTGATAGCCATCATAATTGAAGCCTTTTAAATCTTCTATTGTTTTTGCTTCGGTATCTATAATATAACGTACCATCATTCCTCTGGCTTTCTTTGCAAAAAAACTGATTATCTTCAGTTTCCCATCTTTATAATCCTTAAAGTCAGGAGTGATTACCGGAACTTTCAAAGCTTTAGTATCTACCGCCGAAAAATATTCATTACTTGCTAGGTTGACAAACAACTCCCCTTTCTCTAATTCTTTGTTTAGCGATTTTGTTACTTTAGTTTTCCAAAATTCATATAAGTTTTTATCGTCTCCAATAGACAGTTTTGTACCCATTTCTAATCGGTATGCCTGAATTAAATCTAATGGTTTCAGCACTCCATACAAACCCGAAAGTATTCGTAAACTATCTTGTAAATTTTCTATTTTTTCTATTGGAATCGAATACCCATCTAAACCAGTATAAACATCTCCATCAAAAGCATAGATAGCGGGGCGGGCATTTTCAGGCGTAAAAGGCGTTTTCCAATCTTTATTCCGTTGCCAGTTCAAGTCCGCTAATTTAGCTGAAATATCCATTAATTCAGAAAGGTCTTTTGGGGATTGCTGCTTCAATACTTTTTGAATTTCCCTTGATTCTTTCAAGAAAGCAGGTTCGGTATATTGTGAAGTAGGTAATTCCTTTTCGAAGTTTAAAGATTTGGCTGGTGATATGACAATTTTCATAATTAATCCTGTTGGAGGTTCTTTTTAATACAAACTCAAAAGTACAAATTGAAAAACAATAAACACACATATACAAATCGATTTGTTTAATGATGAAATAGAAAATAAAAATTGCAGCAAATTTTAAATATGTTATTTTTGATTCTGAATTTTATAACACAAACCCACTATTTTTTTATCATGAGCAAAATTGAAATTAGAATAGCAGCACTATCCGATTTAGAATCGCTACAATTAATCGGCAAGCAAACCTTCACCGAAACTTTTGCCGCAGTAAATACCGCTAAAAACCTTTCTAATTATATCGCGCAAAGTTTTAATGCACAACAAGTAACCAAGGAACTTACTAATCCGGATTCTTCCTTTTACCTAGCCATTTTTGACGCTAAAATTATTGGTTATTTAAAAATAAATTTTGGTAGCGCACAAACTGAGTTAATGAATGAGCACGCGATGGAAATTCATCGCATTTATGTTTTACAGGAATACCACGGTGAAAAAGTGGGACAGTTATTTATTGATCAAGTACTGGAAATCGCACACCAAAGGCAAGTTGAATATATTTGGTTGGGTGTTTGGGAAGAAAATTACAGAGCGCTTGGATTTTATGCTAAAAATGGATTTGTCGAATTTGACAAACATGTTTTTACCTTAGGCGACGACATACAAACCGACCTATTATTAAAGCTTCAAATAAAAAAATAAATCATCGCAAATACTATTCCTTCCATCGAACCAAAAAAATCGACCTCAATTCTTAATGCTGCAGTTATTGTGGCCGCACTTGGGTATTTTGTCCATAGTTGAGATTTGTTGTTATTAAATATCGTTCTCTTAGATAAGATGGTCTTAAAGTATTAGGAAATACAATTTAGAATAACGTAGAATATTAAATGTAGGAATGATCGTGGGTGCTGTAGCAGCAATTATGACTGTCGTAGTACTTTGGAAATTGAAAGAAACCTTTCGTGCATATTTAGATTACATCAAAAATAGTACTGTATCCAAAAACTAACCTCTATTATTGCTACTATTTATAGCAAATCCTCTTTTAGTTGTAAAGTGTTTAAACAACAACTGTCGTGTAATTTGAAGAAATCTACTAACAAAATAGCATGAAAACCGTTTTTTATTGTTGTCAAATTATCAAAAAAAACAAAACTTAAATTCCTGTTTTAGGATAGTTAATACGGTAAGGTCTGATAATATTATCAATTTCTAGGAGGAGATTCGTAACTATTTAGCTATTTTTGTAATTCTAAGAATTAGTCCTTTAAATTAGTAACAAAAACGGAAATCCTTCCGGTTTTAGGGTAAAAAGAATCCATGAAGACAAAAATGAAAAAAACAATAAAGCGCATTTACAATTCAGATTTATTTAATGAGTTTTTTGAAAGCGAAAAATCAACTGGGCTTATACTTATAGCGTGCACCATATTTTCTTTGTTTATGGCAAATTCAATCTTTGGTTCACAATACCTGCATACCTGGCATATGAAACTGGGAGGCGAAAGTCTGGAATATTGGATTAATGATGGTTTAATGACCATCTTCTTTTTATTAATTGGTTTAGAATTAGAAAGAGAAATCTATGAAGGTGAATTGTCAAACATAAAAGATGCTCTACTACCCATATTTGCAGCCTTGGGAGGAATGCTTGTTCCTGCAGGACTATATTTACTGCTCAACTACGGGACTGTTGCACATTCTGGCGCAGGTATTCCTATGGCAACTGACATCGCTTTTGCATTGGGAATTCTATCTTTATTAGGCAATCGGGTACCATTGTCTTTAAAAATATTCTTAACCGCATTAGCAGTTATAGATGACTTAGGAGCTATTCTGGTTATTGCAATTTTTTACACAAAAACTATTCTTTGGGCTAACTTAATATATGCTTTAGCTACAATGTTAGTGTTGTTTGTACTTAACCGTATGAAAGTTAGAAATTTAGTTCCTTACCTTATTGGTGGTGTCATTATGTGGTGGTTTATGCTTCATTCAGGAATTCACGCTACTGTTACAGGAGTATTATTAGCTTTTGTTATTCCGTTTGGAAATGGAGATAAAGCATCTACCTCATCCATTTTACAGCGTTTCCTACATAAACCGGTTGGTTTTTTAATACTTCCGCTCTTTGCGTTAGCCAACACAGCAATCGTTATCAGTTCAAACATAGGAGAAACTATCGCTCAGCATTACAGTATTGGAATCGCTTTAGGATTAATAGTAGGAAAACCATTGGGAATCTATCTCTTTTCACTTACTGCCGTTTCTTTGGGAATTTGTAAACTTCCCTCTGATTTGAATTGGAAAACAATTATTGGCGTCGGATTTTTGGGAGGTATTGGGTTTACAATGTCCATTTTCATCACGTTACTTGCATTCGATGACCAAACTATAATTAGCAATGCTAAATTTATCATTCTTCTTTCTTCTTTAATAGCAGGATTAATAGGGTTTATCTTTTTGAAAAACACTTTAAAAGAAGGCATTGATGAAAACAATAGTAAATAGTCTTTTTGCTTATATCAACCTAAGCAAGGGGGAAGAAGAAAAGAACAAAGTATTGGATTTCGTAAAGTCCAACATTTCCTTTAGAGGATCTAATTTATGGATTCTAGCATGTGCTATTGTTGTGGCATCTATAGGGTTAAATGTGAATTCTACGGCGGTGATAATAGGTGCGATGCTAATATCACCGCTAATGGGTCCCATTATAGGAGCTGGTTTTGGGCTAGGTGTTTATGATTTCAATTTACTGAAAAAATCCTTAAAAAATCTGCTAATTGCCACGCTTGTTGGTTTATTTGTTTCTACACTTTATTTTTACATTAGCCCATTCAAAGAAGCGCAACCCGAATTATTGTCTAGAACTTCCCCGAATATCTATGATATCCTTATTGCTTTTTTTGGGGGTTTAGTTGGTGCAATTGCCATAACAAGAGTAGAAAAAGGCAATCCAATACCCGGTGTAGCCATCGCAACGGCCCTTATGCCACCTCTATGTACTGCAGGATACGGCCTAGCATTAGGGAGTTTTAAATTCTTTTTTGGCGCCATGTATTTGTATTCTATCAACTGCGTTTTCATTTGCATTTCTACTTTTTTCATCGTAAAATATTTAAAGTACCCTACCAAAAAGCAACTAGATGATAAGGCGCAAAAACAAGTGAAGTATATTATTACAGGCTTAATCACAGTATTAATCCTACCTAGTATCTATTTTGCCTACCAATTAATTGAAGAAAAGAAATACCAGCACCAAATTGATCTTTTTACAGAAAATGAGTTTTCAAATAAAGGAATTGCCATTTTATATAAGAAAACCAAATTCAATCAAAACCCCAAAAAACTAGAACTCGGTTTTCTTTCCAAAAGATATAGCGCTGCTGAAATTAAAAAACTAAATCAAAGACTTAAAGCGTATGATATTAATAACACTACCCTATCTGTAATACAGGATACAACAGACCTTAAAAGCGATATTCTAAACGAAATTAATTTTAATAAATCACAATTAAGCCAAAAAGACGTTTCAATTTTAAGTCTAAAAAAACAAATCGTCGCAAATAAGTATGATAATAAAGCCTTATTAGCTGAAATAAAAATTTTGTTTCCTGAGGTAGATAATATTTCGATATCCAATCATACTTTTAATGAAGGTACCGATAGTATCAAAACAATACCTGTCTTGATCTATAAAAGTAAAGAAGACCTTACAGAAAACTCAGTACAAAAATTAGTTCTCTGGCTGCAGCAACGATTAATCAAGAAAGATATTGAAGTGTACAAGCAACCCACTATCGCTGCTAAAAAAACAGAGGAAAAAGAATCCACAAAAAAATAGCGTTTTTATAGGACTATAATATAGCTTTATTTAGATTCTAAAATCAAAATGATTCGTTGAACAGAATCTCCATAATGGTATTTAGTTTTTGTATTTACAGCATTGATTAACTCCAATTATTTAGGAATAAGACTATTCAATTACTATTCAATTATTATTCATGTATTTAAATTAAAAAAAAATTCCCAATCTTAAAGCGGTAAGATTGGGATTTTTTTGTGTGGTGATAGATATACTCTCCCTAATCCCCTATTATGCTAATCCCCTAAAATATTTTGAATTAATCGTATATATCTGATTTTCAACGATTAATTAATTCTTTTAGCATTTTAATTCTTTATATTTAGATTCTGTAATCGTCGAATAAAATGAATTATGAGCAAACCCTTACTTTGGTATTTTAGGAGACATTCTCTTTTGTACAAAATAAAATTCAGAATGGTCTCTAGGAAATCATCGGTAAGTCGTATTGAAAATTTTTGCTACAACGCTATAAATCCAAAATGTGACATTCCTCCTCTTTATTTTCAACTGAACAAAATGATTTTGACGAAACCAAAGGCAGACCTGAGCGATATGGAAAAAGCAAAAAAAATAGCGAAGTGGCTTAGAAATCATATCAAAGGGGGAGCAGGACTTGGAAAATCCTCTAACAGCGCACTACGAAAAATGATAAGAGGTGAAGGGGGAATTTGCAGCGATCTTTCGCAGGTTTATAATAATTTTTGTGTCATCAACGATATAAAAGTAAAAGAGTGGGGCTTAAAAATTATGACAGCTAACCGAACAATCCTCGGTGGTCATTCCTTTAACGAAGTATACTCTAGAGAATTTCAGAAGTGGGTTCTAATTGATGTTTCCAAATCAATATTTTTTTACCATACCAACTCTAAAATACCTTTATCTGTTTTTGAACTAATTAAATTAAAGAAAGAAAACAAAGAAATCCATTATTTTAAATTCAATAAAAAAACTATTGTTGACAAACAGTACATAGAAGACCTCTATCTTATACCTAACTCATTTCCTTTTCTGATCACTAATTATTGTACTAAAACCTATGATTATTTTTTAGACAAACTCAGTTTTTTGCCAGAATCATTAATTCACGGTCTCGTTTACCTCACAGGTAAAAGTTATATTTTTGAATTTCCAAAAAAAAAGGAATGTAAAATAAAACATCCAATAGATAAACCTGTACTTACAAAGATTCATAAAAGACGTCCAGTCGAAGCGATATAAAAAAGTCCGCTCAGTAGCGGACTTTTTAATGCTTAGTACTTTTATTTATTTAGGGTCTAAAATTAAAGCAATCCGTTGAATACAATCGGCATAATGGTATTTAGTCTCTGTATTCACGGCATTACTTTTTGCTATTCCTAGTATTGATTTCAAAGTCGTTAACTCGCCTCTAACTAAAGCTCTTACATCAGATTGTGCCACATTGTAATACTCTCCAGAACGGCTAGGTTTAATTTCTTCCTTCATAAGATATTCCATTCTTTCAATGTAGGCACGTTGCAAGTTTCTACGATAGATAGAAACTGCAGTTGGAGTATTGGCTTCTTTCCAGATTCCTTTTCTCATGTCACTTAGCAAGTCCAAAGCAGTATAGTTAGCACTACCTAAAATTTCTGCATCCATTAATCGGCCAATACGATCAAAACTCAACACATTATTCAAATGTCTTGCCTGTAAATTTCTAAAACGTTCTGTATAACCAGAGTAATCTGTATTTTTTAAAGTCTTCACATTTACCAGCCAGGTAGGAGAGGCAAAAGCATTCGTTTGCAACCACTGCATGGCTTCTTGCTGTAGCAGTTTTGGAGCGACTGTGTAGATAACTCCTTGTTGATTGGGCTTTTTAATATCCTCATGCACACCACCCACATTGGTCACAACATGGCCGACATACCTACTCCACACATCTAACATTTCTTTATACAACTCCTCTAAATCTTCATAATTATTAGTCACATCACTCGTCCATTCTGATAAATGTGCCGCAACATATTCTAAGTTTTTAAGTCCATAGCTACTCGCTTTCATAGAATTATTCCCTATGTCTTCCGTTTGTGAACTTGGGTCAAAACTACTACTTTGCTTACCAAACTTATACATGGGATCTCCCGCTTTTTCCATAATCCATTTGTCTAAAGTAGGTACTTCTGCTTCGGGAGAAACGGAGTTTGGAATTACTCTATATCCCCAATTCACTGCATAATGATCGTACGGCCCCATCTGGCGAATAAAACGCACTCCTTTATCTCCGGGTTGGGCTATATAATTAAAACGAGCATAATCCATTAAACTCGCTGCTATTCCATTTTTTTGTGTGAAATCGGCATTTCTATAACTCTCCGTATCGTAGGCACAACTTGCTCCCATATTGTGTGGAAAACCTAAAGCATGTCCCACTTCATGAGCAATAACAAAACGCATCATCTCCCCCATTTCCTCATCACTTGTATTTAGTGTTCGTGCAGATGGATTTGCAGCACCTGTTTCTAATAAATAGCGATTACGGTACGAACGCAAGTGATTGTGGTACCAGATAACATCGCTTTCGATAATTTCTCCAGTTCGGGGATCAGAAACACTAGGACCAACTGCGTTACGGGTCGTACTAGCTACATAACGTATTACAGAATAACGCATATCCTCCGGGCTAAAATCAGGATCTTCTTCCTTTGTTGGAGGATCTTTGGCAATAATAGCATTTTTAAAACCTGCTGTTTCAAATGGTTTTTGCCATTCTTCAATCCCTTGCTTAATGTATTTACGCAGTTTTTCCGGTGTGGCAGGATCAATATAATACACGATGGGTTTAATGGGCTCTACCAGCTCCCCTTTGGCGTAAGCCACAGGATCTTTAGGCTCTAATCTCCATCTGCGGATGTATGTTTTACTATCTGATTTTAACTCCTCGCTGCCATAATCATATTGACTCATCGTAAACCAACCCACCCTTGGATCGGCCAGTCGCGGTTGCATCATTATTTCAGGAAGCAAAATCATCGATTGGTTCATTTGAATACTAATCGTTTCCGTATCTTCAAGGACGGGAGGTTTACTCGCATTATAAGTAAAGTCCTGAATCACCTCAATATTCATCGGAAAACTTTTCATCGCCGTGATAAAACTGCGAGAATCATCCATACCCTTTACCTTATAAGTCTCTCTCATACTAGATGATAATCCGCTTATGGCCTTGACATCACTTCCATAAAACTTGGTTACATCAATTACTGTATTGGCTGAATCTTTACTGAAAGCAACAATATCAAAAGCATACAAAGTAGGCTCGTAATTATTGTTTTTTACAGAAATACTAATAGGCAAGCTATCATTGGCCACCGCACTATAAGACTTTAGTTTGATTAAAATTTTATCTTGAAAACGTTGCCAAACGACTAACTGCTCATTTGTCTCTGAACCCGCATTGACATAACCACCACCTAAATTAGAAGGCAGTTTTGAGAGTCTGCTCACTAAAAGCATGTCCTTGTCTAACAATTTATTAGGAATTTCAAAATAATATTTTTTATCTACTTTATGTACCCAAAATAAACCATCATCAGAGATAGCGTCTTTGGTAATTACCTTATCATAGTCTTTAATGGTAACTTCAGGTTTTTTTTCTGGAGTAGCAACTACTTCTGTTTTTTTATTCTTTTTCTTATCTATATGCCACTGTTTTTGGGCTAATACTACACTAGGCGCAAGTACAAAAGCTGCCAGAGTGCTCAAAATGAATAATTTCTTCATTTAATGGTTGTTTAATGATTAATCTGTATCAAAAATAATTTTAAGCCTCGCCTTAATCGACTTTATAAGTATATTTAACTTATAATTAACAATGACAAAAGAACTTGGGCGTGTCCCTACGGGTCGGGTCTTCCGCTACAATCTCTCTTGTCTTATCTCGTTTTAAAAACGAGATAAGACAAGAGAGGATTTCCACTACAACCCCTCACGCAAAACAAAAGCAATGATGACGCACAAATAAAAGAGGGGGAACTAAAACCCAAAACAAAGCAACAGGAAATAGTAAACTCAAAATTTACGGAACCCTGCACTGCAAATCAGGGAAGCGAATGAAAAAAGAAAATCGGGTATTTTTTAACTCTGAGACGGATGCAATTCAAAACAATTTCCGACCTTGTGGTCATTGCATGAAAACAGCATACAAACAATGGATTTATTCAGCACCGAATTAGACGAAAACCAAAACTTGCTTCCCAAAGACGGAACCGTACTCTATTATGGCCCTATTATGCCGGTGAAAGAAGCCAACTTTTATCTGCAAAATTTACTAGAAACCATTGCCTGGAAAAACGACCAAGCCATTATCTTTGGCAAACTTATAATTACCAAAAGAAAAGTGGCGTGGTACGGCGACACAAATTTTAACTATACCTATTCCAATAACACCAAGCAAGCTTTAATCTGGACTCCGGTGTTACTTAAGTTAAAAACACTCGTGGAAGAAAAAACGGGCGAAACCTACAATTCCTGCCTACTCAATTTATACCACAATGGCAACGAAGGCATGGGCTGGCACAGTGATGCCGAGAAAGACTTAAAGAAAAACGGTGCGATTGCCTCCATCAGCTTTGGTGCAGAACGTAAATTCACCTTCAAACACAAAGATAGCAAAGAAACCGTATCCCAAATATTAGCACACGGAAGCTTACTATTAATGAAAAATGAGACCCAGACGCACTGGTTGCATCGCTTACCACCCACTACACGAGTTTCTACACCACGAGTAAATCTTACTTTTAGAACGATTGAAATACTGTAAGCTGCTTTCTATTACAAGAAAAAACACAAAATATCACTATAAGTGGGTATTGTAAAGTTCTATTTTAATTTGTGTCTTTACCACGAGATATAAATACCCAAAATTGATACCGCTTTAAAATTAAAATAAGGCTTCAGTTAGACCAAAAAAAATTAAACCTAAAAACAAATTAACTATGAAAAGTGAATGGATTGCAACCTATGAAGGTTCTGAAATAAAAGTAACAAATGGCTGGTTTACTGGCGAAAAATTATTTGTAAACAATGAATTGCAGGACGAGCAGTTAAATTTCATTACTCCAAGCCAAATGACTGGTACCTTAACCACTAAAGATGGAAAACAACTCAATATTAAAGCCAATATCTCGGGATTTGCCACCACAAGTTGCAGACTATTTATTGACAACAAAAAAATAGAATTACAACAAACCAAATAAAATTATTAGCGCTATAAAACAATTGCTACATATAAAAGCAATTCTGTTTTAGATTTTCAATCTTATTCTTTTTCAAATCATAATAAAAAATGAAGATTCCTTCTTTTGACAATCACCGTGGTTTATACAATTCATTAAATATAATTTTGCCTTACCTTATTATTGCAGCGGTATTTCAGTTAATCTCTTTCTATTTTTCAGGTTATGATTATTTAAATTCTACTATAAGTCCGAACACCTCCCTGCAAACATTCATTACAGCCCTAGCCACCTTACTGGCAACTTTTGTAACAGTATTGCTTTTTAAGAAAAAATTAGGCCGAGAGTTTTTTATCAACATCGGTTTTCAAAATATAGCCGTAAAGAAAAACCTGCTCCTAGGAATAGTATTAGGGTTTATCATTATGTTAACAGGGTTTTTATCGTTACTTTTCGCAAATGAAATAAGTATTCAATCCATTAATTTTGACCTCACGGAACTTTTACTAAATATTGGCATATTTATTTTCGTTGCCATTGGTGAAGAAGTACTATTTAGAGGATATATTTTAAATAACCTCATGAAATCCTATACTAAATATGTAGCCTTGATTGTTTCCTCACTCTTTTTTAGTTTGTTACACCTTGGTAATGATTTTATATCGGTACTAAATCTATTTGATCTTTTTATTGCGGGAATTCTTTTGGGGATTACCTACATAAATACCAAGAGATTATGGTTTCCTATAGCCTTGCATTTTAGCTGGAATTTTTTTCAAGGAACTATTTTCGGCTTTAACGTAAGTGGCAATGACGATTATTCCTTAATAAATATCAGCTACCCAAGCCCTACCCTTTGGAATGGCGGAGGTTTTGGTTTTGAAGGTTCTCTTCTATCCCTACTATTTCAAATAATAGCTATCTACCTAATTTTAGAATATTACAAAAAGAAAAATATCAAATCAAACCAGGTCAGTATTTCAACATAAAAATAAAAGAAAGCTACCTTATGATGTAAAACCATAAAAAATCCCTCTCGATTACAATCAAGAGGGATTTTCATTTATGTCAATATCGCAGACTATTTTATAGTTTAGTGAGATTCTTACTCCCCTTCTTCGGATAAATTAGTTTTAGAATATCCTCTCCATTTCTCAATACAGTCCTGGAAATCTTGAGGTAGTTCTGTATCAAAACGCATCATCTCACCCGTTGTAGGATGAACAAATCCTAGCGTTTTTGCATGCAAAGCCTGTCTTGGTAATATTTTAAAACAATTGTCAATAAACTGTTTGTATTTAGTAAACGTCGTTCCTTTCAAAATCAAATGACCGCCATAACGCTCGTCATTAAACAAAGTATGACCTATGTGCTTTAAATGAACACGAATTTGATGCGTTCTTCCCGTTTCAAGCTGGCATGAAATCAAAGTAACATAACCAAAACGTTCCAGAACCTTGTAATGCGTAACCGCTGGTTTCCCTATTTCAGGATCGGCAAAAACAGCCATTTGCATGCGGTCTTTTACGTGACGTGCCACATTTCCTTCAATAGTCCCTTCATCAGCAACTACATTTCCCCATACAAGAGCTACATACTCCCTTTCAGATGTTTTAGCTTCAAATTGTTTGGCCAAATGTGACATCGCAGCTTCTGTTTTGGCAATCACCAATAATCCCGATGTGTCTTTGTCAATTCGGTGCACTAGTCCCGGTCTTTCGCTGCTATTCATTGGTAAATTATCAAAATGATAGGCCAACGCATGCACTAAAGTTCCAGTATAATTTCCGTGTCCCGGATGAACCACCATTCCTGGCTTTTTGTTAATCAACAACAAGGTGTCGTCTTCATAAACAATATCCAATGGGATATTCTCCGGCACAATATGATTTTCATAAGGTGGATGCGTCAACATCACACGCACTACATCAAAAGCTTTTACTTTGTAATTTGACTTTACTGTAGTATCGTTTACAAAAATATTCCCTTCCGTAGCTGCAATTTGAATTTTGTTACGGGTTGCATTTTGAATCAAACTCATCAAGTATTTGTCTATTCGCAAAGGTGCTTGCCCTTTAGGAACTTCAAATTTAAAGTGTTCGTATAATTCTTCTTCTAAGTCAACTGACTCTACATTATTGTTCATTTGGCATTTCTTGTGTTGGATTAGCAATACTATCCGTTCTTATATCTTCTTCATAACTCGCTTTCCCATCACCTAAAACCAAATCGATTTTAGAAGACTTCAAGACTTTGTCCCCCGGTTTTATGTTTCTTCCTTGGAAACGCATTTCCAACACCATGTCTTTTCCAAGGTTTGGCACATAGGTAATTGTTCCTTCCTCTAGTCCCAATGCTTTTAAAGTCGGAATTGCTTCGCGATATGTTTTATTGATTAAATCCGGAATTTTTACTGATGAAAATCCAGAACTATTAATTTTAATATAGACTTTTCTTCCTATTTTTACTTTTTCACCCGGCAAAGGATCTTGCTGTACCACAGAAAACTTAGGATAATCACTCATATAATTGACACTATCCAGCAATACATAATCAAGATCTAACGCGTCCAGTTTCTCCTCGACTTGCTCCTCCGTTAATTTACTCAAATTAGGAACTGTAATTTCATTTCCGTGATCCGTCGTAAAAGTCAACCAGTGCATAAACAGATATCCCAATACAGCAATTATCAAAACGGCTAGAAATACTTGAACAAGAAACACACGGCTAGTAAGATATTTACGTAAACTCATAAATTTATTTTTATAATACGGCAAAGATATACCTTATTCGTTTCAAAAAAAATGATAATTTTGTTTAATACTATTTAACGTCTGACTTTAGAGAAAGCAAAAAAACATTTCTACTTTTGAACCATTACTAAATTGAGAGTATCAAACCTCATTTTTATAAATGTGGTACTGGTTCAACGAAAAGTGTACCTTGATAAGTCAGACCTTAATTAGGAGCTATTTCCTGCTATCCGCTATATCTTTTCCTATTCTCGTTAAAAAACGAAAACAGGAAAAGGATGCCGCTACTATCAGGGCTAGTTCAATTCGTTTTCAAAACATAAATTTGAGTTTAAATATTATACTCAAAACCTTAAACAAAAAAGAATGAAAAACATTGCCATTATCATGGGCGGCTATTCCAGCGAATATAAAATATCATTAATTAGCGGGAATCTCGTACGCCAATACCTAGATAAAACAAAGTACAACGGATTTTGCATCCACATATTCAAAGAAAAATGGGTTTATGTAGACGATAGTGAAACCGAATTTCACATCGACAAAAATGATTTTTCGGTCACTGTTAACGGTACTAAAATTAATTTCGATTGTGTTTTCAACGCAATACACGGAACTCCAGGTGAAGACGGACTCATGCAAGCCTATCTTGAATTGTTACAAATTCCTCAAACCTCGTGTGATTATTACCAAGCAGCACTTACCTTCAATAAAAGAGATACGCTATCAGTGTTAAAACCCTACGGTATAAAAAGCGCAGTTTCTTATTACTTAAATAAAGGAGACAAAATCTATACGGACGAAATTGTAAAAAAAGTGGGATTACCTTGTTTCGTAAAACCCAATAAAGCAGGTTCTAGTTTTGGAATCTCAAAAGTAAAAACCGAAGCCGAGTTGCCTATCGCAATAGAAGTTGCCTATCAGGAAGACAATGAAATCATCATAGAAAGCTTTCTTGACGGTACTGAAGTTTCGGTGGGAGTTATCAACTATAAAGGAATTATAACCGTTTTGCCCATCACAGAAATTGTTTCTGAGAATGATTTCTTCGACTATGAAGCTAAATATCTTGGTAAATCACAGGAAATTACTCCAGCGAGAATTTCTGATGAAATGACGGAAAAAGTCGGTACTATTGCAAAACGTGCATACGAATTACTAAAAATGAAAGGATTCTCGAGAAGCGAGTTTATCATTGTAAACGACGAACCCTTTATGCTAGAAATGAATACTGTTCCTGGAATGACCAATGAAAGTTTACTACCGCAACAAGCCTTGGCTGCAGGAATTTCATTGGAAGATTTATTTGCAAATGCGATAGAATTGGCTTTGCGCTAAGCTATCAATAAGGGACAATGTCCGCACAAATTCTAACACAAACTTGTCATTTCGACGAAGGAGAAAACCCACACAAAGAGATTTCTCCTTCGTCGAAATGACAAAATAGAAAAAAGTAAAATGAGAAAAGCCATATTTCCTGGATCCTTTGATCCTATAACATTAGGACACGAAGACATTATAAAAAGAGGAGTTTCACTTTTTGACGAAATAGTGATTGCAATTGGGGTCAATGCCGAAAAAAAGTATATGTTTTCCCTAGAAGAGCGAAAGCGTTTTATCGAGGAAACATTCAAAAACGAACCAAAAGTTACGGTGATTACTTATGAAGGTTTGACAATTGATTTATGCCATAGAATCAAAGCTGATTTCATTCTGCGTGGTTTGCGTAACCCTGCCGATTTTGAATTCGAAAAAGCCATCGCACACACAAACAGACATCTGTCAAAAATAGAAACGGTATTTCTCCTGACCGCAGCACGTACTTCATACATCAGTTCAAGTATTGTAAGAGACGTAATTCGTAATGGCGGTGAATACCAAATGCTGGTACCACAGGCGGTGAGAGTTAAATAGTGCTTAACTTGTGGTAAGCAGCTAAACCTATGTTTTCTAGACAAAATGGAATTCCTTTTTCACATCTATGAACATATGTGTTTTAAAAAAATAATTCCTACTTTTTGAATATTAAAACAAATACTAATAATCATAAACTTGCAGAAAGTACTTAATAACCGTATTTTCGCCAAATCATAACAAATTTCAATAATGAGTATAGAAAGAGAATTAAGCAAAAGAGGTGGATCGAAATGTGAACTTTGTGCAGCAACTGAAAACCTAAAAGTATACGAAGTACTACCTACTAGAAAAGGTGGATTGGACGAAAGTATCATGGCTTGCGGTACCTGTATTGAACAAATCGAAACTCCGGGTAATGAAGATCTAAACCATTGGAGATGTCTTAACGACAGTATGTGGAGCGAGCATACTGCAGTACAAGTGGTGTCGTGGAGAATGTTGAGCCGTTTGCGTTCTGCAGGTTGGCCTCAAGAATTAATCGACCAAATGTATTTAGACGAAGATACTTTAGCCTGGGCTCAATCGACTGGCGAAGGCGAAGAAGATGAAAATAAAGTCATTCACAGAGACAGCAACGGAGTTATTCTAGAAGTTGGTGATTCAGTAGTTTTGATTAAGGATTTAAAAGTTAAAGGTTCAAGTATGGTTGCAAAACAGGGAACTGCAGTGCGTAATATCAGACTAGATCATGAAAATGCTGAATACATTGAAGGTAAAGTAGACGGACAAACGATCGTAATTATTACACAATACGTGAAGAAAATATAGTAATCAGTTTTTAGTGGTCACTAAAAATAGTGATTAGTCACATATTTAAAACAAAAAAAACGTTAACAGTACATTTTCTGTTAACGTTTTTTTTATACTTTTTCGATCAATTAAAGTGAGTGTTTTCACTTCAACGCATTCAATATCTGAATACTAAAAAACTGAACACCGAACACTTTCTTAAAACTGAATACTGCTAACTGAGACTGAACACTGCGCTAAGACTCCTCTTCTTTCTTAATCACTTTTCTAGCTACTTCAATTTTGAACTTCTTGCCTTTCATTTTTTCATCTTGAATGTTATGAAGCAAGTCTTTTACTTTATTAAATTTTACTGCCGCAAAAGAAATAAAATCTTTTACTTCAATTAATCCTAAATCCCCTTTTTCCAGCTTTCCTTTCTGAGAAAAGAAACCCACAATATCGATTTTATTTAGTTTGTTTTTCTTTCCACCACTGATATAGATCGTTTGATAATGAGGAGGTTTTGGCAATGAAACCGTCTCTTCCAAGTTAAAAACTTCCATTCCGTAGTTGATATAATCTGCTTTTTTCTCACTCTCATGAGCAATAACATAGGCTGTTCCCGTAGCAAGCATACGCGCCGTTCTACCGTTTCTATGCGTAAACTCATCCTCTTTTGAAGGTAAATGATAATGGATAACATGATTCATTTCTGGAATATCCAGACCACGAGCTGCTAAATCAGTAGTGATTAAATAACTCACACTTCCATTTCTAAATTGAATTAAAGCGCGTTCTCTCTCATCTTGATCCATTCCGCCATGATAATAAGTAGAATAGATGCCTTTTTCGTTTAAAGTGTCGCTGATACGCTCTGCAGCATCTCTATGATTACAAAAAACAATAGCCGATTCTGATTTTAATGAACAAATCAAATTAAACAGACTTCCTATCTTATCTCTTTCCTTAGAAACAACCAATTTTGTAGAAAGATTAGTTTCTTGCTCGTTTTCTGGTATAAAGTCTAAAATTGTCGGATTAACTACTCGTGTATATTTTGGAATCTCGATATCTGAAGTAGCCGAAACTAAAACGCGTTTGTTCAGTTTGGTTAATTTACCAATGATAAATGACATTTGCTCATGGAAACCCAATTGCAATGATTTGTCAAATTCATCTAAAATTAAGGTTTGTATTTTATCAGTTCTAAAAGTACCTCTATCAATATGATCTGCAATACGTCCCGGAGTTCCTATTAAAACAGCTGGAGGATTACTTAAATTCTTGATTTCTGTGTCGATAGAGTGGCCACCATAGCAAACATTTACTTTATACTCAGTCCCCATTTTTTTCCAAACTTGCTCAATTTGCAATCCTAATTCTCTTGAAGGAACTAGAATTAAACATTGAACCGAAATAATTTCGGGTTGTAACATTTCTAATATAGGTAATAAAAAAGCTAGGGTTTTCCCTGAACCTGTAGGTGAAAGCAACAAAACATTGTTATCATTTAAGATTGTTTCTTGTGCTGCTTCCTGCATTTCATTTAGGCTTTCGATGCCTAAATTCAAAAGTATATTGTTGGAATGGTGTCTCTGATTCATTTTGCAAAAGTAATTAAAAAAAGTGGTCAGTCGTCAGTTTTTAGTATTCAGACATCATTTTCATTTTTATGAATTCTATCTTTTAAATTACGCTTAAAAAAATATTACTTTTGGCTTACACTATAAAAAAACTAGATATGAGATTCTACGCTGTTGCATTCTTACTGTTTTCTTTGTCAAATTTTGCTCAAAAAGATGCTAAATACAGTACTTTTTTCGAAAAAGGAAACGGAAATCAATCGGCAACCTATAAAGAAACTATCGATTATTATACACTACTAGCAACTGATTTCCCCACCATAAAATTGATTGAAATGGGCACAACAGACAGTGGTGAACCCTTACATCTCGTAATTTTTAATCCTGAAAAGTCTTTTAATCTTAACGAAATCCAAAAGAACAAAGCAATTCTACTGATAAATAACGGCATTCATGCTGGAGAACCTGATGGAATTGATGCAACGATGCAATTATTCCGTGATTTGGCTTTAGGAAAAATTAAAATTCCAAAGAATACGATTGTATCCACTATTCCAGTTTATAATATCGGAGGCGCCTTAAATAGAAATTCGACCACAAGAGCGAATCAGGACGGACCAGAAATCTATGGTTTTAGAGGCAATGGTCGAAATTATGATTTGAATCGGGATTTCATTAAATCAGACACTAGAAATACTAAAAGTTTTGCAGAACTCTTTCACAAACTAAACCCCGATGTTTTTATAGACAACCATGTAAGCAATGGCGCCGACTATCAATACAAACTGACCTACATCATGACACAACAGAACCAGTTAGGAACTGTTTTAGGCAACTATTTGGATAAAGAAATGATGCCATTAATAGTCTATGATCTACAGAAAAAAAACGTTCCTACTACTCCATATGTCAATGCGTTCAGCGAAACACCAGACAATGGTTTTATGCAGTTTTTTGACAGCCCCAGATATTCCACGGGCTACACTTCGTTATTTAATACAATCGGATTTGTGGTAGAAACTCACATGCTAAAAAAATATGATGATAGAGTAAAAGCAACCTACGATTATATGCGCTCCACAATTGACTTTATGGATACTAATTACCATAAAATCAAACAAATGCGCTTGAAAAACGAAGAACAGTATACGCCTAAAAAATCCTACGCTATCAAATGGGAAATTGACACTACAAAAGTCTCAAAATTTTCATTTTTAGGTTTCGAAGCCGGACATAAAAAAAGTGAAGTTACTAATGGAAATCGATTGTTCTATGATAGAAGCAAACCGTTCAAGAAAGACATCCGCTATCTAAAAGAATATAAATCTGTAAAAGAAATAACCATTCCTAGCGCCTATATAATCCCGAAAGCGTTTTGGAATATCATTGATTTATTAAAAAGCAATAACATTGCGTTTCACCAGTTAAAAAAGGACAGTCTAATCGAAGTAGAAAGTTATAAAATTGCCGATTATAAAACTTCGGGTGCCGCTTACGAAGGGCATTACATCCATAGAGACACTAAATTAGTCGCTAAAAAGGAAACTAAAGCTTTCGCCAAAGGAGATTATCTAGTCTCAACACAACAAAAAGGGGTGAAATATTTGTTAGAAACGCTAGAACCAGAAGGAATAGATTCTTTTTTCAATTGGAATTTCTTCGATACCATGTTACAACAAAAAGAAGGATACTCTGACTATGTTTTTGAGGATACTGCAGCTCAAATCTTGAAAGACAATCCAAAACTGAAAGCGGAATTGGAACAGAAAAAAAACGATGATCTCATCTTTGCTAAAAGCCCCGAAGCTCAATTAGACTGGGTTTACAAAAACTCAGTCTATTATGAAAAAGCCCATTTACAGTACCCAATCTATCGTGTCTTATAAGAAAGCACTATTTAACAAGCGCTTCTTCTTCAAATAATAATTTGATGTTTTCGTATGAATTTTTTAAAGCCATTGGAATTTCCTCTGGCTTCAACCAGGCTACTTTTTCAATACCTTCATCTAATTGACCTTGTGGTACGCCATCAAAATCAGATTGCATTTCAAACCAGTGGGTAATTTTAAGCTTGTATTTCCCGTTGCGTTTGAAAATATGATACGTTTTTTGGAGTTTTTTTGTAACCCGCAATTGATTTACTCCTGTCTCTTCTTCGACTTCACGCATCGCGGTATCTTCAATTTCCTCTCCTTTTTCGATTCCACCCTTCGGTAAATCCCACTTTCCATTCCTAAAAATGAATAAAACCTCCCCATTTCTATTATAGACAAAGCCTCCTCCCGCTTTACAAACTGGAATTTTAGCTTTCAAAGTCTTCATAATTTCCTTCTCATCGGGATGATAGAGATAGGCTTTTTGAATTTTATTTTGAAATATTTTTATGATAAGTTGCTCAATGTCTATACTTTCCAGTAAGAACAATTGAAAATCTGTTTCTTTTGAAATTTTATTTGTCAAAAAAAGTGGTTTGTCGTTAACAAAAACTTTATACATTTGTATTATGATTTTTAATAAAGATACTGCCGAAAAAACAGCCGAATTGCTTTTACAAATAAATGCAATTAAATTGAATCCAGGAAATCCTTTTACATGGGCTTCTGGATGGAAATCACCTATTTATTGTGATAATCGCCTAATCCTCTCATTTCCAGCAATAAGAAATTATGTTAGAGATGAATTTTCTAAACACATTGAAAAACAATTTGGAAAACCAGATGTTATTGCCGGTGTTGCTACTGGAGCAATAGGAATTGGAATACTTGTTGCCGAGAGCATGGGACTTCCGTTCGTATATGTTCGACCAGAAGCTAAAAAACACGGGCGTCAAAACCAAGTGGAAGGTTTCTTACAAAAAGGACAGAATGTAGTTGTTGTAGAAGATTTGATTAGCACAGGCAATAGCAGCTTGAATGCCGTGGAAGCCTTGCGTGCAGCTGGTGCAAATATCAAAGGGATGGCAGCCATCTTTACCTACGGTTTTGATGTAGCTGAACAAAACTTCAAAGATGCTAACCTTGATTTATACACTTTGAGTAATTATCAAAATTTGTTGAATCTCGCTGTTGCCAAAAGTTATATCACTGAAAAAGAAGAAAAAACCTTGAGAGAATGGAGTGTCACTCCATCTACTTGGGATGTCGAAAATAAATAAAATTAACACAATATGAACTTAGAAAGTCCAAAAGTTACTGTTCAAAAATCAGCTCAAGAATTATTTGATTTATTGACTGATGTAAAAAGCTTTGAAAAATTAATGCCAGATAACATAGCTAAATTTGAGGTAATCGGAGAAGATGCTTTTATTTTTGGATTAAAAGGGATGCCGGAAATCAAATTAAAGATGAAAGAAAAAGTAGCCCCAAGTAAAGTGGTACTTGGTGCTGCAAGCGATAAATTACCTTTTACTTTAATAGCAAATATTGATACTGTTTCAGATAGTTCTAGTGCTGTTAAGCTTGATTTCGAAGGCGATTTTAACCCGATGATGGCGATGATGATAAAAGGCCCTATTGGTAAATTCATCGAAGCTTTAGCCACAAACATGACTAAACTATAGTTTCACATTTAATACAATTTAAAAGTCCGATTAGAAATTCTAAACGGGCTTTTTTTATTTTATCTCTAAACTAAAACGTTAAACAACAAATCATAATTGAAAAAATACAGTTCAGTAATAAACTTTATAAAAAAGTAAATCATTATCCGAAGTTTGAGCCATTAAACTAAAAAATATCAAAATGGAGCAAGCGATTACGATTTTAATTTACATCCATGCATTCTTTGGCTGAGTTGGCTTAATTGCAGGAATTGGAACTATTATTGTCCCAAAAGGAAAGTCATTACACAAAAAAATGGGCAAACTATTCTCGATTGGAATGATAAAAAGCTCGATTATCTCACTACCTATTTGCTGCATGCCAAAACATCAAAATATATTTCTGTTCTTGATTGGATTGTTTTCCATCTATCTTGTTCTCTCTGGAAATAGAGCTTTGACATTTAAACGTAAAATGAAAGGCAATTTAATAGATCAATTAATTTCAGGAATTATGCTATTATTTTCAGTTGTAATGGTTGCTTTAGGAATATATTTCCAATTGAACAGTCTAGAAAATGGAATACTATTTACATTCTTTGGCGGATTTGGGCTTTTTATGACCATCAAAGATTTTGCTTTTTAAGCAAGCATTTCAGCGACCAATAAAAACTGGCTATCAAAACATATCGGAAAAATGATAGGAGCTTTGATCGCTTCAATAACAGCTTTTATTTTAGCTGGACTAGGATATGAAAATTTAATCGCTTGGATAACACCTAGTATTTCAGGAACAATCTACATCATTTATTGGAATAAAAAACAGAACCCAAAGTTCCTAAAAACAATCAAAATTCAGATAAAAAAATAATCTGATTCTTAAATAAAAAGTAACAATTGATTCCTTTGCTATTCAATACAGCATTTGGATTTCTTTAATTCCAAATTGTGAAACCGAATCGTCTTCTAGTAAAACCTGCAATTTTCCCATCGGTGAAACGCCCTGAATAATTCCCATAAAATTTTTATCAAACTTATTTTTGAAAGGCATAGGAACACCTTTTTTAAAAAGTCTCTCGGTGTACTGTAACCATAAATACTGCGGCTCGCGCTGTACTAAATCCACATTTTGTTTTATTTTTTCGATAATATTAAAAAGCACCTGCTCTTTATCAAATTGCGTTTTACAAATTACAGCTAATGAAGATGCTTTAGGTAAATTTTCAAAATTTGTTTGATTAATATTTAGTCCTAAACCCACGACAGAAGATACGGTTCCGTCACTTTTAAGGCTGTTTTCAATCAGAATACCACCAATTTTAAAATTATATGACATAATGTCGTTTGGCCATTTAATACTTAATTCAGGAATATTAAAGCTTTCTAAAGCGGTAACAACGGCTAATGCAATGGCGATATTGAGGTTGTAAATCTGGTTTACGTTTAACAGCGGATCCTTAATAAAAACACTCAATATTAGATTCTTACCCTCCTCAGAGTCCCATACAGACCCCATCTGTCCTTTCCCTTTAGTTTGTTTTTCAGCAATTACCACGGTGAAGTTATCTAGTTCCTGCTTATTTGATAATCCCTTAAGAAATTCATTTGTTGAATCTATGGCATCGAGTTTGATTAGTTTCATTTTGTAATTATTTATGCAACAGAATTTAATATTATGTTAAGAGCCAAAAATAATCACAAAAAATGGTAACTTTACAAACTTATATAAAAATAATTCATGGCAAAAAAGACTATAAATAATGATGACCTTCTGGCAAACATTATTAAGGGAATCGAAGAAGTAAAAGGAAATGACATAGATATTCTCGACCTAAGAGATATTGACACCGCAGTTTGCGACTATTTTGTTGTATGCAACGGAAACTCAAACACACAGGTTAACGCAATTGTTAACTCCATTCAAAAAACTGTTTCAAAAGAATTAAAAGATAAACCATGGCACGTCGAAGGATCTGACAACGCAGAATGGGTACTTATGGATTATGTTAATATAGTAGTTCATGTTTTCCAAAAACAAATACGTGAATATTACAATATCGAAAGTTTGTGGGGAGACGCAAAAATAACTACAATAGAAAACAAATACTAAAGATAGAAAAACAGAAGAATGGCTAAAGATAATAATCCAACTCCTAATAAATTTAAAGTAAGCCCTTGGCTAGTTTATACAGCCATCCTACTTATTTTCCTATTTATTAGTTTCGTAACTGGTAGCTCAAGTTTGCAAGAACCAGCACAATTAACATCCTCTAAATTTAATGCACTTTTAGATAAAGGCGAAATTGAAAAAGTAATCGTTTATAATAAAGCGGACGCCGAAGTTTTCCTAACTGCTAGCGCACTAAAATTAAGTGAACACAAAAAAGTAGCAAAGGATATATTTGACAGTCCTAACAAAGGACCGCACTATACTTTTGTAATTGGTAATGATGAAATATTACAAACAAAGTTAGAAAAGGCAGTTAGCGAAGGTAAATTAAAAGATTTTAATTTCTTATCAAAAAGCAATTGGTCTGATATCTTCATCAGTTTACTTCCAATCATTATTATCATTGGTGTTTGGATTTTTATAATGAGAAAAATGTCAGGCGGCGGCGGTGGCGGCGGTGGACAAATTTTCAATATTGGAAAATCAAAAGCAAAACTTTTTGACGAAAAAACAGATGTAAAAACCACATTTAAAGATGTTGCAGGACTCGAAGGAGCAAAAGAAGAGATACAAGAAATTGTAGAATTCTTGAAAAATCCTGAGAAGTACACTAATCTTGGTGGTAAAATTCCAAAAGGAGCTTTACTTGTGGGGCCTCCTGGAACAGGAAAAACTTTATTAGCAAAAGCAGTTGCAGGAGAAGCACAAGTACCGTTTTTCTCTCTTTCAGGTTCTGATTTTGTTGAAATGTTTGTAGGTGTAGGAGCATCACGTGTACGTGACCTATTCAAACAAGCGAAAGAAAAATCTCCAGCGATCATTTTTATTGATGAGATTGATGCTGTAGGTAGAGCAAGAGGAAAAAGCAATATGTCAGGTGGAAATGACGAAAGAGAAAATACTTTAAATCAATTACTTACTGAGATGGACGGTTTTGGTACCAACTCAAATGTAATTGTATTAGCAGCAACAAACAGAGCAGATGTTCTCGATAAAGCATTGATGCGTGCCGGTCGTTTTGACAGACAAATCTTTGTAGACTTACCAGACATTCGGGAGCGTGCTGAAATATTCAAAGTACATCTTGCACCACTAAAAAAAGTGGAAGGTCTTGATACTGAATTTTTAGCTAAACAAACACCTGGTTTCTCAGGAGCTGATATCGCTAATGTTTGTAATGAAGCGGCTTTAATTGCTGCTAGATACAACAAAACTGCTGTTGATAAACAAGATTTCTTAGATGCTGTTGATAGGATTGTTGGTGGTTTAGAAAAGAAAAACAAAATTGTAACTCCTGGCGAAAAGAAAGCAATTGCTATCCATGAAGCAGGACACGCAACCGTAAGTTGGATGTTAGAACATGCAGCACCACTGATCAAAGTAACTATTGTTCCTAGAGGGCAAAGTCTTGGAGCAGCGTGGTATTTACCTGAGGAGCGTTTAATTGTTCGTGCAGACCAAATGCTTGACGAAATGTGTGCTACAATGGGAGGAAGAGCAGCTGAAAAAGTTACTTTTGGTAGAATTTCAACAGGTGCTTTAAGCGATTTAGAAAAAGTAACCAAACAAGCTCGTGCTATGGTAACTGTTTACGGATTGAATGATAAAATAGGGAATGTAACCTATTATGATTCAACAGGACAAAGCGAATATAATTTTGCTAAGCCTTATTCTGAAGAAACGGCAAAAATCATTGATACTGAAATTTCATTACTTATTGAAGGACAGTACCAAAGAGCCATTGATATCTTAGAAGAGAATAAAGACAAGCTGAATCAGCTAGCCGATATACTAATTGAAAAAGAAGTAATCTTTAAAGATGATTTAGAAGCTATTTTCGGAAAAAGAACCTTTGATAAAAATCTTGAAGAAAAAGTATCTTAAATAAGATACTAATTTAATTATTTTTAAAATCTTAATTCAAAATCCCCTTTTGAATTAAGATTTTTTTATCTTTGGACGGTATCAACTTAATATATAAAGCACCTTAACAAAATATGAGTCTTTTCAGAAAAATCTTTGGTTCTAGTATTTCAGCTTCAGATGAGGAAAAAGAGCAAGGAAACAGTAGTTTTCTTCCGGACAAAATCAACATGCCGATAGACGAACAATTTATCTATAATTTCAAAAAAAACGGAGGTAAATTTCTATATTGTGAAAATTTAGAGGACGTTAAAGAACAATTCGAAAATATTCTTCAAGAAAATGATTGGTACGAAAGTAACGTGCTATGTTTTGAACCGAAACTTTTTACTTTACTCCAAGAAAACAAACTCAGTTATGAAAAGGGTGTTGAAAATAAATTCCTTTTATCTAATTGCGAAAGTCTAATAGCCGAAGAAGGTTCTATATTGTTTTGTTCAAAACAAATAAAACAGCACAAACCGAATGAATTGCCTATTAATATTGTTATTGTAGCAAAAACATCGCAAATTGTTGCAATAAAAAGTGATGGACTAACTGCTATAAAAAAGAAGTACGATAGAGATATACCAACGAATATTACCGCTATAAAATATTTTGAAAAAGCAAAAGAAGAAGACTTTACCCAATATGGTAGTGCCGCTAAAAATCTTTATTTGCTGCTTTTAGAAGATCTTTAAAATGAATGAAACCCTCAAGAGATCTATTTCAGGAGCTGTTTATGTTGTTTTATTAATTGCCTCCATCCTAAATTCACCAGAAAGTTTCTTTATTCTGTTTGGAGTATTTCTCCTCATTGCTACTGTAGAATTTTGCAATTTAGTTAAAATTCATAAAATTATTCCTTTTATAATTGCCGCTACAACTTATATCCTTTTTTATAAAATAACAATTGCAACAAGCGGTACACTTTATCAGTTAAAATTTAACAAAACATTTGACTTGATTGTGCTCTCTTTCACATTGCTAGTTTTTCTAAAATGCATTCATTTTCTTTTTGATACTAAAATATTCCAAATTGATTCTTTTTCAAAATACATTTACTTAGTAGGTTACATCATATTCCCCTTTGTTATCATGACAAAAATTCCATTTGGAATTAATGGATACAACCCCAAAATCCTTATCAGTATCTTTATATTAATATGGACAAATGATAGTTTTGCCTATATAGTAGGAAAGTCTATTGGAAAAACAAAATTGTTCGAACGCATATCCCCTAAGAAAACGATTGAAGGATTTATGGGAGGAGTTGTGTTTTGCGTTATCGCCAGTTATTTAATATCAAAATATTACATTCAGATCGCTGAAGGAAAAATATTCATTTGGATTATCATTGCCTTAATAGTAGGCGTCTTTGGAACCATCGGTGATTTAATTCAATCTAAATTTAAACGGGTTGCTGGGGTAAAAGACAGCGGAAAAATAATGCCGGGCCATGGTGGCGTGCTAGATCGACTAGATAGTGTTATATTTGTAGCACCAATTGTATTTTTATTTTATCAAATTTTAAACTATGTTTCATAAAGAAGGAACCAAGACTATTTTACTGGGTATAATTTTTACAGCAACTGTATTATTACTATCTGACAATTTTATTGACACCATTTGGCTTAGAAAGCTAATTCAAATTGGCGCTTTCTTGATATTAGTCATCATCTTACAATTTTTCAGAAACCCGAAAAGGTCTGTTATACTAAATGAAAACCAATTACTAGCTCCAGTTGATGGAAAAGTAGTTGTAATAGAAGAAGTTTATGAAGGAGAATATTTTAAGGACAAGCGTTTGCAAGTCTCTATATTCATGTCACCTATTAACGTACATGTAACTCGTTATCCAATGAGTGGAATTGTAAAATTTAGCAAATACCATCCTGGGAAATTTCTTGTTGCATGGCATCCAAAAGCGAGTGAGGAAAACGAACGAACTACCATTGTAGTTGAAAACAATACATTTGGTGCTGTTTTATACCGTCAAATTGCTGGAGCCTTAGCGCGTAGAATCGTGAATTATGCTGAGGAAGGTATGCAGGTTGTCCAAGGGACTGATGCTGGCTTCATTAAATTTGGTTCCAGAGTCGATTTGTTTTTACCTATTGGAACTCCAATCAATGTTGTGCTTAATCAAAAAGCAGTTGGAGGAAAAACTATTATTGCAACAAAAGAATAATGATTAAAAAAGAATTAGATACTAGATTTCAAGCAGCAGTTACTATCGCTTCTGGAATGACTCAGGCATCTTTACCACAGGATGTACAGCTACGTCTCTATGCCTGCTACAAACAGGCCACTTTTGGCACTTTAGAACCAAGGCAAACATCAACGTATCATTTGAGGGATGCTTTTAAAACTAATGCTTGGATGCAAATCAGCCATTTATCGGCTGATGAAGCAAAAGAGCAGTACATTGAAATAATCAATTCCCTTTCGGAAAAATAATACTATCAATGAAAAAAATATCTCTTTTAATATATTCCTTTCTTCTAATTAGCTTTTTAGTTTCTTGTAACAACAAAAAACTAACGGAAGTAGTTGAAGTACCATTGCCTACTGCGCAGGAAAAAGTAACTATTGGGTTTCCTGAAGATGTAAAAGCAAATAGCGGTTCATTTCAATTGGAAAAACTGCCTTATGGTTATGATGCTCTGGCACCCACAATATCGCCTTTGACGCTAGAGATGCATTATTCAAAACATTATTTAACCTATACCAATAATCTTAATAATGCCATTGCTGGGACTGAATATCAAAATCAACCTATCGAAAACATCTTAGCAAAGTTAGACCTAAACAATGCTGATTTAAGAAACAATGCTGGAGGATATTACAACCATACCCTGTATTGGAAATCAATGGCTCCAAATACAGGAGGAGCACCTAAAGATACATTGGCAAGCATAATATCACGAGATTTTGGCTCGTATGAAAATTTTGTTACGGCTTTTAAAACTGAGGCAACTAATCAATTTGGTTCTGCTTGGGTTTGGTTGGTCATTGACAAATCTGGAAAGCTAAAAATAACAAGCACTCAAAATCAAGACAATCCCCTAATGAAAAACGCTCTTGTTCCTGGAACTCCAATATTAGCTTTGGATTTATGGGAGCATGCTTACTACCTGGGATATCAATACCGAAGAAGAAATTATATTGACTCTTTTTTCAATGTGATTAACTGGGCTAAGGTTGGAGAAAATTACGAGGCCGCTCTAAGGCGAAAATACTAAAAATCAATACTAAGCAAAAAAAATGCTGATGAGCTACCAAAGTAGTAGGCATCAGCATTTTTAGTTTAACCCTTTAATTCTGTAGAACTAATCTATTAAAAAGACCTTATAGTTGGTAAATAAAGGACTCTGAAGGTGCAATTGTAATCTTCGCTTTTCCTTCTCCATTGACTACATGCAGCAGGATTGTGCTATTATTATAAATCTGGTCTGTAATAGTGTAATCACCATCCATTAAATTCCATATTGCTATAACATCTGAAGGAATTTTAAGTTCGAAATTACTGGTGGTAGTCCAAGAAAAATTAGTGACCACAATTAGTTTTTGAGTATCAGACCAACGCGTGAATGCATAAATACCTGGATCAAAACCCATTGTTGATTGCCTGTTCAAGGTTTGAATTTCTTGAAATTCGCCCATTAATGCAGAACTGCTAACAGAAAAATTAAGTAATCGTTTATAAAAATCTCTAAGCGACTTTTCCTTATCTGTAAGTTGTCCTCCGTCAAACTTGCCATTATTCATCCAACGCTGATGACTTGGCACTCCGACATAATCAAAAATTGAAGTTCTGGAATGTGTCCCGAAACCCCCATTTTCATTACCAGCCTCGCCCACTTCCTGCCCAAAATAAATCATGGTAGGCGCTGAACTAATTGTTGTAGAAACAACCATCAAAGGCTTTCCTTTTTCTGGAGTACCTGCAAATTCTGGACTAGCCAAACGTTGCTCGTCATGATTATCCAAAAAGTGCAACATATGATGTTCAATATCTTTCATTCCGCGCTGAATGTCTGAAAGTTCGTCAGGCAACGCCTTTCCTTGAATCACTTCTTTTAATTTATCGTAGGTCTCTACCTTGTCATACAGATAATCCATTTTTCCTAAGCGAATGTAATTTCGGTATTCTCTAGGATTGTATACTTCTGCCAATAAAAAAGCATCTGCATTTTGCATCTTAATTGCTGAATTCATATAACTCCAAAACTCATAAGGAACCATTTCGGCCATATCATATCGAAATCCATCTACGCCCTTTGCCATCCAAAACAATGCGATATCTTTGAATTTTTTCCAGGAATCAGGTACCTCTTTGCCGTTCCAAAAGTCAAAATGTTCTGCCACTGATTTTGTATCATAGCCTGCAGGAAGCTCCGGAAAATCTTTAGTGCCGTCTGGACGGATACCGTAATTTACCTTTACCGTTTCATACCAGTCGTTCTTATCCGGTTTTGCCATGCTAGAGCCATTCCCAGTCCACTTAGCAGGAACTTCAGTGAATTTACCATCGCTCATTGGGTTTACTTCTCCATTTAATGGCGCAGCCGTATCCGGCACTTCAAAATGGGAGTTTGGGATATAATAGAAGTTATTATCCCTCTTATAGACTACAGATACATCGTCATCTGCCCCAAAGTCTCTAATGCCTTCAGGATTGTTTTTTCCTTCATATTTTCGTGCAATATGATTGGGTACAATATCAATTATCAACTTCAACCCTGCCTTATGAGTTCTCGCTATAAGTGCTTCAAATTCTTCTAAACGATGTGCCGGACTAACGGCTAAATCAGGATTTACATTGTAATAATCTTTTACGGCATAAGGAGAACCTGCTCTCCCTTTTACAACATCTGGGTCATCATTTGAGATGCCAATTGCCGTATAATCCCTAACTAAAGCATGGTGTGGCACTCCGGTGTACCAAATATAACTAACTCCCAAATCCTTGATTTCATCGAGCGCTTCATCCGTGAAATCATTAAACTTCCCTACTCCATTTTCTTCAATGGTTCCCCAAGGTTTGTTATTTCTATTTTTATTTCCGAACAAACGAGTAAAAACCTGATAGACAACTATTTTTTTTTCTCTGGTGGTATTTTCTTTTTCTGTATTCATTGGTAAAGCTGCAGTCTTACAAGCTACGGTGACAAGAATTAAAATTATCGACGCAATAAGTATTGTTTTTTTTATCATTTATGATTAGTTTTACTGCCTGTGCGATTTCATTTTTACAAAAATAAAGACTTAGACATTTAGTTTTTAAATTTAATCTATTTTTTTAAAATTTCCAGTTTATCTCTATTAATCCGGGCGAATAAAGCATATAAAACAAGTACTACAACGAGAGAGTTTATCTATTTGTTCATAACTTAACAAACGAATTAAAATACCTCTGGTCCCTAATGATTTTGAATTTATAAATAAATGCTAATATAGATTAGGATTGTTTCCTTTTTCTTAAATTTGAAAAAAAATAAATCCATTGAAGAAGTACCTATTTTTCATCTGTTGTTGTTTAGCAATACTAAGTTCAAAATCAGTTTTGGCACAAGCACCAAAAAAAATTATTGTTGAACATTCTGATTTTGCAGATGTAAATCAAGCAGAAATGCCCGATGCCTTTTTACTTACTGGAAACGTGCGCGTTAATCACGATGGTATTGTCCTAACGTGCAATAAAGCCTATTATTTTCAAAAAGAAAATTACATTAAAGCTTTTGGAAATGTGCAATTAGTACAGGGAGATACTTTATTTCTCAATAGTAAATATGCGGAGTACAGTGGAAATGCAAAAAAAGCTTTTGCAACCGGCGAGGCTTTCATGAGTTCTCCAGATGCTACTTTAGCAACGGACACGATAAACTTTGATCGAAATTCCCAGGAAGTATATTACAATACAAAAGGAACAATTATCAATAAAGACAACACATTAGTAAGTAAATCCGGGAAATATTATGTGAATCAAAAAAAATTCCAGTTCTTAACGGCTGTTACCATCACTAATCCTACCTATGTAATTAAATCCAATCATGTGGATTATTTTACAAATTCAGGGCACTCCTATCTTTTTGGGCCATCCACTATTACTAGTAAGAAAAATTATATTTATACCGAAAAAGGGTTTTATGATACCAAAAGAAATCTGGGCCATTTCCTTAGAAAGTCTTATATAAAATATGAAGACCGACTCATTGAAGGAGATAGTTTGTATTATGATCGAAATAAAGAATTCGCTTCGGCAACCCGTAATGTAAAAATCACAGATTCTATCAATCGCGGAATTGTAAAGGGACATTATGCCGAAATATATAAAAAACAAGATTCTATGTTTGTCACTAAAAGAGCGGTAGCTGTGAATTTTGTCGAAAATGACTCCGTTTATATTCACGGTAAGAAATTAATGGTGACTGGTAAAGAGGGCGACCAAATTATTCGAGCCTATACTAATGTGCGTTTTTTTAAAACAGACATGAGCGGAAAATGCGACTCGATACATTCAAGTTCAAAAACAGCTTTAACAAAACTGATAGGAAACCCAGTACTATGGAATGGAGACAACCAGATTACAGGCGATGTGATGCATCTTATAGGAAACAATGCTACTCAAGAGCTCGATTCGCTCAAAGTACTCAATAACACCTTTCTAGTCTCTAAAGACACCTTGGGAACTGGATACAATCAGGTAAAAGGGCAAAATCTCTACGGAAAGTTTATAGAAGGCAAACTACATGATGTCGATATCGTAAAAAATGCAGAGGTAATCTACTATATGCGTAATGAAGCACAAGAACTCATTGGTATCAATAAAAATGTGAGTAGCAAAATCAATCTTATTTTAGAAGATAATGCTGTCGAAACGATTACTTTTTTCAAGCAAATTGACGGAGAAATCTATCCCGAAAAAGAGCTACCAGAAAACGCAAGAAAACTGAAGGGGCTTGTGTGGCGGGGTGATGAAAGGATTAAATCAAAGGAAGATATATTTTCGGATGAAGATAATGAACTCAACAATAAAATGATAAAAGAAGGTGAAAAGGAGGATGCAAAAGAAAATGTTCCGATGAAAATCCGAAAGGAAACTTTGAACTATGATAAAAAGAAAAGTTCCCAAGCTCCCAAAGGAGAAAAGAAAGACAAGAAGTAGTTTTCAGAATAAGAATTGATAATCAAAGCGCTACTATAAATAGATTATAAATATGACTGATAAAATTATTTACTGGAATACTGACTCTACAATTTTCTGGATAACAGATAGTTTTCCCCTAAAGTATTATGGAATATTGTTTGCCATCGGGATTTTACTTGCCTATAGTATCGTTAAAAAAATATTTATTAAAGAAAAGGTTTCAGTAGAAATATTAGATAGCCTTTTGGTATATATTATTTTCGGAACAATTCTGGGAGCAAGATTAGGACATTGTTTATTTTATGAACCCAGTTATTTTTTTCATCATCCAATGGAAATCCTTTTACCCATAAAAAAAATTGCAGGGGTATATAAATTTATTGGCTTCCAAGGTTTAGCAAGTCACGGTGGAATTATTGGAGTGTTGATCTCAATTTTATTATTTTACAGAAAAAACAACATAAATCTATTTTGGCTTCTCGATCGTATTGCAATCGCAGCTCCAGTTGCCGCAACTTTTATCAGGTTAGGTAATTTTATGAATTCGGAGATTTATGGAAAACCAACTAACGGGAATTGGGGAATTGTTTTTCAAAAAGATGATTTAATTCCGAGACATCCCACCCAATTGTATGAAGCTTTCTCTTATTTTTTAATTTTTATCTTGTTACAATTTTTATATAAATCTAATTATACAAAAAAAGGAGACGGTTTACTCTTTGGTATTTTTCTGGTGCTATTATTTTCAGCACGATTAATAATCGAATTTTTCAAAGAAAATCAAGAAGCTTTCGAGAATCAGATGCCTTTAAATATGGGACAAATTTTAAGTATTCCTTTCATTATTTTTGGTGCACTTCTAATTCTATGGAGACTCAAAACTCGACAAGTAAATCCAATAGTTTAAAAACTATTCTTTATCCTTTTTAAAACTTTAAGCAAAAAACGTGAATCAAGATTTCTTACAATATCAGGCACAAACTTCTCCTTATCCATTAGGTATGGAAGTATCCTATGCAAAAGGTTCTTATATCTACGACACCAATAATAAAAAATACCTTGATTTTGTGGCAGGTGTTTCGGCTTGTACGTTAGGACACCAACCGCCGAGAGTAAACCAAGCCATTAAAGATCAATTGGATAAATATTCGCATGTGATGGTCTATGGGGAATATTCCCAAAGCCCAGCAGTAGAATATTGCAAGCTTTTAGCATCTCTCCTACCGCCACCTTTAGACAAGACGTATCTCGTTAACTCAGGAACAGAAGCCATTGAAGGAGCGTTAAAGCTGGCACGACGCGTTACGGGTCGCAGTCAATTGATTTCTTGTCACAATGCCTATCATGGAAATACCATGGGCTCGATGAGTATAATGGGTTTTGAGGAGCGCAAACAAATTTTTCGCCCTTTAATCCCTGACGTCGATTTTATCACCTTTAACAATGAAGCCGACTTAGCGAAAATAACGACAAAAACCGCAGGTATAGTTTTAGAAACAATTCAAGGTGGTGCTGGATTTATTCAACCTCATAATGATTTTTTAAAAAAAGTACGCGCACGCTGCACCGAAGTGGGAGCGCTAATGATTCTTGATGAAATCCAACCGGGCTTTGGAAGAACAGGAAAACTATTTGGTTTCCAGAATTACGATGTCGTCCCTGATGTTGTTGTAATGGGAAAAGGAATGGGAGGCGGAATGCCTGTAGGCGCTTTTACTGCATCAACGGTGATGATGGATTTACTAAGTGATAATCCAAAACTGGGACATATCACCACTTTTGGAGGGCACCCTGTCATTGCGTCAGCCTGCCTGGCTACTTTGCAAGAAATTACTGAAACCGATCTGATGCCCAAGACTCTAGAGAAAGAAATGCTGTTTAAATCACTTTTGGTACACCCTTTGATACAAGAAGTTCGAGGAAAAGGGTTAATGCTGGCCGCAATGACAAGTAGCGCAGCAATAACGAATGAAGTGATTTTAAAATGTCAAGACAAAGGCCTTATTTTATTCTGGTTACTATTTGAAGGATGCGCGATAAGAATTACGCCGCCACTTACAATTTCAGACGATGAAATACGTGAAGGTTGCGCAATAATGCTAGAAGTAATGGATGAAATACTTTTGTCGACTAAAATTGATTAACAGATAACAACAGCTAAATAAATAATTATTATTTTGTTAATTAAATTGTTCACAACAATTCTAAATTTTCTTCGCAACAGCAGTAAGGATGCCTAATTTTAAATAGGCCAAATTCTAAAAACAAAAGTATGCAATTAAGCAACGAAGAAGAAGACTATAACTTATCCCTTAAAAAATTTGAGTCTATGTTGAAAACCAACAAAGTGCTCTTTTTTGACTCGGAAGAATTTGAAGAAATTATTCTTCATTATCTCGATATGGGTAAGGCCGCACTGGCAAAAAAAGCACTTAAGCTTGCACTAGATCAACACCCTAAATCAACTGGTTTAAAACTGGTTCAAGTGGAAATGCTCGTGTATGACGACAAACTGGATATAGCGGAGAAATTACTCAATGAGCTATATGCGATCGAACCTACGAATGAAGAAATTTTCATTCAAAAAGCAAATATTTATTCGAAAAGAGACCAACATGAGAAGGCGGTTGAACTACTAAATACTGCTTTAGAATATACGGATGATTATGCTGATGTGTATAATTTAATTGGGATGGAATATCTATTTATGGATAATCTAGAAATGGCAAAACAAAGTTTTATCAAATGTCTCGAAGAAGACCTTGATGATCAATCCGCACTTTATAATGTAGTGTATTGTTTTGAATTTTTAGATCAAAATTTAGACGCGATCGCTTATTTGAACAAATACATCGATAAAAACCCTTATAGCGAAATAGCCTGGCATCAAATGGGTCGTTTATATTATGGGGTAAAAGATTATGAAAATGCCATTCGTGCCTTTGATTATGCCACTTTAATCGATGATGAATTCCTTGGTGCTTTCATGGAAAAAGCAAAAGCTTACGAACGATTAAACAAATATCAAGAGGCGATTGAAAGTTACAGCCGTACCATCGAATTAGATGATGCCACTAGTTATGCTTTGCTTCGAATAGGTAAATGTCATGAAAAATTAGGCAATAAAGTTCTAGCACTTAAATTTTTCAATCAGACGGTTCATGAAGATCCGCTTTTAGATAAAGGATGGATTGCAATCACCGATTTTTATGTACGACAAAAAAACTATCAGAAAGCGTTATTTTATGTCAATAAAGCGTTAGCAATTGACAATCAAAATCGTTTGTACTGGAAGCGCTATGCCACGATAAACAAAAATATGAATTTCTTTGAAGAAGCTGAATTTGGCTTCAGAAAAGCAGTGGAGTTTGGGGATCATGAATTAGACACTTGGTTATTTTGGGTGGACATCCTTCAGTTTTTAGGTGAGTTTGAAAGTGCTATCCAAACCTTGCTGCAAGCCTCTGAATATTATCCTGAAGAAAATGAAGTAGAATACCGTTTAGCCGGACTGTACTTTATGATTCAAGACAACACGAAAGCAAAATTTCATTTGAGTAATGGCTTGCGTTTAAACTTTGACAACTACATTATTCTTGAAGATATGTTTCCTGTAGTTTGGACAAAAAAAATGGTACAGAATTACATTGCAAAACATAAAAAATAAAAATGTCCGATATAATAAGAAAACGATATGGTTTATTAGGTCGAAATATTAGCTATTCCTTTTCTAAAGGCTATTTTACCGATAAATTCACTGCTGAAAATTTTGTAGGTTACACGTACGAAAATTTCGACATTAAAGCGATTGCCTCATTTACCGAGGTAGTAAAAAATAACTCTGATTTAAAAGGGCTGAGTGTGACCATTCCATATAAAGAATCAGTAATCCCTTTTTTAGATAAATTATCAAAAAAGGCAGCACTTATTGGAGCTGTCAATACGATTAAGATTACAAAAAAAGGAAAAATAAAAGGCTACAATACTGATTATTATGGCTTTAAAAAAGCACTAGAACCTTTATTGCAGCAACATCATAAAAAAGCACTAATCTTGGGTACGGGAGGCGCCTCTAAGGGAGTTGCTTTTGCTTTAGATGAATTGGATATTGCATATACCTTTGTCTCCAGAGAGGCCAAAGAAAACAGTATTGACTATAATCGAATCAATGCGACTACTTTTGACAATTACCAAATTATAATAAACGCCACTCCTGTGGGTACAAGTCCTAATACAGAAGCATTTCCATTAATTCCGTACGACTACTTCACAGATAGGCATATCGCTTTTGACTTGATTTACAATCCTGCCGAAACGCAATTTCTAAAAAAGGCAAAAGAAAAAGGAGCAAAAATTAAAAACGGCTATGATATGCTCGTTTTCCAAGCCGAAAAAGCGTGGAAGATCTGGAATAAATAATTATCCCCTTTAAAAAATATTCCTGCGTTAAATGGCTGCGCCACGATATTTAAATTCAGTACGTTATTCTTAGCACAAAACAGCTAAGTTACTCGTTATTAATCCTATAAAAACCAGCTCTCATAGCAGCAGCATCCTTTTTTATCTCCTTTTTTAGGATAAAAAAGATATAGCGAATAGCAGGAAATTGCTTCAAAAAATTTCTAAATTTAACATAAAACGACTATAAATAAGGTAATTATTTTGTATTTCAATATTCCTTTACTATCTTTCGTTTTCGATAAAATAGGAACCTTAAACATTGAAAAAATGTTAGAAGAAAAGAATGACAACCTGCAACAAGCAGATGGAAATGTAGCTAATGATTCAAATGAATCTGTTCAAGTGGAGACTGCAATCACAGAAACCGAAGCGATTACCGAAGATACCGCTACTGAAACACCAGAGACTGTAGAACATAATGCTGTTTCCACTCCTGAAGAAGAAGTGGCTAACACAGCTGCCGTCACTGAACATGCAAATCAAAAAGCGTTAAACTCAATAGATGATTCTAATGCCGAGGAAAGTGAGGACGAAACCTTAAAAGACCGTCACCATATCCCGATGAAAGATTATGATACATTATCGATGGAGCAACTTGTAGATGAACTGCAAATTCTGGTTGAAAACGATAAAGTTATGTCAGTTAAAGATCATGTTGAAGAAATTAAAAAAGCCTTTTTAACACAGTACAACCATTTTATCGAAGAGAAAAAAGAGGAATATCTTGCCGAAAATCCTGATACGACAGAGGATTTTCAATACCATTTCCCTTTAAAATCTAAGTTTGATCAATCTTACGCTACTTATAGAGATAATAAAAATACACATTTCAAGAGTTTACAAACGAATTTGAAATCTAATTTAGAAAATAGATTAGCTATTGTTGAAGAGTTAAAAGAGCTAATCAATCCGCAGGAAAACATAAAAGATACTTTAAAGCATTTTAATGAATTAAGAGACCAATGGAAAAATGCGGGTTCGATTCCAAAAGACAAATACAATCACGTATGGAATAACTACCATTTTCATGTAGAAAATTTCTATGACTATTTACATCTTGATCGCGAGGCTAGAGACTTGGATTTTAAACATAATTTAGAGCAGAAGCAAAAGATTGTGGCGCGTGTTGAGGAACTTGTGAATGAAGCGGACATAAATAAAGCTTTTAGAGAATTACAAGACTTGCATAAAATCTGGAAAGAAGATATAGGACCTGTTTCTAAAGAACATCGTGATGTCATCTGGAACCAATTTAGTGATTTGACTAAACAAATGCACGACAAACGTGAGGTTTTATTTGAAAAACTAAGAGGTACTGAACTGGAAAATCTAGAAAAGAAAAAAGAAATTATTGCTGCGATTGCCGTGTTAGCGACCGTAAAAGTAAACGCTCATTCGCAATGGCTTGCTCAAATTGAAAAAGTAGAAGCATTAAGAACTGCTTTTTTCTCTGCAGGAAAAGTACCTTCAGATGTTAACGAAGACACTTGGGGTGCTTTTAAATTAGCAGTAAGAAATTTTAATTCTTTTAAAAATTCATTTTACAAAGACATTAAAAAAGAGCAAAATGAGAATTTAGCCAAGAAAAATGCGTTGGTAGTTAAAGCACAAGAATTACAAGAAAGCACTGATTTTGCTGCTACTACTCCGATCATGAAGAAAATTCAGGACGAATGGAAGCAAATAGGTCATGTTCCAAGAAAATATTCAGATAAAATCTGGAAAGAGTTTAAAGATGCCTGCAATCACTATTTCAATAAGCTAAAAGAGCAAAAAGATGAAGATAGCGTTGAAGAAATAGAAGCTTTTGACAAGAAGAAAGCATATTTAGAAACTTTGCGTGAATACCAATTGACAGGAGATCATAAAACCGATTTAGATGCCATAAAACTTCACATTGAAACGTGGAAGAATTTTGGAAAAGTTCCTTTTCCGAGAAGGCATATTGAAGGGAAATTTAATAAAATCCTAGATGCGCTTTTTGAAAAATTAAGCTTGAGTAAAAAAGATACAGACATGTTGCGTTTTTCTAATCGAATGGATCATTTATCTGAAAATAATGATACTCGAAAAATAGAAAATGAAAAGATTTTCTTGATGCGCAAGATTGAAGAAGTTCAAAATGAAATATTCCAATTGGAAAATAACATTCAGTTTTTTACTAACACAAGAAATGCAAAAAAAGAAAATTCAATTGTTTTAGAAGTTAGAAAAAACATTGCTATCCATAAAGAGAGTTTAGACGTTTGGAAAGAAAAACTAAAGCAGTTAAGAAATATAAAGCAAGAATAAAATAATAAAGCACTATAGGTATAAGCCTCATTCTAAAAATAGAATGGGGCTTTTTTTTATACTACCATCCGAGTATGATAATTATCATTTTAATTTTTATAAAATCAATTTACTTTTGATTACTGAAAATTGATATCTCATGAAAAATTCTTTAATCCAAAAATATAATGTTCCCGGCCCAAGATATACCAGTTACCCAACAGTCCCGTACTGGCACGAAGCGGACTTTGTATATCAAAATTGGGTCGATACATTGCAAAAATCGTTTGCGGAAAGTAATTCCACAGAAGGTATCAGTCTCTACATACACCTTCCTTTTTGCGAAAGTTTATGTACTTTTTGTGGTTGTAACAAACGCATTACCAAAAATCATAGTTTAGAACATCCTTATATCGATGCTGTCTTAAAAGAATGGTCTTTATATTGTAAAATTCTAGGCGAAAAACCAATAATAAAAGAAATCCATTTAGGCGGTGGGACACCCACTTTTTTTTCTACTAAAAATTTAGAAGATTTGATTAATGGAATTTTTTGTTATGCCACAAAGGCAAAAGACTATGAATTTAGTTTTGAAGGACATCCTAACAACACTACTTACGAACACTTACAAAAGTTATATGATTTAGGATTTAGAAGAGTCAGTTTTGGTGTTCAGGATTATTCTGAAAAAGTTCAAAAGGCCATTCATCGCGAGCAACCCTTTCACAATGTAGCTAAAGTAACTTTCTGGGCTAGAGAGATTGGCTACACTTCGATAGGACACGATATTATTTTTGGTTTGCCGTTTCAGGAAGTAGAAGATGTAATTGATACCATTGAAAAAACAAAGTCGTTGCAGCCGGACCGCTTGGCATTTTATAGCTATGCCCATGTACCTTGGATAAAAGGAAATGGACAACGTGGCTTTAAAGATCAAGACATACCAAAAGATAATGAAAAGAGAAAGTTGTATCAAATAGGTAAGGAATTACTACAGGCAAATGGTTATTATGAAATAGGAATGGATCATTTTGCATTAAAAACGGACAGCTTATATGAAGCATACGAAAACGGCGAACTGCATCGTAATTTCATGGGCTACAGCTCCTCAAAAACACAACTAATGATTGGTTTAGGTGTGTCCTCAATAAGCGACAGCTGGTATAGCTTTGCGCAAAATGAGAAAAAAATAGAAGATTATTACCAAATCTTGGAATGGGATAAATTACCCATCTTCAGAGGCCATCTGTTAACAGATGAAGACCTCATCATACGAAAACACATCTTAAATTTAATGTGCGAGTTTTCAACTAGCTGGACAAATGAATCTACTTATTTCAAAGAAATACCCGAAGTACTTATTCAACTAAAAGAAATGGAAAAAGATGAACTGCTACAAATCAATAAAGACAGTATTCAAGTCACAGAAAGCGGTAAGCCTTATATTCGTAACATATGCATGGCATTTGACCTACATTTAAAACGAAAAGCTCCAGATACCCAATTATTCTCGATGACAATTTAGAATAAGTCGATAAAAACTATAAAAAAATAACACACAAAAACCATTTAAGGCTATAAGTTAAAATTACTGCAACTTATAGCCTTATATGGTTTTCTTTTTATTAGCTCAGTAAAATCAATTATTCTTAGTTAGTCAGCATAGAATATAGCTCGTCTTTAATTAATAATAATTTAGCTTTTATTTCATGAGCATGTTCATCAGTTACCACCTCAACGTCTGTATTAATTCGATGAACTTGATGTTCTAATTCATTGTATTCGTCAAATAGTTTTTTAAAATGATTGTCATCTGTTTTTAGTTGATGAATTTTATCATGATATTCCGGGAATTCGTGTAATAAATCGTGTCTTTCCATTTTATTTATTTTAAATTATTAATAATATTATTTTAGTGACATTGCGGATTTTCTTGTACAAAAAGGCTCATATTAGAAGGAGAAACATAAGGTATTCCTAAACCTAATCCTCTTAATATAAATAACACCCCAATAATAACTGCAACATAAGGAATAACTTTTTGGATTTTATTTCGAATAGGAATAGTCAAATACGAATTAATGTAGATGACACTACTCATCATAGGTATAGTTCCCAATCCGAATAAAACCATGTAGAACACCCCAAAACCGGCATTTTGCATGGCTATTGCACCAAACAAGGCCACATAAACCATACCACAAGGTAAGAATCCATTTAACAGACCTATCGTGAATAATGATTTATAACTTTTATTTCTAAATTGACTTCCTAATGTTGATTTTATTTTTGAAATCACAACGAAAACAGGCTTTGAGAAATTGTATTTTGCGAATGTCTTCTCCGGAATTAAAATTACGGCAATCATACCAACACCAATGAATATCGATAATTTTTGTTGAAATCCTGCCATAAACAACCCTTTACCAACTAACCCGAAAACCAGTCCGATAGTACCATATGCAGTTAATCTACCAATATGATAGGTCAAAATTTGAGTGACTTTTTTAGTAGGATTATTTCTATCGACAGGTAACATCATAGCAATTGGCCCGCACATACCTATACAGTGAAAACTACTAATTAATCCAAAAAAGAAGGCTGAATATAACATATTAGATATTCTTTTAAAATTTATCCTTTTTTTTCCCACTTATAATTTTAGAAATAAGACCTCGGTTTGTAGTGAACTCTGCAACAAAAACACCACTTAAGTGAATAAAAATAAAAGCTAGTAAATAGTATATTGACAATACATGTATTTCTTCCATTTGTCCCTTTAAATTTTTCGGACCAAATTCAATAATTAAACCTGTCACTAATGAAATTGCAACGCAACCATAAAAAAATAAATAAATCCAATATTGAAATTTTTCTTTTATAGTTAGTCCTTTGCGAAGAGGATTTGAAAATTTCATTAGGTTTAAAAACGGAAGTAACATTCTAATACTAAAAAATCCAACTAAAACATAACCAATATAGATATGCCAATCCCACATGGGTTTTCTGATTTGTTTTGCCAAACTAATCATCTGGTCATCTGACAAAGATTGATCCGTAGTTGCTAAGTAATTTCTAATAATGTCAGCAACACTATTTTTATTCATCCACGTCGAACGCAGAAATATAGTAAATAAAATTAACATCATGCAAATTGCAATTGCCCAATGTATGATTCTGTACGCGACAGTATAGTTTCTATTTTCCATGATTTTTTAATCTAATTAAATAAAAATGATTCTTCCTTATGATAAAATAAATTCTGCATTTATTTCAGTAACCTTCCTTAGTTTGCAAGCAATGTAACACACTGTATTTCCATATCATTATAAAAACATTTTTCCAATCAAAACTGGTCTTAATTAATGTAAATTGTTTCCTTTGTCAGATATTGTTTACCATCATATTGCCATTCCATATTAATGTCCCATCGACCGCCTACCAATTTTGATTTAGGTATGAGCAAAGTTGGATTAGATAAGGAAATTGACGTTTCAAAATCTAATTTTTTGTTAGACGGTCTATATAGGGACACTGTTCCTTTAATCTTATTTGGAACAAAAACATCGGGGAAAACTATAGTTACTCCAGCTGTAGTTTGTGTAACGATAGGTTTCTCAGCTAAATCCTCAGCATTTTGAACCCGTTTCATTTCATTGCCAAAAACGGCATCATGCTTGTAATATTCTTCTACAACCAATTCATTGTCATATTTAGAATTTACTTGTACTTTAATTACAAAGTACAATATAAAGCTCATAAACAATGCAATTGCAATAACGATTCCTGTTCCCCAATTGATTTTCATATTCCTGAATTTTATAATTTTATAACTTCATTTAACATTTTATCAATCGAAACTTCGTGGACTTAAAAAACTAGTGGTACTGGTTTCTATTTTTTTATCGCCTTCATAAACTTCAATTTTTAATTTAGTTTTTTCATTCTCTAATAAAAACTGATTGATTTCTATAAACAAAGTTCCACTGCTCATACCTTGTTTCGGCACTGTAAGCGTTTGATTACCCACCACATTTAATGTCCCTTTTATCCCAATTAATTTGAAATGAATATCATTAAAATCACCATTTGTTTTATTAATAATTTTATAAGTAAAAATATTACTGATTTTATCCCCTTTATGCTGATAAAGCTGTCCTGGCAATCGTAAAATAGTTGCTTCAACATCAGTACGTAAGAATAACAACCCGATCAATATTCCCACCAAAATGGCTAAAATTGCAGTATACCCTTTCATTCTAGCGGTGAATTTAAAAGGGCTTTTTTTCTCTATCTCATCTTCAGATGCATATCGAATTAGTCCTTTGGGTAATCCCACACTATCCATAATAGTATCACACTCATCTATACAAGCAGTACAATTAACACATTCCAGTTGCGTTCCGTTTCTAATATCAATTCCTGTCGGACATACATTTACGCATTGTTTGCAATCAATACAATCTCCTTTTCCAGTAACTTCTCTATCTTCCTGTTTATTGAATTTTGCTCGGCCTACTTGTTTTTCACCACGCACAAAATCATACGCAACATTAATTGATTTATTGTCTAAAAGTACTCCTTGCAACCTACCATATGGACATGCGATAATACAAACCTGTTCTCTAAACCAAGCAAAGATGAAATAGAAAACTCCTGTAAAAATGGAAAGCGCTATTAATGTACTCAAATGATTGGAAGGACCATCTTCAATCATCCTAATCAATTCGTCGCTACTAATAAGATAGGCTAGAAAAACATTGGCAATACCAAAAGATATTACTAAAAAAACACTCCATTTTAACCCCTTCTTTCTAATCTTTTCGGCGTTCCATTCCTGTTTTGACAATCTAATTTGGGCTCCTCTGTCTCCTTCTATCCAGTACTCAATTCTTCTAAAAACCATTTCTAAAAATATAGTTTGGGGACAAATCCATCCACAAAAAATACGCCCAAAAATGACTGTAAACAAGATAACAAATACTACACCCACTATCATAAATAGCACAAAAATATAAAAATCTTGCGGCCAGAATGGAAATCCAAAAATATTAAATCGCCTTTCTAAGATGTTAAACATCATGAACTGATTACCATTCACCTTTATAAAAGGATTTGCAATCAGAATAATCAATAAAAAATAACTAACCCACTTTCTATATTCATAAAACCTACCCGAAGGTTTTTTAGGGAATATGAACTTTCTATTTCCTTCATCATCGATGGTACCAATGGTATCTCTAAAAGCTTCATCTGGCAACTTTGACATTTTGTGTATTTTATTTTACTATACTTTATTTAACTACTGGAGCACTATCATCAACCCATATTTCACCGTCTGGCGCTTTGGGATCTTTAGGATTACTTCCCCTTAAAGATAAAACATAACTAGCAACCTTTTGCATTTCTTTTGGTTTCAGTGTTCCTTTCCAAGAGATCATCCCTTTTCCATCACGACCACCGTTGACTAACGTATGGAATACATTTTTTATTCCTCCACCCAAAATCCAATTTTCATCAGTTAAATTGGGCCCAATTTGACCTCCCGCATCCGCTCTATGACAAACAACACAATTTGCGGTAAAAATGGTTTTTCCTATAGCTAATTCAGCTGGATCTGTTAATAGAGTAACCGTTTTTTCATCCATTAAATCGGGTGCTGTTTTCATATATTCAGCTACATCAATTTTGGCTTGAGCCAATTCTTTTTTAAGCTCCATTTCCTGATTATCGCCATCCATAACTTCAAAACGAATCAAATAAACTGCAGCAAAAACAATACAACCATAGAACAAATACACCCACCATGGCGGTAAATTATTATCCAGTTCCTTAATACCATCATAGTCATGATCCAACAATAATTGGCCTTCATTTTCAATTGGTTCTGTTTTTGTAAGCGCTTTCATCAGACTTTTAAACCACTTGCTTTCTTTAAAACTAATGCTGTTAACTTCCTCTAATTTGGCTTTTTGTTCATCTGTCAGCAATTGATACGTAATCACTTCAACTGCATTCATAGTAATTTCTATTGCTATTAAAAGAAATAGAAATACGAATAAAAATAGGGAAACCATAGGGAATTTTATAAAAGCTGCGCGATCACCGGAATCGATGAAATATTCCATTGCTCCAAAAACGGCAAAGAAAATTAGCGGTACTCTTACGTAGGCTGGGATTAATTTTTTCATTGTTTTTTATATTTAAGGCTCAACTCCCCTCCCCCATTCTAAAGGAGAGGAAGTCAAAACCTGCATGATTACTATTACTACTTTTCTGTCAAGAAAGGCTCATTTTTATTATAAACCATCATTATTTGATTCTCCTTTATAAGTATCGTTCAATGGCATTTGACTCAGTTCAGTAATTTTATCTTTTTTATAAGACCAAACCCACAAACCCAATCCCACAAAGAAGGAAAAGAAAATTAACAGTGATAGTATTGGATAGATCGCGACTCCCGAAATCGTCTCCATGTTGTGTTTAATTTGTTCAAACATGACTTTTAGTTTTTAGTATTATCTTTTACTTTAATATCAGTTCCCAGTCTTTGTATGTATGCTATTAAAGCTACGATTTCTCTTTCATTCATTGGAACAAATTTTTCTCCTCTAGCTTCAGCTTTTTTCTTACTTTCATTATAACTTTTTACAAAGTCAGGATCGTTTTTCAAGCTTTCTTCAATCTTTAAGGCTTGCGTTCTTAAATCCTTAAGTCCGTTTGCAACTTCGGCATCAGAATAAGGAACACCTAATGTAACCATAGCTTCCATTTTCTTTTGTGTCAAAGAGATATCCATCGGTTTATTATCAAACAACCATTTATATCCTGGCATAATTGAACCTGCAGATATACTTTGTGGACTCCAAAAGTGGTTAAAATGCCAGCTGTCATTGTATTTACCTCCTTCTCTTAATAAATCTGGACCAGTTCGTTTTGATCCCCAAAGAAATGGATGATCGTAAACAAACTCACCTGCTTTTGATTGTGGTCCATAACGCTCTACCTCACTACGGAAAGGACGAACAGATTGAGAGTGACAGCCCACACAACCTTCACGGATGTATAAATCACGTCCTTCTAATTCTAATGGCGAATATGGTTTTACACTTGCAATAGTTGGGATATTCGATTTAACCATAATTGTTGGTACGATTTGAATAACACCCCCAATTAATATAGCAATTGTTGCTAAAATGGTTAACTGAATAGGTTTTCTTTCTAGCCATGGGTGAAATTTTTCTCCTTTAATTCTTCCATTACTAATTTTAACTAAAGCAGGAGCTTCAGCTAATTCATCTTCAATAGTAGAACCATTTCTTAAGGTTTGAATAATATTATAAACTAATACTAACATTCCTATTAAATAAAGAGTTCCACCAATAGCACGCATCCAATACATTGGCATAATTTGCGTAACCGTTTCAAGGAAATTACCATACGTTAAAGTTCCGTCTGGGTTAAACTGTTTCCACATAGAAGCTTGTAAAAATCCAGCTACATACATTGGAAGGCAATATAATATAATTCCTAAAGTTCCAATCCAAAAATGGAAATTAGCTAGTTTAGTCGAAAATAATTTACTCTTAGTCATTCTTGGTATTAACCAATAAATCATACCAAAAGTCATAAATCCATTCCAAGCTAAAGTACCTACGTGAACGTGTGCAATAATCCAATCTGTGTAATGCGCAATTGCATTTACATTTTTAAGAGACAACATTGGCCCCTCAAAAGTTGCCATTCCATAACCTGTAATCGCTACAACAAAGAATTTTAATACTGGTTCTTCACGTACTTTATCCCATGCACCTCTTAAGGTTAGCAAACCATTAATCATACCTCCCCAAGAAGGCGCTAATAACATGATTGAAAATACTACTCCTAAATTTTGTGCCCAGTTAGGCAAAGCAGAATATAATAAATGATGAGGACCAGCCCAGATATAGATAAAAATCAATGACCAGAAGTGAACTATAGATAATCTATAAGAATATACGGGACGATTCGCTGCCTTTGGAACAAAATAATACATCAAACCTAAAAAAGGAGTAGTCAAGAAAAATGCAACCGCATTATGTCCATACCACCACTGTACTAAAGCATCTTGAACACCTGCGTAAACAGAATAACTCTTCCAAGCCGAAACAGGTAATTCTAAATTATTAAAAATATGTAAAACAGCTATGGTAACAAAAGTGGCTAAATAAAACCAGATTGCAACATACAAATGGCGTTCTCTCCTTTTTATCATGGTACCAATCATATTAATCCCCATAACCACCCAAATTATGGTTATTGCAATATCAATAGGCCATTCTAATTCAGCATACTCTTTTGAAGAGCTATACCCTAAAGGCAAAGTAATTGCGGCAGCAACAATGATTAGTTGCCAACCCCAAAAATGAAGATTACTTAAAAAATCACTATACATTCTTGCCTTTAGCAGTCGTTGCAATGAATAATACATTCCCGCGAAAAAGGCATTCCCCACAAAGGCAAAAATAACCGCATTGGTATGTAAAGGTCTCAGCCTACCATAACTTAACCACGCAATTCCGTCTGTTAGGTTAGGGAAAAGATAAAAGAAGGCTACTAATAGCCCCACTGACATTCCCACTACACCAAAAAGGATGGTAGCGTAAATGAATTTCTTTACAATTTTGTTGTCGTAATAAAATTGTTGCATTTCCATAATTAATTTTGTTTTTCTTCTGTTATTTGTTCTGGTTTTGGATTCTCAACTTTGAGCTCATCGTCAAAAAGCATTCTGACAGATGGCGTATAATCATCATCATACTGGCCTGTCTTTACCGCTCGTATAAAAGCAATAAAGAAACCTATAGCAATTATTATACTGATGGAGATTAATAAATAAATGACACTCATACCTAAAATTTCTGTTTACAAAGTTAACCAGCTCCCTATTTATAAAATATGACAATTATCATGGTTACTTCTTTTTTGTTAATGTTTGTTTAAAATTATCTTAATTTCTTAGCGTAAAAATTACTCATTATAGTTACAAAACTGACAATGGTTATGGTGCTCAACGGCATAATTATCGCTGCAACTAAGGGTTGTAGATGTCCTGTAATTGCAAATGACAATCCTATTATATTGTAAAGCAATGACATCCCAAAACTCATCCTGATTGTTGTCATTGCCTTTTTAGATAACTTTAAAAAGTAATGCAATTTTTGGAATTCATTTGCTTCCAAAATCCCATCACAAGCAGGTGAAAAAACATTCACATTTTCTGAAATAGAAATTCCGACATTGCTTTGCGCCAATGCACCCGCATCATTCAAACCATCTCCTACCATCATCACGTTTCTACCCTGTTCTTGCAGTTGTTTGATGAATTCCAATTTTTGCTCCGGTTTTTGGTTAAAAATCAATTCAGTCCCTACAGGTAATAACATTTCTAAAGAAAATTTCTCCCCCTCGTTATCTCCAGATAAAACTTTAATTTGATAATTCTGTTTCAAACTTTTGAAAAGACTTTCTAGTCCTACTCTATATTGATTATTAAAAATATATTTTCCATAATACTCATTATTAATGGTAATATGAACTGCCGTTTGCAGCACCGTATTCTCATCTGGGCTTCCCGCAAATGCAGCTGATCCAATTACTACCTCTATTCCCTGAATCTTTGCCCGAATCCCTTTACCAGTTATTTCCTCAAAATCAGTAATAGTTACACTTTTCATCTCCGGAAGAAAATCGTACAACATTCTACTTAATGGATGATTAGAAGCGCGAAGTACTGTTTTAATATTGGTTAGATTCTCACTAGACAAAGACTCGCCTTCATATGAAATTTTTGCTTTTTTATTAGTGGTAATGGTCCCTGTTTTATCAAAAACTATGGTATCAACTTTAGCTAATTGTTCAATAACCAGCGCATTCTTCAGGTAAAACTTCTGTTTTCCTAAAATTCGTAATACATTCCCCATCGTAAATGGAGCAGTCAATGCTAGAGCGCACGGACAGGCCACTATTAAGATTGCAGTAAAAACATTAAAAGCAGTATTTGTATCGATGACAATCCAATAGGCAAATGATGCAAAAGCAATCAGCAATAAGACAGGAGTAAAATACCTGCTTATTGTATCGGTTATACTTTTATGTCTTTGAGTAACAGCTTTCTGAAAAACATCATTACTCCACAATTGGGTAAGGTAACTTTGAGAAACAGAGTACAACACTTCCATTTCAACAACTTTTCCAATTTGTTTTCCCCCAGCAAATACTTTATCACCTGAATTCTTAGTGATAGGAACCGCTTCACCAGTTACAAAACTATAATCGATGGCGGCTTTCTCGCTAATCAATATCCCATCAACGGGAATTAATTCCTGATTTCTGATCAGTAGTCGATCCCCTTTTTGAATATCATAAACCGGGACACTTTCTTCAGAACCATCACTATTGATTCGGGTAATCGCTATTGGAAAATACGATTTAAAATCCCTTTCGAAACTTAAAAAACTATAGGTTTTTATTTGAAACATCTTTCCAAGCAGCATAAAGAAAATCAAGCCAGTCAGACTATCAAAAAAACCAGATCCATAATTAAAAACAATATCAGTAGTACTTCGCACAAACATCACAATGATTCCTAATGCAATAGGAATGTCAATATTTAGCATTTTAGAACGAATACTTTTATAGGCCGAAACATAATAATCTGAAGCGGAATACAAAAACGCGGGCAAGGATAAGATGAAAATTAACCAGCGAAAGAATGGCTTATACGTATCCAACCAAAATTCATTTACCTCAAAATATTCTGGAAAGGAAAGCAACATTATGTTACCGAAGCAAAAAAAAGCAACTCCTAACTTGTAGGTCAAGCTTCTGTCAATATTCTTTTTCCCAGTTTCGTAATTTTCCAGACTAATATAGGGCTCGTAGCCAATAGAACTAAGTAAATATACAATTTTACTTAGAGAAACGGTTTGGGGATTATACGTAATTCGAACCTTTTTTTCAGGAAAATTGACCTGTGAAGTACTGATTCCTTTTTGAAGTCGCTGTAAATTTTCTAAAATCCAAATGCAAGAACTACAATGGATATGAGGTATACTAAGTGAAACAATAGCCGTAGCCTCTTCTTCAAATTCTAATAATTTTGCAACGATACTTTCGTTTTCTAAGAAATCATATTTACCTTTAATATCAAGCGGGGTTGCTCCAGGGGCTTTTTCAAAATCATAATAGCATGTCAGGTCATTGACGCTAAAAATTTCGTACACCGTTTTACAGCCGTTGCAACAAAAACTTTTATCGTCAAAAATAATTTCTTCTGCTTTAATAATATCTAAACCACAATGGAAACAATTTTGTGTGTCCATAACTTTGCTCATTTTACCTGATGCAAATATCCTAAACGAATGTTACTATTAATATGATATATGTCATATTAATGCGTAAATTTACACAACTAACGCCCCCATCAAGATGTCAAAATGCGAAGAATGTATTGTTAGAGAATTTAGCTCGCTGAAAGCTCTAAATAAAGATGAACTGGTAAAACTTGCCGGTTGTAAAACGTCACGCATTATCAGAAAGGGCGACGTGATTTTTGAAGAAGGAGAAAATGTAAATGGAATATTCTGCATTAAGGATGGGGTTTGTAAACTTACCAAATTAAGTCCCAACGGAAAAGATCATATTGTCAAACTAGTTACAAAAGGAGAATTATTAGGACAACGTTCCATGATTAGTGATGAACCCGTTCACTTAAGTGCTGTCGCGCTTGAAGATATGGAAGTTTGTTTTATTCCAAAAACCGAAGTTATGGGGTTCTTTGATAAAAACAATCAGTTTTCAATGAATGTGATGAAAACGATATGTGGTGATTTAAAAGAAGCGGATAGTCATACCGTAAATATGGCTCAAAAAACTGTAAAGGAACGTCTAGCCGAAACACTACTTTACTTATACAATACCTTTGGAAAAAATGAAGATGATTCCTTAAAAATTCAACTTTCAAGAGATGAATTAGCTAGTATGATAGGGACAGCAACTGAAAGCTGTATTCGCTTGCTGTCTGATTTTAATAAATTAGGTTTAATAGAATTAGTCGGTAAAAAGATTACTATCAAAGACATCAGTAAATTAAAAAAGATCTCCGAATAACAACCTACTTATTATTTTTTGTGCATCAAAAAATAATAAACTGGTATTCCCAAGGCTACAATTCCTAATCCTAAACCGGTATTTAAAGTGTCATGTATCAATAAGGTGATACAAATCGCTGTAGTAACAATTATATACAATGCCGGTACAATTGGATAACCAAAAGCGCGGTACGGCCTTTCAGTATTGGGTTCTCTTTTTCTTAGAATAAACACTCCAAAGATCGTTAATATATAAAACAGTAACGAAGCAAAAGTTGCATAGGTTAATAAATCTCCAAACTTACCGGATACACAAAGCACACAAGCCCAAGCACACTGTACCCATAACGCTTTTGCTGGAACTTGGTTTTTATTCAAAATCTTAGCTCCTTTAAAGAAAAGTCCATCTTTGGCCATCGCATAAAACAATCGTCCACCTGAAAGAATCAAGCCACTATTGCAGCCAAAAGTAGAAACCATAATTAAGGCAGCCATTATGAAAACACTGCTATTTCCCATAATCATACCCGCAGCAGCAGCGCCTACGCGATCATTACTTGCAAACATAATTCCGTTACCAGAGATATCAGCAGCCGCTGGAGTACCATGCATTGGCAACAAAGCCAAATAAGCCAAGTTTGCCAAAATGTAAATAACAGTAACAATCAAAGTACCCAGGAATAAACTTCGCGGAATATTCTTTTTTGGCTCCTTAATCTCTCCTGCAATAAAAGTAACATTGTTCCAGGCATCACTTGAAAACAAAGAGTTTATTATTGTAGCACCTGCAGCCCCCAGAAGTGCCATTCCAGTCAGCTTTGAGACAGTAATTGACCCATCAGTATTTAAAACAGTACGACTCGCTTCCCACATATTGGCAAAATTATTAGATAAGACGTCCGTGTGGAAACCAACATACAAACCAAAAACAATTAACGCAAAAAGCGCAATTAACTTAGTCGATGTTAAAATTAACTGAATCAATTTCCCGCTTTCTACTCCTTTAGTGTTGATAAACGTGAGGACAATAATGCTAGCGATCGCCAACACTTTACTGTTAGGAAAAACAAAGCTATCCCCAAAAGTAAAAAGCGTATTGTCTAAAACCGGAAAAAATATAGCAGAATAGTTGGCAAACGTAACTGCAATTGCAGCAATAACTCCAGTCTGAATTACAGTAAAAACAGTCCAACCATAGAGAAATGAAATTAATCTTCCGTAGGCACGCTGAATATAAACAAATTGCCCCCCTGCTTTAGGCATCATACCTGCTAATTCACCATAACTTAATGCGGCAGCAACGGTAATTAAACCAGTCACTAACCAAATTATTAGAAGCCAAGCAGCAGAACCAATATCACGAGCCATAGCGGCAGTAACGATAAAAATACCAGAACCAATCATCGAACCAGCTACTAAACTTGTAGCATCAATTAACCCCAAAGAACGTTTTAACTCCGTTTTATTTTCCGACATTATAATTTGAATTGACTTTTAAAAATAATAAATGATACTACAGTTTTTTTGCTTCATTCCAAAAAATATCCATCTCTGCAAGAGTCATGTCCATCAGTGGTTTCCCTAGTTCGCCTGCTTTGCTTTCCAGATATTGAAAGCGTTTGATGAATTTTTTATTGGTTCGTTCCAAAGCATCTTCGGGATTTACATTTAAAAAACGGGCATAATTAATCATTGAGAATAAAACATCACCGAACTCGGCTTCAATATTATCTTGATTTCCAGCTTCAACCTCAACTTGCAATTCCTCCAATTCTTCTTGAACTTTATCCCAAACTTGATGCGACTCTTCCCAATCAAACCCTACTCCTTTTACTTTATCTTGTATTCTACTGGCTTTGACCAATGCTGGTAAACTTTTAGGAACACCCTCTAGAACTGATTTTTTTCCTTCCTTAAGTTTTAGTTTTTCCCAATTTTGTTTGACTTCTTCTTCATCGGCAACTATAGTATCCGAGTAAATATGAGGATGACGGTGAATTAACTTATCGCAAATTTCATTGCAAACATCGGCTATATCAAAATCATTCGTTTCGCTTCCAATTTTAGCATAAAAAACAATATGCAACAACAAGTCTCCCAATTCCTTTTTAACTTCATTCAGGTTATTATCCAAAATAGCGTCCCCTAACTCATAGGTTTCCTCGATGGTAAGATGACGTAAAGTTTGAAGCGTTTGTTTTTTATCCCAAGGGCATTGCTCACGCAACTCGTCCATAATAGTTAATAATCTATCAAAAGCATTAAGTTGATTTTCTCTTGTATTCATAGCATTTGGTTTTTCTCTGTCAGTTCTGTCTTTGAACAAAGGCTGGTAAAAATAAGAAATCCTGTCTTCTAAAATTAGAGAAGACAGGATTTTTTATAAAATTTAGAATGTATTATTCTTTAACTTTTTTTGCTTTTTTTGTTTTTTCAGCAACAGCTTCCTCTTCGACTACAGCAGGAGTTTCCTCTGCAGCGCCTGCAGCTGGTTCTTCATCAACAACCAAACCTTTAGCTTCAAGCATATTATACCAATTTAATATTTTTTTAATATCTGATGGATATACCCTTTCCTCATCATAGTCAGGTAAAACTTCTTTAAAGTAAGCTGCTAATGTAGCATTGTCTTCTTTATGTGAAATTGCTGCACCATTACTTTCTTTGGCAGCAATTTTATCCATTATTTCAGCTAATGGTTTTTCACCTTCATAAGTGTAAACTGAAATCTCAGATAATAAACTTACATTACTTTTTAAATTTACCGTGATTTTCTTTCCATCTAATAATGATTCTGCAACAAAACCAGTACGCGTTTGCACTTTAAGTACATATAAACCCGGTTTCCCAGAAATGGCTAGTATTTTTTCTAAATTCATATTATTTTAATTATTATTAAGAATTCGATTTGTGTATATATTTTATTAAACTCCAAAATCCATGCCTAAATATAGCCTCTGAAATTTTATTACCTTCCTTTTTTGGCGATAAATCTCATTCTATAGTCTTGGAATGTCTTGCCTTCAGTAATATTCTTTAGTTTCTTTTGAATCAAACGCTTTTTAAGTGAGGAAATTTTATCGGTAAACAAGATTCCTTCTATATGATCGTATTCATGTTGAATTACTCTTGCTATTAAACCTTCAAAAACCTCTGTTTTCACAACAAAATCCTCTTCGCAGTACTCAATAGTTATTCTTTCGTTTCTGTAAACATCCTCACGAACATCAGGAATACTCAAGCATCCTTCATTAAAGCACCATTCTTCACCCTCTTCTTTCAACATTTTGGCATTTATAAAAGTTCTTTTAAAACCTTTCAATTCATCTTGTTCTGATGAATCTAAATCTTCATCCTCACTAAAAGGTGTGGTATCAATTATAAACAAACGAACTGCTTTCCCTACCTGCGGTGCGGCAAGACCTACTCCACATGCATTATACATCGTATCATACATATTAGCGATCGTTTCTTTCAAGTCAGGATGTTCCTGTGAAATATTCTCTCCTACTTTTCTTAAAACAGGATGGCCATATCCTACAATTGGTAAAATCATTATTGTTATTTTAAGTATTATCAGTCCTAAATTCAGGATTTTCATTCCTTAAATTATGGTTGGCAAAAATAGTAAAAATTTAGACAATGAATAATTCCTAAAGGATATTTAGCATTTATTTCTAATTTAAACTTAAATCAGTGCCTTTTCCGCTATGGATAAATCGTACAATTCATATATTTGTATGCAATACCACTTATATGATTCCAAAAGTCAAGAAATTTACAGACGGTACTTACTTTACAAATGCTTTAAAAATAACTATTGCAGCGGTTCTGCCTGTTTTACTATTTTCTTATTTAGGTCATTTCAAAATTGGATTTACGATAGCCTTGGGAGCCTTTTTTACTTATCCCAGCGACATCCCAAGTAACCTTAAGCATAAAATTAACGGAATTCTGGTTACGGTTCTTATCGTTTCCGGTGTCAATTTACTAATAAACCTTGTCTATCCCTACTCATGGCTATTTTATCCTTTTTTAGCTATCTTGTTATTTTTCCTATCAATGATTTCTGTATACGGACAAAGGGCAACAATGGTTTCGTTTTCAGCTTTACTGGCAATCTCTTTGGCTTTTGCTCATATACAGACGGGCTGGGACAGAATTCAATATTCGGGACTACTACTTTTGGGAGGCTTATTTTACCTCGTTGTTTCTTTGATTTTCTTTTACATCAGACCGCACCGATATGCTGAACTGCAAATTGCCGAATGCATCAAATTAACTTCTACCTATTTAAAATTAAGAGGTGATTTATGGGAAGTAAATTCAGACCGCAAGGCAATCACTGAAAAACAATTGAATTTACAGGTACAACTAAATACCATTCATGAAAACATAAGAGAGATTCTGATCAGGAATCGAACTAACTCTGGTTCTTCTAATCAAAATCGAAAGATGCTTCTTGTATTTATTTCGTTAGTGGAAATTATGGAGTTGGCGATCGCTACTTCATTTGACCACAACAAGCTACATCAAAAATTTGACAATCATCCAAGAGTTTTAGAAAAATACCAAAACCTTGCCTACAACCTTGCTAAAAGTCTAAAAACATTATCTGAAAGTATTGAAAATGACGAGAAATACCTCTCAAAACACAACCTTCTTAGTGATTTGAATGATTTAGAACTAGCAATTACAAATTATGAAAATGATTTAGGAAAAGCTAACGCTTCAGAAGGTGTTTTAATGCTAACGAATATGCTTCATTATGCGGAGAAACAAGTTGAGATAAACAAAACACTGGAACGTGCTTTTACGGCCGTTGTCAAATCACAAGACTTAAAAGGAAAAGATAAAGATTTAGAAAAATTTATAACTCCTCAATACTATCCGATTCGCACACTTATTGAAAATTTAAGTTTTTCCTCCACGGTTTTTAGACATTCTCTTCGGCTCACAATTACTATTTTGATTGGCTTCTCTATTGGCAAATTCCTTCCTTTTCAAAACGCATATTGGATCGTATTAACTATTGTCGTCATCATGAGACAAGGATATGGCTTGACAAAACAGCGCACCTTTCAAAGGATCTTTGGAACAATTTTAGGTGGGTTTATCGCTTTTGGAATCCTTTTTCTAGTTCATGACTCGACAATCATTGGTGCATTAGCAATCGTCGCGCTGCTTTTTGGATTTTCATTTACTCCCACTAATTATAAAGTTGGCGCCACATTCATAACCATTTATGTTATCTTTATTTATGGAATTCTAACCCCAAATATCGAAGATCTAATTCAATATCGCGTATTGGATACCTTAGTCGGAGCACTATTATCCTTTTTGGCCAATTACTTTCTATGCCCTTCTTGGGAATTTGTAAAAATTCCCGTGTATTTGGAAAAATCGATTGAAGCAAACAGAAATTATTTAAAGCAAATTTCTCTGTTTTATAATACAAAAGGAGAAGTTCCGACTTCGTATCGTTTAGCCCGAAAGCATGCTTTTATTGAAGTTGGTAATCTCATGGCTTCCTTTCAAAGAATGCTTCAAGAACCTAAATCAAAGCAAAGCAAATTACCGCAAGTTTATAAGCTAACCGTTCTGAATCATACCCTATTATCGTCTTCAGCTTCTTTGGGAACCTACATCCAATCACATAAGACATCTGAGGCTTCAGAAGCATTTAATGTTGTCGTTGACAAAGTTATTAAAAATCTGGAAGATGCCATAACTATCTTGAAAGAAGGCAGTATACAGCAACAAGAGAGTACAATAAACGAGGATTTGAGCAAACGATTTATTGAATTAAATAAAATTAGAACCAAAGAATTAAAAGAAGCAAATGCTATTGATGAAGAAGCATTTCAGTTAAAAATGCAGGAAGCACAATTGGTAATCGAGCAGTTAGTATGGTTAACCAATCTGTCAGAAAATATAGTTAAGACTACCAAAGTATTGATAAAAACAGAAAATGAACTCCAATAAGACATTGAAGTTCATTTTATAAAAATTTAATTATTCAGTTTTAAAACTGCAGCAGTACTTTTCCTGATTTCATCTGATAGCGCAGGATTATTATTTAATGCTTGACCATAAGATGGAATCATTTTTTTAAGTTTTTCTTGCCATTCCGCAGAAGCCAACTCTTCCTTAAAACATCTTCCCACTAAGTCAATCATAATAGAAACTGCGGTAGAAGCTCCTGGCGAAGCACCAAGTAAAACAGATAATGATCCATCAGCAGTAGTGATTACCTCTGTACCAAATTCGAGTATCCCGCCTTCTTTTTTATCTTTTTTAATGACTTGTACGCGTTGTCCCGCTCTTTCAATCACCCAGTCCTCTGACTTTGCGCTAGGAACATATTCGCGTAAAGCATTTATTCTATCTTCTGTTGATTGACGCACTTGCTGGATCAAATATTTTGTCAGTGGTATGTTCTTAATCCCTGCAGATATCATTGGAAAAATATTATCTGTAGTGATTGATAATGGTAAATCAGAGTAGGAGCCATTTTTCAAAAAACGAGTTGAGAAACCGGCAAAAGGGCCAAATAACAACTGTTTTTCTCCATTAATCATTCTTGAATCTATATGCGGAACAGACATAGGTGGTGCCCCTACGCTGGCCTTACCGTAAACTTTTGATTGGTGCTTTGCAATAACCTCAGGATTGATACATTTTAGCCATTGTCCGCTTACGGGGAAACCACCAAAACCATCTCCTTCAGGAACATCGGCTTTTTCTAATAACGGTAGCGATCCGCCACCGGCACCTATAAATACAAATTTTGTATATACTTTCCTTTTTTGGCCTGTAGCTAAATCAGTAATTTTTATTCTCCAAGACTTATCCTCACGCTGTTTCAATTTCTGAACTTCATGATGATAATGAATAGTTACGCCTTCAAGGGTATCCAAATAACCAAAAATACTTCTGGTTAATTCTCCAAAATTCACGTCAGTCCCTATAGCCATGCGGGTAGCAGCCACTTTTTCTGACTCATCTCTACCTTTCATCACTAGAGGCATCCATTCTTTCAATTGGGATAAATCAGTACTAAAAACCATATCTTTAAAAAGTTGGTTTTTTTGTAAAGCTTCAAATCTTTTCTTTAGGTATTCAACATTTTTATCACCCCAAACAAAACTTAGATGCGGAATACTTTTGATAAAATTTTCAGGAGAAGAGACTTTATTTTGTTCCACTAAATAAGCCCAGAATTGTCGAGACACCTCAAAAGATTCCGCAATACTGATTGCTTTTTTCGGGTCAATAGTTCCATCCTCATTTTCAGGAGTATAATTGAGTTCACAAAAAGCAGAATGACCTGTTCCTGCATTATTCCATGCATCAGAACTCTCAGCAGCTGCCCTATCTAATCTTTCGAAAATCTCTATTTTTATATCTGGTTGCAGTTCTTTCAGAATTAATCCAAGAGTGGCACTCATGATTCCAGCACCTATAAGAACTACTTCAGTTTTTGAACGAATTGTTTTGTCTGGCATAGCAACGAATTTTAAAGTGCAAAGATACTTTTAATAATTCCAAAAAAAAGCATAAAATAGTAGAGAAAAGTTATAAATCACGAAAACGTTTTAGCCTTTTATACTCCTTTAAGGATGACACTTTAAAACATTTTTCGATTCAAATAATCCTGAAGCATTATTGTAGCAGAAATCTCATCAATAAGAGCCTTATTCATACGTTGCTTTTTTTTCATCCCACTATCGATCATGGATTGAAAAGCCATTTTTGAGGTAAAACGTTCATCTACTCTAATCACCTTCATATCTGGAAAGTGATTGGTAAAATGTGTTACAAAACCTTTTATAATAGAAGCACTTTCTGAGGGTTGTCCATTCATTTGTTTGGGCTCGCCAATAAGCACTGCTTCTACCTTTTCCTTAGAGAAATAATCTTTTAAAAAGGCAATCGCTGTTGCACTCGGAATAGTAGTTAGTCCTGACGCAATGATTTGCATTTCATCTGTCACCGCAATGCCGGTGCGTTTTTGTCCATAATCTATAGCAAGTACTCTAGGCATATTATAAGGAAGCTTTATGTTTAATGAAACCGAAAATAGAAACAAGGTTTGTTTCTGTTTCTATGAAATAAGTAATTATATAACCTTTAAAAACATAATCTCTTATATTTTCATCGTCAAAATAAATTGATTTTTTATAATGGAAAGGGGATGGCAAATCTTTTTTTAAGTTTAAAAGTAAATCCTTTTTAAACTTTCTAGCGGCAGCTGGTTTATCTCTCGAAATATAATCAACCTGATTGTTTAAGACAAACAAAAAATCATCTTGAAGTCTAATTTTCATATTTAGAAATTGTTTCTTCAAGTATAGCATCTACTTCTTCAATAGTATAAAATTTTGCCGTTCCATTTTTAATTTTAGAAAAAGAATTTTCTAATTTTTTTTTATTTTTATCAAAATCATCATCTTCACGAACAATTTTTAATTCTTCCGAAGAAAAAGAACTCAACAATTCTAAGATTTTATCCTTAATATCAGAATTAAATTCAAGTCTATAAATTTCCATGACACTTATTTTAATATACAAAGATAGCTAATTTATAGCTTTTAAATTTTATTTTAGTTCCAACTTTTGTAGTAACAAAAAGTCTAACCAAATAAATATGTAACATTTTCAAAGCATTTTGAGTTTTTGTTTTTGCTTTAAAAACATATCTTTGTTTAAAAATTATCATACATGAATTCATTACAAACAATTATAGAACAAGCTTGGGAAAACAGAGCTTTGTTACAAGAAGAAACGACTACAAAAGCCATTAGAGAAGTTATAGAATTATTAGACTCTGGTAAATTACGCGTTGCTGAACCAAAAGGAGATGCATGGCAAGTAAACGAATGGGTTAAGAAAGCAGTGGTAATGTATTTCCCGATCCAAAAAATGGAAACATGGGAAGCAGGGATTTTTGAATACCATGACAAAATGGAATTAAAGAAAGACTATGCTGCTAAAGGAATTCGCGTAGTTCCAGGAGCATCTGCTCGTTATGGTGCTTACATTTCAAGTGGCGTAATCATGATGCCAAGTTATGTAAACATTGGTGCTTATGTAGACGAAGGAACTATGGTAGACACTTGGGCAACAGTAGGAAGTTGCGCTCAAATAGGCAAAAACGTACATTTAAGTGGGGGAGTAGGAATTGGCGGCGTTCTTGAACCTTTGCAAGCAGCTCCGGTAATCATTGAAGACGGTGCTTTTATAGGTTCTCGTTGTATTGTTGTCGAAGGGGTACATGTTGGGAAAGAAGCTGTTCTTGGTGCCAACGTATGTTTGACTGCATCTACAAAAATTATTGACGTAACTGGTGATGAACCAGTAGAGATGAAGGGTTTTGTTCCTGCTCGTTCAGTTGTGATTCCAGGAAGCTATACTAAAAAGTTTGCAGCAGGTGATTTTCAAGTTCCTTGCGCATTAATCATTGGTACTCGTAAGCCATCTACTGACTTAAAAACATCGTTGAATAACGCTTTACGCGAATATGACGTAGCGGTTTAAATTTATTTTGTAATAAAATAATATATTGTATATTCCTCCCTCAAAAAGGGAGGTTTTTTTATCTTATGAAAATACTAGTTATACAACAAAAAATGATCGGGGATGTATTGGTAAGTAGCATTATATGCAATAACCTCCGACTCGCCTACCCTGATGCGCAAATCGATTATTTGGTATATGAATCAACTACTCCTGTTTTAGAAGGCAATCTAAATATCGATACGATTATACGTTTTGAAGAAAAGCATAGAAAAAGCAAAAAAGAATTCCTTAATTTGGCTCTCGAAATCAGAGCCACTAAATATGATTTATTAATTGACGCCTATTCAAAATTGGAAAGTTGGTTGATTGTATTACTGAGTGGAGCCAAAAGAAAAATATCTTATAAGAAAAAAGGACGCACTTTTCTATACACTGATAATGTGCCATTTGAGGAATTTCCAAAAACGAATCTGGGTTTAGCTATTGAAAGAAGGCTGTCGCTTCTAAAGCCCCTTCATTTATCAGTAGAAATTAATCCGTTGCCTAAATTATTTGTTACACCGGAAGAAAACAAAAATGCAATTGTGCTTTTCGAAAAACATCAACTAATAAAAAACCGAAAAACAGTCATGATTAGCCTTTTGGGGAGTGAAAAATTGAAGACCTATCCATTAAACTATATGACATCCGTAATTGACACAATTGCAGACAATGCCGATGTTAATATTCTTTTTAATTATTTTCCAAAACAAATTAACGATGCTAAAATTGTTTTTAACAATTGTAAACCATCAACTAAGGAAAAAATATATTTTGATTTATTGGGTGGTGATTTGAGAGCATTTATTGGTGTGTTGAATCAATGCGATTTAATTGTAGGTAATGACGGCGGCTCTATAAATATGGCAAAAGCACTAGAAAAACCGTCTTTTATTATATTTTCTCCATGGATTGAAAAGAAAATCTGGGCCACATTAGAAGATGGCACCCATCACATGTCAGTACATTTAAATGATTACAAACCAGAATTGCTTGAGAAAAAAACAGAGAAGGAACTTAAACAGGATGCCCTTACCTTATATAAAGAACTTAAACCTAGTTTATTTAAAAATAAACTAAAGTCTTTTCTATTAAAGAATCTATCAGATGACAATTAATAGAAATACAAACGAAATATCATCCAATAAAATATTTCTGAGTGCACTAATCATCACCTATAACGAGGAGCACAATATAAAAAACATTTTAAACGACTTGGACTTTGCTGATGAGATAATTGTCGTGGACTCCTTCAGTACGGATAAAACAGTGGTAATAGCAACAACTCATAAAAATGTAAAAGTAGTTCAACACGATTTTGAAAATTTTGCTGCCCAAAGAAATCATGCCATTAGTTTAGCAAATCATTCCTGGATTCTTTTTTTGGATGCCGACGAAAGACTTACAGCTGAGCTAAAAAAAGAGATCCTTAAAACCATTCATCAAAAAGAGGCTGCTGTGGCTTACTATTGCTGCCGCACTTTTATGTTCAAAAACACTAAGCTGCAGTTTAGCGGATGGCAAACAGATAAAATTATCAGACTTTTCAACAAAGAAAAAGCCCAATATGATTTAGCAAAAATTGTTCATGAAAAATTAACAGTTAACGGAAAAACCGGCAAACTAAAAAATAGACTAATTCATTATTCGTATCGCAGTTACAGCGATTACAAACAAAAGATGAATACTTACGGAAAATTAAAAGCAATCGAAGAATTTAACAAAGGAACAAAACCTACTTTTTTTCATTTGTATATAAGACCAATATACCAATTTTTGTATCAATATATTATGAGAATGGGAATTCTCGATGGTAAAAAAGGGATTATTATTTGCTATCTAAACTCCTACAGTGTTTTTGTTCGTTTTCAGGAATTAAAAAAAATCCGCTTAAATAACTAAGATTTCCAAAACTTCAACTTCTTTTTCAACCTGCGTTTTCTAGCAAATTCGTCTTGAAATTGAACCGTAAACTGCCACATTTTTTCAAAAACTGCAGTTTCACTTTCTGAATAATATTTAGCATACTCATTACTCATGATAACAATCATTTCTTTCTTTGGCGTAAGCCTACTAAAATTTTTCATTCTCATTTCAAAATCCATAGTTTCATGAAAATTCATGCGGTTTAAATCCACTAAATAAAAACTGTACGTATCATTTTGTCCTTTCTTAATCAATGTGTTTCCAGGCGAATGGTCTAAGAATTCAATTCCTTTTTGATGCAAATCGAACGTGAATTTTGTAAACTGCCTTAAAATGTTGTCGTGATCTGGATAATCAGGAACTTCTACTAATTCTCTAAAAGTAAGATCAGCCTGCAAATGCTCACTAACATAATAACTATCTAGTAATCCTAAGTTGTTAAAATTTTCAAAATAAGCCAATGGTTCCGGAGTTCCAATCCCTTTTTCTAACAAAATAGTAGCATATTCAAAAGAACGTTTGGCCTTTGATTTTCTAAAATATTTATAGGCCACTTTATTAACTATATTAGGGATTTTGAAAGACTTTACATTTATTTTTTTTTCTTCTAATTCGAAAAGTTTAATAATATTTCTATCTCCATTTCCAAAAACAGTTCCTAAATCAGAATTGAATTCTTTAATAAAGCGAAGGATTTCTTTAGAATTTTGAACCGTCGTAGAAAACATTAGTTTTATTATCATTTTTATTTTATTTAAATACTTTGTTTACCCTTAAAAAAAAACTCGTAGTGCAGAAATGAATTCAAAAAGCAATATTAACTTGTAAAAAAACTGCAGTAATTCGGCAACTCTAAAGAGTTTTGATCAAATTTAAGACACTAACTCACACACTATTATCAACCAACAAAAACACACATACCATCATAGACTTCAAATCATCCTTTTCATTTTTACAATAATTTGATAATAACCATATTATAAGTTTAAATTGTAAAAAAAATAGGAGAACTAAATTATTAATTAGACTACCAAAATATACTTTTTTATCTAGAGAATTCAATCATTGTATAATTATTCTAAAATGATATCGCAAATAACGTTACATAAAAAACAACTCACCTCTTTATTAAAAATGGCAGCTTAATATCTAAAAAAAAATAACCGCTTTGTTATATGAATTATAAAAATACTAATTAGTAGTCGACAAATTAAAAACTGTATCCACCCAATTTTTTAAAGTATATTTTTTATAAATATGCTCTGGAATTTCCTCATAATCAGAAGTTAAAAAAGAATCTGGGATTATAATATTATCTTCGTCTATGACAAGTATATTATTAGTATTATAAAAATCATAATTCTTAACATCTACATTACTAGTTATAAGCTTTGCACGATAACCTATACTTTCAAAAACCCTAAAAGTAAGACCTGTTTGTATATTTCTTTGAGTATCAATATGTATACTTGATTTTTTTATTCTTTCATCTAATTCTTCAATAGGAATTCTTTTATTTAAAAAATTGATTGGAAGCCCTATAGGAGGATTGTAATTTTCATCCAACGAAACTATATTTACATCACAATTCAATTTTTTTGAATTTAAAATATATACTATTTTTTCTAATAGTTTAACCCGTGAATCTAGGGTAGACACATGAAAAGCAGCGTGATTTTTCTTTAATTTATATTCTTTATAAATAAAATTAGTAATGAAAAGTAAATTATATTTTTTAGCATCTTCTTTATCAAAAGTAAAGATTCTATCGAATAATGGAAAAGTTTTTATAATACCTCTAGCTTTTCTTGATCCATCATAGTGGAAAGCTACAAAATCATCACAAAGACAACTTATTGTTCGCAAAGTGCTATTGTAAAATCTATCTGGCCTTATCATTAAAATTTTATCTTGATGTCCTAATTTTTCTATGTTTTCAAGAATTATTTTATTTAAATGATCTTTTTTGTAGTTTTTTCCTAAAAAAACTTTCCTAAATCCATTAAATATTTTTTCAAAGACATTTTTATATTGGTATTTATTTTTATCAATATTAAAATGATTAACTACATATCCTCTTTCTTCCAGTTCCTTTACGATGTAACCATCATAACCATATAAGTCAAGAGAAATAATTGTTATCCGCATAATTTTTTTATTTAAAATTCAAATATTTTTACCGTAGTAATGAAGTTTTTTATTTTCTTGGAAAGTGATTGATTTGAATTATTTACTTTAAGTATTTATTAATCCCATTTTCACACACAACAATTCTGTCTGCGATAGTTTTTTCTTGAATTTGATTGTTCAATTCTAAATTTTGCTTAGAATTGACTTTATGATATAAATGATATACAATTCCGGCATAACGCAATCGCTTAGCCTTAATTCCATTGTTTCCAAGACGAATTGCTAAGTCCGAATCCTCTCTTCCCCAACCTTCAAAGTCTTCATTATATCCATTAATTGCTATAAAATCATTCCGCCAAAAAGAAACATTACATCCTCTAAATTTTCTAGACATTCCTTCGTGAGGCTTATATAATTTCGCTAAAAAAGGAACATATAAAGTTCGTGATTTGTTTTTAATTTCTTTCGAAAACAAATTGAATTTCACAAGTTTATTGCGAAAAACAGCCCCAACAAATTCAGGTAAAATATTCACCCGCGACCCATAAAGATAAATTCCTAGCTGTGAATACTGTAAATGATCCTCTACAAATTTAGGATGCATTATACAATCACCATCAACCTGGATGATGTAATCTGCTTCAGTTTCAGCAATTGCTTTGTTTAAAATCTTAGATTTACGAAAACCGATATCTTCCTGCCAAAAATATCGAACAGGGATAGTACTTTGCTGTTGGAATTTTTCTATTAACTGTTTGGTTTCTGATCTCGAACCATCATCTGCTATAAGAATCTCATTTACCAAATGAGTTTGAGACAATACGCTTTTTAAAACTAATTCTAAAGCATCAGGCCAATTATAGGTGGAGATTAATAAAGATGACTTCATATGTTTTTGACTTTTTTATAAATTTTTAAACTATTTCTAGCGGTTTAATCCGAACTGAATTTTCAATACAACTCCTATTATTTGCTATACCATTAAAAAAGGCTGTAAAAATAGCAAGAGATAATTATTCTGCAACTATATGCAATACATACAGATCTAGCTGAACTAAAAAAGATAAAGAAAAGAGACTAAAAATAACTAATAATAATTAAATCTTTTAACTAGATTTCTGATAATGAGCAGACCACTTATTTAAATACATTTCTAAATTGCAATAGACAATACCTTCCACAGAAAATTTCGTCCATTCGGAAATCCAAATAATTATTTTCTCTTCCTTGCTACCGAACTTCTTGCCCGCTAAATGCGTAAGGTTTTTATAATAATTATCCGTTTCTTTGCAAATATAAAGTGAAAAATTACATCACACTAAAAAAAATGAATATAAACGAAGAAGTCCACAACGCCTACGAAATAATCAAACAAGGCGGAATAATCCTCTACCCCACAGACACCGTATGGGGAATTGGCTGTGATGCAACTAACCCAGACGCTGTTGCCAAAATTTTCAAGCTCAAAAAAAGAGTAGAAACCCAAAGCATGATTGTGTTGATGAATGGGGAACGAATGATGTACAACGTCTTTAAAGACATTCCAGAAGTGGCTTGGCAAATAATGGACTTATCTGAAAATCCTACCACTATAATCCTGGATAAGCCTAGAAATGTAGCGCCAAATTTAATCGCTCCTGACAACACTTTGGGAATCCGAATTGTAAAAGAGCCCTTCTGTTTCAAATTACTGGAAAAGATGAAAAAACCATTAGTTTCCACTTCAGCAAATATTTCAGGGCAACCTACTCCAAAAAGTTTTAAAGAAATCAGCCCTGAGATTATAAAAGGTGTAGACTATGTTGTAAATTTGCACCGCGATAAAATTGCTGGGAAACCGTCCACAATCATTAAATTAACGAATGATAGTCAGGTTAAAGTAATCCGAAAATAGGAAAGGCCACGAATTCACTAATTTTTTTTTAAAAAAATTTATTATTATGAGCGGTCTTATTTATAAAGAGGAAAGCTTTCAGATCGTTGGAATTCTATTTGAAGTACATAATAATTTAGGTGGGGGATTTTCTGAAATAGTCTATAAAGATGCGTTAGAATATGAATTGCGAAATTTAAAAATTCCTTTCGAAAGAGAAAAAGAATATGTTGTTCATTATAAAAACACCGTTTTAAATCATAAGTTCTATGCAGATTTTGTATTATTCGATAAAATTATTATCGAATTAAAATCATGTGAAAAACTAGATCCCAAACACACCGCTCAGTGTATTAATTATCTAAAAGTATCAACAAATAAATTAGCCATTTTAGCTAATTTTAATAATAAATCTCTTGAGTACAGAAGAATAATTTTATAAAACTCAAGAATAAATTTGTGTCATAAGAAGCATTTTAAAAAATATAATTTGTGAATTCGTGGCAAAAAATACTATGAACTACAAACAAGCATTAAATAATAAAATTTTCGAAGTCATTTCAGAAGCTTCCCAAGAACTAAACGTTGATAGTTACGTAATTGGAGGTTTTGTAAGAGACTTAATTTTAGAACGAGATTTTAAAAAAGACATCGATATTGTTGCAGTTGGTAGCGGAATCGAATTGGCTTTAAAAGTTTCTCAACTACTTCCAAAACACCCCAAAGTACAAGTTTTTAAAACCTACGGCACTGCGATGCTTCGTTTTGAAGACACCGACATTGAATTTGTTGGAGCAAGAAAAGAATCCTACCATTTTGAAAGTCGAAATCCTGTTGTAGAAAATGGAACACTTGAAGACGATCAAAACCGTCGTGATTTCACCATTAATGCGCTTGCATTATCATTGAACTTGCACAATTTCGGAGTGCTGTCAGATCCTTTTGGAGGACTGAATGATTTAGAAAATAAGATTCTTAGAACTCCTCTTGATCCAGACATCACTTATTCTGATGATCCTTTACGAATGTTGAGAGCTATTCGTTTTTCTAATCAATTGGGCTTCGAAATAGAAGCAAAATCATTCCAGTCCATTGCGAAAAATGCAGAACGTATTAAAATTATTACGGGAGAACGTATCGTTGACGAACTAAATAAAATCTTATTGACAGACAAACCTTCTACAGGATTTCTATTGCTATACAAAACGGGGCTCTTAGACATTATCTTACCTGAATTGACGGCTTTGAACCAAGTAGAAGAAATTGAAGGTCAAACTCATAAAAACAACTTTTACCATACACTCGAAGTCGTAGACAATATATGTCCGAACACTGATGATGTTTGGTTGCGCTGGGCTGCTTTATTGCACGATATAGGAAAAGCACCAACCAAACGTTTCAACAAAAAACAAGGATGGACTTTCCACGGACATGAGTTTCTTGGTGGTAAAATGGTCAAAAAAATATTTGAACGCTTGCACATGCCATTGAACCAAAAAATGAAATTTGTTCAAAAAATGGTCATGATGAGCTCGCGTCCCATTGTTTTATCACAAGAAACGGTTACAGATTCTGCTGTACGTCGTTTGGTTTTTGATGCTGGAGAAGACGTAGAGAACTTAATGACCTTGTGCGAAGCGGACATTACCACTAAAAACCCAAGTAAATTCAAGAAATACCATAGTAATTTTGAAATTGTTCGAAAGAAAATTGTAGAGGTAGAAGAGCGTGATCATGTTCGAAAATTCCAACCACCAATAACTGGAGAGGAGATTATGGCGATTTTCGACCTTAAACCTTCAAAAGAAATAGGAATGCTAAAGGAAGCCATTAAGGAAGCCATATTAGAAGGTGAAATTCCAAATGATTATGATGCTGCTTATGGGTTCATGATGAAAAGAGCGCAAAAAATGGGCTTAATCAAAGTTTAACGATTGTTGAGTTAAGGATTGTTAAAATTTAAAATATCTTTACCAAAATTAGTTTCAAAAATGAAAAAAGAGAATAGATCTGTCATTATTTGGTTATTATCCGGTTGCGTATTATTGTTTTTAATGGTTACCGTAGGCGGAATTACAAGATTGACTAATTCCGGCCTATCAATGACCGACTGGCATTTAGTTACAGACACTTTTCCCCCATTAACAGAAGCTAAATGGCAACAAGCATTTGATGAATACAAGAAGTTTCCTGAATATCAAAAAATCAATATTCACAATGACTTTCAACTTTCTGATTATAAGTTCATCTATTTTTGGGAATGGTTTCACCGCTTTATAGGTCGTATTATCGGATTGGTATTTATAGTTCCATTCTTTTATTTTTTAATTAAAAAGAAACTGGATAAAGCGACAATAAACAAATGCATCGTCCTTCTAGGAATGGGTGCTTTTCAAGGTTTTTTAGGATGGTTTATGGTTCGAAGCGGCTTGATTAACAATCCAGATGTGAGTCATTTTAGACTAGCGCTACATCTAACTTTTGCCTTTATTACCTTTGCATATACTTTTTGGGTAGCCTTAGATTTACTCTATCCTGTTCGAAAAAACAGTCTACAACCTTTAAAAACTATAGCAAGATATGCTTTAGCATTTTTATTAATCCAAATTGTTTATGGTGGTTTTGTTGCCGGTTTAAATGCAGGATTAATTCACAATCATTGGCCCATGATGAGTGATGGCCAATTCATCCATGACAGTGTTTTTCTAGAACAAAAAAACTTACTATTAAGCTTTACGGAAGGTAAAAGTGGCGTGCAATTTATCCACCGAACCTTAGCTTATGTTGTGGTAGGATTTATGGTTTTACTTTACGTTAAAAGCAGAAAATTCACTTTAGACCTTGCCCAATCCCGAGGAATAAACCTACTTTTAATACTCGTTTTTGTACAATTTGTTTTAGGCGTTTTTACTCTTTTGTATGGCGTTCCATTGTGGCTAGGATTAACACATCAAATCAATGCTTTTTTCCTTTTATCGGCGATGACATTTACTTTACATAGGTTGTCAAAATAACAACTTATCACTATATTTACCTTTGACTATATTGTCACATTTCTATTTGTTCCTATAAAAAATGTCTAAACTTGCTGCGCAAGATAGCTTCCTTGACCTATCAGATTACGGAAGACCCTTTGGAAAAATGCTCGCGAATCGATTAAAAAATACGCGATTCACGCCTATCCATGTCACACTTCTTTTTGGTATATCCGGACTAATTGCGATTTACTGTATTTTGGAAAACCACTTTTACTTAGCTGGATTTTTCATCATTTTAAAATCAGGTATCGATGCTGCCGATGGCGAACTTGCACGCTTAAAAAACACACCTTCCTACACCGGAAGATACCTCGACAGCGTTTTTGATATCATCTTAAACTTCCTTTTTTTGAGTGCAATTTGCTACGTTTCAAATACCTCTTTTCTGCTCACTTTAGGCGCTTTTTTCTGCATTCAATTACAAGGAACCTTATACAATTACTACTATGTTATTTTGAGAAATAAATCGGTAGGGGGAGATAAAACTAGCAAGATTTTCGAATACAAATCACCAAGGGCTTTAGCCGGTGAAACTCAAAAATCAGTCGATATTTTATTCAAAATTTACACAGTCGTTTACGGAGGGTTTGACAAGATCATTCATACTTTAGACAATAGTGCCTACAAGGTAAAAACATTTCCAAACTGGTTTATGACTTTCGTTTCCCTGTATGGATTAGGTTTCCAATTACTGCTGATTTCGTTGATGTTAGCAATGGATTATATCGAGTATATTGCTCCTTTTTTTATTGGATATTCTTTTCTTATATTTATCCTAATAGGCATAAGAAAATCCTTTTTCAAGTTTTAAAAACGGCGATAGATAAAATCTATATTACAACAAAAATAAACTATTAATCAGAACTTTACGTTAATCAACCTACCATATTAGTTTAAATAAACCAACCAACTAGTTAAATTCCAAAATGCAATTATTCTATAACAATTTCACCGAATTATATAACACTTTTTCTTTTACTTTTTTTGAACTTTGTAATAGATGTTTTATTAACTATTAAACTATACAATTATGCCGAACTCAGAAGAAATTAAAGGAAACTGGAATGAAATGAAAGGTAAATTAAAACAAAAATTTGCCGACCTTACCGATGATGATTTGTTATTTGAAGAAGGAAAAGAAGATGAAATGTGGGGAAAGCTACAACAAAAATTAGGAAAGACTAAAAAAGAAATTAAATCATTATTTGAATAATTTCGAGTTTTAGACCCACTAAAAACTGTTCTGGAAAAATGCTTTTTATTTTATTCAAAATGAAATGAAAATGCAGTTTTTCGAAACAGTTTTTTTTGTGTTTTTTCGCTACCCAATCCACACTTTAAAATCAGCTACTTTTTCTCTACTTACAATAACCTCATCCTCTCCATAAGAAGGCAGAATAATTTTTAATCTAGAATTGCTATAGACCACAATTTCCTTAATTGCTTTCATCGGAATTATAAATTTTCGGTTGATTCTATAAAACTCTTTTGTGTCTAATTCTTGTTCTAATACTTCTAAAGTTGATTCAATAAGATAATTTCTATTGTCGAATGTATGAATATAAGTTCCTTTGTTTTCGCTAAAAAAGCATTCGATTTCTTCAATCGAAATGACTTTCAAATATTGCCCAATTTTTACCGTAAACCTTTTTTTGAATTCTTTCTCAAAAGGATTCCCAAGCATTTTTTTAATCTCTTCAAAATGCAATTGCAACTTTTCTTTTTTAGGCAATCGTTCTTTAAATTTCGAAACAGCTTGCTCCAGATCGTCTTCGTCAATTGGTTTTAAAAGATAATCTATACTGTTTAATTTAAAGGCTCGTAAAGCAAATTCATCATAGGCCGTTGTAAAAATTACAGCGCTCTTAATTTCGACTTTTTCAAAAATTTCAAAGGATAATCCGTCGGATAATTGAATGTCTAAAAAAATCAAATCTGGATGTTCATTTTTAGAAAACCAATCGATGGCTTCTTCAACCGAATGAAGCATCACTCCTACTTCAATTTTTAGTTTTTCGAGCTTTCTTTGCAACAGTCTTGCGGCTGGTTTTTCGTCTTCAATTATAATAGTTGTCATCTACTGTGGTCTTATGATTTTTAAAATTATTGTTTTATTTTTTTAACGTTACTCCCATTTATCCCCTTTATCTTTATCCATAAATTGTTGAATTTTCTTTTCTTCCCAATCAGATCCAAAAAACAAATCTCTTCCAAAAACCGAAAATCCATGTGCCAATAAACCCATTCCCCAAAATAAAGCAGTACTCCATGTTTCCCAACTCCAAAATTCAATAGCGTTAAAAAGATCTCTATTAGATCTAGAAATGATTATAACAGTATTCACCAAAACATATACCAGCGCATGAACATAAAAACTCTTTATTCTCTTTACGCGCTTGTAAGCCATGTTATATTGTTGATCAGCGCTGTTTCCAAATTCCTGATAATTTTCGTCCCTTCTTCTTCTAATTCTTCCCATGATTTATTATTTTACTTATTTGTAATTATTTTGTTTTCGAGTTTCTTGTTCTTCCTCCATCAACTCTTTTATTTTCTGTTCTTCCCAATCCTGGTTGAAAAAAGGTAAATAATTGAACACTTTCATACCGTGAATGATTACACCTATTCCCCATCCTAATAGTGGCCAGTAGAACCATAGATGATCTGGTGATGTCCATAAATTAAGTGCTAAAAGCCCTAAATTGACAAATACATATGATGATAAATTACCGTAGAATCCTTTAATTTTATCTACTCTATTTTTCGCTTTGAAGTAACGCTCCTTTTGTTGATATGTGTTTTCCATAATTACTGCCATTTTTTATTTGTAGACTGTTTTTCTAGAATCTCTTTGATTTTGCGCTCTTCCCAGTTCGAACTGTACCCAAAGACTTTCAAAGCATGCATCGTTAATCCAAAACCCCAACCCAAAGCGGAAAACCAGAACCAATGAAATTGTGGCGAAAATTTGAGATTAATAAATATTAAGAACGGAATTACACAGCAGTACGAAATCAAGTTTCCATAAAAGCCTTTCAGTTCTTCGACTCGCTTTTTAGCTCTGTAGTAAGCGTTATTTTCACTATAATCGATAGCTGTTTCCATAACTGAAATTTGTTTTGTTAAAATAGGTATTCTTACTGTAAATGTCTTCTCATCTTGCTCGATCATCACTTTTCTATTCGTGATAATTGCATAACGGCTAATAATATTTTGCAACCCTACTCCTCGACGATCTTGTAATACTTCTTTCTTTTGATAATCATTTTGAACCACCAAATATCCATTTTCTATGTCAATTCTAATTTGCAATGGTTTTTGGGCACTTACTACATTATGCTTAACCGCATTTTCTAGTAATAATTGTAACGAAAGTGGCACTACTCTAGCTTCTGTATTAATATTACTCGCTAATAACTTATAATCTACGCTATCTTCAAATCTCATTTTCAGTAAGTTCATATAAGTCTTGGCAAAATCCAATTCTTCCTCTATAGAAACTAGCTCTTTATCCTTTTGCTCTAGTACATATCGATATACCTTAGACAAGGAGGTCGTAAAACGTTGCGCATTATCAGGGTTTTCCTCTATCAAAGAGCTCAAAACATTTAAACTATTAAAAAGAAAATGCGGATCGATTTGATTTTTTAAGCTTTCGAATTTTGCTGATGCTGTTCCTGCGATGATTTTTTGCTCTTTTACCCTGTTTTCATTGTACGCTTTGTAGAAATAAAGCGAATGAATCCCTAGCAGAACAACAAACGAAACTATTGATGCCACAATATAGTTTGAAGGTTTTTCGTCTATAAAAAAGTCATTAAATGTCCCGTTTTCAATTACTACATCTTGAAAAATACGTAATAAAAATATTACAAATAAAGTAAGGAAAAATGAACTTGAGAACCCTACAATCACTCTTTTTAAACTGTACTTGTCATTTTCAAAAAACGAATCTAAAAAAATATAAAGGGTCGCATTAGCATAATACAAAACCATTCCATAAAGCATGGTGTATAAAAAATTAACCTTTAAATGATTATCAAAAGTGACAACGCCTCCGTTGAGAGCTGGAATTATTGTTAAAACAATAAATATTACTATAGAAATTATTAAAGCTCGTGGAAATTCCCTTAAAAATGTATTCATATACCTATTTTATTAACATTAAAAATTTCACTTTCACCTTTATTCTTATTTACAATTTCTCTGAGCTACTAAGGCTCTGTCTAATCCCCAACTTGGAGAAAAAGCTGTTTCAGGTTGAAAAGTACTAAAAAGTCCAATGGCTTTATCTATTTGAGCACACATTGGCTTGGTATCTCTTCCCCAAAATTTAGCTCCACCAATCTCAAATTCAGCTTTTGAGAAAACCACTCTAGGATTATTAGGGGCAATAGCTTCGGCTTTTGCATAGAGTTCCATGGTTGAACCAGATAATTTCTGTCCGTTTGTCATTGGGTCATATACAATCCAGGCGGTGTTGATCATGGCCTGCATCACATAAAGCTCAGCATTATTCTGGTCTTTTACCATTTCAGTGTCTAAAGCAGTTTGTGCTTTCGAAAGTAATACTTTTATTTTTTCTTTGTCTTTAGTTCCAAAGGCAGAAGTCGTATTGACTAATGCTACATAGTAATTAGGCAACCAAGTAGTTGTTTCTACTGCTGCAATTCTTTCGAATAAATCCGAAGCTTCCGTATTTTTTCCTTCTTTCCAAAGTCCGAAGGCTTTTCCCATTCCTTGTTCAAATTGTCCTGCTGTTGCTGGAGTTACGGCTTGTTGCCCTTGAGCTGAAAGGAATGTAATTACAAATAGTGCGAATGCGGTGATTAATTTAGTCATGATTTCTAGTTTTAAGATTGATTTTTTTATTGATGATTGAAACACTGTTAATTTCTATTTCAAAAGTAATACTGTTTTTATTCTAATTAAATTTAATAATACTGAACTGTCGGTTTTTGAGGATGAGTTGTAGTTAAATGATTTTTTTTGTAATTTTGATAAAAACATCGTCATGAGTACAGCTGAAATAAAACTAAAACTATTCCGAGAAATCGACAAATTGGACCAATCCAAATTGGAACAAGTTTATGGCTTGCTTTTTAATTTTCTAAATAAAGAAAATGACACCGAAGAATGGAATTCATTATCGCAAATGCAACAAAGTGGTTTATTAGAAGCTATTGAAGAATTGGATTCATCAGAAGGTATTGACCATCAATCCATCATGGACAAATTTAGAAAAAAGTATGCGTAAAAGCATCAAATGGTCGTCTCTTGCAGAAGATGATTTAACAAAAATCCTTGATTATTTAGAAATTCGATGGAATAAAAATGTATGCACTAAATTCATCAATAAATTAGATTTCTGCATTGATTTAATCCGAAAAAACCCAAAGCAATTTCCTTTTATAAATAAAGATTTCCAGATAAGAAAATGTATCATAACTAAACAAAATACGCTTTATTATAGAGAGACTAATTCAAGGATAGAAGTGTTGCGCCTTTACGATACAAGACAAAACCCAGATTCCCTACAATTGTAATTAACCACTTTACAAATTCTTCAACTGATTGTCCTTTTTGTCTTTACTGATCGTCCAAAAGAAACCGACGAAAAAGAAGCGATCTGCTGTGGGTGTAATGGCCCTTCTATTATAAATTCCATTTACATCTGGGTTTTTGGCATAATCATATCCGTAGACATTCTGCGTTCCTAATACATTTGAAACTGAGAAATACAGAATTTTTTGTGGGCTAATTAAGTACGCCCAATTGAAACTTAAATTGTTGTAGACTTTTGTTTTTCCGTTCATGAATTGGGTTTCATTTGGATTGTTGTATGGACGTCCTGAACTAAACGAATTTGTAAAACCCACTTGCGAGCGCCAGTCTGTAATGAAATATTTAGTTACTAATGACAAAGTGTGATTGGCTACAAAACTGGGCGTAACTGCAGTTGGAAAATTTTTATAATCTCTTTTAGTATCAATAAACGAATACGAAAGCCAGTATTCTAGATTTTTGATGGTTTTTCCATCTCGCCAAAAAATATCCAATCCTTTGGCGTAAGCCGATCCTTCATTATTGAAAACCGAGTTGTAGGCAATGGCTTGCGTATCGTATTTTACTAAATTGCTATAATCCTTGTAATAGGCCTCAGCTCTAAAAGTTTGATTGTCCTTGCTGTATTGAAAATTCAGAATGTAATGCGATGCTTTCTCACTTTGAAACTGATGGTATTTGGAATATTTGATGTAATCAACCGAAGGACTTTGAGAAAAATCGCCGTAGGCAATAGAAAACTGGCTATTCTTGGCTATTTTGTAGGCCATTGAAATTCGTGGCGAAATGGTACTTTCAGCCAATAAATCATTGTAAGAAGCCCTAAAACCGACTTTGGCGGCTAGTTTTTTAGAAAATAAAATATCCGCTTCGGTGTAGGCTGCAGCAATATTAGAATTGTAGCCGTTTGTTTTAGTTATACCTAAATTGGGTACGAAATTTTCATCGAATTTAGATATGAAATAGTCGCCACCAACCAATAACTTAAAATAATTAGAGAAGTTCTTCTTTATTTTTAATTTTAAATGCGCTGCGTTTTCGTCATTATTAACGTTGTCTAAATCCAATCCTATTTGGTTTTTACTGTATCCATAGCTCATACCAGTCACCACTTGCCAACCAGTACCAAAACGACCGTTGTATGATGTATTGAAATAGAAATTATTATTGTTTAAATCCACACGAATTTTCTCAGGACCATTTATATTTTCTTGATTGATATCCATTTTTGAAGAGTCGAATGCGGCGTAGACTTTCAAGATTCCGTTGTTGAAGTTATAGCGATAGACCAATTCACCAGACAAAGATTGAAACGGACTATTCCAGTCCAGATTTTGAGGAATAGCGGCTTGATAAGGTGCTAAATTGATATAAGAAGCGTTTAGGCTAAGCGAGCTCTTTTTCCATTTTTGGGTATTTCCTAATCCTAATCCAACGGTCATTAAGGAAACTTCGGTTTTGTTTTGATCGGGATTATCTTCTGTATTTAAGAGTAAAACGCTGGACAGTGCTTCCCCATATTCGGCTGAAAAACCACCGGTTGAAAAGGCGATTCCACTGAACAAAAACGGAGAAAAACGTCCGCGTGTAGGCACATTTCCGATGGTAGCGTTGTAAGGTTGTGCTACTCTTATTCCGTCAACAAAAGTTTGGGTTTCATTGGCCTCGCCCCCACGAACAAAAAGTCGACCGTCCTCGCCTACGCTCTGCGTTCCGGGTAAGGTTTGTAGTGCAGCAATTATATTTCCTGCTGAACCTGCAGTAGTTACGATATCTAAGGGTTTGAGGACAGAAACTCTTGCTTTGTCCCCAGACTCCATAGTTCCAGCCGAAATTACTACTGCGTCAAGCGTATTGCTACTTTCTTTTAAAACGATGGTTTTGTCTTGAAAATTAGCGACATCAATTGTTACTTTAAAGCTTTCATAAACCAGAAAACTAGCGATTAGGATTTGATTTCCGGTTGTGGTGGTGGTAAACGAAAATTGTCCGTTTTCGTTTGTAGTAGCACCATCGTAGGTACCATCAATATAAATGTTAGCCCCCGCGATGGGTTTTCCTTTTTTATCGAGCGTTTTTCCTGAAATGGTGGTTTGAGAAAATGCGCTTGCAGCAAAAAATAAAATAATAAATGTTATGATTGATTTCATGTCGTTTAATTTTGATAGTCCAAATGTATTTCGATTATCAGCTTTTAAAAACTTAAAGAAACTGAACTGTTGAAATATGAGGATGAGTTGTGGTACTTTTAATTTTGGTTTATATTTACATCCAATCGCAAAAGGTTACGGAGGCGGTTTGCATGAGGGATAGCAGTGAAAATCCTCTCTTGTCTCGTTTCTAAAAACGAGACAAGAGAGATTGTAACGAATAGCCCGACCGGAGCTTTTGCGAAGGGCATGCCCAAATAATATTTTAAATAGCTCGAATGACTACCGAAAAAGAAAAAATGATTGCCGGAGAATATTATTTGGCCGGAGATGCAACCTTAGTAAAAGACCGCCGACGCGCTAAAAACCTGCTTCATAGATTGAATGTTACCGAATATAGGATCACGAAAAAAGCGCGAGAAATCATCAAAGAACTGATTCCGAATGCGGGTGCGAACTTGTATATTGAGCCGCCGTTTCATTGTGATTATGGTTATAATATTAGTTGTGGCGAGAATGTGTATTTTAATGTAAACTGTGTAGTGCTGGATTGCGCTCCGGTAATTATTGGTTCGAATGTGTTTTTTGCTCCTGGTGTGCAATTGTACACTGCCACTCACCCACTGGAAGCCGAATTAAGAAAAACACTTGAAAGTGCTTTGCCAATAACCATTAGTGACGATTGCTGGATTGGGGGAAATACGGTGATTTGCCCTGGAATTACGATTGGAAAAGGATGTGTCATAGGTGCTGGATCTGTAGTTACAAAGGATGTTCCTGATAATTCATTGGCGGTGGGAAATCCGGCAAAAGTGATCCGAAAATTAAATCAATAATATTTTGAGTTTTATTTTAAGATATTATACTATCATAAAACTTTCCTAAAAAAAGTACCTTGTGACTGTCTAATATGACTTGCTGGAATTTAATTCTTTAAATTTGCACTCGTTAAAAATCTTGAAATTTAGATTTACAATCACTATTAAAATGAATTCTACAAGTCGTATTAAAAAAAATATGCCGTTAATTAAACTGCAAAAATTAATAATTGGTTCTGTATTAATTGGTTTCCTTTCGGCTTTTTTAGGAATAGCACTGAAAAAGCTAACAGAACATTACGAAGAAATTTTCTCCAACCAAGCTAGTTTACACCCTATCTTTATTTTTGTTTTTCCTATTTTTGGATTATCTGTTATTTATTTCCTGAGACATTATTTGTTTAACAAAAAAGAAAACAAAGGAATCAATGAGGTTTTTGAAAGTACAGGATCTAGAACTAAAAACTTACCCAAATCAAAAATTGCTTCTCATTTTATTAATGGATTATTAACCGTAATCTTTGGTGGATCTACAGGAATTGAGGTTTCGACAGTTGTGGCAACTGCGACCATAGGATCAGTAGCGCAGCGCAAACAAAATTTCTTTAAAGAGTATAAAACTGAACTTATTTGTGCCGGAGTTGCCGCCGGAATAACGGCGCTTTTCAACAGTCCGACTGCTGGATTATTTTTTGTTTATGAAGTGATTTCTAAAAAAATAACACGTACTTTCTTTATTACTAACATCATTGCGGTTTTGGTTGCTTTTGGGCTGGTCTACTTGGTTGATGAGAAACCTTTATTTGATGTAACCATAACTACTTGGCATTTACGAGCGATTCCATATTTTATTCTTTTAGGTATTTTGGCCGGAATCAACTCTGTATATCTCACCCGTTGTGTATTGTTTTTTAAAAATAATTTAAGCCAAATAAAAAGTCACTATTATCGAATCATAATAGGATCCGTCATACTTAGTAGTTCCTTATTTTTCTTTCCACAATTATATGGGGAAGGGTATCATGCCATAAAAATGATTTTTACAAATCCAAATGAAGTAAAAATATCTACTAATTTACTTTATACTTTTATCGGAATCATTCTTTTAAAACCTATTGCTACCTCGGCTACTTTATTTTCTGGTGGAGATGGTGGTGTTTTTGCGCCCAGCCTTTTCATAGGTGCGTTTTTGGGATTATTTGTGGCGCTACTTCTAAATACTTATTTGAAAGCTGATATAATCCCAGTTAATTTTATGGTCTTAGGCATGGCTGCCGTTTTAAGCGCTAGTATCCATGCACCATTTACCGCTATCTTTTTAATTTGTGGTTTAACCAATGATTACACCTTATTTATCCCCATTTTATTCGTTTGTCTTATTTCAAAATATACCGCAAAGATGATTTATCCACATTCTGTTTATTCCTACGCTGCTAGCGTGGCAAAATAATATTCTATGCCTACAGAAAAGATTAAAAGAAGTTATCGTAAGACGAAATACATACTTTATAAAGAAACGCTAGTTGATTTTAGAGAGAAATTTTGGTCTTTTGCTGGTTCCTTTATTGGAATAGGGACTCTTGCTTATTTACAATCTCAAATGCTTCCAGATTCGGATGTGTTATTTCTTATAGGATCTTTTGGTGCCTCCTCTGTTTTGATTTATGGAATCATCCAAAGTCCATTAGCACAACCTCGAAATTTGATCGGTGGTCACGTCATCTCTGCAATTGTAGGGGTAACTGTCGCCAAATTTGTTCCGGACATCTTGTGGCTAACAGCGGCCTTATCCGTTTCACTTTCTATTATTTTAATGCAATTGACAAAAACATTGCATCCTCCTGGAGGAGCCACCGCTTTGATCGCCGTAACTGGATCAGCCCAAATAAAAAATTTAGGATATTGGTATGTAATATCACCTGTATTGAGTGGCGTATTAATTTTACTGTTTGTTGCTTTAATTATCAATAATATCACCTCAAAAAGGTATTATCCTAATGACAATAGATTTCACAGAAAATACCACAACTTTAGAAAACGAATTATTCAAAAGAATTAAAAATTACAATTTAGACCTTTTGTAAATCTTATTAACAAATCAAGTTTCTTAAAAAGATATATAAAATTAAATTTTACCTTTGAACTCTCATTAAAAACAAAGATTATGGTTTACAAATTCAGAGTAATTCTAGATGCAGAAGAAGATATATTCAGAGATATTGCAATACTTGCAGATGACACTTTAGAAGATTTACATAACGCAATATTCAATTCCTTTGGATTTGACGGCATGGAAGTCGCTTCGTTTTATACTTGTGATGAGACTTGGAACCAAGAAGATGAAATTTCGCTTTTTGATACTGGTGACGTTATTGGGGAGCAAAAAACAATGGGCTCTTACCAATTATCAGACTTATTAGATGCCGAAAACACAAAAATTATCTATGTATATGATTTCATTAATATGTGGACTTTCTTAGTTGAATTAGCTGCAGTTGAGGAGCAGGTTGCCGGAAATTTATATCCAGAAACTTTATTTTCTCATGGAGAAATGCCTGATGAGGCAATGGAAAAAAGCTTTGAAGCAGACAATGCTGACGATTATGCCAATGATTATGAAGATGGATTAGACGAAGATGATTTGGACATGTTTGGCGACGACGACAGTTTTGAAGAATATGGATCTGACGAAATCTGGAATTAGATTAATAAAAAACGAAGAATCAAGAGCCAAGATTAAAGACTTCTCTATTGTCTATAATCTTGGCTCTTCCATCTAAAAAATAAAAAAAATGATCAACTTATTTAACACGCATATCGAAACGCTTTCGATTCATCGCGTTGGAAACAAAAGCCGCAATGAAGCTCTCTTTTTATCAGAACAACCTTTTAGTCTTCAAGACGAAATTGTGCCATTGATAAAAGAGTTTTTCTTGAAACCTTTTAGAGAAAAAGAAGAAAACTACTTTCAGTTTGCGCATGAAGTTGATTTAGATTATAACGACATGTATAAATTTGCTTCAGCGATTTTTGAAAATCCGGCAAGTTTACATGAAAATTCAAAGAATATTACAAAACATTTATTCGAACAATCGAATCATCCTCACATTAAAAATGGAGAGGTTTATGTTACTTATTTGACTAATGTAAATATTGACAATAATGTAGTTGATGCCATTGGTGTTTTTAAAAGTGAGTTACAAGCTGATTTTTTACAATTTGAAGAAAAAGGAACACATCTAGAAATGATTTTGCAACAAGGGATAAACTTGAGCAAACTAGATAAAGGATGTATCATCTTTAATCATAAAAAGGAAGAAGGCTACAAAATTTTAACTGTTGACAGTAACCGTTACGATGCGCGCTACTGGTTAGAGCATTTTCTTTCAGTTGATGCGTTTGAGGATGAGAATTTTATCACTAAGAAGTACTTGAAATTTTGTCAAAACTTTGCAAAAGACGTTGTTTTTCCAGCTGAAGATAAAAAAGAAGAAGTAATGTTCATGAACCGTTCTGTAAATTATTTTGCAAAAAATGATCAATTTGAAGAATCTAACTTCTTAAATGAAGTTTTAGATAACCCAGATTTGATTCCAGAATTTAAAAATTACAAAGTAGATAAAGGAGAAAAATATAGCATCGAAGATGTAACTTCTTTTCCTATTGCTAATGCTGCCGTTACAGATGCCCGTAAATCAATTAAAAATGTAATCAACTTAGACACACATATCCAAATCAAAATGGATTTTATCAATCCAGAAAGTGCAGAGAAATATGTTGAAAAAGGTTGGGACGAAGAAAAACAAATGTATTACTACTTAGTTTACTTTAATAAAGAAGAAAAATCGTAAAGCTATTTTTCATTCCTTTTGCTTTTAAAAAATCCTCAATTACGACTAAGTAATTGAGGATTTTTTTTTAAGGTACTAATAACTAGTTTATTCGTTAATTTTTATATTTAAGCATTCATTTTTCCTTATAACATCAGAAATTATTTATATTTATACTAAAATCATGTATTTAATCGATTAAATCGTTAGTTATTCTATTTTTTCAATACCTTTTGCAGACTCAAATTTACCTAAACGCCACCATTTACATTATGAGTACAATCGAAATCAAAGAAAATTTTCTAAGTAAAAAACTCTATTGCTCACTTTTTGGACACAGAATAATTACAACCAGGAATATTACAAATCATTTTAAGGAATATAAATGTACCGTTTGTGAGCTAGAGCTAACAAATGATGAAAAAGGAAAGAAAACATATCTGACACCCGAATTAAAAGATATAAATAATACTTTAAAAAGTTTTTGTTCAAAGAAAAATCTTCAGCATATTTAGTTGATTTAAATTATAATTCGGCACTATTTCTTTCACTATAAAGAAAATAAAAAGGATGCTTCTTGCTGTAACTTAGTCACCATATTTTACTTTTTAAACAAAATCTGCATCAGCAAAAAAAAGACAAAATCTGAAATTCTAATTTCATGCCTGTACCTCGATTGTGCGACAAATCAGTTCAAGGGACTTGCTTCAAATAAATTATGCCTTTTTAGTTTTAATAACAAATCAGAATACTGCGGTTATTCAGTAAGTCCTATTATTTAATTTAGTACAACTTCTACTAAGACGATCGAATATTAAACCTTCCATTACTTTAGCAATTGGCGATTTTTTAATAAATTTACAAAGGTAAAAATACTTATTTACTAGTAATTTTGCATTTTTAAAACCGCTCCATAATGAACACTCTTATATTCAACGAAAGTCCTTTTAAAACGCTAATTTCCTTCCATAAACTAATCGAATCATTGGAAGAAATTACACTATCAGATGTTGATTATCGTTCTAATTATGCAAAAGCGGTATTAAAAGAAATTGAATTAATACCTGAATTCAGAACCGGTATTGCCGATTTATCTATTATTGAAAATAACAAAACACTTATAAAATATTTACTAGCTGATTTATTCCCTACTTCACTAACAAATAATGAAATCAAAGCTGTTACTATTCCGTTTCAAAATTTGACGTTTAATTATTCTCAACGATTCAAAAAAATATTAGATGCTGCAGGAGATTTTGATCTAACGATAAGAGATTTTAACGATGATCAGTTTTATATACTAAGTTGTATCTTAATTTTAAATTCTTACTACGGTCAACAATTTGATTACAACAAACCGTTATTCTATGACATTCCTAATTCAAACGGAATTATAAATCATTATCGCATTCTCTACAATGCTGATTTTATTGAAATATATCCTACAGAAAAAGCAGTTCCATTATCCTCTGAAGACATTGATGAATTGATGGACAATTATAGTACTATCGATTTATGGAAAGAGAAATTCCCTTTAGAAAGTTGGATTCTAAAAGGTTTTGGAATAGTCACTCTTTACGATGCTACCAAGGAAAGTGCCATATCTAATTTGAAAACCAATCTTTTAAAATCTGAAAAAGATCAAAATGACATTAATAAAAATTCAGACGCTATCTTTAAATCAATATTTAAAGTTCCTGACTTAAGAATAGGACTTCTTATATATAATGAGGAAGAAGGTAAATTTATAAAACCTCCCTTTAAAAATGGGGAACTGGAAAGCTTCATTCTTTTGAATGAAAATGAAATTCCTTGTGAAAAAGCTTTTCTAGGATGCTCTTTTAGTACTCTATTAGAAGATAAAAAACCATTTTCAATTTCAAATGTGGAACATTTTTCTACTATTCCCGGTAATGAAATGTTTGCTAAACATTTACTAGCTCAGGGTATAAAAAGCTGCATTCTCGCACCTGTAATAAAAGATAATAAATTGCTAGGTATTATGGAACTCGTTTCATCACAACCCAGACAATTAAATAGTATTAATGCTAACAATCTCGATCTTATACTGCCGTATATCGTAGATACTTTGGAACGGTATAACACCGATTTAGAGAATCAATTAGAAGCTATAATTCAACGCGAGTACACTGCAATACACTCCAGTGTTTACTGGAAATTCAGAAATGAAGCACAAAAATATTTCCAGACAAACACCTCTAATAAGGATTATATATTTAAGGAAATTGTTTTCAAAGAAGTGTATCCTTTGTATGGTCAGATTGACATCAAAGGTTCCTCTGAACACCGAAATGCAACTGTAAAAACTGATTTAAAAAACCAGCTGAATGTCCTATCTGCCATTTTAGAAAATTTAGAAGTAAATAGCACGCTTCATTTACTAGAGCAACGAAAATTTGAAATGCAATCCTACGCTAAAGAATTGCAATTAGAATTAAAAGCAGATACAGAGCAACAGATTCAAAACTACATTCAAAAAGAAATACACCCCATTTTATCCAATTCACAAATTGAGGGCGAGTGCCAGTTATTAATAAACAGCTATTTTGAAGACTTAGATCCAAAAACTGGTCTGTTTTATCAAGCACGGAAAAAATTTGATGACGCCATGTCCATCATCAATAAAAAAATGGCTACCGTTTTAGACAAAGAACAAGTGGAGGCACAGCATATATTTCCGCATTATTTCGAAAGATTTAAAACCGATGGAGTCGAGCACAATCTCTATATTGGTGCTTCAATTGCGCCTTCACAGCCTTTTGATTTAATGTACCTGAATAATTTAAGATTGTGGCAACTTCAAACGCTGTGCAAAATGGAATTAGAACATCATCAGCTTAAATCAGCATTGCCCTATGAACTAGATGTAACTTCCTTGATTTTAGTTTTTAGTTCTCCTATCTCTATTCGTTTTAGAATGGATGAAAAACGTTTTGATGTTGACGGTACCTATAATGCCCGTTATGAAGTGGTTAAAAAACGTATTGATAAATCCAACATCAAAGGAACAACCGAAAGAATTACCCAAAAAGAGAAAATCACGATTGTGTACTCCCATAATTATGAAGAAACAGAATACTTAAAATATATCAAGTTCTTGCAATTTAAAAGAATCCTTGAGCCAACAATAGAGCAATTTGATGTCGAAGAATTGCAAGGTGTTTCTGGGCTTAAAGCACTACGAGTAAAAGTTTTAAATACTGTTGACCAAAACTCCCCTGACAAGAGATATACTTATCAGGAATTGCTAGACGAGTTGAATTAAATCCTAACGGAATTAAATGCTATTACAAAAGCGATGACTGAAATTATTATTCCAATCATAAAAATATTATAAGTAATCCTTAATAATCGATATTTTTTTTCGAGAACGATACCCAGAAAATACAAGTCTTTAATCAAGGAGTTGTATAAATAGGCATTGTCTTTCATCATCTCATTTACGGCCCATTCGTATTCGACTAAAGGCATTTTATAAAAGTTCCCAAAAAACAGTAAGTTCACTTTTTTATCTTCTATATCTTGTCTTGTAAAAGTTCCAGTAGTCACTTTGGGACGTGTTGAAAGTATCGCGAAAATTATTGATACCACGCTAAACATCAGCATTATAAAAGTTGGAACTATCAAATGAACATTATTAGCATTGTCTAATTTTGGAATTAAAGAAGATAATGCGATCGAGATGATAATTGCGTTTACCGATAATAAAATATTGGCTTTACTATCTGCAATTCCGCTTAAACGAGTATGATTACTTAATGTTATTCTGAACAAAGTATCAACCCCGCGATCTGGTTTTACTTTCTTATCTTCCTTTTTAGTTTTCTTTTTTTTAATTTTAGTTACTTCCAGTAAATCGCTATTATCGTTTTGCATATTTTGTATTTCTTGTTCAATTACTTTAATATTTTTTTCTTTTAGAATCTGCCAATTTTCAATGGCAAATTCAGTATAATATGCCTGAAGCTGAGATAACATTCTCAAGTTTTCTTGAGCCCATTCTAAATCAGTATATTTTACTTTATTTGTACTTTCCCATTCCCTTCTTAGTAGATTGCATTTTATTGGATAATCTTCCTTTGTAAAATGAAAAAAATCAGCATCCTTGATTATTTTTTCAAGAAGAGATTGAGGAACATGATCGAAAATAGTTGCTTTTATAATACTAGAAACTTGTTGTATATATTCATCTGATTTATCTTTTTCCTTTAAAAAATCAGAAACAATATCTATGCTATGATTTTCATGGTTTTGGCATCCGTATATATATCCAGTATCGTGAAACCAAGCTGCTACAAGTACTATTTCATTTTCCAGCGGACTTAATTCCTCCTCTTTAGAAAGTTCTTGAACTGCAGTTACTACTTCTAAAGTATGGTTGTAATCATGATAGAAATATAAAACAGAAAGTTTATCTTTGAGTAATTTACAAACAAAATATTCGGCTTCTTCTATAAGATTCATATGTAAATTTTTATACTACTAAATTATGAAATTGTTTTCGGATAATCGTTTCTTCAAAAATAAAATATTTCAATCGCTCACTTTATTTTTAGTTTTATTGCAGTCCTGTGCGACACATCATTCGCAATTTGGAAATAAGATTGAAAATCCTGTGGCCGATAGTGCAACTGATACTTCAAAAATTGCCCATACTCTCTTTTTAATTGGTGATGCAGGAAATGCCGACGAAGAAAATGCTAAAAACGTATTAAACTCGCTTCATGAAAAGCTTGTTCTAGCTAATAAACACAGTACACTTCTATTCCTAGGAGATAATATTTATCCAAAAGGAATGCCTCAAAAAGAAGACAAAATAAATTATAAAATCGCCACAAAAAAGCTTGAAAATCAATTAAAAATTTCAAAAAATTTCAAAGGAAAAACTATTTTTATCCCAGGAAATCACGACTGGTATAACGGCATAAAAGGACTAGAACGACAAGAAAAAATAATTACGGATTACTTTGATGATAAAGGATCATTTTCTCCCAGAAAAGGGTCCCCCATTGAAGATGAGAAAATAAATGACAACTTACTTCTTATTACAATTGACAGTCAATGGTTTCTTGAAGACTGGGATAAAACTCCAACACTAAATGATGATTGTTCAATTAAAAGTAGAGAAGCTTTTTTTGAAGAATTAGAAAGCATCTTAAATAAAAACAAAGATAAAACAGTCATTATGGCGTTGCATCATCCATTGATGACTAATGGCAGTCATGGCGGACAATTTTCTTTAAAAAAACAGATTTTCCCATTAGAACAAAAAATCCCTTTACCAGTTATAGGCTCCCTTATTAACTTATTGAGAAAAACCTCTGGAATTAGCCCTCAAGATATTCAAAACAAACAATATACTGCTTATGTAAAACGAATAAAAACCCTTTTACAAAGCCAAAATAATGTAATTGTGGTTTCTGGTCATGATCATAATTTACAATATATTGACAACGATAATATCAAGCAAATCATTAGTGGTGCAGGATCTAAATCTGAGGCAGCCAGAGCTATAAATCCTAATGATTTCTCCTACGGAAAAAATGGGTATGCCACATTAGATATATATAAAAATGGCAAAACAGCAGTTTCATTTTACGGTAGAGATAACAATCAAACTCAATTACTTTTCAGAAAAACAGTACTTTCTCCTAAGAAAGAATTCAAAGTTGATTATGCAACCCAATTTTCTTCAACAGAAAAAACATCAGTTTACACGCCTGAAATGATTGACAAAAGTGCTACTCATAATTTTATTTTTGGTACCCATTATCGAAAATATTATGGCACTATAATAGAATCAAAAGTAGCAACACTAGACACGCTCTATGGAGGCCTGACACCTGAAAGAGCTGGCGGTGGTCATCAATCTATTTCACTGCGACTCTCTGATCATGATGGCAAAGAGTATGTAATGCGTGCTGTAAAGAAAAGTGTGGGACGCTTTTTGCAAAGTGTTGCTTTCAAAGATCAATATGTAGAACATGAATTTAAAAATACCTATGCTGAAAATTTTCTGTATGATTTTTATACGACCGCACATCCTTATGCACCTCTGGCCGTTGGTAATTTAGCGGATGGAGTTGGTGTCTTCCATACAAATCCTCATTTGTACTATATTCCAAAACAAAAAGCATTAGGAGCCTTTAATACTGATTTTGGTGACGAATTATATTTAGTTGAAGAGCGTCCTTCCGAAAGTCAAAAAGACCTAAAGACCTTTGGAAAACCAGATGATATAATTAGCACCGAAGATTTACTAGAGAACTTACACAAGGATGAAAAATATACGGTTGACGAAAGCGAATACATAAAAGCACGTTTATTTGATATGCTCATCGGTGACTGGGACAGACATTATGATCAATGGCGCTGGGCCGAATATAAAAAAGACAATAAAGTTATTTATAAGCCTATTCCTCGTGATAGAGATCAAGCTTTTTCTAAATATGATGGCGCCTTGCTTTCTATCCTGATGAATATTCCGGCGATTCGTCATATGCAAACATTCAAGGATAACATTAAGAATGTTAAATGGTTCAATAGAGAACCGTATCCCTTAGACCTTGCTTTTTTAAAAACCGCTACCGAAAAAGACTGGATTGCACAGGCGAAATACATTCAAAAAAACCTATCTAATGAAACTATAGACCACGCTTTTGATAATTTACCCAAAGAAGTACAAGACGAGACGATTGACCAAATAAAGCAGAAACTAAAATCAAGAAGAGCACAGCTAGTAAAATATGCTAGCGAATATAATCGTGTATTACAAAAAACGATTTTGATTGTTGGCACCAATAAAAAAGACAAATTTATAATTCATCATGTTGCTAAAAATAAAATTGAAGTTCGTGTTTATCGAATAAAAAAAGAGGGCGATGAATTAGAGTATACTAAATTATTCAATGGCTCTAAAACTAAGAATATCTGGGTGTACGGCTTAGATGATGATGACGAATTTGAAGTTATGGGAAATAAAAAATCTAGAATAAACATTAGACTTATTGGTGGACAGAACCATGACGTCTATACAATTACAAATGGTCATAACGCTAAAATCATTGATTTTAAATCAAAAGAAAACAGCTTTAACCTTGACTCAAAAACTAAAAAGTTCCTGACTGATGATTATGAGTCAAATCTTTATGATTATAAGAAACCAAAATACAATGCTTTTTCAGGTATGCCAACTATTGGTTTTAACCCTGATGACGGAATAAAACTTGGTATTATTGCAAACTACACTATCAATCACTTTAAACAAAATCCGTATACCCGAAAACACACTTTAAAAGCTAATTACTATTTTGCAACGGAAGGGTTTGAATTACTTTACAACCTTCATACACCTAAAATAGTTGGTAATTGGGACTTTAATTTAGAATCCCAAATTACAAGTCCAAATTTTGCCATTAACTATTTTGGCTATGGAAATAACAGTCTAAATAATGAAGAGTTATTTGGTATGGATTATAATAGAGTTCGCATTAGAATGCTCATAATAGCACCGCAAATTAAAAAAATAGGCCTTTATGGAAGTACTATTCTTTTTCAAACATCCATTGAAAGTTTTGATGTAGAACGTATAAATAATCGTTTTGTAGCAGTTACAAACAGTGTAAACCCCAGAGTTTTTGACAGTCAGCAATTTGCTGGAGCGAGTATAACATACAGTTATGAAAACTATGACAACCCTTCTTTACCAACCATGGGAATGGGTTTTTCAATAGGTGGAAGTTGGAAAATAAACCTTAACGATACAAAACGTAATTTCCCTGCAATCGAGTCTAAACTTAATTTTAATCATAAAATTGATTCGAATGGGAAACTTGTGTTGGCCACTCTATTAAAAGGGAAAGCAATCTTGAACAATAATTATGACTTTTATCAAGGAGCAACTTTAGGAGGTGATTATGATTTAAGAGGCTTTAGAAACCAGCGTTTTCTAGGAAACCAATCCTTTTTTCAAAGTAGTGACATTCGCTATTCAATAGGAAAAATCAAGAATAGTATCGTTCCTATGTCGTATGGAATCTTTGGCGGTTTTGATTACGGAAGAGTTTGGCTAGATGGAGAAACCTCAAATAAATGGCATCAATCCTTCGGTGGTGGTATCTGGCTTAATGGTCTCAATATCCTGACGACAAGATTAACTTATTTTAAAAGTGCTGATGATGAAGGACGGATTACTTTTGGCTTAGGGTTGGGCTTCTAGTCTTTCTACCGTTGTTTCATAAAGAAAACCACCTATTTTTTTAGTCTTTTCATCAGCAATTAATAGTGTTGAATTGTCTTTAAAACAAATAGCTTCTTTTTGCGAAAAATGATGCAGTTTAAGTTCACTTGCTTTTCCGGACAAGAAATCATCTGTAGTAAAATCTTTAAAAAGCCATACTTTACTATGGCATAAAAGAACCACTTTAGACCCATCTGGACTTATGGCTGCACTAGTAATAGCATTGTTTTCAAAACTACCTCCTGTCTTGAATTCTCCAAGTAACTTTGCCTGATGATAACCTGCTTTATTAGGGATTTTATAAAGGAAAGTCGTGCCATCAAATTTACTACTTCTGTTTTTTGTAAAAAGATAAAAGTTATTCTTAAACTCAAAAAAAGATTCAACATCATATAAAAGATCCTTCTTCTTTGGCGGAAATTTTTTTTGCTCTGGATACTCAAATGAAATTTTATAAGAAGCGTTTATCGTATTCTTTAGTAAAGAATCTTTAGCAATTTTATAAATACATAAATCTTTTCTCTCATTGTCATTATTACCAAAGTCCCCTATATATAAATTTCCTTTGCTATCCTTAGTAATATCTTCCCAATCGATATTTTTAGCGTTTTGGATTGTGATGCTTTTCTCGAGTTTTCCCTTTGGGTTTAACCCATAAATCATATTAGCATTACCGCTATCTTCAAGAACCCAAAGCAAGCTAGATTGTGTTGCATAAGCTATTCCTGAAACTTCTTTTAATTTATTCGGTAGTGCATAAAGTGATGTTATTACTTTTGAATCTTGTTTACAAGACAAAAACAATATTAACAATAATACAATCGAGATTGGGTTTCTCATTTTTTGGAGAATTATGTGATAAAAACTTAACAACAAAAACCTAATTCATGAATTAAAAACCAGGTTTAAATAAATTGGGATTTTTATAGTTTCTGGTAACAAATCGAAAAGCTGCAGTCAAAACATTACCCATCCTTTTAGCATTTTTAAAATTCAAATCATTTGTAAATACATACAAATCATTCTTTAGTCGTTCCACATTTTCATCAGGGGCAATGAGATCATTTCCCATAATCTTTAATAGCCTTTTAATACGTGTTTCTGCCGATAAGATTCTCTTAGCCAATACAGATCGTTCTTCATCCTTATATTGTTCAATGGAACTATCCTGCAATTTATCTTTGACTAATTTTACCATTGGATAATTCTCCTTAAAGAATTGCGGTCTATAAATCTTGAAATTTCCCTCGTAACACTGCTGATCAAAATCGATGGGACGAATTCTATAAACTACCTGGTCAAAATCATGAATGGGGACAATTACATAGTTGTAAGACCTCATGTCACCTAAAAGTCGTATCATGCAGCGTTCATTAAACTTCACAAATTCTTTTGCTATTTGTGATTTTTCAGTTTCGCTACAATCATTCAAAAGTGTTTTTATAAATACATCTCCTGGAATCCCCATGATATGTTCTTCAATCAAAGTATCTTCATATACTAAAAAATTGATTTTATCTGGAGATAGAATGTGTTCTAGCTCTAGGCCATATACTCTTGAGGCATCCGCTTTCTTTACGTAAAAATGAGTGTAGTTGTCATTTAAAATATTTCTTACTTTTATTCGAAAAGGCTTCGAATTTCCAAAGGTGCAATAATCGATTGAATCTACATTTAAAAACTTGATAATATCTAAATTTCCATCTGAATGCAAAAGCGAATAGATCTTTTTTAAAGTTAGATCAATTTCCATTCTTTCAAATTCATTATAATAAACCCTTATCCATAGGGTATCTTCTTCATGCTTATCGTAGACGTTTATAAAACCTGAGAAACGCAATAAATCATCATAAACAACAGGAACTTTTGAAATACGATCAAAACGACCTAAGTAATCAAAAAGGGCATTATTTATAGGATAGGATGGTTTTTTAAACAGTACTTCAGAATCGCTCATTACAGTGGATTTAATGCAAATTTACATCAATTTATAAGTAAAAAAGAATAAAACACAAACTTCTTAATTTATTCCAAGCATTAGATACCCATATCCCAACCCTTCACAATTATATTTAGTATCCACAATCCCAACGAAGTAGCGTAAGAAAAAATTTATACTGAAATATTTAAAATAAACGACGTTAAAAATAAAATACTGATCTACAATAACTTAAAATAAAAATAACTTCAAAGCACTAAATCACCAACAACTTATTTGTTAAAAAAAACAGTAGGGAAAATATTTATTCTACATTTGAAAGCCCCCAAGGCAAAATCGATATTCAAACCTACTATGACTGACCAGGATGATATATATGTTAAAGCAGCGGCATCTGCTAAAATTGGTATATGGAAAATAGACATTAAAGCCAATGCGGTTTATTGGGATACAGTTACAAAAAGTATTCTTGAAGTTTCTGAAGGTTTCCAACCAATAAAAGGATATGCTATCAATTTCTTCTCAGAGGGAGATATGAGGACGCGATTCGAAATAAATATAAAAAAAGCAATCGAGGAAGGAATTTCATTTCACGAAAAATTCCAAATTACAACAGCTAAAAACAACATCAGATTTGTCGAATGTGTTTGCCAGGTCGAATTCAAAAACGGCGAACCAGCTCATTTAATAGGTACTTTTCAGGACATTACAAAAGAGCAAAACCTGATTCACAAACTAGAATTAAGTGTAGAAAAATTCTCTTCTATCTTTTCCAGTGCCAATGATGCTATTATCATTATTGACTCTGCAACGGGAATTATTACAGACTGTAATGCAAGATCTTATGAACTTAGTGGCTATGACTGTTCAGAACTATTGGGTCTTCATAATTCAGAACTTTTCCCGCCTGATAAAAGGAAACAAATTAGAATCTTTCTTGCAAATCAATTAAAAAAAGATACCCATTTTGTAAATGAGACCTACTTAAAAACAAAGAATGACACTGTTATTCCAGTGGAAGTTGCCTCAGGCAAAAAATTTATAGTAGATAATCACACCTACCTAGTTTGTTTTTTCAGAAACATAAGTGATCGTAAAAATGTTGAAGCCAATCTAAACATGTTGTCTCTTGTTGCTTCTGAAACTACCGACACCATTGTAATTGCTAATGCACAGGGAAAAGCAATTTGGGCTAACAAAGCCTATTTAGATTTGACAGGGTTTAGTCTAGAAGAAGTAATTGACCACAGGCCAGGCTATAGGTCTAAAGGCCCTGAGACAGATCCTGACGCCACTGCCAAAATGAGGAAAGCGATTCAGAACAAAGAAAGCATAAAAATCACGATTCTTAATTACAATAAAAAGAAAGAAAAATATTGGTTTGAATTGAATATAACAACGGTATTTGATAACGAAAATAATTTTATAAACTTTGTTGGCGTAGGACGCGATGTCACTTTAAGGATAGAAAAAGAGATTGAACTTAAAAAACTCTTAGAAGTAACAAGTCAACAAAACAGCAAACTATATAATTTTGCACATATTGTTTCGCATAATATCCGTTCGCACTCTAGTAATTTAGAAATGGTTGTAGATATCATTGAGAACTCTGAAACGGAAGCTGAAAAACTTTCATACTTTGATTTATTTAAGGAAGGAACTGCAAAACTTTCTGAAACAATTGAATATTTAAACGAAATAATAACTATTCAGCAGAAAACAAATATTCAAAAGACAACCATTTGTTTAAAAGACGAAATCCAAAAAACAAAAATGGCGCTGAGATTAGCGATTAAAGAAAGTCAAATAGTAATAACCGATACTATTCCTGATGATTTAACGGTAAGTGTAATTCCTGCTTATTTAGATAGTATTTTACTTAACTTATTCACTAATGCCATAAAATATAAATCCCCAAACCGCAAAGCTTTTCTTGAAATCAATTACGAAATCAATGAACATCAAACTATCATAAGCTTTAAAGACAATGGATTAGGATTAGATTTAAAGAAAAATGGACATAAATTATTTGGAATGTACAAAACATTTCATGGTAATGAAGATGCAAAAGGAATAGGATTATATATTACCAAGAATCAAATAGAGGCTATGGATGGTAAGATTGAAGTTGAAAGTGAAGTAGGTTCTGGTAGTACTTTTAAAATTTTTATAAATGAAAAATAAAACAACCTATATAATCGATGACGATAAATTATCAATTAAATTAATGAGTATGTTGATTTCAAAAAATAAATTTTGTCAAGAAATAATATCGTTTCATAATTCACAAGAAGCTTTAAATGAACTCAGAAAAAATTGTAATGATTCCTCAAGTCTCCCTGACGTAATTTTACTAGATTTAAATATGCCCCTTTTAGATGGATGGCAATTCCTTGATGAATTTGTACAATTGCCCATTAAGAAAGAAATCTCCATTTTTATTGTCACTTCTTCCATTGATCCTTCTGATATCGAAATGGTGAAAAAATATGCAATTGTAAAAAACTATATCATGAAACCAATTACCGCACAAAAATTAGAAGACGCATCCAAGTTAATCGAATAGCAAACTAATTTTGGTAAAACGGTAACAATTCCCTATTTTGATCGTCCTATTTATAATATAAAAACGAACATTTTGGAAACCATCCTTTCTATTAAAAATCTCAGCAAACGCTACGGAAGCGTACAAGCCTTAAAAGATATTTCTTTCGAAATAAAAAAAGGCCACGTTTATGGTATTCTAGGCCCAAACGGAAGCGGAAAATCAACAACACTTGGTATTGTTTTAAACGTCGTCAATAAAACCTCGGGAGAATACAGCTGGTTTGATGGAAAAATGGAAACTCATGAAGCTTTAAAAAAAGTGGGGGCAATTATCGAAAGACCCAATTTCTACCCCTACATGACGGCACAAGAAAACCTGAGGCTAGTTTGTAAAATCAAGGATATCAGTTATGCTAAAGTTATGGAAAAACTGCAACTTGTAGGCTTGGATGATAGAAAAGACAGTAAATTTAGCACTTTTTCTTTAGGAATGAAACAACGTTTAGCGATTGCATCTGCCCTATTAAACGATCCCGAAATATTAATTTTAGATGAACCTACTAATGGCTTAGATCCTCAGGGAATTCATCAAATTAGAGATATCATAAAACAGATTGCCTCACAGGGAACTACTATTTTATTAGCCTCTCATCTATTAGATGAAGTCGAAAAAGTGTGCACTCATGTTTTAGTGTTAAGAAAAGGACTCGTTCTCTATTCCGGAAGTGTGCATGGTATGTCTTCCAATGAAGGTTTCTTTGAATTAAAGGCAGAAGATACTGCGAATTTAATCCAAGTTTTAAAAACGCATCCAGCCCTAGAGAGTATTAAACAAGAAGAAGGGAAAGTTTTTGTATATCTAAAAAGTCCCTTAGAAGCCGCTGCTTTAAATAAATTCCTTTGTGAAAAAAATATTAATCTAAGTCATTTGGTAAAACGCAAACACAGTTTGGAAGAGCAATTTTTAGAATTGACAAAAAATGCAAAACCAACACTTAAAAACTAAAAATAATGAAAAGATTATTATCAATTGAATTACAAAAAATATGGATGAATAAAGCCAGTCGTGTATTGACTTTGACCTACTTCATTTTACTTTCCTTTATAGCAATGATTGCGTCTATCAAATTTGACATAGGTTTTTTTAAAATTCATCTTGCAGAAATGGGTATATTCAATTTCCCGTTTATTTGGCATTTCAACACCTACATTGCCGCAATTTTAAAATTATTCCTAGCCATTGTTATCGTTTCCATGATGGCCAATGAATATAGTTACGGTACTTTAAAGCAAAATCTTATTGATGGTTTGAGTAAAAAAGAGTTCATTTTGTCTAAATTTTTAACCGTACTTTTATTCTCATTTTGCTCTACTATCTTTGTATTTATCATGAGTTTGATTTTAGGGTTTGTTTTCTCTTCATATACAGAGTTATCCATAGTCTTTTCTGAAATGGAATATCTAGTAGCATTCTTTGTCAAATTAGTTGGCTTTTTCTCTTTTTGTTTGTTTTTAGGAATATTAGTAAAGCGCTCTGCATTCGCACTTGGGTTTCTGTTAGTCTGGAACATTATAGAAGGAATTGTTAAAGGTATTTTGGTTTTTAAAATTTTTCCAGATAACAAAATAGCTGATTATATTACACAATTTTTTCCATTAGAATCGATGTCTAATTTGATAGTCGAACCTTTTTCCAGGTTATCTGTGATAAAAACTATAGGATCACAAATTGGAGTAGACAGTATTAAAGATTATAGTGTACATTTCTTATCGATATTCATTGTCTTGTCATGGTCAATTATATTTATGTTGTTTTCTTATAAATTATTAAAAAACAGAGATTTATAGTACCTTTATCAGTCTATGAAATTCATAAAAGCAATATTACTTTTTATCTTTCTATGTTATTTTCCCGTTATGGGAAGTGCACAATCAATTACGGTAAACGATACCTATACTGAACAAAATCTCGTAGACATATTGACAAATAACAGTTCCTGTTCTACAACTTCAAATCCTAAAGTCTTGGGAGATACTTTTTCAGGTACTCAAAATAGTCATGGCTATTTCAATTCAGGAACGAGTAGCTTCCCCTTTTCAGAAGGAGTGATTTTAAGTACCTGGAGCATTAGTAAAGCCGTTGGCCCCTTCGATGTGACAAATACAGGTGGAGGAAATATCTCTTGGAAAGGAGATCCAGAGTTAGAACAAGTATTAGGTATTTCAAACACTTTCAATGCAACCGTTTTAGAATTTGATTTTGTACCGTTGACCAACTTCATCAGTTTTAATTTTATATTTGCTTCTAATGAATATCAAAGTTACTTCCCATGCGAATATTCAGATGCTTTCGCTTTTCTAATAAAAGAATCAGGAACAATTGGTTACACAAATTTGGCAGTACTCCCTGGAACTAACACTCCTATTTCTTCACAAAATGTACATCCTTTAATTAACGACGTAACCGATAGTAAAGGATTTCACAAAGGCTGCCCTGCAATAAATGAAACTTATTTTGGAGGTTTAATTACAAGTGCTCCTAATAATAGTCCTATTAACTATAGTGGTCAAACAAAGAAAATGACTGCCCAAACAAACGTTGTTGCGGGAAAAACGTATCATATTAAATTAGTAATTGCCGATCAAGGTGGTAATTATTATGACTCTGCTGTTTTTCTGGAGGCAGGTAGTTTTAGATCTAAAATAGATTTAGGCACGGATCGGTTACTATCCACAAATAATGGTGTCTGTTTTGGAGAGAATTATGTTATAAACACAAACCTACCCATAACAAATAATTACAAATGGTATAAAAATAATTCTACTACTCCTATCCCTGGCGCGACTAAACCTTCATATACTGTTACAGATGCAGGAACTTACAAAGTAGAATTAGATGTCCCTAATTGTATCTCATCAGGGGAAATAAAAATTGAATATGCTGCCGAAATTGTATTGAATAATACCACTTTAGTACAATGTGATGACAATGGCGACGGGGTCTCCATTTTTAACTTAACAAAAGTAGATGCTCAAATTAAAAATAATAATTCCTCATTAAGTCCAGTCATTTATTATGAAACATTGGCTCAAGCCAAAGCATCCCTAAATCCGATTACAAATTCTTCGTCCTATGTGAATAAGTCTCAGAATCAAATTCTCTATGCAAAAGTTACAAATAGCTATGATTGCATCAACTACGCCGAATTAACACTCCAAATTTCTAATAACGCTATTACACCGCCAAATCCTTTTAGAACTTGTGACGCAGATGCCAATAAAGACGGCTTATCTGTTTTTGATTTAAATATAGAAATAACTCCCAAGGTTTTAAACGGACTACCAGCAGGATTAAATGTAGAATACTTTTTGAATACAGCCGACGCTATTTCTCAAAATAATGTACTTCCAAATACATTCAATAATATAACTCCAAATCAGCAAATTATTTTTGCGAGAATCATAAATGGTTCCGATTGCTATGCTATTACTCCTATCACTTTAATTGTAGACACATTTAAGCCTCCAAATTTTGAAGATATAAATGCCAGTTTATGCAACGGCAATACGACAACGATTTCAGTCAATACGGGTTTCTCTAGTTACCTCTGGAATACTGGAGAAATAACGACTTCGATAACCGTTAACACACCAGGTGATTACACCGTAAAAGTCACCGATTCGAACGGATGTGAAGCAACCAAAACATTTCATATCAAAGCCTCAGGGATTGCAACGATAACGGGAGCAATTGTAAATGAATTTGCCGGAAATGACAACTCAGTAGTACTTGAATATACAGGCTCAGGAGATTATGAGTTTTCACTTGACAGCACTTATTTTCAGGATGATCCTCAATTCACAGGGATTATCGCAGGATCTTATATCGCTTATGCTAGAGATAAAAATGGTTGTGGTTTATCAAATCCTTTTGCTATTAGTGTATTAGATTATCCCCGATTTTTTACTCCAAATGGAGATGGATATAATGATTTTTGGACTATTAAAAACCTTGATTTACTACCAAAATCAAAAATAATTATATTTAACAGATATGGTAAATTGCTCAAAGAAATAAGTCAGACCAGTATGGAATGGAATGGTACATTTAATGGCTCTGAATTACCTGCTAATGACTATTGGTTTAATTTAACTTTTGAAGACGGAAAAATCATAAAAGGCCATTTTTCTTTAAAAAGATAATATTTATTTTACTATTTTTAGTGCATGAAAAAAACTTTACTAATTTTCTTTACTTTTTTATCTATAAGCTGTTTCGCACAATTTAGTAAAACACATTATATTCCACCTTTGTCAGGTTCAGATCTTATTCCTGCTCAAGATCAATATCTATATATCTCAACACCGAGTACTACTGCGGTAAATGTTAAAATTAACGCATTAGGAGCTGGCATTATTAACATTCTTGTTTCTAAAGATGCTCCCTATGTTTATAACATAGGTTTTGGAACGGATTCACAATTGCACGTAAGTCCTTATTTATTGAATACTCCTTTATCAAACAAAGGATTTATAATTGAAGCCGACAACTTAATATACGTTGCTGCAAGAGTGATGGCAGGAAATTACAATCAAGCAGGGTCACTTGTTTCTAAAGGAATTTCAGCTATTGGAAATGAATTTAGGGTGGGCGCTTTTGTGAATACTGAAACAACGAATAATGCTGCATTCAGATATACTTTTTTATCCATATTAGCTACTGAAAATAATACTGTGGTGGATTTTAGTGGAATTAAAACGGGAGTAACTTTGGTTGGAAATATCGCAGTTGGAAATACACCACCAAGTGTAACATTAAATAGAGGTCAAAGCTATGTTTTAGCAACAGAAGATAATAGTATCGCAAATAAGGACGGATTAATTGGTGCCTTAGTTAAATCTAACAAACCCATTGTAATGAATTGTGGATCCTATGGAGGTACCAATGGGAATATCAATAACAATCTAGATTTAGGATTTGACCAAATTGTCTCTGCAAAAAACATTGGAAATGAATATATTTTTGTTCGTGGATTTGGGTTAGATATTTTAGAGCGTCCATTGCTTGTTGCGCATGAAGATAACACTTTCGTTTATCTAAATGGAAGCGCTACTCCATATAACGCAACACCGCTTAATGCCGGACAATATATTATTTTTGATGGTACAAATTATTCAACCAATCAAAGTTTATATGTAGAAACGTCCAAAAATGTTTTCGCATATCAAAGTGTTGGAAGTTCAAGTCAAGCAAATCAAGAAATGTTTTTTGTACCACCATTGAACTGTTCTACCCCAAATATAGTTGATAACATTCCATTTATAGAGCAAATAGGATCAACGACATTTACAACAAACAGCGGCTTAAATATTGTCACAGAAAAAGGAGCAACAATAGAAATTTCGATAAACGGCATTAAACAACCTATAGGTGTGGCTCCAAAAGATGTCGTTGGGAATACCAAATTTGAAACCTATGCGTTAAGTGGCTTGACAGGAAATATTGGTGTCTATTCATCTAAACAAGTCTATGTGTCTTATTTTGGTTCAAACAGTGCTGCCACATATGGCGGCTACTATTCTGGATTCGATCTAAAACCAGAAATTATTTCGGATAAAATTGCCGTAACGAATACTTCTTGTATTCCAAATATTATCTTAAAACTGAACTCTTTATCTTCTTATGATACTTTTCAATGGATTTTTAATGATAGTGATATCCCAGGTGCAACAACTAATACATATACTCCTACAGAGCCAGGATATTATCAAGTCAGGGGTAGTATTTCTAGTTGTGGAATACCGCAGCTTTCAGATAAAATACCGGTTAGTATTTGTACTCCTGATACAGACACTGATGGAACGAATGATAACATTGATATTGACTTAGATAACGACGGGATTACAAACTGCACCGAATCCTATGGGAATGAAGGCGTCGACATTTCAAATATAGCTAACGGTACGATTTCTAAAGACAATTACAGTAATCCATTTAGCGGAACACTAACTTCTAATGGCCCAACTACACCTACAATCTTTGCAGGTAAAACAAATGGAGATTTTACTACTGAAGTCCCATCTGGTAACGGAAACTACCTAACTTATACTATGAATTTTACTACACCAGTGTCGCTAGCTTTAGAATATATTAAAGTTGGAAACAGTAGCGATTTATTAAACTCTAATTCCGAATTTATTTTAAAATCACCTACAAATAAAACCATCACAGTATTGAATCCAGATAATCAATTGTTAATTGACACCAATTACGATGGGATTTTTGAAAGTAACATAACCGAATTTTCTTCCTTTGAAATCCGATTTAGACTTAATAGTGTTATACCATTAGCAGCTGGAACAGGAACCTTTAGTTTTCGTTCCTTTATGACCGAATCAATTTCTTTTACACATAAAAACTTATCTGACACACAAGTTAACAAAGGTTCATTCACCATTTTGGCCACTTGTATTCCTAGGGACGCAGATTTGGATGGCATCCCTGATCAATTGGATTTCGATAGTGATAATGATGGGATTCCTGATAACATTGAAGCTCAAGGAACCACAGTAATAACTATTTCTAATATAGATACCAATAAAAATGGTCTTGACAACGCTTTTGAACCTGGGTTTTCTCCTATAGACACTGATAATGATGGGATTCCTGATTTTTTAGATTGGGATAGCGACAATGATGGAATCTATGATACAATAGAGACAGGAAGTTTGGGAACGGACACTGATGGGGACGCAATTAAAGACTATCGAGAACTAGACAGTGATAATGATGGCTGTAATGATGTCATAGAAGCTGGGTTTACAGATTCTAATGGAGATGGATTATTAGGCTCAATTACACCACCAACTGTTGATTCTAAAGGAATTGTAACAAGCCGGACTAATGGCTATACTCCTCCAAATGCTAACTATACGACTGCTGCACCTATAGTAATTACAACCCAGCCGATTGTTGCAGCAACTTGTGAACTACAAAACGCCACGGTTACAGTCGCGGATAATAGCGGTAACACCTACCAATGGGAACTTTCAACGAACGGAAGTACGTGGACTCCCATAACTAATAATGCAACCTACTCACAAGAAACAACTAATTCATTATTAATTACAAGTGTAAAAAATACTATGAACGGATATAAATATCGTGTTCAACTTAAAAAAGTAGGGAATTCATGCGGCTTACTTTCCTCAGAAACAACCTTAACGGTTTATGCTTTACCTGTCGTTACTAATGTTACTATTATTCAGTGTGACGATGACATTAACGCTGTAACAACATTCAATCTAACCGTGAAAAACGATGTGATTTCTACTAACTATGCAAATGAAAATTTCAATTATTACACCTCATTTAATGGAGCTACAACTGCAAATTCCGCAGAGTTAATAACAAACCCTATAGCTTTTACTAATACAACTCCGGGTTTAATGAAAGTTTGGGCGAGAGTTGTGAATTCCAATGGCTGCTTTAGTGTAGCTGAATTAACCTTGAAGGTTTTGACAACACAAATCCCGAATACATTCCAAAGAACGTATAGACAATGTGACGACTTCTTAGATGTAAACGGGAACAACACTGCAAACAATGACAAAAGAGACGGGGTTGCTTCCTTTAATTTTAGCACTGCAGCAAATGACATAAGAACTATCTTGCCACAGGGAAATTACAATGTAGCTTTCTATCGAAATCAAGCCGATGCCCTAGCCGAAATTAATGTTATAGCAGATATTTCAAATTACAGGAATATTGGTTATAAAAACACGCAACAAATTTGGGGTAGAGTGGACAGTGATATTGATAATGCTTGTTATGGTTTGGGGCCTTATATTAATTTAATGGTCGAGGCATTACCCTTTGCAAATCCAGTGACAATACCACGACAATGCGATGATAATCAAGATGGAATTTTAACTTTTAACACCGCTACACTTGAAGCTTCCCTACTAAACGGACAAAGTAATGTTACCGTTACTTATTTAGATGCAAATAACAATCTTTTGCCAAGTCCATTCCCAGCTACATTCACAACTGCTTCGCAAACCATAAAAGCAGTAGTAACTAATAATACAACATTAGCATGTTATGATGAAACTCTGATTAAATTTATAGTAGATGATCTACCGGAAGCTTTTGCAATTACTACTTCCTTAACAACAGCGTGTGATGACGAGCCAAACCCTTTACTTCAAGATGGAAAATTTCCTTTTGACACGTCAACTTATGAGACAACAATACTAGCAGGACAAACAGGAATGACTGTAAAGTACTTTGATCAAAATGGGGTTTTGCTATCTAGTCCCCTACCCAATCCTTTCGTTACAGGAACACAAAATATAATTGTTACAGTTGAAAACACAGTAAATACAACTTGCGCCGCCACAGTAACTATTCCGTTTATTGTTCATGCGTTGCCAAACATTGAATTAAACATTGACGGTAGCGAAAATGAATTAGTGTGTTCAAATCTACCCACCTTTTTTGTTAAATTGGATGCGGGAATTCAAGACGGAAGCCTACCAAGCAATTATACATACGTATGGACTAAAGATGATGTAACTTTACCTACTCAAACTACTGAATTTTTGGATATAAATGAAGCTGGAACTTACACTGTGAGAGTTACTAATCTAAGCGGTTGTGACAGAGTACGAACTATAAAAGTTACCGCTTCAGATATAGCACATATTCAAAGTATAACTGTTGTGGATTTAGCAAACATCAATACCGTTACCGTAAACAATACAGGTCCAGGAAAATACGAGTATAGTTTAGACGAACCTAATGGTCCATTTCAATCATCAAATTTCTTTGACAATGTACCAGCCGGAATTCATCAAGTATATATAAATGATATAAATGGATGCGGAACTGTTAGCAAGATTATAGCAGTATTAGGTGTCCCAAGGTTTTTCACTCCTAATGGAGATGGTTATAATGACTATTGGAATTTAAAAGGAGTAAATGCAAGTTTCAATTCAAATACAACGATTTTCATCTTCGACAGATACGGAAAACTTCTCAAGCAAGTTGCTCCTACATCTCAGGGATGGGATGGAACTTTCAATGGATTACAACTCCCCTCAGATGACTACTGGTACACTATTAAACTTGAGGACGGTAGAGCAGTAAACGGACACTTTAGCTTAAAAAGATAAAACAAACTCATATTTCTGAAATAAACTACTCTGCACTTTCAGTGTGGGGAGTAGTTTTAGAAAAACTGAAAATCTCACTTATCTTTTCAATCAAAAACTACTTTGAATTATTAACTCTATGTTTTTTCCTCCTATGTTCTAGATGTTCATTTACCATTATCATTAAATATACTTATCACGTACAAACCTGTTAAAAAATCTATACTCAAACACTTAAGAGAGCCTTTTATTTCGCGTATGCCAAAGCATTAAATACACAGTCATAGATGATTCATATCTTAGACTAATAAAGGATCTCATACTTTGCAATAAACTTGCAACTCACATTTAATTAGCAAGCATAAAAAAAGCCATTCTTTCGAATGGCTTTTCTTTATAAAATAATAAAATTAGATTTTAAATCTTTTTCTATCTGTTTCTGTCAAATATATTTTTCTCAAACGAATAGATTTTGGAGTTACCTCTACATATTCATCTTTTTGAATGTATTCTAAAGCTTCCTCTAATGAGAAAATAATTGGTGGAATAATTCTAGCTTTTTCATCATTTCCAGAAGAACGTACGTTAGACTGTTTTTTAGCCTTAGTTACGTTAACACACATATCATCGCTACGTGAATTTTCTCCAATTACTTGACCTTCATAAATTTCATCATTAGGATTAACGAAGAATTTACCACGATCTTGCAATTTATCGATAGAATAAGGAATTGCTTTACCATTTTCCATAGAGATCAAAGAACCATTGTTACGTCCAGGAATAGCACCTTTGAAAGGCTCATATCCTATGTAACGATGTGACATAATTGCCTCACCGGCAGTAGCAGTCAACAATTGATTACGCAATCCGATAATTCCACGAGACGGAATATTGAATTTTATAATCATACGTTCTCCTTTTCCTTCCATGCTCAACATTTCTCCTTTACGGATTGTAACAAACTCTACAGCTCTACCTGAAAGATTCTCAGGTAAATCAATTGTTAACTCCTCAATTGGTTCACATTTTTTACCATCAATTTCTTTAATGATAACTTGTGGTTGACCAATTTGTAATTCATACCCTTCTCTTCTCATTGTTTCAATAAGAACAGACAAGTGAAGTACTCCACGACCAAAAACCATAAACTTATCAGCTGAATCAGTTTCACCTAATTTCATTGCTAAGTTTTTCTCCAATTCTTTATTTAATCTATCTCTAATATGACGAGAAGTTACAAATTTTCCTTCTTTACCAAAGAAAGGAGAGTCATTAATCGTAAACAACATACTCATTGTAGGCTCATCAATAGCAATTGATTTTAGAGCTTCCGGATTTTCAAAATCAGCGATAGTATCTCCAATTTCGAAACCTTCAACACCAACAATCGCGCAGATATCTCCCGCAATAACCTCTTGTACTTTCTTACGACCAAGACCTTCAAAAGTATGAAGCTCTTTAATTCTAGATTTAGATATTGTACCATCTCTTTTTACTAACGAGATTGGCATACCCTCTTTCAAAATACCTCTTTCAAGACGACCAATAGCGATACGACCTGTAAAAGCAGAAAAATCTAAAGAAGTAATCAACATTTGTGGAGTTCCTTCAGAAACTTTAGGAGCTGGAACATTAGCGATAACCATATCTAATAATGCTTCAACATTATCAGTAACGTTTTCCCAATGGTCAGACATCCAGTTATTCTTAGCAGAACCGTAAACTGTTGGAAAATCCAACTGCTCCTCTGTTGCTCCTAATTCAAACATTAAGTCAAAAACTTTTTCATGAACTTCTTCAGGAGTACAGTTTTCTTTATCAACTTTATTAATAACAACGCATGGCTTTAAACCAAGGTCTAATGCTTTTTGTAAAACAAAACGAGTTTGGGGCATAGGCCCTTCAAATGCATCCACAAGTAGACAAACACCATCAGCCATATTCAATACACGCTCTACCTCACCACCAAAATCGGCGTGACCGGGAGTATCAATAATGTTGATTTTTGTTCCTTTGTACTGAACAGAAACATTTTTAGAAGTAATGGTAATACCTCTTTCACGCTCTAAGTCGTTGTTATCAAGGATTAAGTCACCTGTGTTTTCGTTGTCACGAAATAACTGACAGTGATACATAATTTTATCAACCAAAGTTGTTTTACCGTGATCGACGTGGGCAATAATTGCAATGTTTCTAATAGATTCCATCTGTGATTTTTAATGGCTGCAAAGGTACACTTTATTTTGATATAAAAAATATTTATACAATACTTTACATATAGTTAACGTTTTAGATATTAATTGTGAGTTAAAAATAAGTGCGTAAAGGTGTCTTAAATTTCATTATAATTAATTACATTTGAGTAATGAAAAGCAAAACTAACCAGCTAACTATAACATATATCCTTATAGCCGTCTTCGTGGCTATCGTTTTTTATAAAATTTCCATAAAATACTATTATCTAGATTATTACAAAATTTTTAATTTTACAAAAGACCTCGCTTTAGTTTTTTTAACAGGCATGACCTTTAGATATATTCTATCCAAAAACGATAATAGAAACAAAATTATTTTTGAAAAACTCAAGAAAACCAACGACGAAATTAAGGAGTCAAATGAAAAATATGACATCGTTGCTAAAGCAACTAGCGATACGATTTGGGACTGGAAAATCCAGAAAGACAAACTCTTTTGGAACAAGGGAATAAAAAGCATTTTTGGATATGATCAAGATCAGGTTGGAGAAAGTTCAAAATGGTGGTTTGACAACATACACCCAGAAGATAGCATTAAAATGTCGATTAAATTATATTCTTTTATAGAACAAAAAACCGAAAATTGGCAAGATGAATACCGCTTTAAATGCGCTGACAACTCTTATAAATATGTACTTGACAAAGGATTTCTTCTAAAAGATGAAAATGGAAAGGTAATTAGAATGATTGGTGCCATCCAAGATATCACAAAACAAAAGAAAGAAGAACTCCGACTTAAATTATTAGAAACCGTAATTGTTCAAACAAAAGACTCAATAATTATTACAGAGGCTAATTTTAACAAAACTAAATTACCCAAAATAGTTTACGTAAATCCTGCTTTTTCAGTTATGACAGGTTATTCTGTTCATGAAATCACTGGAAAATCTCCAGATTTATTGAGAGGCATCAATACCGACAAGGATAATATCAAAAAAATAATAACCTCAATAAAAAACAGAGAAGAAAGCGTAATTGAAATAATTGCTTATAAAAAAAACGAAGAGGAGTTTTGGTTGCGATTTTCCATGATTCCGATTTACAATTCAGAAAACGAACTATCGCACTGGGTCTCGATACAAAGAGATGTCACTGAAGAGAAAAAGCAAGAAATAGAAAAAGAACACCTCATACGAGAGCTAACTAAAAACAACAAAGATTTAAAGCAATTTTCTTATATCACTTCCCATAACCTTAGAGCACCTTTATCGAACTTAACCGGCTTATTGAATTTAATAGAAGACATCCCCATTGAAAATTCAGAATTAAAAGAAATATTACATGGCTTCAAGAACTCAACCAACCTGCTAAACGAAACCGTAAACGACCTGACAAAAGTCATGATCATAAAAGACAACCCTTCTACTAGAAAAGAAGTAGTTGTATTAAAGGAAGTATTTGAAAAAATACAAAGCCAACTCATCTTTTCAAGTCACACCCATCAAACTATATTGAAAGTTAATTTTGAAAACGCCCCTTTATTAGAAGCCAATAAATCGTATATAGAGAGTATTCTACTGAATCTTTTGACAAATTCCATAAAATACAGATCAGAAAATAAAATTTTAGAGATATCGATATCTACACATCAAGCTGAAAATCAAGTAATCTTCATTTTTACAGACAATGGAATTGGAATTGATTTAGAAAGAAATCGAGATAAAGTTTTTGGGCTTTACCAAAGATTTCACAACTACCCCGATAGCAAAGGGCTGGGCCTGTACCTCGTAAAATCGCAAGTTGAAGCCATGGAAGGATCCATCAGTATTGAAAGCGAAGTCAATAAAGGAACTACTTTTACCATAACATTCAAAAACAACTAAAACAATGCTAGACTTAATTTTATGCGTTGATGACGACCCTATAACTCTAATGTTAAGCAAAAAAGTAATTTTCAAAACTACTTTTACACATGAAATAATTACAGCACAGAATGGAGAAGAAGCCCTTCAATTCTTCGACTCAATCAGACACAAAGGCGCGGATTTCAATATACGACCTCAGTTAATATTTTTGGATTTAAACATGCCCGTAATGGGCGGATGGGAATTCTTAGATTCTTTCAATAGCCTAGCTTATTCTGATTTTAATACTACCACAAAAATCGTGATCCTTTCGTCAACAATTGATCCAGCAGATTTAGAAAAAGCAAAAACATACCCCATGGTCATTGATTTTCTATCAAAACCCATTACTCTATCCATGCTGGATTATCTATCAAAAAAAGTATAATAAAAACTATTAAGACAGGAAGATAGCACAATGACAGACTCCGTGAAGCAAGTAGCAATATTACACTTAACTATTGTCGCTCCACAGGTTTTCAACGTGACAAACTTGACCCGTCTTAACTTAAAAAAAGACATAAAAAAAGCTCCTAGAAAAGGAGCTTTTTTTTATAATATATAAAAATGTAATAATTACAATTTAGAAACGTGTTTCGTTAATTTAGATTTTAAATTAGACGCTTTGTTATCATGAATGATATTCTTTTTAGCCAATTTATCAATCATAGAAATTACATTTGAAAGTTTAGATGTAGCATCTACCTTATCAGTTGCTATTCTTAATGCTTTGATTGCATTACGAGTAGTTTTATGTTGGTATCTGTTTAATACTCTTCTCTTTTCGTTACTTCTGATTCTCTTTAGAGCTGACTTATGATTTGCCATTTTATTATTTTTTTTCTTTTACTATTCTTTTTTTGTAGTCCGTAAGGGAATCGAACCCCTGTTACCAAGACGAAATCTTGGCGTCCTAACCCCTAGACGAACGGACCATTATCCTCCTAAGTTTTTTTTCAATCTAAAATTGAAATTGTAGTCCGTGGGGGAATCGAACCCCCCTTTCCTGGATGAAAACCAGAGATCCTAACCGATAGATGAACGGACCATTTCCTTTTAAAGTTCAGGAATACTTTTTAGCAAGACAAAAATTGTAGTCCGTGGGGGAATCGAACCCCCCTTTCCTGGATGAAAACCAGAGATCCTAACCGATAGATGAACGGACCGTGCTTCTGTATTGCGGATGCAAAAATACAACTATTTTTTAGATGTACAATAGCAGAGGCAAAAAAAATATTTTTTTTTAATACGCCTTAGCAAATAGAACCCTTCTAACAGAAGGATTACCAGTGAGAATACAGCTTCCCGAGGCTAACACGCCATCTAAAGGAATACATCTGATAGTAGCTTTAGTCAGATCCTTGATTTTCTCTTCAGTCGCTGCTGTCCCATCCCAATGCGCTGATACAAAACCACCTTTGTCATTTAAAACCGATTTAAACTCTTCAAAACTGTTCACTTCAGTGATATGAGTGTCTCTATAATTTAATGCTTTATTAAACAAATCTGCTTGAATTTCTTCCAACAAATCGCTGATATAAGTTGCAATTCCATCTTTAGATTGTACTTCCTTTGTTAAAGTATCTCTTCTGGCTACTTCAAAAGTTCCGTTTTCTAAATCTTTTGGTCCAACTGCAATTCGAATAGGCACCCCTTTTAATTCCCATTCAGCAAATTTAAATCCGGGTTTTTGAGTTGTTCTATCATCGTATTTCACCGAAACATGCAGTTTTTTCAACTCTGCCATTAAAAAATTGACCTCAGTAGTGATTTCTGCTAACTGATCGTCCGTTTTATGTATTGGTACAATTACAACCTGAATAGGTGCTAAATTAGGTGGCAAAACCAATCCTTTATCATCAGAATGTGTCATTACTAAAGCTCCCATCAATCGTGTTGAAACTCCCCATGAGGTTCCCCATACATATTCTTGTTTCCCTTCGGCATTTGCAAACTTAACATCAAAGGCTTTTGCAAAATTTTGACCCAAGAAATGCGAAGTACCTGCTTGTAATGCTTTTCCGTCTTGCATTAATGCTTCAATACAATAGGTCTCTTCTGCCCCTGCAAAACGCTCTGTCTCCGTTTTGATTCCTTTTACGACTGGAATAGCCATGAAATTTTCGGCAAACTCAGCATATACGTTCATCATTTTCTCTGATTCTTCAATAGCCTCGCTTCTTGTAGCATGTGCCGTATGCCCTTCTTGCCACAAAAACTCAGCAGTTCTCAAGAACAATCGAGTTCTCATTTCCCATCGAACTACATTAGCCCATTGATTGATTAACAAAGGTAAATCCCTATACGATTGCACCCATCCTTTGTAAGTAGACCAAATAATCGCTTCACTTGTAGGTCGAACAATAAGCTCTTCTTCTAGTTTAGCGTTAGGATCTACCATTAACTTACCTGGTTTGTCAGGATCATTCTTTAACCTGTAATGCGTGACGATCGCACACTCTTTTGCAAATCCTTCTGCATTCTTCTCTTCTGCCTCAAACATGCTTTTAGGCACAAATAAAGGAAAATAGGCATTTTCATGACCTGTTTCTTTAAACATTCGATCCAACTCTGCTTGCATTTTTTCCCAAATGGCATATCCGTATGGCTTTATCACCATACAGCCTCTAACTCCCGAATTCTCAGCTAAATCAGCTTTTACAACCAGTTCGTTATACCATTTTGAATAATCTTCTGATCTTGTAGTAAGGTTCTTACTCATATTGAATAGTTTGGCACAAATTTTGCATTAATTTATTTATCTAAATAGTTTAGCAAAACTAACTATTTTTGTACTTCACAACAATAAAAAACCTTACAGATATGAAAACTATTATTTTTTCATCCAAAAAAGCCTTCCTTTTCGCTCTTATTGGAATTTTAAGTCTTTTGGCAGTCTCTTGTGGCTCTTATCAAAATAGCTCTTACTACGAAAGAGACGGAATTTACGATAACACTTCAAATCGAGCAGTGAATATGGAACCCCAAAGAACCCAGAGCAATCAATACAAAGATTTTTTTGGATCTTTGCAAAACAATGATCAAAATACTGAGATTTTTACAGATATAGACAATTACAGCGATTATAACCCCGAAAACGACTCTGCACAGGATAATACCAATTATGCTGGTTGGGGCAGTAACTCTCAAAGTGTAAGTATCAATGTTTATGATAACAATTGGGGCATGAACAATTGGTATGGAAACAATTGGGGATGGAATGGTGGTTTCGGCTGGGGTATGAACAATTGGTACGGAAACAACTGGGGATGGAATGGTGGTTTCGGCTGGGGTATGAACAATTGGTACGGAAACAACTGGGGTTGGAATGGCGGATATGGATTTAATAACTATGGCTGGAACAATTGGTACGGAAACAACTGGGGGTATAATAATTACTACACCAATCGTAATTACTCTAACAATACAAGCAGAAGAGGTTCTTCCTATTCAAATTCTACAAACACAAGCAGAAATTACAACCCAACTTCAAGAACTTTTTCTCAGGACAGAAGCAGAACCAATAGAAGTTCTAACAACATTGATTTTAGAAGAAGTACAAATACAAACAGAACAAACGGTAATTTTAATAGAAGTAATACAAACCAGAACAACTCTTATAATACTCCTAGCAGAAGTAGAACCAATACAAATAGTTCTAGAAGAGAAAATACGGCTCCAACTAGAACATACACTCCTGCATCTAATAGTTCCAGAAATCAAAGCTACTCTCCGAGCAGATCTAGCTCTTCAGGTTCCAGTAGCGGCAGATCATCTGGAGGAAGTTCAAGACGAGGTGGGCGTTAAAACACGATGATCTTTAGACTTTTATATTAAAAACTTTATTTGTAAAAAAAAATGAAAAAATATTTATTTATATTAATCGTAGGTTTGACATTTAGTACTGTAAAATCACAAGAGGTTACTGACGCATTGCGTTACTCTCAAGATAACCTAAACGGAACAGCTCGCTTTAGAGCAATGGGAGGTGCATTTGGCGCTCTTGGAGGTGACCTGTCTTCTTTAAATGTTAATCCTGCGGGATCGGCAGTTTTCATCAATAACGAAGTCACCGTCACTTTAAGCAATAACAACATAAAAAACAATTCCAATTATTTCGGAACAACAGCTACTGATAATAGTAATTCCTTTGACTTAAATCAGGCTGGAGGCATTTTTGTTTTCAACAATCAAAACCCAAGTAGCGACTGGAGAAAGTTCTCAGTGGCCGTAAATTATGAAAACACCAATAATTTTAATAATTCTATTTTCTCAGCAGGTACCAACCCAAACAATTCTGTTGACGGTTATTTTTTAAACTACGCCAATGGTGTTCCGTTAAGTACTCTTGAAAATTCAAGCTATGGCAGTTTAAATAATGGCGCACAACAAGCGTTTCTAGCATACAATGCTTATATTATTAATCCATTAAGTAATGATCCAAACAACACCGCCTACAGTTCAAATGTACCAGGAGGCGGAAACTATTACCAAGAGAACTCAATTACCACTGAGGGCTACAACGGAAAACTCTCTTTTAATGCCGCTACCTCCTATAAAGATAAACTATATATAGGTATAAACTTGAATTCGCATTTTACTGATTTTAGAAAATACAGTAGTTTTTACGAAGACAATAACGCTCCTTTAACTCCTGATTATACTGTCTCTAAATTGCGATTTGATAATGATTTATATACTTACGGGACAGGATTTTCTTTTCAACTGGGAGCAATTGCAAAAGTTACTAATGAAATGCGCTTAGGTTTAGCATATGAATCTTCAACATGGTATCACTTGAGCGATGAATTATCTCAGAAACTGGTTTCTGTAAGCAGCAGTTCAACAGCAGATGACATCAATGATGTTTCAGATCCAAGAATCACTAATGTTTATGCCCCATACAAGTTACAAACACCAAGCAAACTTACAGGAAGTTTTGCCTATGTTTTTGGAACAACAGGTTTAATAAGTATTGATTATGCTATAAAAGATTACAGTAAAACGAAATTCAAACCTGAAAGCGATTTGTATTACAATGGTTTGAACAACTATATGATTAACACACTGGACAATACGGGAGAGTTAAGAATAGGTGCTGAATATAAAATTGAAAAATTGAGTTTAAGAGCCGGATACCGTTTTGAGCAAAGTCCCTATAAGAATAAAACAACCGTAGGTGATTTAACTGGATACTCTGGAGGTTTAGGTTATAATTTTGGCTCGACCAAAGTTGATTTATCTTACGCTTACGCAAAAAGAGATTCACAACAAGGGTTCTTTGCACAAGGTTTTACTGATGGACCCACTATCAATACCATCACAAATAATGTAGCATTAACATTACTATTTGAACTGTAATTGATCGCTCAAAAAAAGAATATTAAACCGTCTTGTTCCTTTTTTAGCAAGACGGTTTTTTTTTAGCCCTAATAGAATGATATCCAACGCATTTTTTTTGCGTGGATATAGCGTATAGCAGGAATAGCTCCATAAATATATACTAAAAGAAAGTCAAACAAAGTTCTGTTTGAATAAAAAACCGTAATTTTGCACTCCAATTTACAAATCTATGAGAACCAAGTCATTAAAAAAGAATAAAATAAACGTGATCACTCTAGGGTGCTCTAAAAACATATACGACAGCGAAGTGCTGATGGGTCAACTACGCGCAAACGGAAAGGATGTTGCACATGAAGCTCCAGTTGCCGAAGAAGGAAACATTATTGTTATTAATACCTGCGGATTTATTGACAATGCAAAGGCTGAATCAGTAAACATGATTTTAGAATATGCAGATAAAAAAGAAAGAGGATTAGTAGATAAAGTATTTGTTACCGGATGTTTATCAGAACGCTACAGACCTGATTTAGAAAAAGAAATACCTAATGTAGATCAATATTTTGGCACGACTGAATTGCCTGCATTATTGAAAGCTTTGGGTGCTGATTATAAACATGAGCTATTGGGAGAACGGTTAACCACTACTCCAAAAAATTATGCCTATCTAAAGATTGCCGAAGGTTGCGACAGACCATGTAGTTTTTGTGCTATTCCAATTATGCGAGGAAAACACGTATCGCAAACTATTGAGAAACTAGTCAAAGAAGCCGAAGGATTAGCAAGAGATGGCGTAAAAGAGTTGATCTTAATTGCACAGGACTTAACTTATTATGGTCTTGATATTTATAAAAAACGTAATCTTGGCGAATTGCTAGAAGCCTTAGTAAAAGTAGAAGGAATCGAATGGATTCGTTTGCACTATGCCTTCCCGACCGGTTTCCCTATGGATGTTTTGGAGATCATGAAACGTGAGCCAAAGATTTGTAATTACATCGACATACCATTGCAACATATCTCAGATTCTATATTGAAATCAATGCGTCGTGGAACAACTCAAGAAAAAACAACTAAATTATTAAAGGATTTCCGCGCAGCAGTTCCAGAAATGGCGATTCGCACGACTTTAATCGTAGGATACCCAGGAGAAACACAAGAAGATTTTAACATCTTAAAAGACTGGGTTCAGGAAATGAAATTTGACAGAATGGGTTGTTTTGCTTATTCTCATGAAGAAAACACGCACGCATATTTGTTAGAAGACGATGTTCCAGCTGATGTAAAACAAGACCGTGCAAATGAAATAATGGAATTACAATCTCAAATTTCATGGGATTTAAACCAATTAAAACTAGGTAAAACATTCAAATGTATTATCGATAGAAAGGAAGGTAGTCATTTTGTAGGAAGAACGGAATTTGACAGTCCCGATGTAGATAACGAAGTACTAATTGACGCCTCAAAACATTATTTAAAAACAGGAGACTTCGCAATGATAAAAATCATTGAAGCCACTGAATTTGATTTATACGGAGAACCTGCTTAAATTTTTCTTATTCCGTAAAAGACACTATTTAACAATCTTTTTTTTTTAAATAACTATGAAAACAATTCAAATATTATCCGTTTTGACATTTATGTTATTATCCATAGATACTGTTTCGGCACAATATGGGAACAACAGCTATGGTGGTGGTAGTTATGGAAACAACGGATATGGCGGCAATGGAAGAATGAGCCAAATGAATCAAGGCCAAAGCCAGGAAAAACCCAAAGAAATTCCTGTCGAGGTAACTGTCGGCAAGATAATGGACAAGTTAACTCCAGAACTTACGCTTGATGCATTGCAAGAAATTGCCATATCAAATGTTTTAAAAGAAAGTATCAGGTCACAAGGCATTTTATTAAAAGCTGAAACTGGACAAGAACAAAAAATAAAAGAAATTCAAGCCCTTTCAGAAACTACAGACCGCAAAATTAATGAGTTTTTAAATGAGGATCAAAAAATAAAATACAAAGCATTGAACGAAGAAAGTAGTACTAAAAAAAAATCAAGAAGAAATAGATAATTATTTTTTCAACCGAAAAAGCCCCTTTATCCTTTTATAGTATGCAAAAATATTTTTACTCCATAATTATTGCTGTTGTTATTGCTTCATGTTCTACGAATCCCTACAAGGCAAGCGAAAAAGAATATGACACTAAACTAAAAACTTTTAAAGAAGCAATTTCAAATAAAGAGCCTGAGCCGTTACCCATCGTTTCAAAAACAATAATAAGTATAGATAATGTATACACAAAACAACTGTATACCTTTAAGGACACTATTTCCAAAATGGGATCTACCGCTTTAGACAACGGCATCCATACTGAATGGATAGGCACAGTAAATTTCAATTTACGAAAACCCAATTACATTATCATTCACCACACAGCACAAGACTCTATTCAACAAACGATAAAAACGTTTACTGTGACCAGAACTCAAGTAAGTGCACATTATGTTATTGCAGATGATGGTAGCGTAGTACAAATGTTGAATGATTATTTGCGTGCATGGCACGCCGGAAGAGGTTCATGGGGCAAAGACACAGATATCAACTCCTCATCGATAGGAATTGAACTTGATAATAATGGGACCGAAGCTTTTTCTGAAGCTCAAATTACCAGCTTAATGTCTCTTTTAAGCAAACTAAAGAAAGAGTATAATATTCCAACTCAAAATATCATAGGTCATTCAGACATCGCTCCTACCCGTAAAAATGATCCAAGTGCACTATTCCCATGGAATATATTGGCTGAAAACGGATTTGGTGTTTGGAAGAGTGACACCATGGAAACAGCTCCACTTAATTTCAATCCAGAACTAGCACTTCGAATCATAGGATACGACACTAAAAATCTTCCCGCCGCTATTAAAGCATTTAAGTTACATTTTGTCCAAACAGAAGTTGATTCAATTTTAAACGAAAACACTATAAATACAATTTACTCGATTTACAACAAACAGTAAAAAGTAATTAAAATACATCCTAAAACAGTTCTATGACAGCTCAAAAGAACTGTTTTTTTTTTATATCTAAGTTTATATCGTCCCTTATCAAAATTAAGTTATTACAATAAAAAAAACTGCCAACATACTAATTAGAGTACCTTGGCAGTCAAAAAAAAAAATTATAAATTTAGAATCCGTAAACCATCGCTAAAGCAAATTGCGATGCAGACTTTGTAGCATTTCCATTAGATTTTTCAAAAATTTCATTCGAGCCATTATCTAATCTCAACTCAGGAATAAAAGTCAATCCACCCGTTTTTAAATTAGCCGTCAATGTTAATGCAGTTACTGAATCATCTCCAGATCCTTCTTTAAACTTAAAATACTCACCACGCAAACCTAAACTGAATTTCTCTGTTACATCTACTGCAGGATATAGAGCTAAACCAGTATATCCTACTTTACCTTCATTAGAGAAATCAGCAGCATTCAAACCTAATTTGAACTTATCAGCCAATTTGAAAGAAGCCGTTAAGTCAATTATAGTGCCACTAACAGAACCATCCATAAAGTTAAGATAAGCACTTATTCCTTCAGAAGGAGCAATAGATAACTGAGCTCCAAATGCATTTAGGCCTTTAATTGGATCTGCCTTATAAGAATTCCAAGAATCATTAAAAGCACCAACCATAATCCCTACTTTATCAGAGATCGAATAATTTACTTTAACGCCAGCATTTTGAAACGGTCCATTAGTAAATAAGTAAGAGGTTGAATAATGAAAATTTGCCAATGGTGATATTACTTCATATCCAATAAAAGTACCCATATAACCCGCTGTGAAACTTAATTTCTCAGTTGCAGCATAAGTTGCATATAAGTTTTGAATGTGAAAAGTATTTCCATCAGTTCCATCACCATTAGGTATAGACTGAAATTGACCTCTTGGACCAAAAGAAACTTCACCCACAAAAGATGCTTTACCCGTTGTTTTTTTCAAAGCGATATCAAGCATCCCTAAAGAAACTGAATTTTGATCAGTTGCAAAACTCGTTCCTATATTTTCCTTCTTAGCAAAATCATATTTATAATAAACGTCTGCAGAACCTGAAATTTCTAGTGGAGTATCCTGTGCAAATGCTATGTTCCCCGTCAGCGCTAAAGCTAAAATTACAATTACTTTTTTCATCATCATTTTGTTTTGGTTATTTATTATTTTGGTTATTCATTATACTTAAATTGCCATTTATCGGCTCTCTTCTGGGACGAATTTATTAACTTTTATTATACTTGAATAAATTAATTATGACTTTTTGATTTGATTTTGAAAGAATTATAGATAACAAAAAATCACTTCGAAAAAACAAGAAATATCTAATTTTGCCGATATAAAACTACTAAATTCATAATCTCATTTTTACAAAAAACATCACTATTTTGTATTTATTAATACGACACCCCCCCTATTTTACCTGTATTAAAATAATTAAAAACAACATTTAACCGTACATAACCCCTATTAAATTACACCTTAAGAAATAATATTATAATATCAGTGACGTTAAAAATATTCGAATTTAGATACAGAAAAATAAAATCACACAGCTATTAAATTTCATCTTCAGCTCTAAATTGAAAGAAAAAATAAAATATACTAGAGTGTTAAACTGTCACATTGATCATTAAAACACGACACATAAAACACCCGTGGAAACCATCCTATTGAATTACATTTCAAAGACTTTCGATACTTCTAAAACCACAAATAAATTATATAAGTTTCTGATACTAGATCAGTATAGAAAATTCAAATTGCGAGTTGTAAATTCAGTTCTACATTGCGAGATTCATCGAAATTATTCCAAACCAAGCGCTTAATTATGGTTTTTGATACTCCGAAAACCATTTTACATGGGAAAACTGTTAATGTTATGAAGAAAACATCAAACCCATTTTTTAATTTGCAAAAAAAATAGTACGCACGAAAAAAGCGATTGAGAATAGAATTTACCCTATTCAACAATCGCTTATCATATAAATTCATGTCGTAGCTTTACTTTATTTAAAAATACCCTCAAACATACAGTAGCTTAATTACGATTTCTCTGACTCTATAAATTAAAAATATTATAAACAATAATCCGATTTCCGTAATTAATATATAGTTGCTTTCTATTATCCTGATTTTTCCTTGTTATTATAGAAAGAGTACAATCATCTCCATTATTATCCTTACAGGTAAAGGAATAAACAACATCTGTATCATTTTCCTCAATTGGCTGATACGATATAATTTCAAATAATTGAATAATTTCCGAGTAAATTACGATTCTATTTTTATTGGTATCTAATGAAACGACAACATTTACCAATTGTAAGTCAGACCATTTTGCCCATTTCCCTTTTTCGTTTTTTTCCAAAACACTAACGCCTGAAGTTTTGAATTTGTAATTCTGACAATAGACCTGTGGTAACCCTATTCCTAAGAATAATAAAACTATATACAATTTAATTTTCGTCATTATTTCACTAATTAAAAATCAAGAGCTACTATTTCTTTTCTTGCCGCATTATAATCTTCCATCATTTCTAAAATGATTCCTTCTGCTGACTTTATTTCATATATCAAGCCCGCAATTTGTCCAATTTCCAGCTCACCTTCAACTAGATCCCCTTCAAACATCCCTCGTTTTGCCCTTGCTCTACCTAACAATGTCACTAATTCATCCTTTGTTGGACATTTCTCATATAAATTTTGCAAATCCTGAAAGAATTTGTTTTTTATTAATCGGACTGGCGCCAATTCCTTTAACGTAAGCTGGGTACCCCCTTCTTTCGTTTCTATTATCGTTTTCTTAAAATTGTCATGTGCCGATGATTCTATCGATGCCGCAAACCTACTACCCACCTGAACACCATCTGCTCCCAATACCATTGCTGCAAGCATACCGCGCCCGTTTGCAATACCTCCTGCTGCAATAACAGGAATTTTTATTTGCTCTTTTACCATCGGAATTAGCGTAAAAGTAGTAGTTTCATCCCTTCCATTATGACCACCCGCCTCAAAACCTTCGGCAACTATAGCGTCAACACCAGCGTTTTGTGCTTTTAAGGCAAATAAAGTACTACTAACTACATGCACTACCGTGATACCATTTTCTTTTAAATACGGAGTCCATGTTTTTGGATTTCCTGCCGAGGTAAAAACAATTTTAACTCCTTCTTCGACAATAATTTTCATGATTTCTTCAATGTTGGGATACAACATCGGAACATTCACTCCAAAAGGCTTAGATGTTTCTTTTTTACATTTCTGAATGTGTTCACGTAATACTTCCGGATACATAGACCCCGCTCCTATCAATCCTAATCCTCCCGCATTACTTACCGCACTGGCGAGTTTATGTCCACTTACCCATATCATTCCTGCTTGAATAATCGGATATTTTATATTAAAAAGTTTTGTAATTGTATTCATTTACTAGCTTGGATATTATTGTTTTATTATTTTTCCGATTTTCGAAAAAGTCTCTGATTCAATTTTATAAATATAAATTCCGTTGCTTAATGACTTCAATGAAAAAGTATCCACTTTATTATTCACTTGATGTTCTAAAACTTTCTGTCCTAAAACAGTATAAAAAACAACCATTCCTTTATTAAAACTTTCTGGAAATTCAACCGAAATAAAATCAGACGTTGGATTTGGATAAGCAACAAAATAATTCTTAGCAGGATTTTTTTCAGAAAGAGTTAAAGCCAAACTAAAATCAGGAATGCCATAACCATATTGAGCTGTCGGTACCGTATACCTATCTGCAGATTGAATAATTAATGCTATGATTTCTTTATTTGTTTTCGTGGGGAATGCCTGCCAAAAGGAAGCGACCATCCCTGCCATTATGGGCCCTGAAAACGAAGTTCCATTTGCAGTTACGATATCACCATATTGATTAGATAAAACTGCGGATACTCCTTGCGCCATTATATCTGGTTTTATCCTTCCGTCGTAAGATGGCCCAATCGAGCTAAAAGAAGCTCTTGTTTCTTCTGAATTAACAGCCCCAATTGCAAGAACAGATACTGCATCGGCTGGAGTTCCGATATGAGCATTAGAAGTATTGCCTTCATTACCGGCAGAAGCAACAACAATCATTCCTCTACTAAAAGCAATTTCAGCTCCTCTAGATATAAAAGCTGTAGTTCCATTCATCTCACTATAGCTATGGCTATACGCGGCATTGTCGTATTCGAAGTACCCCAAAGACGTACTTATAATATCCACCCCTAAACTATCTGCTTTTTCAGCCGCCTCAACCCAAAGTGATTCCTCAACTGGGTTCTCGCTTCTAACATCCTCTGTAATAAATAAGTAGTAAGATGCATCTGGAGCAGTTCCTACCAATTTATTTTCCGTATAACCTCCCATAGTTGAAAGGACTGATGTTCCGTGAGAGTCTGAAGTATACACATCTGAGTCTCTCGATACAAAATTATAACCTCCTAGAATTTTATTATTATCTCTCAATCTCTGAAAAGGCTGCGTTGTATTTACTCCTAAAAATCCTGCATCTAGTATTGCGACTACCTTTCCATCACCAGTATAATTTTGTTTATGCAATACGTCGCCGTTAAGCATCTTAATTTGATTATCAGATGTACCATAAGCATAATCTATTTTTGTCTTTCTGGTCTTACGTTGTTCTTTTTGCTTAAATAGTTTCGCTGTTTTCCCTACTTGATTTAATGTTTTGTTAGCGAAATCTACTTTATCCACAAAAGCGAATCCTTTTAACGAATTAATTAAGGCTTGAGAACCTCGCACATGTAGCGCATTCATCCATTTTGATTTTGCCATAACAGAAATCCCCGATACTGATTTAACCTGACTTATGTAAGTGGCATCAACAGGAACATCTTTAAAATCGATTGCTATATTTTGAGTTATTCTTCTATCCAAAGCTCTTTGAGATAGCATCAGTAAAGGGGATTCAAAATAGGATTGCTGCTTAGATTTAGCATTGAAATAAACCCACGCCTCTTCCTGAGAAAAAGCTACTGTACTAAGGGATAATAATAAGAATAGAAAAAACTTTTTCATAGTCAACTTTTGCATTAGACAAAACAGTACTATCCAATAATAAACTCATAAAACAAAATGAATGAATCAAGTGAAAAGGCATATTGCCATTTATTTTAGAAATAAAGCACTAATCTAAGAAATAACTCCCGAACCAACTAATTCATCTTCTATATACCAGGCAACAAACTGTCCTTCTGTAATAGCTGATTGTGGTTCCCGAAAAGAAACATACATTCCGTTTTCAAATTGGTGTAAAGTAGCTGCTTGTAATGGCTGTCTGTAGCGTATTCTTGCCATAACTTCCATTTCTTCTCCATTAGCCAAGGTCATATCTGTACGAATCCAGTGTACTTCAGATTTTTCTATAAACAAGCCTTTTCTAAACAATCCTGGATGCTGACTACTCAAACCGGTGTAAATTGTATTAGTCTCTACATTAGTAGCGATAATAAACAAAGGGTCTTTATTCCCTCCCACATTTAGTCCTTTTCGTTGACCAATGGTGAAATAATGAGCCCCTTGATGCTTCCCTACTACTTTCCCCATTTCTGGAGTGTATACTTTTTTATTCGAAGCCAATGCTAATGCTTGTTCGGCAGATAATCCTTCTTGCACTTCAATGGCATATATAGAATCATCTTTATCAATTTGTATAATCGAACCTTCTTTTGGCTGCAATTTTTGCTGCAAAAATTCCGGCAAACGAACTTTACCTATAAAACACAACCCTTGAGAATCTTTCTTTTCGGCAGTTACCAATTCCATTTCAGCAGCAATTTCACGCACTTCAGGTTTGGTTAACTCACCTATAGGAAATAACGATTTCGATAATTGTTCTTGTGACAATTGACATAGAAAATACGATTGATCTTTATTATTATCAGCACCGGCAAGTAATTGATATACCGTTTCACCATTGACCTCAATTTCACTTTTTCTACAATAATGACCTGTAGCAACATAATCCGCTCCCAAGCTTAAAGCAATTTTCATGAAAACGTCAAATTTTATTTCGCGATTACAAAGTACATCAGGGTTTGGAGTTCTTCCCTTCTCATATTCATTGAACATGTAATCCACAATTTTCTCCTTATATTCTTCACTTAAATCGACTGTTTGAAAAGGAATTCCTAATTTTTCAGCAACTAACAATGCATCATTACTGTCTTCTAACCATGGGCAATCGTTTGAAATGGTAACCGAATCATCATGCCAATTTTTCATAAAAAGACCTATCACTTCATATCCTTGTTGCTGCAGCAAATACGCAGCAACACTTGAATCCACACCTCCAGAAAGTCCTACTACAACTCGCTTCATTTTATACTCTTTATTAATTTTTACAAGACTGCAAAGTTACAATGTTTTTATTACAACAACTGTTCTACAATAAACTTAATTCCCCTTGGACTTCGCTGCATTATCGGGAGTGCTCATGTTCATTTCTTTGACAAGTTTTCCATTTGTATAAAATTGCCAAAGCCCCGCTTTCTTCCCGTTGATGAATTTACCTTTTGAGACTACATTACCTTGAGTGTCTTTAAAAATGGCTAATCCATTATATTCATTATTCTTATAAATCGATTCTTCAAGTACAATTCCATTCTCTGAAAAACTCTTGTAGCTACCGTCTTTTGCATTGCTTCTATAATTTATTTCTTCAGCAACTTTGCCGCTAGGGTAGTATACAGATCGCAAACCTTCTAGCTTACCCCTCTTATAATTTTCGACAGTCATAACCGTTTTAGAAGCCTGATGATAGTATTTCCATTCCCCTTCAAACAACTTATTGAACACCTTACCTTCACTTACCTTATTTTTTGCCTGATCATAAAACACCGTATACGCTGAATTATCTCTACCATTAAATTCTCTGGTAGCTATTATTGATTTTGCTTTAGTGTCGTCATAAAAACTAAATACTCCTACTTCTTTACCATGTTCGAAAGTGCCTTCGTATTTTGATCTTTTAGAATCTACGTAAAACCCCTTCCAAACTCCATTTTTTTTACCTTTTTCATCGACCTTATTATAATCTAGTTGAGCGACGGTAATATGACTCGAGAATATTAAAAATAGAAGAAAATAAAATTTATACTCTTTCATTGTATTGTATGGTTTAAGGCTATTATTATAAAAACAAAATTACTCCTTTTATATCTAAACGTTTTTATATTTTATTTTATTATCCAACAATTTATGAATGCCTTTGACAAATTCAAAATAACATTCGAATAAATTAAATAAAACACCAAACTATATTTCTTTACGACGAATTGCGATAACGTGGAGTCCTATTTTCGAATGAAACCTAAATGAAGCTAAACAAAAAAACACCTAATATCGAAAGAACCTTACTAAAACAGCATTGGTTTTTGTTTAACATTATAAAATCAGGTAAAAAACTAATTTTTAAAAAAAAAATCATATACACTTGATTATTAGTGCTATAGTTGTTTATAAAGGGGGAAATTATAAAGATAAACAGTTTTAAAAAAAAACATAAATTTTAATTTTGTTTACTATTTTTTATATAAAAATTAAACAAAATACAAAAAACTATAATTACTTTAGCTCAAACATTTAAATATAAATATTATGAAAAATCTATTTAAAACTAAAATTTTTACTTTGATTGTCTGTCTCTCTATCTTTGCAACTTCTTGTAGTGATGATAACAATAATGAGACTCCTCCCGTAGACAACACGATAACAGGAATCGCTTCAAAAACAGCTGATTTCAGTATTCTAGTTCAAGCATTAACAAAAGCAGAACTAGCAACGACCTTACAAGGAAGCGGACCATTTACAGTATTCGCTCCTACTAACGATGCTTTTACAGCATTTCTTACCGCAGGCGGATACGCAAGTATAAATGATGTTCCAAAAGCTGCGCTAACACAAGTTTTACTGAATCACGTTGTTAGCGGCGCGGTAAAATCAACAGATTTAACAACCACTTATATCAAAACTTTGGCCAAAGGAACTGCCTCTACTACAAACAACTTAAGCATGTTTGTTAATACTACCTCTGGTAACGTAAAACTAAACGGTGTTGCCACCGTTACAACTGCTGATATTATCGCTTCTAATGGTGTTATACATATCGTTGATAAAGTAATCGATTTACCTACAATTGTAACTCACGCTACAGCCAATCCTAATTTCACCTCCTTAGTTGGTGCTTTGACGGGAGCAGGACAACCGGATTTCGTAACCATTTTGTCTGGAGTAGGACCATTTACAGTATTCGCTCCTACTAACGATGCTTTTACATCTCTAAATACGGAGTTAGCTCCTGGAGGAATAGCAAGTGTTTCTGCTGCTAATTTGACAAAAGTATTACAATACCATGTTGTATCAGGAAACATTCTTGCGGCTAGTTTAACCGAAGGTCAAATTGTTTCTACATTACAAACACCGCAAACTTTTACAATTCAACTGACAGGAGGAGCTACAATAAAAGATGCAAATAACAGAATATCAACTATTGTAGCGACTGATGTACAATGTTCTAATGGAGTTATTCATGTACTAAACAAAGTTTTATTACCTACTTTATAAAAACCAAAATAATTATAAAACAAAAAAGCTCCCAAAATTGGGAGCTTTTATTATGAAATAGAAATTACTATTTCTTTTGATCTTTTGCTTTTTGAGCCTCAGCTTGCTCCATAACTTCTTGAAGTTTACGTTGGAACTTACCTTGTTTCTTAGGCTCTTTTTTCTTGTTCTCTTGAATTTGAGCATGAATCTTATCACTATCAATAATATAATTCTTAATTACAAGCATGATTCCTATTGTAATTGTATTCGAAACAAAATAATACAAACTCAACCCAGAAGCATAACTATTAAAGAAAAACAACATCATTAATGGCGAAACATAAATCATGATTTTCATCATTTTTGCCATGTCAGGCATACCTTCCTGTGTAGGAGCAGCCATTTGTTGATCTCCAGTTGTCATTTTCATATAAAAGAAAATAGCTATAGAGGCAAGAATGGGAAACAAACTAATATGACTACCGTATGCCGGAATGTGAAACGGTAACTCATAAATAGAGTCAAAAGAAGATAAATCGTCTGCCCAAAGGAATCCTTTTTGTCTTAAACTTATTGCCGAAGGAAAGAATTGAAATAAAGCATAAAATATCGGGGCTTGCATCAGTCCCGGTATACAACCAGCCATTGGATTCACACCCGCTTTATTGTAAAGCTTCATTGTTTCCTGCTGCTTTTTCATTGCGTCTTTTTTGAATTTTTCCCCAAGTTCATTAATTTCAGGTCTCAATACTTTCATTTTTGCCTGTGACAAAAATGATTTATATGTGATAGGTGACATCGCTAATTTCACTAGCACTGTAAACAATATAATAGCCCAACCGTGTTGAATAAACAAACTTAAGAAACCATACATTGGTATAAAGGCATGACGGTTAATCCAACCAAAAATACCCCAACCCAAAGCAACAATATCTTCTAAGTTTTTATCATATGATTTCAACAAAGTATAATCAGTTGGCCCGTAGTACCAATTCATTTTTTGATCAATCTCTCCGTTTTTGAACACTAAAGGAATAACTGCCTTGAATTGTTTTGTAAAAACCGTATCAATTTTATCGTCATTAACTAAATTATTTGAAAATAATTCCGCTTTAGACAAAGGCACATCTGAAACTAAAATAGAAGTGAAAAAGTGTTGCTTATAAGCAATATAAGATACATCACTAACCGTTTCTGTCTCGTCATTACCTAATCCTAAATAATTACTTTTCCCATCTTCATGTTCGTAATAAAGTTCAGAATAGCGATTTTCATAGCTAATACTCTTTTCATTTGTGTACGTTTTTAGGTCCCATTCCAGGTTTAAAGGTTTTGAAGTATTCAAGACTTTACTCAATCCTTGCGACTGAATATCAAAGTCTAACATATAATCATCCGCTTTAAGTACATATTTATATTCTAGATATTCATTAGAACCTGCTTTTAAGCGCATCGATAAAACTTGATCTTCACCGTTTTTTGTCAATGTCGGTTCAAAAAACAAATCTTTTGTATTTAAGGTACGATTATCACTAGTAAGCAACTGCACATTCAGATTAGCGTTATTGTCTTTAATCAACTCTACTAATTGCCCAGATCCTTTTTTAAATCTTTCGAATTTCTTTAAAGTAGCTTCTACAATATATCCTCCTTTATTAGCTATTGTTAACTTAACTAATTTATTTTCTATAGTTGTAAAACCTTCTTTAGCTGACGGTAATGTAGCAGAATAAGCAAAATTTCCAAGCTTTTTCTCTAATTGTGCTAATTGAGTAGAATCGCCGGTAGAAGCGACAGCAACTGTAGCTTCGGCAACCACTTTATCATTTAACTCTTTCGCTTTAGCCTCTTTAACCACCAATTCCTTTTGCGCTTTCTCAGCAGCAATTACTTTAGGATCTGGTTGATTTTGATACATTATCCAAAGTAATATTCCAAAAATCAATACAAAACCAATTATCGAATTCGGGTCAAATTTCTTTTGTTCCATTATTATAAAAATTATTTATGTTTTATTGCTTTTCGTTTCCCAATAAACAAAGGTTAGATTCTACTATCGTGTTGAAATACTAAAATTATTTCTTTTTTGCTTTTACAGCAGCGGCTACAAAATTCACAAAAATAGGATGTGGGTTTGCAACGGTACTTTTATATTCCGGATGGTATTGTACACCTATGAAAAAAGGATGATTTTCTAATTCCACGATCTCAACCAATCCTGTATCTGGATTCACTCCAGATGCTTTCAAACCAGCCTTTTCCAACACATCAACATAAGCACTGTTATATTCATAACGATGACGGTGACGTTCAGAAATTGTCGATTCTCCGTAAATTTTATACGCTAATGAGTCCGTCTTGATGTCACATTTCCAAGCTCCAAGACGCATTGTCCCTCCCTTATCAGTTACATTCTTTTGCTCTTCCATTAAATTAACGACTGGATGTTTAGTATCCTCATTCATTTCTGTCGAATTGGCATCAGCATAACCTAAAACATTTCTTGAGTATTCGATAACTGCCATTTGCATTCCCAAACAAATTCCGAAAAACGGAACTTTCTTTTCACGTGCATAACGAACCGCTTCTATCTTTCCTTCAATCCCTCTTTCTCCAAAACCTGGGGCCACTAGTATACCATCAAGATCTTTTAATTTATCTTCAATATTTGAGGCATTAATATACTCAGAATGAATTGAAATTATATTTACTTTAGTCTCATTTGAAGCTCCTGCATGAATAAATGATTCTAAAATTGATTTGTAACAATCCTGCATTTCTACATATTTACCAATCAAGCCGATGTTTATAGTATGCTTTGGATTTTTTATTCTGCGTAAAAAGGTGTTCCAATTTTTTAAATCTGGAGCTGCTTTTTTAGGTAAGTCTAATTTCTTTAAAGCAACAACATCAAGACCTTCTTCTAACATCAAATTAGGTACTTCATAAATCGTAGCTGCATCAATAGATTGAATAACTGCTTCTCTTTTAACATTACAAAACAAGGCTAATTTATTGCGAATTTCATCAGAAATTTCATGTTCCGTTCTACAAACTAAGATGTCCGCTTTTATTCCGCTCTCCATTAAAGTTTTTACGGAGTGCTGTGTCGGTTTTGTTTTCAATTCTCCTGCAGCAGCTAAATAAGGCACTAGAGTTAAATGAATGACAATAGCATTATGCTCTCCTAAATCCCAAACCAGTTGACGAACTGATTCTATATAAGGTAAGGATTCAATATCCCCAACTGTTCCTCCAATTTCGGTTATAACAATATCAAAATCACCTGAATTACCAAGGATTTGCATTCTGTCTTTTATTTCATTGGTAATATGAGGAACTACTTGCACCGTTTTTCCAAGGAATTCTCCTCTTCTTTCTTTTTCAATAACTGAAAGATAAATTCTTCCTGTAGTAACATTATTTGCTTGAGAAGTAGGAACATTCAAGAAACGTTCGTAATGTCCTAAATCTAAATCAGTTTCAGCGCCATCATCCGTCACATAACATTCTCCATGTTCATATGGGTTTAAAGTACCCGGATCAACATTTAAATAGGGGTCGAACTTTTGGATAGTCGTCCGATACCCTCGTGCTTGTAACAATTTTGCCAAAGATGCTGCGATTATACCTTTCCCTAAAGAAGAAGTCACACCGCCAGTAACAAAAATATATTTCGTTTGATTCATGCTGTTGTTGTTTGTTTTGTAGTTGTGTCAAAAACTTGGCAAAAATACGATTATAAATTGAGAATATGCTAATTTGAAAATGAGATAATTTGGAAAAATGACAATTGCTTAACAAAACCCATTTTAAACAATAAACCTCACTAATTTCTTAAATTAGTGAGGTTTTGGATACCTTTTTTTAATATTTCTTATTAATTCTTCTAGTCCATTCAGCTTTAACTCATATATAAGTTTTAATTGCTCGCCTAATTCTCCTTTCGGAAACCCTTTGTTGTTATACCATACTACGTAGTACTCAGGTAAATCAATTAAAAACTTCCCTTCATACTTTCCAAAAGGCATTTTCGTATGGGCTAATTTTATAAGTTGTTGTTGATTTTTATCCATAAAGATAGTCGTGGGAGATTTGAAGTTAGAAGTGGCAGTTAGAAAATTAAAAACTCTAACGCCTAACCTCTAATCTACTTAATTATTTCCAATTAAAAATGATTCGTTTTTCGATTTCAGTATTTAAACTTAAAAAAACAGGACAAGTCATCGCAGTTTTTTCTAGAATGGTTTGAATTTTTTGATCTGCACTTATGTTCATATCAAAAACAATCTCTATTGCCCCAATTCGCCTTGGCTCCGCGTTCATGATTTTTGTTACTAAAGCTGTCGCTCCAGTAAAATCCACATTCATAACGCGGGCTTTTATCCCCATAACAGTCATCATACAACTTGCTAAAGCATTTGCAACGGTATCGGTAGGCGAAAATGCTTCTCCTTTTCCGTTGTTATCCAAAGGAGCATCTGAAACAATTTCACTTCCTGATTGAACATGTATTGACGATGTTCTTAGGTCTCCTAAGTAGGTTACTTTTGATGTCATTTGTGTTATTATTTGTTATTTTGGTCACATGTAATTCGCATTTGACTTCTATTCGTGCTGCATAACATTTCCGTTATGCTAATGTAATTAGTTTGCTTCTTTTATCGTCATATCTGTATCATAATACAAAATAAAAACACCTTTATTTGTGTACCCGCCATCCTCTTTTTTATAGTATTCAAACTTATTCTCGCCTCGTTTTGTCGCTGCTGAATTTACAGTATCTTCAAAACTTTTATTTTGAACTAATCGAATCATGGTATCAAAAGTCAAATCAAAACCACGAGTAGCATAATCACTTGGGAAAATATTATTTACTTTTCTATATTTCTTTTCAAAAATTGCCGCTTCAGGAGACACATAGTCACTAGTTACCGACGGATACATTAGTTTTAATTTTGTAAGATTTAAATATTTAATTTCATCTGTATCTAATGTTTCATTAGGCTCTAAAATCACCAACTGCACCTGATAAGCTGGCATAGAACTCAACATAGCGGCTATAGTAGTTTTTATCATCCAGGTATTCCCTGTTTCCATTACTACATAATTCAATTTATCCTTGACCAACATACTTTTAAGACTTTCCGCTGATAAACTTCCATTATCTTTAAAGGCAACAAAGGGAACTTCTTTTTGATATTGTTTTATGTATTGTACAATAGATTCTTTTTTCTTGTCTACCACAGCAATAATATTACCATTATTTGATCGCATATAATCAAACATAGCGCCCTTAATTACTTCATTTGTAGGTATCGTTTGGTATAAGTTGCCATACGGATTTCCAACATCTTTTGAAAGTGGAGAAATAACAGGTACATTATTAACACTCAATAACTGCGCTGCTGTTTCTGCATTACTTTGATAAAACGGGCCAATAATAGCATTAGCATTCACAAGATTTCTATTCTGAATTATTGAGGCAACTTCGGAACTGTTTTTAGTTTCACGAGAGTCATAAATATCAACATCAATAGGATAACCCAGAGTTTTAGCTGAATCTATAGCAATTAAAGCACCTGCATAAAAATCTAAAGTCATATTTAAAAACTTATCTTTTTTCAAACGTGTAAAAGTAGAATTTATAGTATCACTTTCTATATTTGCCATATTAAAAGGCAAAAGTAAAACCATTCTTTTACGATTACTATAAATGACTTTTTCTGATAATAACTTATATTCTTTTTTATCCTCGATTGAAACGGGCACTTTTGATGGCACTTTTAAAACCATACCAATTTCAACTCCTTCAATGAGTTCTGGATTTAGGGCAATAAGCTCTTCTTGAGTCATCTCGAACATTTTTGACAAGCTGTATAATGTTTCTTTTGGTTTTACCTCATATGAAATATACTCGACAATCGTTAAAGCTTTTTTCAAGTCTTGTTTCTCCTTTTCGCCTTTCGGCTCTGCTTTCACAGTTACTTTTTCTAGAACTTTTTCTGTAACTTTTTCTGCTTTTGGAGCCATTCCCTTAATTATCAAACGATATCCAATAGGTAAATTATCAACCACTTCAGGATTGCGTTTCTCCAATTCCTGAATAGAAATACCATATTTTTTAGCTATAGAATATTTTGTTTCCTTTGCCAACACATCATGATAAATAAATTTATCATGATCTACAACAGTATTATTTGGGGTATTTTTTGAAGGAATAGTAAGTGTTTGCCCAATTTGCAGCCCCTCATTTTCAAGAAATGGGTTCGCTCTTTTCAAATCTTCGTCAGAAATCCCATATTTCTTTTCGATTCCATACAATGTCTCTTTTGCGATTACATCATGAGATTGGGATTGCACATTTGTTTTAGTCGGTACACTTAAAATCTGCTTACCTGATTTATTTGGAATCAGCAAGACACTGTTTGGTTTAAGACCACTTTGTGCATCAGGGTTTAATTGGTAAATATCAAATGGTGTAACTTTATACTTTTGTGCTATTTGATAGATCGTTTCTCCTTTCTCCACTTTATGCGTTATCGCTTTTCCTTGTGAAAAAACATTTGCGGTAAACAAGAAAACAGTTATGTAGATTGCAAAAAAATACTTCATCATAGTAGGTGTATAAATTATTTGTTCAAAGATAACAAAAACGGTACCAAATTTTAATGAAAAAATTGGTACCGTTTATATAAAGACTATTAAAAATTAAATTTTTAATGTAAAATATCAATGTGACTTATTCCCATTCAATTGTTGCAGGCGGTTTTGAACTAATGTCATATACCACTCTATTCACTCCTTTAACTTTATTGATAATATCATTCGATACTTTCATTAGGAAATCATAAGGTAAATGTACCCAGTCAGCAGTCATACCATCTGTAGACTCAACAGCTCGAAGCGCAACTACTTTTTCATAAGTACGCTCGTCTCCCATTACCCCTACACTATTTACAGGAAGAAGGATCGCTCCAGCTTGCCATACTTTGTCATACAGCCCCCAAGATTTCAATCCATCAATAAAGACTTTATCTACATCTTGTAAAATTTGTACTTTCTCAGGAGTAATATCTCCTAAAATACGAATTGATAATCCAGGTCCAGGAAAAGGATGTCTTCCTAATAACTCAGGATCAATTCCTAATGAAGCTCCAACTCTGCGTACTTCATCTTTAAAAAGCATACGAAGCGGTTCTACAATTTTTAATTTCATATAATCAGGCAAACCACCTACATTATGATGCGATTTAATTGTAGCTGAAGGTCCTTTGACAGAAACCGACTCAATTACATCAGGATATATGGTTCCTTGTGCTAACCATTTTACGTCTTCAATTAAATGAGATTCATCATCAAAAACTTCTATAAATACTCGACCGATAATTTTACGTTTGGTTTCCGGATCACTTACTCCTGCCAATTCTGACAAGAAACGATCTCCAGCATCTACTCCTTTAACGTTTAATCCCATTCCTTTGTATTGATCCAATACACTTTGGTACTCGTTTTTACGAAGTAAACCATTATTCACAAAAACACAATATAGGTTTTCGCCAATAGCTTGATGCAATAAGACCGCTGCCACAGTAGAATCTACTCCACCAGAAAGTCCTAAAACCACTTTGTCATTTCCAACTTTCTCTTTCAATTCCGCCACCATCTCTTCTACAAAAGCATTTGGAGTGAAATTTTGAGGAACTTCAGCGATTTTTACTAAAAAGTTCTCTAACATCTTTGAACCATCGGTTGAATGAAAAACTTCTGGATGGTATTGAATAGCATAGGTAGTTTCACCTTCAATTTTGTAAGCAGCAAATTCCACATCATGTGTACTTGCCAACTTCACACCGTTTTTAGGCAAAGCTTTAATACTATCGCTATGACTCATCCAAACTTGGCTATTCTCTGAAACACCTTCAAAGAAAACTTCATTCTCTTTAATATAAGATAAATTAGCTCTACCATATTCTCTCGTATTTGAAGCCGCTACTTCCCCACCGCTAAAGTGAGCTAAGTATTGCGCTCCGTAACATACGGCAAGCATAGGTAATTTACCTCTAATTTGAGATAAATCTGGATGTGGCGCATCTTCTCCTCTAACAGAAAAAGGGCTTCCTCCAAGAATTACGGCTTTATAACTTGATAAATCACTCGGAAAATGATTGTATGGGAAAATTTCGCAGAATATATTTAATTCGCGAACTCTACGCGCAATAAGCTGAGTATATTGCGATCCGAAATCTAAAATAAGTACGTTGTGTTGCATGCGCAAAAATACTTTTTATATTCGGAATTGAAAAATTGAATTTTGAAAAATATCTATTTATTTTTTCGACTACTATTCTATCACATTTTTTATGTCCAAAAAAAATAACTTTTGACCTATAATCTTAAAACAGGCTATTCCTATTTTGATCCAAAATTAGTATGCTTTTAAAGTAGTATCTTTGCAATTAAAAAGTAAAACTACATTTTAAAATAAATTTATAAAAGATGAAAATAAAATCATTTATCGTTATCACCCTTTTGGCCCTATTTATATTTTCATGCAGTGTAGTTGACAAGTTATTGACTTTTACCGTTTCAAATCAAACTGAGTTCACAATTGCCAGTAATTTTCCGCTTAATATTGTAAGTGGTATAGCAACACCTGACGTTCCTACTAACTCAAGTAAAGAATTTGAAAACAACAATACTAAAGCTAATCTAGTAAAAGATGTTAAATTAAAAGAATTAAAACTAAGTATAACAGATCCAAACGATAAAACTTTTAGCTTTTTAAAATCAATCCACATCTATATTTCAACAGATGCTAATGATGAAATAGAGTTAGCATATTTAGATAATATTAGCGCTACAACAAATACAATATTACTTACACCAACTTCGCAAAAACTAGACAAATATATCAAGGCTTCAAGTTACAAATTGCGAGCAGAAGCAGTCATCAAAGAAACATTGACTACAGATATTACAGTAAAAGCAGATATGAAGTTCAGTGTAACCGCGGATCCTTTTTAGTTCGAAGAAGACAATTTTTATTCTTTTATAAATGTAAAATTAGATTTGACTCCTGTGTCAAAATTATTCCACAAGTCAGACAGCAGTAAATTTCCTTCTTTATCATAAATATAAAAAGCTCCTGTATTTCCTCCCAACGACCCACGGTTTAAAGCTTCTAGCTCTAAATAATTAAGACCCTCTTGGAGTTCTATTTTGATGTCTTTGAAACTTGATTCTAAGTATAAATTATTTGCTAAAACAGTACCCTTATAATTGTGAATAACGGTAGCTTTAATCAAATCTCCATCAATTGCACCATAGTCTCTTACTCGAATCGTTAAAGATTTTGACTTTGTACGAATGATTCCAAAATCCAAGTCTTTTAGGTTTAAATAAGAAGTATTCTCTTTTAATCCATTATTGACTAATGATTTTTCAATATTCTTATTCATTTTATCTCTCACTTCATCACCTGGATTAATAAAATCATTGGTTTGAATCATAGAAATAGGATCAGGATCACCAATTTTAAAATTAGTACTCTGAAATTTGACTTCAGGCTTTTTTAAAATATTAGGAGCAACAATATCTGGTGGAGCAACTGGCGCAGGAATCGCTTTTTTAGTTTTAATGCTTGTATCCAAAGGTGGAATCGCTTTAAACTTAGAACTAAACTCAGTTTGAGAATAGCCATTTATTGCAAAACACATCATAATAACCAATAAAACCTGTTTCATATTATACCACTTTGTTTTTAAACACTCTCAATATCAAGTTGCGGCAAATATACCAAGCTTTCTAATTAGAAAACAAAACCTCGAACGAACATTAAAAAAAATTTAACCTTATTTAACTGAAAGACATCCTACATTTATAGTTCAATCCATATTCTTTATTAAAAACCACATTTATTGCTTATCGACAATTATTGTCGCCTTGTATCCTTCTCCAATGTTCCATTGACTCGAAGAAATAAGCTTTCCTTTATCGTCATAAACCTGAAATTCTGCAGTATTAGGTGCGGCAAAACCTTCATTTAATGCCTCAAAATCAATTGTATTAATTCCTTTTTCGAGTTTCAGTTCAAACCCTTTAAAGTCTCCATCCAGTAAAACTTCATATTCTACGACCTTATAATTTACATAAATCCTAATTCTATCCCCATCAACATAGGCGCCATCACGATATCTGACCCTTGCCGTTTTAGAATTTGTTTTAAAAATCCCTAAATCTTGGTTTCTTTTATACACTTCTGATGCAACAATAACATCATTCTTTGGTACTCTAAAATTATTTTCTGCTATACTAGCAGGAACATAAGGTACAACTCGAGGTGGATCCGGAATTTGCGGAACTATTGGTTTAATTTTCAAATCCTTGCTTTTAGGAGGAATCGCTTTAAACTTACCTTTAAATCCTTCCTGAGCATAACAATTGATATTCGTCCCTAAAATGAAAACAAAGAAGAGAATTCGAACAATCGCGTTTGTATATTTATAAATCATCTGTACATTTTTTTAAAAAATAAAAAACCAATAGTATATAAAAAAATAAAAATGGCGTAGTTTAATCTCCTACTATAACTTTAAATATTCAAAAATAGTATACTGTAGCGTTTATAATATGATAAATCCCAACCAGCAAAATCAAACCTTTTTTTATAAAATCAGTATTTTTTATTTTATTATTTTTTATAAATTGCAAAAAATATACCAAAGTTTATAATCGAATCACATTCCTAAAATAACAAACTAAAAAAACGCAATAAAATGAAAAGAGAAAACATATTAACAGGTTCTCCTTGGGAAGACAAAATGGGTTATTGTCGTGCTGTACGAATTGGAAACATCATTGAAGTATCAGGAACGGTGGCTATTGTGGATGGGGTAAAAGTAAAATCTGACGATGCTTACGCTCAAACACTTAACATCCTTGAAAGAGTAGAAAAAGTACTTGAAGATTTAAATGCGAGCATGAAAGATGTTATTCGTACCCGAATTTTCACTACTGACATCACTTCATTTGAGGCAGTTGCTACAGCACATGCTCAATTTTTTAAGGATATAAAACCTACTACGGGTTTCTATGAAATTAGCAAATTAGTAGCTCCTGAATATCTCGTGGAAATTGAATTTACTGCTGTACTTCCTGAAAAATAAAATAGTTCGGAAGGATTGTAATACTTTAGCCAAAAATTGCTTGGGTAATCCCACTATTAACAAGAATGAATTCAGAAAAAATAAAAAAAAATATAGTAGTTGCTCTCAAGTGGATTTCCATTTGTGTTTTGATAGGCTTTTTGTCAGGCTCAGCATCCGCCTTTTTATTAGTGACGCTGGAATGGGCAGCACAATATAGAGAACAGCACAACTGGATTATTTGGCTCTTGCCAATTGGTGGCTTATTGATTGGATTAGGGTATCACTATTACGGTCAAGAAGCTATAAAAGGCAATAATTTACTATTAGAAGAATACGAAACGCCAAAAAAGACGATTCCTTTAATAATGGCTCCGTTAGTGCTTATCGGCACGATAATCACTCATTTATTTGGTGGGTCAGCCGGTCGTGAAGGAACGGCGGTGCAGATGGGTGGCGCAATAGCTGATCAATTTACCGGCATATTTAAACTCGATAATTCAGAAAGAAAAACACTTATTATTTTAGGAATCAGTGCCGGATTTGCTTCCGTTTTTGGGACACCGTTTGCAGGGGCTTTATTTGCTTTAGAGGTTTTATATTTCAGTAAAATCAATTACAAAAGCATTGTTTTATCCATTATAGTAGCCTTTATAGCTTACTACACAGTCGAGTTTTGGGCAGTAAAACACACCCATTATTCCATTCCTATCGTTCCTAGTTTTACTTTAACGCTATTGCTTTGGATTATTCCTATTAGTATTTTGTTTGGTTTGGCAGCCATGCTTTTTTCAAGAAGCACCCATTTTTGGGGTGCTTTATTTTCGAAAACAATACAATATCCCCCACTACGTCCCTTTGTTGGAGGGATTATACTTGCATTTGCTATGTATTTCATCGGAACTACAAAATACCAAGGCTTAGGAGTTCCTATTATTGTTGAGTCTTTCTCGAATCCAAGTGAATATTATGACTTTCTACTCAAAATATTGTTTACCGGTTTTACATTAGGTGCTGGTTTTAAAGGGGGCGAAGTTACCCCGTTATTTTTTATTGGCGCCACATTAGGAAGTGCCTTATCCATTTTTGTCCCAATGCCTATAGCACTTTTGGCAGGAATGGGATTTGTGGCAGTATTTTCAGGGGCTACACACACACCTATTGCCTGCACCGTTATGGGAATGGAACTCTTTGGAATAGAAAGCGGATTATTTATTGGGCTTGCTTGTTTTATAGCTTATTTGGCATCGGGATCAGTAGGTATTTACCAATCACAAATAATAAAAGGGCCTAAGCATCTTTTATACCAAAAGTTTAAAAGAAGAAGATTAGACAATTTTTGATCTAAAAAACAACGTTAATTTCTAAATATTTTCAACATTACATTAAAAAAATGTAAATTCGCACACTATGAAAATACAAGACATTCAAGCGATACAGTTGTTATTAGCAACACCAAAAAAAATTGCAATTATTCCACATAGAGGTCCTGACGGGGATGCTATGGGTTCTACCTTAGGATTATATCACTTTTTATTGAAAAATAATCATGAGCCTATCGTGATTGCTCCAAATGAATTTCCGGATTTCCTCGCTTGGCTTCCAGGCTCAGAAACCGTTAAAATATTCGAAAAAGACAAAGAAAACTGTACTAAAATACTAGAAGCTGTAGACCTTATTTTTACGTTAGACTTCAATGCTTTGCACCGCGTGGGTGGCGATATGGAAACTGTTTTAGCCGCGATGAAGGCGCCATTTATCATGATTGATCATCATCAAAAACCAGACGATTATGCTGCTTACACGTATTCAGACACCTCTTTTGGTTCCACTTGCGAAATGCTTTACAACTTCATTTCCTTTCTTGGTAAAAAAGAAGACATCGACAAGATTATAGGAACCTGTATTTATACTGGAATCCTGACTGATTCCGGTTCTTTTCGATTCCCGGGCACTACAGGAAACACGCATAGAATTGTTGCCGAATTAATTGATTTAGGTGTTGAAAATACTAAAATACCCACTTTGCTTTTTGAAAATAGTTCGTATAGCAGATTGCAATTATTGGGTAGAGCGCTTCAAAACTTGAAAGTAATCCCAGAACATCAAACAAGCTATACTACGCTTACACAGGACGAATTAAATACCTTTGGTTATGTGAAAGGCGATACTGAAGGCATCGTAAACTATGGTTTGAGCATAAAAGGAATTATTTTTACTGCCATTTTTATCGAAAACAAAGACGAAAAAATAATCAAAATATCTTTTCGTTCACAAGGAGACTTTGATGTCAATCAATTTGCAAGAGATCATTTTCAAGGTGGAGGACATCGCAATGCTGCTGGAGGAAAATCAGAAGTATCAATGGAAGAAACTGTACGCAAATTTGAGGAATTAATAACAAAACTAACGATATAATCCATCATGAAATTTAGTCCTATTATCGTAATTATCTTATTTTTATCACTTATGGTTTCCAGTTGCAAACAGCACCAGGAAGCACGAAGACCTATTTCACAAACTTCAGGGAGTTTCATGAAAAAATCAGTGGTAAGAAATAAAAAATTAGTGGCTGGTGAAGAAGATCAGATCAAAAAACTGATGAAAAGCAATCCAGAAGTGAATTATATTGCCTCTTCAAAAGGCTATTGGTATTCCTACGACACTCAAAATGAAATAGACACGCTGACTCCAAAAAAAGGAGATGTGGTGTTCTTTGACTATGAAATAAAAGATCTTAACGGTGCTATCATATATTCTGAATTAGAATTAAGACCACAAACCTATTATGTCGACAAACAAGACATTATGATGGGATTAAGAGACGGTATTAAACTAATGCATAAAAACGAGAAAGTTAATTTTCTTTTTCCATCGCATATGGGATTTGGCTATCATGGAGACAATAAAAGAATAGGTGTAAACCAACCTTTGATTTGCACCGTGACCCTGCATGATTTTAAACCAGAAGCCGTCTATAAAAAACAAATAGTACCCAAATCAACCCCTATTAATCCTGCTGTAAAAACAGTAACGACAGACAGTACCCAACCAGTACCGGCTCCAATAAAAAAAACAATCCCAACTCCGATAAAACAAAAAGACACTTTAAAACAGTAAGTTAACCACTATCATTATGAAAAAAAGAATCTTATTCGTATTACTCACAATCGCCACATTGTTTTCCTGCAATGAGGAAAACAGCAACCTTCCAGATGGTTTATATGCCAAAATACAAACTAACAAAGGTGATATAATAGTAGCTTTAGATTATAATAAAGCACCTATAACGGTCGCTAATTTTGTTACTTTGGCCGAAGGTAAAAATGATTTTGTCACTAATAACAACCTGAAAGCTAAACCCTTTTATGATGGATTAAGATTCCATAGAGTGATTAAAGATTTTATGATACAAACAGGAGATCCATTAGGTACAGGTTCAGGTGATGCTGGGTATAAATTTAAAGATGAAATTACTGATATGCGCTTTGATGCAGGTGGCGTTTTGGCAATGGCAAATAACGGCCCAGCCACTAACAGCAGTCAGTTTTTCATTACACACGTTGCAACCCCATGGTTAGACGGCAAACATACTATTTTTGGACATGTAGTCGATAAAGGGATGGATGTCGTAAACTTGATTGAGCAAAGTGATTTAGTTAATAAAGTTACAATTATCCGAAAAGGAGAAGCCGCAAAAAAATTTAATGCAGAGAAAACTTTTTATGACTACTTCTCTGTGGAATCTGAAAAGCAAAAGCAAAAACTGGCTTTAGAAGAACAAAGTAAAAAAAAATACGATGAGAAATATAAAGATGTCCGTGAAGACAAGGTAAAATATTTTAATGCTTTAAGAAGCAAAGCTACAAAAACATCTACAGGACTAAAATATGTAATTACAACCAAAGCAGCTGGCAAAAAACCAGCAAAAGGCACAACAGTATATATTCATTATGCAGGTTTTCTAGAAGATGGTCATCTTTTTGATACAAGTATAGAAAATGTTGCTCAAACCTACGGGAAATTTGACCCTGATAGAGCTGCTCAAAATGGATATCAGCCAATTCCATTTCAAGCTGGAAAAAAGGATGGGTTGATTCCTGGATTCATTGAAGGATTAGAAAAATTATCTTTTGGTGACAAAGCAATTTTGTTCATACCATCACACCTAGCATATGGCGCTGGCGGTGCAGGAGATGTAATTCCTCCCAATGCAAATATTGTTTTTGAAATAGAATTATTGGAAACAATGCCTCAATAATCGAATAGAAATATATAATTAGTCCTTAAATAAATATAAAATGAAACTTAAATTTTTATTTTTAGTGTGCATCGGAATGTTAAATGCGCAGGCTCAGACCACAAAAAAAACTGTCCCTGTTAAGAAATCTAGTACAACCGTTAAGACTGTAGTAAAAACTCCAGTTATTGAAGGTGTTTTTGCCACTTTTTCAACAACAAAAGGCGACATCACAACTCAGTTAGAATACGAAAAAACACCTATTACAGTTGCCAATTTTATTTCGCTTGTTGAAGGAAAAAACACTCTTGTGACTGACGATAAACTAAAAGGAAAACCTTTTTATGATGGATTAAAATTTCATCGTGTAATCCCGAACTTCATGATTCAAGGAGGCGATCCTACAGGAAGTGGAGCTGGCAGTACTGGCTATGCTTTCAAAGATGAATTTACTGATCTGAAGTTTGACAAAGGTGGCATTTTGGCTATGGCTAACTCAGGCCCAGCCACTAACTCAAGTCAATTCTTTATAACTCATAAAGATACACCATGGCTAAATGGAAAGCATACCATTTTTGGACATGTAACTGAGGGTATGAATGTCGTGAATGCAATCGCTCAAGGTGATGTGATTACTAAGATCACTATTACACGCAAAGGTACTCTTGCAAAAAAGTTTGATGCTCCAAAAGTATTTTCTGAATATTTTCTAAACAAAGAAGAAGAGGCTAAAAAACAAGCTTTAATTGAAGCAGAAAGTAAGAAAGCCTCTATTGAAAAATACGCACCGGTAATTGCTTCAAAAAAGGCATATTTTGCAACTGTAAAAGCAACTGCGACGACAACTCCTTCCGGACTGACTTACAAAATAGTTCAAAAAGGAACAGATGTAAAACCAATTGATGGTAGCACTTTCTATTTTCACTATGCCGGTTATTTTGAAGATGGAAATTTATTTGACAGCAGCTATGAAGACGTAAATAAATCGTACGGTAAATACGATGAAAATAGAGCCGCACAAAACGGATATCAAGCCTTTCCTTTTCAGGCTGGAAAAAAAGACGGTATGATTCCTGGATTTTTAGAAGGATTAAGCCTAATGTCTTATGGAGACAAAGCGGTATTATTTATTCCTTCTAATTTGGCTTATGGAGCACAAGGCGCTGGTGGTGTTATACCGCCAAATACAACGCTAATTTTTGAATTGGAGATGTTCGAAAAACCGACAGGTCCAAAACAATAAAAAAAAGACTTTAAGAGAGATTTTAAAAACAGAAACCCGATACATTTTTAGATGTATCGGGTTTTTATCATTTAATAGATTTCTTTAACTATTATTTACTCTTAAACTTCCAATCAAATTCATCTTTCTGATTGATGATAGCTCCCACTTCAACTTTTACAACCTCATCAAATTCTGTTTGAAAGATAATCCAATTGTCTTCGTTAAAATAGTTTTCGAAAGTATCAAATTCTTCCTGAGTAAATTTAGCTACTCCTTTTGCAACCAATTCTTTTTTGACTTCACTAATTTTTCTATTAATCACTTTATGTCCAAATAACTCCAAGTTTGGATTAGAAGCTACCATATAACCTAGTCTAAAGTCTTCCTCTTTGTAGAATGTCAAACGGATTTTGAGAGTGTTGTAAGCAAAAATGACGTTATCATCTTCGTCTTTATAGTTTCTATCCGGCTTACCGTATATTGCAGTAACATCCTTTTGTTTCATCCCGAAAATGAGTTGATCAATTCCGTTTTTTAAGTTTATTTTCATCTGATTCTATTTTACCGCAAAGTTCGCAAAGTTTTTGGCAAATTGCGCTATGTTTTATTTTTTTATCATTTTCAATGTCTTCTTAATAGAAGCAATTCTTGCGAGGTCTACATGCTTGTAACCATTTTGCAATTCATTGCTTTTTCCCTATCTTTATGAGACTATAAACATTTAGCTTAATCTAATTCCCAACATCCTGAATTCAAAGCAGCTTAATCACTGCTAGAAACATTGCTAACACCAACCTCTCAGAAGAACATTCGAAAGATTGGATTCACAGGACAGCACGATTTTTTGTGTCAAACATTAAATTATTCGAAAATGGATTTCATAAAAGTAGCATCGCTTTCTGAACTTCCAGAAGGCAGCAGTAAAATAGTAAAAGTAAAAAATTCAAAAGTGGCTCTGTTTCATTTCAACGGAAAAATAACGGCTATTGGTAATGCCTGTTTACATAAAGGAGGTCCGCTAGGCTTAGGATGTATTGAAAAGAAATACGATGGTACTTACGTAACTTGTCCTTGGCATGGCTGGGAATATAATATCCAAACGGGTACAGCACCGCCAGGATACAAAGACCAGCAGGCAGTTTATGAAATAAAAATAAAGGGAGATGCGGTTCTAATAAGCGAAGAACCCATAATTAAAGCCAAAAAAGCAACACACGATTTAAGTGCCTTGGACGATTTAATTCATCTAAAATACCAGACCACGGCAACTTCTATAAACATATTAGGAATCTCAACCACCAATATGAATGATGATCTGGTACGGTTCAGCACATCCGAAAATGCGCTGGAAAAAGCCTTGGCGTATGCAACTGAAAAATATGGAGCCGAAACAAAAATGATAAAGCTAAGGCAATTGAACTTTCGGCATTGCGAAGGCTATTATTCTCAGCATATGAATGCTTGTACCTGGCCCTGTAGTGTGACTGAAATGGATGTCAAAGATGGCATGACGCAGGTCTATCGCGACATGGTATTGTGGGCTGATGTAGTTTTGGTGGCTACTCCCATTCGCTGGGGAAATGCTTCTTCTTTATACTACAAAATGGCAGAAAGATTGAATACGGTGCAAAATCAAATTACTCTCAAGAAAAAAATATTAATACAAAACAAAGTCGCAGCTTTCATTATCACTGGAGGCCAAGACAATATCCAAGCTGTCGCAGGTCAATTAATGGTGTTTTTTACTGATTTGGGATTTGTCTTTCCTCCATTCAGTTTCTTGGGTTGGAGCAGAGGATGGACAGCAGAAGACATGGACAAGAATGTCCTACAATTTAAAAAGAGTGAGTATATAAAGCGCACCACCAAAGAAATGATAGATAACTGTGTCGAAACTCTATCTCAAATAAAAAAAAGAGATATTTTCAAAATAATCGCTCCAAAACCACATCGACAAGATTCTCTATCCGCAGATATTGACAATCCAGAGATGAATATTTAGAGTTAGACGCCAGTACTACTCTAAAAAAATTGTTTAAAAAAGCTGTTTTTCACGGCTGCTAATTCAGCTACTGAGACTTGCTGCCCCCAATACTAAAAACAGACTTCCAGCTATTACATAATATGCTACATCAACGGACGAAACGTTATTTTTGTTTAACTTAGCCTTCAAAAAAACAAATACAACATCCCCAATTTTCTCGTAACTGCCGGCATACCCATAAAACGATCCGTTGGGATCTTAAGGATTACTAAAATTCAGTTAGAACAAATGATTTATATATGAAACTCCCCATTCAAGATAAAAAATTTATTTTACTACTTTCAGCCGTAACAATCGTTATCATTTTAGAAATTTTATCTATTATTGGTATACACATCCCTATGCCTTACGGCCCTTTTATTTTCGCCGTATTTATCATCGGTATTGGTCACGCCGTTTTGATAAATGGTATAAAAGCGATTTTTAAACTTAAATTCAGCAGCATCAATTTACTAATGACAATTGCTGTTGTAGCGGCCTTTTATTTGGGAGAATACCCTGAAGCGGCAGTTGTTATTGTACTCTATGTTTTGGGCGAACGGCTTGAAGATATAGGTCTTGAGAACTCAAAATCGGCATTAGACCAATTAGTAAACATAGCCCCAAAAACCGCTTTTGTCAAATCAGAAAATAAAAATGTTCCCGTAAACAAAGTTGCTGTAGGCACTATCATTCAAGTGAAACCAGGTGAAATGATTCCGCTAGACGGAAAAATAGTATCAGGAGAAACAACCGTTGATGAAGCGGCTATTACTGGAGAACCCATGCCGAAAGACAAGCATCCAGGCGATATTTTATTTGCAGGAACACTTAACAAAAATGGTTTTGTCGAAATGGAAACCACAACACTTTCTATAGATACCACCTTCGCAAAAATAATTCGTCTGACTTTTGAAGCAGCTGCATCTAGAAGTGACACCCAGAAATTCATTCAACGTTTTTCTAAATTCTATACGCCTACTATAATCGCGATGGCAGTTTTGGTCTTTGCAATACCAGTATTTATACTAAACTTAGACTTTGACCTTTGGTTGAAACAAGCCATTACGCTCTTAGTGATCGCCTGCCCCTGCGCACTTGTAATCTCTACACCCGTTGCCATCTACGCTGCTATAGGAAATGCTTCCGCAAAAGGAGCCCTGGTAAAAGGAGGGAAATACATCGAGGCCATGGCTCAGATAAAAGCGATTGCCTTAGACAAAACGAGAACCATCACTTATGGAACTCCAATCGTTTCCGATGTTTTTCCGCTAAATGGAACCAGCCGTGAAGAGCTTTTATCCTGTACCGCCGGAACAGAACTTTTCTCTGAACATCCATTGGCGCAAGCCATTGTCACGGCAAGCAAAGCAGAGGGTTTTGAACCGCATAAAGCCGAAGGTTTTAAAAGCATCATGGGAAAAGGGGCAATTGCACGATGTTTAGTTTGTGAGGATGAAACTGTTTTTGTGGGTAAACTTGACTTCATTAGAGAATATCACGAAGTAACTGAAGAAGCTGAAAAAATTGTCGAACAATTAGCTTCAGAAGGCAAAACAAGCGTTGTCGTTAGTTTTGGTCAAGGTGTCGCCGGTATTATAGGTTTGACTGATGCTATAAAACCCGATAGCATTACCGCCATAAAACAATTACAAGCGCTTAATATTGAGTTAATAATGCTAACAGGAGACAGCGAAAAAGCAGCTCATTTTGTGGCCAATACCATCGGTATCAAAAAAGTATTTGGGGGCTTACTTCCGGAAAACAAATCGGATAAAATGGCGGCTCTTTTAAAAGAATATGGTAACGTGGCCATGGTTGGAGACGGCATAAACGATGCACCAGCTCTGGCATTAAGTACCGTGGGAATTGCAATGGGAGCTGCCGGAAGCGATACGGCCATTGAAACAGCCAATATTGCCCTGATGAACGACAAACTTTCCCTTATCCCGTTTCTAATTCGTCTCAGCAAAAAAACCCTCTTAAGAATAAAAATCAATACTATAGGAGCCATCGCCGTGAAAGTAATTTTTATCACATTGGCCTTTCTGGGATACAGCAATTTGGTTTTCGCGATTGCTGCAGATGTAGGAGTTACTTTGGTTGTGATTTTATTGAGTCTGAACTTGATGAAATTTGAAAACAAATAAAGACCAACTATCACCTTAATTTATATATATATAACGACCTTCTATTTCTAGTGTTAAACATTAACTAAAGGCTACTAAAAATTACGAACTAATTTTCAGCACTTCAAATTCACAATTTTATTCCATTCAGATCTTTTTTGTGTGGTATTTCACTCTAAAAAAAATAATTTTGAGATAATAAATTGGATATAATTCACTAACTTTCATAATGATAAGCAAGCGAACTTCTCTTTATCAAGCTTTTTAGAAATCAAATTAAAATGTTAGTCCATGAAAATATCATTTGAAAAAAAAGTCTTTATTGGGTTTGTCATAAATGTTCTGGTAGTCATTGCTTCTGGATGGATTTTCATTTCCCGACTTAACAAGCAAAGAGATAAAACAATGGATTCGATATTGGATTGGGTAGAGGTTGCTTTATTTGCGCTATCCATCATTTTATTAATTGTTGTCTACTTTATTATTAATTCGCAATTAAAAGCTAAGCAGACATCTCAAAAATTACTATTCGACAACAGGCAATTACTTCAGTCAATTATTGACAATACATCCAATCCCATTTTTATAAAAAGAATAAACGGCGAATATCTTTTGATTAACAAACAATTTGGGGATCTATTTAAAATATCGAATGATGAAATCGTAGGAAAAACAGACTATGATTTTTTACCAGAAAGTGTTGCTGAAGCCTACAGAAACTCAGACATTGAGGTCGTAAAAAAACTACGCGAATTAAAGACCGAAGAAACCATCCAGCAAAAAGATGGCAAGCATACTTACATAGCTGTAAAATTCCCTTTGTATGACTCAACGGGTAGGATTTATGCGATTGGAGGAATATCTACTGATATTACCGAAAGAAAGAAGATGGAAGAATCCTTAGTTGCATCAGACAAGTTCTTTACTATGTCTGCAGAAATGATGATTATTGCTTCATCAACACGCTTTGTTAAAGTAAATCCGGCCACTATCAAAATACTAGGCTATTCTGAAGAAGAACTATTAAGCCAGCCTTTTCTAAACTTTGTCTATAAAGAAGACAAAACGAATACAGAAGGGGAAGTTGTTAAACTAGAAACTGGAGCAACTACAAAACAGTTTAAAAACAGATATATAGGTAAAGACGGATCTATCAAATGGATTCAGTGGTCTACTTTCCCTGATGTAAAAACGGGTTTATTGTATGCCGTTGCAAGTGATGTAACGCAATTAGTCGAAAATGAAAAATCATTAAATGCAGCTGATAATTTTTTCAATATCTCACTAGACATTATGATTATTGCTTCAAGGGAAAAATTTGAAAAAATAAATCCTACAATGGTTAAAACATTAGGATACTCAGAAGAGGAGCTATTAAAACATCCCTTTCTCGATTTTGTACATCCAGATGATAAAGAAAGCACTCAAAAGGAAATTGAGACGATTCGAGATGGGTCTCAAATACTTGAGTTTAAAAACCGATGGATCTGTAAAGACGGTTCATTTAAATGGCTCATTTGGTCTGCCATTGCTGATCCAAAAACGAGATTAATGTATGCCGTTGCACGCGACATTACAACACTTGTACAATTAGAAAAAGAACAACAACAAGCAATTGATGAGCTCTATGAAAATGAGGAAAAATTGCGACTGATTCTTGAGAATATAAGTGAAGGCGTTATCGTGGCAGATTCTCAAAAAAAGGTAATCATGGCAAATTATATTGCAAATGAAATGTTTGGAATTGAAGAAGATGATCTTATATCAGCTAACATTTCAGATCATTTTGAGCTTTATTTCCCTGATGAAAAAACAATTTTTCCTTCGCAAAACTTACCTATGGAACGAGCATTAAACGGAGAAGTTACAAATGATATTGACATTGTGCTTTGGGACTCTGACAAACGTGAAAAAAAACGAGTTCTTATTAGCGGGAGACCATTAATCGACCTAGACAATAATGTAGTTGCAGCGGTAGTTACCATAAAAGATATCAGTAAATACAAACACTTAGAGGAAGAATTAAAAAAAACAGAAACAAAATACCGACAACTAATAGGTTTTAGAAAAACAGAGGATAAAAAAGAGGAAATAAAAGAAGACGGCAAAGAAAAAGAATCGAAGCTTGGAGATTAGTTCAATTCTTTTACAATACTAACAAGGCGCTGCTTAACATTGCTAAACCATTCCTCTCTAAGAATGCTTAAAATAATAGTATCACGTCGTATGTCGCTATTATAAGTTGGCATGTGATTTCGCAATATGCCTTCTTCAATGCAGCCGATACTTTTCATCGCGGCAATACTTCTTTTATTATCATTATCAGCTCTAAACTCGACACGTTCCATTCCAAGTGTTTCAAAAGCAAATTGTAATAATAAAAGTTTACAGTGCTTGTTTAATCCTGTTCCTCGAAAAGCTGCACCGTACCAAGTATACCCTAATTGCAGTGTTTTATGAGCAAAATTAATATCATAAAAACGAGTGCTACCAGCATACTTACCAGATTTTTTATCGAAAACAATAAACGGAAACTCTGTTTTTCTTTCTTTTGCAGCTAATGCTATCTGAATGTACTTCTCTAAATTCTCTTTTCCGTTTGCACGTACTAAAGAATAACACCAAGTATCAGGCTCGTTAATTGAAAAATCTAATAAATTATTAAAATCACTTTCTAGAAGTGGACGAAGTAAAACCGCTTCATTTTCAAGAATTAAGTCAGGGAAAGGATCCAAATTCATTTGCTAAGTATCAGAAATTAGTATTTTGGTAGTTTTTACTTCAATTCTATATTATGCGTTGTATTTATAAAATAGAACTACTCTGGCGCATACATTTCATCGTAGCGCATAGGAACTTGTGGGTCATACAATGGACATTTATATTCTTCCATAATATTCACTAATTGATCCATTGTTTTCCCTTCGGTACCATAGCAATCAATCTGTATACTTTGTGGCGTTGTTAGTACTTGAAAAGCTCCTGGTCCACTATTGTTTTTCCAACTATTCTCATCTACCTTTTCCCATTTTGAAAATACAGAAGCAATTCTATTCAAAATTACCTGAACAGGAAGTTCTTCTAGGCCTTCAATTGCAGTTTCTTCATCGAGTGCTTCATACACTTCTTGATGGTTTAAGTAAACCTCCTCTAAATATTTCCAAAAAATTAATTCGTACATATCATTGTGTTTTTTAGCCCCGATGGAAACGGCATCCTGTTGTGGTCTCGTCTATTTACGAGACCACAACAGATATAGTGAACAGCGGGATTAGCTCCTAATTATATTAATATTCGAAAGTTCCGTATTCGCTGCTGATTGTCAATTTTTTAGTATCTGCTGCTTCTACCCTTCCTACGATTTGTGCATCGACATTGAATGATTTTGAAATAGCGATAATATCCTGGGCAACTGCTTCAGGAACATATATTTCCATACGGTGGCCACAGTTAAAAACTTGGTACATTTCTTTCCAATCTGTTTTAGACTGTTCTTGTATCAATTTAAATAAAGGAGGAACCGGGAATAAATTATCTTTAATGATGTGCAGGTTATCTACGAAATGGAGAATTTTTGTCTGCGCTCCTCCACTGCAATGTACCATACCATGAATGGCAGCAGCGTCGTATTTATCTAAAATATTCTTGATAATAGGTGCATAAGTTCGCGTTGGTGAAAGTACTAACTGTCCTGCATCGATAGGAGAATTCTCCACGGAATCAGTCAATTTCACTTGTCCTGAATAAATTAAGTCTTCGGGTACCGCCGCATCAAAACTTTCTGGGTATTTGGTAGCCAAATATTTCCCAAATACATCATGACGAGCAGAAGTTAATCCATTACTTCCCATTCCGCCATTATAGCTTTTTTCGTAAGATGCCTGACCAAAAGAAGCCAAACCTACAATCACATCCCCTGCTTTGATATTAGCATTGTCTATGACTTTAGAACGTTTCATTCTTGCCGTGACAGTAGAATCCACGATTATAGTGCGAACGATATCTCCCACATCAGCAGTTTCTCCACCGGTGGAATGAATGGTTACTCCAAAAGAATCCAACTCTTTAATTAATTCTTCTGTTCCATTGATAATAGCAGAAATTACATCAGCAGTGATAAGGTTTTTGTTTCTACCAATAGTAGAAGACAACAAAATATTATCAGTCGCTCCCACACACAATAAATCATCAATATTCATGATTAAAGCATCTTGAGCAATCCCTTTCCAAACGGAAATATCCCCTGTTTCTTTCCAATACATATACGCTAGAGACGATTTAGTTCCTGCTCCATCTGCATGCATTATCAAACAATATTCGTCGTCTTGAGTAAGGTAATCCGGCACAATTTTACAAAATGCTTGAGGAAACAAACCTTTATCAATGTTTTTTATGGCGTTATGCACATCTTCTTTGGATGCCGAAACACCGCGAAGTGCATATCGTTTACTAGTATCTGAGCTCATGTAGTGTAGTTGTGTAAGCTGCTTTGAAGCAACTCGGTTGTGCGGCAAAGATAATTATTTTTTTTGGGTTTTGACTATTGGCTGGAAGTAAGTATTTAATGTAAATCTTGCGATTCTATTAGAATAATGGATAAAAAAATGCCTGCCCAAAATGGACAGGCATCATCTGAATTAACAATTTAACATCTATTATTTCCAATCTGGCATTGACCCCACAGGAATCACAACACTGCGTGTTAATGAATTATTGACGCTTATTTTTTGAATACTTTTTACAGATATCCCATCATTAGAAGTACTTGTAAAAATAACTTCAGCTTCATTTGGCGAAAACCTCGCATCCAAGTCATTATAGCCATTTACCTTTTGATTGTTCAGTTGTGTAGAAGTATTTGTCAAATGATTGTAGAGAATTATTTGGGAATCAAGTCTTCTATAATTTGCGTCTTGGTACCCTGAGACATCTCTCGTATACACAATTTTTTGATTATCCGTTGAAAAATCCAATCCACTAACAGCTCCATTTAACCCAGAAAGAACTGAATATAGCACTGTTCCCGATGTATCAATTACATATATCTCTACATTATATCCTGCTAAATCATTCACTTTAAGTGCTATTTGAGTGCCATCCTGACTCCAGTCACATTCAGAAATAAATTTGCCGTTAGGAGTCTGAAACAGCTGTACTACCCCTCCTCCATTAGCATTAATGCGATATAATTTATCAAAATTCGGATAGATTAATTGGCTTCCATTTGCACTCCAACTATAACTGACGTTCTCCATATTGAATCCGGCAATTGGAACTGAATTAGTCACTTTAAATACGTTTGAACCATCAGGATCCATCGTATAAATTTGATTTTGAGAACCATCAGAGCTGATATAGGCAATTTTATTGATTTGAAGATTTTTTCTCGGTCGGTAACTATTCACTTCGGATGGAGAAAGTTGCAATTCATTCCCTACATCATCAGCGGTAAAAATTACATTATTATTATTAACTTTTTTGACAAACAAGTATCTAGGATTAGGAAAAGCTAAAGTCGTAAATGAATTTGTCACGCTATTAACAGGTAAATTAATCCCATCTGAAGCAGACACTTGCCAATAATATTTAGTACTATAACTTAATCCTGATATATCTAAAGTTGGTGTTTTAATATCAGTATAGGTAATTACTGCATCGGTAGTTCCATTCCTAAGTGTTACCGAATAGGTCAAAGGATCTACCTCATTATCTGTTGCCGTCCAAGTCAAATTTAATGCTAATGCTTGATTTTTTACATTATCAATTGGTGAGGTTAAAACAGGAATTCCCGGTGGTTTGTTATTAGCAGTAGCAATCTCTAATTCAAATACTATCTGAGTTGTGTTACCTATTGTAACGACAACTGGTTCAAATTTATCCGTATATCCATCTTTTTTTGCCTGAAAAGAATACTTTCCAACTGCAACTTTATCATAAGTAAAATAACCATCTTTATCTGAAAAGAAAGTGCTTGAAGTTGGAGTTGTTGAAATCCTAGCATTTTCTATTGGCTCAAATGTCCCCGCTTTTACGACTCTCCCTTTTACGACTCCAAACCCTCCGTCAAGACTTATTGGTTCTTCAGTACAAGAAGCTAAAAGAACAAAACACATTAAAATTTGTATGGCTGTTTTTTTCATTTGAAGTTGTTTTATTTTTATTAAACATCAGATTTATTTACTATTACTGAATACTATAATTATTTGCTTGAGTAGTGTTTTTCAAAAAGAGTCATCTATCTAATCTTCTTCTTGATTTTTTGATGGAAATAGTATGTCAATCCCACTCCAAAACGCCAAAAATAATCGTCTCTTTTGCCATGGACTACAAAATCAACATTGTCAGAAAAAGTTACATTATGTTCCCCATAAAATTTAAAACCAAAATGATCATTAATCAAATATTCCATACCTGCTCCATATTGAATTTTAGAAAAATTATTCTCAAATTTTTTGTCAAAACCTGTACCCGCTCCTAGAAAAACATAAGGTGTAAAAACGTCATAGGGCAAAATAAAATACTCTAAATTTAGATCTAATGAAGCATATCCTTTATCAAAGGAATTTTTATTTCCAAGCCAGAAAGCATTAGCTGACGCACTTAAGTCAAAATGAGGAGTGAAAAAGTATTTTACCGCACCACGAACCATCGGTTTTGCTACTGGACTTGGATAGTCTCCTTGCATATAAGTTGCCCCACCCACTAATTCAATTCCAACCTTAGATCGCTTTTCTTCCTTGTGCCTTCCGTAAAGCAATGCTACATCATCTTCTTCTTTCTCTTTTTTATAAGATTCTAAAAAAGCCGCTACTTCAGGCGTTGTAGCATCAACCGACCAAATATTATCTTTAATACCATCAACAATTAGTCCTTCAACAGCTTTTTCAATTGCCTCAGTAACTGCAAGCTGTATAGGTTCATTTCTGGTAAAGCCAGTTTCTACCTCAAGAAGTCTTTTAAGATTTACATATTTAAACAAATTAGCATCTACGCTTTGTGACAAGATTGTTTTTGAAACGTATACGGTATTCAATATTTTTCCATTTGATGTAGAGACTAATCTAAGGTAGATAGAGACTCTATCTTGTCTATATCTTGTGGATGCTCCAGTGCCAAAGTATCTAGCGCCAAAACCTCCTGTGATAATATTACTGTCGTAGGATATGATACCTCCTTCAAGTAATACGCCCGCAAACAATAGAGGACTTAGCTGAATATCTTTTGGATCTGCTGTCTTTTCTACATATTCCTGTCTGGTGGCTCTTATGATATTCCTCTCATTTAGAAGATTTCCTAAATTTTCTCTTTCAATAGGGACAAACCACTTAGAATCGCCCAAAGCTTTAATTAGGATAGAAGTTGCTCCTTGAGTCACAGCGGTACTGAATGTACTTCCTGCTTCAGAAGCTTTGTATTGTCCTGTTTGATCTTTGAATTTGTAGACACCTACAACAATTTGTTCTTTTGGTTTAGGAAGAAGAGCTAGTGAAGAAGTCGCTGGCGTATTTTCACCATAAACTGCTTTTTGAATTCCAAGTGGTTGATTAAAATAGGCCCCACAGCCGGATAATAGAAAAGAGCATAGCAGAGTAATCGACATGTATTTATTCATAATTGACTATTTATAGATTTGGAAGCAACTGAAGCTTAAAGTATTTTGTGGTGAATTTAAAATCTACCAAACAAAAATTTTAGTACTACTATTTTCAAAATTATAATTCAAATGTCTAAATCGGTATTAATTGCCTGGGATAAACACCTGAGTTTTCTCACCAGTATCAGTATCTAATATATCAACTACCAGTCCTAGATTTGACGGATAGATATTTACAGCCAAACTACCAAAAGTGTAGGATCCAGGCACTATTCCTTGATCGCCAAATTGACTTTGAAATAACGAGCTAGACACTTGACTTAGTAATTGACTATTGAGACTGCTTTTAAATTGCTCGAGCGCTGATAATGTTGGTGAAGGATCAACCGGCTCTCTAAATTTATTTTGTGACTCTGCAGAATTTAACAGCCAGGTGTAATTAAATGTATCGCCGCCGAAAGCGGGATTTATTGGTTTATAAACCAAATCTTGAGCATTGGAGTTAATTCCAAAACAAAAGATGCACAGTATTGTAATGTATACTTTCATAGGATATAATTTAAATAACATTTAAAAATTTAGATAAGTAACAATTGAATAAGCTATAATTTTATAGAAGTAAAATCTTTACGAATATTAATATTGAAAAATACTTTTACTTTGACTTTCCAATTTTTTAAAATACTTAAAAACTTCTGAAGCAGAGTATTCTGCAGCCTCTTGTAAATATTCTTCATCTGGTTTAGTTATAAATTCAGCTATAACTTCTCCTTCCACAATTACCATAATTTTTGTTGTCCTTCCAAATGTTAACTCCTCCTGAATCACAACGATTTTACCAGCACCTATCTTTAACTTGGTGAATTCTTTATAAAAGAGATCATAAAAATCATTTCCTAATTTTGTTTTGGTATCATTTGAAATAATCCCCATCATCTCAAGTCCATTATTAAGTTTCAAACTCCCGTCTTTCAAATAATCTTTTTTTTTTCATTTTCGACAACAATTCTGTCTTTTCCGATGAGAATGTCTTTTTCATTATAAATAAATAATGAAATAATGATTTGATCCTCTTTACTTACGTTGATTTTGGTACTTGAAAGCGATATTTTTTTTAAAGGTTCTAAAGTAAAGCGACCACTTTGCTTATTAATGGCTGAATTAGTATTTGAAGTGTTTTTCTTTTGAACTGCGAGTTCAAAAGATATGTTTTTATATTCTGATTTTAAATTCTCAACCATTCCTGTTATAGACAAAGCATCTTCTACTTTTTCAACTTCGATCTTGGCCGTAACTTCCTTATATTCCTCCTGTGAGAATGCAGCTTGAATATTAAAAATTAAAAAAATGCCGATACAGCTGCTTGATAATAAATATTTCATAGTCTAATAATTAAATATAAATACACTTCCAGAATTTCCTTGTTGCGTAATTTTTAAATCTTTGGATATTGAATTTGTTCCACTATTGACAAATTTTAAATTATTCCCCTCTTGGTTTATAACCATATCAATAGATTTACCATAGTAAGCTGAAACATCACTGATAAAATTATTTTTACCAGACTGCACTATAGTTTGATTTAATTGTTTTGCATCTTTATAAACTTCTAAACTATTATTAGATCCATCTTGAAATATTACTAACTTGGACTTAGAACTACGAATATGTAAATCTACTTCATTAGCATTTCCCATTTGAGAAATTTGAACGATATTGCGGTTTAATAGATAACTCGTATTAGATTTAACGTTATCTAACCCAATATTCCCTAGCGTAATAGTTTCTTTATTCAACAACTTAGTAATTGCAGTAGCATTATTGGATTCCATTTCTTGAGCATTTACAAGGAATGAGCATAAAAGTACTAACACAAATAGATAGATATTTTTTATTGCTTCCATGACTTCTAGATTAATAATTATTTAAAAGAATTAGAATTTATTAAAGATTATAGTTGTTATATTACTGCTTTAGTCAAACAAAAAATTTAATTTTTATTTAAGGTTTAAACGTAAATTAATAATCAAAACTAACCTCTTTATAAAAAATTATAGGTGGGATTATTTAATTAACCCCACCTATAATAAAAGTTTATGTTAGTTTCTTTGTTTTACATAAGCCATGTTATCTTGTCCACATTGTGCAATAGTACTAGTTTGATCCCAACCTCTTTGAACAGTATGTGCGTCATTATTTCTACCATATTGTTCAATTGTAGAATCAAGTCTACAACCATCTTGCTCAATATTTGCATAAAGACCTCTACCACTTTGATTGATCTCAGCTTTGTTATAATCTCCGTCTTGATCAATCATAGCAGTGTTATCTTTACCACATTGGTCTATTTTAGCTTTGTTATGTTCACCATCTTGTACAATTGAAGCATCGTTACCTTTACCAGATTGATCAATACGAGCTTTGTTATGATCACCATCTTGATCAATCGAAGCATCATTATGACCACTACCATTACCGTATCCAGATCCTCCTCTAGTAGTGGAGGCTACTCTGTCATCACCACCTTGATGTTCTCCATCGTCACCATACTCGCCGCCACAGTCACCGGATTGGCATGGATTCACTATGTTACAAGTTGGACAATCATCACCACTATCACCATTTTGATTAATTACTACTGTATTGTCCTTACTATCACATTCTTGGGTAATACTTGCGGTATCATTGTTACCTGTTTGATTGATTGTAGCACTATTGTCTCTTCCAAATTGCCATATGGTCGCATCATTGTTGTTACCATCCTGATCAACCTTCGCAAAATTATTGCGACCGCCTTGTGTTACATCAGACATATTTTTCTTTCCGTCTTGAAGAACTTTGATTTCATTGTGTCTTCCTTGTTGCTCGATGTCACTTTGATTGTTTTGAGAAAATCCAACCGCTGACAATAGCATCGCTGAGATGCATAAAACTACTTTTTTCATAATACATATATTTAATTGGTTATTAATACAAGTTATTATGTAGGTTCTAAAAAGTGATATGGGTTATCCTTTTTTTACGTAATAAATAACAAGGATTTTAGTATAAATAACTACCCTTATTTGATTACTACATATCAAAGATAGAAAATGTATTTAGAAATTTAATAATATAAACACCTGTTTTTAAGACAATTAACCTATTTTTCGATGAAACGCAACCCTATATCGATAAAATACAAGTTTTTTAAAAATGATTGTAAGAAAAATTCTATTCCATCACCAATTCGAAGACAAACACAATATTATATACATATTTAACATGAGTCACATTATAATATTAGCAAGTAAAAACTTAAAAATTTTGCCTTTAAACTACTGTTCCCTAAAACGGCTCTGTCATAAAATCATTATTTACACAAACAAAAAGGCTCTGAATAAATGAACTAGGACTACTTATTAGTATTAATGTTTTACCTATTTAATAACGATAAATATTGATCTTAAAATAAGAGTCTCGAAAAAGTAAGACTTCACTAAACCCTGTCTTCAAGCAAAATATTTATTTCAAGAAAAGGAATAATCATTTATTTACTAATTTGACTCCATAAAAAAATGCCTATCCAAAACGGATAGGCATTTCTAATATTAAGATTGTTTGTCTACTATTTCGTAAACAACAACTCTCTGTATTTAGTTAAAGTCCATAGTTCATTGTCAACTAAAAGCTCTAGTTTATCACAATGCTCACGAATCACTTCAAAGTATGGTTTTACTTCATCACAGTATGCTTCAGCCATTTCTTGACCATCAGTCAATACATTCGCTTTCTTTCTTTCGTTAGTCATCTCTACTACCTTAGAATTTATTCCTTCGATATGTCTAGAAATCTCTTTGATTAAAATAATTTGTTCTTTAGCTACTTTTTCAAAATCAGCTCCAAAGATATTTTTCAACCCACTCACATTTTCAATCAAAGTGTTTTGGTAACGAATAGCAGTTGGAATTACGTGGTTTGTTGCAATGTCTCCTAAAACTCTACCTTCAATTTGAATTTTCTTAGTATACTCTTCTAATTCAATTTCGTAACGCGCTTCAACTTCAATATGATTCATGATTCCAAGATCAGAAAACAAATCTAATGCTTGTTTAGATGCTCTTGCTTTCAAAGCTAGCGGAGTCGTTTTGAAGTTACTCAATCCTCTTTTCCCGGCTTCTATTTCCCATGCTTCGCTATATCCATCTCCTTCAAAAAGGATTTTTTTAGAATGTTTGATATACTCCCTCAAAACATTGAAAATCGCATCGTCTTTCTTCATGTCTTTAGACTCAATCAAAGCGTCAACCTCTTTCTTGAAATCTCTTAATTGTTTTGCAACAATCGCATTCAAGGTAGTCATTGAATTAGAACAGTTTGAATTAGAACCTACCGCTCTAAACTCAAATTTATTTCCCGTAAAAGCAAATGGTGAAGTTCTATTTCTGTCTGTATTATCTAAAAGAACATCAGGAATTTTACCTACTACATTTAATTTTAAATCTGTTTTTTCTTCTGGAGATAATTTACCCGCTGTTACACCTTCTAATTCAGCTAATACTTTAGTCAATTGTTCTCCAATAAATACAGAGATAATTGCTGGAGGCGCTTCATTTGCTCCTAATCTATGATCATTACCCGCAGTTGCAATAGCTCCTCTTAACAAAGCTTCATTGTCATTTACTGCTTTTATAGTATTGATAAAGAAAGTCAAAAACTGCAAATTGCTCATTGGCGTTTTACTTGGACTCAACAAGTTTACACCTGTATCTGTTGCCAATGACCAGTTATTATGTTTCCCTGAACCGTTCACTCCTTTAAATGGTTTTTCATGAAATAAAACTTTCAAATCATGACGCTCTGCTACTTTTTCCATTACGTCCATCAACAAACAGTTGTGATCAACAGCAAGGTTTGTTTCTTCAAAAATAGGTGCCAACTCAAATTGATTTGGTGCTACTTCATTGTGACGTGTTTTTACTGGTATTCCAAGCAACATGCATTCTTGCTCAAGATCTCTCATATAAGTAAGGGCACGAGTAGGAATTGAACCAAAATAATGGTCGTCTAATTGTTGTCCTTTAGCTGATGTATGTCCTAATAAAGTTCTACCCGTCATCATAAGGTCTGGACGAGAAAGTGCTAACGCTCTGTCAATCAAGAAATATTCTTGTTCCCATCCTAGAGTTGCAGTAACTTTTTTTACATTTTTATCAAAATATTTACATACCTCAGTAGCTGCTTCATCCATAACCTGCAAAGCGCGCAATAAAGGTGTTTTATAATCTAAAGCTTCTCCTGTGTAAGAGATAAAAACCGTTGGAATACATAATGTAGTTCCAAAAATGAATGCTGGAGATGTAGGATCCCAAGCTGTATATCCTCTTGCTTCAAAAGTATTTCTAATTCCTCCATTAGGGAAACTAGAGGCATCTGGTTCTTGCTGCACTAATTGTGCTCCTCCAAATTTTTCTACTGGATCACTACCATCATATGAAGTTTCAAAGAAAGCATCATGTTTCTCAGCAGTAGCCCCTGTCAATGGTTGAAACCAGTGTGTGTAATGAGTTACTCCTTTAGACAAGGCCCATTCTTTCATACCCATTGCAATATAGTCTGCTAATTTTCTGTCTATTTTAGTTCCATGCTGCACCGCACCTTGAACTCCCTTAAAAGCATCTGAAGTTAAATACTGCTTCATCGCTTTATCATTAAACACATTTGAACCGAAAAGAATTGATTTTCTTCCAGTTTCTTCAAATTTAATTGGTTTTCTAGTTGAAGCTTCTCTCAAAGCTTGGAATCGTATTGTTGACATAAAAATTATATTTAAAAAATTAAACCCCTATTATTGAGGTGCAAATATAATTCAAATAATGTTTTTATAAAATTTTACCTCTAATTTTTTAGGGTAAAACCACTTAAATTGCTGTTTTCTTAAAAATACCCTGTTTTAATGACAACCTCTTAATTTTAGGCTCATATATTTTCAAATTGATATTTCAACAAAACTAGAAGGCTCTATTTACACTAAAATTCAAGTTTCTATGAATAAATCTCAAAGTTCGCAATCAAAAAGTATCTTTGTAAAACTATAAATAACTTAATTTATGATGGTCTGGATTTCTTTCTTTGTTATCGTTTTTATAATTCTCGCACTGGATTTAGGCGTTTTTAATAAAACCCCTCACATTATTAGTACAAAAGAGGCTACCAAATGGACAATAATTTGGGTGACACTTTCTTTTCTCTTTTCTGGGGTTATTTACTGGATATATGCTAATGATTACATTTCTAACCCAGACGAACTGAAACCTCTTGCCGCATCGATAAAATTCATTACTGGATATTTAATCGAACTGTCTTTAAGTGTAGATAACATATTTGTAATTGCTATTATATTTTCGGCATTTAAGATTCCGCAAAAATACCAACATAGAGTTTTATTCTGGGGCATATTGGGCGCCATCGTTTTTAGAGGATTGATGATATTTTTTGGTGTTTTATTGATTCATAAATTCTTTTGGGCCACCTATCTTTTTGGCTTCTTCCTAATTTTCACCGCAATGAAAATGCTATTTACAAATGGCGAAGAAAAATTTGAACCTAAAAAATCATTTGTATATAAAAGCCTAAAAAAGTTAATTCCCATTTCAAATCATATCGATAAAGAACATTTTTTTGTAAAAAGACGGCACATCACTGCTGCCACTCCTTTATTTGTGGCATTAGTTGTTATTGAAGTCATGGATGTTGTATTCGCCATTGATAGCGTTCCTGCAATTCTCGCCATTACAAGCGATCCATTTTTAGTTTTTAGTTCTAATATTTTTGCCATTTTAGGATTGCGTTCTATGTATTTCTTTTTGGCCAATATGCTTGAAAAATTCAGCTATTTAGAATATAGTCTAATTGCCATATTAAGTTTTGTAGGCCTTAAAATGTTACTCCATGAACTTATTGATATTCCAGAGTGGGGTTCTTTAGTTTTTATAGCCGTTGCTCTTTTAAGTGGAATAATAGTGTCATTGAGAATGAATAAAGGAGAAGATTCTGAACGTAATATCTAATCCAAAGAATGACTACCTCCTTCTAATAAGTGGAGATTAAGCAAAAAAAAAGGAAATCTTGCGATTTCCTTTTTTTTTATGAATTCAATATACTTTTTAATTTCTTTTTTTAACATTACTATCATCAATATTATATCTTTTAATAACAGCGTTGTAGTCTGAATAATCTGGTTTAATTACTGATTTATTTGTATTTACCCCATCATCCCCAGGAATAATAACAACTCTGAATGTTTTACCCAATCTAAAACTAGTTGGTAATTGAGCTCGATCAAAGTTTGCATCAATCAAAATGGTAAATTGGTCAAAGGAGAAATTATAATTATATTGTGCCGTACCTCCTGCAAAATAATAAATTTGTGGTAATAATGCCCAAGTATCGATTCCTCCATTAGTATTAATTAATTCATAAATCAAAAGATTACCTCCTGAATAAATCTTTGGATTTAATGCATATGTAACTTTATAACCATTTGCTAAGGTAAAGTCAGGCCCCACTTCAAAAACTTCTGCAATCAATCCGTCCTGGCCATTTTGTCCATCAAGCCCGTCATATCCTGGAGGCCCTTCTGGTCCTGTACAACTCGAAAATAGTATCGCTCCAAAAATGCCTAAAAGTGTAATTATTTTTTTCATGGGTATATTTATTAAAAATAGTTTGTTCTATTAATATTTTCTAATCATTAATCGTACCAAAGTCACATTTTGAATCATTATATTTAGATTCCAAAGTATTTATAACTGGTCTTAAACACCAATTAGATTTTAAAACAGTAGCAGCATTAGCGCTTCGCTTTTTATTTTGATGTAAAATAAGGACACCTCTCAGTTTCCCTATTTTCTTTTTTAAAGATCAATTTTCTGAATTTGGTTGTCCTTTATGTTTAAGGCCGTAATCACATCTGAATAACTATTTTTGTTTATTGAATTAGCAAAACTTGCGGGAACAACAACAATTCTAATTACCTGATTTATCCTAAAATTAGTAGACACAGATTGTAAATCGTTACCAATCATATAAATATTTACATCGCGATTGGTATAATCAAATCTAAAACCAAAATCCAATGCTCCATTATTAAAATAGTAGGTTTCTGGTAATAATTCCCACAAATCTCCCTGTGAGTTAACGCCAGATAATCGATAGGTCAAAACCACATCTGAAGAATAAATTGGAGGATTAAAGGTCACCAATCTACTGTAATTATTAGTCGAACTGAATGAAGTAGTTACTTCAAAAACTTCAGTGGTCGCAATAGGTGTAATAGGTGCAACTTCAAAACTACCTGTTGTTGTACAACTTTGCAAAGTAAAAATTCCTGCAATGGCTAAAAGTGTAATTATCTTTTTCATTTTTTTAAATTTAAGGGGTTTCTTATTTCCGTATATTCATTAACTATGCCAAAATTTATATTGTAAAAAAAACACAGCATTGAAACATGGAAAAAAAACTAAAATTACACATGGTTATGCTAGGCTGCACGCCGGCTGGACGACTTACGGAACAACATGATATTTTCTTTGGAATTGGAGCTTCCCTAAAAGATTTGATCCCAGAAATGAAAGCTTTTTGGCCCGAGGCCAAAGGAAAAATCCATATCGATGCTTGGCGCGAAGTTTCAGTCGCGGACAATTTTTCGATTGAAATTATAACTAAAGAATCCGCTGAAAATACCAATTTAGACCATTTGTTTTTTATCAACTTAGGCGGTTATAAGGAAAACGAGTTTGAAGAGTACCATTACAAAATGCTAACCGTTGCTACATCTTTAGGGCTCGCCTCCAAGAAGTCCAGAAAAACCACATTTTACAAGCATTGTGGTTTTAAGGGTGCCGGCGTCTCACATATCGACGAAAAATACGGAATCGATATTGACGACATTTATAAGGTAACTGACATCTTGGATAGTCAACTCAAAGAAAAATATTCCATAAAAATAACCAAATCAGAAACAGAACTGCACGAAGACGTTTTGCATATTGGGTATTTAAAAATATCCGGGATAAAGTAAATTATTCCATTAAAGGACATGTTTTGTCAAAACAGCTTGAACAAAATTATGTTTATTTTAATACCTCTTTATGACTTGTCCCTGCATATAAGTTGTAATTTTAAAGTAATAATAAAAATTACAATTACAAATTATGGAAAAGAGAATAGCTATTTTAGCCACAAACGGATTTGAAGAAGTTGAATTAAGTTCCCCTAAAGAATATCTAGAAAAACAAGGTTGGAAAGCCGAAATTGTGAGTCCAGAAAACGGAAGCATAAAATCATGGGCTTCTACTGACTGGGGAAAAGATTATAAAGTTGATCAAGAATTAAAAAATGTTAAAGCTGCTGATTATGACGCTTTAGTTTTACCCGGTGGAGTTATTAATCCAGATATACTGCGTACAAATGATAGCGCCTTGCATTTTATAAAAGAATTTTTTAAAGCGGGAAAACCAGTAGCCGCAATCTGTCACGGTCCACAAATTTTAATTAGTGCCGGACTAGTGAAAGGACGAAAAATGACCTCCTATCCTTCTATAAAAGTAGATTTAATAAATGCCGGCGCAGAATGGCATAATTTAGAAGTAGTTGTAGACAATGGTCTTGTTACGAGCCGAAACCCTGATGACTTAGATGCTTTCAATAAAAAAATTGTTGAAGAGATTAAAGAAGGAAAGCACCAACAAATACTCTAAATAAATAAGACAAAAAAAATGCGGAAAATATCTTCCGCATTTTTTTTCTTCTTGTAAGTATTGACAACCTTTTCTAAACTCTTTTTTTTTACGAGATCCCGATAGTCCGCGGAATAAACGATTTACACACTTTTTTCGCTAGAAAAGATCCCGATTGAACATCGGGATAAGCGATTCACACCCTTTTTTGCTCTGCAAAAAGTGGTTTTCTGCTTACATATTTCTTCTATATTGTCCACCTACTTCAAATAATGCAGCAGTGATTTGTCCCAAAGAACAAACCTTAGTCGCTTCCATTAAATGATCGAATAAGTTTTCGTTATTAATAGCTGCTTCTTGAATCGTATTCAAAATCTCATCTACTTTGTCATGATTTGCTTTGTGCAAATTATCCAACATCGTGATTTGGTATTGCTTCTCTTCTTCAGTAGCCCGAATCACCTCAGCAGGAATCACCGTTGGAGACCCTTTAGAACTCAAGAACGTATTCACTCCAATGATTGGAAATTCCCCTGTATGTTTCAACGTTTCATAATACAAACTCTCTTCTTGAATTTTAGAACGTTGGTACATGGTTTCCATAGCACCTAGAACACCACCACGCTCAGTGATTCTATCGAATTCTAATAATACGGCAGCTTCAACCAAATCCGTTAATTCTTCGATGATAAAAGCACCTTGAATTGGATTTTCATTTTTGGCTAGACCTAATTCTTTATTGATAATCAACTGAATTGCCATCGCACGACGCACTGATTCTTCCGTTGGCGTAGTAATCGCTTCATCATAAGCATTCGTATGCAATGAATTACAGTTATCATAAATCGCGTACAAGGCTTGTAAAGTCGTACGAATATCATTGAAATCAATTTCTTGTGCGTGTAAAGAACGACCTGATGTTTGAATATGGTATTTCAACATTTGAGCGCGTTCGTTAGCACCATATTTATTTTTCATGGCTTTCGCCCAAATTTTACGTGCTACACGACCAATAACTGCATATTCAGGATCTACTCCATTCGAAAAGAAGAAAGATAAGTTAGGTCCGAAATCGTTGATACTCATTCCGCGACTCAAATAGTATTCTACATACGTAAATCCATTTGAAAGAGTGAATGCTAATTGTGTAATTGGATTTGCACCTGCTTCGGCAATGTGATATCCTGAAATTGAAACCGAATAAAAGTTCCTTACGTTTTTAGTTATGAAATATTCCTGAACATCACCCATTAAACGCAACGCAAATTCAGTAGAGAAAATACAAGTGTTTTGTGCCTGATCTTCTTTTAAAATATCTGCTTGAACCGTTCCACGAACTTGTGACAAGGTTCTCGCTTTTATTTCATTATAAACATCCATAGGTAAAACCTGATCTCCAGTCACACCCAAAAGCATCAATCCTAAACCGCTATTTCCAGCCGGTAAATCACCTTGATAATGTGGTCTTTCGACCCCTTTTCCTTTATATATAGCATTGATTTTTACGGCAACTTCTTTTTCTAAACCGTTTTCCTTAATATAATATTCGCATTGTTGATCGATGGCGGCATTCATGAAAAAACCTAACAACATAGGTGCTGGCCCATTGATAGTCATACTTACTGATGTCATGGCATGAACCAAATCAAAACCAGAATACAATTTTTTAGCATCATCCAAACAACAGATAGAAACTCCAGCATTCCCGATTTTTCCGTAAATATCAGGACGGATGTGAGGATCATTCCCATATAATGTCACACTGTCAAAAGCGGTGGACAATCGTTTTGCCGGCAATCCTGCACTTACGTAATGAAAACGTTTGTTTGTCCTTTCTGGCCCACCTTCACCTGCAAACATACGAGAAGGATCTTCTCCTTCACGTTTAAAAGGATATAAACCTGCGGTAAAAGGAAATTCTCCCGGGACATTTTCCTGTAAACACCAACGTAGAATATCTCCCCAAGCTTGGTACTTTGGTAAGGCAATTTTCGGGATTTGAGAATGAGAAAGGGACTCAGTATGTGTCGCCATTTTTATTTCTCTATCACGCACTTTAAAAGTATAAATAGGATTTTTATATTTATTTACTTTTTCATTCCAAGTCAATATAATTTCCCAATTGTACGGATCTAAATCCATTTTTACTTTATCAAACTGATTCAGTAAAAGGTTCAGAAAAATTCTGTGTTCATCATGTTGCTCTGTAGCGCTTGGCAATACGGATGAATCGTCAATTCCAGCTTTTGTAATAACAGGTACTTTTCCTGAAACTGTTTCCAAAGTTTTGAAAATACCGTATAATTTTTGAGCTACTTGTTCCTGAGTCACTGCAGTTTCATCATAATGACGATTACTTTCGGCGATTTCAGATAGGTAACGGGTTCTATGTGGAGGAATAACGTAAATCTTCTCGCTCATTTCACGAGTGATTTCGAATGTTGATTTCAAATCGGAATTTGTTTTCTCAACAACCTTATCCATAATCGCTTTGTACAACGTATTCATTCCTGGGTCATTGAACTGTGAAGCAATAGTCCCGAAAACAGGCATTTCATCAGGATTCACATCCCATAGATTATGGTTGCGTTGGTATTGTTTTTTCACGTCTCGGATCGCATCTAAAGCTCCGCGTTTGTCAAACTTATTTAATGCTACTAAATCAGCAAAATCAAGCATGTCGATTTTCTCCAATTGAGTTGCAGCACCAAACTCAGGTGTCATAACATATAATGACACATCAGAATGGTCCATGATTTCCGTATCCGATTGACCAATACCAGAAGTCTCTAAAATGATAATATCATACTTAGCAGCCTTGATCACTTGGATTGCCTCTGCTACATATTTTGACAATGCCAAATTAGATTGACGCGTTGCCAAAGATCGCATAAAAACTCTAGGACTATTAATTGCATTCATTCGGATTCTGTCTCCTAGAAGTGCTCCTCCCGTTTTTCGTTTTGATGGATCTACAGAAATCAAACCAATCGTTTTTTCTGGAAAATCGATTAGAAAACGACGAACCAACTCATCCACCAAAGATGATTTTCCTGAGCCTCCTGTTCCCGTAATTCCAAGAACTGGTGTAGTGCAGGTTTCATTCATTTTATGAATAGCATCCAAAGCGGGTTTTGCTATTTCTGGAAAATTCTCAGCTGCAGAAATAATTCTGGCGATAGCTGTTGGATTTTTTGATGCTAATTGTTCTAATTCATTGGTCAACTTATCTCCTGTTGGAAAATCGGAACGCTCGACCAAATCATTTATCATTCCTTGTAACCCCATAGAACGACCATCATCTGGCGCGTAAATACGGGTAATCCCATAGGCTTGCAATTCAGCAATTTCAGAAGGCAGAATCACTCCACCACCGCCGCCAAATATCTTAATGTGCGCTGCTCCTTTTTCTACAAGCAAATCATACATGTATTTAAAATACTCCATATGACCTCCTTGATAGGACGTCAAAGCAATCGCATTTGCATCTTCTTGAATAGCGGTATTGACCACTTCTTCGACACTGCGATCATGACCAAGATGAATTACCTCAACACCTGTAGATTGGATAATTCGTCTCATGATGTTTATGGCTGCATCGTGACCGTCAAAAAGAGAGGCTGCAGTAACAATTCTTACTTTATTCTTAGGGATATAGGGTGTTTGTGGATTCATTTTGAGAATATGATAATTTTAGTGCTGCAATTTACAATTTTTTTTACTGATTGTTTCCCCTTCGTTATTTTATGTTAACAAAATAATTAGATACAACTTTGATAATTATAAAAGCTTAATTATAACTTCTAGATACCAATTGCTAGATTAAAAGAGTATTAATTTAAAGTTTAATGATAAAACCTATTTTCTCAGGCTTAATCAAATATAAACTAAAATTAAATTTATTGCTTTTTACTATAAATAATACTAAAAATTTGACAATCATTGATTAGAATTATACTTTTGAAACAAAAAAACATGAAAAAAATCACCTTATTCTTATTATTAACTGTAATTACTAGTGCTTCCTATGCTCAAAAAGCAGATACAGAGAAGAAAAAAATTAAAATTAACATTCCGAAATCTGAATTATTCAAAGACATTAAGACTTACAACATTATCATTCAAGGCGATGATACTTGGAACGCTGATTTTGCTAACAAGAAAAAAAATACCTATGAAAATAATCTAACAAAAAACACTATCGAAGATTATTCTAAAAAAGACACCATTAATCCAGATGTTAGAGTTTTAATGGGATACAAAGGCGCTACTTATAAAAAAGCGAGTAATGGTCAATATTTATTAGATGGAGATTTCAAATATTTAGTTTTAGGAAAAAATAACGAAATACTATATGAGAAAGGATCTAATGCTATGTTATATTCTCCTACTTATAATGGAAAACCATACATAAGTTTAGCAAATGATCTAAATAATATCGGGTATAAATATTTAACTGATAATAACATCATCATTAGCGAAAAAGAGATTGATTTTAACTATGGTTTTTTTGATAAAGCAGAAGAATTCACTGAACTTGCCGCATTTAACACTAAAACAGATGAGTTTTTAAAAAAGATGGAAACTAATTCAACAGATCGAACATACTTAAATGAAATGGAAAAATTTTATTTGACTTATGTAGGTAAAGAATATAAAAAAATAAAACCAAAAGATTACAACAAGGTTATCTACCTTAATCTATCAATTACTCAACTACTTCTAAACGACTTCGACAAGTCTTTAGACTATTTAGAAACAGCTAAACAAGGTGCCGGAATGTTCAGTATGTGGCCAACAGAGGCGAAAGCTACTATCGATAGCTTTATTACCGTTAATTCAAAAAACTCTGGTGTAAAAGTTGATAACCTAACCTATGATTCAGCTTATTATATTTACATCAACGGTAGTGTAATGCAAAATGGAAAAACACAAACTGGAAAATTAAAAGTAGATCGCTTTACAAATGCTTCAGAAGGAAGTATCTTGAGTTCTAACGATCCTACAAAACCAAAAGTATGGATTTATAAAGATAATGGTGAAGTTGATTTTATTTTTATTGACGATAAAACGACTATAACGACAAACAATGGGATTGAGTTAATTTACATTCCTTACCACAGCAACTTCATATTAGTCGAAAAAACTGCAGATTCATGTTATAAAAAATTCGAATCTAATTCTAATTTAATCTACTGCAATCAAGGCGGAAAATTTGAATTAAAAAAATAGTACTTCATCTTAATTTCAATAAGAAAGGGATTTAGCATCGGTTAAATCCCTTTCTTCATTTAAGTCGATTAAATATTCCTCTAGATAAGTCAGTTTTTTTGATATAAATCACCTAAAAAGTAACATTATAGTTGACATAAACAGCTTCTTAAATAAAACCTAAACTTTATGCTCCAAAAACAATTAATGGCTTCGTATTTGAATAAGTAGTATTTTTGGCTGAAACCAAATGGCAACAAAGCTGAAGTAAACAAATAAAATGATGAATATGAAAAAATTTTTGCTTTTAACAATGGTATTTTCTCTTTTTGGTTGCGCTGAGATGCAACAGGTCATGAATCAGTTCCCACAGACGGACGGCACGGGTTTTCTTGATATTTCAGGAGGGTTGAAAGAAGCCCTGAATAACGGTATTTCTAAACAAGTAACTAAGTTGACTGCCACTGATGGTTTTTACAAAAATGAAGCGGTGAAGATTCTTTTGCCGGAAGAATTGAGAAAAGTAGATGCTGGATTAAGAAGCATTGGTCTTAGCTCTTTGGCTGATGAAGGTCTTAAAGTATTGAATCGTGCGGCAGAAGATGCGGTAAAAGAAGCGACTCCTATATTTATAAACGCAGTAACCAGCATGTCATTTGCAGATGCTAGAGGAATCTTGATGGGGAACGAAAGTTCAGCTACTAATTATTTACAAAACAGTACTTCTACTGCTTTATACGGGAAGTTTAATCCTGTAATAAAAAATTCATTCACTAAAGTGGGTGCTGATAAAGTGTGGACGAACATCATCACTAAATACAATAGCATTCCACTGGTAAATAAGGTAAACCCTGATTTGACAGATTATGTAACGAATCAAGCAATGAATGGAGTTTTTAAAATGGTAGCTGTCGAAGAAAAAAACATCAGAACAAATCTTAGCTCTAGAACCTCTGTTTTATTACAAAGAGTTTTTGCGTTGCAGGACAAAAAGATATAATTCTTTGGCTTACACCAATGCTATTTAAAATTCACACAAAAAAACAGAGGTAACCAGAGATTTAAAACATCTTTTATCTCTTTATTTTAAGCAAAATGGTTTAGTTTTGATTTTCATTTCATATGCTATTATGAAACATGGAAATCAGAACCAAACTTTTTTTGTTACCAAAAAAAGAATTTAAAACACCCAAAGAACCATCTATAATGCAAAAAATCACCCTACTTATTCATTGCAAAGATCAAAAAGGAATTATTGCAACCGTAACTAATTTTATACTGAAAGTAGAAGGAAATATCACTTATTTAGACCAGCATGTTGATGTGGAGCAAAATGTGTTTTTTATGCGACTTGAAAGTGAACTCACAAATCCATCTAGCAGCGTAGAAGCTATAATAGCCGATTTTCAGCAAACCATTGCGACTGATTTCGATATGTCTTGGGATCTCTACAACAAGGAAGTAAAACCTAAAATGGCTTTGTTTGTTTCCAAATACAATCATTGTTTGTATGATATTTTAGGTCGCTACAGTGCCGGAGAATTGAATGTGGAAATTCCTTTTATTATATCCAATCATATGGACTTAAAACCCATCGCTGATCAATTCAACATTCCGTTTTATCATGTTCCTTTTACTAAAGACAACAAGGCAGAAGGTGAAAAACAACAGATTGAATTACTCCAGAAACACGAAATCAATTTTATTGTACTAGCGCGTTACATGCAGATCATAACACCTGATTTGATTTCGCTGTACGAAAATAAAATCATCAATATTCATCATTCGTTTTTACCTGCTTTTCCTGGGGCTAAACCCTATCATTCGGCTTTTAAAAGAGGAGTAAAAATCATTGGTGCCACCAGTCATTACGTTACCGAAGAACTAGATGAAGGCCCCATTATTGAGCAGGACATCACTAGGGTTTCACATATCAATTCTGTAGATGATTTTATTATGAAAGGAAAAGATTTGGAGCGCACTGTTTTGGCAAGAGCCATAAAACTACATGCCGAAAGAAAAGTGATGGTTTACTCCAATAAAACGGTAGTTTTTTATTAACTAGGTTCTAATAAAATCACAAAAGTTAAAACTATTTTAGAACAAAGTCGAATTGATTAAATTTGGCAATAAATTATAAAAAAATGAAAAAATTAGTATTACTGTTATTGTTGGTTCCTTTAATTGGTTCCGCGCAATTTAAAGATTTGTTAAAAAAAGCTACCGATAAAGCTGCTACTATTAGCAGTTCAAATTCAGGTTTAAATATTGCTGCTGGACTAAAAGAAGCGCTAAACAAAGGAGTTACAGAGCAAGTTTCTAAATTAACAAAGGATGATGGATTTTATAAAAATGAAGCCGTAAAAATATTAATGCCTGAGGAATTAGCTAGAGTAGACAAAACTTTACGTAAAATGGGGATGAGCAGCTTAGCAGACGACGGAATAAAAGCACTGAATCGTGCTGCCGAAGATGCTGTAAAAGAAGCTACACCAATTTTTGTTTCTGCCATAAAAAACATGAGCATCGCTGATGCTAAAAGTATTTTGTTAGGCGCTGACAATTCCGCGACCAATTATCTACAAACTAGTACAACAACCGCATTATACATGAAGTTCAGTCCTGTGGTACAAACCTCTATTGGAAAAGTTGGTGCTGATGTAGTTTGGGCAAACATTATTACAAAATACAATACGCTTCCACTCGTATCTAAAATAAATCCAGATATTACAGATTACGTTACCAATAAAGCACTTGATGGTGTTTTTAAAATGATTACGGTCGAAGAAAAAAATATAAGAAGTAATTTAAACGCCAGAACTTCTGACACTCTTAAAAAAGTTTTTGCTTTACAAGATAAAAACTAAACCTCTATGGACTTAAAGTCCATAGATTTGGTTGTCAGACTTAAAGTCTGTATGTTGTATTGCTAATATTTACCGCAGATTCTCAAATTATTTTATATAAATTATTTTAAAATTTGCTAATTGCGGTGTTAACATTTTTTAGAAGCTAAAGCTAGATGCACTGAAAGTACATAGTTTTAAACTCTATTTGAGACCAATAAAATTTACCGAAAAAGTAAGTGCAAATCTTAACTTTTGTGCAACAAACTAATAACAAAAACTTAACAATGAACAACCCGCAATTGTGCCATCTTTGCATAGTAATAAACTGGTTATTTATTATTTGGTTTTGGTTAGTTAAAGAACTGCCGGTATTCATAGAGTACCGGCATTTTTTATTTAGTTCCGCCCAAAAAAGAAAGAACCGCATCGTTAAAAACATTAGGTTGCTCCACGTTGACCACATGACCACAGTTCACCACAACAAATAATTTTGAGGACCTATAATGACTCTCGACTACTTTTCTCACTGATGGTAAAAACATATAATCTTCTTCACCCATAACATAGAGCGTAGGGATATTTAATTCGACCTGACGAAACCACTTAAGAATAGGGTTAATTTCAGCTGTAAGTTTGAACCATTTTAGAAATTCTTTATGGTATAATTTCTTTGCCTCATTTATAAAAAGAATACGCGATTGTTTGTGGTTTTTTTTTGGCATAATCACAAAGGCAAAGAATCGGTATAAAACCAAGTAAGGCAAAACATACTTGAACGTATTACCCAAACGCATTAATATCTGGGAACGAAAATTCATTTTTAAAATTGCTCCACCAAGTATCATGCTTTGTACCCTTTGCGGATGCATTTCTGCTAATTGTCTGATTAGAATTGTACCTAAAGAAATTCCAACAAAATGTGATTTTTCAATTTTTAGAAAATCTAAAACCTCCAGAATATCATTGGCAAGAGCCGAAAAAGTATATTTTTGTTTAAAAGCGGTTTTTAGCGAGGATTTAGAATTTCCATGACCGCGCAAATCCAATAACAACACATTATACTGTTTTTGAAAATCTCTGATTTGTTTGAACCAAATCGATGAACTTCCACCTGCACCATGCACAAAAGTTACCCATTGGGTACTGACTGGATTTTTGTAAATGGTATAGTTAAGCACGTTTTTTTTGGTAAAAATAGTACTTTAATTTTAAATCCCAATCTTAACAATTTTTATTGCTTATTTTCTAATCGTATAACGTAAATTTGCCGAAAAAATACCACCATGATTGGATTACTGCAAGAGAAAAGTGAAATTGAAAAACTCCAAAGAGAATACAAAATGCTTTCTGAATTAAATTTTAATATCGATACTGATCTACTTTTAAAAGTAACAATTCCTGAAGAAGAATTGGTTCTAGAAGAATCTGAGTATTAAATAAATTAGAAGTTTAAAATTATTCAAACCTATTTCAAAACAAAAAAGGGATTCTGATAACTATCAGAATCCCTTTTTTCAGTTTATAAAACTACTAGAGTGAATTTATAAATTCAAATAGCTTGTTTCTCTCGGTTGCAGCTAGTTTTTTAAAGCTATCCTTTGCTTTCTGAGCTTCGCCACCATGCCATAGAATCGCTTCGGTAACATTTCTAGCTCTACCATCATGCAATAAATTAGTATGCTTGTTTACGGTATTGATCAAACCAATTCCCCACAAAGGCTGCGTTCTCCATTCGCTACCAGAAGCCTCAAAATCGGGAGCATTATCAGCTAAACCTTCGCCCATATCATGCAACAATAAATCCGTATAAGGTCTAATGGTTTGATTGCGCAAGGCTATAATCGCATGTGTATTTCCGGTTTGTACTTTAGCGATATGGCAACTCGTACAATTAATTGTTTCGAATATTTTCTTTCCCTCTAAAACATTTTGTTCTGTGTAATTTCTTCTACCAGGAACCGCAAGCGTACTCGAATATAAGGCTACTTTATTTAGATTAGAGTCTGTGATTTCAGGTGTTCCTCCGTTAGCTATTGCATCACAATCTACGCCAGGCGGACAGTTCTCTTTAGGAAATAAACTAGACGTAATTCCGATATCACCCGAAAAAGCAGCTGCTACTTGCTGACGAACATTGGGTTGATTTGCTTTCCAGCCAAAGCGCCCTATTTTTTTTGAATTTGAAGCAATGTCGTAAACATAGTTTAGTTTTCCTGATATTCCGTCCTTATTATTGTCGTTGGGATCTGCCCATTTAAGTAATGTGCTTTCATCAATTGCTTCTAATAAGCCTAAACCGATCATTTGATTGGCTACTCTAGGAGATACTTTTATACCTGAAGCAAATGCACCGTAACCTAAACTATTAATTTGATAAGTAGGTTTTTTAAGTACAACCGTCGTACCATCATCAAAAGCCTCCGTTATGTCCTGATAAACAATGTTAAATTTTCCTTTTACAGTTTGTCCTAAAATGGCATTATCTTGCATTTGTCCGCCATAGACAGGGTCTGAGAAAGAACTACCATTAGCATTAACACCATCAATACTTAAACGAAGTAATAAACCATGTGCTGTTTCACCATCTACTAAAGGTGGCCTTCCTCGACCATCTTTAAAATGGCATCCAGAACAGGAAACTGCATTAAAAAAAGGCCCTAAACCATCTCTAGCGGTTGTAGAGGCCGGCGCTGTAACCCAGCTTTGACGAAAAAAGGAATTCCCTATCCCAAAATCACCTTGTTCGTCAAAAGTCAAATTAGGTGCCGAAAAACCAAAAGCCTCTTCAGTAGCATTAAAAAAGGTAGTTTCACCTCCTGAGTATTGTTCCCCTTCTTCAGCAGTAAGCGGAATGTATTTATCATCACTATTAGTACAGCTATAGAATTGAAAACCAATTAACAAAAACAAAATCTTTACACTATTCTTCATTATTTTAAAACAGAAAAAAGTGTCCTTAAAACAAGAACACTTTAGATTATACAAATATTCTTAAATTACCCATTAACAATAATTCCTATCTTTACAGCTCCAGCCAATAAATTCGCGCCTAAGTTTTTAAGTGCTAGTACAGCCATGTTAACCTTAGCACCTTCAACAGAGTCGATTCCACCAGAAATGGCTAAATCAAATGGGGTTATAATCGCTGCTACTTTATTTAAGGAAGCAGTTACAGCCACATTAGTATCATTGTAAACAGCTACATTAGCTTGCATCACTAAATCTTCTAACGAAGGACCGTCAATAATGCCATATTTTCCTTGGTAAACATTAATAACACCTTGTAAATTCAAAGCAATATCTCTGTGTGTATTATCACTAAAACAAGAATGTTCATCTTCTTGATCTGCATTTCCTAAAGCAACATACATACGCTCAACAGGCAATTCAGCCGAAACAAGCGTTGTTATTCCCAAGTAAATATTCTTGATTGCTTGATCATCAGGTAATGCTAAAAACGTTTTTCTATATGGTCCGTCTACCTTCCATTGGTTTACCATATAATCTAAATTATCCGTCAATAAATCAGCACAAACTTCTAAATAAGCTGCTCTACGTAATGGATTAGAGGCAGTTCCACCTACAACATAATCGCTATAAGGTCGTAAACCTGCTTTTTTCTCAGAAGGAGCAGTTAAATCCTGTCCCCAAAGTAAAAACTCAATAGCATGATAACCGACGCTAATATTTTTTTCTCCACCATTTTCATTTTCAGCTTCTAAAAATGCTTTATCAATGATGGGAAACAAAATAGGGTTATTAATAATCCCCGAAGCAGTAGCTCCTTCTACATAATCAATATAATTTTCATCCAAAGGCCAAGCATTCATTAAACTTTCTGGTCCATTTGCATCATCAATGGGGCCATTTGCAAAACGAAAAGCTTCCGTTGTTCCGTAACTCTCTCTTGATTGTTTCCATTTTGATTTAGCTGTATCAAAATTAGCTTGAGTTGGAGCATTCGTAAAAGTATTTATCGCTGTTTCTAAAACAACAGCATCATCATAAGCTTGTTTATAATTGGCGTAAGCAATAGCAGCATAGTTTGCTACAACCTGTTTTTTAGTGACATTAGAATCGGTTGAATTATCGTCATCATTATTACATGAGAATGTTAAACCACCGATTAGTAAAAATAATGATGTTCTCAAAAGCGCTTTATTCATAGTATTGTTATTTAGATTAATTAAACTTAAGCGAAAGTATATGCTTTTATTTAAACGACAAAATCTTATTTAGATTAATTTTAAATAAAATTAAGAAACATTTACAACAATCTTGTTAACTGAATCTTAGAGTATACTAGGAAATAAATTTCTTTATATTCTAAAAACCTCCATCGTTAAGCAATAACAACACCTTGTACAACTGTTTAATCACAACCGATAAATATTATTTAGAAAAATTCTAAACAAAGTTTTGGAATTCTAAAATTGAGTTATATATTTGCACAAAACTATTCTTATTCAATCTAAATAAACAACTGTTATGAAACTTAATAAAGTTCTACTCTCAACGTTACTATTGACAGCGTTAACAATCACTTCATGTTCAAATGATGATACTACAGAACAAAAACCTAATTATAGCGTTCCAGCAACGTACACCTTTGAAAGAAGTAGTACTACAACCGTAGACTTTTCTGGACAAAGTAGTCGTTTACTTATGCTTGAGGAAATGGGAAATAGCATTAAAATTGCCGCTACAAATGGAACAGCTGTAAGTCAAACCCTTTTAAGCAATATGTATTCTAATACCAACAACGCTTTTGAAAATATCGCTTTAAATACTTCTGGAAAACAATTAAAAGATAAAACTGCAGCATCAAAAGACTACTTTCAATTATTTTTAGGTGGTGGAACAACTACTGAAAAAGTAAGTGTTCAATCTTTCTTTGAAACTCAATTAACTTTAGCAAATACAGCAAGTCTAGGTACAACAGCTTCAGCAGGTGTAGCAGGTTCCTATCTTGATGGAACTAGCAAAAGATTGTTTGCTGCCAATGGATTAGAACCACAACAAGTATTATTAAAAGGAATGATGGGAGCTTGTTTTATGGATCAAATCGTCAATAACTATTTAAGTAAAAACAAATTAGACGAAGGAGCAAATAGACTAAACAACACTAATAAAGTTCTAGAAGATAGTAAAACCTATACTACAATGGAACATACTTGGGATGAGGCTTACGGTTACATCTATGGTGTGGATGGTACAAAATTTTGGAGTAGCTACATCGATCAAGTAAATGCTGATACTGATTTTAATACTGTAAAAGCAGATATCAACCTAGCTTTTCGTACAGGTAGAGCAGCGATTGTAGCTAATGACTACGCTACACGTGATGCACAAATTGACATAATAAAAGCTAAACTAGCATTAGTTCCTGCAGTTAGAGCTGTTTTCTATCTTCAAGAAGGAAAAGGAAAATTAATTACTGATAAAGGTGCTAAAGCGTTTCACGCCCTTTCAGAAGCATACGGTTTTATAATTTCATTGCGATATACGAACAAACCAGGTACGGACAAACCTTATTTTACAAAAGCAGAAGTTGATGCAATGTTAGCTACTATGGTAAGCGGAACAAATGGATTTTGGGACATTGATACTCTTGGAACAAAATTAGACAGCATATCAGCGCAAATTGCAACTAAATTTGGATTCACAGTTACACAAGCTGCTACAGTAAATTAATTTAGAATTAATACAAATAAGTACAATTGGTTTTGTATTTTTGCACAAAATTTATTAAAATGAAAAAACTATTTATACTCCTTGGTGCTTTACTGACTATCGCAGCTTGTTCATCAAATGACAGCAGTGAAACTAGTACGGATGGTAATAATTACAACCGAACGCTACTTTTAACAAACTGGGCAGACAACATTATCATTCCTAGCTATGTTAATTACCAAGCTAAAATAGAAGTATTAGCCACTAATATCAATACCTTCAATACTGTTTCAACTGAAGCAAATCTTCTAGCGGTAAGAGCCTCATGGATAGAGGCCTATAAAGCGTATCAATATGTTGCTATATACAGTTTTGGTAAATCAGAAGAAATCAACTTAAAAGAAAGCGCAAACAGCTACCCTACTAATGCCACAGCTATTGAGGCTAATGTTACTGCCGGTACATACAATCTGGCATTATTATCTCAGTTCGACAAGCAAGGTTTCCCTGCTTTAGATTATTTAATAAATGGATTAAATACTACTGACGCATTAATAGTGACGCACTACACTACTAATGTAAATGCAGCAAAATATAAAAAGTACTTAACAGATGTTGTTACGCGCTTAAAATCAAGTGCAGACCTTGTAGTTGCCGACTGGAATACAGGCTATAGAGCTACTTATATTGCTAATAGCGGAACTTCGGTAACCAGCTCAGTAAGCATTACTACAAATAAATTTGTAAAAAACTTTGAGAAGAATGTACGTGCAGGAAAAATTGGAATTCCTGCAGGTCTTTTCTCTGGGGGTGTAAAATACCCTGAGAAAGTAGAGGCTTTTTACAAAAACGATCTTTCAAAAGAGTTGTTAAACACAGCAGTCAAAGCTTCACAAGATTTCTTTAACGGAAAACACTTTAATAAATCGACTACTGGTGAAGGTTTAGCATCTTATTTGGATTACCTTAAATCTGTTCGTAACGGACAAAATCTGAGCGTGATTATCAACAATCAGTTTGCCACTATATTTACCGTAAACGCAACGCTAAACAATAGTTTTTCAAACCAGATCAATACTGATAATGCTAAAATGATTTTAGCTTATGATGCTTTACAGCAAAATGTGATCTACACTAAACTAGACATGATGCAGGCTTTGAACATTACTATTGACTATGTTGACGGAGATGGTGATTGATTCTTCCCAAAGCAAAGGGAATCCAAATTAAAAAAATTAGTTGATCTGATTTATTAAATCAAGTGATTTTAAATAAAAGTTTATGTACCAAAAGTATCTTAATAAATATTCACATGCCTCGACGCTAGCTTTTTTTAGGCTAGCGTTTGGTTTGATGATGCTATTGAGTTTAATTCGCTTTGCGAGTTATGGATGGATCAAAAAGTTCTATATTGATCCACAATTTCATTTTACGTATTATGGTTTTCAATGGGTAAAACCTTTTGGCAACTACACCTATTTACTTTTTATCATTGCTGGACTCGCGGCATTATTCGTAGCCATAGGTTATAAATACAAGTGGGCTATCGCTACTTTTTTCCTGAGTTTTACCTACATCGAACTACTGGACAAAACGACGTACTTAAATCATTACTATTATATCACTATAATTAGCCTTGTCTTACTCTTTTTGCCTGCAAACTGTTATTTTTCAGTAGACGCTTTAAAGAATGAAAAGTTACGATTCGAGAAAATCCCGCGTTGGAATATCGATATTCTAAAATTATTATTGGCTATTGTTTACTTCTATGCTGGTTTAGCAAAACTAAACTCTGACTGGCTTTTAGAAGCTATGCCTCTTAAAATATGGTTACCTAATAACTCTAACCTCCCTTTAATAGGTTCATTACTAAATGAAAACTGGGTGCATTATGTGTTTAGCTGGACTGGAGCGATCTATGATCTCGGAATTGTATTTTTATTACTTTACAAAAGAACCCGACTATTCGGTTTTATTTTAGTTGTTGTATTTCATATTCTAACTAAAATATTATTCCCAATTGGCGTTTTCCCTTATGTAATGATCATTAGTACCTTAATTTTCTTTGACGCCAATTTCCATAGAAAAGTATTGTCGTTTTTAGGAAAAATGATTTATATTCCTACTCACTTATTCGAAAACGGAAAAGAAAAAACACCTGCACATAACTCTGTTTATAAAATAAAAATAGCCTTTATAAGTTGCTTTATTGCGTTTCAGTTACTATTTCCGTTTCGTTATTTATGCTATCCCAATGAGTTATTCTGGACAGAAGAAGGCTTCCGATTCTCTTGGCGGGTTATGCTAATGGAAAAAGCAGGATATGCGACATTTAAAGTGAAAGATGCCGTTTCTAAAAAGGAAATCACCATCAACAACAGTGATTTTTTGACCACATTTCAAGAAAAACAAATGGCGTTCCAACCTGATTTTATTTTAGAATACGCTCATTATTTACACGATTACTACCAACAGCAAGGCGTTAATAATCCAGAAGTTTACGTTGAAAGCTACGTAGCGCTAAACGGAAGATTAAGCCAAAAATATATTGATCCAAAAATAAATCTAGCAAACGAAAATGAAAATTTCAAACACAAAACTTGGATACTCCCTTTTAATGATACGATTAAGGGATTTTAGCATTCTCCTTCTTTTACTATTTTCTATAGGTAGTTTTGCCCAAAATAAAATTGCGGGTGTAGTTACTGATGGAAACGGAAAAAAATTAACAGCTGTAGAAATATACAATAAAACATCCAACACAAAAGTGTTTACTGATGCTATTGGCGCTTTTGAAATTGATTTGAAAAAATCAGGAAGCTTTGATTTTGTTTTCTTTAAAGAAGGTTACACCATTGTTGAACAAAACAGTATTACCACCGGAAGTACGGTAACGATTGTACTTACTAAAATTAACAACCTTTCTGAAGTTATCATTCGAAAACAAAATGACAAACTACAAGCGATTCATAAGTTGAATGACATTGAAGAAACTGCTATCTATGCTGGTAAAAAAACAGAAGTTATCAATATAAGTAAATTGACCGCAAATAAGGCAACCAATAATGCGAGACAAATATTTGCTCAAGTAGTAGGGCTAACGATCAACGAAAGCTCTGATGGCGGCTTGCAGTTAAGCATTGGTGGTCGTGGACTAAACCCCAACCGAACTGCGAATTTCAATACACGCCAAAATGGCTATGACATTAGCGCAGATGTTTTGGGTTACCCCGAAAGTTACTACGCTACTCCCACCGAAGCTTTAGAAGAAATCCAAGTCATTCGCGGTGCTGCTTCTTTACAATACGGAACACAATTTGGCGGTTTAATTAATTTTAAAGTAAAAACACCTACAACAAAACCATTTGAATTTACCACTAGAAACACTGTTGGTTCGTACGGGTTGTTTACTAATTTCACTTCAATAAGTGGAACAAATGGCAAGTTTAGCTATTACACTTTTTTAAACTACAAAAAAGGAAACGGCTACAGACCCAACTCCGATTTTGAAAGCAAAAACTATTTTGCTAATTTGAATTATAAGTTTAACTATAAGACTTCTCTCCATTTTGATTACACTTATTATAATTACCTAGCACAACAGCCAGGAGGATTAACCGATGAACAATTTTATGAAAACCCGAGACAAAGCAATAGAACCCGAAACTGGTTTGCAGTAGATTGGAATCTATTTGCATTGCGCTTGAAACACAAGTTTAATGAAGATTCAGATTTTTCATTACAACTTTTTGGTTTAAACGCCAGCAGAAAAGCCTTAGGTTTTAGAGACAATAGAATTACGACTCCGGATCCTATGACCGATCGCGATTTAATCATTGGTGATTTTGTAAACTGGGGTGCCGAAGCACGATATTTAAAAAGATATTTTATTGGCCAGCAAAAGAGTGCTTTTTTAATTGGAGCCAAATATTATCAATCAAAAAACTCACAACAGCAAGGCCCAGGAAGTTCGGGTAGTGATGCCAATTTTAATATCGCAATTGATGAATTTCCCTTTTACCAAAACCAATCCAATTTTACTTTCCCTAATTTGAACCTAGCCGTTTTTGGTGAAAATATTTTTAAACTCAATACTAATTTTACCATCACTCCTGGCTTTAGAATAGAAAAAATTAGAACGCAGGCCAATGGTTCTTATCGTGTAATCAATCGCGATTTAGCCGGAAACGTAATTCTTGATAAAACACAATATGAAAACACGGTTAAAGATCGAAATCTACTTTTATTAGGAGTGGGCTTGAGTTACAAACCTAAAAACGGTATAGAATTCTACGGAAATCTTTCTCAAAATTACAGATCGGTTACTTTTAGCGACATCCGTACAGTAAATCCTAGCCAAAAAATAGACGAAAATATTAAGGATGAAAAAGGATATACCTCTGACATTGGATTAAGAGGCCGCATTGGTAACAAACTATCATTTGACACTAGTGTTTTCGGACTCTACTACAATGACAAAATAGGTGATTACGATAGTACTAACTCTTCTAATCAAATTGTAAAAATTAGAGCCAATACAGGTACCGCGCTAACCTACGGTTTTGAAACGCTATTAGACTGGAATATTGCTAAAACATATTTTGAAGAAAAGGAAAACTTTAGTTGGAATTTATTTACGAATTCAGCTATTACAGGATCTAACTATTTAAAATCTGACATTCCAACAATTAAAAAAGGGGATAAAGTAGAGTTTGTGCCGTTATACAATATTAAAAGTGGAACTACTGTAGGTTATAAAAACTTTATTTCAAGTGTTCAATTTACTTATGTATCATCGCAACTTTCAAGCGCAAGTAGTAATAATTCAAACAATGTTTTTACTGGAATTTCAGGAACTATTCCTGCTTACTATGTTGCCGACTTTTCTGCATCTTACAAATGGAAAAAATGGAAACTAGAAGCTGGAGTAACTAATTTCACAAACAACAGTTATTTTACAAGAAGAGCTACAGGATATCCTGGGCCGGGAATCATTCCATCAGATGCTAGAACTTTTTATACTACTCTGGAGTTTGTATTTTAAAACATCGAAGAAGTATTAAAATTTAAAACCATTTATAAATTAAGGATCAAGTCTTAATTTATAAATGGTTTTTTAATAATGGCAAAAGGAGAATTGTCACTTCAGGAAAAATAAAAACTATTTTTCTAAATTTTTATGCAGCATTTTGAAATAATCAAAGGCTTTTAAAAGTCGGCTGCCGTACCAAGAGAACATTTCGCCATCTACTAGAATTGTTTGCACTTTGTTCGTGTATTGTCCTATTTCGTATCCATCCTCTTTCTTAAACGGAAAAGGCTCAGAAGAAAGAAAAACAATTTCTGGATCACCTTCTGTCTTCATTTTCTCCAGTTCGACTTCGGGGTAACGTCCTTTGTCATCGTATATGTTTTTAAAGTGATTCAGCTTCAACAATTCATTGATGAAATTGTCTGAACCCGCAACCATATAAGGATTCTTCCAAATAAAATAAGCTACTTTCCTGATTGGAATGTCTTTGATGAAGTTTCTAAAATCGCTCAAGGCAAAAGCCAATTTATCATTCCATTTCTGTGCTTCGGTTCTACAATTTAAAAGTTGGCCAAAATCAGTTATCATCTGAAAATTATCTTCTATGGTAATGATATTGGTCACCCAAACCGGGCATATTTCACTTAGTCTTTCAACAATTTCCTGGGTGTTCTCTTCCTTATTGCAAATGATAAGATCCGGATTTAATAAACGGATTTTTTCGAAATGCACTTTTTTGGTACCTCCAACAAGTTTTTTGGTTGATTTAAAATGATACGGATGCACACAGAATTTAGTAATCCCGATGATTTTTGCTTCCTGACCCAAATCATAAAGTAATTCCGTTTGAGAAGGAACTAACGAAATGATACGCTGAGGCGAAGTTTCAAAAGTATGTGTCGTTCCGAGTTGGTCTGTTAGGGTTTTCATATTGTTTTATTTAAACAAAAAGGTTTTTTTAACCGCAAAGTTCGCAAAGGTTTCGCAAGGCTTACAAAGTTTTTAAACCATTTAGGTATTTAGAAAAATTAGGGCTTTATAAATTTAAACACAAAGATTTTCTTAACCGCAAAGTACGCAAAGGTTTCGCAAGGCTTACAAAGTTTTTAAACCATTTAGGTATTTAGAAAAATTAGGGCTTTATAAATTTAAACACAAAGATTTTCTTAACCGCAAAGTACGCAAAGGTTTCGCAAGCGGCACAAAGTTTTTAAACCATTTAGGTATTTAGAAAAATTAAGGCTTTATAAATTTAAACACAAAGGTTTTCTTAACCGCAAAGTTCACTAAGGTTTCGCAAGCGGCACAAAGTTTTTAAACCAATTAGGTATTTAGAAAAAATAAGGCTTTATAAATTTAAACACAAAGAGCACGAGGCCTTTTCTATGTTTCTGTTTTTCTGTGTTTTAATATTTTTTAATCGCAAATAGCAATAGCTTATGCTAAACAATCCACTAAATGAAACTTAATATCTTAATGGTTCAAAAAACATTTCAATTTTAAATTGAGCACAAGCTTAAAAAATTAACGATCCTTTTTTATAGACAATCACATGAACTTTAAACTAATTATTCCTTCCATTTCCTGCTGCATTTTCAAAGCTTCTGCTCTTGCTTTTTCGGCAAAATCAGTTCCATTTGAAGCATATATAATTCCTCTCGAAGAATTAATCAGCAATCCTACATTGGCATTCATTCCGTATTTGCATACTTCAGATAAACTTCCTCCCTGTGCTCCTACTCCGGGAACAAGTAAGAAACTGTCTGGAACAATCTTACGGATTTCGGTAAAATATTCAGCTTTGGTTGCGCCTACAACATACATTAAATTTTCAGCATTCTTCCAGGTTTTAGAAGTTTCCAGCACTTGCTTGTACAACTCTTTTCCGTCCACTTTCAAGGTTTGAAAGTCAAATGCACCTTCATTTGAAGTTAAGGCAAGTATTATAGTGTGTTTGTTTTTAAAGGCAAGGAACGGCTCTACTGAATCCTTTCCCATATAGGGAGCAACGGTAACCGAATCGAAGTTTAGATCTTCAAAAAAAGCTTTGGCATACATCGAGGAAGTATTTCCTATATCACCACGTTTAGCATCGGCAATGGTAAAAATATCTGGATAGGTATCGTTGATATAATTGATCGTTTTTTGTAACGACATCCATCCTTTAATTCCATACGCTTCATAGAAAGCGGTGTTAGGTTTATAGGAAACACATAAATCATGAGTCGCATCAATTATCGATTTGTTGAATTCGAAAATGGGATCTTCGAGTTCTAAAAGATGTTGCGGAATTTTATCTAAATCAACATCTAATCCTACGGCTAGAAATGATTTTTTAATTTTGATTTGATCTATAAGTTGTTGTGTAGTCATAAAAAAGTTTAAAGTTTAAAAATTTAAAGTTTCAGGTTTTCCCATAAGACCTTAATTGCACTTTCTTGAATTATATTCTATTCTCTAGCCCCGATAGCAGTGGAAATCCTTTTCTTTTTTATTTAAAAAAGAAAAGATTGTAACGAATAGCGGGAAATTGCTCCAAAAAAAAAGCCTCAATAAATGAGGCTATTATATTAAAAAACTTCGCTAGCTTCTTTTAATTTTTCCATGTTGTTAACTAACGCTAGTTCGTCAACAATTTTCTGAATGTCACCATTCATGATATTTCCTAGATCATATAAAGTCAATCCTACTCGGTGATCCGTTACACGACCTTGTGCGTAGTTATACGTACGAATCTTTGCCGAACGGTCACCAGAACTCACTTGAGAAGTACGTTTAGTAGCATCTTCGGCTTGTTTTTTAGCTAATTCCTGCTCGTATAAACGGGAACGCAAAACGCCAAATGCCTTGTCTTTATTTTTATGTTGTGATTTTTGATCCTGACATTGCGCTACTAATCCTGTTGGAATATGCGTTAAACGAACCGCTGATTTAGTTGTATTTACCGATTGTCCACCTGGTCCTGAAGAACAGAAAAAATCTACACGAACATCATTCATATCGATTTGCACATCAAATTCCTCTGCTTCTGGTAAAACCATAACAGTCGCTGCTGATGTATGCACACGTCCTTGAGTTTCTGTTTGTGGCACACGTTGTACACGGTGCACACCAGCTTCAAACTTCAAAGTTCCATAAACATCTTCACCAGTAACTTCAAAAATCACCTCTTTAAATCCACCAGATGTACCTTCATTCATATCGACAACTGAGGTTCTCCAACCGCGGTTCTCACAGTATTTAGTGTACATACGGAACAAATCACCTGCAAAAATACTCGCTTCATCCCCACCGGTACCGGCACGAATCTCCACCATTACATTCTTAGCATCTTCAGGATCTTTAGGGATCAACATGAATTTAATTTCTTCCTCTAATTCCGGTAATCTTTCTTTTGCCTCCTCGAGTTGCATTTTGGCCATTTCGGTCATATCTGCATCACTATTGTCGGCTATGATTTCGTTTGCTTCTTCGATATTAGCTATTAAAAGCACGTATTCATCGCGTTTTTCAGCCAAAGCTTTCAAAGTCTTATATTCTTGATTCAATTGCACATAACGCTTCTGATCAGAAATAACATCCGGCTGAATGATTAAATCCGAAATCTCATCGAAACGTTGTTTTACTATTTGAAGTCTATCTAACATATTATTAGTCCTTATATTTGGAGTGCAAAATTACGAAAAATAGTTTATAGTTAACTCTAGTTTCCTGACAGTTTTTTTTGGAGCCTTTTCCAGCTATCCGCTATATCTTTTTAGGGTTTAATTCCTCCGTCATTCAACCCTAAAAAGGATGCCGCTTTTATCTGGGCTATTTACGATCTTTTTCATAATTTCGCAGCGTCATTGTAGTACAACTCAATCTCAAAACGCTATGTATAAAAAAATCACTTTACTGCTGCTTATAACAATCGCTATTTCCTGCAAAAAATCAGAGGACACTGGAACTGATGACAACGAAAAAGATAAAATCAAAACGGTACGTTGGCTATTAGGGAAATGGGAAACCAAGTCTGCTGACGGAACACTGACTGAAACTTGGAAAAAAGCAAACGACAGTACTTATGACGGACACTCTTTTTTTCTAAAAGGAAAAGATACCATTCATTACGAAACAATCGTATTGCAGCAAATAGAAGAGCAATTAAATTATAACGCTAACGTAATAGGCCAAAACGACGATAAACCAGTCGCCTTCGTTCTTACAGAAACGAAAGAAAACCAACTTATTTTTGAAAACCCAACGCACGATTATCCGCAAAAAATCAGTTATACCCAAGTTTCTAAAGACAGCCTAGTTGCTGAAATATCAGGCATTCAATCAGGGAAACCCAGTTCTGAAAAATATATTATGCTAAGGACTAAATAAAAAAACTAGTACACTTCATAGAAACGGCCTTGCTTTAATAAAGTAAGGTTTTTTTTTGTTTATAAAATGGCACGCGCCAGCACACTCTCTTTCAAAACCAAACATAATACCACATGGTAAACCAAAAATTATCTTAATATTTGTAATAAAATAGCATATATTTGACTAAGGGTATTGACGTTATATAGTTGCGTATATCTACAAGTTCGCATTAATTCTACCAAAAAAATCGAAAAAACCAACCGAAAAAGAAAATATGAAAAAAACAATGCTCTTACTTAGCTTCTTTACTGTCAGTACTCTTACTTATGCACAAGTGGACAAAGTGGATATCGCAATCAAAGATCTGATGCAAAAAAACAAAATTATTGGTTTACAATTAGCGGTAGTCAAAGACAATAAGATTGTTAAAACAAGTACTTATGGTTTAGCCAGTATTCAAGATTCAATTGCGGTTGACAGCGAAACTGTTTTTAGCATAAATTCTATGGTAAAAGCGTTTACAGGAGTTGCCATAATGCAATTAGTGGAAAACGGCAAATTAAATCTCGAAGACCCTATTTCGAAATATGTAGATCGTCTACCAAATACTTGGCGAAACATTACAATAAAGCAAATAGCAACCCACACATCTGGAATTCCTGATATTTGGGAATCTGAAAATAATATGTTAGCAGAGGACAGCGAGACTTTATTCAAAAAAATAAAAGAATTACCTATTGTTTTTAAACCCGGAGAAGATTTAAGATATTGCCAAACAAATTACCTGCTGCTTGGTATGATCATTGAAAAAATAAGTGGGAAATCTTTCGAAAATTTCATTAAAGAAAACCAATTCGAAAAAATTGGAATGAACAACTCCATAAAAGCAGGGTTAGGAGATTATTACAACATAATTAACCACTCAGCAAGACCGTATTCGTACTATAGAAATGGCAGCCTAACGAATGTTTATGAAGTGATTCCAGCAAATTTATTTCCCGCTGCAGGAATATATTCTACTGCAACAGAAATAGCACAATGGGTTATTGGCTTACAAAACAATACGTTCATTAATGCAGAAAACCTTAAAACACTATGGACTCCAATACTATTGAATAACGGGAAAAAACCAAGATCTGAAAATCCTGATGAAGGAACTGCAATTGGTTTTGACACCAATTTAAGAAGTAAAAACCCAGTAATCAATCAGTTAGGTGGTGCGAGGAACGCTTTGTTTATCTATCCGAAAGATAATGTTTCAGTAGTTATTTTGACTAATTTACAAGGTGCACATCCACAACATTTTATAGAAGAAATAGCGAATTTATATATAACGGAAAAAAAATAACAGTTAACTACCATTTCAATCCATTTGCGATTTTCGTACTTATATACAAACAATAATTTTCATAACTCCATTTTCCCCTCTCCGAAGTGTATCTTATTAAAAGTCACAATCGCTGTGCGAAGTCTCCAGACTTCGTATCCATTCCAATTATCACTTCCTTTGATTACAATTACTCCATTTAATTACTTTACGGAAGTGCAGCACTTGAGATTCCCCTGCTATACCTAGTGTTCCTTCTTAAAAATTGCGATTGCCGTGCATCGTAATAATACTATTTTTGCCTTCGAGAAGACCTTATAAAACTTGGCTTTATCCCTTAAATACAACCTCAAAAATGAAATACCGTTTATCATTACTAACGCTTTTGACTATTACACTGTCATATAGTCAAGAGATGAAAAAGATCATCCTAAAAGATCGTGATACAAATGACCTATATATTAATGACGGAGATTCAACAACTTTATATTATTTAAAATCAGTCCCAACAACTGAAATTAAAGGCGTCCTTGTGATTCTACCATCAGGAGGTGAGACCACTGAAAATCTATTAAAACAAATAACATTACACCACCTCGCGGTTGAAAAAGGTTTAATAGTACTTATTCCTTCCATTAACTTTGGAACAGAAAATAGAGATACAGAATTTCAAATCTTGGACAAAATTTTTAGTGAAATAGTAAAGGAATATAGTGTTTCTAAAGATAATTTTATTTTAGGAGGCTTATCAAATGGAGGTATGATTTCCTTGAGTTATGCCGAAAAAGCAGTTAAATATCCGGGTACCACTTTTCTAGTGCCTAAAGGGATTTTTGCTTTAGACAGTCCGTTAGACAAAGCGCATCTGTATCAATACTGTGAAAGGGAAATTGAAAGAAATTATAATGAAGCAGGAGTTGATGAAGGAAAATGGATAATAGAGCGATATAAAAAATTATACGGCACACCTTATAAACATCCTGAAAAATACATAGAAGCGTCGATTTATTCCTATGGCGCAAAAGAAGGCGGAAATGCAAAATACTTGAAACAGATTCCATTGCGAATGTATACAGATTTTGATGTTGAATGGTTAATGAAGGAACGTCATCGTGATTTGTATGATTGGAATGGAACTGATATTATAGCAATGGTTAATCTGTTAAAAGTTATGGGGAATGCTGATGCAAATGTAATCATCAGCTATGGAAAAGGGTTTAAATTAGATGGAAGGAAACACCCACATTCCTGGTCAATAATGGATTCTCAAGATTGCCTTAATTGGATTAGTAACTTACTTGAAAGGTAAAAAAAACTAGCCATTTCTAGCCATTTCTGCTTCTCAAACTTCATGCAAATAAAAATTTTCATACCTTAGTTTCGTTCCTAACAAATTAGTATACTTATAAAATAATGACAATGAAAAATCTTTTTGATATAGTCGAAGCAACAGAAATCATAAATCGCATAAACCAACTAACTCCAACGACGAAAAATTTATGGGGAAAAATGAATGTATCACAAATGCTTGCCCATTGCACGGTAACCTATGAAATGGTTTATACGGACAAATACCCCAAACCAAATTCCTTTAAAATATTTTTATTAAAAACATTTGTAAAAAAAGCCGTTGTAAGTGATAAGCCATATCCTAAAAATGGTAGAACAGCACCTCAATTTTTAATTACAAATACAATAGAATTTGAAGAGTCGAAAAAGAAATTAGTTGAATATATTAAAAAAACGCAAACTTTAGGAGAAAGCCATTTTGACAATAAAGAATCTCACTCTTTTGGAAAATTGACTACGCAGGAATGGAACAACTTGTTTTACAAACATCTTAACCATCATCTAACACAATTTGGAGTATAAAAACTCGGGAAATAGCCTGTTACTAAAAACCACTCTTTTGTTGTACTTAAAGAAGTTCCAATGAAACCTTTGATCAACAGAGCTGGTACTACGAAGTATTCCTTTTTAAAATTTAAGATTGCTGCTCATTAATTCTATTTTTACTTTCGATAAACCTCCGGGTGCCAGGATATTATTTTTAGTTTACCAACATAAAAACAAAACGTAAAAAACTTTGCGCCGTACCACCTTCACGACCAAAAGATTCCCTTCATAACTCCTGGAAATTTCTCTTTATTACCAACTTCTAAATTCCTAATTTACAAATTCAAAACTCGCTGTGCGAAGTCTCCTGACTTCGTACCGAATCCAATAAGCTAGCAACAAGAAGCAACTTTTTATTAAAAGTAAAAACATCCGCTCTCCGAAGTATTCCTACTTTATTTTAAACATCGCTATGCTATTTATCTTCGCTTATGAAAATTATTTTTACAGAAATTTATTACTATCCGCTTCCTAACTGAACAGAAGTCTTTAATTCCAAGATTTGCATTTTTTATGAATTATTTACAATTGTTATTTTTGTAGAGTCTCTATAGTACGCTATATTTACTTTAATAAATAAAAACTTTCAAAAATGAAATACGATACTATATTAGAAACCATTGGACATACTCCCCACGTAAAAATAAATAGATTGTTTGGACCCAACCATAATATTTGGATTAAATTAGAAAAAACAAACCCCGGAGCCAGCATAAAAGACCGAATCGCTTTGTCTATGATTGAAGATGCAGAGCAAAAAGGATTACTGAAAAAAGACAGTGTTATTATCGAAGCGACCTCAGGAAATACTGGTATAGGTTTAGCCATGGTTGCCGCGGTAAAAGGCTATCGTTTAATATTGGTAATGCCCGAATCCATGTCGGTAGAAAGAAGACGTTTAATGAGCATTTACGGTGCTGAATTCGTGTTAACACCCCGCGAACTAGGAATGAACGGAGCCATAGCGAAAGCAAAGGAACTATCTGAAGAGATCTCTAATGCTTGGTTACCGCTTCAATTTGACAATCCAGCTAACATTGAAATTCACAAAACAACAACTGCACAAGAGATCTTGAAAGATTTTCCTGATGGTTTAGATTATATGATCACAGGCGTAGGGACAGGTGGTCACATCACCGGTTGTGCTGAAATCCTGAAAAAACATTATCCAAATCTTAAGGTTTTTGCCGTAGAGCCAGAAGCATCACCAGTTATTAGCGGTGGCGCTCCCGGTCCTCATCCTCTTCAAGGTATTGGCGCAGGATTTATCCCCACTAATTTACATACAAATCTCTTGGATGGAGCCATTCAAGTGAGTAAAGACGAGGCCTATGACTACACTCGAAGAGCTGCCAAAGAAGAAGGAATCTTAATAGGTATTTCCTCTGGAGCTTCCTTAGCGGCAGTAGCCAAAAAACTTTCTGAAATTCCTGAAAATGCTAAAGTACTTACTTTTTGCTATGATACTGGGGAACACTATCTGAGTGTGGAAGGTCTTTTTGAATAATAACATTATTGAGAAAGCAACTATAACAAGAAACCGATTTGTGAAAGCAAGTCGGTTTTTTTATGTCCTTTTTCTGGGCATGTCCCTGCTTCCACTAGCGTTGCAGCAGCGTCAGGCTGTACGCTACAATCTTTGTTACACTAAGTTTCACAAAGGATTTCCACTACCATCCTTCATGCAAAACAACTACTTTAATTATTACAAAAAAAGACTAATTCTTTTGAAATAAACTAATTGCAACAAATAACAAACTTGATCAAACCCTCTTTGAAAAATACCGAAAATTTCATCTAAGATTTCAGTCTACATTGACAATCCCTAACTTTTCATTTATTAATTTTTCATCATTGGCGTCAAATAGTGGTCTATGAAAATCATTTAGTTTAGAAAGCATATTTATTAAAATGATTTTTTCCTGCTCAGTCAGATCGCCTGAAACAAGTTCACCCATTTTTTCTAATTGACCTCTAACTGCCTGTATTTCTTGCAAACCAGCAGCAGTAATTGATAGAAGCTTGCTTCTTTTGTCATTTGGATTATCCGTTTCCTTAATTAATTTCTGACGTAGTAATCTTTTTAAAATTTCGTTTCCAGAGGATTTTTCAGTTGCATTTTTCCGAATTACATCCCCTTTCATTAATTGTTTGTCTGGCAATAAACTTGCCATAAAACTAAGGTCATCAATGGAATAAATTACTGAATTTTTAAATATTTTTCGAGAATAAAATGTCGCATATTTATAAATAAAATAAATGTACATCGTGAGAGCTGGTTTTGCTTTTTTAGATAAAACGACTTCGCTTTCTTTATTGACTTTTACTTCTAGCGACAACCATTTGGCAAAATGCTCGTCATCCCATTGTTCGCCCTCAGCGAGTTGATTTTCGTATTTTTCTGTCCAATCAATTAGCTTTTTTATATTAGAATACATATTCATTTTAGTATTTTATAAAGCAAAATTAAATAAATAAAGTTTGGTATAATAATAAATTACACTATTTTTGCGTAAAAATAGTATTTCATCAAACTAAATTAGAGGCTAATGTATAAAAGTAAAGTAGAATTTACCGTTCCTTTTTTCAAAAAAATCACTGTTTTACTCGTTATATTTCTGCTTGCTGGATCTGCTTATTCTCAAAATATGGGAAGTATCAGCGGAACAATACTTCAGAAAAATAATCAGCAGTCTTTGGTTGGTGTAAATATTAACGTTACAGGTACCAATCTATCCACAGTAACTGATTCTATTGGAAGATTTAGAATTTTAAATATCCCTGTTAAAACATACAACCTGAGCATAAGTACAGTAGGTTTTAAAACAGTGACTCTTTATAATATTGTGGTGAATAGCGGTAATGAAAAAGTCTTCACGATAGAACTTGAGCAAGAATATTCAGTTTTGGACGAAGTTATCATAAACTCTAATAAACGCAGTGTTCGTGCCGCCACACTCGAAACGCCGCTTAGTGTTCAAAAATTAACCGCAGAAGAAATTAGAAGCAATCCAGGAGGAAGTTTTGATATTAGTAAAGTCATTCAAACTTTGCCAGGCGTTGGCGGAGGACAAGGCGGAGGAACATTTCGGAACGACATTATTATTCGTGGTGGCGCTCCGAACGAAAATGTATTTTATTTAGATGGAATTGAAATCCCTGTTATCAATCACTTTCAAACGCAAGGCGGAAGTGGCGGGCCACAAGGAATTTTAAACGTATTTTTTATTGAGGATGTCAAATTAAGCTCCTCAGCTTTTGATGCTAAGTATGACAATGTTTTGAGTAGTGTATTTCAATTTAAACAAAAAGTAGGTAATGCAAATAAATTTCAGGGGAATATTCGAGCTAGTATTCTAGAATCGGCGATTACATTAGAAGGTCCTTTATCGGCAAACAAAAAAACAACTTTTTTACTATCTGCCCGAAAATCCTATTTTCAACTTCTAGTAAAAGCAATTGACGCTCCGTTTCTTCCTGATTTTTCTGACTTTCAAACCAAAATAACCCATAAGATTAATGATAAAATGACTTTCAATTTTATCGGAATTGGTGCAATTGATAATTTCAAATTTCTTACTCCTAAGGAGGCCACTCCAGAAAAAATATATCAAGCGAATTCTAATGCAAGCATTCAGCAATGGAATTATACAATTGGTGCATCATTAAGAAGAAGCGTAACCGATGGCTTTTGGAATTTAGCTTTGAGCAGAACACGCTTCAACAACAACCTTCAAAAATTTGAAGACAATCAAAACCCAACACCACAAACACAAACGCTGGATTTTGTTAGTAATGAAACCGAAACCAAACTGCGTTTTGATATTAATAAGAGCAAAAATAGTTGGAAAATAGCTTATGGCGCATCAGCACAATTGGCAGAATATGACAACAATACATTTGCAGTACTACAAAAAGAAGTTCGAGACAGCAATAACAACATTGTTCAAAATCAAGTAAATCAAAATTTTACAAGTCCGTTGAAACCTTTTGCAAGATTAGGTTCTTTTGTGCAAGTTGGAAAAAGAGCGTTTGATAATAGACTAGGAATTAGTGGTGGCGTTCGTACTGACATGAATACTTTCACCACAACAGGAATGAACGGACTTAAAACTTTATCGCCGCGACTTTCTTTGAGTTATGTTTTGGCCGATAAATGGACAGTGAATGCTTCTAGTGGAATTTATTACAAATTGCCAGTATACACGATTTTAGGCTATGCAAATAATAATGATGAATTAGTCAACAAAGAGGCAAAATACACCCGTTCAACGCACTACACGACTGGTTTTGAATTTTTACCAAATAACGGATTGCGATTTACAGTAGAAGGTTTTTTTAAACAGTATAGCAATGTTGCGATTTCGTTCAGAGACGGAATTTCTTTAGCAAATCTTGGAACAGATTTTACAGCTTTAGGTAACGAGGCGGTCAATACAAATGGAAAAGGGCAGTCATATGGTTTAGAATTTTTCGCACAGAAAAAATTAACAGATAAGTTTTTTGGAATACTTTCTTATACTTATTACCGCAGTTTGTATAGTGGTGCCGATGGACGATTGATTGCTAGTAGCTGGGATAATAAACATTTATTGTCTGTAACCTGGGGTTATAAATTTGAACATAACTGGGAATTAGGTTTGAAATTCCGCTATCAAGGCGGTGCACCATTTACGCCATTTGATGAAAATGCTTCAAGACTCAATTTTCTATCTCAAGGACGAGGAACATTAGATTACACAAGATTAAACTCCCAGCGTTTAGGCGGCTTCAACAGTAGTGATGTTAGAATTGACAAAAAGTTCAATTTCAAAAAATTAACTATCGATTTATTTTTGGATGTAACCAATTGGTATGTAGCAAAAAATCCGGTAATACCAGAATATACTTGGGAAAGAACAGCCGACAATAGTACCTTTAAAACTACTGACGGATTTGCGATAAAGGCAGATGGAAGTAATGCAATACCAACACGAGTAAAAAATGATGACCCACAAGTAATACCTAATCTTGGTGTAATTGTTGAATTTTAATAGAAATAACGCATCATTTTGAATTCAGCCAAAATTAATTTGTAATCGATTATTTATTATAGTGAATTATGGTAGAGGTATTTAAGACAAATGTCCACGGCATTGAAGAGGCAAAAACACTACTTCAGCTATTACTCAAACACTTTTCTACGCTACAAATAAACTTTGATTTAGATGACTGTGATAAAATACTACGAGTAGAAGGCGAAATTATTCCAATAGTGGCTATTATTGAACTGCTTATTAACGAAAATTATAAATGTGAAGTTTTGGAATAAAACAGATCGGACCAATTCAAAATTATAAAGCTCTTAATAGATATCCTTGCTGAACATTCTAGTTATACTATTTTTATTTTCGAACTAACTTCTGGTTTTTACCATAGTTCAATTAATTTACTCGAATATGATTGAAAATTTGTGCCTTAGCGGCAAAATCATCTCGTTCATAACTCCTGAACATTTCTTTTCCATACCAATTTCTAAATTCTTAATTTGCCACTTCAAAATCAATAAGAAATAATGAAGGTCTGTATTGCCGAAAAACCAAGTGTAGCACGCGAAATCGCATCCGTTTTAGGTGCCAATACCAAACATGATGGTTATTATGAAGGTAATGGCTATGCTGTCACCTACACCTTTGGGCATTTGTGTACCTTAAAAGAACCTAACGATTACAAATCCTATTGGAAAAGCTGGGATTTGAACAACCTACCCATGCTTCCCGAAAAATTTGAAACCAAAGTAGTGGAGAATTCAGGGATTCAAAAACAATTCAAAATCATAAAAAGCTTATTCGACAAAGCTAGTTTGGTCATCAACTGCGGGGATGCCGGACAAGAAGGAGAACTCATTCAGCGCTGGGTAATGAACGAAGCTAACTATAAAGGCGAAGTGCAACGACTATGGATTTCCTCCTTAACCACCGAGGCCATCAGAGAGGGTTTTGAAAACTTAAAACCATCTGCCAACTACGACAATTTATACTACGCTGGATTTTCCAGAGCCATTGGCGACTGGTTATTGGGTATGAATGCGACTCGCTTGTACACTGTAAAACATGGTGGATACAAACAAGTATTATCTATTGGACGCGTACAAACACCTACATTAGCCATGGTTGTAGATCGTTGGAAAGAAATTGAAAATTTCAAACCACAACCCTATTGGGAGCTACAAACATTATATCGAGAAACACTTTTTAGTTACGAAGAAGGTCGTTTTTTGAAAAAAGAAGACGGAGAACTTTTGGCCAATAAAGTCAAGGAAAGTGATTTTGAAATTGTCTCTATCGAAAAAAAGAAAGGAAATGAGTTTGCACCAAAGCTTTTTGATTTAACGGGCTTACAAGTCTATTGCAATACTAAGTTTGGCTTTTCAGCGGATGAAACCTTGAAAATTGTTCAAACCTTGTACGAACAAAAAGTAGTCACTTATCCCAGAGTCGATACTACGTTTTTACCCAACGATATCTATCCAAAAGTACACGGAATTCTACAAAACCTAACCAATTATGCTGCTTTAACAGAACCACTTTTAGGTAAAAAAATAAAAAAATCCGCTAGCGTTTTTAATGATAAAAAAGTAACGGATCACCACGCAATTATCCCCACGGGAATTCAGAGCAACTTGCAATACAATCAGCAACAGGTGTATGATATTATTACCAAACGTTTTATTGCCGTTTTTTATGATGATTGCTCGGTAGCGAATACCACGGTAATTGGTAAAGCGGCTGATGTATCTTTCAAAACCACTGGAAAAGTAATCTTAAAAAAAGGATGGCGCGTTGTTTTTGACAATTCGACTTCGCTCAGTACCAACGCTAAAGAAAAAGAAGCTGATTTGTTACCCGACTTTGTTGAAGGTGAAAAAGGGCCGCACCAACCTTCCTTTTTAGAAAAGGCAACTAAAGCACCCAATCAGTTTACGGAGGCGACCTTATTACGTGCGATGGAAACAGCAGGAAAACAGGTTGACGATGAGGATTTACGGGAACTGATGAAAGAAAACGGTATCGGACGTCCATCGACACGAGCTAATATTATTGAAACGCTTTTTAAACGGCAGTATATTATTCGAAATAAAAAACAAGTCTTGCCAACGCCTACAGGAATTCAATTGATTGACACCATTCAAAATGATTTGGTGAAATCGGCAGAATTGACGGGATCTTGGGAAAAGCAGTTGAAAGATATTGAAAAAGGAACGTTTACTGCTGCTGCATTTATCAACAATATGAAACGCATGGTAGAAGCTTTGGTATATGAAGTGCGCAGTGAAACCAAGCGTGCCAATATTTCGCATGCGGGAAGTATTCAAAAACAAGAGGCTACCGTAGAGAAGAAGAAAGCAGCAGGAATTGGAGCAGAAGTTTGTCCGAAATGCAAAAAAGCGACACTTCTAAAAGGAAAATCAGCTTATGGTTGCTCCGGATATAAAGCGGGTTGCGATTTTGTATTGCCTTATACTTTTGCCGATAAAAAAATATCAGAAAATCAATACTTGCGCTTACTTCAAAAAGGGTCTACGGTCAATTTAAAAGACTTTAAAATAGATGCTAGAACGGTAGAAGGGTTACTTCGTTTTGATGAAAACTTCAAACTCAAGTTAGAACCTAAAAAAATAGCTACTCCCACTCCACCAAAAGAAAACAAAACGCCATCTGATGCTTTGCCTTGTCCGAAATGTCAAAAAGGAACGGTCATCAAAGGAAATACCGCTTACGGTTGCAGCGACTATAAATCCGGATGTGCTTTTAAAGTCACTTTTGATGTAGTTAGAGAAAAATTGAAAGACCAGAAACCAACTAAAGAATTGGTTTATAAAATATTGGGGGAAAACAACTAGGCACTTTTGCCGTCGTATTTAAATTTACAACCTAAATTTTGAGCTTTACAAAGAACTTTCATCAAGCCTTAAAACAACAGGACAGTTAGTTCATCAACCCCCCAAGAACAAACGCCTTTATAAGCTTCTAAAAGCATTTTTGATTCCCCAAATTTCTTAAAAATAGAAAAGACCTCTTTTAAATCACTTTGAAAGAGGTCTTTATTGTTTTAAAAATCCTAATTCTTATAAAAAAGCATTTCTGACTCCCCTAAAAATACTTGAAGGAAATCACACCTTTATTTCGATACATAAAAACTTTATTTTCAATTTACTAAAAAAAAGTTAAATTTATTATTAGTATTTAATCTAAATAAGCTTTGTAATTTCAAAAGGAGATTATATATTTGCATCGTTATTTTTACTTATTCCAAATAAACAATTATGAGCACTCAAATTAGAATACTTTTTATATTATTATTTACTTCATTATTTATAAATGCACAAGAACACGGAATCATCGAAGGCAAAATACTTTCTGCAGATGGATTTCCGCTTCCAGGAATAGCTATCAAATTAGGCAAGGAAGCAAAAACAACTGAAACGAATGCCAATGGCGACTTTAAATTTGCCAATTTCCCTACAGGAAGCCATACAATAACACTTGAGGGTGTTGGGATGAAAAAACAATCTAAAGAGATTAAAGTTTTGGCCAACCAAACAAATTTTGTGGAATTTAGATTAATTGAAGACATCACGACCTTGAAGGAATTAGTGATTAAAATCAAGCAAACTCCTAACGAGAAGAAAGAAACCGTTTTATCAGGTCTGGATATAAAGCCAATTGACCTACCACAAAGCATTCAAATTGTAGGACATCATATTATAGCACAACAGCAAGCGGTACGATTGAGCGATGTTATTCGAAATGTGAATGGTGTCTATGTTGGTTCGGCCCGTGGTGGTGCCCAAGAATCATTCTGGTCTCGAGGATACGATATGTCTTCTAATAATATGTTTAAAAACGGTTTCCGTTTTAGCAATGGTTCTCTCCCAGAAGTATCTTCTCTGGAAAGAATAGAAGTACTTAAAGGAAGTGCCGCGCTCTTATTTGGAAATGTCGCTCCAGGAGGTATCTTGAATATGGTTACAAAAAAACCTTCTTTCAAGAGCGGATGGGAAATTAGCATGCAGATGGGAAGCAACGCCTTCTACAAACCATCTATTGATATTTATGGTCCATTAAACAATGCCATCGCTTACCGATTTACAGGTTCATACGAAAACTCAGAAAGCTTTAGAGATGTTGTAAAAAAAGAACGTTATTATGTCAACCCATCGGTACTATTTAAAGTAAGTGACAAAACTGAAATCGTATTACAAGGAGATTATTTACACGATGATTGGACTCCTGATTTTGGAACCGGAATGACTGGGAAAGAAATCGCTGACGTACCTAGAAACACTTATTTAGGTGCCACATGGTCTAACGGTCAAACACGACAAGCCAGTGTTTCAGGGTTAGTAAAACATGAATTTAACGACGATTGGAAATTAAACTTCAACTCTTCTTTTCAAAACTATAACAGAACATCTAAAGGTACAGAACGTATCCAACCAACAGAGGATGGCTACTGGGAAAGACCATTAGGTCAAAATAAAAACCTAGAACAAATACTTGGACAGCAAATCAGCTTACAAGGAAATTTCAATACTGGAAATATAAAACACCAACTATATACAGGTGTTGACTTTGAGAATTCTTATGCTCAAGCATATACTTATACATTCTCACCTAACACTTATGGTAGCGGTAACATTTTTGATTTTGATAATTTTGATCAAGGTGCTGCCATTCCAGATGCAACAAACACAAAAATAGTAAAAACAGACACAAACCGTTTTGGAATTTATGCGCAAGATTTAATTTCGCTTACTGACAAATTCAAAGTGTTGGCAGGATTACGATGGTCATGGCAAGAAGCTCAAGCTGAAACTTATGATTTAACTAAAACGCCAACTACGGTTGCAACTGATGCGAAACGTATCGACCAAGCTTTTACTCCTAAGTTAGGTCTTGTATATCAACCTACAAAAGACATGGCCTTATTTGCTAGTTATTCTAATTCTTTTACGCCAAACTCAGGCACAACAGTAGATCTAAAAGTAATCAAACCCTCATTAATTGATCAATATGAACTAGGGGTTAAAAAGGATTTCTGGAACGGAATATTATCAACTAATGTTACATTATACCAAATTGAAAATAGCAACTTAGCCCAAACTGCTGAATTTAGAGCAGATGGAACATTAAACACTGATTCAAGCATAAAAGTTTTGAGCGGTGCAACAAAAAGTAAAGGGGTAGAACTGGATATCACTGCACGACCTATTGAAGGCTTACGTATAATGGCAGGTTACAGTTACAATGACATGCGATATACAAAAACTTCGGGAGGTAACGGAAGCTTTATTGTAGGAGATCGTCTGGCAAGAACACCAGCAAATACAGCTAATTTAAGCTTTTTCTACACCATACCATCAGGAATCTTAAAAGGATTTTCAATTGGATCATCAGCAAATTACATAGGAAAACGAGTAGCTGGATGGAACAACCAAATCTTGATTGACCCAGATACTCAAGTTGTGACTCTTAGAGATAGACAAGTACCAATAAATGATTACACTACTGTAGATATATCTGCCGGTTATGAATGGGGTAAATTCTCTGTCTTATGTAAATTATCGAATGTTGGAAACGTTTTAGACTATACCGTTCATGAGAACTACAGTGTAAACCCAATTGCGCCCAGTCAAGTGATGACTTCATTAAAATATAAGTTCTAATTAAACCTTTTTTACCTTTATGGTCTAAAAAAATAACTTCACAAAAACCATGAACAAAAAGACTTTCAGAAATTTACATCGAGATTTAGGCTATTTCTACATTGGACTTATCGTTTCCTTCGCTTTTTCAGGACTGATGATGAATCACCGTGAGATGTGGCATCCAGACAAATATACTACGGAAACAAAAAGTATTGAAGTAACACTACCGGAAGAAAGTGAAATCAATGAAGAATTTGCTAAGGACTTAGGTACGAAACTGGAAATAGACGACAAATTTCGTCGACACAACATCAAAAAGGGAAACCTAAAAATTTCATTTGAAAACACCGATGTCGAAATTGAAATGAAAACTGGAAAAGGAGAGATTATTTCTTTCATAAAAACACCAATCATCAGTCAGTCCATGAGTTTACATAAAAACACCTCTAATTTCTGGATTTATTATTCTGATATTTTTGCCTTAAGCCTAATCATTATTGCCATAAGCGGAACAATAATGGTAAAAGCCGGAAAATTTAGCTGGAGAAATCGAGGTTGGAAGCTGGCAGTTGCAGGAATTTTATTTCCACTTTTATTCTTGTTTTTATTTGGATAAAGTTCTGAAGATACAGCTAAAAAATCCGTAATAGTACATTAACTATTACGGATTTTATTTTTTTAAAGCTATTTCAAATACACCTATTGATGCGCTAAGTTCATTTCAATATTATTTGTATTAAGTAACGCTGCTAAATTTGAATATTGATCCGGATCATACTTTTCGACACCACTTTGATACCAATGTGAAATTATATTAATCTGGAAAGCAGTGTAGCCATCTGTTTCTATGTCAAAACCAAACATTCCTGCGATAAGAAAATCTTCTAAGATTTTTTCAGTTATAATACGTTGCGGTATTCCGCAACAAATTAAACCATTCCTATTCTCGTAATCTAACCGACCTGATTTAAATCCGGTAACAAATGCTTTGTTTTTTTTCCTCTCTAAAGATAAATGTGGATTTACGCCTATAGAATATCCATCAAAATAATCTTTCCTATAAGTGGAATTAAATAATTTTCTCATTTGGTATTGTGTGGTATTTAACAAATAAGCTATAAAAGTAAACAAAAATCGACTCCGAATTGTACATAAATCGTTTAAAGGGAAAAATATCCCTTGAAATACAACCGCCATGTCGTTCGTCGAGAAAACACCGAATTTTCCTTAAAAAAAGTACTGACAAACAAAAACCCCATCTCGTTTCTAACAAGATGGGGTTTACAACTATATAATTATTACTATTACTTCAATCCAGCTAAACTTTGCTCGATTGTTTCAATTTTAGCTAAAGCATCCGCTTCTTTTTGTCTTTCATTTGCCAAAACTTTCTCAGGAGCTCCGTTTACAAATTTCTCATTAGACAGTTTCCCTTGTACTGATTTCAAGAAGCCCTTTGTATAATTTAATTCCGTAGTTAATTTTGCAATTTCTTCTTCTACGTTGATGTTTCCTGTAATCGGAATAAAATATTCATTCGATTTTACTCTAAACGATAAAGCACCGTCCACTTTTTCAGTAACATATTCTAATGCTGTGATGTTTCCTAATTTGGTCACAACCGAATCAAAATAAGTAGAAGCCGAATCGTTATTAATCGCTTTTAATTCAATCGCATCTTTAAAAGGGATATTCTTGTCTTTACGAATGGTTCTAATTCCAGAAATTACTTCTGCGACATTTTCAAAATCGGCAATTAGAGCCGCATCGAAAGGCTTTAATTCTGGCCACGTTGAAACAATTAATGCTTCTTCCGGAGTTCTCTCTGCTAATATCTGCCAGATTTCCTCTGTCAAAAATGGCATAAAAGGATGCAATACTTTTAAATTATTTTCAAGCATTTCTATTGCTTTCGCAAAAGTAATACTATCAATAGGCTGTTGGTATGCCGGTTTAATCATTTCTAAGAACCAAGAACAGAAATCATCCCACACTAATTTGTAGGTTCCCATCAGAGCTTCTGATATTCTGTATTTTTCGAAATTATCTTCGATTTCTACAAGCGTTTGTTGCAATTTAGCTTCGTACCATTCGATAGCCACCTTAGAAGATTCTGGTTGCGGAATTGTATCAGATACTTCCCATCCTTTTATCAATTTGAAAGCATTCCAAATTTTATTAGTAAACCCTTTACCTTGATTGCATAATTCTTCATCAAACATTATGTCATTACCTGCAGAAGCGCTTAACAGCAATCCTACACGAACACCATCGGCACCGAATTTCTCTATTAAATCTAAAGGATCTGGTGAGTTCCCTAATGATTTAGACATTTTACGTCTTTGTTTATCACGGACCAATCCCGTTAAATAAACATTAGTAAATGGTTTTTTTCCCGTGTATTCATAACCTGCAATGATCATTCGCGCTACCCAGAAAAATAAAATGTCTGGTCCGGTAACTAAATCATTAGTTGGATAATAATATTTAAAATCTTCACTTTCTGGATCCATTATTCCGCCAAAAACAGACATTGGCCATAGCCAAGAAGAAAACCAAGTATCTAATGCATCTACATCTTGTTTTAAGTCCTCAGTCTTTAGTCCAGAGTTCTTAGTCTTTTCTTTGGCTAAAGCCAAAGCGTCTTCAATATTTTCGGCAACTACAAAATCCTCTTTTCCATCTCCGTAGAAATAAGCCGGAATTTGTTGTCCCCACCACAATTGACGAGAAATATTCCAATCACGAATATTATTCAACCAGTGAGCATAAGTATTCTCAAAACGCTTAGGATGCAATTTAATATCTCCGTCCACTAATACAGATTGTATCGCTGGTTTTACTAAATCTTCCATTTTTAAGAACCATTGATCTGACAATCTTGGTTCGATAACGGCTTTTGTTCTTTCAGAAGTTCCTACTTTATTTAAGTGCGTTTCTGTTTTTGCAAGTGCTCCTATTTTTTCTAATTCTACAGCAACTTCTTCACGTATTACAAAACGGTCTTTTCCTTGGTAATGCATACCAAAACTATTCATCGTAGCGTCTTCATTGAAAATATCAATGATTTCAAGATTATGCTTCTCTCCTAGCGTTTTATCATTCATATCGTGAGCAGGAGTCACTTTTAAACATCCTGTCCCAAATTCGATGTCTACATATTCATCTTCAATAATAGGAATCACACGACCACAAATAGGTACAATGGCTTTCTTACCTTTTAAATGAGTAAAACGTTCATCATTTGGATTGATACAAATCGCACTATCGCCAAAAATTGTTTCTGGACGCGTTGTAGCAATCGTTAAGAAATCTTCACTTCCTTCAATTTTATAATTAATGAAATATAATTTTCCTTGTCTTTCTTCAAAAATAACTTCTTCATCAGACAAAGTTGTTTTCGCTTCTGGATCCCAGTTTACCATTCGGTATCCGCGATAAATCAGTCCTTTGTTATATAAATCAACAAAAGAACGAATTACAGATGCTGACATATCAGGATCCATAGTAAACTTAGTACGTTCCCAGTCGCAGGAAGCACCTAATTTTTTAAGTTGTTCTAGGATAACACCTCCATATTTGTCAGTCCAATCGTAAGCGTGTTTCAAAAATTCCTCACGAGATAAATCAGATTTATTTATTCCTTCTGCTTTCAATTTAGCAACAACCTTAGCTTCTGTGGCGATAGAAGCATGATCGGTACCGGGAACCCAGCAAGCATTGAAGCCCTTTAGCCGCGCTCTTCTAATCAAGACATCTTGAATCGTATTGTTTAACATGTGTCCCATGTGTAAAACTCCAGTAACGTTAGGCGGAGGAATTACAATGGTATATGGCGTTCTATGGTCAGGCTCCGAATGAAAATAATTATTTTTCATCCAGTAGTCATACCATTTATCTTCAATATTCTTGGCGTCAAATTGTGCGGGAATTGTCATAAAAGCAACTGTTAAAACCAAAATTAAACTTTGGTCTGATATTTGTAATTCATATAGGGAACAAAAGTAAATAATTAAGTACACTATAAAAAGCGAAATAAAAATTTGTGCTTTAAATATAAAGAAACTAAATTTACTTTTTATCTATAAAAAAAATCTTATGAAAAAAATAGCAACAATAATAGCGGTTATATTCTTTACTAGTATCGGATTTGCCCAGAACGGAGCTAAAATTGAATTCAAAGCTGAAAATAATACTATCGATTACGGAACGATCACTAAAGAGAAGGACAATGGTATTAGAGTATTTGAATTTACCAATACTGGAACAGCTCCTTTAATTATCTATTCTGTTCAATCCACTTCGAGCACTACAATTCTATCAAAACAAAATGAAACTATTTTACCAGGGAAATCTAGTAAAATTGAAGTAAAATACAACATGGCCGTAGGACCAATTAGAAAAACGATTACAGTAGAATCTAATGCTGTTAATTATGACGAAGGGAGAGTTCCTTTAAAAATTAAGGGGGAGGTAATCGCTAATTAGTATTAGTCATACCTTAATAAAATTAAAACGTTCCTTGATAATTATTTCAAGGAACGTTTTTCGTTTTACAAAACATCGATAAGCTGAAAGCTGAATTTCAGTGCTTGCTTATTTCTTTCTATTTCAATGGTTATCCATTTCTCCTCTTCTGATCTTAAGAGTGAATTGATCTGTTGTAAAGAATATTTATAGGCCGGGTTTTTATTTATGGAAATAATCACATCCCCTTTTTGTAAACCACTATTTTCAGCTGGTGAATTTTTTCTAATGTTGGCTATTTCAAAAATAGGTTTTAATTGAAACTTGTATTTTAAACTAGTCGCATTTTTACCCCCATTGGTATCCAAATGGTCTACCGTTATTGGAAAAGCTTGCAGCTGAACTGTTTCCTTAACCCATTGCACACCAGAATGTCTGATTTCAATTCCACTTTTATTATAGACAAATGAAGCAAAATAATGCCTATTTTTCTTTAAATACAAAAACTCATTTTGATAGTCAAAAATAACTGAAAACCGCTTTAAAATTTCACCTCCAACAGACCCTACCCTATCAGAAACCATTGTTACATGCTTTATAGAACTATAATCTGGGAACGCTATTATAGGCTTTAAAAATTTAAAATCAACAATTGAAAATTCTGTAATTCGGGCTCTTTTCCCTTCCACATCACCACTAAATCCTTTACCCAAATAATCATCAAAATTATTTTTAGGAACTTTTATCTTATCAGAAATATTTTGAAAAAGCCAAATCGCATCGCTATTTCCAACATCTACAAGCAATTTCACTGGAATAATATCAGAATCAATAATAGCATTTGCCTTTACATATGGTTTAGATCCTTCAACCGTAATGGGAGTTTTTTTATATTTACTTTCTATCCTTTTTCTGTTTTTCCGACTGTCCTTATAAAAAACCACCCTTTTCTTTTCGTAATTAATTTCGATCAAATTATTTTTAAAAATAGAAGACCCGATTATTCCGTTTACTGGAATTCCGATATGGGAGGATAGATTAAAATCTTGGTCAACAATAATATATAAAAGATGATTAATGGATTCCATCCCTTTAACTTCCAGTACATTCCCCACAGATTTCAATCCTTCAATCGCATCTTCACTTCCTAACCCCCGCAAAGTAATTTTTTCAATGTTTTTAAGGCTAACTTCATTTTTGTCTTCTAAACTAAATAGAATGGTCTCCTTCACACCAGAATCTAACAAAAACGTTAGCTCCACCCCATTAACATTTATAGGAATGAATACGAGATTATTAATTAATTTAAAAGGAATACTTACTTTGTTACCCTCTTTTTTAAATCGAAAACCACCTTGTGCCGAGATAGTAAGGGCATAAATGAAAAGAAAAAAAAATAAGAACCGTTTTTTCATTGGTAAAGGTTTCTATAAAATTACTGAAAAAACCGAAGAATATTGCACATTTAACAATAAATAGGCTGTATAGCTTATTTAGTTCAAAAAAAAAATCGCAAATTTGCATTTCAACAATTACTATCATGCCAAAAATATCAAACAAAGGTACACAAATGCCTGAATCTCCAATACGTAAATTAGTTCCTTACTCCGAAATTGCAAAGAAAAAAGGAAACAAAGTATACCACTTAAATATCGGACAACCCGACATCAAGACACCTGAGGTGGCCATGAATGCGGTAAAGAATTTTGATATAAAAGTATTAGAATACAGCCATTCAGCTGGTTTTGAAAGTTACAGAACGAAGTTATCTCAATTCTACAAAAATCAAGGATTACCAATCAATGTTGAAGATATTATCATTACAACAGGTGGATCAGAAGCTTTGCTTTTTGCAATGGGAAGTACTATGGACCCTGGAGATGAGATTATCATCCCAGAACCATTTTATGCTAATTACAATGGTTTCTCCACTGCATCAGGAGTCAATGTAGTTCCAGTTATTTCGTCTATTGAAACTGGTTTTGCACTTCCTCCAATCGCTGATTTCGAAAAACTAATTACGTCAAAAACAAAAGCAATCCTTATTTGTAATCCAGGAAACCCAACAGGTTATTTGTATTCGAAAGAGGAAATGATGCAACTAGCTGACTTAGTAAAAAAACACGATCTGTTCTTAATCGCTGATGAAGTTTACAGAGAATTTACTTATGACGGTGACATCCATTATTCTGTAATGAACATTCCCGGCCTAGAAGAAAACGCAATCATGATTGATTCTGTGTCAAAAAGATACAGTATGTGTGGCGCAAGAATTGGTTGTATTGTCTCAAAAAACAAGGAATTAATGGCTGCAGCAATGAAATTTGCGCAAGCAAGATTAAGTCCACCAACATTTGCTCAAGTAGCTAGTGAAGCAGCTCTTGATACACCTCAAAGTTATTTTGATGAAGTAATCTCAGAGTACAGGGAGCGCAGAGATACGCTTATCGCTGAATTGCATAAAATTGAAGGCGCAAAAGTTGCGACTCCAAAAGGAGCCTTCTATTGTATCGTTGAACTTCCTATTGAAAATGCTGATGATTTTGCAAGATGGCTTTTAGAAAGTTACGATCTTGATGGAGAAACAGTAATGGTTGCGCCAGCAGCTGGATTTTACTCTACTCCTGGAGTTGGCTTAAACCAAGTTAGAATTGCTTATGTCTTAAAGAAAGAAGAGTTGATTAGAGCAGTACAAATACTTAAAGAAGCAATTGTAGTTTATAACGCAAAGTAATAAGCGCTACAATTGGAAAATAGTGAAACAATAACACTGTAAAAACAGAGATATAGTTCTCACAATTAAAACAATACCCTACAACGGCAATAACCATTACAGTTATTGCCGTTTATTTTTGACACAAAATCGTAAAAAGCACTTAACACTATCACTATGTTAAAGGGATTAATTATTAAAAGGGATGGAAATTCTTTCGTATTTATTAATTATCTTTACAGACTAAATATATACACCCACTATAATAGTAGCTTTTAATGAAACATAATGAAGAAATTCATGACGAAATAGGAGATAATCATATTGGTTCATGCGCAACAAATCCTTTACGAGAAGACGCTTTTGATATTACTGATGACGAAAAAATAGAAAGCATAAAAAAAGATGTTGAAAGTATCCTACGTACACTAGGGATGGATTTAACTGATGACAGCATTAAAGGCACACCTAATCGTGTTGCAAAAATGTTTGTAAAAGAAATTTTTGGAGGATTGAATCCTGCAAGAAAGCCAAAAGCATCTACATTCGACAATAATTACAAATACGGCGAAATGTTAGTTGAAAAAAACATTATCGTTTACTCCACTTGTGAGCACCACTTATTACCGATTATAGGAAGAGCACATGTTGCTTACATCTCTAACGGAAGAGTAATTGGACTTTCAAAAATGAATCGAATTGTTGAGTACTATTCTAAAAGACCACAGGTACAAGAGCGCTTAACAATGCAAATCGTTCAGGAATTACAAAATGCTTTGGGTACAAAAGACGTTGCCTGCGTTATTGACGCAAAACATCTTTGTGTCAACTCAAGAGGAATCAGCGATATCGAAAGTAGCACAGTCACTTCTGAATTTGGTGGAAAATTTAAAGACCCACAAGCTCGCAGAGAGTTTTTGGATTATATCAAATTAGAAACAAAGTTCTAAAGTAATTTAGACGTTATTTACCCATAAATCCCTAGCCCTGATTGAAGTGAAAATCCTTTTTATCTCGTCTTTAGGACGAGATAAAAAGATTGAAGCGGAAAGCAGGAAACAGCTCCTAAAAAAACAAACATGCCTTTATATACGACCCAAAAGTTAAAAATATACAATTCTCTTTCAGGAGAGAAAGAAACATTCGTGCCCATTCATGAAGGCAGCATAGGTATGTATGTTTGCGGCCCAACGGTTTACAGCAATGTACATCTTGGAAACGTGCGAACTTTTATGTCATTTGACATTATATTCAGATACTTACTTCATTTAGGGTATAAAGTGCGCTATGTACGAAATATTACTGATGTAGGTCATATTGTTGATGATGCGGAAGATGGAGAGGACAAAATTGCGAAAAAAGCACGTTTAGAGCAATTAGAACCGATGGAAGTTGTGCAACGATACACTGTTGACTTTCATGAAATTTTGAAGGCTTTTAATTTTTTACCTCCAAGTATCGAGCCTACGGCTACGGGGCATCTTATTGAACAAATTGAGATTATAAAAACAATTATCGACAAAGGAATTGGATATGAAGCGAATGGCTCTGTCTATTTTGATGTCGTTAAATTCAATGAAACCAATCATTACGGTAGATTAAGCGGTCGAAACATTGAAGACATGCTCGCCAATACCCGTGATCTTGATGGACAAACTGACAAAAGAAATCCACAGGATTTTGCCCTTTGGAAAAAAGCCGAGCCACAGCATATTATGCGCTGGCCTTCTCCATGGAGCGAAGGTTTTCCTGGTTGGCATTTAGAATGTACAGCCATGAGTACGAAATACTTGGGTAACCATTTTGATATTCACGGAGGCGGAATGGATTTAAAATTCCCTCATCATGAATGTGAAATTGCACAAAATGAAGCTTGTACCGGCCAAACGCCAGTTAATTACTGGATGCACGCCAACATGTTGACTTTGAACGGAAAAAAAATGGCTAAATCAACCGGAAATAATATTTTACCGAGAGAAATCTTAACAGGAGAAAACTCCATCTTAAGTAAAGCCTTTCCAGCTTCGGTAGCTCGATTCTTTATGTTACAAGCACACTACAGAAGCATCCTTGATTTTTCTGATGATGCCATCGTTGCAGCCGAAAAAGGATATAAAAGACTGATGGAAGCCTTAGCTACTTTAAAACAGATAAGCGCAAGTCCTAGCAGTACACTGGATATTGCTATCTGGAAGCAATCCTGCTACGACGCTATGAATGATGATTTTAATTCCCCCATTTTAATAGCACAATTATTTGAAGGAGTTCGCTTTATCAATCTATTGAATGATGGTAAAGAAACCTTAAATGCAGTTGATTTAGAAAACTTAGCTTCAACAATGAATGCCTTTGTATTTGATGTTTTGGGACTGGAAGACGAAAAAATAGCAGACGGTAGCAATGATAAACTGGAAGCAGTTGTAAATATGCTTATAGGAATGAGAAATCAAGCTAGAGCAGATAAAAACTTTACACTTTCTGACCAAATAAGGGATCAATTGATTGTCTATGGAATTCAATTGAAAGATGGTAAAGAAGGAACTACTTTTAGTGTTTAATGATCTTTTTTTAATGATCAACTAAAAATTTAAATACTAAATATCTAAAATATGATTTCAAAAATCCTCATATTTCCTTTTATAGTATTAGTTCGCTTTTATCAAGTTGTGCTTTCACCACTTATGCCTGCAACCTGCAGGTTTGCGCCCACTTGCTCCTCTTATATGGTTGAAGCATTGCAAGTTCACGGTTTGTTTTATGGCGGATTTCTGGGTGTTAAACGAATTTTAAGTTGTCATCCTTGGGGTAAAACCGGCTATGACCCAGTTCCTAAAAAAAAGTGCAATCACCAAGACAATCCGTAAGTTAAAATTATGCAATTTGCCTCTTAAATAGCACAAGAAAATAAGGCATAACTTCAATATACTATTGAAACTCAAAACAAAAAATGTATTTTTACATCAAATAAAAAATAATGACACACGCTTTAAACATAGTTTGGAACCCATCAGAAGGTATTGATTTAGGTTTTTTTATAATCCGATTCTACAGCCTAATGTTTGTAATTGCATTTGGACTGGGTTGGTACATCATGAAAAACATCTATGATCGCGAAAACGAATCCATAGAGAAATTAGACTCCTTGTTCATCTGGACTGTTCTTGCCACATTACTTGGTGCTCGTTTAGGTCATGTTCTCTTCTATGATTGGGAATACTTCCGCAATCATCTATTAGAAATATTTTTACCTTTTAGATTTAGTCCTAATTTTGAATTCACCGGATATCAAGGATTAGCAAGTCATGGAGCAGCCATATCAATAATAATCGCGATGTATTATTACAGCAAGAAAGTGCTACAAAAACCATTGCTATGGATTTTAGACCGAATTGTTATTGCTGTGGCAAGTGGTGCTATTTTTGTTAGACTGGGTAATTTTTTCAATTCTGAAATTATAGGAAAACAGACAAGTTCCCCTTTTGGAATAAAATTTATACGTGATCAATTTAGTCCTAGAGATGCCGTAAATGCAACACAAATACTAACTCCAAATGAAGCTTATCAAGCGATTGCAACTAATCCACAGTTTGCTAATTTACTAGAACAAGTTCCTGCCAGACACCCAGCTCAATTGTATGAAGCATTTTGTTATGTTTTTGTTTTTGCGATATTGTTTTTCTTGTATTGGAAAACAGAAACCAGACTAAAATCTGGATTTTTATTCGGACTTTTTCTTGCACTATTATTTTCCGTACGTATCGTTGTAGAATTTGTGAAAGAAAGTCAAGGTGGATTTGAAAGCTCCTTAGGATTACTTTCTACAGGTCAATGGCTAAGTATCCCATTTATTCTTATCGGGCTATATTTTATTTTTACAGCTAAAAAACCAGTAAAAGTTTAAGACCTACTTTAGAATAAAATCAATCATAAAACCAAACTAAAAAGCTTCCACAAAAGGAGGCTTTTTTTTTTTGCAATAATGTCTCCTTCCGAAACAGCCTTACAGAAATGCTAAATCTGTTAAAATGAATAATTCGAGCCCAATTCCATATTATGCGTATTAAAATCAAAATTTACTTTCTGCAATCCCAATAGAAAGATGACTAAAACTAGGTCTTACTTCAACTATCCTATTGCATAATTTGTCTGCAATTCCTAATGAAACAGTATTTGAAAGCGCAAACCCAGAGAAAGCCGTTGTGTCTCAGTATCCGTAATCATAGGGCCAACACCCCCTAATAAAAAAAATAGAAAAGCGCTCTGAAATAATCATACTTATAATAAACCCTACATTCAAACTATAGTCATTTATGTATTCTACGCTCTGGTACTTACTCAGTTTATCCAGTTCGGATTGCATATATTCCTTTTCATAATAGTCCTCGTCTGTACGTTTATATTCTATAAAATCCATTTAAGGTTGAATAATTAGTTGACACTTAAAATTTTTACTTTGTTTTAGCAGCAACTACCCTGTACTTTAGAATAGCGGCTCGTATAACTGTAGTTCTTATTCCCTAAATTACCTCCAAAACCGTAGTGAATACCAAATGCAAAACTAAGCTTCATCTCTTGCGTATAAACTCCATTATCCGTGATAAATAAAAATTAGAAAAAAGAGTCAACTATTAGTCATCAGCATTATTAAAAAATTAAGATACTATTTACTTGTTACTATAAGATATAATCAATTTAAAAATGATTTACTGGCAAATTCAAAACAAAAAAAAGACCCAACTTTCGTTGGGTCTTAGTAATTTATAAAAACTAAATACTAGCTCTCTTGATGTTGTTTTTCGATAAACTTTTTGTCTTCTCTAGAAATTGTATCTACCAATACTGGAGTTGCAATAAATAATGAAGAATAAGTTCCAACAATAATACCTATAAGCATTGCAAAGATAAACCCTCTAATCGATTCTCCACCGAAAAAGAACATTATCGCCAATACACCAATCATAGTTAATGAAGTATTGATTGTTCTTGACATTGTTGAATTAATTGATTTGTTTACAATTTCTGAAAAAGTACCTTTAGTATTACCATCTAAGAATTCACGAACCCTGTCAAATACAATTACAGTATCATTCATTGAGTACCCGATAACAGTAAGAATTGCCGCGATAAAATGTTGGTCAATTTCCATACCGAAAGGCATGAATTTATAGCATAAAGAATAAATTCCTAATACAAATATAACGTCATGGGCTACAGCTGCTATCGCACCTAAACCATATTGCCATTTTCTAAAACTAATTAACAAATATAAGAATACAATTAGCATTGATCCAAGAACTGCCCAGTATGCATTAGTTTTAATATCCTCCGCGACAGTTGGCCCTACTTTTGACTGTTGTACAACACCGTACAGTTTACCTTCATATGCGTTTACAAATTTATCGTATGTTAAATCTGCCGAGTAATGTTGTTTCAAACTTTGAAACAATAATTTATTCACCTCTTGATCAGCCTCATTACCGTGCTCTTCCACTTTATACTTAGTTGTGATTTTCAATTGATTATCATTACCAAATATTTTCACTTCCGCACTACCAAATACTTTTACAAGTTCCGCTTTTACAACTTCAACTTCAACTGGCTTTTCAAAACGAACCTGAAATGTTCTTCCTCCCACAAAATCAACACCTTGATCTAGTTTATTTGTTGCCAATGAAACAATACTCACAACAACTACAATTGCTGAAAAACCATACGTCCATTTTTTTACTTTTAAGAAATCGAAATGGAAATTTGTAAAAAAGTCTTTAGAAAAATTAGTAACAAATGTTAAATTAGCTTTTTTAGCAATATTTTTATCGATAAAGATTCTTGCTATAAAGATTGAAGTAAACAATGAAGTTATAATACCAATTAATAATGTCGTTGCAAAACCTTTTATTGGTCCTGAACCAAAAATAAACAATACAGTACCAATTAAGATGTGCGTAACGTTTGCATCTACAATAGATCGCATGGCTCCAGTCCAACTGTACGAAGCTTTTACTGCTTCATCTAATGATTTCCCTTCTCGTAATTCTTCTTTGGCTCTTTCATAGATAATGATATTCGCATCTACTGCCGTACCCATTGTCAAAACAATACCTGCAATACCTGGCAATGTAAGAACTGCACCTAAACTTGCTAAGATTCCAAAAAGAAATAACAAGTTAACCGCCAATGCAATATTAGCATACCAACCTGCTTTTCCATAATAAACCATCATCCAAAGTGATACTAAAAGCAATCCTACTATCGCAGAATTTGTACCATAATCGATAGCCTCTTGACCTAAGGAAGGCCCTACCACTTCTGACTGAACAATATCAGCAGAGGCCGGAAGTTTCCCTGCTCGTAATACATTTGCTAAATCTTTAGTTTCCGTAACATCAAAAGCACCCGATATTTCAGATCTACCTCCAGCGATTGGCCCGCTAGATACACCTGGTGCAGAATATACGATATTATCAAGAACAATAGCGATATTACTTTTTTGCGTGTAGGCTCTACCTGTTAATTCTTCCCAACCTTTTGCACCTTGACCATTCATCTGCATAGAAACAGCTGGCTTACCTGATTGATCAAAAGTATCTGATGCATCAGTAACAACTCCACCACTCATTGCAGGGACGTTATCTCTATTTCCTTTTAATGCGTATAGCTCTACCGCTTCAATATCTTTATCTTTAGCGTCTTTTATTGTTGTAAGTTTCCCCCAAACAAATTTAGCATAACGCTGCTCTGCTGGCAGTAAATTTATAACATCTTGTCTTTTAAAATAACCGTTTACTGTTGCTGTATCTTTTGGTGAGAAAAGACCTAAAACTGGACCACCACCTTGAGCAATAATTTTGTCAAGCAAAGGGTTATTTCCTTTTTTAGTAGCAGCAGAATCCTTCCCGTCTGTTAATAAAGCGCTCAAAGAATCTTTAACTACTGGTTTTGACTCCACTATAGTAATTTCGGTTTTTTTCAATGCCTCATTTGTAGCCATCAAGAAATTACCAATTTCTTCAATTTTGTACGTTTCCCAAAACTCTAATTGAGCGGTACTTTGTAATAATTTTTTAATTCGGTCTACATCTTTAGCACCAGGAAGTTCAACAAGAATTCTTCCAGACTCTCCTAGCTTTTGAATGTTAGGTTGAGTAACTCCAAATTTATCTATTCTTTTTCTTAGTACTCCAAAAGCACTTTCTACAGATTCATCAACTTTTCTTTTGATAACCTTTTCAACTTCTGCGTCAGTCATTTGATAATCTACTCCACCTTCTCCTTGCAAACTTCTGTTTGCAAAAATATCTGGTGAAGCTAATTTTACAGTTCCTTTTGAATTTGCAGCAAAAGCATCAAAAAACTTATCTAAATAAGACTTGTTTCCTTCTAAATCAGCCGTAGCATCTGCCAAAGACTTGTTAAATACAGGATTTTTAGAATTATTAGATAATCCTTTCAATATATCTTTTACTGAAATTTGAAGTATTACATTAATACCACCTTCTAAGTCAAGACCTTTGTTGATTTGCTTATCACTTACTTCATTGAAAGTGAAATTTGTAAATCCAAGGTTAAAGACACTTTCCTTACCGATGGAATCCAAATATTTTGTTTCTTTTTCAGAATTACCTGCAGCATATGCTTTGGCATCATTTTTTACTTTGCTTGCGACAAAAGTGAAAGAAAGTTGGTAAATACTCACCAATGCAAATAGAATTGCGAAAAATTTAATAAGTCCTTTATTCTGCATTATTACTAAAAATTAATTATTTTAAATTTATTTATTTTCAACCCTTATAAAATAGCACTTGACAACGATTTCAAACTTAAAAAAGGAAACCAAGAAATATATTATTTTTTTTTAACCGAGCAAATATATAATTAAGGTTAAGATTAACCAATTTATTTATTGATTAATCTCAAAAAAAAGACTGCTAAAATGCAGTCTTTTTCATTATATAACATATTATTAGGCTAAAATTGACTTCAATGCATCGTTCATTGCTCGAACCGCAACTGCACTTTTAGCAAACACGGCCTTTTCTTTATCATTTAACTCAATCTCAACAATTTCTTCAACACCGTTTTTACCAATTATACAAGGTACTCCAATGCAAATGTCATTTTGCTCATACTCGCCTTCAACAAAAACAGAACAAGCAATCATTTTCTTTTGGTCATTCAAAATACTATCCACCAAATAAGCAACTGATGCTCCTGGCGCATACCAAGCTGATGTCCCTAAAAGACCTGTAAGCGTCGCTCCTCCAACCATCGTATCAGCAGCTACTTTTTCTAAAGCGTCTTCTGAAAGAAATTGAGATACTGGAATTCCGTTATAAGATGCTAAACGCGTCAAAGGAATCATTGTCGTATCACCATGTCCTCCAATAACCATTGCTGAAATATCATTAGCTGGTTTACCCAAAGCCATTGACAAGTACGTTCTAAAACGAGAGCTATCAAGAGCTCCACCCATCCCTATGATTCTGTTTTTTGGTAGTCCAGTAGATTTTAAAGCTAAATAGGTCATAGTATCCATTGGATTTGAAACCACTACAATAATAGCATCTGGTGAATAAACCAATACATTTTCAACAACCGTTTTTACGATTCCTGCATTGATCCCGATCAATTCTTCACGAGTCATTCCTGGTTTTCTAGGAATTCCAGAAGTAATAACTACCACTTTACTATCAGCGGTTTTAGAATAATCATTGGTAACACCAGTAACTCTGGTATTGAATCCTGTATTAGTAGCACATTGCATAATATCTAAAGCTTTCCCTTCGGCAAAACCTTCTTTAATGTCTAACAATACTACTTCACTTGCAATTCCTCTATAAGAAATTACGTCTGCACAAGTTGCTCCTACATTTCCTGCTCCCACAATAGTAACTTTCATCTTTTATATATGTATTTCTGGTTAGTTAGTTGATTCTTTTAATTTAATTATGCGTCAATATTAGCATAAACTGCATTTTTTTCAATAAATTCTCTTCGTGGCGGCACTTCATCTCCCATTAACATCGAGAAAACTCGGTCTGCTTCAACTAAGCTATCGATGGTTACCTGACGTAAGGTTCTGAAACTCGGATCCATTGTAGTTTCCCACAATTGCTCTGCGTTCATTTCCCCAAGACCTTTATAACGTTGGATTCCTGCACTACCACCCATTCTTTCATTGGCTTGATCGCGCTGAAGGTCATTCCAAGCATATTCTTTTTTATTTCCTTTTTTAACTAAATATAAAGGTGGCGCAGCAATATAAACATGACCTTCTTCAATTAGCTCCTTCATGAATCTAAAGAAGAACGTTAATATTAAAGTAGAAATGTGGCTACCATCGACATCGGCATCACACATAATAATTACTTTATGGTAGCGTAATTTTTCAATATTTAACGCCTTACTATCTTCGGCGGTACCAACAGTAACTCCTAAAGCAGTAAATATATTTCTAATCTCTTCGTTTTCAAATACTTTATGGTGCATCGCTTTTTCTACGTTCAAAATCTTACCACGTAATGGTAGGATTGCTTGAAAAGCTCTGTCCCGACCTTGCTTAGCCGTTCCCCCTGCCGAATCTCCCTCGACAAGATAAACTTCGCATTTTGTAGGATCTTGCTCTGAACAATCCGATAATTTTCCTGGTAATCCACCGCCACCCATTACGGTTTTACGCTGTACCATTTCACGTGCTTTTTTAGCCGCGTGACGTGCTTGCGCTGCAAGAATTACTTTTTGAACAATGATTCTAGCGTCATTTGGATTTTCTTCCAAATAAGCTTCAATCATATCACCTACCGCTTGACTTACTGGAGAAACAACCTCTCTATTTCCTAGTTTAGTTTTAGTTTGCCCTTCAAATTGTGGCTCCGCAACTTTTACAGATATAATAGCCGTAAGTCCCTCACGAAAATCATCCCCAGAGATATCAAATTTTAATTTATCTAACATTCCCGAAGCATCCGCATATTTCTTAAGAGATCTAGTTAGACCCGTTCTAAAACCTTGCAAGTGCGTCCCTCCTTCGTGCGTATTGATATTATTTACATAAGAAAATATATTCTCCGTATAACTTGTGTTGTATATCAAGGCAACCTCAACGGGAATTTCTCCCTTTTCATTATCCATAGAGATCACATGTGCAATAATAGGCTCACGATTTCCATCTAAATAACGAATATATTCTTTTAACCCTTCATCAGAATGAAAAATTTCAGAAACAAAATTTCCGTCTTTATCTAGTTCTCTTTTATCTGTAAATGTAATTGTGATTCCTTTATTAAGGTATGACAACTCGCGCATACGAGCAGATAAAGTATCATATGAAAACTCCGTTGTTTGCGTAAATATAGTTTCATCAGGATAAAAAGTAACTATCGTTCCTCTTTTTGTAGTTTCCCCAATTTGTTTTACCGGATATAGTGCTTTTCCTTTTTCATATTCTTGCTGGTACACTTTTCCATCACTACTATGAACCGTAGCCGTAAGATGATTTGACAGCGCATTCACAACCGAAACCCCAACACCATGCAGTCCACCAGAAACTTTATAAGAATCTTTATCAAATTTTCCTCCAGCACCAATTTTAGTCATTACAACTTCTAATGCTGAAACTCCCTCTTTTTTATGAATTCCTACTGGAATACCACGACCATTATCTTCAACTGTGATAGATCCATCTTCATTAATATCAACAGTAATGGTGTCACAATGACCACCCATTGCCTCATCGATTGAGTTATCCACTACTTCATAAACTAAATGATGAAGTCCGCGAACCCCCACATCTCCAATATACATCGATGGACGCATTCTTACATGCTCCATTCCTTCTAATGCCTGAATACTATCTGCTGAATAATTGTCCTTCTTGATTTCTTCGCTCATATGATTTATTCTAATAATGTAATTTCGTCTAACACGCAAATATATAAAAATGTAAACTATATTACCGTTAAAATAGCTTTTTAAGCTGTTAAGTTATTAACATATTGTTGATTTTTTTGCATAAAAAAACGCTCTCAAAATGAAGAGCGTTCTAATTTTATATAAAATGCAATTGTTTTTTAAACTTTTGCGCCAGCCTTAGCTATTTCAGTATCTGCCTGTACATGCGCTTCATTTGCTCTTCCGCTTGGATCTTGATTTTCCTGCCATTTTGGAATCCACTTTCTAACCGTTTGTGCCGCACTAACTTGCGGGTAATGTCTATTAAAAATAGATCGGTAAAAATAAGCCTCTTTCGTAATTGGAGGATTGTATGGAAATTCTACAACTGCTCCAGACAACTGTTCGTCTGTAACTTGAGAAGCACAATATTCTATTAATTGGTCGATCCAGTTGTACCCTACCCCGTCAGAAAACTGTTCTTTTTGTCTCCATAACACCTCTGCAGGTAAATAAGGATCTTCTGGAGTGTCAAATGCTTTTCTTAATATGTATTTTTCTTTACCATCATACGTTTTAGGCTGTTTCTCTTCTGGTTTAACACGCATGGCTATTTCTAAGAATGCCTTGTCTAAAAAGGGCACTCTCGCTTCTAATCCGTGAGCCATCGTAGACTTATCTGCTCGTAATAAATCGGCAGTGAATAATTTCTGTACTCTTTCAATCGTTTCTTTTTGGAATTCTACCGCAGAAGGCGCGCTTCTAAAATACAAATAACCTCCAAAAATCTCATCAGCTCCTTCTCCTGAAAGTACAACTTTAACTCCTAAATCGCTGATTGCTTTTGATAAAAAATACATTGGCGTACTAGCTCGTATCGATGTCAAATCATAGGTTTCTAAATGCCAAATTAATTTATCTAATATTTTTATTCCCTCTTGAACTGTAAAATAAATTTCATGATGTTCAGTCCCTAAAAAATCAGCTACTTTTCTTGCCGCCAAAGCATCTGGAGCATTTGCATCCAGTCCTATAGAAAATGAATGTAGTTTTTTTCCTTGCTCCGTCAATAATCTCGAGGCAATTGCAGATGTTAATGACGAATCCAATCCGCCAGACAGTAACACGCCAATGGGAACATCGCTCATCAACCGCTTGCGAGTAGCCTCGGTCAAAGTGGTTCTGATTAATTCTAAGTCTAAGTTTTGATCAGCCTTTTGATAGTCTTCATATACAGGTTTGTAATACTTTACAAAACCGGTTTTTTGTGTGTAATAATGTCCAGGAGGAAAAGTGGAAAATGTTTTGCATTGATCAGCAAGAGATTTCATTTCTGAAGCGAAATAAATCCTTCCTCTTTCATCTAAACCGTAATATAACGGCTTCACTCCTAACGGATCTCGAGCGGCAACAAAATCATCCTCGTCTACTACGACAAAAGCAAAATCACCATCTATCTTATCACAAAAGTCATAACCGAATTCTTCGTACAAATGAACAATCACTTCCGAATCAGATTTAGTTCTAAAAGTATGCTCTTTCAATATACCTTCTCTTAATTCTTGATGATTGTAAACCTCACCATTATGAACCACATAGGCAGTATTACTTCCTTGAATAGGTTGTTTACCCGAATGCAAATCGATGATTGACAAACGTTCGTGACTTAAAATAGATCCGTTTTCCATAACATGCAAATCACTTTCGTCCGGGCCACGGTGCGACATCCTTTTTGAAAGCTCCTTTACTTGTTCTGCATCTTTTCCTTTTCCTATAATGGCTAATATTCCGCACATAATTTTATTATTATCATTGTTTTCAACATCCAAAGATGCGATACAGGTTAAAAATACAAAACACAACTACACTATTTAGTTATACTTTATAACCAAACAGAAGTAAATATATCAAAAATGCAATTAAAACCTATATAATCTAAAGTATTATATTTTAAAGAACAAATCTATAGACTCCATTACGAATCCTTTGGCTTGCCTATAGTAAGCACTAATTTTATATATTTACAGAATAATCTTATTTATTAGTCCGAAATAGCAATTATAAGTTTCATAATACAGCGGGTGCTTTTTGAATGTATAATGTAGGAGGCGTTTAACATAAAACCATCAAGTATAATTACCACACGAAAGGATTCGTGCGGTAGCGGGGTCATGATTATGAATTCGCATTAGGGATTTATTTCTTTATAGAAGCTAGTGCTTATGGCCAAATTGGACTTACAAAAATTACTAAAAATTATATAGAAGAAAAACAAAAAAGAAACAAAACTTATAAAGAGATTGGCAATCCATCTAAAATTGTAATTGATGCAATAGTTGGGTTAGATCCTAAATTAGTATTTAAAGCATCAGATTACATAAGTGCTAAAATATCTGGAAAATCATTTGCTGAAGTTCAATTATTATCTTTAGATGTTTATAAAAACGAATATACGTTCCCTATCTTGAGTGGCTTTAAAGTAAAATGTAAACCAGTTGCTGATATAACGATTTGGAAGTTTCCCTATAAATGTCAATGGGATGAATATGAATATGAAGTAAAATTTTAAGTTTATGAAAAATACATTTAAGCTATTTTTAGTCCTCTTTTTGATTTTCAATATAATGGGGTCAATAGTAGTAACTATTGTTGATCTTTATAAAAATAGGTATTTTCAAGAATATGAAAATTTGAAAAGTTTAAAAAATGGAAAATTATATATGACAGTTGATTTTTTATTTATAAAAAGTGGAACACAAGATAGAGGATCAGATAACGGAATTGGATCTTATGTTATTCAAGGTACATTATTAAGCAATAATTCTGAAATAGAATTAGCAATAGGTAAGCAAGAATTTTTAGGAACTGATTTAAGAAGACAACCTCTTTATAGAAGTAAGCTTACAGGTGATTTTTTTTTAAAGAATGCTCCTGAAGAGTATTATAATTATAAATTTATCTCATTTTATATAGGGATTTATTTGAAATTTAGTTTTTATATAATAATTGGAATCGTAATATATCTAACAATTAAACACATAAAAAACCGAAAATATAGAATATGAAAAATCTCTTATCAACTTTATTAATTATAGTAGCTTTTAATACACAAGCTCAAAATGTATTTGAATATAGCATCAATAGTAAAATAGAATTTAAAGTCTATTCTGAAACTGAAAATATTTCACATAAAATAACTAATACTAAAGATTTTAAACAAGACACCCCCCGCTGGCTTGAGCGTGTGCTAGCGCGAGCGTCTCGCTCGTGCCCACAAAGTAAACACAATATTAATTAAATGAGTACAAAATATAAATTTGGAGAAAAAACAGGAGCTTAT
>NZ_FOFZ01000046.1 GCF_900111075.1 Flavobacterium frigoris
AACGGATTTAAGAAACAAATGACACTGACGCACGAAGAATTTATCAGGCGTTTTGCGTTGCATATTTTGCCCAAACGTTTTGTAAAAATCCGTCATTATGGTTTTTTGAGTAGCACTTGGAAACGTCAAAAGCTCAAGCTTTTGCAGGAGAAATTAAAAGTAAAAGTGCTAGAAAAAGCAGAAAAGAAACCATTTTTACCCAAATGTCCGTGTTGCAAAACGGGCAATTTACATCGAATAGCGGTTTTTGACCAGCGTGGTCCGCCTGCTTGGTATCTTGGCGGTAGCCAAAGTTCAATTCCCTGTAAAAAATAACTTTATGGGTAAGGGCAGGTCTGCCCAATCCCGAAACTTCGGGAAAGCAAAACAGTATAAAATTAGCCTGATTTACACACCAAAAAAAAAGAGGCGTTTTAGCCTCTTGTAACCACTCTACCCAATTTACGATAACTCCATATTGTTGACGGCATGTAATCGGTTCCGTTCAACCGCGGCTTCATTGTTGGCTTTTCAAGCCCAACGAATCCTTAGCTGTTGTGCGACGTTTTTTTTAATTTGAATTTAGCCATTTCAACCAATCATTCGCAACTTTGTCCCAATTATAAATGTCAAAATTTGGTTTGTTGTCAGCTGTCATTGGAAAAAAATTATGCTCTGTTCCAATGTAAGCATTGAACTGAAAATTCTTTCTGTTTTTCAAAATACAATCAACTCTGAAATAATCATTAAATGGCGAACTGTAATCTTTTGTACCATAACAAATAAGTACAGGTATTTTTAATTTTTCCATATAATAAGTTGTTGGAATAGAAAATTCAAATGTTGCTCTGTAAGTATCACCTTGTCCGTCGTCAGTCATATCCATTTTGTTGTTCACAACATCTTGCCAATATCTAAAATTCTCTTCCGCATATTTTGTGCTGTCAGTTTCGGTTGTTCTACTTTCTTCGATTACAGACATAATTCTGCCTAATGGATTTCCACCAGAATAAATAAGATGGGTTATTAATTTTGAGATATTTGCCATTTTCGCAACAATTGTACTTCCTTCAGAATGTCCTGCAACAACAAGTTTGGATTTTGATACCCACGGTTGTTTTTGTAAATATTTAATTATTTCAATATTTCTGTCCACATAATAAGTTAGCAAGTTCCTTTCATTGTATTCTTTTGGGAAATTGCCTGAGCTATCAATGTAAGTAAAATCTTTACCAAGCGTTTTTGTATCAGCAATTAAAGGAATATTTGGTTTGCCAATAATCACTAAATGATATTTTTGAGAAATACTGTCTGTGTCAAAAGGAAAAACTGGATAATCCCCTTGTTCACTATATTTTATTAAAGGTTTTGGTAAGCTTCCTTGAGAAAAGAATAACAAAGGCTTTTTTAAATTTTCTTCTCCATTTTTTGATTTGATTAAAATGTCTACTTTGTCGTTTTTATAAATATATATTATGTGTTTATAACCAAAGTCTTCGGCAGTTCTTTTTTGTCCGAAAGCATTAATAGTCAAAAACAAATATGCAAAAATTATAATTTTTATTTTCATTTATTCTTCAATTTATATTCGGTTCAGGTAAAATGTCGCACAACGTCAGTCTGTGAAAAAACCTCCGTTTAATTCTATCAAATATAAACAAATAATCTAATTATTAGACAGAAAAGTTGTATATTTAATGATGCA